>JACRDG010000045.1 GCA_016218715.1 Desulfomonile tiedjei | reverse complement strand
TCAATTCATGCAACATATTGTTTCGTTGTTCTCCGATGTCTCCGCGTAGTCTATTGGGAGATATAGCAATTATATGAGTTATTTCAGCCAGTTGAATGCAATAAGGGGGTCGTTTGTTGGATGGAACGTGAATTGCTTATTCATCGTATGGATACACATCTGCAACTTCACAACGCAACATGCGATTGTGGAAAGGAGAGAAAGGATGAAAAGGTTCGCCTTTGGAATCGGCCTGCTGCTGGCATCGACCACGCTCGCGGTCCAGGCCGACGCCGCGGGATCTTCACACGCGGAGTACGTCAAGAAGTACGAGGGGACCGCAAGCTGCGCAGCCGCCTCATGTCATGAAGGGGCTGCGAAAGAGGTGGCGGAGAGCCTGCATTACCAGCAGCGTGCGGTACCGCAGTTCCTGGAAGGATGGGAGGCGGGCAAGCTTGCGGGAATGACGGAAACTTATTGAGCGCCGCCGAATACGGTCGCGGGGCATAACTGGATAGGAATTCTCCAGCCCAGGGATGCCTCCAAGCCGGCGCAGCCAGGTGGCTGCGTCCAATGCCACGCGGGACTCGGCGCAAAACCCAATCCGGTCGGGAAGCTGACGGAAGCGGATTTCAACAACATCGATTGCCTTCTGTGCCACGCTCCGGGCTACAAGCGGGCGGTGGTCAAGGAGGGGGACAAATTCCGGATCGCTCCGGACCCGTCCATCGACGTCCTGAAAGCGGCGCAATCGGTCCAAAGGCCCACGAATGAGATGTGCCTCCGGTGCCACACCGGCGCCGGCGGCGGGCCGAACCACAAGCACGGTGTCACCCCGACGAAGGACAGCGATGTCCATGTCGCGAAGGGGATGCAGTGCGTCGATTGCCATACTGCCAGGAAGCACAAGGTGGCCGGGGGCGCCGACATCAAGGCCCAGGAGCTGTTGGACGTCAAGGTCGCCTGCGAAAACTGCCATGCCGCTCCCCACAAGGGACAGCAGGCAAAGGTCCTGGACCGGCATGCGGTTCGGGTCGCATGCCAGACGTGTCACATTCCTGCGATCGCCCGCGATCCGGGGATGCCCACGATCGTGGAACGGGACTGGACGAAACCCGTTCTTAATGAAAAAACCGGTCTCTTCGGTCCGACAAACAAGCCGGCAAGCAACGTCTTGCCCGAGTACGCTTGGTGGAACCGTTTCATGAAAGTGCCTCCGGAGCCCGCGGGTTCCATCGCCGATCCGAAGTCGAAGATCTTTCCGTGGAAGCGGACGGATTACACGGTGATCGCGGATGCGGCGACCGACAAGCCGATCTACATCAAGTCGGGCGTATACGCGGTCACGGGCGACCCCGGGGCCGCCGCGAAGAAAGGTGCGGAAGACGGGAAGCAAAGCTACAGCGGCAATTGGAAGGGGGTCAAGGAATCGATGGCGTTCTCCGTTAACCACCAGGTCGCCCCGAAAAGCGATGCTCTGAAATGCGAGTCCTGCCATTCTCCAAAGGGAGTGCTCGACTTCAGGAAATTGGGGTACGGGGAGGAGAGAATCAAGAAACTTGGCGGCGGAAACTAAAGAAATATTGGTGGTGGTCGGGGTGATCCCCAGGTCGCCCCGACCACGGTATTTCGACTTTCCCCTCTCTCCCGCTAATCCAATATCGTTCCCGGAATCTTCGTGCCTTATATTGAAGGGGAAGAATTGGCGTCGCTCTGGTGGACTGCAAACCCCGTGCAATAAACACGCATTATCCGGGTGATAAGGGGGTTTCGCGCAGACGCTGTTGACGCGGGACACCCCTTGCAGTAAGATTACTTTCCTCTCGCGCGCGCCCTTAGCTCAGCTGGATAGAGCACTTGACTACGAATCAAGTGGCCAGAGGTTCGAATCCTCTAGGGCGCGCCACTTTTCCTTTTGTTAATCATATAGTTGCGGCACCGGATTCTCGCCTCCCGGACCCTGTCTGTCGTCCGGTTGCGCGGGGGTTGCGGATTTTGCCTGAATCCTCTTGCCGGGACATAACATATATGTTACGTTGGGCTCACGGTGTGGACGATCGATTATTACAATGAGGACGTGCGGCTGGAGATCGAGGGGCTCCCCGCCGGGATACGGGCCTCGTATGCGAGGCTGACCGAACTCCTCGAGGAATTCGGGCTTGAGCTCCGCATGCCGCATTCGCGGGCGATGGGCCAGGGGCTGTTCGAACTGCGGCCGAGGGGGCGCGAAGGGATCGCAAGAGTTTTCTATTGCACGAAGGTCGGACGGAGGATCGTCATCCTTCACTCCTTCGTCAAGAAAACGGACAAGACGCCGAAGCGGGAGCTCGATATCGCCCGGGCGCGGCAAAAAGAGGTAAGCAGGCCATGAGGAGAAAACCACCGACCAAGACGCACCGGCAGATGGTCGAAGCATGGAAGAAGGAACCCGAGTTCAAGGCTGCGTACGACGAAATGGAAACGGAGTTTGCTCTGCTTCGTGAACTTCTTGCGGCTCGTCGACGCGCCGGCCTGACGCAAGCCGGCGTGGCGGGAAAGATGGGAACCAGGCCCACCGCCGTCACTCGGCTGGAAACGGCCCTATCTGCTAACAAGCATTCCCCCACGCTGGCTACGCTGAAGAAGTACGCCCGGGCTGTCGGGTGCAAGCTGGAAGTGCATCTCGTCCCGTCCAAGGTCAGGTGACGGAAGTCTGCGACCCGCCCGTCGTTCCGTACAGGTTATAATTGCAATTATAATCTGTGCAACCAGTCCTATTATTCTGAAATCACCCTAAGGATAGATGTTTCAGGGTGGGTTTCCGTATCCATATCCCATCCCGGATCATCGAGCACATTGACCGCCTTCCTGTTCGCGCCTGGGATCAGGTGTCCGTAGGTGTCTACAGTGATCTGGATCGAGTGATGCCCGAGCTGCCCCTTGACGTACGCGAGCGATTCGCCGTTCCCAATGAGCCACGAGGCGCGGCGGATTTCGAAGAACTTTCCGTTCCAGTCGATGTCCACCCACTGAAGCCCAAGGATCTCTCCCTGCCGCATCCCCGTCCGAAGCGCCGTCAGGAATATGGGGTAGAACTTCGGC
>JACRDG010000044.1 GCA_016218715.1 Desulfomonile tiedjei | reverse complement strand
GGCCGAGTACGCCCTCCGCTATCTGGCTCAGTTCGAGTCGTATGAGGCTCTTTGGGAGCATCACGCCGACGGGCACCACAAGTTCCACGGGATCGTGGATCGGGTCGACTTCTACGGGGAGGGGTTCGACTGGGAAACCGCGAGATGGAAGGGCGACAAACCCCCATGGAAGCCGTAAGGACGGCCCTTCCGGTAATCCATATTGTTGCGTGTACTTGTCGGTTTTTCGAGTTAGAATTGGGCGAGTGGCCGCGGAGAAGCGCGTTCTGTCGGGGTCAGCGCGTCAGGTTGCGCCACAACGGAGGCGACGATGATCAGGCAAATCCGCGTAAAGAATTTTAAGTCTCTCAAGGACGTTTCATTGACCTTGGGGCTGCGGAATGTCCTGGTTGGACCCAATATGTCCGGTAAGAGCAATCTGATCGACGTCTTTCGCTTCCTGGCGCGCATAGTCTTCCCCGCACCAGGAACATCCGGCCTCCTCAATGCCTTCACGACTCTTGGGGGGGTTTCCGAAGTGATCTGGAAGGGGGGGGACTCAAATCTCATATCCGTTTCGCTGGAGGGCGATGGTGTACTCGGGAGCAGCGTTGAGGGGGGCGCGGGGTGGAGTTACGAGATTTCAGCTCTGGGGGATCTCGCGAGAGGATGGGTAACGGTCCAGGAAGAAGTTCTCCGCGTGTTCGGACCGAGCGGCGACTACAAGCTTATTGATAGTGCCGATGGCCGGAGGGTGCTCAAAAATTCCAATGGACAGATGGTCTCTCGCGTTGATGATGCGAGTCGATCTGCCCTTGAGTTTGAAATTCCTGACTGGGAGGGCAACGCGCTTCGTTGGTTTATCGGTTCGTGGCGATTCTATCGTCTCTTTCCGCAGCTCATGAAGCAATTTAATGCCGCCGCCGCGCCGAATTTTCTTACTGAACATGGCGATAATCTCTCCTCGTGGTTGATGAACTTACAGACTCGTTATCGTGAGTCATTTGACAGGATCAGGAGCGTTGCCAGGGATGTGTTCCCCGAGCTCGAAGATCTATTCACCTCACCGACTCAACAGGCGACCGTGTATCTTGCTTCTACTGAGAAGCATTTGAAGCGGCCAGTTTCAGTGTGGCAGATGTCCGACGGGCAGCTTTCGTTTATTGCGTTGCTGTCCTTGATTTTCGCCCCTCCTGATTCTGATTTGAGCGCTGGACTGTATTGTGTTGAAGAGCCAGAAAATCACCTTCACCCGCACCTTCTCGAAACCTTGGTGGAGCTGTTGAAGCAGGTTCAGGATGAACTTGGACCGGATCGTTCGGCCCAGGCGATCGTGACTACGCACTCGCCACATTTGGTGGACAAGTGCGGCCTCGAAGAACTGATCGTGTTCGAACGCCAAAACGGCGCCACACGGTGCACTCGTCCGAACGACAAGCGACACTTGCAGGAGCTTCTTGAACGGGAAGAGATTGGGCTGGGGGACCTGTACTACTCCGGTGCCTTAGGCGGCTCCTGATGTGAGTTATGGGATCGTTGTTGAAGGGCCTTATGATGTGCCTGTTTATGAGGAGCTTATTCGAAAAATCTGCTCGCCAAACGTAGAGATTATTTCGCGTCCTGTTGGTGGTGTGCCTCGCCTCATGGGCGGATTTACCAAGCTATTGAAAGAGTTGGAGCACGTGCGGCGAGGTCGTCCAGTTGATAAAGCTCTTGTGATCCGTGATGCTGACAGAGGGGATCCGAACACTATCGAAGGGCTCATGATGAAGCGGATTCAAGGGCAGTCATTTTCTTTTCCCAGAGGGGTGCAACTCATCGCTGTGCGAAGGGCCATGGAAACTTGGTTGCTGGCCGATGAAGAAGCCGTGAATGCCGTCGCGCTGTCGAGAGGCGGACAGCGCGTTGCCCCTATTCAGGGGACCCTTGAGGAGATCGTCAACCCTAAAGAGAGATTCAGGCGCTTGCTCTACCAGGCAAGGCTTCCTTACGATCAGCAGGTGTGCCGCGAGATTGCGCAGCGGACCAAGCTTGACACGTTACGCTATCGTTGCCCTGCTTTTCTTTCCTTCGAGCGAAAAGTGATTGATTGCTGATCCAACAAGACGGCTTCGGGCTTGTATCCTCAGCACGTGACAAGAAGGCAAGGCAACAGTGTGGGCTTTCCAACCACGGCGATGCTGAGCGGGCGCGTGGGGCGGGTTCTCGGGCTGAACCCCGGACTCATGACCGGCCCCGGCACCAATACATATCTCGTCGGCGAGAGTGAGCCGATCCTCATAGACACCGGCGCGGGCGTGCCCGAGTATGTGCCGCTCCTCGATCGCTATTTGAGAGAGCGGGGATGGGTTCGGCCCTCGCGGATTCTCCTCACCCACCGCCACCGCGACCACATGGGGGGCATGGCTCATCTCCGCGAGCGCTTCCCCGGTATTTCGGTGGCGAAGATGATCCACAAAGACGGCCAGCTTCCCGGCCCGATGGAGGACTTGCGTGACGGG
>JACRDG010000002.1 GCA_016218715.1 Desulfomonile tiedjei | reverse complement strand
GCTGCTGTGCCGGTAAGGAAGCATTCCTCGTTGAGGCTCGGCTCTTGCACGAGGCCGCCCAACGGATGCTCCCCGCGATGAAACGAGGCTTCCCCAAAATAGAACCGGACCTTATCGCAATCGAGAAGGCGCTCAAGGAGAATCGGTTAGATTTGGAACGGGTGGCAAAGAACCTCCTGGAAACGAAGGTCGAGGCAATAGCGGAGACTGCTGGTACCATAAGCGTCGAACCGAAGATTCTGAAATTCGTGGTTGGCTGGTGCCTGAAACCGTTTGTGGAGCGCCGGGCTGCGTTGATGGCTCCTCTGGGCGAGCAGCTTGACTGGTCGAAGGGTTACTGCCCCATCTGCGGGTCATGGCCGGGCCTCGGCCTTCTGAAGGGCCAGGAAGGGCAGAGATGGGTCAAATGCTCGTTCTGCAGCCATGAGTGGAGGTTCATGAGGACCGCGTGCCCGTTCTGTGACAACGAAGATCAGACTAAGTTGGAATACTTTTTCTCACAGGAGCGGGGGACGGAACGGGTGGAGGTCTGCCACCAGTGCAAACGCTACCTGGTGGGGATGGATCTCCGAGACCGAATAGACGAACCTGTCATAGAGGTGGCGCCTCTCGGATTGGTGTACCTGGACATCCTGGCGCAGCGGCAGGGGTTTGTTCCGGGAGCAACCACCGACTGGAACGTCCTGGATGACGACGCGTAAGCCCAGTGGTGGCGACCGCTTAGTAGGATTTCGTAAATACGGTCGAGCATTCCAGTACGTCACCCCGGCGATGGCCGGGGTCCAGAAATCCGGGAATCCGGCCTCCGCCGGAATGACGAAGGAGTGTTCCGACAAGCAATGCATGCGTGACCGAACTTGAGAAAAGGCGTACTTAGGGCGGTTCGGTTAGGTTCCCAATTCCTGTTGGATTCTCCCTCAATACGCACGAGGGCCACAGCAACTCCCTTGGAGCGAAGCACCACAACAAAAAAAGGACTGCGCGGTTGGTCGGTGGTGCCTGCATCTTGCCGGTTCCGGAGCTTATAGTGCCGCTCATTGAAATTCGCGGCACTCGTCTGGTCGAAGGCCAGTGAGCCTTCGATGATCGCATCCTCAAATCTGCCTCCCAGAATTGAGAGACATGCTTCCCCCTTCAGGCTTATGGCCCGTCGGAAAGCGAAACGCCGTCGCCTCACGGGTAGGCCTCGGTTTGACTTACACCGCGGCTTAAATCTGCCGCAATTCTCGAGGCGCTGGACAATAGCATCACTCGGCCGGAGGTTGCCCCGTTTCGGTGAGTTTGCCGGCAAACGCGACCGCCTGCTCCTTCACATGCCCACCGATAGCATCGGGCGACGTCATGAAAGGTGCCACGAGCGTCCCCGCATGATCGCATCCCAGATATCCCGCAAGCCGCCTGAACGTTTCGTCCAGAAGCTCCGTATTGTCCCCCACTCCGTCCTCGCAGGTAACCACCAGTCCTATCCGTCTGCCTGTGACGAGCGACCGCCACTGTGGAGTTCCAAACCCGGTGACGAGGGAACAGTGACGATCGACAAATGTTTTCATTTGCGCCGTCGGCCCCCAGAAGTAAATGGGTGATGCGTACAGAATCAGATCAGAGGAAATCAGGCCATTCAGAAGTTCGACCGCGTCATCATTCTGCGGACAACCCGGTTTCTCGGTAAATTTCTTGCAAGTGAAGCATCCTTTGCAGCCGTTAATCTTGTGATCAACGAGGTTAATGCGATTCACCTGATGACCCTGCCGTTGCACTGCCTCTTCTATCCATCCCAGAACCCGGTTGGTGTTCCCTTTCTTTCTGGGACTCCCCAAGATCGTCGCTATTCTCATTCTTTCCTCCCTATCGGGTGAACCCTGTCCGGCCGGTTTATCTCAAGCCGTTGCGGTCTTCCACAATGACGTTCTCGTCAATTAGCCGTCCATCTCAAGAATTGCCCGTTTGGTGATGACGAAGCGCCCGGCTGTCAAAGGGGTCCGGCATGGGTGGAGAGTGCCCGGGGAATGTGGTGGGGACCCCTTTTTGACACAAGAAAAGGGTTTCCCCGTGGCTTTTCGTTGGGAACATCTCACAGATAATCCACACGCGCTTCTAGATCTGGTGAGTGAGGGCCGGTTCCTTCGCACGTGCGATCGCCTCAGCAGCCTCGTTCAGAAGGGAACTCCTGGGCTTGCGAATCGAAACCTCTTCCGGTTCAGTCCAGGGGAGAGCGGCAAGGGTTCCACCCGCGAAACCGAGAGCAGACCGGAAGGCTTCTTCACCGGTGAGTTCGTTGTGCACGGCATGCACCACATCGCCATAGGCCAGGTAAAGGCGAGCAGCGCATCCCAAATGATCGGTCATCTCGACCACGACCTTCTTGCCGGTCTCGAGCAATAGCCTCAGATACTCGAGGAGGTCTGCGCCGGTGGCGAGCGTGGTCGGCTCCTGAATCGCGGCGAGCAGAGCCACTACTCGGGGCACATCCAGCGGCCGCGGGAGGTAATAGTGGCCCCCCCGCGCAATTGCCGTATGTCCGTCGGCAAGCGAGACGAAATTCCCCATGGCAAATACTAACGGGCGGCTCCAATCATGGGCAAGTTGCTCGAAGAGGTCCGCTCCCTGGGCCCGCGCGAGGGATACATCTACCACAGCCGCTTCAAAGCTTCGCTTGGCCAAAATCTCCAGGGCGTGATCGGCCCGGTAGGTATCTGTGACGCTGTGCCCGGCTCGCACCAGAGCCGCGAACATAGCTCGATTGCTTTGTCGGTCCGGATCCACGAGGAGTATCGATTTCTTCGCATCCATCGGTTCCACTCCCTACGGCCTCGATATCCGTACGGGGCGGGCCCGCGGTTCATGGCCAGGCCGGAAATGAAACAATCTCTATCCTGTTTCGTCACCCGGGGAAGCGCTCCAGCTCGGGCTCTTCCTGCTCCCGCGGAATGGGTCCCGGGAACGTGAGCCGCGATTCGAAGAAGAGAGACCTCCTGGCCTTTCCCTACACCTTGCCGGAGAGGGCCGAGGCAAGGGAAGTTCGGTAACCGGGGCCCAGCACTTCATTCATCCAGAAGCTCGCGAACCGCTTGAAGCAGCTCACGTTTCTGGATCGGCTTGGCGAAGACCCGCTGTGCGCCGAAGCGTTTCGCTAATGCCAGGTATCCGTACGGACCGGTTCGCGCTCCTCCCGAGATGGCGATGATCCTTGAGTCCGGGAAGTCCTGCCGAAGTTCGACAATGGCTTCCCATCCATCTTTTTCGGGCATAACAATGTCCATGATGATGAGGTCCGCGGGGTTTTCCCGGTACGCGCGGAGGCCCGCGTTACCGTCGGCAGCGGCCCCCACCTCGTAGCCGGCCTCTGTCATCATTTGGGTCAGCATGGATCGCACCAGGTCGTCGTCGTCAACAACAAGAATTCGCGGCATTGGTCATCTCCCGGTTGGACAGGCCTCGTCCGATACGCGTCGCATCGCGCGAGCAGGTTTCTCGCGTCCGATGCACGCCGAGCCCCACAACAGCCCAGACACTCTGGATAAAGCTCAGCCATCCCGGTCAGTATCGGCGTTCACCATACTCCCTTTCCGGACGCAACTAGTCAACCGCTTTTTTCGCCGATGGACGGAATGAGAAGGTCGAAGCGAGTTTTACAAGGGGGATAATTCGGGCAACAGTAGCCCCGACGTATGCCGAACGTCATTGAGAAACGCACAACTTACGATGCGCAGGCCTGGTGTGAGTGAATCCCCTTGAAAGCTCAGGCCGGGTAAGAGTGAAGACAAACCAAAACCACCGAAAAGCTCTCTGAGGACCCCTAGCTGATTCGCGAGTCCCCCCACTTCTACCGATAGAATCCAGATTCTGAATGCCGGTCTACTACCACCAGCCGCACCATCCGCCGTACATCGGATAGCCCCAGTAGCCGTAGCACCCACCGTAGTAGTAGCCGCAATAGAACAGCATCGTAGCGGCCGTCAGCAGCTTCTTCATGATACCCTCCTTATCCTTGTTTCCGGCTGTGCGGCCCTTTAACTGTCCAAGGGGATTACTTGGTATTTTATTGTAGCAATCCCTCTCACGTTGTCAACCCGGATCTCGCGTGTGAAAATTCCGGGAGGAGCGAAAGCTGTCAAGGTGTTTCCGAGCCCGTAAAGAATCTTATGCCATTTCAGCTTGCTGTGTGGGGCCCAGTGGCTCCGGTTCCATCGCCCGGTGGTTTGATAGGTCCGAACGCGGTCCGAACGACGAATTGCCTTTCCTTCGAAATAAGTGCTTTAAATAGTAGTAAGATTTGTCTTATCATTTGACGGCCTATCAGTCAGACTATCGCGGACGGAGATCTTTCATGGCAGGGGCCAAAATAAACGCTCGGGAAGTGGTCAACGATATTCGTTCCGGAATGGACGATGCCGCGTTGATGGATAAGTACCGTCTGTCTGCAGCCAATCTGCAAGTGTTGTTCGACAAGCTAGTCCAGGCTGGGGTCATCAAGCAGTCCGAGCTGGATCATCGCCTTCCGATGTTCGAAGGGACGGTGGAAGTCGTTTTCAAGTTTCCCGAGGTGGACGAGTCAAGGGCGAAAGAACTGGGCGAACAATTGATCCAGGCAAGCAAGAGAGGTGTCCCGCGTGAGGCCGCGCGGCTGGTGGACCGTGGAGCGAATCTCAATGCGAAAGGGACGTGGGGGATGACACCCCTCATGTGGGCCGCGTCGAGGGGACACGCAGAGGTAGTGCGGCTGCTCCTGGAACGAGGTGCCGACGTAAACGCCGCAGCGAACAACAGCAGTACGGCCCTGATGTGGACCGCGTTTGCCGGGCATAACGATCTGGTGAAACTGCTCATCGAGAGAGGCGCGGCCATCAACCTTCAGTCGAACTGCGGGCGTACCGCGCTCATTTCAGCCGCGTTCAACGGCCACCTCGAAGTGGTGAAGCTGCTGCTCGAAAGAGGGGCACAGCCGAACATCAAGGATGAGGAAGGGCGTACCGCCATCGACTACGCGATCGGGCGAGGCCACAGAGAGGTGCGCGACGTAATCCTGAGGTACCACCGGTCCGGAGGGTAGGGGCCATCCCGAAATACTACGCGGCCAGCCAAAGCTAATGTCCGAATAAACGACCACATCATTCCCTATTCCGATGCGTGGAATGGAGACGATTGTTTCGTGCCGATGCCTTCGTGCGCGTTTCTCAAATAGGGTTCTAACCTGAGCCCCTGTCCGTGCCTGTTCAGTGGGGCCGGCATCTTGCCGGTCACTCACCTCCGTCGGCCGAATCCAGGTTGCACGATCAGCCTGACCTGCGCACCCGTTCAGGGGAGGACGAATGCGCGACCGTATATATGGAGTACTGAGCGCGGCCCCATCTTCCCGAGGCTGATGGGCGCTACTGCTCTTTCCAGTGCATCATGAGGTCGAAGATCGGTTTTCTGATCCTGGTGGCCTTGTTGGGACACCCTCCCTGTGTGTGAATGCCCACGGCTAGCCGCTTATCCTTGTCCTGGACCCAGACGGCGCTCCCGCTTTGCCCCCCATAGGTGTCGATCGTGTAAAAGAGCTGCCCGCACGTTACTTTTTCAGTAGGGCCTGACATGAACCATTGGGTGCCGCGCGGCTTGTCTCCGGGATAACCCGAGGTGCGAATCTCCATCTGCTTGAGGGCGGTGGAAGAAAGCGACTGAAACCCGAAATGGCCGACTTTCTGGCCGAGTTCCTTGGTGGGCAGGATGATCGCGCCGAAATCGAAATCCGAATTCCCGTCCTGCACCCACTTGTCCACGCTCCGAAAATCCGACGCAGACTGCTTGCCAAAAGGAAAGGACGATCCGTCTGCTCCGGGGGCTACCTCGATGCTCTTTGCCCAGCTCTTTAGCTTTCGATTGTAGACGCAATGGCCGGCAGTCAGGACCGTTCGCGGGCCTATCAACCACCCGGAGCACAGGCCCTTGTTTCCGTCCTGCCATGTGACGAGCAGGAAACAGTTCCACCGCCACGGAGAATCGGAACAGGGCGTTTGCCTGGTTCTGCCGTCCTGGCCGCAGATCGACTTGGGGAGGTCGGGCTCGTATTCCGCGAGGTGTTTCGGATCGAAGTGATCACCCGTGACGAAGTCGCGCAGCGCCAGCCACTCGCGGCCTCCGAGCGTCCCCTCTCCGCTTCCGAGGCCGAGCAATCCTTCATAGGAATCGGAGATCAGTTGCGCTTCCAGAGATTCGAGACTCTTCTCGTCCAGATCCTTGGAAACGGTGATCGTGCGTACACCGGCGTTCGATGCAACTTCTCGCAGGGAGCCTTGCATCTGGCACCCATCCGGGTCCGGAGGTTGGCTCGCATCACCGTGGCCAGGGCCCGAGGTCGCTACCCGCAGCGCGAGGTGTGCGGTTCCCCAGCCGACGCCGGCAGGGATCCGGGCCGCTCGCGTTCGAAAAGCTCGTTCCAGGTCACCGCCGCTCCCGAGGAAGGCTTTGACTTTCCCCCCCGGCAGTTCCCGGAAGTCCCGCTGGTCGAAGATGAGATCTTTGTTCGTCGCGGCGTACGCGACGATGTTTTCGATCGGCTGCTTGCCGTCCACCTTGAATCGGAAATCTGCCGATTGACCGGGGATCTGTATCGGCCTGTTTGCCGTGACCCGGTCGTCCCATCCTGAAGATCGATTGGGCCAGAAAACCACCACGTCTCCCGATGGTCCGAGGTAAAGAATGGTCAAATGGCAGTCCCGGTTGGTTTCCGCAATGAGGGTTATCTCATCACCTGCTTTTGGAGCCGGTTTGTCAACTCTCAGGGTGATGACGATGTTGGTTGAGGGGATTCTGTTCGCTTCGAGAGTTCGCACGTTCGAATCCCGCGGCTGCGCAAAGAGATTCGGAACGGAACTCATCAGCAGTCCCAGAACCAGAAGAGTCACCAGCGCAAGGGACCGGATGATGCGAGACATGTGTTGTTACCTCCTGCCCAAACCGTTCCCGGCCCTGTTATTTTCTTTCTGGATTCAGCACACGGCCGACGAAGAGTATGCTCTTGGATGTCGTGTCCCGAATGATGAAGAGGAAGGGATGGTCGGCCCTGAATTCCGTTCCCGGCATCGCGGTCGATTCGAGCATGGTGACCGCGGTGCTGGCAGCCGCTTCGGTCCCTTCCTCATTCACATCCACAAATGCCTGGTGCACGACTTCGTCAATAGCAAGGATCTTCTTGCCGTCGATACCCGAGAAATCCGCAGGTGGAACCGCGAAGGCATCGGTCATGCCCATGGATTTAAGGGTGTCCGCGAGACGAAACTTGCTACTCACGGTAAATCGCGGCACATAAGCCGCGAGCTTGGTCGTGTTCAATCCTCCAAGCCATTTCTCCAAGCTTTGTGCGGTGAACGAATTTTCGAGCTCCGGGAGGCCGTCCTTCTTCTTCGGAAGTACGATGACCATGGAGATTGCCTTTCCCGCGTAAGGCAACTCCAGCGCCTGGAAGGATTCCTCCTCCAGGAACTTGAATTTCCCGGCCTGGTACATCAGGGGAACAGTGACCTCAGTGCCGTCGGGCAAGGTGAACGGACCGTCGGAGGTGTTCTCTTTCTTGAAAGCAGAGGCCCATTTCCCCTTGAAGTAGATGGCGTTGGTCAATACCAGCTTTGTTGCCGCGGAAACCATGCCGGGGGCCAGGAGATCGGTGATCTTGCCGGACGTATGCTTTGCAACCCACTGGTTTATCTCGTTTCGCGCCGCATCCGGGGTCGAGGCGAAGTCGAGTTGGGCCACCCGTGCCGAGAAGTCTTTCTGCGCGACCCTTCGATATTCGGCGAGCAGTTGCCCTCCCTTGGCCATCCATAACGCGTTGGCCGTCCCGAGCTGAATTTTCTGCTTCCGCGCCCGATCGTCGAGGTCTCTCATCATCGATCCAAAGGTGCGGAGCACGTCAGCTCGATCGCCCTCGAAATGGAGCGCCTGCGCCATCTGGGTGGCAGTGGAGCCGCGAGCCCCGGCGTACGTCAGCGCGAGCACGGAGGATATGCTGTAAGGGGAATAAAAGAGATTTCCTTCCTGGGACTTGACCTTCGCGTACAGGTCGGTAGCGAACGCGTTGTTACCCTGTGCGAGGGTTTCTTTCGTAACCGGACCGGCCTCCGCCTGACCCATCAATCCAAACGCCAGCGCGGAACAGATCATGAAGAGAACCGCAACTGCTCTGGTCTTCATTCGATTGCCCCCCTCCCGGAGATGCGGACAGTGCTTTCGTGGGGTCACACTATACTATGTCGCGTTTTCTCGCAAAACATGACTGCCTCGGATTTCAAGGAGCCGTCGATATTTGCGTCGCTGAGCCACGATTTTGGAGGACCTCCTTGTGGAAATAACATCGACAAGGATCGCGCGGAGGTGGTATTCTTGAGGACACAGGTTTAGTGCCGCCGCCGCGTCGAGCGGTTCGGCTTCCTCTGTGGGCAACAAGACCTTTCATTACAGAACGAACTGAGGGATTGCTCGGGGAAGGGGAGCTTCACGTGTAGTCTGGTTGATCGAGGACCGGTGCATCACCCGTGACTTCCCGAGAGCTATGGTCTGTCCGAGAAATGGAAAAGAGTTGTCATTTCAGCTCCTGCCGTTCGACTAAGAACTATGGGGCCACCGCGACGGTGCTTGAATCAAGTGCTCCATGCTGTTCGACCTCATGTTCGTGGAGGAAGATCCCGAACAATCGGCATCAGGAGGGGTTCTCATGAATGGTTACCGAGCAGGCTCTCTGGTTTCGGCAGTCGCGATCTTGTGTCTGTGGGCAACTTGTCTGACGGTGCACTCCGCAGGAAAGGTGAAGCAGCGAGCGCTGCCTGAGCGGCAACCGACAGTGCTGGAGCCGGCTATTCAGAGCCCGATCGGTCCAGCGGACACAAACTGGGTCAAGACGGAACTCGCCAAAGGGGAAGCGATCCTTCTCACCAATTCTTACCTATTCGAGACAATGAAGGGGGTGGCGCAGCAAAACCAGATAGCCGTGGAACAGACGCTGCTGGTGTCTCTCTTGGCGCAGACCTTGAAGGAATTCGTGGCAAGGACGGATGACCCGCAGGTGCGTCGCCTGTTCGGGGTCCCGCTCCTCCTGCTGACCGAGTCGCCAGGGGTGGAACTGCCCGAGGAGGTTGCCAAGCAGGCGGAACAAATCAAAGGTAACGCCATGTTCAGGCCTCGAGGCCATTATACCGACTCTCCGATCATGGGCAGGTACTTTCAGGCCATGCAGTACCTGGCCAAGGCTACCATAGACGTTTCCGTTCAGAAGCAGGCGTTCCCTTTTCCCGAGGATATGCTCTTCCCGTTCGAAACCGCTCAGGGCGTGGTCAAACTCTTCACCGATCCCAGCAACAAGAAACTGATAGAGCTGTGGACGGTGGTTCACGACTTCTATTCTGGGGTGAACGGCCGACCCGACCTTCCGACCTTCGCGGATCTCCCCGTGCTGGTAAAGAGCGGCTCACTCGTCAAGGAGGACGTCGAGAAGTGGGCGCGTCAGCAGGGATTGCCGAAGATCAATCCGGAAAGGGGTTTGGGAATTCAACCTCTCGGTGAGCGGTATTCCCTCCATGAAGAGGTCATCGACCGGGTCAAGCAGGAATTCATCAAGGACGACACGCCCCGCGAAGAGATTTCCAAAGTGCTCGCCTTTGAGAAACTCCTGGAAGGCTATCGCGTCGGGGAACGTTCCATCGAGGGGATCGACCAGGCTATTTCAGGCCAAACAGGTGACACCTATTACCTGACCGCCCTGAAGGCCATTTCGCTCGGCGGTCGGGACTGGACGACCTCGGCCGTGAGACGGAATTTCTATGCAGGGTCCCTGACTTCCCTCGCGGAGCAGACGGTCCTGATGACCAAGACCGCTATACTCGTGAGAAAATCTGCCGCACCGGTGAAGAAGATCCCAGACGGGCTCAAGTTATACTTTGAACCCGATTCCTCAGAGTATCTGCAGGGTCTGGCCGAAGCTGCCGGCCGGATGGTGGAGGTTTGCGAGCGCATCCGACTGGCAGCTCCGGAGCAAGAGGGCTCCAAAGGGAGCATCGTCGATATCGGGCCGGCGTTGGAAGCCTTCGCCAAACTCTCGCGAGAATCCAGGCCTCTGGTGGTCGGGACCGCGGAATGGCAAGCCCACGGAGCCGTGGCGACGGAATTAGCTCGCAAGCCCGCGGTCACCGTGGATGTCTTTCAGGTCAAAGAGCGATCCGGTAAGGTCAATTACTACCAGTGGGCCGTGGCCCCGTTCGAGGCAACGTACGCGCTCGAAGGATCCAAGGGTTCATGCAGAGGGATGACCACGATCTTCTTTGAGGGATGGAGCGATGAGATTATCCCTGGGTCGGAGGGCCCTCTGAACAATCTCCAGTGGGAAGGCCGACTGCTCGAAGGAGATCTCGGAAAGCTGCACTCGATCATCAAACTTCCGAGAGAGACGGGAGCCAAATGAATGGACGCGAAACGCTCCGTTCAGTCCTTGTCCGGGACTGATCCGCGGGACGGCGACAGGGCGGCGGAAGTTGATGGATACCAGGATCCTGCCAACCCAAGGGGCTGCACGCACATGCACGCAATACCTGAGGATGCTGAGAAATCCCTCGTGAAACGTTGCCTCGCCGGCGAAAGAGACGCATGGGACACCCTGTTCGAGGCTCATTTCCCGACGATCTCCTCGATCGCTGCCTGGAAAAAATGGGGCTTCGACCGTGCCGATATCGAGGACGTCAGACAGGACATTCTGGAGGCGGTGATCAGGTCTCTGAAGACGTTTGAGTTCAGATCCCGCCTGAGCACGTTCATCTACCGTATTTCGGTCAGTTCATGCATCGCCCACTTGAGGCGAAAGACCGCGACCAAGCGAGGTGGCGGCGGCGCAATTACCCTTTCCATGGAGTGCGGAGAGGAGCGTGCCGGAAATAACGCGATTTTCGACGGACTATCCATCACCAAAAACCCCGAAAAGCTACTAATCGATCAAGAGGGCCTTCGGGCGATGCGAGGAGCGCTGGCTCGGCTCGACGAACGCTGCAGAGAGCTAATCCGTTTCAGGTATTACGAAGAACTCTCTTTTTCCGAGATTGCAGCGATGACCGGCACCAAAGAAAACACGCTGGTGGTTATGCTGAGAAGGTGCCTGCTCCGGCTCTTGGACTCCGTAAAGGCGGCTGGCTGACATGAAAAAATGCACAGGACAAGAGATTTCCGAGAAGCTGGCAATGGCCTTGTCCCCGGCGGAGTTCCCGCAAGAAATAGACGGTCTTCATGACCACATCAGAGATTGCAGCGCATGCCAAGAAGAGCTGGCGGCCCTGGAGCAGGCACACCGGTTTCTGAGCACCTACGCCGTGCAGTTGGGGTCTTCGATGTCCGGGTGTCCTTCTTCCGATACAATCGTCGCATTGGCCCGGAAAGAACTCGTGGATCCCACGATTGAATCCCACGTGGGGTCGTGCCCCCGGTGCGCGCAGGAAGTAGAGCTGATCGAGGAGTTGAGCAGAGAAACATGCGAAGGAGGCGATCCGGAGCTGTCGTTACACGAGAAGAAATTCATCAGGAACAAGATCGCCGAGGTGTATAGTGCGCCGGCGCAGGGATGGGGCCAGCGCGTCAAAGCAGCGATCCAGGCCCTGAGGGCCGACCTCAGTCTTCCTTCCCTGGCCCTGGGCGCGGTGGCTGCCGCTCTGCTGATGATAGTAATCTTGCCCAGAAGCGCGGAGAAAGAGGTACTGTTTCCGGTATTCAGCGATGTCGTCTGGCATGATGGCGCTTCGAGGCTGATGGCCAAGGGCCCTTTTCCCGGCGGGCAGCCTGCTGCTGAAAAGAAAATCGCGGTGCTGATCGTGGTGCCGGAAAAATCCGGCTTTTCTCAGTCGCAGTTGGACGAGACCTATGAGAAGGTCGACCTGGCAAAGCGACTCGGCGGTTCGTACGAGATTGTCTCGCCGCGTGACCTGCGGGCAGCACTCCAGCACAAGGTTCCACCCGGCGAGGGCCTCAAGGCGGTAGCGGATCAGGCTTTCTCCACGCTGGGCGTTGATTATCTGCTCTGTTTCGAGCTGCATCCATCAGCAGAAGGCGTGTCACTCCAAGGGATGCTTTTCCAAAAGGGAATGGAAGGCACGCAAGCCACCATCACTCAGACGAAGCTGGCGCTTAGCCGCATTCCTTCGAGAATCACGGCTATAGCCGCACAACTCCTCCTGGACGCGGAGCATTCATGAATCCGCGGACAGCAGGTGCTTCTACAAGGGGATGGTGGGACCCGTGTCTGAAGTTTGATTCCATCGCTTCTTTTTCTTTCAATTCGGAGTCACGTTGGGCAAGGCGCCGCGACCAACAGTATGTACGTGAAAGACTGAGTACACCTTTTGGCAATTTCGGTCACGCTTGGAGGCTCTGCTCTTGGCTGTTCAGTGGGGCCGGCATCTTGCCGGTCCATTAAGAAGTGACAGGAAAGATGCCTGTTCCACCAAGAAACCTAAAATCCGCGACCAGACTTCTGAATGGTGTACTAAGGGCCATGACGCAAGCCGACACATACCCGCTCCGAGTCGGGACAAGGTGATCAAAACCACCGGGAAACCGTGTTCCGGCCACCGGGGGTGAACGGACGGTGCACGATCGAGCCCGCAGGGGGGAACACCCACTGAGGCCGGGAGGTACGGCATGTTTCGCAATTCAAAAGCTTCCTTTGTCGTTCTATTGGCGTGGGCGCTGATCCTCTTTGGGGTCTCGTTGGGTGTGGCGGACGAGAAGACGATCAGCTTCACCAAGGACATCAACGTGCTGCCGACAAACACCGACGGCGGTACGAAAATCACCGTGTCGGTCCAAGTGGACAAGATGAGAGTGAACCCGGGGGACACGGTCCAGGTCTTCTTCGAGGCCGACCAGGACTGCTATCTCACCTTGATAGATGTCGGGACCTCTCGCAAAATCACTCGGCTGTGGCCGAATCAGTTCTCGGGCGCCGACAACCTGGTCAAAGCGAAACAACGCTATTCCTTTCCCGCAGCGACGGACAGGTTCCAGTTTCGGGTTTCGGGTCCTGAGGGGGTTGAACGGATCGTTGCCTACGCGACGTCAGAAAAGAACAAGATTCTGAAAGAAGAAGACTTCTCTGACTATCAGGGTGGCTTCAAGTCTTACTCCGGGAACCTGAAGGACCTGGTGGTGGAAGCTTCCAAGCGAACCGACCAATTTGGCCGGAACGTGCGCTGGGGGACGTCTGAGACACGATTCGTCATCGGGCGAGGGACCGCAGGCGGGAGCGTGAAGAGCAGCAATATCTACGTGCTCAGCGTGGGAGCTGCTACGGGAGCCTTGCGTTACTGTGATGACGATGCAAGAAAATTCGCCCAAGCCATTGGTGACAAGCTCCGAGTCCCGCCGGAGAACACGCGGATCGTCGTCGGGCCGCAGTCGTCCAAGACCGGTTTTGCCGACGGTGTCCGCTGGCTGGTGCAGAAGACCCAGCCGGAAGACCTGGCGTTCGTCTACTTCAGCGGACACGGGACCCTCGTACGCGACCAGCCTCCCGCGCGCCACCCGGACGGTCTGTCATCGGCCTTTGTCTGCTACCACCAGCAACAAACCCTCAGGCCGGACAGCCCGGAGCTGAAGCAGATACTCATGTTGGGCCACGATTTTGGAAGCATTTTGAAAGAAGTACCCGCACGGAGGAAGCTCGTCGTGGTCGACTCATGCCACAGCGGGGAGATCACCAAGGACGTGACCGGAAACCTGGTCTCAAAGTATCTCCCCCTCCTGAGCGACTCGCAAATGAAGGAGATACAGATCGTCGCGGCTCAAGCGGCTCCTGCGGGTTCGCCCGTCTCTCAACCGGACTCCGATTTGACCAAGGCGAAAGAATCGCTTCTTGCCGCATGCCTGAAGAGGGAGCAGTCGTTCGAGGACCGCTCGAAGCAGAGCGGCCTCTTCACCTATTGGCTCTTGCAAGCCATGCAAAGTGGGACACCGGACCTCCAGACCGCATTCGACAAGGCCCGGGAAAAAGTGCTGGAAGACACTGGAACAGCAGGCCTCCGTCAAACACCTCAGGTGACCGACGAGTATGGTCTGGCCAAAGACATCAAATTCTAGAGAGCAAAGGAGTAGTAGCAATGAAAACCGTGTCGAAGGGCATGATCTACTTAGGGTTGATGTGTTTGTGCCTTCTCCTCTGCTTTGGGGGGGCAGTGGCACAAACGGGTAAGGCCACCAAGGATGCCCCGGCCAAAGACACCCCGGCCAAGGATGCAGCGGTGACGCAGTCTGCCGAAAAGGCCAAAGAAGGCGGGGCCAAGGAAGCCGCCGTCGAGGCGAAGGATTTCGTCGTCGAGGAACTCTCCAAGATCGATTACGACAATCCCGACTTCAAAGTCCAGGTAGCGACAGTAAGCGGTCGGCGGGCCTTCCGCGTCGGCGATCGCATCGATCTGAAATTCAGGGCGAACCGGGACGCGTACGTGACCATATTGGACGTGGGGTCCAGCGGCAAGGTCCATGTGCTCTTTCCCAACAAGTGGGACCGAGACAACTATGTGAAAGCGGGTAAATGGTATCAGGTTCCTCCGGAGAGCGCGAACTACGCGTTGAAAGTCCACGGCCCGCGAGGCGTCAACTACGTCAAGGCGATAGCAACCCGAGAGCGGTACGATTTCGTCCCTCGGGACGCACAGCTGACCGACAAATCCCCCTTCTACGAGGTCGCCGAGCCGAAACTTGCCGTCAAAGATATCGGCGCGGAGCTGGAAAAACGGGATCGGAAAGACTGGGCTGAGTATCAGTCCAAACTCCGCATCGTGGAAGAGGCCTCCTGGAGAGACGACGACCGCGACATGGACCGCGACCCTGACCGCGATTGGGATCGCGGCCGTGACCGGGACCGCGACTCGGATCGGGACGGGGATCGCGGCCGTGACCGGTATCGAGGCGAGAGGAGCGAGCGTGACCGCGACTTGGACCGCGGGCGAGACTATGAAGACTCCGTCGTCAAACTGTGGACCGACCGGAAAAGATACCGGATCGGAGAGCCCGTTCGATTCTACTTCTATTCCGAGAGAGACTGCTACCTCAACCTCGTCTCCTTTGGTTCAAGCGGAAAAGTGAGAGTAATCTTTCCCAACCGCTTCCAGAAAGACAATTTCGTTCGCGGCGGCAAAGTCGTAGAAATTCCCACTAACCGAGAGGATGAGTTCATGTTCAGGGTCGAAGGCCCTGCGGGACGGGAGTCAGTGAGGGCCATTGCAACCAGAAACAAGTACAAAGTGTATCGCGGCGACTATAACTGGGACCGGTACGCGTACCAGGTCTGGGAAGATGCTCCTGAAAAAATAGAGGAAGACATCAGGGTAAGGCTCGACGAGATCCCGGACAGGGGCTACCAGACAGCCAAGACCTCATTCAAGGTGGAACGATGAAAACAAGAGTTGCGTTTATCGGCCTTGTGCTGCTGGTAACCGTCCTGGCGGTCACCGTAGGGCCGGCCCTGGCAGCGGAGTCCGGATGCGAGCGGGCCGCCACGATACGCAAGCATGTGGCTGAGGCCGACAAGATGCCCGAAGAGGTGAAAAAGGGGCTCCTGATGGAGGCCGATTCACTGTGCCCCCCAAAAGTCGATGTTTCCGGTGAGATGAAACAAGCGGAACAACTCATCTCACAGAAGAAGTACACGGACGCGCTCCAGCACTTCCAAGTAGCGCTTGGCGGGGAGGACAAGAACACGTGTAAACGGGTCTTCGAAATTGCCCGAAAGCTCAAGACCGAGGGCCAGATCGATCCCGCGAGGAGATTCTTTGAGGCCGGTTTGAGCCTCTGCTACGACAAGAAGACCTTTGAGGAATATCGCGCTCTGCCCGTGAAAACCGCGTCTGTTGACCTGGAAGCCAAGGGTGAAGGCGATCTCGTGAAGAAAGAGACCATCGTCGAATCCCTCATAACCAGGCCGGAGGACCGCGACACTCAAGAGGAGAGCATCAACGTCGAGCCGCGACGCCGATTCGGCCGGGACTACCGGTACTTCCGGTACGCCCGACACGACCGAGACGATGACCGGTACGATCGGCACAGGCGGCACTTCAGGCCTCCCTGCTCCGACGACGAGGATGCTCCGGGACTTGCCTTGTCCATTCAGTTCGAGTCGGGCTCCGCTACACTCAACCCTCGATCCCGGCGTCAACTGGATGAGTTGGGTATGGCCCTTGAAGACCGAGAGCTCCGGCACGTGAGACGCTTCTTCATCGACGGTCATACCGACAGCATTGGTGATGAAGAGACCAATTGCGACTTGGCTTACCGTCGTGCCGAGGCTGTTGCTCGGTACCTTGAAGATCGATGGAATATCCAGCCACGCCGGATTACACCCCGTTCGTACGGCAAGATCTGTCCGATCGCGCCGAACTATGATGACGAAGGACGCTATCTCAACCGCCGGGTTGAGATACGCAACGCAGACATGGCCCGGCATTCAAGCCGTTATGGACGATCGAGGTGTCATTGATCCGATGAGAACAGGTCTGTTCATATCGCTTCTCGTGGTCGCGGCCTTTTCGGTCGCGGCCACCGAGCAGCCTGTTTTGGGGGCGAACCGGGCCCTCTTTGTAGGGGTGGAGGAATATTCTTCCCCCGAGTACAATCTCAAAGGGGTCCGAGAGGACGTGAGACTGCTCCGGGAGAGTCTCATTGCCAAGGGGCTGTTCACCGCCGAACAAACCAAGACCATTCTGGACCAGGAATCTACCCGGGCCAATATCCTCCGGACCATCAAGGAATGGCTCATCGATGGGACGCGGCCCGGTGACCGCGCCTTATTCTATTTCAGTGGGCACGGCATTCAGATTTGGAATGAGAACGGCGTACAGATCCAGGACGGGATGGACAGGGCGATCATGCCGTGGGACGCGAAGGCGACCGCTAATCGGGTCCGCAGGACGTTCAGGGGAAGACCCGGATTCGCCTTCACCGTTGACGGGACGCAGAACTTCATTACAGGACAGGAAATCGGCGCTCTGCTCAAGCAGATGCATGGGAGGACCGTTGTCGTCATCAGCGACTCGTGCCATGCCGGCTCGATTCATAAGAGAGTGAATCCGTACTTCGTCAAGTACAAGACCATTTCAGACCCGGTGGTACAGAAGAGCGTCTTCGAGCCGCGGTTCGGTGAAGCGGAATCGGAGAGCGGCGGTCGGGGCGTGAACAATATGTTGTCCGGTCTGGACCTCCAGGGTCCTCGGCTGGTTGTTCTGACCGCGTGCGAGGCATCTCAACCCGCGGAAATCGTCCCCTTCGAAAAGGACCCGAAAGGGATTCACAGCGTCTTCACCTGGTACCTGCTGAACGCCCTCAACGGCAAGGCTGCTGTCGAGACGGACGGGAAGATCACCTTCGAGAAACTCGCCATGTATTTGCGCGAACAGGTCGCGAGGGACGGCTTCGCACAGATTCCGCAGCACGAGTTCAACCCGAAAGCTCTCGGCCGGGAGGTCTTCGTTACGGGGGTGGCTGTAGAAAAGACTCTCACAGACCGGCCTTCCGTCGTCGCCTGTTCCCTGAAGAGCGATAGCAGCATATCGGCTGGAGAGCGCGTCAACATTCAGGGGGCTCTGAAGCAGCTCTCGCCTGCGATCCAGTGGACCGACGATGCGACCGCGGCGCGGTGCCTCTTCGAGGTACAGAAATCGGGAACCGCGTACGGTATGCGGCTTTCGGATGCTACGGGCGACTACTGGGAGACCCATACGGGTGCGGATCTCAACACGGTTCTCCCCGCTGCGATCAAGAACTTCCGGGGGTACTTCCTCCAAACCGGCTTCGCCACGTTGCGCAATCCCGATACGCGTGTCGCCGTGGACTTGAGTTATGCGGTTAAGACGCCCGTCCCTCGGAGGCCGGGTACGGTGCTCAAGGGCGATGAACTCATCTTCCAGGCCAAAGCGGGGACCACTGGCTATCTGTACATCTGGAGCGTGGACTGCCAGGGAGTGATTCATCCGCTCTACCCCGGGCCGAACGAGCAGCCGCGGCGACTGAACGCCCAGCAAAACGTGGTGGTCGGTGGCGGAGGTGCCATAACCATTCAGCCGCCTTTCGGAAAGGAAGCGGTCTTTGCCCTGCTCACCGCGACTCCCCTCGATTCGCTGAAGCCCTTCTGGAACAAGGACGACGTGGGGGATGCCGCGAGTCCGTGGCTGACCGACCAGCAGCGGTTCCTCGATGCCATGTGGAACGAACTTACCGATTCCGGCCGGCCAAAGGGCGACTGGACCGCGAAGGGGTGGGTACTGAAATCCTTCGAATCTGTGCGGTGACAGGTTGACCGTTCACCGGGAAAGGCTTGTACGCGATGCGGCAAGTGCGGTCTCTCCCTAGGAGTCCCTGTCCTTGGCTGTTCAGTGGGGCCGGCATCTTGCCGGTCCATGGGGAAATGACAGACGGGACGCCTGTCCCACCAATACAGCCAGAGAGGCCGCAGTGATGACAGGAACCTGCCTGCTGCCGGGATCCGCGACACGATCTATGAAACCCGGTACCGTCCCTCGAAATAGCGATGGGCGAGGTTGAAAACAGGTGTCCCATGAAACCTAATCGCAGCCACCTCCTGGTCCTCATTACCGCGGCCCTGGCTCTTCTCTGCAACGCAATCCCTACCCGGGCAGGCTGCTCTGACGAAGAGTTCCTCAAGGCGGAGGAACTCTACCAGCAAGGCACAAAAGAGGCCGACGCGGACAAGAGGATCGATCTGTTCCGGAGAGCCTTTGAGATATGCCCTTCCCACAGCGCGCACGCGCAAGGCTACTATTCGCTGGGAAAACTGCTGCAACAAAAAGGGGACCAGGAGCAGGCCTTGAAGTGGCTTCAGCAGGCCAACCGGTTCAAGGCAGTCATGTTGCAGAGGTCTTCGGATGACCTCGCGGACACGAATCTGCTCCTCGGCAATTTGTACCGGGATCGAGGCGAAGCGGAAAAGGCCCTGGTTCATCTCAACATATTCAAGGCGCTCTCCCGGTTCCACGACAAAAAGCTCGATCAGGATTTCCTGGACAACGCGGACCGGTTCTTCTCCGTCATCTATTCACCCGCGACCGTCAAACAGATCCTCGTGGTCGATCAGAACGTCGATCCTCAGCACCGGCCCAGGGTGAATCGTCTCGAGGTCTATTTCGACTTCGGCAAGGCCACGCTCGACGCGGATGCCAGGAGACGCCTGGACGGTATCGGGGAAGCTCTGCAGAGCACGGCTTTTGACAGATGCTCGCTCATCGTGGAGGGGCATACCGATCAGGTGGGAGGCGCGGAATCTAACTGCCGGCTCGGGAAGCAGAGAGCCGACGCTGTTGTGGATTATCTCAGATCCCGCTGGAGTATCGCTGGCTCGACCCTGGTGCCCATGAGCTACGGAAAACACGCGCTTGCCCTGGCACGTGAAGAGAGCAAGCCCGCGCAATGGCCTACCGTAGACCGATACAACCGCAGGGCCGTCATCTGGAATGGCGGCGCACAGGCCGCAACCGTCAAGGACCTCAACGTCGAATTCAAGGTCGCCACGCCTTGTGATACGAACCCGCAGTCAAAGAAGTAAATTGGGGGGAACTTCTTTGCACAAAGAAGTTCCCCCCGAGGTTAATCGTTTGACCGCGCCGGAGCGGGGCGGGACCTCTCCCGTGCCGTCTCGAGGTTGGTTTTCGCTTCGGTGAAGTCGGGTCGTAATTCGAGGGCCTTTCGGAAGTGATCCTCAGCACCCGAGAAATTCGAGAGTGACAGAAAGAGCTTTCCAAGCTCGTTGTGAGCGGAATAGTCGTGAGGATTCAGTTCCAAGCCTCTCCGATAGTGTTCGACCGCTCGCGGAGTGTCGTTGAGCCGAGCCAAGGTTCGGGCGAGACCGAAATGCGACTCCACGAGATGAGGTGAAAGCCGCAGAGCGTTTTCGTAGTGGACCGCTGCTCGGGAGGAATCGCCGGAAAGCTCCCACGCGCTGCCAAGCTTGCTCTCGGCCAGAGCCAACCGAGGATTGAGCTCGACCGCGCGACTCAGATGTTCGATGGCTTCGGAACCATGCCCCATTTGCAGTTCCACAATTCCCAGATTGCTCTGAGCCTTGGCGAAACCCGGATGCAGCTCCACTGCTTTGGCGAAATGCTCTCTGGCCTCAGGATGCCGGTTGGATGCCAAGAGGGCCGCGCCAAGGTTGTTGTGCAGCTCGGGTGAGTCGGGTTTCATCTGGATGGCTTTGCGGTAAACCTCGATGGCTTCGGCCGTCATCCCCATCCCGAGCAGGGCGTTCCCGAGGTTGTTGTGCGCGCTCACAGAATGGGGCGCCAGATCGACTGCGAGCCGCAGTATTGGGATAGCCTCGCCTTGGTGACCGATATTGACGAGTTCAGCTCCAAAATTGGTAAGGATATCGGGATATATCTTCTTCTCGACATTTTCGGGCGGCGACGGCACATCGTCGTAAATTTGCATCCACACGCGTAAAGGTTCCCAGTTCGCTGCCTGGTTTCTGGTCACTGCGGCTAACACGACCGCGGCAGCCAGAAACGCAATTGCAGCGGCAGTGGGCACCACACGCGTGTCGGAAGCCTTCAGACGGGACATTACTTCAAGCGCGACCTGTCCGACGATCAACAGGATTCCCGCCATGGGAAGGAGCGGTCTGTAGCCGAAAAAGAGGAACTGCGGGATGAGCAGGGACTCGGGCAAAAGGACTATCACGGAGAAGAGTAAACCGAACGCGATCACGGGCATGCGGCGGATCAATGCGCAACCAAGGCCGATCCAGACGACCATTCCTGCAACGGCCGCCAGGGTCTCCGGGGGATCGAGCAGTGAGCTGGAAACCGTCACGGCCTTTACGAGGAGCATTTGCACCGCGAACGGAGCCAACACCATGACCACGTAGAGAAAGAAGACGCGGCACTGCGTCAACACAACCTGCACCGGGTTCAAGCCCGCCTCATGGTAATGCTGACGGAGTCGGTCGAGAATTGCCTGAGCGTGCAGTGTCTGGGCCCCGTGGAGATTGTAGGTGATGACCTGGCTCACGAGGAGGACCGCCACGGTGATCGCTGCGAAGATCGCTCCTCTGGAAAGGATTTGTCGAAAACTGGCTCGAAAAAGCGTGGCCTCCGCAAGAAGGAGAACCATCGGCAAGGTTATCAGGTTCTCTTTGCTGAGCATCCCAGCTAAAAACAGGATTCCGCACAGGGCGAACAATCCCCAGGCCCTGCCGCCTCCCGAACAGCGCGCGGCAAGATAGGCGGCCAGTGCGGCAAAATAAAAAAAGCAAGCCATGATGGCTTCTCGCTGGATAATGTACAGCACCGTGAAGGTTTGGAGGGGGTGAACGACGAAAAGCAGCCCGAGAAAGAAGCTCACAAGTCCTTTGTGGAACGCCGTTCCCGGAATGTTGAGCCGGGGCATGCGGAAAACCACGAAGGCCAGAACGGCCAGCGCCAGTCCTGCTGCTGCCGAAATTGCTGCGTTGACAACGCGGAAGGAGTAGGGATCCATCCCCTTCCATACATAATTCGCATACAGGGTGAGCATGAACAACGGTCTGGCCGGAATGATGGCGATGACGTCCAGCGGCTCGTGTCTGGCGAAAAGGTGAGCGTTGTTCTGGATCATCCCCTTGGAGTCGTAAATCATGGGGGAACGAAATCCATCATGATGAACCGCATATGCAGCCGCAAAATAGAGCAATAGGGCAAAGAACGTCCCCAAAAGGATGTACGCCGCGAAACGTGAGGTTCTCGTTCCGGACGGGGTTGCAACCGTCTCAGGGTCGCCCATATTGGTGCCTCTTTCCAGACCGATTCGCCGTCAAAGAAGGTTCTCCCAAAGTTACTCTTGGAATTACAACCTGCTATTACTCGCTTCAGATCATACGTCACCACGATTGACTGCGTCAATCTTCACCGCGAAGCGCTTAGTACGCCTTTTCGCAAATACGGTGTCTCCCTTGGGGTCCCTACCTTTGGCTGTTCAGTGGGGCCGGCATCTTGCCGGTCCATGAGGAAATGACAGGCGGGACGCCTGTCCCACCAATACAGCCGCAGAGGTCGCGATGGTCGACACAAACAGCGTCCCGCGGGAATCCGCGACCGAACGTATGAAATGGATTTCTTCGTTCGAAGATTGTCCTGAAGCTCTTCCGCTATGGGAAAGCCGCGCAGCCAGATCTCGAGAGTACGTGTCGGCTTCGTGTGGCTTCTCACCACGGGGGTTGGTATAATCCGTGTAGACCAGTGCCGATACAGACGGGGGCTGCGCCAATAGTGCGCCGGCGTGCGGCAAGGGTTGCGGTGGCGCGGCAGCGGAGTGCTCGAACACATCAGTGAAGGATGATACCATGTGCGGTCGATTCGTCCTCATGACGCTTGCGAGGAGCCTGGCATCGCACTTCCGGCTTGCCGAAGAGCCCGAGCTATCGCCGCGGTACAACATCGCGCCGACCGAAACCATTGCCATCGTGAGGGTTGCCAGCGAAGAGCCGAGACGGTTGTTGGTGATGGTGACCTGGGGGCTTGTGCCGTCTTGGGCCAAAGACCGTTCCATGGGACCAAGGCTGATCAACGCGCGAGCCGAGAGCGCGGCGGAGAAACCCGCGTTCAGAGCTGCGTTCAAGTACAGGCGCTGCCTCGTTCCGGCTGACGGCTTTTATGAATGGAAAAAGATCGAAGGGCGAAAACAGCCGTATTTGTTCGGAAATGCGGATCGCAAAGTTTTTGCCTTTGCCGGACTGTGGGAGCGCTGGTCCGGGCCTGAGGGAGAGGTTGTCGAGTCCGCAACCATCCTCACGACCGACGCCAACGAACTTCTGATGCCTATCCACGATCGAATGCCGGTGATTCTTGCAGAGGCCGATTACGACCTGTGGCTGGATCCGACAGTGAAAACCGCGGAACGACTCACGCCGCTGCTCCGCCCGTACCCCGCAGCGGAGATGATCGGTTACCCGGTGAGCCCAAGGGTCAACCGAGCAGGGTATGAAGATCC
The DNA here is from genome assembly GCA_016218715.1 of Desulfomonile tiedjei. Lineage (GTDB taxonomy): Bacteria > Desulfobacterota > Desulfomonilia > Desulfomonilales > Desulfomonilaceae > JACRDG01. The sequence continues at coordinate 66,150 of JACRDG010000002.1, read as the reverse complement.
CGACCTGATCGCACCGATCGAGGAGCCGTAGCCTGCAACGGATCCGCCCTGAGGGGAAGGCAGCCCCATCGACTCTTGAGACGACGAGGCCCATTTTGGCCATGCCGCTCATCAAGTGCAGCTTTTCGCAAGTTCCGTGTCGGGTGTCGGCCAGCTCGGGTGGGCCAGGCGTCTCGCCTGTCCATCAGGGAATGACAGGCAAGATGCCGGTCCCACCAATACAGCCAATGAGGCCGCGGTGATGAACGCCACCCGCCTGCCACACGAGTACGCCACCGTATTTGTAAAACGCAGTACTAAGGCTGGTCGGCTCTTAAGTCCAACTGTGCGGTATCTTCGCAGGACCCGCACATCATCCTGCTTCGGAGACCACGCGTGAAAGGCAAGAACAAAGCGATCCTGGCCGTGGTGTGCAGTTCCATCGCGACCTTCTGGTACGGTGCGTTCATATTCGGCTTCCCTGGGGTCATGAGCAACGACTGGCAGGCAAAGCTCCAGGTCGGTCGCGGCGAGATCGGGAACATCCTCTTCTTCGTGCTCGCCTCGGTCGGCATCCTGATGTTTTTCGTAGGCAAGTGGCAGGAGCGGGTGGGCATCACGCGAATGATGACCGTCGGCGCGGCTGTGTGCGGCGTGAATCTCATCTTCATCGCGTACGCGTCTCAGCTCTGGATGCTCTACGTCTGGGCTTTTCTCATGGGCGCGGGTTCGTGCTTCGTGTACATCCCTGCGCTGACGACCGTCCAGCGGTGGTTTCCCACCAGACGGGGCCTCGTCTCCGGGATCGTGAACTTCACGTTTGGCTTCTCCGCCGCAGTCATGTCGCCCGTGTTCCACTATCTGCTGGACGCGGTGGGATACGTGTCGATGAATCTTCTGCTTGGGTTTGTCGCCCTGGTCAGCGGGCTAGTCGCCGCGCGGTTTACGGAACCGCCGTCGAACCCGGCGGTTGCAGGCAACGTCCAAGGCGCGGCTGCCCAGGGTTTTGCCGAGGATCTGGAGCGGTCTTTGACGGTGCCTGAAGCGCTTCGGACGGCGAGTTTCTGGTTCTTGTGGGCCACGTGGGCCTTACAAGGAGCCGCAGGGATCGGCATGGTCGTCCTCTCCACCGCGTACGGTGGGTCCAAAGGGTTCGGGCTGGACGCCGCGGTGGCGATTCTGGTGGGGTTCAATGCGACCAACGGGGTGAGCAGGCTGTTGACCGGTTATATTTCCGACCTGTTCGGCCGCACATCCACCATGAGTGCCACATTCTTCGCTGCCGGTCTATCGTATCTCCTGTTGCCTCACGTAAGTGGGCTCACCGTGCTGATCGCCTTGGCTGCCGTCATCGGTTTTGCCTTTGGGGCGCTCTTTGCGGTTTCGGCTCCGCTCGCGATGGACTGCTTCGGAATCAAGCACTTCGGTGCTATCTTTGGTCTGACGTTCACCGCGTACGGATTTGTCGCGGGACCAATCGGTCCGTCGTTGAGCGGATATTTGCTGGACGCCACCAACGGAGATTTCTTTGTGGTCTTTACCTATCTCGGCGTTTTTTGTCTCATATCGTCGGTCCTGATTCGTTTCGTGGTCCCCCGGCCGTCCCCGGACTGATCCAGGTTCTTTGGGTTTTCGAAGGCTGCTGCGCGGGATTTCAGCCTCCCGGCGGTAAGCTGTACAAGAGGCTGAGAATGAAGCATTCCTACCAGCGGTGCCGATGAGACCGTGGACAGACCGTACTGACGAAGAGCTGGTGTCGCTGGCGCGAGAGGGCTCGGGAGCGGCTTTCGGCGAGTTGGTGGATCGGTACGCGCCTGTGGTGTACCGCGTGGCTCGCGTGATCACCGGCGTCCCGGAGGATGCGGAAGAGGTCGTCCAGGAGACGTTCCTCAGGGCGTTCAAGCATCTGGAGCAGTTTTCGATCGAGAAGGCCTCGTTCAGGACCTGGCTGCTGGCCATTGCACGCAATCAAAGCATAAACGTGTTCAGCGCGCTGAAGCGCAAGGCCGCGAGATTCCTCTACGAATTCGAGGCCGAGTCGTCGCGGCGGAAACAGCCAGACAATCCCCACGCGGTGGATTTTCGAGACGCAGAGAGCCTTCTGTCCACGAAGCAAGAGTACGCCCGCCTCCAGAAGGTCTTGGCAGAACTTCCGGAGCGGCAACGGACCGCGCTGATCCTGAAGACTCAGGAGGAGTTGAGCTACGAGGAGATCGCTCGCATCATGAACAGCTCCAGCTCCGCGGTCGAGTCGCTGATCTTCCGTGCGAGGCGGCGAGTCATCGAGCTATTGGAACGGTAGGTAGGAATGTGGAAAGTGCTGATGCAGGATGCGGCATTTCTGAGAAACAGTTCTTCGCTGCAAACAAATCGTCCGAACCGCGCGGGAAGCACCGGCCTGCGCGGTAATGACACGTAGAGGAGAAGTCCATGAACTGCCGGACATTCCAACGACAAATTTCGTCGTTCGTTGACGCGGAGCTGGGACCGGCCGCTACCGAAGCCTTGCGGGAGCACCTTGCCCAGTGTCGGGAATGTCGGAGCCGGTACGAGCGCGTGGCCGCTCTGGATGCAGCGTTGAAAGCGATGCCCACGGAGCGGCCGCAACCCGATCTCGCCGGTCAGGTAAAGGTCCGGATCGCCAGGGTCGCTACGCGTCGCGACGAGCAGCGCGCGTTTCCCGATTGGATTCGCGTGCCGCTGGCGGCGATGATCATTCTGTTGGCTTTAGGGCTGGGCAATCTAGCGGGCCGGTCGATGCTCGGCACCGTGAGCGCTGAGCAGCCGGAGGCGCTCCTGGAGATTGTCGCACCAGCGACAGACTACTCTCTGGCCGAAGTGGTGATGAACGTCTCGTCCGAGGAGAACGGGCAATGAACAAGACAGTGGTCACCGGGGTTTTCATCTTCTCACTCGCCCTCAACCTCGCAGTAGCAGGGACCCTGGGGTGGCACTGGTGGATGGAGACGCATCCGCCTCTGGCGGCGTTGTCTGCGCAGGAGATGCCGTTCAGCAGACAGGAATGGAAGCAGCTCCGCAGGGCCTGGCACGGAGGTGAGGGACGCGAGGCCATGGGCAAGATCTTTGCCAAAAGGGCCGAGGTGTTCGATACGCTCGCAGCGAATCCTGGAAATCCTGCGGCAGCGGAAAAGAGCGTCAACGAGCTGATTGCGATGAGGAGCGAAATGGAGAAAAGGGCTTTTGCCGACCTGACTCAGATCCTGGCGAGCCTCCCCGAAGAGAAGCGCGCTCAGTTTCTCGCATTCCTCAAGAGCCGGGTCAGGATGGGACCAGGCATGGGGATGCGGCCCTGTGGACCTCGCATGATGCGCGGTCCTGGTGGCCCTCCTCCGCCGGATGCGAAGAATTTTTCGCGGGATTCAGCACCTCCGCCGGTAAGTGAATGACAGAGAGAACAATTTTTCGCCGAAGGAGGCTGTAACATGAAGAACGCGAAAGTCATGATCCCCGTCGTTTCATTGCTGGTCTTATTGATGGCCGCGGGCGCGTACGCGTACGGGGGCATGGGGCGAGGGCCGGGAGGCGGAGGCCTGGGAGCCATTTGGAAGCAATTGAGCCCCGATCAACAGAAACAGGTTGAAGCTCTGCGGTTCGATCTCATCAAGAAGCACGAGGACCTGCGCTCCCAGATAGCCAAAAAGAGAATTGAAATGATGGAGCTGGCGTCCAAGGATAAACCCGACGAGCAGGCCATCGACAAAAAGAGGCAGGAGATCTGGGCGCTCAAGGACAGTGAGCGCAACGACTTCCGTGCGTTCGGGACCAAGGTCAGATCCCTCCTCACCCCTGAGCAGAAGAAGGAAATCGGCCCGTTCGGTCTGGGATTCGGCGGCGCCCGAGGTGGCGGCTGCGGAATGGGCATGGGCGGTGGCCGAGGCGGCTGCTGCGGCATGGGCGGCGGACCCGGCTCCGGCCGCGGCCCTGGCATGGGCAAGGGGCTCGGAAGTTGACCTCCATAGTGCTATCCCCCTGCACAGGTTGATTCCAGGCTATCCTCTCAGAGAGCCCCGGCATTCCCGGGGCTTTTCTTTTTTCCTTCCTCCAGGCTCCGAACAGAATATTCCCAACGCGTTGCACCTGAAGTAAACTCAACGGATGAACCGCGTACTCTTCATCCAGCTTCCGCCTCCTCGCTTTGCCTTTCACGAACCGCCGACGAATATTCCTCTCGCAGCCGGTTTTCTCGCTGCCGCGATGGACTCGGCCGGCTGCCAAGGGATGATGACGGAAATCCTCGAACCAGAGCGAGCTGACGTGCTCGGCGATCGGGCCGTCTTGCGATCCATCGTCGCACGTCGTCCGGCGGTCCTCGCTATGAGCCTGTACGTGTGGAACGTGGAGCGTAGCCTCTTTCTGGCGTCCAACGTCAAGAGGGCTCTTCCCCAGACGCTCGTCGTCGTGGGTGGGCCGGAAGTGACCCCCGATAATCGTTGGGTTCTGCGCCATCCCGCGGTGGATTCGGGTGTCTTCGGCGAAGGAGAGTCGCGGATCGTGCCCCTCCTCGAGACGCTCCTGTCTCGCAGGAACCCCGACCGCATTCCCGGCACGTTCTTCAAAGATCGAAAAGAGCTGGTGTTGAACACGGAAAGCCCTGCGGCCTGGGACCTCAGTCGAGCGGTCTATCCCTATCTCACAGGCAAAATCTCTCCATCGGGAGACGGAACGCTCTTCCTGGAAACTGTCCGAGGCTGCCCCTTTCGGTGCCGTTACTGCTATTACCACAAGGCCTTCACCAAGACGCGTTCGTACCTTTCTGCGACCGTTGAGCGCGTCCTGGATTTCGCATACTCCGAGGAGTCTCCCGTACGCGAGATCTACCTGATGGACCCGACATTCAATACGCGCGAAGGATTTCAGGACCTGCTCAGGTCGCTCGTACGGCGACGTGAATCCAAAGAGGTGGACCTCCACACAGAGTTGCGAGCGGATCTCCTGACTCGCGACGACGTGCTCTTGCTCCACGAAGCTGGGCTGGTCTCAGCCGAGATCGGGTTGCAGAGCGTGAATCCCGACGCGCTGCGCGCGGCCGGCCGCGGGGGCGACCCCGAAAAAGTGGCCCGAGGAGCAGCCTTATTGAAAGACGCGGGAATAGACGTTACTACCGGAATTATTCTTGGACTGCCGGAAGATACCCCGCGCGGCTTCTCGAAAACCTTGGCATGGCTGAAGCGGACCGAGGCCTACTCCGTGGTGCATCCCTTTGTCCTGTCGATTCTTCCGGGGACAGATTTCCGGGCATCCGCGGCGAGCCTGGGGATAACGTACGATCCTCGGCCGCCGTACTACGTGCGATCTACGCGCACCTTCCCGGAGGTAGCATTCAGACCCGCGCTCCTGGAGTGTGAGAGCCTCTTCGACATGGAACTGGACTATATTGCCCCGCCGACTCTCGTGGACTCCGGGCCGGGCGTAAGCACCGACGTGCGCGCGGCGGAATATTTCAGCAAATGGATCGTAAACGTCGATGACGCGGCCTGGCCAAGTGTGTTGCAGGACGCGTGCGCGCGAGCCGCCGACCCGTTTACGCTCTGGTTCAGAGGCCACAGCCAAGACTCTGGCATGATCGAGATCATCGCCGCGTTTGCAGAGGCCAATCCGCACGCGCTATTGCACGTGGTCCTTGAATTGTCGGAGCTTCCCCGTCCGGACTTCCTCCAGCAGGCTTTGGAGGCCGGCGCAACACCCGCGCATTTCATGAACCGGTCCTATCGGCCCCTGTATGGTGAAGGAGAAGTCGTAACCCTGAACTTCTGGGTTATCCGCCCTGATCCAGGGAGCCGGCAGCTGCGCAGGGACCTTTCGCAAGAGTTTGCCTCACTGGCGGGAATAATTTGGGAACCTCAGGAGATTGATGACTCAAACCTTGCGCAATCGGAAACGCCGTTACTCATTTCACAACCTGCTATGAGCCTGGCGGACGATCCTCGGCGGCTGCTGGAGCGGCTCCGCGTAATTCACGGAGACCGCTGGGAGGAGGTGCTCTTTCGAGATCCCGACCTCCAGACACACTGGTGGTTGTTAAACCGGGGTCAGCGAGGAGACTTCAGAATTGTTGAAAGCATACTATTAGCTTGAATCTGTTACCAACTGTTATTGTTGATAAACAAAATTGCATTTCGAGTTCGTAAATGCCCCAAGTAAGACCCTGCTTGACTTTTCCATGAAAATCAGGTATGTTAGCGTCACTACGCACCTATATTAGAGGGACAGGTTCGATCCATATTTTGACGGGACGGGTGTGACGTGACCATGAACTCTTCCAGGTTAGTGGGGAATTTCCCCACAGTTGTGCCTATTCTTCCCTTGAGGGATATGGTTGTCTTTCCCAATGTGATGATTCCTTTATTCCTGAAGGGATCTCGTGTCGTAAAACTCGCCGAATCGGTGGTAGGCGGAGACAGTTTCGTCGGCCTCTTCTATCAGAAGAGCCGCACTCGCGTGAACTTCCTCCGCGAGGAAGTCTCGACGGTAGGCACTCTGGCTCGTATCCAGCAGGTGATGCCGCTGGACAATGGAGGAGTCAAGGCCATCGCCGACGGAATCTGTCGTGTGCGCCTGATTCGGCAAATCCAGACGGACCCCTATTTGATGGGCGAAGTGGCCCTGGTAGAGGAAGAGAGCCGGCCTCAGGAGATGCTGGACACGCTCGTCCGTTCGGTGGCGACGCTGTTCAAGTTCACGCTCAGCCTCGGGAGGCCGGTAAGCGATCACTCCGCGGCCATGATCGACCGGGCGGACGACCCCGGCAAGCTCGCAGACCTGATCGCGGTCTATCTGCCATTGAAAGCAGATGTGAAACAGGCCCTCCTGGAGATCGAAGACCCGCTCGAGCGGTTCAAGAAAGCCTTTTTCTATCTGCAGACCGATTTCCAGGCTCTGCAGCCGAAGCTCCTCTCAGCTGCCGATGGGATGCAGGGGTCGGGCGCTGCACGGCGCCAGCGGGACACAGAGCTGCGTCAACAGATGCGGACCATCCAGAAGGACCTGGGAGCACCCGAGGATCCTCACGCGTCGGAAATCCAAGAGTTCCATGGCAAGATCCGCGATTCCGGCATGCCCGAGGACGCGGTGGAAATGGCCATGCGGGAGCTTCAGCGGCTGGAACGCATTCCTCCGCATTCGCCGGAGTACACGGTTTCGCGAACGTATCTGGAGGTGCTGACGACCCTGCCATGGGCAGTCAGTACCGAGGACAACCTGGACATCAATCGGGCCCAGCGCATTCTCGACGAGGACCACTACAACCTCGTGAAGATAAAGGACCGCATCCTCGAATTTCTCGCGGTGCGAAAGCTCAGACAGGAGAATAAAGGTCCGATCCTGTGCCTCGTGGGCCCTCCTGGAGTGGGCAAGACGTCCCTCGGTAGATCCATTGCGAGGGCTTTGGGCAGGAAGTTCATTCGGGTTTCGCTCGGTGGAATGCGGGACGAAGCGGAGATCCGCGGACACCGGCGCACGTACATCGGCGCCATGCCCGGCCGTATTATCCAGGAAATCCGCAGGGCCGGAACCAACAATCCGGTATTCATGCTCGACGAAGTAGACAAAATTGGGCAGGACTTCAGGGGCGACCCAGCGTGTGCCCTTCTCGAAGTACTCGATCCGGAACAGAACTTCGCCTTTGGCGATCACTATCTGGACATGGCGTTCGATCTCAGCCATGTCATGTTTATCGCCACAGCGAACCAGCTCGATCCCGTACCGGCTCCACTGCGCGACCGCATGGAAGTCATCCGAATCCCCGGTTACACCGACGAGGAGAAACAACAGATCGCCGAATTGTTCCTCGTGCCCAAGGCGTTGGATGAAAATGGCATGAAAGAGCAGCCCTTGGAATTTGCTTCCGAGGCGATTCGGTTCCTCATCCAGTCGTACACCCGTGAGGCGGGGGTACGGAACCTCGAACGGGAATTAAACTCGGTGCTCCGGAAGATCGCACGCGAGCTTACTCAGGAAAAACCGTTGCGTGAAACGATCGAGATGGGAACGGTGCCGGAACTCCTCGGCCCGCCCAAGTACTTCTTCGACTTGGCCGAAGAGGAAGACAAGGTCGGTGTGGCCACGGGTTTGGCCTGGACCGAACATGGCGGAGACATCATCTTCATCGAGGTGGCCGGTTTCAAGGGCCGGAAAGATCTCACAATGACCGGTTCGCTGGGCGAGGTCATGCAGGAGTCGGCCCGGGCCGCACTGACCTATCTCCGGCAGACCTCCAGCGTCCATGGCATCGACGAACAGTTCCTGTCACAGGCAGACCTGCACGTTCACGTCCCCGCTGGTGCGATCCCGAAAGACGGCCCGTCCGCCGGCATCACGATCGCCGTTGCGCTAGCCTCCTTCTTTACAGGCATCCCGGTGCGCAGGGACGTCGCAATGACCGGGGAACTCACCCTACGCGGTCGGGTCCTCCCCGTCGGTGGCGTCAAAGAGAAGCTCTTGGCCGCACGGAGGGCTGGCGTTCGGGAAGTCATTCTTCCCAGCAGAAACGAGGCCAGCCTCCAGGACCTCCCCGACTACGTGAAACAGGATATGACCATACACTTCATCAACGACGTCGGTGAAGCGATTAGATTCGCACTCGTCACCGAGCCTGCGACTTGTTATCCGGTGCCGCTGACCGACCAATCCATGCTCCCAGCCTTCAACGACCAGCAGCAGGACGTTGCCCTCGGCGCCAAGGGTCCCACCGTGAGGGCATCCGCTGAACAGGATTCCTAGCCCGCGGGCCAACTTCGACACCTCCTTCGGAAATGTACAAAACATCTCGTCTCGCTGCACGGAGAAGACTCGTTCACTACAGAGTCTTCTCCGTGCAGCCACTTCTCGCCACACCGCGGCGTTTTCGTGTATAGTCAACCGGTTCGCAGGAAGTAGACGTGCGAACCAAGTATGCCATTTCAGAAATACGGTCGCGTATTCCTGTGGGACGCAGTTTCCCTTCGTCACCGCGGCCTCACTGGCTGTGTTGGTCGGACAGGCATCTTGCCGGTGATTTCCCTCTCCCTTTGGGAGAGGGTGGGGGTGAGGGTTCTTCAAACGTATCTAAATCCAGTCGTACCACGATTTTCTGTGCCCCGCGAGCTTCCGCCCCTCTTCGGGTAGAAAAGGCCGGGACGAGAGCGAGAGAACTGCAGGTTTGACACCGAACTTCAACAACTTGGACCCCGAGCTTGCTTCGAGACTCCACCAGGCGTGGAGCCTCTCTCGTCGACACCACGGTAACCGCCTGACCGTTCACATTCCCGGAATGTTTGTGGTGGACGGAAGGCGCGGGAGGTATCGAGCGATCTCGATCACTGCCTCGCGATGCGAACTCGATTGCGAGCACTGCAAGGGGCAGCTTCTCCGGACGATGCCGCACGCGCCCGACCCGGAGACGTTGTTCCGCCTCGGCTGCGAGGCTCAGAGCCGCGGCGACCATGGCATGCTCGTCACCGGAGGCTGCGACGCGGCCGGAAGGCTTCCCTGGAAACAGTTCATTCCGGCCATCGCCAGGCTGAAGTCGACCACCGGCCTCACCATAACGGTCCACGCGGGGCAGACCGACCGGGAAACCGCCAGGGCGCTCAAGGACGCGGGAGTGGATCAGGCGCTGGTGGATGTGATGGGAGACGATACCACGGTGCGGGAGGTGTACCACCTCGCTGAAGGGACCGCGGTCATCCGCAGGACCCTCGATGCCCTGGCCGAAGCGGGTCTGGAGATAGTCCCCCACATCCTGTTCGGTATTCACTACGGCACCGAGAAGGGCGAGAAAGCTGCCCTCGAGATCCTGAAGGAATATCGGCTCGGCAATTACGTCGTAGTTGTGATCATGCCGTTCCGCGGAACCCCGATGGCCCAGGTCCAGCCTCCGCCTCCAGAGACGGTGGCTGCTTTCGTGGCCCTCGCGAGGCTGACTCTGCCGCAGGTCCGTGCTTCACTCGGATGTGCGCGGCCGCGAGGGCGATATCGTCGCGAGCTCGACCTGCTCGCGATCAAGGCAGGCATAAACTCACTGGCTCTCCCCTCGGAGCCGGCATTGGAAGAGGCGCGCACGCGCGGGCTCGAAATCGTCTACCGCGAGACGTGCTGTTCCCTGGATGGATGAGGGTTTCCGTACTGCTGACGGGTTGAGTATCCATGCGCTGCAATTGTCTGTGGCCATGGGTTTCCCTGGAAGAGGAGAAGTCATTGCTCATGAGTCGATCAGAGATCCCTTTAGTCGGCACGGCGAAGAGAGAGAGCCCCGAACATGTAAGGCTCTCCCTGGCAGCAGCCATGACCCTTGGATTCACGAAAGGCTGGTTCTATCGGAATGCCAAACTCCGATGCATCAACCTGTTGTTGACGTACGACCGCGGATGCGCGGCCAATTGCGCCTTCTGCGGCCTGGCTGCAGAAAAGAGCGAGCAGGCCGTTGCGCGCGGGAAGTTCATACGGGTTCCGTGGCAAACGTTCCCTCTGGACGAGGTCATAGCTGCGACGAGCGACGCTCCTGCCAACGTGGGTCGCGTGTGCGTCTCCATGATCACTCACCCCCACGCGAAAAGAGACGTGCTCGCGGTGTGTCGTCGCGTCGCTCGTGACACCGGCAAGCCGGTGTCTCTCTTGATCGCTCCCTCCGTCCTCACGAAAGATGACCTGTGGGCCATGAAAGACGCGGGCGCGGACAGAATCGGTGTGGCTATAGACGCGGCAACGAGCGAAATCTTCGACCGGTTGCGGGGCAAGCCCGTCGGAGGCCCCCACCGATGGGACACATACTGGCGCACTTTCCAGCAGAGCCTCGAGATCTTCGGAGAAGGTATGGCCGGCGTACATCTGATTTGCGGCTTGGGCGAGACCGAGCAGGAGCTGGCCGGAGCCATTTGGCGGGCACGAACCATGGGTGGTACGACGCACCTCTTTTCGTTCTTTCCTGAGAAAGGGTCGGCGATGGAACACCATCCCCAGCCGCCCGTCGGGACCTATCGGCGCATTCAGTTGGCCCGTTGGTTGATCGACCGGGATCGGACTCGGATAGAGGCCATGCAGTTCGACGGACTGGGCAGAATCAAGCATTTTGGACTGCCGGACGCAGACCTTGAAGCGGTAATCATGAGCGGAGAGCCCTTTGAGACGTCAGGCTGTCCGGGGCAAGATGGCATAGTCGCCTGCAATCGTCCGTATGGCAATGAAAAACCCGGCTCCGGCATACGGAATTTTCCGTTTCCACCGGAAGCGGAAGACTTGGAACAGATAAGGACGGAACTGTGGGATTATGCGGCCGCGGTAGCTACATCGCACGATTTCACACACAGACGCTGAAGTTGGCCAACCCTCGCCCTTTCCCGCTGGGAGAGGGGACTCTCAGTGGCGCTGGCAACTAGCCGGTGAATTCCTTCTCCCTCTGGCAGTAGGTTGGGGTTAGGGGGGCAGGGATTCCCTGGTTTGCCAGCGCGGCGCATGAGTTCCCTCGATCCCGCTTGCAGGAGCGGGATGTTGTGGCCATCTCACGCGACAAGGGGGCCGCAAAGGGCCCCCTTGATCGCATTACCGTGGTGTGAACCGCCGCTGTCAGGGCTCGAAGAGTTTGATGCTAATCCCATTGGGATCGAGGAGCGACGCGTAGCTGACGCCGTCCCGCTTACCCCACGTTTCTTGAAACGTGAGACCTTTGCCCTGGAGCGCTTTAACTGCTCTCTTGAGATCGTTCACGCGGAAGCTCATTCCCGAGACGCCGCCCGTGAGATGCCCGGAGTCCGCAGACTTGTTGTGGCAGATCTCGAGCTTGTATGGCGTTCCCTTCTTCTCCATCCGCACCATGTCCAGCCCGCCGGAAAGCGGGTCGGTCGTCTTGAAACCGAGCCGTTTGTAGAAACTGATGGTACCCTCAGGGTTCCCTGTCGGGATCGGAATGGTAAGGGGATAGTCTTCTACTGCGGCCCTGGCATAGTTTGCGGATTCAGCCTCGCTGTTATGGGCGATCAGAAGAGCAAAGACAACAAGAAACATGATAGAGCACGTAAAACCAAGAAAAAGCCTTCTAGCATGGCCAGCCGGCAACTTCATGCTCGTCCAACCTCCTTGAAATGCAACGAAATCAGAAAACCACGCCTCCCGTCCGAAAGGCAGATCAACTATACACAAAAACCCGGTCAAAAGCAAGCAACAACATGACCTTTCTCGAAAAACCGCACCCGTTCCTCATTCTTCCGGGGGCATGACCGGGCCGTCCACGCACGACCTTAGGCCGCCTCTGGTGCCGCAACTGCCGCAAACGCCTATTCCGCAGCGCATTATGTCTTCCCGGGCGATGAAGATGGCATTCGACGGTACCGTCGTTCGCAGGACGTTGCTCGCGAGGTCCATCATGGGACCCGGGCCGCAGAGGAAGGCCTGACACTCCTCGTACAGGTCCGGGGCAGTTGCCATATCCTCGATCAACGCCCTCGTAACCTCACCCACCGCGCCGGGTGGGTCGATAACCACTTGGGCCTGGGGGATCAGTGTCATGATTTCCGCGCGAAAAGCCGGATTCACCTCTTTGGAGAACCCGAAAAATGCACGGGATATGCGGTCAGGCCAACGCCTCGCGGCCAGCATGAGCGGCGCGACACCAGTACCGCCTCCCACGAGAACAAGCCGTCGCCCGGGCCTCGGCTCCGGGAACCCCTTTCCATAAGGACCGCGCATAGAGATCTCATTGCCCGGTTTAAGCGCCTCCATGGCCGCGGTAAAGGGTCCCACCTTGCGAACGAGGTACTCCGGCCCTTCATCGTCCGCGGGAGAGAAGGGCTTCTCCCCCTCGCCGGGCAGACGGAGAAAGAAAAAGCGGCCCGGGTCGCACGAGGGTCCGGCTTCGAGGCGCAATCGGAACATGTTGTCTCCGATCCCCTCATTCGCGACTATCAGGCTCTTCCGGTACGCGGTGAGGGGGGGCCGAGGAGTGACGACCCTTCCTGACCGTTCTTCAGGTGCGAGTTCCAGATCCCGTTCGAGAACCGCGAAGAAGGTCACGAGTTCCGACGTGCTCATGCCCGCGAGGGCCGATCCTACGGCAAAGAGGGAGGCTCCCGCCTGGTAGTAAGCCCGCACGTGCGCGACCGAAGCGATCCCGCCCGAAGCGATGATCGGTACGTCGACCACCGCGGCCGCCTCCCTGACGGCCTTTAATCCTACGGGGAGAATACCGGCTCCCGAGAGCCCTCCTGCCACATTGGTAAGGATCGGATAACCGTCGGTATCCGTTGCCACGCCGGGGCCGACGGTGTTGACGAGCGAGAGTGCATCCGCTCCCGCGTCCGCGCACAAGCGGGCCATCCCCGCGATATCCGCGAGGTTGGGCGACAGCTTGGGAACGATCGGTTTGCCGATCCGCTCCTTGAGCAGTCGGATGATAGCACGCACCATTCCCGGATCGGACCCCACCCCCTGTCCCACACCTTTGACGTGCGGACAGGAGAGATTCAACTCGAATGCGTCTGCGATGCAGTCCAGTACGAGGGCGCATTCGAGGAATTCCTCCGGATCTTGCCCCATGATCGAGACGAAGAGAGGTTTGCCTTCTGCCAGCGGGAGCAGCGGTTGCATGGTCTCGCGAAACCGAGACGCTCCCGGATTCGCCAACCCGACCGCGTTGACAAAACAACCCGGATAATACTCATGAATGATCGGTTCTCGGTACCCGGGCCTGGGAGCGAGGCTCAAGGTCTTGGTGGTGAGAAAGCCGAGGCTTGGCACCTCCCGGGCAAGACGCGCGATCACCGAAGGCACAGTGGTCACGATTCCTGAAGGAATGGTAAACGGCGCGCGAATGCCCAGGCCCGCGAGCCCGGTGTTGGAGAGTCTTGCCGAGAGAGGTTCGAACCACGAAGTCATGCTAAATGCCTGTTAACGGTACGAAGACCGCGAAACCGATGCCATGCGGCCGAGACGGCCTTCACCGTCATGCCGTCCGAGGCCGGCATCCGGGGTTTTCAGATCAGTCAGTGAAGCCACGGCGACACACGGAAACCGTGCCCTACAGGAATACGCGCCCGTATTTGTGAAATGGTGTACCTAGCGCTCGGTCCAGCCGTGCCTGCCCACAAGGTCGACGAAGCGGCATCCGGTGTGCTCTTCTGATGTCGTATACCCCTGTCTCCTGGTCACGCGCTTGAGTGTTTGGGTAAAACGGTCGCCGACCGGTATGACAAGCCTTCCTCCCAGACGAAGCTGATCCACGAGGGTTTCTGGAACGCCCGGCGCTCCCGCGGTAACGATTATCGCGTCATACGGTGCTTCTGCGGGCCAGCCCTCGGTTCCGTCGCCAACGAGGAGTGTCACGTTTCGATAGCCGCAAAGCTCAAGGGTCCGCTTTGCCCTACTGGAAAGACGCTCCAGGCGTTCGATGGTGTAGATCCATTGACACAACCTACTGAGCACCGCAGCCTGGTACCCGGAGCCGGTGCCAATTTCGAGTACCTTTTCATTGCCTTCCAGCTCGAGGAGCTCGGTCATGATCGCCACCATGTACGGTTGACTGATCGTTTGACCTTCACCTATCGGGAGGGGGTTATCATCGTACGCCTCCCGCCCCAGAGGCTCCTCGACAAAAAGGTGTCGCGGAACGTCCATCATCGCAGCCAGGACCCGGTCATCCCTGATGCCTCGAGCCTTGAGTTGCCTGTCGACCATCGCTTTTCTGGCGCTCGCGTAATCGATCATGGGACTTTCGTTCTGCTGAAGCGGGATCGTGCGGACGAACTCCGGTCGCGCGTAGCGGCTATTTCCCTGCCCGTGCCCGCGCTGTGTTGCAGGGGCTTTCCCCGCGAACACGAAGCAGTTGAGGCGAATTCATAATCTGAAGTGTTTTGGCGACGCTGTCAATCCCAAACCGCAGCCGCGAATGCTCGAAGCGTGCCGCGCTAGAGAAGGCTCGGCACTCTTCTAGAACGAGTCTAAATGAGCCGTCGATGATCGAAGTCCCAAGACCGGACTCCTCGGTTCGAGAAACCTGGCGCGTGCCGGACGCTCGCCGGTGGACTATCGTGGGATCGGCGCAGTGGGTGCAGGCTGAACAGGTTGGTCTCCCCGGTAATAGCCTGTAGGCGCGGGAAGGCCTCGTTCTCCCGCCGTGGAACTCCCCTGGGCCGCAGGCCTGGTCGGGTAGAAACGGTTAGTCACCACGTCGGAGACGCGATCCCACACGTCTGACGACCAGTTTCGGAGCCGATCGATGCTCTCAGCCATGGAGTTGTTGCGGGCGTACTCTTCATAATAAGGATTATGGTAAGGCGGGTACGGATAGTACGGAACGTCAGGACCGGTGAATCGGGCCTCAGGTTGTGCGGCGCGCGGCTGGGTGGGATAAGGTCGTTCGGGCTGCATCGCGGGAGCGACGTTCGAAGCCGCACCCGAGACATAGGGCGCTGCACCCGGGACATAAGGCGTCACGCGCGGCTGAGGCGCAACGGCCGGCGAAGAGGTCGGCTGCTGAGCCGGCTCGCCGTAAACCGAGTGAACCATCGTCATACTTGCCAACAGGAGACAGAGCAGAAGGCTGCTTCTCATCCGTTCTCTCCACGCAACGGAATTTGTCAAGATCACCTTATCTCGAATACCCTAAAATATCAACCATATTTTGGCATAACCGTAACAAACTTCTCAACGATTGATTCCATGGACCTGCAGAGTCACGCGCTGGCCGACAAAATACTTGACAGTCGATGAGAGGCAAGGTAGCATCTTGGCCCCACATGCCGCGGTATCTGGATTTCCTGGCGGCGAGTGGCAATTGAACGGCTAGACTGGCCCAACGGCTCGGTGCTCTGCGACGTGGCGGCACTCAGTGTCTCACCGGATTTCTCGAGCCGGTCCCGAGACGCGGCAGCGCTTGAAGAAAGTTTGCTGAAAGTCTCCAGGGGTCTTGCCTACCCGGCGTTGAATGATTATCTAACGCGGGCGGAAACTTTCAACAAGGAGTGCTGGATCATGTGGATGACTCGCGAAGAGGTAGCGGCAGCGCTGGGCATTGTTCCCAATAGCGTGCGGGGCAAGGTTCAGAAAGGCCATATTGAACGAAAAGTCGAGGATGGAAAGAACCTCTACCGCATCAAGGATCCGGAGACCCTCGAGCGAATCGCCGCGCAAGAGGCTCACCGCGAGACCTTGGCAGCGCCCGTTCCGGAAGTGAAGAAACCAGCAGTGGACCGCTCCGGAGTGTTTAATCCCAAGCAGGTGCTCTTGGAGCAACTCGTCTCCATGAACGTGGGGAGAAGTATAGACGCCATCGAAAAAGGCGATGAAATAGATTTGGCCACCGGCGAAATCTCCCGTGATTTGGACGCGCGTATCTCAATGAGGAAGCATAGACAAATCAAAGAAATAGAGGACGCGCTCGACAGACTCAGGCACGGAGAGTACGGCACGTGCGAAGAATGCGGGGAGCCGATACCGGAACAGCGTCTCAGACTCTTCCCCGCGGCACGATTGTGCGTTCGTTGCCAGGAAGAGTACGATCAGTATGAGAAGATGAAAGAAGATCAGACACTGAGGACCGGCACATGGAGAGAGGACAGCTCCGAAGGGGGTTATGCCCGATCCTTTGAGGACTGATGCTGCGTTCTCCTGACGAGGCGGAAGCGAAAGGCATTGCCCCAGGGTACTTGGGGGGGCCGTTCACAGTGCAGCGTCATGGCCGCGTCGTCGTATCCACCACGGGAGGCGCCTCTGACTGCAGGGTCCGTGATGGTGTCCGAGAAACTGCCGGGTCAGTAGCAGATTCGGTAACCCTGGTCTTCGAGTTCCGCTATCAAACGTAGCCCTTCGTCTTCGTTCGGCACCTCGATCCAGAGACCGAAACCCGTCACAAACAGTTTTCCTTCGTCGGTGATCATCCTCAGCGGACCGCTGGATGCCCCGACTGACGCGGGTGAAACCTTCTTCCTCTCGTTTCCGTCTTCCCGCGTCGTCATCTTCCGGACCTCCGCTTCGAGAAAGGGCGGTGCCCCGCCCGGAACGTATCCGATCCGGGCGACATCGTTCCCGCCATCTCGGTCATCCGGCGCTGTCCTATTATTCGATCGTCACGATCATCCCTTGGCCGAATCCTTCAAGGCTTTGGCTGCCGAGAAAGTCGGGACGACCGTCGCGGGGATCGTGATCTTGGCGCCCGATCTCGGGTTTACACCGATCCGGGCGCTGCGCTTGGACGTTTTGAACGTTCCAAGGTCAGCAATGCGGACTTGGCCTTCGGAACCCTTTAGGACCTGGTGAATTGCTCCTACTATGGCTGTGAGGGCCGCATCGGCCGCCTTCTGGGAAATTCCGGCGTCTTTGGCCATCCGGGACACGAGATCTGCTTTCGTCATCTTCTACCTCCTGCAAAATCAATAGGTTGAAACAACATAGAACAGCGCGGAATCCTAGCCGGAACGCCTGCCCTTGTCAAGGCGAATGATCCGGGAAGACAAGCTGGGGATTTGTCTTGACAATCCCGTGCCCCTGGAATGATGTACTTTGGTTGTTGTGCCTGATCCCGACGCACGGTCACACGCGTGAATTCGCTGAAAGATTGTCCACAGGCCCTGAGATAACGGGTGAGGGGTTCATGCCCCGAGGGAAGGGGCTCGCAACGGTACCTTTCCTGAGGTAAGGACGAGCCGGGGATTCCACGTTTGACCGATTAATGCTATGATTTATGACCGCGGCCTTTTGCGTGGCCGAGTCCCTTCCGGGCACGAGCTGTTCCTGTCCGGACTTCCAGCCGATAAGGAACGGACCACCATGAAGAACAAGCTTTTGAAAGCTGTTGGAGAGGGGGACCTGGCCAAAGTCGAGTCGCTTCTGGCCAAGGGCGTTGATCCCAATGTGGCGGATGAATACGGGTACACTCCTCTGATCCTGGCCAGTTCCGAAGGGAGAGCCGAGATGGTGAAGGCGCTTCTGGCCAAGGGGGCTCACGTCAACGCCAGGACCACGTCCGGATGGACGGCTTTGCTCTGGGCTGCTTCCATGAACTACCCTGAGGTGGTTGAACGGCTTCTGCGCGACGGGGCGGATGCGGAGGCCAAAGACCAGTACGGCGCGACCTCATTGATGAAGGCATGCCGTCGCGGGCACGTGGAAGTGGTACGCCTGCTGCTCGCCCACGGAGCGGATGTCAACGTCAAGGACGACTTCGCCTGGACCCCTCTCGAGCGCGCCTGCCGCCGCGGATACACTGACGTGGTCAGAGAGCTCCTCCAGAAGGGCGCAGACCTGGAAGCGCGAGATCAATATGGAGCCACCCCACTGATTATTGCCACAGCAGAATATTATCCAGGCCTCGTCAAGATACTCGTCGAAGCCGGCGCAGACGTGTCTGCTACGGACAGGAACGGCTGGACCGCTCTCATGTGGGCTGCTTCCATGGGGCGCCGGGACTTGGTCGAGTTCCTGAAGCCCTACGAAAAGCGTTGAAGACCGCGCCGAAGAACTCGCCCCGTAGGATGGAGAAGCCCAGACATGGGTGCGGATAGTCGCGCGAAACAACTGCAACGATCCATCGTCATATCATCCGCGGTCGGAATCCTGCTCGTAGGAGTCATCGTCGCGGTAGCAAGCATTGTCCCGCTCTACGAGTACCTCCGCAAGGAAGAGGCGCGAAACCTCGTTCTCGCGTTGAATACGAAGACCGCGGCGGTAGAAGAGTATCTCACCCGGGCCAAGGATGTCGCAGGCCAGATTGCCAGCCGTACCGTTCCGAGAGAAAGACTTCAGGCATACAATGAGGGCCAACTCGATCTCACTGAACTCGCGCGGGTTAGCAGCATCGACCTTTCCGACGCCATCGCATATTCTCATGAAGTTTGGGGGATCACGCGGTTGGACGCGCACGGCACCCCCGTTTTGGAGCTAGGCCTGGAAATACCATCGGAAGCCTGGCAGGGCCGCTTGGACAACATGCGGGAAGAGACGTTCTTGGACCCCATCACGCTGGGCAGACGGCCGTATCTGGTCGTGGCGGCTCCAATTCGGGACAGGAAAGGGACGCGATTCGGAACCGATTTAATCCTTTTCAGACTTTACCACCTGCACCGTATCGTTTCCGATGCCACAGGACTGGGACAGACCGGTGACACGGTTCTGGGGGTGGTGCACGCGGACCGAGTCGATCTGGTATTCCCGTTCCGAGACGACTCGGGCACCGTCGCGCGCACCGTGGCGAAAGCAAGCCCGCTCGGCCAGGCTATGGAGAAGGCGGCGCTGAAACAGTCCGGACTGCTCGTTTCGGAAAACGGTCGGGACGGCAGACAGGTGATGGCCTACGGGCCGATCCGGGGCGGCCAGTGGGGTATCGTCGTACGAATGAACGAGGACGAACTCTATGCGCCGGTCAATCGCCAGATCATTGCGACCGCACAGCTGATACTCGGGTTGATCCTCATAGGCACTTTTGCCGTGGTGTTGTCAGTACGTCCTTTGGCGGGCAAACTGATCATCCATGCCGGTGAGTTGGAACGGCAGGTCCTGGAGAGCACCGAGAGTCTCCAGAGAGAATTGGCCGAACGCCGACGCGTCGAACAGTGGCTGCGGGATTCCGAACGGCGATACCGCGTCCTGCTTGAAGAGGTCCCGGATGTCATTTTCCTCATGGATGCCGACGGCCGCCTCACCTATACCAACATCCAGGTGGAGAAGCTTTTCGAGTGTCCAGTCCAGGAGGTCCTTGAGCAACCGCTGAAGGACTACGTGGCGCCTGAGTATAAGCCGAAGATTGACGGGCTCCTCAGTATGAGTCTGGATATGATCTGGGATGAGGAGGTCGGCCTCGTGGACGCACGGGGTGGCGAGAAATGGGCCAGAATTCGATGCAAGGCCTTTCGGCAGGATGAGACGGGCCCTGTTCGGTTTGAAGGAGTGATCCGCGACATCACCCGAAGGAAGAAGCTGGAACAGGAAGTCAACAACTCTCGAGAAGAGCTCCTGGAGAAAATCAGAATCATCGACGACCTGTACGAGCACATTGTTCAGTCGGGGAAAGCGAAGGCAATAGCTGATCATACTGCGGAAGTGGCGCATGAGCTAAGACAACCGCTCGCCATTATCGGTGGCTTCGCACGGCGAATGGCCCGCCAAATGGACGCCGGGGAACCCCTCCTTGCATTCGACCAGCGACAGTACTGCCGGATCATGGTCTCGGAAGTGCAGCGACTGGAACGGATCCTGGTAAACCTTATCGAGTTTACGAGGCACGAGAGTCTCAGACTGGAAAAGTGCGATCCCAACCGGATCATCGAAGGGGTTCTCAACGCATACCAGGGAAGGATGAAGGACAAAGGGATCACGCTCGAGACGGTCCTCGGTACCGAGGTCGGCGAAATACTGCTGGACCCGGACCGGTTCGAGCAGGTGGTTCGCAATCTCGTTTCCAACGCCGTGGAGGCCTCACCTCCCGGCGCAGCGATCTATGTCGAGAGCGGGGCATCGATCCCGAGCGGGAAGGCTTCCGAAACGGGAGGACTCGAGTGGGAAACGTTTTTTGAGCTGAAAATCCGAAACTTCGGTAAAGTCATCCCGCCGGAAGACTTGCACAAGATTTTCAGCCCGTTTTATACGACGAAGGATTACGGGACGGGGATAGGCCTGACGCTGGCCAAGAGGATCATCGAGGACCACGAAGGCTCAGTTTCCGTGAAATCGGACGAGGAAGGGACCCTGTTCACCGTCTGGCTCCCCATGCCACGGCCCGATCAGGCATAAACCGCCGCGGCCGCATACGCCGGGCAATGAGAGCGATATGCCAATCGTTGGCCGCGCCCGGCTGAGATAGTGACGGTTATCGATGAGAAAGTTCTTCTTCGCTGGGGCCATGCCGGCCGTGGTTATGACCGTCGCCCTCGCTGCCCATGCCCGGACGCATCTTCAGATGAGTACCACCACAAGTACTTAAGCCGCTGAATGATCTCAGGCGGATAGCTGCTTCTCACTCATTCGCTTTATAACCGGTAATATTCGAGGAGCCTACCAAGGGCTTCTCCTGGGAGGTCTCCTCCGCTACGGACGGCACAGCCTGAGTGCGCTCCGGAGACCTCCCAGGAACGCCCACCCGCAGTACCACTTGTTTAGTCGCGAATTTGGGATCAGTTCACCGTGCGGGAGCCGAACCCACCACCGTGCCTCATGGAACCGCTGATTTAATTACCGGGTGATATCGGAATAGCGAACCCCGGGGAAAAAATGGGGCTTGACCTGTCAGGGGAGTTATGTCATTTCGGACAGGAGAATTCCATTTCCGTGAAATCGGACGAGGAAGGAACCCTGTTCACCGTCTGGCTTCCCATGCCACGACCCGATCAGGCCTAAACCGCCGCCGCCGCATACGCCGGGCAATGAGAGAGATATGCCAATCATTGGCCATGCCCGGCTGAAATAGAGGAGGTTATCGATGAGAAAATTCTTCGTCGCTGGAGCCATGCTGGCCGTGTTTCTGACCGTGGCTCTCGCAGCTCATGCGCAGACGCATCTTCGGATGAGCACCACGACAAGTACGGAAGCCTCAGGGCTGTTAGCGGTATTGCTGCCGCCGTTTGAGAAGGCAAACAACGTGAAGGTCGATGTTATCTCCGTCGGGACGGGTAAAGCCTTGAAGCTCGGCGAGAACGGCGATGTGGACGTCGTGTTCGTCCATGCCAGACCCCTAGAGGATGCGTTTGTCGCGAACGGGTTCGGGGTCAATCGCAGAGATGTCATGTACAACGATTACGTTGTTGTCGGCCCCAAGAGCGATCCCGCGGGGTTAAAGGACGCTAAGACCGCGGTGGATGCCTTCAAACGCCTGGCCGAGGGGAAAGCGCCCTTCATCTCTCGTGCGGACGAATCCGGGACTCACCAGAAGGAAAAAGAGCTCTGGAAGGCGGCCGAAATAAAGCCCAGCGGGCCGTGGTATGTCGAAGCAGGGGTCGGAATGGGAGCTGTGCTTCAAATGGCTTTTAACAAGCAGGGATACGCGCTCGCGGACCGAGGGACGTTCATCGCGTTCGAGCCCAAGATCGACCTGGTGATTGTGAGCCAGGGCGACAAAGCGCTCTTCAACCCTTATGGAATCATTGCCGTCAACCCGAAGAAACATCTCCATGCCCAGTATGACCTGGCGATGAAGTTCATCGAGTACGTGACGGGCCCCGAAGGCCAAGGCATCATAGCGGGCTTCAAACAGGGTGGAAAACAGCTCTTCTTTCCCGATGCGACTAAATGAGCCGGCCGAGGCCGGCCGCGACGCTCTCCTCGATCGAGCACGGGCAGCGAGGTCCGAGTGGCTGGCCGTACTAGAGGCATAGGTGGCAGCTTCCAGTGAAATCAGTTGTGATAGCAGCTATTTGCCTCAAGTGTGGCGACGTCACCCCGGCTGAGACCGGAGTCCAGAAGGCGTTGAAGAAACTGGATTCCGGCCTTCGCCGGAATGACGGACGGCAGAACAGGCCAGCCTTAGATTGGCGCGGATACGCGCAAAGGGAACGTTAAGTTGACGTTTCTCGGTAATGCATTCTGGAATGCCCTCACCCTCGTTTTCGGGTTCGATCCCGAAGTCTATTTTGTGGTCTGGACGTCCATGCTGGTGGCCGGCTCTTCGACGCTCATTGCGTCGCTCATAGGGGTGCCCTTCGGCCTCGTCCTGGCGGTAACTGAGTTTCGAGGCAAATCTGCGATCCTTGTGGTTCTCAACACGCTCATGGCGCTCCCGACCGTGGTAGTGGGGCTGTTCTTCTACGGCCTGCTCAGCCGTCAGGGACCGCTGGGAGCAGCCGGCATCCTCTATACGCCTACCGGAATCGCTCTCGGCCTGACGGTACTCGCGCTCCCGACCGTGGTGAACCTGGTAATTGCCGCCATACGGCACCTGGACCCACGGCTGTTTCTTACGGTAAAGCTCTTGGGGGCAACGGTCGCTCAGCAGGGGTGGATGATCTTGAAGGAAGGGCGCTACGCGGTCCTTGCGGCCATTGTAGTGGCCTTCGGCAGGGTGATCTCCGAAGTGGGGATCGCCATGATGTTGGGTGGTAACATAAGAGGGTTCACGCGCACCATGACCACGGCCATCGCCCTTGAAACGAGCAAAGGCGAATTCGCTCTGGGGCTCGCCCTCGGGATGGTCCTGCTTGGGGTCGCTCTATTGGTCAACTTGCTCCTATTCCTGCTCCAAAAGGGGAGGTCGTGACCAGAGTCTATTCGGTTTCAGACCTCGTCTTCTCGTACGATGGCCCGGTCGTGCTGGAGGTCGAGCATCTTGAGATTCTCCAGGGCGAGGTCGTCGCGCTTGTCGGTCCGAACGGCGCGGGAAAGACTAGCCTTCTGCACCTGCTGGCGTTCCTCCAGGACCCGGATCGCGGGAGCATGCTCTTCTGCGGAGAAACCGTGACGAGAAAGAGAATCCTGAGTTTTCGTCGCAGAGTCGGCTTGCTCCTCCAAGTTCCTTATCTCTTCCATTCCTCGGTTCTGGACAATGTGATGTGGGGCCTTCGCATTCGGCATGTTCCCAGACCGGAGTGCCGGAGGATGGCAACGGCTGCTCTGGAACGCGTCGGATTGTCGGGGTTTGAGCACCGACCCGCCCGGTCCCTTTCAGGCGGCGAAACCCAACGGGTAGCGCTGGCGCGAGCGCTCGTCCTGGAACCGGAGGTTTTCCTGCTCGACGAGCCCGGCAGCCACATGGACCGGGAGAGTGTGCTGCGGACCGAAGAAATTGTCCTGCGGCTCAACCGCGATCAAGGGACGACGATCGTCTTTACCACCCACGACCAGGCCCAGGCCCAGGCTCTCGGCCATCGAGTGCTTCGACTCTCCCAGGGAAGGCTCGCTTCCGCTTAGTATTCCATTTCATAAATACGGTATCTCCCTTGGGGTCCCTGCTCTTGGCTGTCGAGTGTGGCCGGCATATTGCCGGCCCTTCCCCCGGCGAAGCTCTCCTCCATCGGCGACATTTCGGCGGCCGAAGCCCGGTTGCTTGCATGGGTTCCACTGCTGGCTTGGCCGGTAGTGCTTCCGGCAAGGCAGCCGTGGCACCGGGCACTACGAGACCTTGAAGGTAGGGCGAATACGCGACCGAACTTAGGAATAAGAGTAGTTGCTTGTGAAAGCGACGCCTGTCTTCGGCGTCCATATGAGTCAGAAATTGTGATGGGTGCTGTAATTGGGGGGATAGGCGGCTGCGATCGCATCCCTAACGGCTCTCGCCGTTCCAAGGGGAACTCTTGAGCCACGGCTCGGAAACAACGAGAGCGTGCAACCGCTGCTGATGGCCCAGGTCATCGACCACCATGTGCCGCCGTATCCCTCATGTTACCGAAGTGCGCAAAGAGGACCCTTGAGAGCCCCTTCGCGCGGCATTTGCCTCAATTCCAACCTATTCATGAATCTCGGAAGTAGATCCGTAGAGAGTCGCTGCCTGTACGACCGGCCGCAACTCCCCCTGCTTGACTCTTACACACTCAGGACAAAGGAAAAGGTTGACTTCACATCTCCTACCCCTTCCGTAATGGCACCCGAGGCAGCGGGGTGGTCGTTACCGGCACCGGGGCATCCCTGGCGGCAGCCGCTGGACGGGTTACGCTGTTCGCTGTGCGCCTCGGGTACGAAGTCCAGCGACTCTCCGGTGCTGCCTCATGCAAAGCAACCTTCATGCCATCAATGCAGGTGCGAGTAGATTTCTGGATAATATAGTGAAATAAACCATATACGGATGTCGGCGGCGAGTCGTGATCCTCGCGCGGACCACCTCCCTCGCGGCCATATGCTTGAAAATCACTCGGGTGAAATGCCACAGCTAGAAAAATCAACAAGTTGCGCCTCTGCTGCCGTGCATTTTTTGCGCATACGCACGACCGAAGTGCGTCTTTTACCCCCAGCGGTCCGGCATGGGGCCGGGACGGGAAGTTTCCATCCCTGGGGATCGAAACCGCGCGCATTCCGGGAACGAATGAGGAGAGGGGGAACAGAAGGAGAGTGTCCCACAATTATTCGTTCCACCGAAAAAGGAAAGGATCGAGGCATGGGTGAACAGGGAGGGGGAGGTACCCGCGTGGAGCGGGTCGTCGTGGCAGTCTATTGCGGACCGGTAGTAAAACCTGGTATTATGACAGCTCAAAGGGAAGGAGCGACCGTCATGTGGTTGAGCGCGGACCTGGAGGAATGGGCCGCGGATTGGCCACTACTGCCGGCTTTCAGGGTTACGAACTCCTGTCCATGTTGGAGATTCTTGAAATAGAGGTTCACGGCATCAAGAATTCAGAGCAGCGCGGCGGCGTGAGCGAACTGGCACTCCCTTCGATCGCTCCACGGCAACCAACTCGGTGGGAGCGCGTGTGCGCCGACTCCCGCGCTCTCGCGACGCGCTGAACGGAGCCCTTGGCGGATCGTGATCGAGGGTGTTACTTGGGGTTCACCATGAAGAACCACCGTGGCAGATCCTACGCGGTGGGAGATGAGAAGCGCGCGGTTCTTTTTTATTCGTGTTACTACCGGAAATTTTTGAAAAAATTATTGCAGCGGAGATCAGAACGTTCCATAATTGCGGTCGCACCCATCGCACACCCGAGTTCCCGGGAAAAGCAAGACCCCTGGAATCTTTTGCCGTTATAGAGTGGCAATTATTCACCAGAGAGAGAGGAGTTCTTTATGGCCGACAACTACGAGGAGAAAGAGAGATTTGACGGGCAAAAGGTGAAAATCCTGCTGCCTACCTACGCCGCGGGCACGGATCAGGACCAATATCAGTGGAGAAAGAATATCAACTACGTGAATCTTGGGGAGGAGACCGAACCTGTGCAAAGGTACCTGCGTACCGCGGAAAGATACTTTTATTCGCAAGATTGGTTCGGGAGTGAGAAACGGAAGAATCCCGCCTAGGATCTCGACCAGCTCTTCGACATAGTATCCCGATTGATGAAGATCCGAAGTCTGTTAGGACACAGCTCCCCCTTAAGGAAGGTGGTTTATGGCTCAGTTGCCCAAAGTCAAGTATTCGGGAAAAATCCGCGAAATCAAGATAGGTAAGCCCGGATGTGAAGTGGTGGTGGGAGGAGAGACTGGTTACAGTTTCTACTCCTTTGAAGGCAAGACGCCCAATGCCCCGAAGTTGGCGCTCCAGATCTTGGAT
Organism: Desulfomonile tiedjei; assembly: GCA_016218715.1. Lineage (GTDB taxonomy): Bacteria > Desulfobacterota > Desulfomonilia > Desulfomonilales > Desulfomonilaceae > JACRDG01. The sequence goes on along the minus strand of JACRDG010000002.1, from coordinate 40,070 downwards.
ATAGTGCCGGAGGAATGGGCCGAGGAAGCGCTGGAACCGTTCAAGGACGTCGTCGGAGACCCCGTGGCCTGGGCGAAGAAGTGCGTTGAGGTCTACAAGGCCGATATCGTGACCCTGTGGCTCCAAGGCACGGACCCCAACGGCAAGAACCTCTCTGCCGAACACGCGGCGGAGGTGGCCAAGAAGGTGGCGGAAGCCATCAACGTTCCGCTGATCGTGTGGGGGGTGTCGAGCGACGAAAAGAACACAGAGGTCCTCAAAGCGGTTGCCGAAGCGTGCAGCGGTTACAACATCGTGATCGGCCCCGTTACCGAGGGGAATTACAAACAGGTCGGTGCCGCAGCTATCGCATACAAGCATACGGTTGCCGCGAATACGCCTATTGATATCAACCTGGCAAAACAATTGAACATTCTCCTGGAGAACCTCGGTGTTCCCACTGACAGGATACTGATCGATCCGACCACCGGCAGCGTCGGGTACGGTATGGAGTACTGCTACTCCATCATGGAGCGTATCCGGCAAGCCGCTCTCACCCAAAACGATGAGAAACTGCAGTATCCGGTCATCAACAACGTCGCCGAAGAAGTCTGGAAGACCAAGGAAGCCAAACTCCCCACCAAGGAAGACCCGAAACTCGGGGAGGCAGGAACCCGTGGGATCAACCTCGAGGCAATCACCGCGTTGAGCGCACTCCAAGCCGGTAGTGACGTGCTCATCCTCAGGCACCCAAAGACACTGGAACACGTCAGAAAGTACCTCGCGAGCCTGATGGTAGAGACGGACCTCGATTCCATGGTGGTTGACCTGTCTCTGGCTGCCGAAGCCCCCAAAGCCCCGGCCAAGCCTGCAGCAAAGCCGGAAGAAAAGAAGCCCGCACCCGCGGCAAAGCCCGCTGAAAAGAAGGCGGAGGCTCCCACGCCTGCGCCTGCGGTAGCAAAGGCTGCTGAGCCTGCACCTGCGCCCGCTGCAATCAAGCCCGCGCCGGCAGTGGAAAAACCCGCCGCACCCGCAGCCGCGGCCGCGGCCGAAGAAGAGGTAGAAATTATGGGATTGACCAAGGATGAAGTTCAGGGCCTGAAAGAGATGGTAGGGGTCTTCAAGGCCGTGAAGAACCTGGCGACCGGTCTCGGAGCACTGGTTTCCGGTCAGGTTCCCGCAGCGGCCCCTGCTGCTGCGCCGGCCAAGGCGGAAGCGCCCTCGGTGGTCGCCGCTCCCCCGAAGAAGAAAGAGCTGGGACCCGCAGACTGGACCCAGTTCACTGCCGATCCGGTGACCCTGGAAGGGCTGAAGATCGCCGATCGGGAAGGATATTCCACCGCTTTCCACCGTGCGCGCACGCTGAGCGCCTGCCCCATCGGCAAAGGCGGTTCCTGCTGTAAGATATGCAACATGGGACCCTGTCGTGTGCTGCCGGCCAAGGGGAAGACAGAAACCCCCGAAGAGAGAAAGAAACGCTGCGGCCTCTGCGGCGCCACTCCGGAGACCATCGCTGCCAGGAACTTCGCCAGAATGATCGCAGCCGGCGCTGCTGCGCACAGCGATCACGGCCGCCATGTGGCTCACACCTTCCTCCATGCCGCCAAGGGCGAGCTTCCCGATTACCATATCAAAGACATCCCCAAACTCATGGCAGTGGCCATGGACTTCGGCATCGAGACCAAGGGCCGTGAGGTCAAAGACATAGCCGTCGAACTAGGCGAGAAGGCGCTAGCTCAATACGGCCAGCAGGACGGAGAGATTGTCTACGCCAAACGGGCGCCCCTGAAGCGTCAGGAAATCTGGAGAAAAGAAGGGGTTATACCCCAGGGTATCGACCGGCCGGTGGTGGAAGTCATGCACATGACCCACATGGGTGTGAACCAGGATATGGAGCACATCATCCGGCTCGGCACCAAGTGTGCTCTGGCGGACGGCTGGGGCGGCTCGATGATCGCCACCGATCTGTCCGACATCCTGTATGGCACACCGGTGCCGATCCTGGGCAAGGTCAACCTCGGCTGCATGAAAGAAGACACCGTGAACATCATCGTGCACGGGCATGAGCCGTCACTGTCCGAGATCATCGTCCAGGCGGTGCAGGATCCCGAGATGATCGCATACGCCCAGAGCAAGGGTGCAAGCGGCGGAATCAGCCTCGGCGGGATCTGCTGCACCTCCAACGAGATCCTCATGCGCCACGGCATCCCGATTGCCGGTAATTACCTGCAGCAGGAGATGGCGATTATCACCGGCGCCTTGGAAGCCATGGTGGTCGACGTTCAGTGCGTCATGCAGGGAGTTGCCGAGTTGGCCAAGTGCTTCCACACTCAGGTCGTGACCACCAGCCCGATCGCCCAGATGCAGGGCGCGTACAAGCACTACGCCTACGACGAGCGGTACGGTCTCGAGACGGCCAAGTCGATCGTCAAGGATGCGATCGACAACTATCCCAACCGTGACAAGAACAAGGTCTCCATCCCCACCGAGCAGCAGGACATGGTCGTAGGGTTCAGCCACGAGACGATCAACTACCTGCTCGGCGGAATGTTCCGGGCCAGCTACCGGCCGTTGAACGACAACATCATCAACGGTAAGGTCCGAGGTCTGGCCGGAATCGTGGGCTGCGGGAATGCACGCATCAAGCACGACTACCTGCACGTGGAACTGGCCAAGGAGCTGATCAAGAACGACGTTCTCGTGCTGACCACCGGCTGTGCGGCCATTGCCCTCGGCAAAGCGGGTCTTCTGACGCCGGAAGCGGCTCACAAGTATGCCGGTGAGAACCTGGCCCAGGTGTGCGAAACGGTCGGCATCCCGCCGGTCCTCCACATGGGATCCTGCGTGGATAACACGAGAATCCTTATGGCAGCGACGGCAGTGGTGAGAGACGGCGGCCTGGGTGACGACATCTCCGACGTTCCAGCGGTCGGTGTCGCCCCTGAGTGGATGAGCGAGAAAGCCGTGTCCATCGGCCAGTACTTCGTCGCGTCGGGCGTCTACGTACTCTTCGGCGCCGGCTTCCCCACGATCAACGAAGACGTTTGCACCAACTACCTCTTCAAGGACATCGAGAAGGTGTACGGCGGCAAGTGGGACTTCGTGGAAAAAGATCCCATCGAAATGGCCAAAAGATGCATCGAACAAATCGACGCCAAGAGGAAAGCCCTCGGCATCGACAAGGCGAGAGAGCGCGTCCTCGCCGACATGGCCATGAGGCGGGAAATCGCATAAGTGTGAGTTTCGGCATTCAAAAGGGGGAGGAGAAGCCTCCTCCCCATCCGCTATGCCCAAAGCATTCACAGGAGGATTCAAAAAGTGTCCAAGATAATCGCAGCAAACGTCATAGCCGGTGCTCACAAGGTTTACGAGAAGGCCCGGACGAAATACGAGAAGGCTGTGCAGAAATTCGGAAAGAAGAAAGAGCTCGCCTTCCCCAACACAGGATACTACCTGCCGGTTATTTACGGGATTCTCGGATTCCCGGTGAAGAACCTCGGCGATGCCGGCGTGGTGTTAGATCGTTCCGAACAGCTCCTCCCGCCCCCGGTGAGGGAAAAGACCCATCTGCCGTATCTCGGTCCGGTTCTAGACGCTGGTATGGCCACGCTGTTCAATTTTGAGATCATCGAGGCGATTCGGTACATCGAGGAGCCTGATTACTACCTCCCAGCGGAAGACCCCACGGACGAGAAACTATGGCTGGGAGCCGCGGACGACATCATCCTCCGAAAAAGAGGTGTGGAGTTCGTGGATGGAACGGCTCCCGGTTTCGCGGCTATCGTGGGAAGCGCTCCCACAAAGGAGATCGCTGCGGAGATGGCGCTGGAGCTTCAGAAGAAGAACCTCTACGTCTTCATGGCCGCAGATCATGCGGGGACGAGCTTCTCGCAGCAGCTGGTAGACGCAGGCGTGCAGATCGGTTGGCCGACCCGTCTCGTTCCATTCGGCCCCGACATCTCTTCCGCAGTATTCGCGGTCGGGTTTGCCACTAGAGCGGCTCTGAGCTTTGGTGGCATCGAGCCGGGCGATTTTCGCAAGGTGCTCATCTACAACAAAGACCGCGTCTTCGCGTTCGTGTTGGCTCTGGGCGACGTTTCCGACGAATGGTATGCCGCGGCGGCGGGAGCGATCAACTATGGCTTCCCGACCATCGCCGACACTCCCATTCCCGAGATCCTCCCGACCGGTGTCTGCACGTACGAGCACGTCATCTCCAACATTCCTCATAAGGATATCGTGGCCAAGGCCATTGAAGTCCGCGGCCTGAAGGTCACCGTGACGGAAGTTCCGGTCCCGGTGGCGTACGGTCCGGCTTTCGAGGGCGAGCGGATCCGCGGCGAAGATATCTACATGGAGGCCGGTGGCGGGAAGACCCAGGCCGTAGAACTCACGGTCATGAAGGATATGACCGAAGTGGAAGACGGCAAGGTGGAGGTCTTCGGACCCGACCTTAAGGATATCAAGCCTGGGACTCGTTTGCCACTGGGAATCCTGGTGGAAGTCGCAGGCCGGAAGATGCAGAGCGACTTCGAGCCGATCCTGGAGCGCCAGATCCACCACCTCATCAACTACGCTCAGGGCCTGATGCACATCGGACAGCGAGACATCGCGTGGGTGCGTATCGGCAAGGGCTCGGTGGAGAAGGGGTTCAGTCTCTCCCACATCGGCTCCATCCTCCATGCCAAGTTCCATCAGGACTTCGGGTCGGTTCTCGACAAGGTCCAGGTGAAGCTCTTCACCGAGGAGAAAGCGGTCAAAGACCTTCTCAAACAAGCTCGTGCGGTCTACACCAAGAGAGACGCCCGCGTCGAAGGCATGACCGACGAAGACGAGCCGACTTTCTATTCCTGCACGCTTTGCCAGAGCTTTGCACCGTCGCATGTGTGCGTGGTGACTCCGGAGCGGACCGGGCTCTGCGGCGCATATAACTGGCTCGACTGCAAGGCCTCCTTCGAGATCAATCCCACAGGTCCGAACCAGCCCATCGAGAAAGGCGACGTCCTCGACGAGCGTCTCGGCCAATGGTCGGGTGTCAACGAGTTCGTGCAGAAGGCATCGAGAGGCAAGGTTCAGAAGTACAACGCGTACTCCATCATGGAAGATCCGATGACTTCCTGCGGCTGCTTCGAGGCCATCGCGGCGGTGTTGCCCGTGTGTAACGGCGTCATGACCGTGGACCGCGATTACAAAGGCCCCACTCCGTGCGGTATGAAGTTCACCACCCTCGCTGGAAGCGCGGGCGGTGGGAACATCACCCCGGGCTTTGTCGGCCACAGCAAGCTGTTCGTCGGATCCAAGAAGTTCGTCTCCGCGGAAGGTGGTGTTCTGCGCTTGGTATGGATGCCCAAAGCCCTCAAGGAGATGCTGCGGGATAAGATCAACGCTCGTGGCGAGGAGCGAGGGGTAGCGAACCTCGCGGATCGGATCGCTGACGAGAGCGTCGGCGTGACCGAAGACGAGATCTATCCGTTCCTCCAGGAGAAGGAGCATCCCGCGGTAAGCATGCCTTCCATCGTTGGGTAAGGCGGGGCCGACAGGTTCGGCCGCGGCATGACTAAGGTCCAATGGGGGCTCTTTCTCTCCCCGGAGCCCCCTCAACCTTATCTTTGACAGAACTCAACTTTTTACTCCTTGGGGTCGTACCTCGAGGGGGGAGGTTATAATCCATGGCGCTTTCCGGAATACAGATATTCAAGCTAATGCCCAAAAAGAACTGCGGGGAATGTGGGGTTCCCACCTGCCTCGCCTTTGCCATGAATCTGGCTGCGGGCAAGGCCGAGCTGGATTTGTGTCCGTACGTGAGCGATGACGCGAAAGAGAAACTCGCCTCCGCGTCCGCGCCACCCATACGCACCGTGCAGATCGGCGTGGGGGACGCAGCAGTGAAGGCGGGTGGAGAAACGGTTCTCTTCCGGCACGAGAAGACTTTCAACAACCCGACTGCCCTCGGATGCCTCATAGCCACGTCGGAAGCCGACAAGGCCGTGGACGGCAAGCTGAAGGCCTTCAAAGAGCTGCGATACGAACGAGTCGGTCTTACCCTGAAGCCGGAGTTGATCGCAGTAAAAGACAGCGGAGACCCTGCCCGGTTCGCCAAGATCGCGAAGAAGGCGTCTGATGCCGGCGCGGCCGTGATCCTCATGAGTGACAACCTGGACGCTATGAAGGCGGCACTGGGTCAGGTGGGAAAGGCGAAGCCTCTTCTCTACGCGGCGACCGCGGCGAATCTCGACGCCATGGCCGCACTGGCCAAAGAGTTCGACTGCCCGATCACGGTGAAGGCCGACAAAGTCGGAGATGTCGCCCGTCTGAGTTCGAAACTGGTGGAACAAGGTTTCAAGGACATCGTCCTCGACACCGGCTCGCGTGAGCTTGCACCTCTGCTCCGAGACAACGTGATGATCCGCCGCCTCGCGCTGGAAAACCTGTACCGGCCGTTGGGCTTTCCGACCATCATCTTCCCGTGTGAGATGGCGGATACTCCGACAGACGAAGCGTTGGTGGCAGGGACGTTCATCTCGAAGTACGGCGGCATCGCGATCCTGAGCGACCTCCGTGGCGAACTGGTCTTCCCGCTGTTGCTGCAGCGGTTGAACATCTTCACGGATCCTCAGCGGCCCATGACCACGGAGCAGGGAATATACCCGATCGGCAATCCGACCGAGAGTTCTCCGGTGCTGATCACCAGCAACTTCTCGTTGACCTACTTCATCGTTTCCGGCGAAGTGGAGGCCAGCCGTGTGCCGTCGTGGCTGCTGGTTCTGAACACAGATGGACTGTCGGTTTTGACCGCATGGGCAGCCGGCAAGTTCGTGGCGGACTTGATCGCTCCCTTTGTCAAGAAATCCGGAATCGAAGAGAAGACCAAGACGAGAAAGCTGGTCATACCGGGAGCTGCGGCTATTATTAGCGGCGATTTGGAAGAAGAGCTTTCGGGCTGGGAAGTTGCCATCGGCCCCAGAGAGGGAGCTCATATACCCGCCTATCTTCGTCAGAACTACGTGGCATAACTGAAATTCGAGTGTTTCGACGTTAACGGTCTTCGGGGAAGAGAGCGTCTCTTCCCCGAAGTTCTCCTTTTCGGGGCACCTCGACGGGCACCTGTAAATTCTTCTTTCTACTTGTCCGTCGCTGTGCTAACCATTATAGAGAGCGTTCCGCGCAGGAACGGGAGCCAAATCAGGAGGTAGCTTTCAATGATAAAGGTGGTGGCTGAGAACATCAATATCATGTCGAAGTATACGGGCACTGCCATGAGGGAGAAGGACCCCAAGCCGATCCAGGAGTGGGCTGAGAAGCTCACCGAGAGAGGCGCGGATCTCCTCGACCTCAATGTGGGCCCGGCCAGGAAGGGCGGCCAGGAAATGATGCAGTGGCTCGTCAAAGTGGTTCAGGAAGTGACGGACTTGCCTCTGTTCCTGGACACCACCAACAACGACGCCATAGAAGCCGGCTTGCAGGTGTACGTCCCGAAGAAGGGCCCCGCGGTCATCAATTCCATCATGGCGAAACCTGACCGCATGGATCTCCAGATGCCGCTGGTCCAGAAGTACAACTGCAACATGGTCGGCTTGATGTGGGGTCCGGACGGGATTCCCCGCGATGAGAACGAGCGGTCGGTGTTGTTGGACAGCATGATGACCAAAGCCGCCGAACTGGACATCGACCTGACCAGGATCTGGTTCGATCCCATCGTAGTGCCGGTCTCTTCGCAGCAACAGGAACTTCAGGGCTGCACGACCTTCATGCAGTGGTTGCCGGAACTGGCGCCCGGTTCCCAGTCCACCTGCGGTCTCTCCAACGTTTCCAACGGCTCGCCCGATGAGCTGCGGGACATCCTCAACCAGGTGTACCTCATCGTTCTTAAGAAATGCGGTATCACGTCGGCGATTCTTGACGGCTTTGACGAAGAGATCGTCCGGATCGCGCACGATCAGGCCATGGACCTCGAGGACCTGGTCGGTCGCGTCTTCGACGGCGAGGAAGTCGACACGAGCGGATTGGATAAACGACAGGTCGATTACGTGAAGACGACCAGGCTGTTGCTTGGCCAGTCTCTCTATTCTCATTCCTGGCTTGAACTCTGATTCTTTGTGGTTTGGCGATCGGGCTGGAGTAGCGCGCGGAACGTCTCATACCAAGTCGCGAGCCAAAGAGTAGCGTTGAGAGGAACATCTTTGAGCAAAGAGGTTCCTCCCAACCCCTCCTCAAGAAACTCCCAGATTTCTTCTTCGAAACCAAATCGGTATCAGTCCACAGAGGGTTCGGGCCGGCCTTCAGCGTCCGTTCTTCGGGCAACATTGGGCGCATCGGCGTCAAAAGCTACGTTGAACGGTAACTTGACGATGTGCGCCATGGCCGCGTCCAGCGGAATCGATTTCCGAAGACTGATGAGAAACCGGGGTCCCTCGGCGGTGGCGCCTTCAGAGATCGCTTCGGCCCAGTAGACGATTACCCGGAAGGAGTTGTTCCCATGGGGTGCCCGGACCCATTCGGCAAACCGGTCGTCCGCTCCTTCCGCGTTCTTCCACGGTATTACCTCGGGCTCGGTCATCAATGCTGGATTGGCCGCCTCCGGTTCAACCACCTCTGGAGCCGCGACGTCAGCGGTCACGTGGGCCAAAACGATGCCGCTCCTGTGTACACGGATCCTAAACAGCTTGCGGGCTTGGCTCGAGAAGTGAACGCCGACGAGGATGAGACCGATCGCAAAGGCCGCTTCGAATGAATAACTCAAGAGGTTCTTGGTCAGGAATTCCTGATACGGCATCGAAGGGGCAGGGCGCTGAAAGTGCACCAGCCTGCTGAAACCCATCGTCATCAAGAGAAAGACCAGCGGGAGACAAAAATACGCGGCCGGCCTGGCAACCGATCGCAGCGGTTCCGGAGAAGTCTCCACAAGCGTCGCTCTGATTTGAGGATCTTGCTCGGACTCCAGTCGGAAGGGCCTCCCCGCTGTGACTCCCTTGGCACTGAGGAGTTTGAACCCCTCCTCCAGGAGAGCAAAGAATGCGTGGGGATCTCCCCGGCCTTTGACCGCGAGCAAGTCGGTGCTGCGTTCCAGGACCCCTCTTCTGAAAGGCATGAGGCTCAGTGCTGTCAATGCGTACACCAGGAGCACGAATCCGAGGAGGAAATACAGCGGCTTTGCCGGAGGGATGGGCAGTACCACCTGAATTTTCAGGGCGCGCTCGAGCAGAGCGGGAAGGAAGTGCAGGCCAGAGTGGACTCCGAAGATCAGAATACCTATGAACACGACTCGCCAGGAGGATCGCCACAGGTCCCCGAAGATCTGAAACGACACCGGGCTGATGAAACGAGCCCTCGCCCAGAGTCTCCCCATGATCTGGATCGGCCAAGAGGCTCTCTTCCAGTACTGATTCTTGCCGGTCCGGACGATCTCGGCCACCAGCACCGGATCCTTCAACGTCGCGGTCTCGGTGGAATTCCCGCGGCGTTGTACAAACTCGAAGAAACCGGTCACAGTCCACGCGACACCCATCAAGACCGCGGCGATGGAGCTGACGGTACTCACGAATATCGTGGAGATGACCGGCAGGGAGTTGAGCACTCGCTCCCCGACATCTTCCTGCAGTTGTAGGGGGAACAGCCCCGAGAACAGCCCCCACAGCTCCCGCAGCTTCAGATAGCCGTCTCTCCCGATGTACAATCCGACGGCTAGAAGCACCAATCCCACCAGGGCTTCATGGTTGGCCCAAAACCACACTCTGCCGGCGACGCGTTTGAAATCGGTCATTCAAGTTTCATGCCCGCCGACTTCCCATGATGTCAAGAGAAAACGTACCGTTGCACGCGCGCGGCGGGTGTGCTAGGGTGTCGATCGTCCAAGACCGGCCTTGGAAGCTATTTTCAAAGTTTTGTCCCCCGCCGATCCGGAGATGAGAGGCAACCAGAGAGGAGCATGCCGTGAATACCCGGTGGAACGTCCTAATTATTGCAGTAAGCCTGTGGCTAGGTCTTCTGCTCGGCCCGGCATACGCTCAGCACGAGAAGGGAGGCGGGCCTGCCCCTCCGGTTCAGGACTCGGAGCGGTTGATCGGTCTCTGGGAGGTCACCCAGACCAAGGAGCCCGCGCAACCCTACCGGGCAGGGTACAAAGGGAAGTCCTTTGTCAGCAAAGGCCCCAATGCATTTTGCCTCCTCATGGAGTACGGCAAGGACGGCACATTTCGGCGGATTTCCCGGATCGGTTCCGGTGAAAGCGTCGAGGAAGGTACTTGGAAGCTTGCGGGTCGTGAGCTGCGCCATCAGCGAAAAGGTGCGGTCGAGGAGGAGGTCCTGTACCTGAGATTCGACAATCCGGACCAATTCACTACGATCGAAGTGTACGAAGGGACCCCAGATCCCGGTTTGTTCGTCCAGTTCAAAAGGCTCAAGTGATCCCCCCAACAGCGTTTTGGAGTTGACACTAGGCCAAGCCTGAGTTTTCTCTTTCACCTCTGTAATCTTGGTTTCTATCCTTTGTTCTTCAGTGGGGCCGGCATCTTGCCGGCCATTCCTCGGCAACGCTCCCCTCCATCAACAGCACTCAGTAGACCGAATTTAGGTTGCGTACAGCCCCCGTAGGGTGCCGGTGAGCACGGCAGCCGCGTGCGAACCGCACCGCTCATTGTTTTTCTGGCTGAGTTGCCCGCAGCGAATTCCTCCACCGGTTCGGTTCGCTTCGCCCACCGTACCCTTCAGAGGCTGGCTCTATTGGTGGGACAGGCATCTTGCCTGTGATTTCCTCAAGGACCGGCAAGATGCCGGCCCCACTGTACAGCCAAGAGAACAGCCTCGATGGGAGCCCGTATTAGCGCCAGGAAGGACTACGTGTCTACATGCAGGAGCATCATGGCGGAGGAGAGCCCGAATATCACGTTTGTGGCCCATGCAGCGGCCGTTGGGGGCAGGTAACCTCCGTGCCCCAGGGCGACGAACAGAGCATGGACGATCCAATAGGAAAAGGCCACGACAAGAGATATCGCGAGCCCGATTGCCACGCCTCCCCCTCTGGGCCGTATCTTGATCGCGAAAGGGACGCTCAAGGCCGACATGATCAAACATGCGAAGGGAAACGCGATCTTGTCGTGCCAGTCCACGAGGTAGCGGGTTGGTGATTGCCCTTCCTGCTCGATCTTCTCGATGTAATCCCCGAGCTGCACCAGATTCATTTCCGAGACGGGCTTCTCGACTTTCTCGAAGTCTGTCGGGGGCTTATTCAGCACTCCTTCCAGCACGGGCTGAATCTCCACGCTGAAACGGTTATCCGCGGTTCTGACGGTCTTGTTGACCCCGTAGAGCCTCCATCCGTTCTTGTGCCATACACCCTTATCCGCGAAGATCCGAGACGAGAACAGGTAGTCCGCATCCCAGAAAATGATGGCGACCCCGTGTAAAGTCTGTTTTGCCTTGTCGTATTTTCGGATGTGAATGATGGAGTCCGGGGATCGCATCCATATCCCGTCCTGCTTGAACAGAGTCGTATCCGCCTTGCCGGCGATTCTGTCCAGAACGGTCTTGCTGTATCGGTTCGACCAGGGAATGACCGTTTCATTGGCCAGCATCATGAGCAGGCTCGCAGCCACTCCGATGATGAGCGCCGGCCTCGCGACGCTCATTGCATCTATGCCGTTGGCCTGCATGGCGATGATTTCCGAATGCCGAGCCATCGTCAGGAGCGACAACATGCTGCCCAGGAGAATACTCAAGGGAATGGCGTAGAACATCCAGCCCGGTATTTTTACGAGAAAGTACTCCAGCATAAGCCATCCCGGTGGGTTGTACTGGAAGTACTCCTTGATTCGCTCCGTCATCTCCACGAGCAGTAACACGAGGACGAACCCCATCACGCAGATGCAGAAGACCTTCAAGAACTCGAGCATTATGTACCGGTCGATGATTCTCAACTTGCGACCAAGCTACGAGGATTTTACGCAGAAATTACTGGGGTTCTCGGGCAAGGCATGCTTTTCCTTGCCGGGTCAGGTGCTTGCCTGTCGGCCGGGCCTCCAGCAGCCAGCGGTTGGCGAGCAGGTAGCGGGTCGTCCGCCGAATGCCCTCTTCGATGCTCACCTGCGGGGAGAACCCGGTGGCCTGAATCCTGGAGGTGTCAAGGAGCACGAACGGGCTGTCGCCAAGCCAGCCGCGCACGCCTCCGGTGTAACGGAAGGCAACGTTGCTGAGGCCCATTTCCTCGGTGACGATCCGAGCCAGATCCTTCACGGTCATGAATTCGACGTGGCCGAGGTTCAGGACGCTTTTGCGGTCCTGGATCGTGTCCACGGCTGCGAAAATACCCCGTATCCCGTCGGCCACGTGCAGGTACGATTTGCGCTGGTTCCCATCGCCCAGGATTTCCAGTTCCTCGGGGTTGCCGAGGAGCTTCTTCACGAAGTCAAAGACCACGCCGTGGGAGTAGCGTTCCCCAATCCAGGAGACGAACCGGAAAGTGTAGCTGCGTATCTCGAAGTACTCGCCGTACGCCTGGATCATGGCCTCCGCGGCCAGTTTCGACGCTCCGTAGAGCGATGTCTGGAGGGGTGCATAGTCTTCCGGCGTCGGGAAGACACTCGGTTCGCCGTAGACCGTGGCCGAACTGGTGAAGACGATGGTGTCCGCGCGGACGCTCCGCATGGCTTCCAGAACCCGGTGAGTCCCCACGGTGTTCTGCTCCAGGTCGCTCCGCGTGTCGGCCATGCCGCCGCGCACGTCCGCATTGGCCGCGAGGTGGAAAACAGTCGAGACCCCCTCCATTGCAGCGGTCAGTTCCGGAAGATCGAGGATGTCTCCTTCCACCACGGTGACGAGGCCCGAGCGCAAAGCCGGTTCCAGGTGCAGCCGGTGACCGGTGGAGAAGTTGTCGTACACGATCACCCGGCAACCGCGGCGGACCAACTCGTCCACAATATGGCTCCCGATAAAGCCCGCGCCTCCGGTGATCAGAGCTTTCATCGGCCTGGCGTTCCTTTCGCCGAATCGGCGGCCTGACCGTGGATCGATGGTTCGCGGCCAACGGCGGGCGAGGCGAGTTCCGCGTTGACAATCCTCCGGGGAAGGGTATCAGCCTCCTCGATTGCGTCCACGATGTAGAGCGGCCGATCGCGGGAGTCCTCGTACGCCCTGACGAGGTATTCGCCGAGGATCCCCATACCAGACAGCACGATCCCGGATAGGAGGAGCATAAGAATTGCTAAGGCCATGAACGGCCATGAAGACGAAAAGCCGGTTATCAGCCCCAGAGCGATCCACGCCAGTGAAGTGCCTGCGGCCAGGGCCATGAGAGCCGCTCCCAGAACGAAGATCGTCCTCACCGGCACTCGTGAAAACGGTACCAGCCCGTCGAGTGCGATGTTGATTGCACCGGACAGCGGTATCTGAGTCTTGCCGGTCAGTCGGGCGTCCCGGTGATAGGGGATGACCGTGGTGCGAAATCCCGCGGCCGCAGTGATGCCCCTGAGAAACCCGTGACGCTCCCGAAATCGGCAGACTTCCCGGACGACACGCGCGTCCAGCAGCCTGAAATCTCCCGTGTTTCTCGGTACTCTGACTTCCGCAATCTTGTCCAGCAGCCAGTAGAATGTTTCGGCCGCTTTGAGATACAGATAATTCTCCCCTTTCCGGGAGACTCTCTGCGGGATGACGACTTCATATCCGTCCTGCCACTTCCGGTACATCTCCTCGATCAGTTCAGGCGGGTCCTGGAGGTCGGCGTCGATGATGACGCAGGCATCCCCGCGACAATGCTCTAACCCCGCGAGGAGCGAGAGCGGTTTGCCGATTCTTCGGGAAAAGGTGATCAATCTTACCGGATGGCCAGCCCGGAGCAATTCGAGTATCTTCTCGCGGGTGCCGTCCGGGCTCGGGTCCAGCGCGAAAACGAACTCCCAGTGGCAGCCAAGCCGGCCCATGACTCCTTCCAAGCGCCGAACGAGCGTCTCGACGTTGTCTGCTTCGTTGTAGAGCGGAATCACAATACTGAGGACCGGTCGGCCAGTCACGTCGCTATCTTTCAAGGGGAATCCTCGCTTGCGATCACAACGGTATCAGACGCATACTTGTACACCGCTGCGGCCCGAAAAGAAAGAGTGCCGGTGGGTAGGCATTCAGTTATCCGGGCCAACGGTTCCACGCTGCTGCCTCAAAGATATGCCGGTTCACCCTCCTCCGTCATTCCGGCGAAGGCCGGGGTCCAGCAAGTGCTGAAAAACCTGGATTCCGGACTCCGCCGGAATGACGGAGGAGGAACTCCTCAAGTTCATGGTCTTGCTCAAGCGTGAGGTCCCCCGCGTACGTGAATGGTCACACCGATGGCGGCCTCCTGCCGCGTGCACACGGAACGGGCCTGGCCCGGCAGTGTTTTGCCAGGGTTGTAACCGGGAAACCTGTGTACCAGATCCACTAATGAGGTTCAAGAAAAATGGGGATCGGGTTTCGCAGCGAACTCCCATGCCCTTCCCTTTCGAACCCCTTTGCCGTATAATGCAAAGTGAGGAAACGGACGTTTCCGGGACAACAGGCGGGCGGCGGCCCGGCGCGTTTTCGGGGTCCGGCCTCCGGAGTCGCTGGAAACGATGTCGGGAGTGCGGGGTGGTCCTTCGGGACTTTTAACGGCAACTTTTCCGTTGACAAACGGATGTATACAACAGGGGAGTGTGCGGCCGACTGTTGCATTTTCGGGCCGAGGGTCTTGCGGGGCTGCATGACCTATCAGACGGCCTTTTCGTGAAAGAGGAACCATGACGAACATACAGGTTGAGAATGTGAGCGACATCAAGAAGAAGGTCTCCTTCGAGATTCCTCAGGAACGAGTTCTGGAAGTGATGGACGCTCAGTACAAGGATTTGAAGAAGACGGTCCAGATCAAAGGATTCCGCCGTGGGAAAGTCCCGATGGAGATCCTGCGGATCCATTTCAAGAGCCAAGTCCAGGCCGATTCCGCACGCCAAATCATCGAGGAGACCATGTCCCCGGGTCTGGAAGAGCAGAAGATCAAACCGGTCTCGGTGGTCAACATCGATTCTGACGGGGTCGAAGAAGGCAAGCCGTTCAAGTTTATCGCGGAAATTGAAGTGCTCCCTCCCCTTGAGATTCAAGGCTACAAGGAGATGGAGCTGAAGAAATATATCCGCAACGTTACGGACGCCCAGATCGAGGAGCAACTCAATCACCTGCGTGAGCGCCACGCGAGGCTGGCTCCGTTGCCCGAAGGGACGAAGGTCGCGGCCGGTCATCATCTGGTGGTGGACATCAAAGCCGAAGTGGACGGGAGCGCGTATCCAGCTCTCACAGTGACCGACTACCACCTGGAGGTGGGCCGGAACTTCTACCTCCCCGACTTCGATACACATCTCGAAGGGATGGGAATTGACGAGACCAAGGCCATATCCCTCGATCTGCCGGAGAACTTCCCGCGGAAGCAAATAGCCGGCAAGAAGGCCGAGTTCGAGGTGACGGTGAAAGAGGCCAAAGAGATGCTCCTGCCGGACCTCGATGATGACTTCGCCAAGGATCTCGGCCAGTTTGATACCCTGGACGCGCTGAAAGAGGAGATCGGGCAAGACCTGAGGAAGATGCTGGACAGCCAGTCCGACAAGGAGATGGACGCACAGATCATCGAGCAACTGCTGGAACGCAATACCTTCGATGTTCCGGAATCGATGGTGGAAGGCCAGGTCGATTACGTGCTGCAAGAGTCCCTGAGGGGCTTGGCCGCCCAGGGACTCGATCCGAAGCGTTTTCCGATCAACACGCCTGAGTATCGGGATCATGTCCGGCCGGCGGCGACTCGCTCCGTGCAAAGGAGTCTGATTCTATCTGCCATAAGCGACCAGGAGAAGATCGAGGTCACCGACGACGACGTCCAGGCCGCGATTGCGAAGAAGGCGGACGAGCTGAATATGTCAGCGGATTATCTCAAGGATCAGCTCGAACGCGACAACCGGATCGGGGAGGTGCGGGCCGGTCTCCTTGACGAGAAGGTGCTCAAACTGATAGTGGAGAGCGCACGGATCACCGAAGAAGAACCTCCGAAGAAATCGGAAAAACCCGAAACGCCGGAAACGGCCGGCGAGGCGGAACCTGAACCTGCGAAAGAGTAACAGCCCATGCTTGTACCGATAGTCGTCGAACAAACCAGTCGCGGTGAAAGATCATACGACATCTATTCACGGCTCCTCAAGGAACGCATCATCTTCCTGGGAACCGCGGTGGATGACATGGTGGCGAACCTGATCATCGCTCAGTTTCTGTTCCTGGAGAGCGAAGACCCGGAAAAAGATATCAACTTCTACGTGAACTCTCCCGGCGGAATCGTGACCTCGGGTCTGGCCATCTACGATACCATGCAGTATATTAAACCTGACGTGCAGACGATCTGCATCGGTCAGGCCGCTAGCATGGGCGCTCTCCTGCTTGCCGCGGGAACGCACGGGAAGCGCTTCACCCTCCCACATGCCCGTATCCTGATACATCAGCCGATGGGCGGTTTCCAGGGTCAGGCCACCGACATCGAGATTCATGCGAGAGAGATCCTGCGCATGAAATCCGAACTGAACAGGATTCTTGCTCATCATACCGGACAACCGTTGGAAAGAATTGAAAGCGATACTGATAGAGATTACTTTATGGGCGGTGAAGAAGCCGCGAATTACGGAATCGTGGACAGGGTGATCTCCCAGCGGGAGCAGACCCCTGGCCCCAAGAGAACTTGAACCCACCGCCGATCGGTGCGGACCCCGGCGGGCAATCAGGACTAGGCGGTCTGCCTGCGAGGACCGAGGCTCAAGGAGGAATTCATGGCGGGCAGAAAAGGTAATTTTTCATCCTTGTACTGTTCTTTTTGCGGGAAAAGTCAGGATGAGGTTCGAAAGCTCATAGCAGGACCCACGGTCTATATCTGCGACGAGTGCATCGAGCTGTGCAATGAGATTATTGCCGAGGAGTACGAGAAAGAGGAACTGGGACGAGCACGTTCTAAGGTGCCGACGCCGTCGGAACTGAAGAAGAATCTGGACGAGTACGTGATCGGCCAGGAAAAGGCCAAGAAGATCCTCTCCGTAGCGGTGCACAACCACTACAAGCGGATCGAATCCAAGCCGGATCTGGACGGCGTGGAGCTGCAGAAGAGCAATATTCTGCTCATCGGCCCGACCGGCTCTGGTAAGACCCTCCTGGCTCAGACGCTCGCCCGGATACTCAACGTGCCCTTCGCCATTGCCGACGCAACCACGCTGACCGAGGCAGGGTACGTCGGGGAGGACGTCGAAAACATCATCCTGATGCTCCTGCAGAATGCAGACTACGACATCTCTCGTGCATGCCGGGGTATCGTCTATATCGACGAGATCGACAAGATATCCCGCAAGACGGAAAATCCGAGTATCACCCGAGACGTTTCCGGCGAAGGCGTCCAGCAGGCACTCCTCAAGATCGTCGAGGGGACTTTGGCCAATGTGCCTCCGAAAGGTGGGCGCAAACACCCGCAGCAAGAATTCCTTCAGGTGGATACTACCAATATTCTGTTCGTGTGCGGTGGAGCCTTTGTGGGTCTTGACAAGATCGTTCATCAGCGGATGAACATGAAGTCGATGGGGTTCAATGCACAAATCGGCGGACCCGCGAGCGAGGGGAGCGAGAACATCCTCGAGATGGTCCAGCCGGAAGATCTGATTCATTACGGCCTCATTCCCGAGTTTGTGGGACGACTCCCGGTGATCGCGAACCTCCACGAATTGGACGAGGAGGCGCTGGTCCGTATCCTTCTGGAGCCGAAGAATGCTTTGGTGAAGCAGTACAAGAAGCTGTTCAGCTTCGAGCACGTGAAGCTCAGATTTACCGAGGAAGCCCTCAAGGCCATTGCCACCGAGGCGTTGCATCGCAAGACCGGCGCTCGGGGCCTGCGCTCGATACTGGAAGCGACCATGCTCGATGTGATGTACGAATTGCCGGATTACAAGAACCTCCAAGAGGTTATCGTCAATGAGGAAGTAATTCGTGCCCATGACGACTGTATCCTCGTATTTGAGAAAGAGGCTGAATCGGCCTCATGAGTTCTGCCGACGTCGCCTGAGCGATAACAGCGGCAATTGCCTACAACCGGGCCGCTGAAACCCAGGAAACCCCCTGTAGGGCTTCCGATCCGTGGCTCCGAGGGGCGGACCGGGAGCCCCTCCCCAAGAGTCATCGCGAGGAATGAGAGATGTTTTTCGGAAAGAAGGAAGAAACTTCTAACACTAGTGTTGCCGCTTTGCCTCTGCTTCCTCTCCGGGACATCGTTGTATTCCCACACATGGTTGTCCCTCTATTTGTCGGGAGAGAGCGGTCCATCAAAGCGCTTGAGACTGCCATGCAGACGGACAAAATGATCTTTCTCGCGGCGCAGAAGACCGCGCAGCAAACTAACCCGCAGCAGGAAGACATTTTTCAGGTCGGAACGATCGGCCAGATCATCCAGATGTTGAAGCTGCCTGACAGCACCATCAAGGTGTTCGTCGAAGGCAAGCGCCGCGGCGCGATCCAGCGCTTTGTGGACAACGAGCGCTTTTTCAAGGTAGAGGTCGCTCTGCTCAGAGATGAATTCAGAGGACGAGAGGTAGAGGTTCAAGCCCTGGTTCGGGGCTTGAAAACGGTATTCGAAAATTACCTGGCGTACAACAAGAAGGTGCCTCAGGAGTTCGTGACCGCGGTTCGCGCAATGAACGAGCCGGCTCGGCTGGCAGACACCATCGCCGGACAGCTCAACCTCAAGATGGAGGACAAGCAGGAGCTGCTGGAACGGACGTCACTGAAGGAACGCATCGAAAAACTGCTGGAATTGATGCAGAGCGAGATCGAGATCGCGGAGATCGAGAAGAAGATCCGGGACCGCGTCAAGAAACAGATGGAGAAGAGCCAGAAGGAATACTACCTTAACGAGCAGATGCGTGCCATCCAGAAGGAGATGGGGGAGAAGGACGATTTCAAGGCGGAGTTGGCGGACCTCGAAGAGCAGGTGGCCAAGAAGAACCTCCCTGCGGATGCGGACGCAAAGGTCCGCAAGGAGATCCGGAAGCTGAGATTCATGTCTCCCATGTCCGCGGAAGCTACGGTGGTACGAAACTACGTCGACTGGTTTCTCATGCTCCCCTGGACCAAGACGGCGGAATCGGAGCTTACGATTCAGGACGCTCAGCGCATTCTGGATGAGGACCACTACGGGCTGAAGGAGGTCAAGCAACGCATCGTCGAGTATCTGGCGGTGCAGATGCTGGTCCAACAGACGAAGGGTCCGATTCTTTGCCTCGTGGGTCCACCCGGCGTGGGGAAGACTTCACTGGCCAAGTCGGTCGCGCGGGCAACGGGACGGGAGTTTGTCCGTATCAGCCTCGGCGGCGTGCGAGACGAAGCCGAGATCAGAGGCCACCGGCGGACGTACATCGGAGCCCTGCCGGGTAAGATCATCCAGAGCATGAAGAAAGTCGAAACCATCAATCCGGTGATGCTTCTGGACGAAGTGGATAAGATGAGCATGGATTTCCGGGGCGATCCATCTGCGGCCCTGCTGGAGGTGCTCGATCCGGAGCAGAACCACGCTTTTAACGACCACTATCTTGATGTGGACTACGACCTGTCCCAGATCCTGTTCATCACCACGGCCAACACCCTGCACGGCATCCCGGCCCCACTACAGGACCGTATGGAGATCATACGCTTGGCCGGATATACCGAGGTTGAAAAGCTGCACATTGCCGAGCAGTTTCTGGTCCCGAAGCAGCGGCAGGCAAACGGCTTGACCGAGGAGCAGATTGGTTTCGCGCGCAGGGCCTTGCTGCGTATCGTCCGGAATTATACCCGAGAAGCCGGGGTGCGAAATCTGGAGCGGCAAATTGCGAAAGTTTGCCGCAAGGTCGCCACGAAAGTCGTCAGCGGAGAGACTGAACTCTTTACGGAGCTGGAACCGAAACAAGTCGGCAGATTCCTCGGTGTTCCGAAGTTCAGATACGGCGTCAAGGAAGAGAAGGAGAATATCGGAATCGGCACGGGGCTCGCATGGACCGAAGCAGGCGGCGAGCTTCTCATTGTGGAGGTGGCCCTGATGCCCGGCTCCGGCAAGCTGATCGTGACCGGAAAGCTCGGCGAGGTCATGCAGGAATCCGCGCAAGCGGCCATGAGTTACGTGCGTTCCCGAGCCTGGGCGCTTGGCCTGAAGGCAGACTTCTACAACAAGATCGACCTGCACATTCACGTGCCGGAAGGGGCCACTCCGAAGGATGGTCCATCGGCCGGCATCACGATCACCGCGGCCCTCGTTTCCGCTCTTACCAAGAAGCCGTTCCCCAACGACGTTGCCATGACGGGCGAGATCACCTTGCGCGGGCGCGTCCTCCCCATCGGGGGGCTGAAGGAAAAATTGCTGGCGGCCAGACGGGGTCTCATCGCGCGAGTCATCATACCCGCTGAGAATGAAAAGGATCTTCGTGAGGTGCCGTCAGGCGTCCGTAAAGGAATGGAAATCGTGCCGGTGACCCACATGGATGAGGTGCTCAGCATCCTATTCGGGGGGTTGGAATCGACGGTTCTCTCGGAAGAGCCTCTAGCTCTTGAGTCAGACTTTCACTTCAAACAGTAGGTCCTGCTCGACATCCATTGCATCAAAAAAAAGGTGACGCGGCGGCGCTCGCTGGAGCGCTCCGTGTCGCGTTCACACAACGGCTTCAGGGAGGGGGGCTATGAAGGAAAAGATAGAGCTGCTTCAGGGTGACATCACCACAATGGACGTGGATGCCATCGTCAATGCCGCGAACAATTCCCTCCTTGGGGGCGGGGGGGTCGACGGAGCCATTCACCGAACAGCCGGCCCCGACCTTCTCAAGGAATGCAGGACACTCGGTGGGTGCGACACCGGGGACGCCAAGATCACGGGCGGTTATCTGCTGAAAGCCCGTCACGTCATCCATACTGTAGGTCCGATTTATCGCGGGGGGACATCCCGGGAACCGGAGCTGTTGAAGAGCTGCTACCGGCGGTGCTTCGAGGTGGCGCATGAGAACAAGCTCAAGACTATTGCGTTTCCTTCGATCAGCACCGGCGCCTACGGGTACCCGATCGCCCTAGCCTCCGAAATCGCGGTGAAGACCGCTCTGGAACAACTCAAGCGCTTTCCCGCCATCGAGCGCGTTTACTTCGTTCTATTTTCCAACAAGGACCTGGAAGTGTATCGGCGGACTGTGGCAACGGGTTGACGCCGGCTCACGTGCAAACTAACAATTCTGGCAGACAACCGCGCCTTGGAGGCTGTTGCGCCCGCAATGTTTTCCCGACAACGTGCTACGATGCCGGTCGATTTGCAGCATTTTGGTAAAAGGCAACCAGGCCACCCCTTAGTCTGTCAGACTTTCTAGGAACCGCTCTTTGTCCTGACAACACTGCCGATTTCACCGGAATAGCATGGTCAAGCATGATCCTGAGGTTACATGACAGGCTCCTGGTGGGGCCGGCATCTTGCCGGTCCTTCATGGACAAGCGAGACGCCTGTCCGACCAATCCGTGATCGCGCGTGCTGCGTCTTCCGGACCTGAGAATCCGACAGGCATTCTCGCGATTGCTACTGCAATCGCTCTACTCTTCGGACGGCTCGGTTGAATTTGGCTGAGGACTCAGGGCCACGGTGACGCGATTGCCTCCTTCCGCCCTCGCGTGGGCGATCACCCTTTCCTCGCGTTCAATAATAGACGCCACGGTATCACTCGGGTCTCCCATGGTCGCTGCGATGGACACCGTGAGCGGCTGCAGTTCAGTCCCAATCGTCACGGTCGATTCGGATACGAGCCCGCAGAGCTTGGTTGCCACAGGGAGGAGATGGCTGTCGGCCATGTTCAAGAGGATCACGAGCAGCTCATCGGTACCCCACCGAGCGATCGTATCGGACGACCGCACGTTTGCCCCGATGGTCTTTGCAACCGTCTTGAGGGCCTGTTCCCCCACTTCAACTCCATGGGTCTCACTGAGTTTGCTGAAATCGGCCAGACTGACAATCAGGACCCCGAACGGCCAGCTATACCGGCGCAGCTCATCGAGACTTCGTTGCAGTTGCGCCCTGGCGTACTGCCGGTTGCCGAGCTGAGTGAGCGGGTCCAGGAGCGCCATCTTCTCAAGCTGACCTATCTTCACGCGAGCCTCGGTCATCGCGCGATTGTCGCTGAAGAGCACCACAGCGCCGGTGATCGTCTCATCGACATCCCTGATTACCGCCATACGAGTCATAACAGGAATGCGGTGTCCTTCCTTGTGGCGTACGACAACCTGTTCTTCGTGATACAGCCCGTCTCCACCGAAGTCGGTCCGGGGGGACGGGACTGAACTTGACCGGCTGCGCTCCAACTCATCGAGGTAGGCCCGAACATTCTCCCAACATTGGGTCCCCACGGTTTCGTCACCGGTCAGTCCGCTGATCCGTTCGGCCCCCCTGTTCCAATACGTGATCGTCCTGTCACGGTTGACGACGTAGACCCCGTCGTAGAGATAATCCAGGATCGTCTTCCAGAATTCGGCGTCGACGTTCATGCCAGCCCCCTACTGGATTGTCCTGGTCGTTTCGGCCAGGACAACCGCCCGCGACACGCGTGCATTCTCTTTAATGGCCAGACCGCCGGAGCCTACTTGAAGGACAACCCAAACCTCCTGGTTCAGAACGTCAAGGGTTGTGGCCGGATGGAACCCACCCGCGGCAAGAAGCCTGCTGTGGGGAAAAACGAGGATCAAGCCTGCGCCCTCTGGCGCGATCGATTCGTTGAATCCCATGACGTACGGGCCGGGGCTGAGATCCCACCAACCATAGGGTTCTTCCTGTGATCTCTTTTCCGGTATGACGGCGGAGATTGAGGCCACGCGATACTCGCTCCCGCCGAAATCGAGCGCTCCGCCGCCAGCCACGAGCCCGATGCGACGAACCGTGAGGTCGATGGAAAACGAGCCGCACTGTTTCTTGGCCGAAATGAGCCCTTGGGCTAATGAGACGATCTGCTCTCCCTCCAACAAGACAGTCATCGCAAGACCCTCCCTGGAATCGTGCCGGTCGTATGCAGCAAGGAGCTTGACTCATACGATTGCGGTGCTGAGTGTGTAGCGCCACCCTGTCGCGCACGTGCTCGGTTTCGGAAATACGGTATCTTGCCCGGAGTCCCGGTCCCGGGAAGTTCAGTGGGGCCGGCATCTTGCCGGTCCATTAAGAAGCGACAGGCAAGATGCCTGTCCCACCAAGAAACCTAAGATCCGTGACCCTATGTATGAAATGGAATACGAAGCTCCGGTTTCACGCATGCGATTCCGTCAGCTGCCTCATCCATTACCCGCTTCAATGGTTCTCGGTCGCCGAGTCGCGCAGGGAAACGACCTCTCTCGCTGCCGCGACTGGATCGGCCGCGCCGAAAATCGTTGAACCGACTATGGCCGCGGAACGAGGGCCCACAATCATGGCCCACTCACGGAACTGATCGCCCAGGCTTCTGCCGAGCCGATCCTGGCGTCCGAACCCCGGGCACCATATCGGCCGGTCTGTTATAGTCCGATAGCGCTGGAGTTCTTCGGGCCTGGTGGCAGGTCCAACGTATCCCTCGACACCCAGAGCCTCGCCCAGGAGCAGGATCCCGTCCGTGACGTCTTTGCACGATGCCGCCTCGGGGAAGCGGACATCAAGACCACCCTTCAAGGCCGAATCGATCACGTCGTCTCGCACCAGCGGTCGGGAAAAGAACAGCTTCGCCCCTGCGTGGCTCATTAGCGGGAGCAGGAGAACCCCGATGGACGATTCTCGTGCCTTCGCGACCGCTTCCGCGACCGAGAGAGGCCCGGGAAAACCGTGCACCGTTACGTGGGTCGCGCCGGAATCCTCAAGGCTCTTGATAATCTTGCCGTTTGTGCCGTGCCAACCCGTGTCGGCAAGAAACCCGATGTCCGCGATTTTCAAGTCCACGAGCAGCGGTTTCTCGTGGGTCAGGTCTCGAACGCGCTGCAGGACAGCCACACCGCCTTGAAGGAGCGTGGCTTCACCGACTTTGACCCCGTCAACGACGTCCCCAACGCGCTTCACCAGGGAGAGCACATCCTCGGGGGTCGGCAGGTCTGCAGCCAAAACGATTGCGTAATCTCTCACAGAACGCTCCTTCTCTGCAGGGGGAGGCCGCCCGACACTTAATCGGCCCCTTCTTCGCTGTCCATTCCCAGTTTCAAAAGCCGATATCGTAGCGACCTGAAGGATATCCCGAGCAGCGTGGCAGCCCGAGACCTGTTACCCCCGGTAATGTCCAGTGCCCGGTTGATGAGTCTTCTCTCGATGTTTTCCATGGTACGGTTCAGATCTATCCCGTCGGGAGGAATGTCCATTTCCCCAAGGGGATTCACTCCAGCCGCGCCTGGTCGTTCGAGGAGTTTCGGCGGAAGATTGTCCGCGGTGAGTTGATCCGACCCCTCGAGAGTGACACACCGTTCGACGATGTTTTCCAGTTCCCTGACGTTTCCCGGGTACTGGTAGTTGCAGAGAACCCGCATTGCCAGAGAGGAAACTTTGGTAATATCTTTTCCCTGTTCTTTGGCGAACTTTTTCAGGAAATGCCCTACCAGGAGCGGGATGTCTTCCTCTCTCTCCGCCAGGGGCGGGAGACGAATGCGGATCACATTCAGCCGGTAATAGAGATCCTCCCGAAAGTTTCCCTTCTCCATCTCCTTTTCGAGCTTCTTGTTGGTTGCTGCGATTACTCTCACATCGATCTTCTTGTCGTTGGTTCCGCCAACGCGCCTGAACTCCCGCTCCTGGAGGAAGCGCAGGAGTTTAGCCTGCACGGAAAGAGGGATGTCCCCCACCTCGTCCAGGAACAGCGTTCCGGTATGAGCAATTTCCACCAAGCCGGGTTTATTGCCCAGCGCGCCGGTAAACGATCCTTTCTGATGGCCGAACATTTCAGATTCCAGGAGGCCTTCGGGTATCGCGGTGCAGTTGATGGTAATGAACGGTCGAGCAGCCCGAGGGGACAGGCGATGAATGGCCCGTGCCACGAGTTCCTTCCCGGTTCCCGACTCCCCCAGAATCAGGACGCTCGCCTTGGAGGGTGCAACGCGGGAAATGAGGTCGAAAATGTCCTCCATTTGCGGAGATTTGCCGATAATTTCGCCGAAGCGGTGGTCTCTCCCGCAGGTCCGCTTCAACTCGGTGTTTTCCTTCCGGAGGCGTCTCGCTTCCAGGGCATTGCGGATGATGACGCGCAATTCATCTATCTGGAAAGGCTTGGAGAGATAATCGTACGCACCGGCCCGCACTGCCCGTATCGCGTCATCTGCCGACGCGTAGGCGGTGATTGCGATGATCGGAATCGACGAGTCTATGGAATGAATTTCCTTGATCAGTTCGAGCCCGTTCATGCCCGGCATCTTGACATCGGTGAGCACCAGGTCGAACTCCTCTTTTCGGAACAGTTTGAAACCGTCTTCCCCGGTTGCCGCAGTACGGACTTCGTAGCTTTCCCGAGCGAGCATAATCTCGAGGAACTCTCTCATGCTCGGCTCGTCGTCCACCACGAGTAATCGCTCAGCCATTCTAATGTTCTCCTTTACCCTCGCCCACGTCCGCGCACGCCAGCGGAAGACGTATCGTAAACAGGGAGCCCGCGCCGGGAGAACTTCGGACGTCGATGGTCCCCCCGTGCTCCTCAACGATTGCCAGGGCCATCGACAGGCCGAGACCGGTTCCCTTTTCCTTGGTGGTGGTAAACGGCTGGAATATCCTATCCATCAATTCAGGGGGAATTCCTGGCCCCGAATCCTGGATCGTCAACACCGCTTGCTGCGAATCGACGTGCGATTCCAGCACCACCCGGATCACCCCGTGGTTCTCGATGGCCTCGCGCGCGTTGATGACGAGATTCCACATCGCCTGTTTCAACCGCGAGGGTTCTCCCTCGATCTCCACTCCTTTATGAATCAACGTTTCCAAGGATATAGTCTTCCCCACATGTTGCTCTCGCGAGAAAAGCTCGATGATTTCCTCGATGAGTTCGTTCAACATCAGTCTGACCTTGTTGGTCTTACGGGTGCCCACCAGCGTCAGGAAGTCACACAGGAGGGCATTCAATCGATCCGATTCCCGGATCACGATCCCGAGCAGACGCGGTTCGAACTCGGCTGCCGCGGCGTCTTGAGAGAGCATTTCCGCAGCGCCTCGTAGTGAGGCCAGCGGGTTCCTTATCTCGTGTGCCATGGCAGCTGCCATCCTGACGAAGGCGGCCTGTTGTTCGCTGATCTTGGCCCGCTCCTCCATTTTCCTTATTCGCGTGACGTCCTGGAAAACCACGAGTCGGCCGAGTTGAGTGCCGCCGCTGCCGTGAAGATCGCTCGTCAGGAGTTCAATGAATAGCTGCTCGCCCCCGGCTTGCCTCACCGTAAGGAATGTTTCCTGGCCCCCATTGCTTCGCGTTCCGAGGTTTCGTGCCACGGGAAAGATCTGGTCGAGCGGCGCTCCGATGATTCTCTCGGGAGGAGCGCGCAGGATTGCCGCGCCGGCCGCGTTCACGAAGCTGATCGTGTCCTCCGCGTCGGACGTCACAATACCGCTGGGGATGGAGTGAACGATGCTGGTGTGGAGATCGGAAAGCTCCTCCAGGTCCTTTTCCGTCATGCTCAGACTGGCCCGTGCCCGCTGGAGCTGCTCGGCGAAAGAGCTGGACACGATCGCCACGAGAAAGAACGACGTGATGTGAACGACCAGGATCCACACAATGTAGAACGGCGCGTTGGCCCCCCACGGAATGACCCACGGCCACTCGCTCTGAGGCAGCACACCGTAGAAGTGGAGGTCGATGAGAAGCCCGAACAGAATCGACGCGGCCGAAGCGGTTACCAGAGCCAAGCGCCGGAAGTGCAAAATCCCCGAGGTGATGATGGGGAAAATGTACAGCAGGGTGAAGACACTCGTCGCGCCACCGGTGAAGTGAATGAGAATGGTCCCATACACCAGGTCCACCATAACCTGGAGAACGGAGAGTGCCCACAGGTCGGGTACGAGAATCAGATATATCGAGTAGAAGATGCTGAGGAGAAACGTGGTCCCGATCAGAACGTAAAGGGGAAAAACGGCATGCGACGCAACATCGGGGGTGACCTGGAGCTGAACGACTATGGTGACTCCGAGCAGAAGGCTCGTGACCACCAGCCTCAACAACATTAACCACTCGACGCGCTTGCGAAAGTCCGGACCGCTGCTGGGACGTTCGGGTTGGAAAAACTGGGCAATTCGCCAGGGAATACCCACTTGGGAACCCCTCCCTCCGTTGCTACCCTTCCCAGGAATCGGGTGAGAGTCGAAGGCCCGCTTCAGGGGATGCACTGGGACCTTCAACCCGAATAATTTCCTCAGATCGGCACGATGTAACCGTTCACCGGGACAAATGCAGTCCCCCGAGATGACGACCGGGGCGATTACGGCGCGCCAGTGCACGCGGGATCAGTCCCACCTGGCTGGTTTCCCTCGTTCGTCTCGCACGATCTGGTTCACGAAAGTTACCTTTCGCGGGCATTTGTATCGAGAGAGAAACTCGCGACAGAAACGGATGATCTCTCGCTCTTCCGGCCTGGCTCCCGACTCCGGCACGACCAGCGCATGAATCACCTGGCCTCGCATCAAATCGTCCACACCCACGAGCGCAACGTCCGCCACCAAGGAGTGCCGTATTAAAATCTCTTCCACTTCCTGGCAGTAGACGTTGAAACCGGACGTAATAATGAGATCCTTCTTGATTCCGGTCAGTGTCAGATAGCCGTCTTCGTCGAGGTTCCCGAGGTCGCCGGTGTAAAGCCATCCGTTTCTGATCACCGTGCGCGTTTCATTCGGCCTGTCGAGGTAGCCCAACATGACGTTCGGCCCTTTGACCACCACTTCTCCTGTCACGCCTGTTGGAAGCGGGTTCCCGGATTCATCGTGGATGTTCACAACCACATCGTCTATCGGTGGGCCAACTGTCTTCGGCTTGTTGGGGACGCGAGGATTGTTCCAGGATACGACCGGCGAAGCCTCGGTGAGTCCGTACCCGTGGTATACATCGATCCCGTATCGTTCGCAGAAGCCCTCGTAGATCGAGTACGAGAGCGGCGCTCCGCCACTGATGGCGATATCCAGGCTCTTCAAGTCGAGCGTCTTGCACGCGGGGTGGTAGAGCAGTCCATAGAAGACCATCGGGACCATCCCCGTGAAGCTGACACGGGCCTCCTGTAGCCATGGGATCAGCTTCGGAAAATCGACGCGCTCCACCAGGTACACGGTACCGCCGACCTTGACCGTGTTCAAAAGGTTTACGGCCGCGCCAAAGGCGTGAAACAGCGGGATCAGGGCCAGGGAATGCGTTTCCGGTCCTCTTCCGCAGGTATCGCGCAGCATGTTGGAGTTGCTGTCGAGGTTCTTGTGGCTCAGAGTCGCTCCGAGGGCTTTGCCGAGGAGGCCTGCGGTGAATATGACCACCGCGGGATCGTCCGGATCGCAGTCCACCGAGGTGAATGTGTCCGGGAAATCC
Source organism: Desulfomonile tiedjei (assembly GCA_016218715.1). GTDB lineage: Bacteria > Desulfobacterota > Desulfomonilia > Desulfomonilales > Desulfomonilaceae > JACRDG01. Next base: position 11,556 of record JACRDG010000002.1, on the reverse strand, counting down.
TGTTCCACATCCGCAAAAGTCACCGCTCCCGGAGCCGAATCCGTGCTGACTATCGTCTTCAAATACTCCGCTCGATCGCGCAGCGATTCCACCTTGGGGATCTGATCGCCGGTGCAGAGGACGGCGGAAGGTCTACTGTCCGCCAGATAGTGGCTCAATTCGTACGCGGTGCAGATAGGGTTGATGGTGACGACTATGGCCCCGATCTTGATCGTCGCGAAATACCCGACGACGAATTCGGGTCGGTTGGCCAACAGCGTGAGAACCCGATCGCCCTTTCTGATCCCAAACTTGGTCAGCGCATTGGCCAGCTTGTTGATGGAACGCTGAAGGTCACGGTAAACGATGGTTCTGTCCTCGAAAACGATCGCAGGGTGATCCGGCATGTCACCGGCGAAGCGATCTACCAGGTCGCTTATGTTCATGGAGATCTCCCGTCCGAATTCTGTAGGGACCGATGGAATCGTCCAAGAGTAGCATGCGTTCCGTGCAGATTCAACGTATGAAAAGCGTTCCGCGTAACCATGGAGTTACGCTGGGGAACTTGAGCGCACAACGTAACCCGTAAGAGAGCGAAGTTCCTTGTCCATCATTCCTGCGGCGGCCGGAATCCAGGTTTTTGAATATCTCCCGGGCCCCGGTTCCCGCCGGGGTGACGACGTGAGGCCACAGGTTTGGCGTTGGGGCAACAGTGTTGAGCTGTTGCCGCGGGTAACTGATTGGTTACCGCCACGCGAACCAAACCCGCCCGGGATCGCTATCCGCCGATGCCGACCTTCCTGATCTTTCTCGGCGGTTTGACCTCTTCCGTGACGGCAAACCATTGCGGCAGCATCACGCGACGGGTAATTTCTCTCGGCGTGAACTCGTAGTACGCCACCGGCACCGGTATCGGTCTCGGGCCCCAAAGATCCTTGGATCCCGGCCGTGAGGACGGCTGCGGGTAGCAGGTCACACAGTCATCAGCGCCTTGCGCACACCCGACCGGGGTTTCGGTGATTACCGTGGCCGCGGGTCGCCTTGCGACCGTGGGCAGCGGAAGAGTCCGTATCACCACACGGGGGACCAAAACCTTCTCCGTGGCGACACAGGGTACCATCTTCTGATAGTAGGTCGTGTTGTCGCAGGGAACGGGCTTGATGAAGAAGGTGTACTGGCCGGTGCGCCCCAGAATCTCTTCTCCGGTTGCCGCAGCAGGCGAGACCGGAGCCATCGAGAGAACCAGGATCACGAGAAAACCGAGCAAGTTCTTGGTCATATGGAACCTCCAATAAGCTATTATATTATACCATGTTAGGAACTACCAATCAAGTTGTTTATAGGAATACTTCCGGCTCTCCGGGGATCGCTGTTGCAGTTCGGCAAGGAATTGTGATACAGTAATTACCCGTGCGCCCCGTGGGGTACGCCCGGCCGGGGCTCTTTCAGACGCCGGCGGCCTGGGGCGGGTTTTCAGTTGCGAACGGAGATAGCGCAGGCGGGTTTCATCAGGGTGATGTCCGCGACAGCGTCGAAGGGTGAACCAATGGGCTTTGCAAAGTACAAAATTGCCTTCGTGCTGGTTTGTGCTCTGGCCTTCGTGCCGACGAGTTTCGCATGGAGTGAGCAGATATGGACCAAGTGTCACATAACGTGCCGTTGCTCCTGCGACAATACGGTTGGGAACTTCGCGTTCGTCATTCCGGTGGACAGAACCCCTGACATCGGATTTGAAGCGGACCAGGCCTGCAACGCCTATGCCCACCGGGTCTGTTCTGACGGGTGCAACGGGCTTAAGTTCACGTATTCCTACCAGATCGTCAGTCCTTGACGTCGGGGTCCGGACCTCTTCGTCCCCAAATGATCAGAATCAGGGCCAAGACGAGCAAGCCTGCCCCCAGTTTTGCTTCGAGCGCCCGTCCCTTGAGATAAAGGACAACCAAAAGGGCGCCGGCAATGAGCCAGACCGGGATCGCGACCCAATTGCTTGAGAGAATCTTCAGCAACATTCACAAACCTCTTCCTGACTGCATGCATCCTCTCGCTGACGCAGGCCCGTCGATCCAGACTCAGCGAGCACCCCGGGGCACGCCTGCACGGACCTCCGCCGACCCCGAACTGTTCAGCATGCCAAGGTAGCCGGAGTAGTCCAGTTTCTTGAAAGCCTGAAGCGCGGCAGTGTACGACTCGCTCGCAAGCTTCTTCCGGCCGATCTTCTCCAACAACCGCGCCTTGTCCGCGAGAATGGCAGCAGAGCATCGTTCATAGTAGTTCAGCGCCTCGGCGGGTCTCTCGGCCCTGTCATAGAGACGAGCGACCGCAAGCAAGGCGTTGACTTCTCTCTTGCGATCCTTCACGGCCCGAGCGCTCCAGAGGTCCTCGAGCGCCTTCACGGCCGCGTTGGGTTCCAGTCCGAGCTCGCCGGCGAGCGTCCGAGCTTTGTCTGCCAGCACCGCTGCGGCTGCGGACATCCCTTTCTGGTTCAGGAGGACCTCGCCGCGGGTGAAATCTTCGAGCGCTCCGGCCTTATCGCCCATTTTGACCCGAAGGTTGCCGCGATCCTGGAGGAGCCGATCCATGTCTTTGGTGAGACGCAGCTTCTCCCGGAAGGCGGTCGAAGCCTCAAGGCTGAGAAGGGCTTTGGCGTATTGTCGGCTCTGGGAAAACGCAGCAGCGATTCTCTCCAAGACTACGATCATGCTCAGTTCGTCCCCCGAGCCTCGATACCTTTTGAGATCGGCCAGGTCCTGAGCCAGAGTCTTGGCCGGCGGAACCTGTGGAGCAGATTCACTTCTCCGTGCCGCCGTCGTCTCGGGGGCTTGAGTCTTTCCTCTAGCCTGGCGGTTTTCCGCGTTTCGCTGCGGCTCTGTCGACCGCCGGGCCTCTTTCACCTGAGGAGTTGCAGCCTTGCGCAGTTGCTCCTGCAGACGCTCCGTCCCTTTAGCCTGGAGGGTCTCTCCTCTGAGCGGGCTTTCCGGCAACGGTTTCTTCGGCTCCTGAATAGCCTTTTGAGGTTGAGGAGCCACCGCTGTTTCCGGCGGGAGCGGACGTGCTGCCACGCGCTTTTCGGGGTCTGTTTTGGGCCCAACGACCGCCGGTTTGGCGCTCTCTGCACGATCCTCGGCCTTACCCCAGATAGTCGGTTTCCGCTCGACGCCTTCTCGCTTTTCGGTTTTGCCGGCGACTTCCGGAAGACGAGCCTGAGAACCTTTTGCCGATTCAGGCGCCGGGCGAGGAGTCTGCATGGTCGGCAGGACCTTTGCCGGAACGGGGGCCGTTCCCACTTCCGTCTCGATCTTTACCGGCGTGGCCGTAGCTGAAGCCGTGCGCGCCTGTGGGGGCTCCCCATTCTTGGAATCGGTCGGCTGAGTAAGGAGCGCGACCTGCTGAGGGCCGGCCGCAGTGGCTTCGTGGCTGGCCTGGGCGATGAACGCAGCCGCTTTGTCCGGTTTGTTGAGGGCTCGCTGCACGGCTGCCAGCTCCAGAAGTGCGAGAATGGTCTCTTCTGTCCAGTTCGCCTTGCGAAGTATCGGTGCCGCCCCTTCCAGGTGCGACGAAGCCCTGACAAAGTCGCCAATACGCAGTCCGGCGCGGCCGATCTCTACCATGCACCAGGCTGCTCCCTTGGCGTTCTTCCTCCGTTTTTCCAGTTGCAGCACGTCCTCAAAACGGATGAGGGCCTTCCGGGGATCTTTTCTCTCCATGAAATCCAGGCCCTGTTGGAATATCTCGGCAGCCGCGGGAGAAAAGGTCTGACGTGCACGGGCCCGGCTTCGGCCGTTTGCAGCCTCCAGAGCGGTCGGGTCGAATTGTACGGGAGGGGACGGCGGCAGGACCTCGGGTGCAGTCTGCTGAGGCCGGGTAGGTCGGAGAACGACTTCACGTTTCTTGCTCGGGGCCTTTTCCGCCCCCCATTTTTGAGCCGGCGTGCTTGCTGCCGCTGTGCTCGATGGGGGCTGTGCGCCGACGATTCCGGCAGGTTCCTGTGGAGCTGTCCCCACATTCTGAGTGAGCGCAGCAATTTTCTTGTCGATAAATGATTCGGTCGGCTGGTCCTTGATCATGCCTGAGGCCAACCGGTACATTTTGAGAGCCCCGGGCAGGTCACCAAGCTCTTCCAGCGACCTCCCCATGAAGAAGAACGCACGCGGGTCGATGGGCCGGAAAGCACAGGCAGTGCGGAATTGCTTTACCGCCTCCACATGGTCACCTTTGGTCGCGTACGCGATGCCAAGATTGGTGTAAAGCTTTGCCGCGATCCCTCCATATTTGAGGGCCTCGTTGAAATCGACGATGGCCTTGTCGTACTCGCCTTGCTGCAGATAGGCTACCCCTCGATTGTTTAGCGCGTTGGCGTAGTCGGGCTTTATCTCGAGCGACCGATTGTAATCCGAAAGGGCCCGGTCTATGTCGCCACTTCTCTTGTACGCGACTCCCCTGTCATTGTATAAGCGGTGATCGTTCGGATTGGCCGTGATCGCTCGGGAAAACAAGTCGACGGCCTTCCTGGCGTCACCGGCCTCCACCGCGCGCAGCCCCAAGCGGTAGTGGGCATCATCATGTGGACCGGCGCTCATGGCGGTAATAACGGAGAATGAAAACAGGAGTAACACCATAAGCGTAGCCTGTAGGCATTTCATAGTGGTTTCCTCACAATTCCCGTGATGCTCCGTCCGGTTGGTGTTCCGAAAGATTCGGGCCGATCGCCGGACCATTCGACGGCGGCCTGGTGAAAAATTACATCACTCTTCCTGGAATCAACCGGCATTACGGGATCTTCTTTTCGACCAGCCCGAATTGGCTCAGGAGGTCTTTGACCGCCATGGCCGCCCGATCGATTACGCCGGGAACCTTTTCCAACATTGAGGCCTGTCTTACCGTATCCCAGGCACTAGCCGAGGTGTGCGTGACGCGCTGGGAGCGTGTTGCGCGATGATATCCTCCTTCGTACCGGTCGTATCCAACGGCCAGAGCGCTCCCTGCCGCCATGAGGAGCATAAGGGCCAAGATGGCCACAACGCGAAACACCGATCTCATACGGATTCCTCCATACATCAGTCTGAAGACATCGAGTAGTGCATGATGATTATACCATAACATATTGAAAAAGAGAAGTCTTATACTGGAAGATCCTCATGTTCTGCTGTCTCGGGGGAATTCGTAAGACCGTTCACCGGGGGCACCACGAGGAGGTGTGGAGGCGCGGTGAACGAAAACGTGCAACGTTTTTCCGCAACCGGCATCATATACTATCGGGTGAGGTGGTGGAGCCTGCCCAAGTCCGCGGTGAAGGAGTTCGTGTATGAAAAGCATAAGAGACTTGTTGGAAGATAGAGAGATCGAAAGGCTCATGGATTGGGATCTCCATCCTTTTGATGCGGTGACGAGGTACTTGGAATGGGGAACCAACTGGTCCCGAGGGCTGAACCACGCCAAATCGTGCAACGAAGCCAGCGTCTACCTCAAAATCAATGCTATAAAGAAACCCGCCAGGCTCGTGCTGGTGCGACAGAGCCACGCAGACTATGAGGTGATCTCCGAGGTGGAAGCGCCGCAAGAGCTCATCGATGACTCGGTAGCGTTTTTCGCTTGCAAAAATGCTGCTTGCGGTATCACCGAGGAACTCCGTTCGTGGCTGAAGGCAGAAGCATCGAAAGCAGCTTGACGGAAGGCCGGTGAAGAGTGGCCCACCCGGATCGGATCCCAACGATGTGACGGAACCCGAAACGGGTTGTCCCGTCCCGTGTGAAGATGGACCACTGTTTCCGAGTTCGGGAATCTGCTTTTTTTGTTCCGGTTCCGTTGCCGACGGCTTTAAGGAGCAAACGAGATGGACTGCCATTGTAAGGATCACCTGCCCGGGGACTGGCATTCCCACGATGGATGCGACTGCCACGGCAATGACGCGCCCACGTACACCTTTGTCGTCACGAGGGTAATGGGAGAAGATCCGGGAGCGGGTACGGTGTACATCTCCAAACCCTTCATGGATACCCTCCAGTTGGAGGAGGGAGACTCCGTCGAGATCGTCGGTCACGAAGGGTGCGTCGTGCAAGCGCGCTCGCATCCCAATCCCTGGGTCGACACGAGGATGATTTCCATCGACGGTCGTACCCTCGACGAGATTGGCGTTCAGCTTTTTGGCCAGGTGAAGCTCCGCAAAATGGTTTGTGTGGACTCTGAATGCGTCACGCTGGAGGTGCCGGCATCGGCCGAGATGAACCGTCAAGAAGTGCGGGCATTGCTGAGGCGTGCTGAAGGGGCGATTCTTCGTGACCGCGACGAACTCACTCTGACCACGTCCAAGGGGAGGCAGATCCGATTCGGCATCAGAGAAAAGACTCCTCCCACCATGTCTCGGATTTCCGGATCTACGAAGATCGACTTGGTCAATGAAGCCGGAGAAGAATACATCTGCCGAAGAGATACCACATTCCGGGATGTGGGCGGGCTTGCAGACGCGGTGCGCAAGGTCCGTGAGGTGGTGCAGCTTCCGCTGCAGCATCCCGAGATTTTCGAGCAATTGGGGGTCGATCCGCCTCGGGGCGTGCTCCTCCACGGGCCCTCGGGAACGGGCAAGACGCTCATCGCGCGGGCGGTGGCGGGCGAAACCGGTTGTTATTTCAAGAGCGTCAGCGGCACGGAAATCATGGACAAGTACTATGGCGAGAGCGAGGCCAAGCTCCGTGCCGCATTTGAAGACGCATGCAAGAACGCGCCGGCCATCATCTTCATCGACGAGATCGACGCGCTGGCGCCTCGTCGCGATACCACCGAAGGTGAGGTGGAACGCCGGGTGACCGCGCAGTTGCTGGCTCTTATGGACGGCCTCGAGGACCGTGGCGCGGTCATCGTTCTCGCGGCCACGAATCTCCCGCACATCCTGGATTCCGCACTGCGGCGGCCGGGGAGGTTCGACCGGGAAGTGCTCATCGGAGTGCCGGACGAGGCGGGTCGAAAGGAAATACTCCTCATCCATACCCGTCACATGCCGCTCGGCGAGGTAGACCTCAACGAGTTGGCTGAAAAGCTCCACGGGTTTGTCGGCGCGGACGTGAAGGCTCTATGCCAGGAAGCAGGGTACAGAGCCCTGATGCGCCTGCTGCCCGGCATCGAGCAGACAGACCAGGAACTCTCACAGGATTTTCTCGACGCGATCACCGTTGACCAGGAAGATTTCGAGGCCGCGCTCAAGGACTTGCGCCCGTCCGCAGGCCGAGATTACGAGGTGAATCTGCAAGGTTATGGCTGGAAACGGATTTCCGGGTACGCGGCCGAGATCGAGTTCCTCAAAGAGATGGTCTTGTGGCCGCTGCAGCATCTCCCGTTCATTTCGGAGGTGGGTGTCGGGTACGCCGGCGGCCTTCTCCTGACAGGTCCTGCGCGGGTGGGCAAGACGCTCATGGCCAGGTCCCTTGCCAAGGAGAGCGGATTCAACGTTATCGAGATCCGCGGCCCGGAGTTCCTTTCGAAATACGTCGGGGAAAGCGAGCGCAACGTACGAGAGGTCTTCCGTCAAGCGAGGCAAATGGCCCCTACGATAGTCATTCTCGATGGCGTCGAAGCCATGACCTCGTCCGGCTGGTCGGATTCCAAGGTGATGGACCGAGTGGTGAATCAGATCGTAATGGAGATGAACGCGATTACGAGCGACAAGCCGGTGCTCGTGGTTGCAGTGGCCGAGCGCGCGGCCGACCTGCCCCCTCAACTGGCCTCGACCGGGCGCTTCGGCACGGAGCTGCGATTGAACCTCCCGGGTCCGGACGATCGGCTGAAGATTCTCGATCGGTATCTGGACAGAAAGAAGCTCAAGGTCAGTGGAGACCTGGAGCGCGTCGTCCAGGAATCGGCAGGGCTCGCCGGCGGCGACATCGAGGAAGTGTGCCGTCGTGTTATCTTGCAGGCCGCGCGTAGGCTTCTGGAAGACAATCCCTGCGCGACAGCCGGAGAGGTGGAAATCTCCGCGGAAGAGCTGCTGAAAGCCCTCGACAAATGGCGTTTGCAGGAGCGCAAGCGCGTCGGTGCGGGAACCGAATGATTTTTCTTCGGCTTTCATCAGCCTTATAATATGTTATATCTTTGTGACACTTTTGGTGCGCAATGCGAAAGGAGTACGATCATGAAAGAAGAAGTCCAGGCGGCCCTCGATCTGGTGCGGCCCCAACTTCAGGCTGATGGCGGCGACGCGGTATTGGTGGATGTCACGGCTGATGGAATCGTAAAACTGCGACTCACCGGCGCGTGCGGTGGATGCCCCATGAGCCAGATGACGCTGAAAATGGGTATCGAGAGAATTCTCAAGGAGAGAGTCCCCGCGGTGAAGAGCGTCGAAGCCGTTCAGTAGGAATGAGTGCACCCTCTCCTGGGTCTCTGACGAGTTAAGAAGGCTCGCTTTTCTGCTAACGACCGCACTCCGGGGGAAGATCGTTCCGACGGGGAAGTCTTCCTCCGGTTTGTCCTCCCGGGAACGCGCATAACACCTCGATGTACAACGGAGCGTTCGAGGCATGCACTGCGGGTGGAACCTTTGCAGTCGCAGGTGAGCACTGAACGTACCGCGTGCGTCGACGTTCCATCCGTGCCTTGACACTGAGCCTCTCAGACAGTAAAGTGGAGGTTCCGAGTTTCTCCTCCTCGCGAGGGAAGCCCGGCCCATCGCACATCGTTGTTTCTACGACCCCCAGCAAATTGAAGGAGCAGTACAGATGGCTTATCGAATAGTGGCCGAGGAGTGCAAAGGCTGCGATACCTGCGCGCGTGCATGCCCCACCAGGGCATCCAGCGGCGAAAAGAAACAACCCCACACCATCGATGTGAGCAAGTGCATCGAATGCGGAGTCTGCGGCAGATCCTGCCCGTACGGAGCGATCCGAGACGCGCAAGGGAACACCCCTCCCCGCATCAAGAGAGCACTCTGGCCGAAGCCCTACATCTGGACCGAAGACTGCGTAGGGTGTGAGGTGTGTACGGCTGTCTGCCCCTTCCAGGCACTCGGCATGGGAGAGCTGAACAACGAATCGGTCGCAGGCCTCTACGATCCCAAGGCATGTGTCGGATGCGGCCTCTGCGAAGCTGCCTGCCCCGTCAAAGCAGTCCAACTCGTCTGGCCCGCCGAAGCCAAACAATCGGCCTAATCGCCATCAGAAGTCTGGGGAGAAACCTTTTTTCACAAAGGTTCTCCCCAGATGACGTCCGACTTCCATGCAGGGGGCGGAGTGTCTCTTCCTGTCCATGCTCCTCTCACGCCGGACCCATCCGCATCGCCCCGCGTTATCGGCGTCGACACTGGCGGCACGTTCACCGACTTTGTGATTGTAGACCGATCGGGCAACCTTAAGGTTGACAAGCGACCTTCTTGGCCGGCGGATCCCGCGCGTCCGGTCCTCGAAGGCCTGGCTGCCGTGGAAGAGGAGGCTGCCTGTCGCGTGGTGCACGGCACGACCGTCGCGACCAACGCGCTCCTGGAAAGAAAGGTTGCACGCGCCGCGCTCATTACCACCGCGGGCTTCGAGGACGTCCTGGAGATCGGCCGCCAGAACCGGCCCGGACTGTACGATTTGCACCCGCGCACCGTACCCCCGTTGATCCCCGCGGAGCTGCGCTTCGGTGTCAACGAGCGCATTCTGGCTGATGGGTCGGTCCATCGTCGGCTCGATCCCAACGAGGTGCGGGGGCTTCTTCAGACGATCGGGACCCTTGGCGTGGATTCGCTGGCGGTCTGCCTTCTCCATTCGTACGCCAACCCGGAGCACGAAGAGCTGATCGCCGCGCTAGCGGCCGAGCGAAACCTGACCACGTCTCTCTCCTGTCGAGTACTTCGCGAATTCAGGGAGTTTGAGCGAACCTCCACCGTGGTCGTGAACGCGTGCCTCAGACCGATCATGGAAGGGTACCTCGGCAGGCTCGAGACCGGGCTCCCCGGCGTCCGGCTCGGCGTGATGCAATCCTCAGGCGGAATCCTGCCCACGCGCATCGCGGGGAAGCTCCCGGTTCACACGATTCTTTCCGGTCCCGCAGGAGGAGTGATCGCTGCCGCGCATGTAGCACGAGAGGCAGGATTGTCGCGGATCATCACCTTCGACATGGGGGGGACGTCCACCGATGTCTCTCTGTACGACTCGGGGCCCACCATCGCGAGCGAAAAGGTGATAGCGGGCTATCCGGTGAGGGTCCCGGTCATAGACATCCACACCGTCGGAGCGGGCGGTGGGTCCATCGCGTTTCGGGACTCGGGGGGCGGGCTCAAGGTGGGTCCCATGAGCGCGGGGGCCGATCCTGGGCCGGTTTGCTACGGCAGAGGCGATCAAGTCACAGTTACTGACGCTCATTTTTTCCTAGGGCGGATGGAAACTTCCTTCTTTCTCGGCGGTCTTATGAAGGTGGAGATGGAGAGGATTCGTGAGCCGATGGGTAAGCTTGCCAGCTCGCTGGGGCTCGACCCCGTCGGCGCCGCGCAAGGGATCCTGACCGTGGCAAACGCGGTCATGGAGCGCGCGATTCGGGTCATATCCATCCAGAGGGGGTACAATCCACGGGACTTCACGCTGGTCACCTTTGGTGGAGCCGGGGGACTTCACGCGGTCGAACTGGCGCAGTCTCTTAACATACCGAGCGTTCTGGTTCCGAGGAACGCCGGAGTGTTCTCAGCTCTTGGCATGGCGCTGGCAGACGTAACGAGAGATGTCTCCCAGACGATACTCCGACGTTCAGACGACCTCACTCGGGAGGAGCGGGACGCGATCCTGGCAGATCTCATCCGCTCGGGGATGGAAGAACTGAGTGGCGAAGGGGTTCGCCCCGAGGACGTGACTGCCGAGGCGTTCCTTGACATGAGATACGTGGGGCAATCCCACGAGGTCCGGGTTCCTTTGGCGGGAGACCCGGTGGAAGCGTTTCACGAGGCCCATCAGAGGACATACGGATTTTCCAGGCGCGCATCCCGCGTGGAGGTGGTGACGGTGAGAGCGCGCCTGATCCACGCGACCGAATCACCGCGCATCACCGCGCTCCCCGCGGCAGGGGAGGGGCGGAGAACCCCGGCGAAGCGCGGAACGTTGATCCACCGCGGGGAACCGACGCCCGCGGACGTTTATGATCGCGAGGAGTTACCCTACGGTTCGGTGGTCGAAGGTCCCGCGCTGATAGGCGAATGGACGTCGACGACGTACCTGCCGAGGGGGAGCAGAGCGAGGGTGGATGCGGCCGGGAACCTGATTATCGGGTGGTGAAAGTTTTTGCTTGACACAATCTGGGGGTCACGATATACATAGTGCTTCCCCTGCAACGAGGGACGGTCGAGACGAGAAAGAAAGAAAACGTCTTGACAAGCGTGAGATAACGGGTTATACTACAACAGTCGGGATTGCGACCTCAGGGTCCTGTCCGTTGGTCTTTGAAAACTGAATAGTAGAACGTTCGTTTATGTCAGTTATTCAATATAACTGGAGAGTTTGATCCTGGCTCAGAACGAACGCTGGCGGCGTGCCTAACACATGCAAGTCGTACGAGAAACACATCCTTCGGGGTGTGGAGTAAAGTGGCGGACGGGTGAGTAACACGTGGGTAACCTGCCCTTGG
>JACRDG010000042.1 GCA_016218715.1 Desulfomonile tiedjei | reverse complement strand
CGAGGTCCTGTTCCCATACCTCAACGGTGAGGACCTGAACTCACGGCCAGACCAGTCACCAAGCCGATGGGTCATCAATTTCTTCGACTGGTCTATCGAGAAGGCAAAGGAGTACAGAGACTGCTTCAAGATCGTGGAGGACAAGGTCAAGCCAGAGCGGTTGAAGAACAACCGGAAGGTCTATCGGGACAACTGGTGGCAATTCGCTGAGAAACGGCCAGCATTTTATCGGACCATCGCGGGAATGGAGAGGGTTTATGTATCAGCAGAAGTCAGCAAGCATATCAACTTCAGTGCCGTGCCAAATAGCCAAGTGTACTCGCACATGCTGATCGCGTTCTCTATGGATGACTCAAAGATTGGCGCACTTCTGCAATCAACAATTCACGAAGTGTGGGCGCGAGACCACGGCTCCACGCTTGAAACTCGGTTTAGGTACACGCCATCAGACTGCTTCGAGACGTTCCCATTCCCTGCGAAGTTGGACCGCCTCGACAAGGTCGGCGAGCGGTACTTCAAGCACCGCAACTCGGTCATGCAGGCTCGGCCAGAAGGTTTAACAAAGACGTACAACAGGATGCACAACCCGAAAGAGACAGCCGAGGACATCGAGCGGCTCCGGAAACTTCACGTCGAGATGGATCAGGCGGTGGCGGCGGTGTATGGGTGGAAGGACCTCGACCTCGGGCACGGGTTCCACGAGACCAAGCAGGGCATCCGGTTCACGATCTCCGAGGCCGCCCGCCGCGAGGTACTCGACCGGCTGCTGGCCCTGAACCACGAGCGGTACGAAGAAGAAGTGAAGCAGGGGCTGCACGACTCAAGGTCGACCCAGGGTCGGGCCGAGGCTGGCGGAGGCCGGAAGGACAAGAAAAAGGCAGGCAAGGCCGCCGCCAAGAAGCGCGACGCCAAGGGCAAGGGCCAGACCACCCTATTCCCCGAGCCGGAGCAGGGGGAGATGTTTAAGGACGAGGAGGATGGATAGATGAGCGGCCAAGGAGATAGTTCGGGAAGCGAAACGCGAGACCGTATCGAAAAATCGCTCGCTCCGGCTCAGAACAAGGCGGATTCCACAACCTCCTCATCGGCTTTATTCAATACAGGGTTCATCGCCGCTGTAACACTTGTTTCCTACATTCTCGTCTTCATGTACGAGGTCGGATTTTGCGCCCATTTCGGCATACCCATGGAACTCGTTAGCGTTAGTATGACTCGGCTGCTCAGCGTCATCGGCCCGATTATCATCTTGATCTATTCGCTGCTGATGGCGTTGGAGAACATCGGCCCGTATCTAATCAAATGGCTTGTTCGTCGCCCATCATACGTTGTGCATGTGATGGTACTTCTCGGCTACTCCCTCTCCTTTGTTCCGGCCATGATTCTGTTCCGCGAGCATTTCGGCTATTGGGTTCCGCTCACCGTTCCCTTCGTGTTCTATTTACTCCTTATTGTCGTGACACCAAGGTTTATAAATGCGGCGGTGAAACGGAGCGTTGAGAAGAACGCCGTCAGCGCGACGAATCAGCAAGAACCAGAAGCGCTGTTCTTCAAGTTGTTTCGGGTCAGAGGCTCTACCATTCTTGCGATCATCCTGCTCATGTTCGTGTGCTCATTTTCAAGAATGGTTGGCCAGTCTGATGCTCTGCGGGAGGAGAACTTCTCCATTGTCAAAGCAGCACCCGAATGTGCTGTCTTGCGCTTCTATGGTGACAAGGCGATCTGCTACAAACTGAACCGTAAGAGCAAGACAGTAGCCAAGACGTTCAAGGTCCTCAAGGTCGGAGAACAGGGTGTCGAGTATTCCATGGAGAAGGTCGGCCCTTTGAAACTGGTATCGGAGTAAGATCACAGGATGAGCCGCAACCTAAAATTTGGTGCACGATGACGAAACTGGAATTGGAAAGGTTGATCAAAGCCGCCGAAGGTTCTCAGATCGAGTTCAAGCGGACCACCGGCGAACTCAAGGAGGGGCTGGAGACGATCTGCGGCTTTTTGAACGGCAAGGGGGGCAAGGTCCTGTTCGGCGTGGACCGGAAGGGCGCGGTCGTCGGCCAGCAGGTGTCAGAGCAGACGATCCACGAGATCGCCGAGGCGTTCCGGCGCTTCGAGCCGCCGCCTGTCATCGAGATCGACAGGGTCAAGGTGCGCGCTGGGTACGAGGTCGTCGTCCTGTCGGCCAAACCGAACGCCGAATCGGTGCCGTTCACGTTCGACGGTCGGCCCTTCG
>JACRDG010000038.1 GCA_016218715.1 Desulfomonile tiedjei | reverse complement strand
GAGATAGACATCCCCTCATCCTTAATGGAGGAAAGAATCTTCGCGCGCGTTTCTGGCTTAATATACTGGGACATAAAAAATACAGGTTACAGCCCTCTAAAAGCTGGGGCTGACCTGTCTAGTATAAGGGGTACCTTCCAGGGTGGCTGGTCGAAGCGCCGCATGGAGGAGGAAGTCCAGAAGGTCCGGGCGAAGGAGAAGGGCGACTCGAAGGCGGGGCGGCCTTCGCTCCCGATGTTCGTCAAGTCCATCCACAAGCTCGGGAAGTTGCTCGACGGGGACGGCGCGGCGTTCGGCGAACTCGACAAGGTCGACCAGCTCACCGAGGACGAGGCGAAGACCCTCTACAGCACGGTCACCGGCATGAAGCTCCGGTGCGAGAAGCTCCAGCAGGCGTTGCAGGTGAAGGTGCCGGGGTTCACCTCGTCGTCCGGGACGTGATGCTCGCAGGATCGCAGGCAGATCGTGGTACCACGGGACGCCCACGGACTGTCAGAAAACGGGGCTGGAGAATGAAGGCGGACGGTGACCTTCCGTGTCTGCCCTGTGAATCACCTCCAAAACGTGACGAACCAGGCCATCCGTCCATACGAGCTCGCGTACGAACGGCCGGCTCCCGGTCAGCCGAGCGACCGTTTCTTCGGTCACCGCTAGGTGCCATCCATTACGGAAGCATTCGATGAGGCCATTACAGAGCTGATCCACATCTGTGGGAACGACCACGACGTGCTTGACCCCACGAAGAGCCTGTAGGGTTCCATGCCCACCATGGGTAATGATTCTCGTATTGTTATCGATGAGTGACGAAAGAGCGTATCTCTGGCCCACGTATCGCACGGTCGGGGCGAGGGACGTGGTGACCGACCCTCCCGCGACTGTTACCCCACCGAAACTCGCTACGAGCGCGCGGAGAAGCTTCGGATTCAGGTTCCCGGTGCCGCCCGCGGAGCACGTGGTGATCAGACAAGAAGACTTGAACGAGGCCGACTCTCGCCTTTCAGGCTGGAGCCTGCCGATGTAGGTGCCTTCACCATACGCTGCGAGAGATGGCGGCGACTCGGGCACGAGTATCTCACCTCTCCTGCGAAGCGACTCCCAAGATGAAATCGCACCGCGGCTGCCAACCTGCACGAGAGCATCGAGTTCTGCATGTACTCGCCTCCATAGGCCGCCGGCCAAGTTTCTGAATGGGTTAGTTCCGTTCACCAACGCCGGAGGGCAGTTCAAGTAGCAACCGTGCATGAGCCCCACCACCGGAACTCGAAGCACGTCGGCGATGATACCCGCCTGAACGCCAGGATCGCCAATGATCAGGGTCGGCTTCCAACGCATCGTATGATTGAGCAGCTCGTCGACGGAACTGAGGAAGGCCCCCCTGTCTATTAAACCGCTTTGATTATTGACCGAGAACTCGCGGCTCAGGCCAACCAGCTCGACGTAGCGCGGAAGTTCCATTCTGGCGCATTCAAGCCACCGCGTCGGAAGAAAGCACGCGACCTCGCGGCACTTCACTCTCGCCAAGAAACCACTCATGCGGAAGAGGTGACCCAGCGCCGTCCCGACATGCGGAAGGACGGCTACGCGGTGAGCTCGGTAGTCCATACATAACGTCGTACGAGAATCAGGCCGATGAAGGGAAACAGCGCCGCAAGCGCGAAGGAAAATTTGAGGCTCACGAACATGGTCGCGACGGCCATCACCACGGGACCGAGGACCGAACTCAATCTCCCGACGGCACTTAGGTAACCCCACAAAGCGCCGATATGGGAAGCCGACACGTTCTGAGCAAGGATTCTGGCGATGCTACCAACCTCGGCCCGGACTACGGCCTGAACGAGGCCAAGGAACACACCCGCGACACACAGTGGCACCGCGAAGGGAAGAGGGGAGGTCGCAGCCACCACCATCAGCAGGGGCACCAAGACCCAGGCTATCCCCGCAAGTCGGAAGGCTTGCGCAGCGGTAATGTGCCGGCTCAGGAACTTCGAATGTACGAACAGCGCGACCGCCGCGATAAACTGAACTGCGATCGTCCAAATCATGACGCTCTTGATCGAGTATCCGCCGAAGGTAGTGAGATAGATGGCCGTGAAGTAAAGCACAATCGTAATCGCTTCGCCGATGCACCAGTTGGACACCATGAGTCTGGCGAATGCCCGTCCCCCCTGGTCCGCGAACACGGCGACCAAGGACGAGAGCGCCCAGGTGCTCGGCTGCGAATCCACAGAGGGTTCCCGCCTCCAGGTGATCCACAGGAGCGGAATGCTGAACGCCGCATTGAGAACCGCCGCCAGTAAGAACATTCGTTGGTAGTTTGTCGGCGCGTCTTCCACTCCTGCGTCCAGCAGGCCGAGCGCGACGGCGGCGACCACGCCGAAGATCCCACCCAGATACCCAAAGGCCCAGCCGCGAGCGCTGACTTTCTGAAGTCCATCGGCTGCCTGGTCGGATGCCGGAACGAGACCAACCATCAATGAGTCATACACTGGCAAGGCAAGATAGAACCCGATCGCACTGACTACATACGCGACGACACCGACTCGCGGATAGTTGACAAGTGGCGATCCAAGTAGCGCGGTCGCGCCGATGCTCACCGCGGTAGTCAGCATCAACACACGACCAACGTGGTGATGATGCTGTGCCCAAGACCCGAGCACCGGCGAAAGAAGCGCCGCGCTTGCGAGGATGAGTGCAGTGATATAGCCCCACAGCGACTCGGGTTGCACGGTCGGGGCCAATTCAGGAGCAAGAATATCTTTGAAATAAACTGAAAATCCGACCGTCGCGACGAGAACGGCGTAGACGGAATTCCCAGCGTCGAAGCCATACCACGCTGCGCGGCAGGCCATCATCGCCTTGCAGTCACTCATTGCTGTATCCTAGCAACTTCTTCAGATTGAGGCAAAACTGCGGATAGGATGCGATATCCAAGGATGAGAATACTGGCCGCAGGTGGTAGCCACGGCGCCGTGGGTGCGGGTACTAGACCGGGCGGTGCCCCGCATGTGCCAAGGAGCGGGAGGGCTGCGATCCAAAGCACTAGGACGAACCTATTCCCACTGGTCATGGTGTTTCGAACACTCGAAAGCGCAATGGCGGAGAACATGAACAAGGCGGATACGAATGGGCTGTGAAGCCCGCCGGTTAGGAAAACCGCGAAAGTATGCAACGTCACGAGGACCACCGTGAACCCGTCGTTCAAGAGATACTGGAGATGCTCGTGGTCTTGCCTGGTTGAAGGGACACTTGCGACCTCAACAGCGGTCTTCATAATGCGCCACCCGATGCTGCCTACATACACGTTCCAGGTGATGAAGACCGCTACCAAGACCAGCGAAGCCCACTTCGCGACGTCCCATCCCGACGTCTGTGCCAGCACCATCTCCAGCAGGACGAAAATCACCTGAGCGGTAAACTGGAGGAACGCCCCTGGTATGGATGGGTACCGGAGAAGAAGACTCCCCAGCGATGAGTCGACACAGTTGCTGACCATTTCGGAGGTGTAGGTAGCCGGATCCAAAATGGTCAGCTGGCGCGCTATCTCCCCACGAACTATTGATGTGTCGAGGACATTTACCAGATCGACGATTGGAGCCCGCAGGTAGGATGCCATCACTCGCGATGGTATGACAGTGGCGGCTGGCGATCAAGGTGCAGCCTTCGTCAACATCTAATATCTGGCATTAACGCTTTAATTCTGTTGGTACTTTCGGTCGGCAGGTGACTATCGGATTGAACCAGAGGAAGCCAGTAATCCATTTAATGAGAGCCTCTGGTGTCCGGCACCCGCGCGAGCGATTGAGCAAAGAGCGGATTCGTC
>JACRDG010000043.1 GCA_016218715.1 Desulfomonile tiedjei | reverse complement strand
TGTCCACCCGTCTTTGGTCCATGTCGACGAAGTGGTACGCA
The DNA here is from genome assembly GCA_016218715.1 of Desulfomonile tiedjei. Classification (GTDB taxonomy): domain Bacteria; phylum Desulfobacterota; class Desulfomonilia; order Desulfomonilales; family Desulfomonilaceae; genus JACRDG01. The sequence goes on along the minus strand of JACRDG010000043.1, from coordinate 11,832 downwards.
GAAAACGGAGGGACAATATCGAGAGCTATTTTCGGGCTTCCCGGGACAGTACCACCGGAAGTTTTCGAAATATGCTCGCCGGCACCCGCAAATCCGTCGATATAGACGGGGTGCAGAGCTGGCCCCTTGCGTGCCTGAGCGCCAATGATCGTGGTGAACGCCACCGCGTATTTTCGAAGGATTTCGAGCTTGATCTCCGACCAGTAGCCGATCTCGTCGAACCGCAGGGGACCTTTTTCAGCCATGACCGCTCAGGCCGGGTAAACCTTCAAGACTTCATCCCCATAGTGATTAATGACCTTTACCGCGATCTTCTTGGACTTGGGGACGTCGAAGGGCCGGCTTTTCGTCGCGTAGATCGACCGCCACGCCGCCTCGTCGATCTCCGCCTTGAGCGCCCGCTTGAGTTTCTCATACGGCTCGTCCCCACCCGTGAAGTATGCATGGCGAACGAAGAAGCTCTCGCCGTTGTAGTCCGTGTCGATGAACCAGCAGGCGATGTCGTCCGTGGAGTTCGACCGGATCACACCCGTTGTTGGGTCGTAGACATCCAGGCCCTTGATCTCTGCAACGAGTTTGCCGTCCTTCATCTTCTTTATGTCGACGTCGGGTTCCCCGAATACCATGAAGAGGTTCCCCGCGCCAGTCTTCTTCAGAAGCTCCTGGCCCATGGCAAGATCCGGGTTCATACGGGCAACGAGGACGGTCAGCTTGCCAAACCGGGTGGACTCCTCGGATACGTGCGGGTCGAAGGCAAATCCGCACGCTATCAACGTATCAAATCCGATTCCCAGAACAGCCTCCTTGGCGGCCTCCCTCACCATCTCTGGCCCGACGGTCCCGTGCTCTGGCCCTATGAAGACGCCAACGCTCCGACTCTTGTCCCCTTCCATGTATTCGCCGACAGCGTGGACCCACGTGCCCGCATGCGGCTCCAGGCGGGAAAACTTGAGACGTTCCTTCTTTTTTGTATTCTGGACCCCGGCCGTCTTCAGATTCTCTACGATCATCGTGACGAACTGGCCGCGGTTGTCTCCGTCGCGGGCTTCCGCTTCGCCCGCTGGTTTCTCTACGTCGGCGACAAGCATCCGGTGCGGCGAGAGGCTTTCGACAGTAAATGGGCCGGTGACCCGGATTTTCCTCTTGTCCTCGTACGGTTGGTCGTAGAGCCGCTCGGTATCAGCTTTCCTCGCGATGGATGCGTCTATCTCCTGTTGCCGTTCCTGGCGCAGCTTCCACCAATCTTCGTGCGCGGACTTCGCCTCCTTCGGCCAGTCCTTTTCCGCCTCCCGCGGAATTTCCCACTCCTCCCACTTTGCCTTGCGAAGACGATTTAGCTTCTCCCGGATCGGCTCCATCTTCTTCTTCCAGCGGTTGTGGATCTCGTCGATCTCGGTGTTATTGGCGATGGACTTGAGCGTGACGTGGGAGACGCGCTTGTAGACAAACCCCTTCTTAATATCGCCCTCGTATCTCCTGTCGGGTGGTAACTTGCCAGTGATTTCGGCTTCTTTTTTCGCTCCCTCGATGGAGTCGTCAAGAAGGTAATAAGGAAACCTGGCTGCCATCAGGCGTGTGCGGGCAAGAGCAATGGATACTCGGGATGTGTCGATAGTGATCCAGCGCCGCCCCCGTTGCTCAGCGATGTAGGCGGTCGTGCCACTCCCGCACGTCGGATCGAGTACCAAGTCGCCTGGGTCAGTGGCCATAAGGAGGCAACGGGCTATTACTTCTGGCGAAGTTTGGACAACATAACTCTTCTCATATGAAACGGGAGCATCCGCCCACGTGTTGGTCCGCTTACGGTATGGAAAGTCGTCATAAAACAAACGATAGCTGAGGTTGCTCCCCTCCGGTTGGAGCCGACCAATCTTAGCCAAGATTTCAAGTTTCTCCTTGCTGACGACCCAAGAACCACGACTTGGAGACGAGAAGATCCGGTCATCATACTTAAAGGTGTATACCGTTGACTCGGAGAAGGACGGAGCAAGAAGCGAAAATAAGCGATAGTACCGTGTTCCAACTGGATGGGCAGAGTTGAACACATCCTCAATCTTGATCTTCTCGTTTTTCCCATCTGGGTAGAGCGCGTATGGTCCATGAGACGACAACATCGACGAATCCATCTCTTCATAGAGATGCCGAAACTTCACGTGTTCGGCGTCCTTTGCGTAGAACAGAATCTGATCGTGCATCGTCTCCAAGTATTTCGCACCGAGGGGAATGCTCTTCTTGCGGAAGTAGATATCCGCGATGAAATTTTCACTTCCAAACACCTCGTCCAACAAATTCCGCATCAGATGTGAGTTCTCCGAGTTGATCTGCACAAATACACTGCCGGTTTCGGTGAGCAGGGCACGGGCGACCACCAATCGGTCGCGCAGATAGGCCAGGTAAGAGTGGATTCCAAGATTCCATGTATCCCGAAAAGCCTTCACAACCTCGGGTTCCCGACTGGTATCTTCGGCTTTGCCGTCTTTAACTTCTTTCTTCCGGGTGGACACCTGCCAGTTCGACCCGAACTTGATTCCGTACGGCGGGTCGATGTAGATCGTCTGGACCTTGCCCTTGAGTCCCTCCTTCTCGGACAGTGAGGTCATCACGAGGAGAGAGTCCCCGAGGATCATCCGGTTCGACCAGTTCTGCTCGTGCCGGTAGAACTCGATCATCTCCTCAAACTTGATCCCGTTGAAGTCGGCGAATAGGCTGGGTGTGAAGGACTCCTTCCCCTTGGTCTTGCGCAGATCCTCGATGATGGCCTGCGGGTGGATCTTCTCCTGGATGTAGACGGGTACTGCCGGGACTTCGAGCGCCTTCCGGTCCTGCTCGTCTTTACCCTTCCAAACGAGTTGGGGGTCAAGGGAAGGATCCCGGGGATAGAGAATCTTCTTCGGGCTCTTCTCGTCCTCCTCGACGAAACCGCGCAGTTCCTTCGTCGGGATGTTCATCCGCTTCTCCTTCTTGTGCTTCAAAGAGTCGACCGGAGTCGCGGCGTAGTTCTTCTTTTTTGCGGGCATCAGACGGTCTCCTTGAATCCGTTGGCGATGAAGGAACGGATCGTCCTCTCGGCGTCCCAAGGATCGGAGATCTCCAGGAACGCCCAGCGGCTATATCCGCCGTGATTGTTGACGGCCGGCACCCACAAGTTCCGCGCCGTCGCCACCTTTTCGGCCTTGTCCTTCTTCTTCTCCCCGGAGACTTCCACGATCAGGTTCAGGAGGTCGGGCTGACCGTCCCGAACCTTTGCGATGAAGTCGGGGGTGTAGTTCCTCTCCTCGCCGTTAAGGACGTAAGGGATCGTGAAGCCCAGGTTCTGGTTCTTCACATACGCTGCGACTTCCCCCATGTCCTCCAAAACCTGTGCCATCTTCTGCTCCCAAGAGTCCGTGTCTGCGACGACGTGGGAGATGTGGCACCGGTCAGCCTTGGTTTTATAGGTAGGCCGGGTCGTGTCGAAATCCACGTACCGCGTGGAACCTACGGTGTCGTAAGGCCGAAAGATTGGCTTCAAAACTTTCTCCCCCGGTGTGGAGGCGACGATGGACTGGAATATTTTCCCTGCGGCGTCGTTGGCATTCCCGACGAGGTACAGTAACTGCTTGAAGGTGTTCCCCTTGCAGGTCACGCACTCGTCGTACCAGCGGTGGGAAATCTCCACGACCTGGGGGTAGAACCAAAATTTGAGATTCTGGTCGTCATCCCGGAAAAAAGTCTCCAGTGTCCGCTTTGCGAGGAGAAAGACGACTTCCTGGTCCCGCAGGCGCTTGAGGTCGTCCAGCGTGTGAATGATCGTCTCCCCGATGATGGGGGCGCTCTCCACCTTCGTCGGGATGCTCTCGCTGGAAAGCGCTAGCTTCGAGTCTGCAGTAAATTTTGGGACAAGTTTTTCTGTGGGAATCTCGTACCGGTATCCCATCAGGCGGGGGAAGGTAATTTCGCAGTCGATCCGGTCCTCTAATGCCCGGACTCGGGTCGGAGGTGGCGTCGGTTTGGGTGTTGTGCTCGTCCCGGCCGTAGGGATGAAAGAGAAGGGCACCCCGTATACCTCGGCATATTCCACGGGAAACGCCTCGATCTCCACGGACTTGCCTTCGCACTCCACCGTCCGGGATTCGGTCCCATACCCCATCCGGCGCAGCCCTCGGCCGACCACCTGCTCGCAGAGAAGCTGGGTACCGAAAGCACGCACGCCGAGGATGTGGGTCACTGTGTTGGCATCCCACCCCTCCGTGAGCATGGAAACGGAGACGACGCACTTGATCTGCTCGCCAAGCTTACCCGGCTTCCCGACCGTGTTCATGACCTCCCGGAGCAGGTCCTCGTCGGTCAGGGCTTCGGCGTCCCGCCCCGGGAACCGCTCACGGTACTCGGCCTTAAACTCATTGATCTCCCGGGATGCGATTTCCTTGAAATCCTTGCTCATCGCCTCGCCAGATTCGAGCTGTTCGCTGTCCACCAGGATCGTGTTCGGCCGGGTGCTCCACTTTCCGTTCTTCTCGTTGTTGAACAGGTCGAGTTTCCCGGGGATGACAATGGTAGAGCCGTCTTTCAGTTCCTTCTCCCACCCCGTGATGTAGTCAAAGACGAGCTTGGAAACGTTGGTGTTGTTGCACACGACGATGAAGACTGGCGGGGTCATCCGTTCACGGATTTGGGGGTCGTCGCACTTCTCGTATGACTTTTCCCACTCCCGGTAGTGCTTCTCGTAGTTCCCATAGAGACTCTGAAGCGCACCCTCCAGCTCGACGGGCAGCTTCGGCTCGCCGGAAACGGGATCCTTGCCGCGGCCCTTCTTCGGGAGGTTCTCCCGGATCAGGTGCCAGATATCGCGATAGGTGGGGAGGTCCCCCTTCATCGTGTCATCTGCAACAGGGACCCGCGGAACCTTCACGATCCCGGACTCGATCGCGTCAATCAGGGAAAAGTCTGAGACGACCCAGGGGAAAAGCGTCCCCTCTTCGTACCCGGATCCACGGAGGAAGAAGGGGGTAGCGGAAAGATCGTAGATCGCCCGGATTCCGAGCTTCGCCTGGACGGCCTCCAGGCCAGTGAGCCAGACCCGGGCGGCTTCTTCCCTCCGTTCGGCCTCTTTGCGCTCGTCCCCAACAAGCCGCTCTTCCTCTTCGGGCTGCTTCCCACGATAGCAGTGATGGGCCTCGTCGTTGATGACGATGATGTTCTTCTTGTTCCCCAACTCCCGGCAGACCCTGCGAACCATCGCACCCGGTGCTTCCTGGAAGGGATTTCCTCCGAGGATCTCCTTGTGGATCTTCCCCACGCCACCGCTCCCGCCTCGTTCCCGTGGTTTCAGGGCATGGAAATTTGTGACGACGACCTTTGCTTTCCGGATCTCCTCCTTCAACCCGAAGGAGAGGATGTCCCATCGGTCGTAGTAGTTCTGCGGATCGGTCGGCAGCAGCACCCGCAGTCGGTCGCGGATGGTAATCCCTGGGGATACGATCAGGAAGGCGTCCCCGAACCGAGCATCCTGGGGAGATTCCAGCTTATTCAGCGTGTGCCAGGCCAACAGCATCGCCATCACGACGGTCTTGCCGCTTCCCGTTGCCATCTTGAGGGCGATACGGTAGAGGCCGGGGTTGTGCGCGTCGTTCCATTCCCTCAGGCGGTTTTCCATCCACCGGTCGCCGGTTCTCCCCGCGACTTCGGTCAGATAAATGGCGGTCTGAACGGCCTCGATCTGGCAATAGAAGAACCGCCGGGAAGGATCCCGGTCGGGATGGGTCCAGTGTTCCAGGAGGCGAGCGGTGGTTTTCGTAACATCCCTGGTATACCGGCCCTCCCGCCACTCCTTGACCTTCCCGCGGACCTGGTTGATGAACTTGTTTTCCTCGATCCGGTCCTGGGTCCACTGGGTATCGAAGGAGAGTTGGCCGGTCTTTTTCTTGCGAGGGCTTGCAATGGGGATGAAGTAGGAACTGGAGCGGCGGCCGGAGACGATCTCGTTGGTTATGCCTTCTTCGGAAAAACGGAAGTGCCGGGCGGGTTCGGAAAAGGGGGAATTGATGACGGGGTTCTCGATTACAACCTGCTTCAATCTCCACCACCCCAGACTGTATATTATCGAAGTTGTTATATCAAAAAAGAGACCGGCATTATTAGCTTTTTGTGTTCAGCCCTCTCCTCACCATTGGGTCTATTGCTCCCGGTATTCACCTCGTGTTCCCGATATACCTTCGTAATCTATATTATTCAAGAGCGAAAGGCCCGACGCGGTGAGGCGCCGGGCCTGGTCCAGCTATACTCCTTCGGCGGTTCAGGCCATGACGGCCCGCAGACGGTTCGAGAGCGATCCGCCCTTGTTGCCGATTTCCTCCTTCGGGCCGAGGTGCTTATCGGTGTAGGCATAGGCCGCCTTGTTGATCGACTCCTTGAGGGCAGCGAAGGGGATCACCTCCTCGGTCTTGGGCTGCCCCTTGACCATGACCCGGATGCCCTTGTCGGTCTTCTCCACGAGGAAGGTGACCTTCTCGGAAACGTTGGCGCTCCGCCGACCGCCCTCGTACTCGCACTCGACCCCGGCCTTCCGACACGAATCCCGGTACGGAACAAGCGCGGCCCGGTAGGCATCTTTGGCCTCCGCGACCAAGGTGCGCGCCTTGTCGGCGAGCGCCTTCGCCTCGACGAGGGCCTTGTCCAGGCGGGCCTTGGCGTCCTCCACGGGCCTGTGGAGGGCCTCCACGTCGACCGCGGGCCGCTCGGCTTTCGGCGCCTTGGCCTGTTTCGCCTCAGCCGCCTCCGTCTTCTTGGCGTCAGCGGCGGTGGCCCTTCCCGCCGCGGCCGATTTTGCCGTCTTTACTTTTTTCTTGCTCATGGCTCTTGCCTCCTTTCTTGGGTGAACAGGCACGCGCCTCCGGAACCGCGCCGAAGGTCACGCATTCCGAAACATCCAGTATTCGACAGCCCTCGCACAGCCGGCCTTGGACAGCTTCCAGCAGCGAGGCTGTCCGCTCCAGCGAGTTCCAGATTTCGGTGAGATCCTCGTAGTGCTGCTGCCCCGGCGAGGACTCCAGGCTGGCCCGGCCAACGAGGGCCAGCCCGTCGTTGCGGAGCCGGCACGCCAGACGGCTTAGCCACATGTCCAGGTCTGTGCGGTTCAGTTCCACACTGTCCGGCTGCTTCATGCGGATCACCTCCTTTCGGGACACATGAGGGCAGGCTGCCAGAAATAACGCAAGTCTTTTCAGGCACTTATCAGGGGAATCCCGGGCGGCGGAAAGCGGTAAAGACAGCGCTTAAATTTGGCCGTAGCATATCGGGAGAGGATCACCGATAAAGTACAGACGGTTCGCCGTTTTGAACACCGGCCCCTCCTGCCCTAAAAAGTGCTTGCATTGTTGTCAACCGATATGTAAACTGTAAACCAAGATGTCAAGGGGGAGGTGCGCATGGGTCAAAAAATGAAGGATGCGCCGGTGTACTTCACAATTGCCCAAGTGAGGTTCAACCCGATCCTTAGCCTTAAAACCTTTATGCCCGGTGTTCAGGAACAAATGCGAAAAGCAGGGTATCCAGACTTTAAGCAGAGTCTTACTGTTGCGGTCAACCTTTCACTTATTTCCGGTGCCGAAGCGCAGCAAGCCCCTCCCCAACTGCTACAGACTGACCGCTATGTCTTTTCCAACATGGAAAATACCCGTGGGTTCATATTGCAACAGAATTCATTGTCTTTCCAGGGCACCGACTACGATACCTACGAAACATTATCGAGCGAGTTTCTAAAGGGACTGGAAATCTTGAACGCTGCGGTTGGACTCAATTTTTCAGAACGCGTAGGAATCAGGTACCTTGACGCAGTTGTCCCAAAGAAAGGGGACGAGATCTCGCAATACCTAGTTCCAGAAGTAATGGGCATTGCCGCGCGTTTAGAGGGATCAGCACTTGTACACTCGTTTTCCGAGACTGTCGCAAGAATCCGCGATGTCGAAAAAGTGGTTTGTAGAACGATAATCCAGATTGGCCCTCTCGGATTTCCTCCGGACCTGCAACCGGACGGGCTGAAACTGAAGGATCGTTTCAAAAAGGTTAATGAATTGCACGCTGTCATTGACACCGATGGTGCCTTCGAGGGGCGGGAGCCATTCAATATCGGCACGGTGAAAAATCGTCTTGATGGACTTCACAGGGAGATCAGCACGGCATTCTACGCGACAATCACGGAATATGCCCTTTCCGTATGGCGTTAGCCGGGAGGAGGAGCAGCCATGACTGAACTACCGCTTTCACCCTATGGCACAGGGTCTTACGCTGCAACTGGAACGGGGAGCGGATTCACAAATGCTACTCGTCTAACAGCCGCGGTGATTGCCTCCGCCTGGTTGATCGGCACCGGCGGCACTACGAACCCCGAGTACTTTTCCCGGCGTAATCAAATGGGTTACAGATTCCCTGAGGTGGAAAGCTCCCCTGCGCCTCAATCTGTTGCGCATCGGACTCCCGCAGAAAACGTAACGAATATTCGCAAGGTACTGAAGCCGACTGTTTCTGAACTCGCATCCCTGTTCCGAGTGTCACGCCAGACGGTTTACGATTGGCAAAATGGGACACAACCTGGGTCCGACTACGAAATGAAACTGGAAGACCTCTCCAGAGCTGCGGATGTCTTTCTGACAGAGGGTGTGCCCGTCACACCGTATCTCCTCAAGCGCCGCGTTTCCGGAGGAAAGACTCTTTTCGATTTTGTTCGTGAAGGCGGCTCAGCGGAGGTAGTAGCTCGTCAACTGACCGAAATGGTTCTCCGTGAACTTCGCCAACGCAGAGCGCTCGACGCACGTTTGACCGGTCGGAAACCACCGGCAACGGACTATGCCGATGCCGGTGTGCCCGCATTCAATGAAAGGTCTTGATGCGTCCAAATGCCTGGATGGTCCCGCGACACCCCTTGGCGCCAAGGACAGGTCCTTACAAGAGAGGCCGTCGAGAGGATGGGTCTAACGCGCCCGGACGCGCCGTTCGCCATCTTCGTGGTCGTTTCTCACGACTGCGATATCGCGCAACTTCCGGATACGGAGCCCTTTGTCGAAGTCGTGGTCGGACGACCCATAGGTACTCCGGATGGAAACTATACCCACGCCAAGAACCCCCGCAAACTCCATTTGCCGTTTGCCGTTCCCGGTGGTGAATCGATCGTTGAAATGCTGGCGACCGAAAAGATCCAGCTGTCGAAGGAAGTACTGGCGGACTTTGAACCCGACCGGAACTTCTCGCTGCCTTGGGAGAGATTATCGACTTTTCAACGATGGCTTGCGGCGCGCTATCGCCGCGCCGCGTTCCCTGATGCTTTCAACGCACGACTGGACGCCACCGGAATCAAAGACAAGCTGCCGAGAATTTTGGCGCCGCTGGGCGAGTATATCCACGCCATCTTCTTCGATGTAGACGACGGCGAGGAGATCAAACGAGAGGCGCCTGAGGACACATACACGCTCGACATCTACCTGCTCTATGACACCAGCAGCGACCCGAGGAGTGCTCAGATCGCAGTCACCGAGGCACGCGAAAAGATCATTGAGGCGTTCCGCGACAAACTTTACACAGCCGACCAAGGTTGGAGATTCATCGAACTACGCGATTGCGTCCCGATGTCCGACGATACGCTGACATACAGACAGTCGCTCCTGTTAAAGAAATGGAACATTGACTACGTCAGCCTGCGCGATCCTTCACAGGCAGGGCCTGTCGAGTAGCGCCGAGAAGACGTACCTGGATATTTTGTGAAGCACGATAAACAGAGCAGATAGGAGGATGGCGTAATCAAAAAAGGGGAAACGGATTCGCAGTCCGCTCCCCCCCAACAAAGCCTCATCAGCCCAAAGGACGTCAGAGACCGGTCAGCCTCAATCAGGGCAAACGGAAGTTTACACTCCTGAAAAATCCACGTCAATAGGCTGGCAGTGGGGCAGAAAGGAGGGCCTCCATGGCCACAGCTACCGGTCCGCCCGGTTAGCAGTAAGGGCAGCAAGGGAAGTTTTATTATTCACGAATCGAAGGGAATCTTCAATAGGAGGGCAGTGAAATTTGCCCTCACACAAAAGGAGGTTGCAGAATGCTGCAAGGTCCGTTACCTATCAGTCTCACCACGCAAGTTCAAATAGACTCCCCAGGAGCCTATATTCTTTCACGTGACGGTAAAGCTGCTCATTACGTTGGAAGGTCGGACTCGGATATCGGATCACGCGTCACCCAGTCGGCGCGTGAGGGACGGTATACCCATTTTTGGTACAGTTACGCCTCTTCGCCACGGGAAGCATATCAGAAAGAATGTGAGTATTTCCACAAATACGGACCAACCGACAATGCGATCCATCCAGCAGCTCCTCGCGGAACGAACTGGAGGTGCCCGATCCAAGGGTGCAGGTGGTCTTAAGCCAGAACAGGTAAAAAGGGCCGTCTCCGGGCGGCCCTTTTTACTATGGCCCCGTCTCCGCGGTTCCGTGATGCACCCGGTGTTCCCGCGTCAAGACGTTATGCTCCCTCTCCAGCCCCTCATGTTTCCGCTCGACCGTATTGAGCCGTGCGTTCTGCTCCCCTTCCTTCTTCCACAGCTCGCGGAACGCGGAGGCCGTCTCCGCCTTGAACTCCGTGAACGACTGTCGCAGGAAGCTCACCGTAGCGATCGCGCCGCCCACGGACACGAGCCCCGCCACGCCTCCCGCGATGATCGCCCCCGTCACCATCACCGATATCGACTGCTCCATCGTCTTCTCCGTCTACTTCTTTGTGAACTTCAGATACATCCGGTCCCCGAACAGGAACGCAAAAACGCTCCCGGCGAGGTTCCAGACAGCATCCTGGAGGAAAAGATCCACGCGCACGTAGAGAGATGATACGGCCGCCAGGATGATCATCCCTCCGGCGATGTACCGGAACGACGCGCGAAGGTCCGCCACCCACGGAGAGATGTTCTCCGCCGGCCTATCGAGCTCCGCCAAGGCTTTCAGCCGCTCGTTCTCCGCGGTCATCAGCTTGATCTGCTCCTCCACATTCTGGGGTTTGGCCCCCGCTCCGCCCGTCAGCCTCCCGAACACCCCCCGAATCCCGTCCGCCAGCGCTGGAATGAGCGCCGGGATCACCAGTGAAAGTACGCTCGTCATTGAAGCACCTCCCGTATCGGTTTTTGCACAGAGAACAAACCTCTTCCGATTCGAACGGCGGAAACCACCCGTCGAATCCGGGCCAACACAAACCCTGTTTCATGTGAACTTGAGCTCTCCGGTGAGAATCGACCGGAGTGTATCCATCGGAAAATATTTCCCGGGGCAGCTCTTGTACTCGCCCTTCTTCCAGTCGAATCCCGCCATCGCGCCGACTTCCCGGTGACCCAGAACCGCGTTCACCGGAATTCCGTACTCCGCGATCTTCCGCCGGACTATCTCCGCGAGGAACCGCAGGACCTCCAGGCCCGGCGGGGCAAGGTCGAAGTTCCCGACGACGCAGATGCCGAGGGACTTGGAATTCATGTACATCTCTTTCGTGTGCGCCCCGGGCTCCCACTCCGGACGGCCGACCTGAAGAAGAATCCCCTTCCCGACGCGCTCGATCCCGTAGTGGTACCCGATGTCGGACCACCCGTTAACTTCGCGGTGGTACTTCCGGATCGCGTCCCAGTCGGCGACGATCCCGTCTTTCGTTAAGCTGTGGTGGATCACGATGTGCTGGGGGTTCATGCGACCTCCTCCAAATAAAAAACCCCGCCAGGGCGGGGATGGATGAATCAACCTGTACGGCCGCGTGCCGCGGGTATGTCGGTTACAGGTTCTCCAGTGCGTTTCTGAACTGCGCCCGGGTGAGCGCCTGCTTCCCCTCGAGGGCCCG
>JACRDG010000041.1 GCA_016218715.1 Desulfomonile tiedjei | reverse complement strand
ATGGAATCCCCGATGGCGGATTCCCGTTCGCTGAACGTGCGCGATTTGGCTTCCAGTTCTTGAATCATCTCCTGCTTGACGCTTCGGATACGAGCGTCGAGCTCGGCCACCTGAGGATGCTTCGCCGTGTAATTGATCAGGAGCGCAGACCGTTCCGTGGTCAGATCAACGAGTTTCTGGTTCAACTTGGCGATAAGCGCCTGAACATCGTCGGAAAAAATACGCGCCGGGGCGGACGCGGGCTGCGTCAAGTTCGTTTTCAGCAACTGGAGTTGGTTGACCACTTCGCGCTTGACCTGGGCCAGCCTTTCCCGCTCGGACTCCAAACGGTTGAAAATCTCAAGCGCCTGGCGCGCCTCGTCGTTGAGAAAGACGTTCCCCTCGCGTTCCTTGAAGGCGACCAGGGCTTGCTCGGATTTCCTGTAGCTTTCCTCGATGTCCTTCAGTCGCCCTTCCACAAACAGCTTGGCCTCGTCCACCTGCCGGTTCCGGCTGGCGATATTCTCTTCCCGATATGCCTCCGCCACGGCATTGGCCAGCCGCGCGGCGAGCTCGGCAGCCTCCGCAGTGGCGGCGATCTTGAGAATGTTCATTGTCCCTTCCTGAGACACAGAGATGTTATTCTTCAGGTCATACACCTTCGCCAACACGGCTTGTGGGAAGCGGGCTTCCTTGGGCTCGACCTCCTTGTTCACGAGGCCGAGCTTTTTCCCGGCCCGCACCAGAACCGGCACGCTCCGGATGATTTCCGCCTGGGTCGCGATATTGCTGCCTTCCGATGACATGGCCAGCACTTCCGTCATCAGGCCGGACATCGAGGTCGAGCGATCGAACTTGACGCGGGCGGAAGCCTCGTAAACCATCTGAGGGCTGGCAAGCAGGGTCATGACCCAGGTGACGCCCGATACCAGCAACATCGTGAGCAGGATAATCCCCTTGCGCTTGCGCACGACCAGCCAATAATCGCGCAGGTTCAGGTCGTATTGGGCCATGGGCGTCGTCGCCTATCTGACGTTGATGGTCGGGACCTGCACCGGCTGGATATTGTTATTCGTCAAAAACTTCACGAGCGCCTCGGGGCTGAGCGTCTGCGCACCCAGCAACAGGTTGAGCGTGGGGCCCATCTTGCCCAGGAACGCGTTCCAATCGGCGATCCGCTGGCGCGGCACAAACACGATGTCGTTATCCTTGAGCACGATGTCCTGGCTGCGGTCCCCGTACTGGAACAACCGTTGGATGTCGACGGGAATGACTTCAGGTTTTCTCGCATCACCGCGGATGACGCGGATATCATCGAGCACCGCAGATTCGGTATATCCTGTCTGGGCGATCAACTGCCCGACCGTGGTCTTCCTGTCGAACTCGGCCAATTTTGTTGTGCCTACCCCCGGCAATACCCCTGAACTTGCAGCTATTAGAAAGACTCTCTGCTTGCGGGCCTGGAGCCTCTTCTGCTTGATCGCGACCTCGACGCGGGGATTCCGTATGATGGTCGCCAGTTGCTCGGTGAGGCGGGCCTCAGCTTCGGGAACCGTCAGGTTTTGCACTTCGACGTCCAGAGATCCGACATAGACCCGCCCATTGTCCCGGACCGTGACCGTTGACCGCTCCTCGCCTGCCCCCCGTCTGACCACGACCTCAATGCTGTCGCCCGGTTCGATTTTGGGGGGGCCCTGTTCGGACTCCTCAACATACAGATCCTCGGGCTTGACGGGGCGGGAGTATGGTGACTGCGCGCCCGGCGTGAACGGGACCGGCGAGCACCCGAAGGATGGGCTCAGTAACGCGACCAGGGTACACCCCGCTCCGACCGCTCTGGTCAAAGAGACAAGGCTGAGGTGAGTCGCCATTCTACCGGTCTTCCTGAACGACCTCGGTGATATGGACCAACGACGTCTTGCTGAGATCCTCCAAGCGCGGCTCCCGCAGCGCGACACGGCCGGGATCCATATAGACCCTGATGACCGGCCGGAGCGGACACTCAGGATGCAACTCGACGACCTCTCCGATCTCCCCCGTATTGAGTTGCACCCGGGTCCCCAGGGGGAACACGGAGAACTGCTGAATCAGACACTTCAGAATTTTCGTTGAAAACGACGCTTTCTCCTTGACCACCAGCTCGCGCACCGCTTCAGGCGGAAGGAACCGCTTGCGATGCGGGCGGGTATGCAGGAGCGCCTCGAAGGTGTCAGCCAAGCCGATGATTTGCGCGTATTCATGGATCTCCGCGCCCTTGAGCCCGCGCGGGTATCCCTGCCCCCCAAACCGTTCATGTGCCTGCAGCACGATGTCCGCAATCCAGGCCGCAGTCTCACCCAGACGGCGAATCGCCCGGGCGCCCTGTTCAGGATTGCGCTTGATGAGATTACGTCCCTCCGAGCTCAATGGGCCTTGCTTGTTCAGGATATCATCCGGAATCACGCACATCCCCATATCGTGCAGGATGGCCGCGAGTCCCAGCCGCAGAAGATCGTCACGAGTGTACTTCAAACCCATCCCCATCTTGATCGACAGGATGGCCGTGTTGACCAGGTTGGAGATCACCAGGCCGCCCCGCTCCCCGGAAATGACCTTGACGAGGAGCCGGTCGCTCTGGGAAAGGGAATCGACAAAACCCTGCACGACCTGGGTAATCCCATCGAGCGAGAAGCTCTGGGCCTGGCGAACGGCCCCCACGATGGGAGACAACTCCATCTCGGCTTTGGCATGCCATTGGTCGGCATCGAGAATGAGCTGGGCGTCCTGTTCCACAGAAGCCCGCGTCACATTCGCCTCGATGTTCTTGAAGGAAACGATTGGGGGCTCCCCCTTTTTCAGTTGGTCCATGCCCCCAACCGGAGAGTCTCCTTGATTTCTCACGAGATCATTGAGCCGTGCCATAACAGCCTATTGGGCCTCCACGACGGCTTTCCCGATGACCTCAGGTCCGACCTGCCGGCATCTCTCCATGAACCCGATCAGGAGAGCGAGATCCGCGATGGTATTCACTTTCCGCGGAATGCCTCCACTCGATTCATACACGGCGACAATGGCTCCCGGCGTAAACACAACCCGCGAAGCTCCGGCCGCCTGCATCCGAAAATCGATATAGTCGCCGACTTCGTCGGCCGTGAACGGCATCAGGTGATACCGAATCGCAACCCGTTGGGACAACTGTTTGATAGCCTCCACTTTGCTCCTCAGTTCCGGCTGCCCAAGCAAGATCAAGGTCAGCAGAAACCGGTCGTTAAGCTGAAAATTCAAGAGCAGTCGCAGTTCCTCGAAAATTGCCTGGTCAGTGATGGCCTGTGCCTCATCGACGACCAGGACGGTATCCTTTTCCTTCTTGAGGTTCTCCAAGAGCCGCTCGTTGAGTGCATGGACCATGTCCAGCTTGGTCCCGCTCTGGTTCATCCCCAGTTGATAGAGAATTTCTTTAATAAAATCTGAAACTTCAAAACTTGGGTTGGCAACCAGTGCCAAATCGTATCGATCGTGGGCGAGACGTTGGATGAGGGTACGGCTCAACAGGGTCTTTCCGCATCCGATTTCCCCTGTCAGCATGATCGCTCCTTTGCGCGCCTCCACTCCATACACAAGCCTATGCAGCCCTTCCTCGTGCCGAGAGGAAGGGAAATAGAAGCGCGGATCAGGAACGTTATCAAAAGGAGCTTTCTTCAGCCCCCAGTAATCTTCATAGTGCAAACTTTGCCCCACAAAATTTGTTTGCTCATTTTATCCTTTATCATTGAACGGCCCATGCTGTCAAGAAAAATATAGCAATAATAAAGGGTTACACGATTCACATGGACACGATCGTACACCTCACGCAGCAACATTGCAGATTCCGGGTTCACCGAAGAGTCACCGCATGTTCTGGACTTCCACATTACCGGTCCGCGCTCCCAGATGGTCCGGTTGCGAAAGACGGGCGAGCTTGTCAGCGCGCCCGGATAAGCGCAATGAGGCATCGCAGGGCGCGGAGAAGTTTCGCCATACGGTCCGCGGGAAAGCTGCGCGGCGTCCCCCGCTCCTTCCACTCCTCGCGCATGCCGGCCCTGATGCCGGGCACCGGCAGCATCGTCTCGGCGAGAAACCTCACCCGGTCCGGGATACGGGGGATCATCCAGACCATCACGAGACCCGAGAGGCCATCTAACGCCCGATCCTGTCGAAGGAATCGAAAGAGCCTCCTTGCCGCACCGGCCGGCAGGGCATGTTTCACACTGTCCCGGATTCCCTGCAGCAGGTCCGGCAGCAGGCCTTCGCCATAGGCGGCCGCACAGGCGAGCGGGATAGTCAGTCCCAAAGCTTCCGCGCGTTCAAGCACATCACGCCATTGCGATCGGCGCGTGAGTTGAAGCATCAGCGCGGCCAGGTCCAACTTCCAGATCAGGCTTTCGTAATCATGCTTCAACAGATGCAGGGCATTGATCAGGAGACTGTCGCGCAGGCTGAGTTGGAGCAGATCCCCGCCGCCTGTGGGAAATGGAGTGGCTTCCGCCCAGACCTGCTCAACGTCAATCCGATGAAGGCGCGCGCGGCTTCGAATGCGGTCTTCATCGCCGAACCCGGTGTGAAGGTCGAGGTGAGCGGCGCCGTGGCTGTACAGATTGACGCCGCTCAGGCGGCGCTCGTATCCAAGCTCGAGCAGCAGAGCGTGCGCTTGCGCCTGCTCCGCAGGGCGGACGCAGAGGTCGCAGTCATCCGAGGAGCGCATGCCGTCGTCCGGATAGAGCGTCCCCAGAAAGGTGAGCCCCCGCAGCACAATCGGCTGAAGGCCCCGGTTCAGGAAGGCGGGCGCGAGGCGGGCGAGTTCCTCTCGCCAGAGCAGGTTGCGGGCGATGTTGCGATGGTAGCTCTCCCGTAACGTTTCTCGGACAGAGGCGGGACAGGCGCCGTCGCCGTCTCGGGGGAATGGAGAGAGATTCCAGTACGCCAGGCCGGCGACACTGTGTTGTCCGGCTTGGGCGGCAAGGTCGCGCCATTCCTCTTCGGTCGCTGGGGGGGGAACCGGCGGCGTCTGGCTCGGATCAAGATGACGGCTCGCCAGCCACCGGAGGAAGACGAGGGGGGGACGTCCGTTAGACGAGCGGCCCCAGCACGGTTTGGGCGAAGTTCCGGATGAGCCGGGCATTCTCGCTCACGCTCCT
>JACRDG010000040.1 GCA_016218715.1 Desulfomonile tiedjei | reverse complement strand
GCCCGGTAAACGAGAAGTTGTTGGAGAGGGGACTGGGTAGAAACCTTTTTTCAAAAAGGGTCTCCCCAGATTACTTCTTTCATTGCGACTTGGTATTACGTCGTCTCTCGGACCCGAACCGGGCCGCCCCTAAATTCAAGTGGGGCAGGGACGGCGCCCCTTGAGCATTCTCAAGTCCGGGTATTTCGAGATCAACCGCCCGTCCTTGTACCGGCCGATGCCATCAAAGGTCATAGCATTGACCACCTCGGGTTCGGTGAACCACTGGGATTGCACGGTCACTTCGGGATTGTTCGCCTGGAACCCGGGGATCTTGATGGTGATCCCGACGCTCTTGAGTTTGTCGAATTTCTCCAGATTGTCGTAAATGAGGAGCTGTCGGAAGAATCCGCCGTACACGATCGCGGCCAAACTCAGGAGGAGCAAAATCGAGAAGAATACCTTTCTGACCATAACTGCTTCGGCTCAGTCCTTTTCCAATGACGTTCGCACCAATTCCGGCTTGCGGGCACATGGCCGGCCGGTGGGGACAGTATAGCGCAAATCTCGTTGACCCGCCATGCCCTTCCGTGCCATGTATACCAAGCCGCTTTCAAAGAAGTAGCCTCGGGAGAACCTTTTTGAAAAAGGGTGTACTCTTCGTGATATCCGCTCCTTCGGGAGCGGGCAAGTCATCGCTGATCGAGAAGATCCGGCCCCGGTTTCCGGACATGCTTTATTCGGTCTCGTGCACCACACGACCGCCGCGTCCGCATGAGATCGAGGGAGTGCACTACTACTTCCTGACCCGCGATCGGTTCCAGGAAATGATCGACAGGGGACAGTTTCTCGAGTGGAAAGAAGTGCATGGGAACCGGTACGGCACGCCGGCCCCGCCGGTGATGGAGGCGATTCGCCGCGGACACCGCATGATTCTGGACATCGACGTGCAAGGGGCAGCGGAGGTCTTCAAGGCTTTTCCGCAAGCGGTAGGGATCTTTATCACTGCGCCGGACCTGAAGATCCTGGAACAGCGGCTGCGAAACCGCGGGACCGACTCGGAAGCATCCATTCTCACGAGGATGAAAAACGCGCGGCGGGAACTCGAACAGGCAGAGCTGTTCGCCTATGGAATCGTCAATGACGACCTGAACCGTGCCGCGAAGGAACTGTCAGCCATCATCATCAAGGAATCGGAAGGGTCGTTCGACAGGCCTATTCAGGAGATCTCCCGATAACCACGTCCACGGATCGCGCCTTCTTTCCTCTCATGACTTTCATCCGAAGAACGTCGCCCGGTTTTGCGCCCGATACGACCCGGGACAGGTGACGGCCGTCACGAATGGTGGTGCCGTCCACGTCATAGATCAGGTCGCCCCGGATGAGGCCGGCGTTGTCCGCGGGGGTGGACTTGAGAACCTCGTCCACCACCGTGCCCCGCGGGGTTGCCAGGCCGAGGTCTTTGGCTTTCCGCTCGTCTACGTCGTCCACGTAAATACCAAGCCACCCGCGCACGATCGGTTCGTCCGTCCGTCTCATGTTTATCAATTCCGCCAGATAGCTGGCCGGTATGGCAAAACCGATTCCCTTGCCGGACGCAATGATCGCCGTGTTCACCCCGATGACCTCGCCGGCCATGTTGAAGAGTGGGCCGCCGGAATTGCCCGGATTGATGGACGCGTCCGTCTGAATGAAGTTATCGTCTTCGCCGAGGCCGAGGAAGCGCCCTTTTCCGCTCACGATCCCGACTGTTACGGTATTGCCCAGGCCGAAGGGATTCCCCACCGCGAGCACCCATTGACCCACCTGGATGTCGGTGGAATCACCGATCCTGGCCTTCTGTACCGCATGCGGGGGGGTTATCCGGAGCAGCGCGAGATCGACCTTGGGATGAACAGCCACGACTGTTGCGGTGAGCACGCGACCGGACGACAGGGTGACCACGATCTTGCTGGCCCCTTCCACCACATGGGCATTCGTCACGATATGTCCCTGGGCATCACAGAAGAACCCGCTCCCCAGGCTGTCGTTCTGGAGCCTATCCGGGTTCTTGAAGCGATCCTGCAGGGATCGCTGATGCGCGCGGACCGGTCGTTGAGGTTGGGACGTATTCTGGAGGACATGGCGTTCAATGGAGATGTTGACGACAACGGGGGTTATGTTCTTGATCAGGTCGATGAGGTCCGGGCACCCTCCCGCGCTGGCGGCAGTTTTGCGGCTCATCTCCTGCGCGCCCGCCATGTGGGCCGGTTGGAGGACCAGAATGGGTACGAGGAGCAGGAAGCACTGCAGGAATCGAATGAATAAAGCCTTCCAGGTCATTGGGTAAGTCCCAAAGCCGAACATCTCAGCATCCGTCGGCGGCGATGCACCCGACGCGTCTCGAGTCACCGCGGTTGTCCGGCACGGGCGCACTCGGATCGGACCGCGTCAAGCAGAAAAATCGCGGGATCACCACTCACGCATGGCCAGGTTATGCTCTGGCGTCTCCTCACCGCTCGGAATCCGCGCCTGTTATTTGCCCCACGTTTCTCTATCAGTGAACGGGTCGAGTGTCAACTTTGAGTCTCGGGCGTACGAATATTTCATCGACGCCCCAGAATCACGAGCAATTCCCGGACAATCTTGGCGGCCGTGATGGTGCTCACCTGCGAGGCATCCAGTCCGGGATTCAGCTCCACCACATCCGCGGCAATGAGGTTCACGCGGGTCAAAGTCAGGAGAAAAAGCTCCATCGCCTCGTAGCTCCAGCCGCCGGGTTCCGGGTTCCCGGTTCCGGGAAAACCCGCAGGATCCAGGACGTCCAGATCGAGGGAGAGGTAGACCGCGCGGCCGGCGATACGCTTCAGGAGCGTTTTGTCGAAACCGGAACCCCACTGGGCCGCGGTGCCGTGTTCTCTCATCCACGCGAATTCGTCCCGCGTACCGGCTCGCACGCCCATCTGAATCAAACGGGCCGGGCCGATCAGTTCTGCGACTCGCCGGATCACCGTAGCATGGTTGAGGATCTTCCCCTCATACTCGTCCCGCAGGTCGGAATGCGCGTCCAGATGCAGCACCACGAAATCATCGCTTTGGCTCCTGAGCGCCTCGACAGCCGGGAGCGTGATGGTGTGCTCGCCTCCGATGCAGAATGGCTTGCCGCGGTGCTTCAGAATTCGGCTAACCTCGACACGGACGATTGTGAGCGCAGATTCCAGCGAGGTGCTGTCTAAAGGGACGTTGCCGATATCCGCGAAGGGTAAATCGTCAAGATCCGCGTCCAGCAGGGGTGAATAGGTCTCAAGGGAATCGGAGGCGGCTCGTATCTCATCCGGAGCTTCGGCCGACCCTCTGCGGTAGGTGGAAGTAACATCCAGCGGACAGCCCAATATGACGGGACGATGCGGGAGAATCTCCCGCGAGGAACAACCGAGAAACCTATCTAACACCATTAGTTGATACACACCTTCTCTGAGTCTGATGGCAACACCGGTCGCGTGTTGCTCCTCCCCTTCGCAGGCTCGTGGGGCAAAGCGGACTGCTGGAGGGGAGAGTGACCGGCAAGACGCCGGTCCCACTGAACAGCCACGAATTGGGGACCTGGCGAGAGGCGATACCTACGAAGCTTGGATCTCAGTTCTCGATGAACACAATAACGTCTCGCTGCAGCAAGCCGTTTCCGTTCAACACCGCGGCCTAATGGCTGTATTGGTGGGACAGGCATCTTGCCTGTCCATGAGGAAATGACAGGCGGGACGCCTGCCCCACCAAACCTTGAACGGTGCGGTTCCTTATACTGCCCGGCCGATCAGCCTCTGCACAAACAGCGGCAGAGCGAAGGCCCCGCGGTGAATCTCGGCGTTGTAATACGAGAGTCTCTCCAACAATCCTCGATCCACGGTGTCGGGCGCCTCCCGGATCGGATCGCGACGTTCGGAGCAGAAGCTGAAAGACCACAACCCACCGGGATAGCAAGGGATCGTCGCGAGATACGGCCTGACCTGCCCGGCGCCGAATGCGCGCGTCAGGTTCCCCACGGCCAGCAGGAAGTTGGCCTCCATGAAGAGCGGGCTCTCGGTCTGGAAAACCGCTGCGCCGTCGCTCGTGAGACTCTTTCTTACAGCCTGGTAGAACGGGACCTCGAAGAGAACCGTTCCCGGCCCGACCGGATCGGTGGAATCCACGATCACGAGATCGAACTCCCGCTCGAACTGGGCAATGTACGCCGCGCCGTCCTCGTTAATCACCCGAACCCGCGGGTCGGCAAGACCGGCCGATATGGCCGGGAAATACTCACGACACGCGCTCACCACCAGGGGGTCGATCTCGCACAACGTCACTGATTCGAGTTGCGGATATTTGACCAGCTCGGTGACCACTCCGCCATCTCCGCCCCCAATCACGAGTGCCTTGCGGGGATTCGGGAGGACCGCCATGGCCGGGTGAGCGATCATCTCGTGGTAGACGAAATGATCCTTGTCCGTGAGCATGAAACATCCGTCCAGGACGAGCACTCTTCCCATCGGTTCGGTCTCGAAGATCTCGATTCGCTGGAAGCCGCTCACCTGGTCGAAGAGCTTCCGGCTGTACCGAACGGAAAAGGCCGTCCGGTTTTCATAAGCCTCGGTAAACCATTCCGAATCGCTCAGGGACATAGTACCACCGCCGCGAACACCGCTCCCACCCTCTGAACCGTGAGAGTAGCCGAAATGCTCTTGATCTCGCGGATACGAACCCCGCGTATCGTTTCCATCCCTTCTTGAACCATCTCTCGCACCGAACGTTCGCATCCCTGCGGCCCGCCTATTTGGGCGCATTCCATGATAAGGCCGGCTGCTTCGGAATCTTCGGGAATACCGACCGCCACTGAGGCTGAAATCACCGTGCCCGCGTCCTCGCAGACGAGTGCGCCGTACGCGAGAGGCACCAGCGAACCTTTGGGGAGTTCGTACGGCTGGATTTCCGCGCACCGCGGGGGGAGGATGCTGCTGAGCTTCACGAGATTCGTGTCACCCACTTTTGCCTTGAGCAGCGCGGCATCGAACGCGTTGAGCGACGTCGATGCCTCGCCGTATCCTGATGTCAGGAAAAACCTTGTTGCTGGGGGTCCGAACATAAACAACCTTTCGTATAGATCACCCTTGCGCGAAACGCGCGGAACCGATGATCGTGTTTTCACGTCATTCTGAACGTCATTCAGACGGGAAAAAAACGCCGGGGTGCTATTGGCCTGAGTTTCTCAGACAACCTCTGGAACCGGAAACTATTGGTAGACGAGCACGCACCAATATCCACGCGAGACAATTAGAGTACCACTGCTATTCTCGCCCGGATTCTTGTCGGATCTGGTCCACCATCTCCTTCTTCATCTGTTCCAATTCCTCCCGCATCGCCTCGCGGCTCCCGTGTATGTACATCTCGCTCTGTACCACGCGATCCTCCAGGACCTGTATCTTCGGCATCATGAAGAAGAAGCTGTATACCGCCAATAGTATCAGCAGGGCGAGGTTGAGGAGCGGCACGGCCCAATCCCAGAGAACTCTCCATCGGCTCGCTTGCGATCCCTGCGCGGGCTGGCGCGTCTGAGGCCGTGGCTTGGCCTCGGGACTGGCAACTGTTCCGGTGGACGTTCCCGTGCCGATCGCAGAGGGCTCCTTGGGTTCCGGACCGCCCGACGGCTCAGCAGGTGTCAGCTCTACGGCCCCGCTGAGCAGATCAGGAGAGACCTTGATGGGTATTCTCCTGACTTCGCGCATCTCGTTCCCCTGGAGCATCCTGATCACGATCTCCTTGCCGTTGAGCTTCCTCAGCTGGGCCGGGTCCGGTTCGGGAATCAACGCAACGAATACCCCTGAATCCGCCGGCAAGGTGAATTTGTCCCAGTTCTCGCGAGGGATCTTGGTCTGTTCGAGTCGTCTTCTTAGCTGAGCCAGAACGAAACTCTTTTCCGGAAGCTGGATACCGATAACCTGGTCCACTCCGGTCCGGTTGTCCACGTTGATCATTTCCCCGGGCTTGTAATTGCTCTGGTTGAAGACGATCGCGGTCTTGTCCACCTGGATGGAAACGTCCCGCCCTCGGCCGAGTTGCACGGTCCGTTCCTCTTCGGACGCTGATTCCGAGGAAACCAGGGTCTGCTTGTCCACCGAGATCGTGAAGAGTTCCGAAAAGCTCTTGCCTACGAAAAGGTTCTGTCCGGACTTATCGACAATCTTCACCGAAACGGACTTCGTCATCGATTCCGTGAATGTCCTCGTGTTCCGATCGTACAGAGGTCCCGCGAATGGGACCGGCCGGCCTGCCTTGTTGCCGGGTCCGATCCAGATCAGCTCCAGCGACGCCACGTTCTTGATGAGGTCCTTGTTTTTGGCATTCAGTTTAAGGGAGATGGCGGTAAATTTCTCTCGCGGGTCGACTTTCCGGATCGTCACTTCCTTGTCTGCCACGGTGACGGCCACCTTGGCGACAAAGCTGCCCTGAGCATCTTTTGCGCCGTAGGTTTCGCACCACGCGACTTGCGGCGAGAAGAGAATCCCGCAGACAGAGACGATCAGGAGCAAGCCGCACAAGGGCCGCCCTTTCGGTATTATTGGTCTCATATGACTCATCGCGGCTTGCACAAATAAAGCCCCTGCCACGTAAGTAAAGGCTTTTCTTAGATTTGCGGCATCTTAACAGGGGAAGTGAGGAAAATCAACGAATAAGTTTGGAGCACCCATTGGCTTTCATGTAATAATCTTCATTGATTCACGACATGGGAGATTCTGCAGATATGAACAGGTTAAATCCACCCATTTCCAGAAAGTCTCAGGACATTCCGCCGTTCCTGGTCATGGACGTTCTGGAGCGGGCCATGGACATTGCGGACACGGGCCAAGACGTCATACACCTGGAAGTAGGTGAGCCGGACTTCGATACACCAAGCAACATCATTCAGGCCGGCATCGAGGCGATGCGCGCCGGAAAAACCCACTATACCGCCAGCCTCGGCATTCCCGAACTCCGCCGCGCGGTTGCCGATCATTACGCCCGAAGCTACGGCGTCGAGGTAGACCCACAGTGCGTGGTGATTACCTCCGGGTCCTCACCCGGGATATTCCTCGTCCTGGCAGCCTTGCTCGATACCCACGACGAGATCGTCATCTCGGACCCGCACTATGCCTGCTATCCGAACTTCATCCGTTTCCTCGACGGAGCGCCGGTCACGGTGGGTGTATCTGCCGAGGACGGTTTTCAGATGAATCCCGATGACACACACCGGGTTCTCACGGACCGAACCCGCGGCATCCTGATCAATTCGCCTTCCAATCCCACGGGAACGCTGCTGGAACCCGAGCGAATGCAAGAACTGGCACGTTTGGGCGTGCCGATCATCTCCGATGAGATCTACCACGGGCTGGTGTACGAAGGAAAGGAACATTCGATCCTCGAGTTTACCCACGACGCGTTCGTGGTCAACGGTTTCTCGAAGCTCTATGCCATGACGGGATGGCGCCTCGGGTACATGATCGTGCCTCCCGTCTACGTGCGGCCGATCCAGAAAATGGCCCAGAACTTCTTTATCAGCCCAGCGGACTTCGTCCAGTGGGCTGGGGTAGAGGCTTTGACCAACTCTTCCGACCAGACCCGCACTATGAAAGAGATCTTCAACCAGCGCCGCATCGCGATGATTGCCCGGCTGAAAGCTATGGGCTTCGAGATCAAAGTGGACCCCACCGCGGCATTCTACGTGCTGGCCGACGCTCGGCGGTTCTCGAAGGATTCGTATCGATTCGCGTTCGAAATTCTCGAAGAGGCCGGCGTGGGAGTGGCGCCGGGAATTGATTTTGGAAACAACGCGGAAGGATTCATTCGGTTCTCGTACACCAACTCGATGGAAAACATCCAGGCCGGACTGGATCGGATCCAGGCCTACCTGAAACTGAGGTTCGGCTCGCATCATGAGAGCGTCTGATCGGACCGGCACGGATATGGGCCGCACACACATTCCAGGCGACCGGAAAGGGCGGAAATCCCGCAGACTATTCGTTCCCTCACACGAGCTTGCAGGACGGAGCGTGTTCTTCTTCTCGCCGAAGGATTCGCATTATCTCCGTGCAGTGCTTCGCCTGCAAACCGGCGACCAGGTAGAAGTGTTCGACGGAATCGCCCGATACGCGGTACGGCTCGGCGCGTTGAGGGGCGGTCGGTTTCAGGGGGATATCATCGAAGCCTGCGTCACCGAGCAAGGGCCGAATGTCAGGATAGCCCTCGCCTTTGCCTGTGTCCGGCCGGCTCCTTTTCAGGAGATCCTCAGGCACGGGACGGAACTCGGCGTCTCGCACTTCATACCCTTGCTCACGCAGCGCACCACCCGGCGCCCCACGGAAAGAAGGGAACGCTGGGAAACGATCGTAAAATCAGCTTGCGCCCAGTCGGGACGGTGCGTACCGCCTCAGGTGGAAGATCCGCTCACGCTGGACCAGTTCATTTGTCGCGGGATCCATGAGGACACGCGGCTCCTGCTGTCCCCCGCGCCGCAGGCGCTCCCCCTCCTCGGGATGCTTGGCGAGGCCTTACCCGCCAAAGCTATCGTGCTGGTCGGACCTGAGGGAGGATTGGAGCCGTCGGAAGAGTCGCTCGCCCTCGGCGCGGGCTTTGTTCCGGTGAGCCTCGGCACCGCTGTCCTGAGAACCGAAACCGCGGCCTCCATCGCGGTAGGGATGCTGAGTCTATGGGCCCACTGGGAGTGTTGCCGCGACAAGGAAGGCCCGCTTTCCGCGGAAGTCGAGGCTCCTGCCGGGGAACAGTGACGAGGGTCCAGGAAGGAGCCAGGAACAAGGCACGAGGCCGCTCCGGGACCTCACGGCACACCCAGGGGCCGGAGCATCTGCTGCCGCGTGGACGCCCGAAGCAAGACCGGAGGGAAATTCCCGAAGAGCGGCAGTTCATTGACGCGATTAGGGGTTCATGGTATCTTCGGTCTCATAATCACGGTTCAGGATCTGTCACCGGCGGCCGTGCTGATGGCCGGTCCGTTCGAGAACCGGAGCACCTCCCAGGACCCAGCCTGTGGGGCGTTGAGGGGCCACGGTGGCCGTTAAGGGGACGGAGCCCCCTGGGGGTACGGGAAAGAACAACTATCCGAGACTGAAACTCCCCTGCCGAGGTAGTGGATGGCAACACGAGACCAGGAAGAAATGTCGTTTTTTGATGAACGCGTCTTGACCTTCCCCGAGACATCTCTTCCCGGCTTTCCTGATGGAAAGTCCATTCAGCGCGCGCTTCCGGGGACGCTCGCGGAATGCGTTGAGTTCGGAAAAATCAACTTTCTCCCGTGGATCGATTTCACCTTGGAACATCCCGACGAAATCTGGGAAACCGAGGGAGGTCCTGAGGGAAGGCTCTACTATTATCTCAACTTCGTCGAGAAAGAAGGTCATCCGCCCGCGTTTGCCGTGGAAGTGATCTCTTATGAAGATGTGGCGCATGTGAACGACTTCTCTCTTATCTTCACACAAGAGCAAATGCGTCGCGTCCGATCCCTCGATCTCGTGTTCTGCAGCGCAGTCGAGTGGCAGCGGGAACAGCTTGTGCGATCCCTCAACGAGAAGGCGCTGCTCAAGTACGAAGAGAACCGCCTGGAAGAAGCCCGTGAGCTTATCGACACGGCCATCCGACACGGCGGAAGCAATAGCGCCTATCTGTATAACAACCGCGGCCTCATCAGTTGGAAGATGGGGAATACCGACCAGGCAAAAGAGGACTTCCTCGAATCGATCGACATGGAGCAAGGGAACGGGGACCCGTATTTTAACATCGGCCTGATCTACTTTGACGAATCGGATTACGACCGGGCACTCCATTATTTGCAGCGCGCCGTGGAAACCAACCCGTTCGACGGCCAGTTCCTCACCGAACTGGGGCACCTTTACCTGGAACTGGAGCGCGAAGACGAGGCCTTGAGGCTTTTCACGCAGGCCCTGGACAACGACCCGGGCGATCCGCAGGTCGATTTCCATCTCGGTTACTACTTTCTGTACAAGAAGGGGAAACCACGCCATGCGGTCAAGTATTACCACCAAGGGCTGAAGAAAGACCCAGAGGACCAATTTGCCTGGGCCGATCTTGCGGTGGCCCATTGGGTTCTGGGACATAAGAGAAAGACGCTCTCCATCCAACGCGCGCTTCAGACCGGACAGCGGCTCATGCCGTACACCATCAGCCGGCTCGTTTATCTGAGCGTTGAAATGGAAGACTATGAGAACGCCTTGAAATATTATCACCAGGCGCTCAGCCAGAGCGAACCCTTTGAACCGGAATGGCTCCATTACAATGCAGCATTGGTCTATGCCAAGACGGGTCGTCCCAAACAAGCTCTGGACATCTTGGATCTCGCAGTGAAGGCGGGAGGTGAACCTGTTATCAAGAGGGCGCTTTCAGACAAAGCCCTGCGCGAACTGAAGGGACTGCCCGATTTCAAGAGACTCGTCCGGCTGACAACTCGACGGAGGAACCGCTGACACTGCCCGCGGGGGACTACTCTTGTGGATCCACTGCGAGAGGTCGTGAAACCGCGCCGAATTCGTGGCTCAATCCCCCAAACCGTCTTGGTGAAACGGTCAGAAGATTTGGCAACCGCTCACTTCGCCGTGGAACGTCCGTTATGTCCGAAGGGGTGTCGCGCAGCTACTCTGCGGATCGGTCCCGGCCTGTGACGGCACCCGACAGTTTCGTGCAATAGAGGCCTCGACCCGAGATGTCCTACGACGTACCCCAAGATGCCAGGTCCCTGCGGGACGACCTGTATCGCATTATTCACCACTACGCCGAACTGTCAAAAATGGCGCAGAAGGGTGAGGTCAACCCCATCGGCCAAATCGGCCGAATTCTTGAGAAGACCGTCCCCTATCTGTTGATCATCATTAGAGATCTGCTCCCGTACCTCGAAAAGGAAGAAATAACTTACCACGAAGCACTCTATCACGTGATTAGAGCAGCCCAGGTCTTCCCCGATCAGACGTCTCTCTTGGAGAGCCGTCATGAAATTCAGCGCATCGAAGCGGAGTCCCGCGTCTTCCTTTACGCGGTGAAATGGCTTGACGCTTCGATGCTCCAGAGACCCTCGGCCCAGGAGACAGCGGGAATTCAGAAAAAACTGAGTGAATTAAACAACAAATATCGAAAGCGATATTCCGAGGACGAATCCACCGCCACCATGATCCCCTGCTTTCTCCCGCGGCAGGAAAACGAATCCCCTGAAACGAACCTGAGTCGAGTCGGCGACCTCGTCCGCAGAGCGCTCCTCGAAACCCATCACTTGATGGTGGAACATGAACCGGAGAAGATGTTCTTCGTCTTCACGAGAGCCACGAGAAAAGAGATCGAAGACGATGTCATGCACCTGGCCTGGTTCCTGTTCCGCTGCGGATTCCCCGTCGATCGTGTTGCCACCGGTTACTACAAGGATTCCATAGCCACTTTCCTGAACGAGAAGGTGCTCGACTACCTCATCGGCACGCAAGAGACGCTTAATTCCCTGAGTGGGATTTCGAGACACCTGTGCCTGCTCTCCCTGGTGGACTTTGCCAACTTCTACGAGGTGCCGGCGGATTATCGGCCACTGGAGGATAGCCGAGAGGTTTTGCACCAGGTGAAGCACCTCAAGAACAGGAACCGTCGGGGAGCTTCACTGCTCAAGAA
Organism: Desulfomonile tiedjei; assembly: GCA_016218715.1. GTDB lineage: Bacteria > Desulfobacterota > Desulfomonilia > Desulfomonilales > Desulfomonilaceae > JACRDG01. Next base: position 110,633 of record JACRDG010000040.1, on the reverse strand, counting down.
GGCGTGGGAACTCTACGAGATCTATGGCTCCCAGCCGCATAGCAAACTTGCCCAGCACTTCCTCGCTTACCGCTATTACACATCCAACGTTGCCTATCACGGCGAGCATCGTATAAAGGACAAACGGGCTCAGATGGCGGTCGATCTGTACAGCGCGATCCTCGATCGATCGGCCGTCGAAAAGAAAGCCGAAGCGGATCTGGAGGCGACCAGCCGCGGCCTGAGCACCAAGACCCGCGAAGAGATGGCGGGCCTGGTCAAGCTCCTGATGGATTCCCTCTACGATCCGACAAAGGTCAAAGGGAAGAAAGTCAAGGTCCTGGGGGACATCTCCTCGGGTGCCATGGGCAAAGTGAGCATCGGAATATTGAAGAGCCGAATCGTCGCCCTGAAAGTGGTCAAGGCCTCTGTATCCATGACGCTCGGGGATCCCGAGGGCCTGTTGGAATATGAAGCAGCGCTCAATGAGCGCGTGCAATCCCCCGACCAACACCCGAACATCGTCGAGTATTACGGGCTGGTGGAGCAAGAGGACGAAAAACTACTCATCAACGGCTACTACCCGTGCGACAACCTGACGCAACTTGTCGAAAAGAACTGGCAAATGAAGTACCGGCCCCCCTTTGCCACCGAAAGCCACATCAGCCTCGCCACCATTGAAGTGATAATCAATCAGCTTCTCGAATGTCTCAGGGTCTTCAAGCAGAGGGGAGTAATCCACCGTGACCTCAAGACCGACAACATACTCTACACAGTCGATGAGAATGAACGACTCAACCGGCTCAAGGTCATCGATTTCGGCGTGGCCAAGGCGGTGGGGGCCGGCGCGGTGGATGACATCTTCAAGGGGAAAGTGGTGGGAACTTTCGCCTACATGGCCCCCGAGCAGGCCAAGAGCAAGAGCATCTTCCAGTCCGACCTCTACAGCATGGGCGCGATTCTCACCGTTCTATTGACCGGCAAACTCCCCATGGTCTTCCCGAAAACCAAGACCCGGAAAGACCTGCTGGCCCAACTAGTCCGCATAGAGAGAGAATCGCGGCCGAACCTGGCCGCACTCAACCCGTTCCTCAAGCGGCACACCACGATGGAGCACGTGGCAGCAACGGTCGAGCGGATGCTCGAACTCGACCCTGACAGGCGTCCCGACGTGGAAGAATGTCAGGAAGCCTTTGACGGCGTCTTCCAGCACATCGGCGATCAGAAGGACACGGTCAGCATCTTCTATCACCGGGGCTGACGCGACTGAACCAGACCCTTCTCGGATGCTTTCGCACGAAATTTCGCCGCGTCGATGACGTAACGTTCGTGAGTACCCTCGGAGATTTTGTCCACACCGTCATGGGCTGATAGCCAGAAGGTCAGCTTGCGCCCCTCCACGTGCTCCAGCCTTCCTGTCACGATAACCGTCAATCCTGCCGGAGTCGCGGCGCAATGGGTCACATTCACACTTGTGCCCACCGTCTGCTCTCTCGGCCAGTCCAGATGAGGGTTGACCGCTCGGATACAGGCCCATTCCATCAATCCCACCATGAAGCCGGTAGCCAGCACCCTTGGCATTACCTGGAACTCGGGTGATTCGGGAAAGAGATGGGGCACCGTTTTGTCCTCGGTCACCGCGAAACTGAACTGAAAGGCCAAGCCCGGCCTAAGGGAATCTCTCATCATTCGGCTCCATCCTGGTCCGTGATTTCGCTTGCCATCGATTGTTAGCGGTGTTAATACCATAAAGCAAATTAATAAGTATCATGACAATGATTAGAGGATCTTATTTACCATGGAATGGCAGCAGATTGTCGGGTTCCATCACGTTGCTCGCCTGGGCAGCTTCACCAGGGCAGCGGAAGCCACCTTCAGGACCCAATCCGCACTCAGTCAACAGATCAAGGCGCTCGAGCAGGAACTCGGCTGTCTGCTCTTCGAACGGATAGGGAAGCGAAGAATAAGGCTCACAGCGGAAGGAGAGAAGTTACTGAGCTTCTCGGCAGAGACCCTGGAGAGGTACGATCTCTTCATGGGGTCCTTGAGCGAGCTGAAAGGGATTCCACAGGGGCCGTTGCGAATAGCCGCGCCGTTCACGACCCTCTATCACCTGTGCCCATCGGTGCTCAGCGCATATGCGCAACGTTACCCGCAGGTTCAGTTGACCGTATTGGACCGCTCCCAAAAGAGGGCCATCGAACTCCTCAGAAACGGCGAGGTTGATTTCGCGCTTGCCCTGGAGTCGCTCGTGCCCGGGGATTTGAGCTTCGTGCGGTGGAAAGAGGTCGAAACGGTCTTGATCGTCCCGCTCGGACACCCCCTGGTCGCTGGAGAACGAATCACCTTGGAGGAGATAGCCAGGTACCCGCTTATCTTGCCGCCGAAGACCGCGGAGCATGTCAATCGGCTCGGCGTGGAGGAACGACTTCACAAGCTCGGGGTGAGGTACCATGTCATTATGGAGTCTTCCAATGTCGAGCTGAGTTCAGTGTACGTCGAGATGGGGCTCGGCGTGTCTTTCGCAACGGTGCTAAAGGGGCTGCAGTTGCCGAGGGAGAGAAGAGTGCAGTTTCTCTCTCTGAGCCACTATTTCGAGGGCGATCGCCTGGCGGTGATTCGGGGCAAGGGCAAGGCTCTCCCTCCGTACAAAGAGGCATTGGTCGAGATGCTTGTCCGGAGCTGACCGGAGATGGATATCGCGGTTTAGAGCGCTGTTTGAGCGGCTGCTCAGTACGGCATTTCACAAATAGGGTCACGAATTCGGAACAGCCGTGAAGCCCCGAAGGGGCTTACCAACAGTAGCCACGGGTTTCAACCCGTGGAAAGAGGCTTCCAACCTTTATTTGAAACCGACCCTGGAGGGGTCGACCAACAGCGAGCCCCAAATTGTGGGCATGGTGGACCCCGTCGGGGTCCCGACCGTCTTCATCTGGGGCCTTCGTTCCACGGGTTGAAACCCGTGGCTATTCAAGGTGCGTCCCTTCTGGACGCAACATGCAAGACTTGTGCGGTAATGAAAACACGTCACCGTATTTGCAAAAACCTGCACTTAGGCTCACCGAATTGAGGATTGCGTGCGAGGAGCGGTCGGACCGCCCTACCCGTTCAACACGCTCGTTTCGATCTGTTCCAACTGGAGCTGGAGTTCTTCCCACCGCGTTTCCAGCCGCTTGATCTCCTGTTCCAGGACGGGCGTTTCCTCCAGGAGCGGCATGATGCGGTCCTTCTTCTCGTAGTTGGTGGGATCCGCGAGGATGGACTCGATCTCCTTGCGCCGAGCTTCTTTGGCTGCCAGCTTTTTTTCAATTCCCTGGACTTCGTCCCTGATCGGGGCCTGTTTCCTGGAGAGAGCGATGCGCAATTGCGCTTCTCTCCTTTTGCGATCCTTGCGTGACTCGCGACCCGCAGCGTCCGCGTCATCGTCCTGGACCGGAGCAACCGGCTGGGGTGCCGGTTCTTCTTCCGCCTGGGTTTCCATCAATTTCTTTTTGAACTGATAGTCGTCGTAGTTCCCGGGATAGTACTCGGCGGTTCCTCCGGTGATCTCGAGAATGCCGGTGCAGACACTGTTCATGAGCCGCCGGTCGTGCGTGATCAGCACCAGGGTTCCGGTGTATTTCTTCAGGGCCTCTTCGAGCATTTCGCAGGAGGAGATGTCGAGATGGTTGGTCGGTTCGTCCATGACCAGGAGGTTCGGCGGCGCGAGGAGTATCTTCACCAGGGCGAGCCGGCTCTTTTCTCCTCCGGAGAGCACCTTGACCCGCTTGAACACGTCGTCCCCCGAAAAGAGGAATGCGCCGAGGAGGTTCCTCACCTCCTGTTCCTGAAGGCCGCGGGTTACCGAGACCGCTTCCTCGAGCACCGTGAAATCCGAGCTGAAGGTTTCGGACTGATGCTGGGCAAAGTAACCGGCTTTCACCAGGTGGCCGTACTTGATCGTTCCGTCGTCTATGGGGGTAACGCCGGCCACGATCTTCAGGAGGGTCGATTTGCCCGCTCCGTTCGGTCCGACCAGGCCGAGTCGGTCCTCGCGCTCCACGTTGAGGCTGAAATCGTCGTACACCGTCAACTCGCCGTAACGTTTGACGATGTTTCCCAGTTCCAGGACCCTTCTGCCGCACGCGGGGGGCTGAGGGAAATTGAACTTGATCGTCTTGGCACGAGACGGCGGCTCCACGGTCTCCAGTTTTTCCAGCATCTTGAGCCGGCTCTGCACCCGACTGGCCGTACGGGCCTTCACGCGGTTCCGATCGATGAATTTCTGAATGTGTTTGCGCTTCTCCTGCTGGTTCTTGTACGCGGCTAGGATGATATCGTCCTGCATCTGCCTGGTTCGCTCGAACGTATCGTAATCACCCGAGTAAACGGTGACCTTGCCGCGGTTCACTTCGACGATGCGGTTCACGAGCCTGTTGAGGAACGCGCGATCGTGGGAAACGATGACCATTGCTCCTTTGAAGCCAGCGAGGTAGTCTTCGACCCACAGGAGGCTCTCCAGATCCAGGTGGTTGGTCGGTTCGTCCAGGAGGAGCGCATCCGGTTCCGCGAGCAGTATTTTGGCCAAGGCCACCCTCATCCGCCACCCGCCGGAGAATTCGCTCCAGCGGCGGGCCTCGTCCCCAGGTTTGAACCCGAGCCCCTGCAGGACCTTCAGGGCTCGCGCTTCCAGGCTGTACCCGTTGTACCGCTCGAAGTCGAGTTGCAGCCGGCCGTGCTCTTCGACGAGAGAGTCCACGTTGTCCGCGGTTTCCGAGAGGTGTTCCATCTCCTTCTCGGTCTTCTTGAGTCTTGCCCTGATCTCTCGAAGTTCCTCCGAGACGTTGATGACCTCTTGCAGGATCGGGCCGTCGTTTCCCTGTATGAGTTCCTGGTGGAGCACGCCCACCCGGATCTTCTTTTCGATGGACACTTCTCCTTCGTCAGGAGTGATGACACCTTCCATCATGCCGAGGATCGTGGACTTGCCCGCGCCGTTGGGTCCCACCATACCGATGCGGTCCCCACGGTGCACGCTGATGCTCGCCTGCTCAAAGAGGGGTTGCCCGTTAAAGAATTTCGCTACGTTACTGAGGAAGATCAACTTTTCGCTCCAAAGTCCGGGGCTTTCTCGCCTCTGCCCCCTGCAATCCAGGACGGCCACGAGGCGGTAGCCCAGATTGTACAATCGGACCGCGCTTGACGCAAGGGGGCCGAACGCACGTATTAAATCCGCACCTTCGGAACATGTCGGGAAAATGGTGGCATCTTGCAGCGCCAACATCACAGGCGAGGCAGATGCTCCCCTTGGCAGTGTCCGCAGCGAACACTTCTGGCTACACTTGCTGCCCGTTTGGAGACCGGTTTCGTCCGGCACAGAGGTTGATTTCAGGAAATGCTGGACATCCGCCTTTGCACAACTCCAGATGAGAACATCGGTGGCACGGCGGTTGGCTCAGCCTTCGCCGAATTTCTCTAAACAGAGCTGAATTTCTCCAGATTTCGATCATGTTGCTTTTGGTCACCGGAATTCCTTCGTAATCCGTTTCCATGAACGAACACGGATATGCCCGTAACGTCTCGGAGACGTACATGGTGAACCGACCGGCGTCACAGGCTTCATAAGAGACGGCATGGACCTTATCTGAAGGAGCAAAGCCGGACACCATGCAACTGTCGAATCCTATCCTGAATGTGCCCTGGGCGCCCAAGGCGTGCGCCATGAATTCCGAGCACCGCGTGCTTCCGCTTAGAAGCCGCTTGCGGTCACCTCCGCGCCCAACTGGCTTATAATTCAGAAAAATCAAAGCGTTAATCCCGCGAAGCCACTCCGGACGGTGCAGAAGCCATTCAATGGCAGTTTCTATAGTCCTGCGATCTAGTACAAAGTGGATGTTGGTCTTAATCCCAAAGCTGTTCAACCTGCTTAGGGTATGACTTAGATCTTCGTACGGCATATATGCACTTACGGCCACCGCCCCGCAGAATCTGGCTGTCGCTTCCAGTACATCGTTGGTCAGGCCTCGTCCGTTTGTCGTGTAGTTCGGAATGATACCGAATCTCTCCCGTGTTATCTTCAGAATGTCAGCGAAGTCAGGATGTTGATTCGGGTTTCCTCCACCGAGAGCAACCTGGCAGGTGTCCATGCTTGCGGCTTGCTCCATTATCATTGTGTAATCCGCTATGGACAAATGGGTTCCGTTGGCACTTGCGGAGCGATAACAGGTCGTGCAATGTCTGTCGCACCAGTTGGTGATGGAAATATCGATCAGTTCCGGACCGTGTTTAGACCAGAAGGGCTCACTATGCCCGGGCTCCTCAATACGCGCAAAGAAGCCCGTGGCTGGCGAGAAGACAGTGCTGTAATGCTCGCGCTGATAATGCCGACGGATTACCAAACTCATGCCGAGCCTACCAGACACAATTCAGAGCATTAATGTACATCTCGTCGTTTTCCCATTCAAAACTGTCGCAACAGAACAGAGTTTCTACAGCCGTCTCTTCACTAGAAAGACTTCCCACCCAAATTCTCTTTCCTTCCTGTTGTGCTTCCACAGCCCTTTCCCAGACCTTGTGCGAAAACCTGCCCTTCAGAAACGTCTCCAAACTGTCTCCGTACCTGGGATCTTCCCTCCACGCCAATTCAGCTGGCTCCCCTGTCTGCCGAATGCAGTCATACAGCGCATCCACCAGCGGAGACAATGGCGATTTTTTTGGAATACCCATCATTTTTGACAGCTTCGCCCTGGTAAACTGTCCATCACAAATTACGATATATGAAGTTGAGGAACTGTTGGTCACGTAATCTGTCCTAATTTTCATCACTTGCACTCCTTCTCGGCTCTCGCCAGGATCGCCCGAACCATCGCAAAACCTTCACTACTAATGATGTACTCCCCCATCACATAGTCTCCTCCGCTATGGACGTCGCCATAGAAGACGTTCATCCCTGGGGAATGGTGCTCCCTCAAGCACCGGACAGTGTTTGCGCCGATAGAGTAGTTCCAGTTGAGGTGACGATACACCCCAGCAAAGTAATTCCTTTCAAGGTAAGGCCAAACGTCTTCGTACTCAATCTTGTAAAACCTTTCATATTCCTCAGAAATATTTGTTAATGCGTTGAATAGGCAACAATACATGCGGCCTGCAAACTCAGCCCCCGGACTCCCCTCGCGTACCCGGGCCGCCGACAGAAACTCACTCTCGCTCAAAAGCCGGGAGCAAACTATGAAATACGTATTACTACTAATGCCTCGAACAATCATTCTCACCTCCCGGTTGACGGTGTCCTTCGGTGACGCCTTGCGGGTCGGAGTTACCCCTATCACTGCAGAACCTTATGAAACGTTGTATTTCTCGTCCTTCTCTATTCGTGGCCGAGGCCACCTCGGATAACCGAACATGTGCCCGTTGAACCAACGTCTGCGGCATGGTGATACCGAATTGCCCGAGTTCGGCAAGCATCTCCCACACTCGGGTCCGCACCTCTGAGAGGTTCGTGCACAAATACTTTTCCAGGAGCGAGATACCTGTATCTGGATTCTGCTGCGCAAAGTCATGGAAGGCATCGAATGCGGGATGGGTGTGGCCATCTCTAATCGGAAAAATAAATATCAGTAATTCAATGAGCTTGGCGTAATGAAGGTCCCAATGGTTCTTTTTCGGATTGACGAGTTTCCTAATGTCAGAGACCAACTCCATCAATTGAGAAGGATTGTTGTATCCGTATCTCACTTCAAAGATTGGTCTAATAAACCTGTTGTAATCGTCATTATTGAGTGCCTCGACCATTTCAAAAAGGAGGTCAATGTTGAGTGTAGGCGTGAGGTCGGTTTCCCATCGTTCCATTAGTCTGTGCACAATTTGCCCCGTGATGGTACTATTTCGCCCAAATGCCCGCTGGATCTTTTGAACATCCTTGTCCTTGACATCACGATCTCTTACCGCAAAGATGCATTCGAGAAACACGCCTTCATACCAGGGCATGCCCTCGATGACAGTGTGCAGCGTTTCATCCTTCGACGTCCTATCGGCATAGAAGAGGTATCTGGAAAGGCCCTCGGCAACCGGCGATTGGTGCGACGTAAGCTCTCTGACTCGTTCAGTGAAATCGTCATGCGACACGTGCCCCCACACCGTGTAGATGAGGTGGTCCGCGAGAAGAAAATCCCTAAACTCATCAAATGTCAGATTTATGACTTCTCGCCCTGGGTCAAGTACGCTCTTGCCTTGAGATAAGTCTCTGCGAAAAAAGACGTCTTCGTCTATGAGTTCCGCGAGTGCGCGGTGGTGCCTTTGATCTAGATCTGAAATGGGAAAATCGGAGAACTGTCTGCGATCGACCATTGTCTTGACTAGATCTCTCAGAAGTTGTTTGTACGCTTCGTATCGCCCTATCTCCAAACCTCTGTCAGACTGGTTTCGCGTAGCCACTTCATGGAGCTTCTTCTCTAAATATTTTTCGAAAATCTCAGGACGATAGATGTCGGGCATATATCCTAGCTGTATGTGCTGTCGAGCCTCTGGATCCCCATATGCTTCGCAAAAGAACCGGAGAAGCAACGGATCCGACCCCAAGGTTTCGCTTACTCTAGGCGACATGAAGGTCGGTCTAATCTTGAAATGACTGAGGTACGCCATTTTCATCTGATCTCGTGCCCAAGACGACATCTTCTCGTTGATTTCACGAACGTGAAAGATTTGGTCCGCGAAACTTGCGGCAGCAAGGTTTCGGAAGCGCTCGTCATAGTACTCTGAGCGACAGGTGAGAACTACCTTTACGAATGGAACCTCAAGCATTTCGTTGACCAAGTCTTCCAGGGACTCAGAGAAACTGGGGATGTCCGGATGTTCGTTGAGGCCATCAATAATGATGATGAAGGGTGTACCATTCTCCTCGCAGATCTCTCCCACTAGTCCCAGAAAGTCCTTGAGGCTTCCCACGAATTCCTTCCCCAGAGCCAATTCCACAAGTCGAGCATCGAGCTGATCTACGGAGGTACTCCGAAACTCCCTGACGGGTATTAGCATGGCTGGGATGCGGTGCCTCAGCAGAAAGGTTTCGCAGAAGTCGCAAACAAAATTCGTCTTTCCTTGACCAGCGCGTGAGGTCAGAATAAACACCCGAGCTTTGCTCGCAAGCAGGTGCCTCCTCAAGACATGGTGAAGACGGCCGTTTAGAGCTTCTGCGGCTTGTGCGAGCAGAAATCTACTTTCCTCAAAGATGTGGGTTGTCTCCTGCGGGACTCCCTGCGCGAATTCTCTTTGCGACCTTCTGTCCATTCTTGCAAGCGCTTTGGTTAACGTCTGCACATGGGTTTCAAGAATCTCAAAAAGCCGGGGGCTGCTTAAAAGACTGTGAGGCCCGTAGGATTCCTGGGGAAGAGCGCTGGAAACCAAGGGCACTCGAATCCTGGAAAGTATTCTATTCACGAAACTAAAGTCAGTTCGGTCGAATTCCTGGACTAATTTTTGGGTGAATAGAACCGGGTGTGAGAAAACCCTGACAGATTCCTTCACAGTATGGATTTCTGTAAAAACCTCCGGAATGTATTTCTTGCTTTGCTTTTCTCTGTTGAGCTGGTCTACGACCTGTTTGACCAAGGACGCCTTGGCGGTGCGAACATTAGAGTAGACGGCAAGAGGAAGGATGTCCTGTAGTTCTCTCTTCACGGTACCTAGGTCAATTTCGCCACCAGCTTTTGAGTAACGGGAGACCAATTCAAACACGCCTTTGAATAATGACGCGGACCGCGTTGCATCATTGCGACAGAGATTCCTCAGCATGTTCCAGGATACTACTGAATCTCTGCCTCCCGGACTCTCGAGATCAAAGGATAGGATCATCAGATGTCGGAGGAATTCCCACAGCTTCTTGACGCCAGGTTTCCTTCCCAAGCCAAGCGCAAGCGCGTCACGGAATACGTCAAGCGCCTTCTGTTTGGCTTTGAACTTGGAAACCTGTTCGTAGAATCCGTTCTGGCTCAATTTGCGAGCCCAGGTCAGTAATTCCTGAAAGTCGGTGCGGATTTTGCTAATATAGCAGGATTCAGAGATGGCAATCCCCACGAAATCCTTTGTTTTCTTAAATAGTTCTAAATTGAACTGATTCCAACAATCTAAAATGGTCTTACAGAAAAGATCGTTAACGGTAAAAGTCAGAGCGTGTTTCGCTTGCAGGATCAGCCGCATCTGAGTTGTCCCGGCCACCGCAATCACTACAATATCATCGACTGGGTAACCCCTGCCTCTCTGTTGCAGACGCACCTCGACAACCGTCCCGGTCCCCGGGAGCCCTCTTGCTGTATGTCCGGAAAGCAGAGAGATCACATAGGTCGTGGCCACGAGCCACTCGAACGCGGTCCCCCCGCCTCCAGTTGAGAAAGGGCTTGGCTCTCCAGACATGATGCAATCCTCAGGGAATCGAAAGACGTGGTCATCCGCGAGATCAAAGCACCAACGCCCCAGCTATTTCAGCTGCGGATAATGCACATCTCACGAGCCATTCTTGCCTACCAGACCTTTGCATAGAATTCCGCCGCCCCTGCCAGTTGTCAAGAAAAAAGACTGGCTTCATGGGACATTATCATCATACCAACGTGCCGAGGGTACGTGTCGTACGATTTTGTAACCGACCAACGCTCCGCCGTTCCGCAAAAAAGCAGTTTTGTGGTAGATTCGACCGAGGTTCGGGACCGGTGCGAAACTTCATTCTCGGACTGGAGTCGGCGGGAATATGCCTGAACTGTTGACAGTGCCTGGGGCTCACGGCGGAAACGGAAATTCGTTGAACAGTTTCCTCGCGGCTTTGTCGCGGCACTGCCGGGACAACCTTATCCTCGAGAAATGGATCGTCGCGCCTTCTCTTCGCGTCGGGCACCAGTGGCTCGACACGATCGCGCTGGCCGGGCAGCCGGTGGTGAACGCACGGATCAAGACGTTAAAAGGACTCGCGCTGGAGCTGGCCGGGCCGGAGATGGCCCGCAGCGGCGTCTCGCTGATATCCTCGACCGGCTCGCTCGTACTCGTGGACAGGCTCCTCGACGGGTTGCGGAGCGCTCCATCCGCGTACCTGGCCTCGCTCCCTCCCGGACAAGGGCTTTCCAAAACGGTCCTGTCATCCATCACTGCTCTGCGCCTCGCCAACCTCGGCCCCGACGAGTTGGAGCGCTCTTCGTTCGAGGAACCGGCAAAAGCGCGGGACCTCCAATACCTGTTGAACGGCTGGCTGGAAGCGCTCCAACGCGATCGGCTGATGGACTACGCGGCGATACTGGAGATTGCCGCAGCGCGGCTCGCAGCAGAGGGTTCATTGTCGCCGAACAAAGTCCTGGTCCTGATTCCCGAGGAATCCGACCTGACTGCCCTGGAACGGCGACTCGTCGATGCCCTGCCCGCCGGGATGCTCGTGTGGTTACCGGTGGATCGCCCGCGAATGGACGAAACGGTCGCAACCCCGATCGAGACGGATTCCGGGCTGCTGCAATGGCTTCCTGCGCCGTCCCGCGCGCCTCAGCCTTTTCAGGACGGTTCTGCAAAGATCTTCCGGGCAGTCGGGGAAGCGAACGAAGTGCGCGAGGTGTTGCGGCGATGCCTTGCTGAAGGATACCCGCTTGACCAGGTGGAGCTTTTGCATACGGACGCGGCAACGTATGTGCCGCTCGTGTACGAGACCTTCGTACGCCTGCGCCAGGATGGCGGATCTTCCGCCTTCGACCTGCCGGTTACCTTTGCGGAAGGCATTCCCGCGCGGTATGCCCGGCCGGGCCGAGCGTTGGCCGCGTGGATGGAATGGATACGTGAAGGATATCCGCAAGACCTGCTCGAGCGCATGATCCGTGACGGCCTCCTCCATATCCCGGATACACAGCGCAGCCTCTGGCCGCAAGCGAAAGAGAATCATCCACAGATTACGCAGATTAACGCAGATGGAAGACTCAAGGCACGCATGATTTCTTCCCCCTCTGCTCTTGATCTGCGGCCATCTGCGGATGGATTACCGGAAAATCTTCGCGGCACGACAAGAAATCGAGAAATAGTAGTACAGGAAGATCGCTTCAGCTTTGCCGATCTTGCCGCGGTCTTCAGGACAATGCCTATCGCCGCGGGGCGGGAGCGATACGAGAACATCCTGGCAGGCCGCACGGCCGGTCTTCCCGAGGAAGGCGAAGCGAGCGATGAAGCTGCCGGCGAATCCTCCTGCGGACCGGACCTCGAAGGGTTGAGGCCTATCCAGGACCTGTTGCGCGGGCTCCTCGCGGTGACGCCCGATCCGCAAGCAACCGGGCAAACGCTCCTCCAGGCCGCGCGCGTGTTCGTCGCAGACCTCGCCCGGAGCCACAGCGAGCTGGACAACTACGCGCGTCAGGCGCTCGTGGACCATATCGACGATCTCGCGCGATGGCTGGAGGACGGCCGGACGATGCCGGGCCTGGACCTCTGGGACTGGCTCGCTGCCCTCCCAGCGGAGGCGCGCGTCGGCGGGAGCGGCCCCCGGCCCGGTTGCCTGCACGTCGCAGGCATCGAATCCGGTGGATACAGCGGCCGCAGATACACGTTCATCGTGGGGCTGGACGACCGGCGTTTTCCCGGAGCGGGGTTGAACGATCCGCTTCTGCTGGACTCCGAACGCCGGAACGTCTCGGCCGATCTCCCCACCGCAGCGCAGCAATTGGTGCGGAGAACCGAGCGATTCGCCCTGCTTCTGGCGAGGCTTCGCGGCACGGTCACCCTCAGCTTTCCCGCGTTCGACCTGAAGGACGATCGGGAGCTGTTTCCGAGCCCGGTGATTGTCTCCGCATTCCGTATCCTGTCCGGCAATCACGACGGGGATCAGGCCGATCTGATGAGATGGTTGCCGGTCCCCGCGTCTTTCGCTGGCGACACAGAGGACGGCTGCCTGGACGAGACGGAATGGTGGCTCTGGAGGCTGTGCGGAACCGAGAAAGTTCAGAACCCGCAGCAGGTTGTCAGTGAACTCTTCCCGCACCTCGCGCGCGGCCACACGGCCATAGAGAGCCGAGCGAGCGCAGACTTTACCGTGTACGACGGCCGGATCGTGGACCCACCTGCCGACCTGGACCCCACGAGCAGCTCAGCCCGGGCCATGTCCTCCAGTGCCCTCGAGACTATCGGCGCGTGCCCTCTCCGGTATTTCTTCAAGTACGTGCTGGACGTGCAGCCTCCAAAAGAGCTGCGCAGGGATGCCGGTCAATGGCTCAATGCCGGAGAATTCGGCGAATTGCTGCACGAGGTTTTCTACGAATTTATGAACGAACTCATCCGCCAGAGGCGAGCACCGCTTTTCGACCGCGATCTGCCGCGATTGATCTCCATTCTTGACGGACGCGTAGAAAACTACCGCAAGCGTTTCCCTCCGCCATCCGAGAGCGCTCTTCGGCGGCAGCGCACGGAACTCCTTCGAGCCGCGCACATCTTCCTCAAGGAAGAAGAGGTGCTGTCGAGGACCAACCGTCCGCTGTTCCTGGAAGTCTCGGTCGGGCGGGGCTCCCGGAATCTCAAGAGCGATTTGGACAGAGCCGGCGCTGTCGCGATCGAGGTGGCGCCTCACCGGGCCGTCAAAGTCACGGGACGGCTCGATCGGGTCGATCGGCTCATCGGAGGCTCGGACTCGGATTTCGCGATTTGCGATTACAAGACCGGCTCGGATTCCAAGTATCGAAAGCCCGACCCGTTTTGGAACGGCCGAATCCTCCAGCACGCGATTTATATGGAACTCGCTGAGGCCCTCTTACGAGGAAAGATCGCTCGAAAGCCGCGAGTCGTCCACTTCGATTATTTCTTGACGAGCCTCCGCGGCCGTGGGCATCGGGTCAGAATAAGGCCCGAGCAGCTCGCGGCAGCGCGCTCGATTGTCGACAACCTTTGCCGCATTGTGGGAGAAGGCTGCTTTCTCGCCACGAACGACGCGAAGACGGACTGCAAATATTGTGATTACCGGACCATTTGCGTCGATGTTGAAGCGACCGCACAGGCAGCAGCGCAGAAGTTGGCCAACAGCGAGAACCAGTGTCTGGAGCCAATGAGAATGCTGAGGAACGTCGAGAATGACTGAACGCAAGCTGCCGGCAGACCAAGCGGACCGCACGCGCATATTGGAGGACCTGAACACGACGATGCTGGTGGAGGCCGCGGCGGGAACCGGGAAAACCACCAGCATGGTCGGCAGAATGATCAATTTGCTGGCCCGGGGGGTCTGTACGGCCGACACCATGGCCGCGGTAACTTTCACGCGCAAGGCTGCAGCAGAACTGCGCTCCCGGTTCCAGGCCGACCTGGAAAAGGCATTCCGAAACGCAACGGGCGTGTCGAAAAAGCGGCTTGCCCAAGGGCTTTCCTCTGTGGATCGCTGCTTTATCGGGACGATTCATTCCTTTTGCGCACGGCTCCTGAGAGAACGCCCCGTAGAGGCTGGAGTGGACGTGGCCTTTACCGAGCTGGACGATGTCGAGGACGAGCTAATCCAGAAGCAGGCATGGGATCTGTACGTCGCTCGGCTCCATGCCGAAGGGGATCCGATCCTGGAAGAACTGGACGAGCTGGGCCTCGAGATTGGCTCTCTGGTGGCAACCTTCCACCGATTCGCGTCATATCCTGACGTAGAGGAATGGCCCGCAGCGACGGTGGTCCTCCCGGAACTCAGTCCTTACCGGGAGGCCCTGGACGAGATGGTGCGGAGGACCGAGCGCGTCCTCCCGGAACTGCCGGAAAATGTAGGCTCCGACAAGTTGATTCCGAAATACCGCAGGCTGCCGCTGATGGCTCGCCATATCCGGCCGGGCAGTATCGCCGACTTCATGGAAGTTCTTGCCGAGTGTACCAGTGTGGACAAGCCGACATTCAAGTACTGGCCGATGTCCAAGGACGATGCGCTGGCGGAATGTGGCGCATGGAACCATTTCTGCGGGACCTTTGCCCAACCACTGACAAAGCTATGGCTCGAAAAACGTTATGAGCCCGTGCTGAGAGCGGTGAAGCCTGCGGTGGAACTGTATGACGGCCTGCGGAGAAAGAGCGCCGCACTCAACTACCAGGACCTTCTCCTGTTGGCCGCGCGGCTCCTTCGGGACAAACCGAGGGTTCGTGAGTACTTCCGGAGGCGGTTCACCCACTTGCTGGTGGATGAATTCCAGGACACCGATCCGATCCAGGCTGAGGTGATGTTGCTCCTCACCGCCACGGACCCGGTAGAAGCGCGCTGGCGGCACTGTCGGCCGGTTGACGGGTCGCTGTTCGTCGTGGGAGATCCGAAGCAGTCCATTTACCGGTTCCGCCGCGCGGACATCGTGACGTACAACCAGGTGCGGGAAATCATTGCCAAGGTCGGAAGGATCGTGACGCTCTCCGTGAATTTTCGCACCACCCGGCCGTTGGTTGAATGGGTCAATCGGGTATTCGACGAGGAGTTTCCCGACAAGGCGACGGATTATTCCCCGGCGTACGTTCCCCTCGTGCCGATGAAAGATGACGACGGTTCATTACAGCTCTCGGGGCTGCGACAGCTCCGCGTTCCGGAAGATTACCGTGTCAACGCCTTTGTGACCCAGTACGAAGCTGATGTCATCGCCAGGACGATCCGCGGCTGCCTGGACTCCGCGGTGCGCGCAGCGGCCGGGACGGGTGAAGCCGCATCCGATGTGGGCGCCCCACCCTCGCCGGGCGACTTCATGATCGTCACACCCAGGAAGGGCAATCTCGCCGTGTACGCGGGAAAACTCGAGGAGTTGGGTGTCCCTCACCAGGTCACGGGTGGCAGCGCGCTGAATCTGGTAGACGAGCTGACCTTGTTGGGACAGTGCCTGTCCGCGGTCATCGAACCAGACAACACGGTGGCACTGGTATCGGTCCTTCGCAGCGGACTGTTCGGTATCAGCGATGCCGACCTGTTTCGATTCAAGCGCATGGGCGGCCGCTTCTCCTATCGCATGCCGCTGCCAGCCAACCTTGCTCCCGAGGCAGCCGCTGCCTTCGAAGACGCGTTTGCGCGATTGCGAACCCATTCGTTCTGGCTGTCCACGCTCCCTCCGGTTCCCGCGGTGGAGAGAATCGTCGGAGATCTCGGGCTGATGGCCAGGGCAGCAGCCAGGCCGGGCGGAAGCGTTCAGGCAGGCAGTTTCGCGAAGGCCCTGGAGCTGCTTCGGGAAGACTGTTCCTCGATGGCTACCACGTCCGAACTCGTTGAACGCCTCACAGAGCTTGTCGGACGCGAAGAGGCCTTCGACGGTATTGCTGCGAGAGCGGACGACACAGACGTGGTCCGGGTGATGAACCTGCACAAGGTCAAAGGGCTCGAAGCGCGGGTGGTGTTTCTCGCAGACCCGACCGGCGAGAACCAGTTCGGGCTGGATTTGCATGTGGATCGTTCCGGTGAACGGGTCCGCGGGTACCTGAAGATCACCGCGGAGCCCCAGGGCAGAGGACCGGCTCGGGTGCTCGCACAGCCGGCCGGCTGGGGCGAGTTCGAACGGATCGAGGGGAATTTCCGTGATGGTGAAAAAAAACGCCTCCTGTATGTGGCTTCGACAAGGGCTGCTGCAGGGCTCGTCATTACCCAGAGGGCAAAGGACAACCGGCGCAACCCTTGGTCGTTTTTCGCAGAGCCCCTCGAAGGCGCGAGCATCCTCCCCGATCCCGGCCCGCAGGAGCCTCCCGTGACCCGTGATTTGGAAGTTTCCCCGCAGGATTGCTCCCTGGGCATCCAACGAATTCGGGAGCGCTGGTCTCCCGTCCTGGAACCCACCTTCCAGACGGCTGCAGCCAAGGCAGTGTCGATATCTCATCCGAACCTGCCCAGCTCCGGCGGAGAGCACAGCACCGAATGGGGAACGGCCGTTCACACCGTCCTTCAGGCTGCAATGCTCGATCCCGCGGCCGACCTTCTCGCGCTGGCGGAGGCTGCGCTGGACGAACAGGGGTTGGAATGTTCTCGGGGAGGGGAAGCTGTGGGTGCCGTCGCCGCGGTGATGGGATCATTGGTCTGGAAGCGAGCAATCGCGGCCCAACACGTTTTGGTGGAGGTCCCCTTCGAAATGCGGGTCCCACTGAAAGGAGAGCCCGATAGCCAAGGTAAGGCCCTTCTGAGAGGGGTGATTGATCTGGCATTCCGAGAATCCGATGGCTGGGTGATCGTCGATTACAAGACCGACCGCAGGGCTCCGGATCAACTGGCAGCCCTGGCAGAGCACTATCGCCCGCAGATCGAAACGTACGTCAGCGCGTGGCAATCCATCACCGGTGAAGGCGTTCATGAGGCCGGTCTGTTTTTCACGCATTCGGCGACGTATTGGAAGATCCTGTGATGCCCGTGCCTCGAACCATGGTGACCGTTCCTCTGCTGTAACGGAATACCATTCTGAAATTCTTGCAATTTCTTGCTGTCGGCGGCATACTTTCCGCTACCTGGAATCAATCCGCCGCGGGGAACAGCCATGGCTAAGCCGAAGATCGATGCAAAGTCCGTGCTGGACGACATTCGCTCCGGTCTGGATGACGCCGCGCTGATGCAGAAGTACAATCTCTCCGCGAAGGGCTTGCAGAGCCTGTTCGGCAAGCTGGTGAAAGCGGGACTGCTGCACGAGTCATACGGATCCGACAAGGACGGTCAGGGGCTGATCGCTCCTTCCGCACCGAGAGAGGTGTCGGCAAAAGACGTGATCAGCGATATCCGATCCGGCATGTCCGACCGGGGGCTGATGAAGAAGTACCGACTCTCGGGCAAAGGAGTCCAGAACCTGTTCGAGCAGCTCCTGCAGGCCGGACTGATCAAAGAAGCGGATCTCGATGAGAACAAACTTTCGCGAGAAACCACCGTGGAGTTGGCTGAGGAGGAACTCGGCGCTACGCTCCTTGTCACCGGGATTCAGGCAGACGCTGAATCCGAGGAAGTGGAACCCGAAAATCCCCCCTGGGGTGAACCGGTCGGCAGGGTACTTCGGGACGACGCGGATGCTGCCCTGCTGATCACGGATGACATCAGGGCCGAAGACCTCGCGGTTGCTGAAGCCGATTTCGACACGCTTCCGGAGGTACGTCCCGCTCCCCCGGCCGTTCAAGAGGTGCGAATCGACGCCCCTCTCGAAGAGCCCGTGGAAGAAACCGTCAGCGTGATAACGGACACAGAGGAAGGCGGAGGCCCATCCGAAACCCGTGCCCCGGACGAACCCGTCTCAGAGCCTGCCCCTGCGCTATCGGTCCAGGAGATTCGGATCACGGAGGAACCGGAACCGCCGGCACCGCGAACTACCGCGCTGATAAGCGGTGACGTAGTAGCCAAGGCACTGGCGAAAGAGCAGGCAGCGGAAGCGCAGCATTCCGAAACCGAGGCGCTCGAACCGGCACCCGACCCCGAGCCTGCCGCTGCCCCCTTTCCCATCGAACCTTTAATCGAAACGAGCGTTCGGGGCGCCGAACCGTCCCTTCCCATGTCCGGAGCGAAAGCCGACCCCGATGAATCCACCGGACAAGACGTCACGGAAATCCCGGCCGTCTCGCCTCGCGAAATGGACCGCCCTCCCTGGCACTGCCCAGCATGCGGTCAGCCGCAGAGCAGGGTTTTCCAAACGTGTCCTGCGTGCGGGATTTCGGTCGCCAAGTACGGGGAAGTCAAGCGCAGACAGTCTGAGCAAGCTGAACGGGCATCCGCGGGTGGCCCGGCGATGCCACCAGTCTCGATGAGAGCTCCGGAGTCGTTCTCGCCCCTGGCGCGGCGAAGCGCGGTCGCAGATCGCCAGCAATCCGCAGAGCCTGCAACTGCCTTTGGCGACGAGTACCGACCTGACTTCAACCCGGAATCTCTGGCCGGCGCCATGCGCATCTTTGCGGTACTCCTGCTGGCACTCGCGTTGGGTTTCGCCGGGGCCGGCGCCTACCTTCTCTCATTGGCTGTTTTTCAACCGTTTGTCACGGCTGATCCAGGGTACCTCTTGCTGGTAGCAATCTTCCTTGCGAGCGCGCTCCTTCTTGTGTTTTCCGTTGCGGTGTACATGCTCCTGCGCGGGATGGCGATGACTCTGAGAATGCTTGCAGTAATTTCCACGAGTACTGCGAGGATTCGGGTACAACTCACGAAAGTCCTCCAGAGGACCGACTTGGACAAGACCTGATGCCAAAAGACCCGATCGAAGAGGATGTCCCTTGAAGAAAGGTTTGTTCATCATCGTAACCGGGAGAGTCAAAGAGGTCACCGCACCGGCGCTCGGCACCATGTTCAGGGCACTTGGCCGCGGCTTTGGGGTGTGCCTGGTCCAGTTCGCAAAAGGGAACGGAGAAACCGCAGATGCAATTGCCACCAACTGGTCGCATCCTCGGCTGGAAATCCATAGGCTCGGTGAGAAACTCGAAACGGAATCCGGCGCGGTCGAGGAGAAGACTCAAGCCGTGCGGGAAGTCTGGCGCTTCACCGAGCAGCTCATTTCTTCCGGAAAGTTTCAGGTGGTTGTGCTGGATAAGTTGACCGACATCTTGAAGACCGGTCTCGTCGCCGCGGAGGAAATAGTGGCCTCTCTCAGGAGCAGGCCCGAGGATGTCCACGTCATCGTCACAGGAAACGATGTGCCCGAGCCGTTGATCGCAGCCGCAGATCTGGTGACTGAGGCAGTCGAGGTCAAGTAACGCCGATCCGCATTCAATTCAAAGAAGTTCCCCACAAAGTTACTCTTTGGATTGCGACCTGGTCTCACTCATACGCCGAGGTACGCTTCTCTCACCTGAGGGTTATTCAGAAATTCTTCCCCCGTTCCGGTCATGGTAACACGGCCGTTTTCAAGAATATAAGCTCGATCGCACATGGCGAGGGTATGCTTCACGTTCTGTTCCACCAGGAGAACGGTCACCCCCTGCTCGTGGATCGTCTTCACGATCCCGAAAATCTCCGATACCAGAATGGGCGCTAAACCGAGCGAAGGCTCGTCGAACATGATCAATTTGGGGAGGGACATGAGACCTCGCCCAATGGCAGCCATTTGTTGCTCGCCTCCGGACAGAGTCCCCGCAGGCTGTTTTTTCCGCTCGTGGAGCCTGGGGAACAGGCTGTACACCCATTTCATGGTCTCCTCGCGTTTGGCCTTGGCCTCTCCTTTGAGCGCTCCAACAATCAAGTTCTCTTCCACTGTCATTTCCGAGAAGAGTCGCCTCCCCTCGGGCACGTGCGCCACTCCGTACTCGATGACCTTGTCCGGTGGGACGGCATCCAATCTTCGCCCTTGCAACGTTATCGTCCCAGGACCTGGCGAGAGAAGGGACGAAATCGTCTTCAAGGTCGTCGATTTTCCCGCGCCGTTGGCGCCGAGAAGTACAACGATCTCACCCTGTCTCACTTCAAACGACACGTCCCAGAGGACCTGGAGATCCCCGTAATACACTTCTATATGCTCAACTTTGAGCATCGTAATCCTCTCCCAAATACGCTGCGACCACCTCGTGATTGGAAGCGACTTCGGCCGGGGTTCCTTCGGCAATCACCATGCCGTGGTTTATGGCCAGTATGCGATCGGAAATCGTCATGATCACCTTCATGATATGTTCCACGATAATGATCGTGATTCCCGATTCGTTGATTTTCCGGATCAGGCGAATGGCTTCGTCCACTTCGGACGGGTTGAGGCCCGCCGCAGTCTCATCCAGGAGCAACAGTTTCGGCTTCGTGGCGAGCGCTCGCGTAATTTCGAGCCTCTTGCGGGAAGCAATGGGGAGGCTCTTGGCGAGCTTGTCCTTGTGAGCCGTCAGGCCGCAGAAAGCGATGGTCTCCTCGGCTAGGCGCACGGCCTCGCGTTTGCTCCGGGTCCGAAGAAACGCGGACGCGACCACGTTGTCCAACACGGTCATGCGTTTCAAGGGCTTGACCACCTGAAAGGTTCTGCCGATCCCCTCTTGGCAGATACGGTATGTCTTGAGCCCGGAGATCTTTCGTCCGCCAAAGTAGATCTCTCCTGTGGTGAGGGGGAAGTACCCGTTAATCAGGTTGAAGATAGTCGTCTTGCCCGATCCGTTGGGGCCGATCAATCCATAGGTCTGACCCTGCTCGACCCGAAAGTTGACACCGTTGACCGCGGCCAGGCCCCCGAAAAATTTGGTGATGTTCTTGGCTTCAAAAAAGGCCATCATTCCCTCAAACAGTTGCCTGCCTCCTCCAGAAGAGGAGTTTCTTCTTCAAAATGGGCCAGTCCCCCACCACGCCGTTGGGCAGGTAGAGAATCACAAAGATGACGAGGAGGCCGAAACTGAGCACGTGTGCTTCGCTAATGTATTTGGTGAGCGTCGCGACAAAAGGCGAGCCGGTCGCGCTGCTCAATTTTCCCAGAAACCCGAACCCACCGCTCCTGAAGATTTCCATGACCGCGACCATGATGAACGCTCCGACCGCAGGCCCGGAGACGGTTCCGACGCCGCCGATTATCCCGACAAGGATCGCTGCGATCGATACGTCATGGAGAGAGAACACTACCCGCGGATCGATGAATCCCATGTAATTGGTGTACAAGGCGCCGGCAAGCCCGATCATGCAAGAGGACAGACACAGCGCCACACTCTTGTATCGGAGGGTGTCGATCCCCAGGCTCTCTGCCGCGTCTTGATCCTCCCGAATGGACACGAAGTAGTATCCCCATCGCGACCGGACCACTATTTCAACGGTCAGCACCGACGCCACCGCGATCCCCAGGGCAATGTAGTAGTAAGGGACCTTCGATACGAAAGTCTGCATGACGAGGATCCCCACCATCCCCTCGGTGAGCGATTCCCATATGGTCGCGATGTGCCGGAAAATCTCGTTCAAAGCCAGCGTGGCGAGTGCAAAATACGGCCCCCGCAACCGGAAACAGACCCAGCCGAACGGCAGTGCGAGCGCGAACGTGATCACCGCGCCGAGGGGTAGGCCCCACCAGGCCGATATCCCCAGCTTGTGGGATAGCAGCGCTGCCGTATAGGCCCCCACCCCGAAAAAAGCTGCCGCGCCGAACAACACCTGGCCGGCGTACCCCGAGATGAGGTTCCAACCCGAACCGATTGCCACCCAGAGCAAAACCAGAATCATCAGGTGCTGATAGTACGCGTCCTGGACTGCCAAGGGGAAAACCAACATAACGGCCAGCAGAAGAATTGCACCGGAGTACTGTTTCATAACCGATCAAACCTTGGTGAGGCGTTTGAAACCGCCCGGAAGGAACAACAGGACCAATAAGAAGATCACCAGCCCTATCATCTCTTCAAATTCCATGCCGATGTACGTCGATCCGAAGGCCTCCGCCAAACCCAGCGTCACGCCGCCGAATATCGCACCCACTGTAGAACCGAGCCCTCCGAGAATGGTGATGACAAACGCCCTGCGCGTAAACGGGCCGCCGATGTCCGGATACAGATAATAGATCGGCAGGAGCAGGGTACCCGCGGCAGCCACCAGCGCCGACCCCAGGCCCATGGTGATGATCTTGATGCGTTCCGCGTTGATCCCCATCAACTCCGCTGCTTCCGGGTCCTGGGAGACCGCGCGGATCGAACGTCCCAGATCGGTCTTGATCAGGAACCAAAACAGGGCCAACGTGAGAACGGTCGCAACGACGAACGCGATCGATAGGGGGTACGAGATCGATATCCCGCCAACGAACCTCACCTCGGACGAGTACGAGGTTTGCGCGGACAAGTAATTGGAACTAAAG
The DNA here is from genome assembly GCA_016218715.1 of Desulfomonile tiedjei. GTDB lineage: Bacteria > Desulfobacterota > Desulfomonilia > Desulfomonilales > Desulfomonilaceae > JACRDG01. Next base: position 88,005 of record JACRDG010000040.1, on the reverse strand, counting down.
ATAAACCGGATCACCTCGGTGAGGACCATGCCGATACCCACTGTCATGAGCACCTGGTTTTCCGGTAGGATCGCCTCTACCTTCATCAGCGGATTCAAGAGGAACCGCTGGATGAGCATCCCCAGAACGAACAGGGACGGCATGCTGACGATGAGGGCATAGTACGGGTCCACCCCCATGTAGTGAAACAACACATAGGTGACGTACATGGCGATCATCATCAATTGCCCGTGGGCAAGATTGATGATTCCCATCACGCCCATGATCAGCGTCATGCCAAGGCCGATCAGGGCGTACAACCCGCCCTTGAGGATTCCGGCTACGAGAGTCTGAAGAAAGACTTCCATCTACTTTCCGCTGTTCATTCAAGCTTCGGATTGGATCATCTTCCAGTCTTCACGCATAGTCCGGCGTCTATGAGCGCAGCATGCTTGCCCCTTGCCGGGCTGGACTTGGGCAAACTGCGTCACCACGCCTGAAAACTTGGACCGCAGATCCGGAACCGGAAGACGAATGCCACAATCCGTCAATAAGCAACGATTCTGAAACGCGTAGCAGCTCTACCTCGATACTTGCTCACGCGCGTTCACGGCGCTATCTACTTGGTCCAGGCAGGTGTCGGGTACACATACGGCTTGGTGGCGACGTTCTTGGGCCACACCGTTTCCAGCACCCCTTTCTGCCATTGCATCAGATAGGTCGGGAGCGAGTTCTGCTGCTTCTTCTTGCCGTAGGCGATGAACTTGACCGGACCAAAGGCGGTCATCATGTCTGTGGTCACGAGGGCTTCGCGGATTCCTTTGGGCGTCAATTCTTTGGCGCGCTTGAGTGCGTCCGCCACGACGTACATCGAGGCATAGGCCTCCGCTCCATGGTATTCCGTTGGGGTCTTGAATTTTTCCACGTACTTCTCGTAGTACGCTTTCGCCCCGGGATAGGGGACCAGCTCGGACCAGAGCGCCGCTGTAAAGACATTTTCCGCTGCCTCGCCGGCGTTCTTAGCAAATTCAGGGAGGGTGAACCCTGCGCCTCCGCCTACGAACAACTTGGGGCTGAGATCCAACTCTTTGGATTGCCTCATGAGGAGCGCGGCATCCATGACGTACGAAATCATGTACAAGAAATCGGGCTTGGCCGCCTTGACCTTGATGAGCAGCGGTTTGAAGTCAATTGCGCCATGCTCGTACCCTTCTTTTAACAGGACCTTCATGCCCGCCTCTTCGCACTCTTTCGCGAAATCCTTGGCGCCGGACTGCCCGAACAACGTATTTTCGTACAGGATAGCGACGGTCTTGGGCTTCACCACCTCTCCGAGAAACGAGTTGAGCGCTTTGGGGTATTCGCTGACGGGCTGGCAAAGCCGAAAGACGTAGTCCCAACCCTGTTCGGTAATCTTGTCCGCGGAGCCGGTGGTAACCACAAAAGGCACCTGCCGCTGCTGGGCCACCGCGCAGATCGCGTATGCCACGGATGAAGAGTAGCCTCCGGTAAGCACCGGGACCTGATCGCGCGAGATCAGCTTCTCAACGGCAGAACGGCCGACATCCGGCTTACCCGTATCGTCTTCTATAAGGAGTTCGATGGTGCGACCGTTAACCCCGCCGGCCTTGTTGATCTCTTCGACGGCCATCTGGAAGGAATTTCTTTCAATTTCGCCGAATTGGGCCTGTTCCCCGGTCAGTGGCAAGACGATTCCTACTTTGATGGGACCTTCGGCCGCAAGTGCCGTCCCGGCCAGGCTCACGCCCACTGCCAGCACGACGCCCACAAGAAACGCAAACCTCTTCATCGCGGACTCCTTCACGTAAGAAAGCTTGAACTCGAGTACAAAAACTTATCGGAGTGATCATAATCAACTTTCTCGGTTCCGTGTCAAGGGAAAACGCGCCCGTCGCCGACCGTAGTGGGTAATTTCCAGTGGCCGAGACGACTTGAAGAAGTTCCGGGTTCTGGATATAAGACGGTACGTGATGCCGTGAAGACCTCTGACGTCTTCCCTCGGGTCCGGGGATGCTTTGAACGGCCCGTTACATTGCGCAACGCGCCGGCCGCGGCGCTCGTCATCCGTCTTCCGCGGTGGGAAAGGATCCGGTATGAAGCGGCGTTTGGTTGTTTTCGCTCTGGTGGTGTCGGCCGTATTCAGCCTTCACTGGACTGCCGGAGCAAACCCCCCGATGCAACTGGAAAATCGCCTCCAGGACTGCACCCGCGTCATCAGGGACGTTATGGAGGCGCCGGATGGGAGCATTCCCGCGGATCTGCTCCGACGGAGCAAGGGAATCATTATCTTCCCGTCGGTCCTGAAGGCCGGCCTCGGCGTGGGGGGGCATTACGGCAAAGGGGTCATCCTGCGCCGAGACCCCGGCACGTCCAAATGGGGGCCACCTGCCTTCATTACGCTGATGGGGGGAAGTTTCGGCTGGCAGATCGGAGTGCAGTCCACAGATCTGGTCTTGTTGGTGATGACGGACGTGGGGCTCAAGAGTCTATTTCATGACAAACTGACGGTGGGCGCTGATGCCTCCGTGGCAGCCGGACCGGTTGGCCGCGACGCCTCCGCGAGCACGGACGTCAACCTGAGCGCGGGCATTCTCTCCTATTCGAGAGCCAAGGGCCTCTTCGTCGGGATTTCGGTCAAAGGGAGCATCATCGAACCCGACTGGGAGGCCAACGAATCCTATTACGAATCCGATGCCTCACTTATCGACATCTTCTTCCGAGGGCGAGGGAGGGCTTCACCTGCGGGACGGGAACTCATGCGGCTGCTGCACAAGTACAGTCGCTGAGGCGCCGAATATGGCAGTCTCCGAAAAGACTGACCGATTGGATGTCGGCAGGCCTGGAGTGAAACAGTCACGACATTGTGCAAAGCTATGAACTGCGGAAGCTTTTCGAACGAAGGTAGCCCACGGATGGAAAGACGTCAAGAGATGAACGAACAAACCAAGAAGTGGGAGTGGCGCGGGTACCATCCCGGTGTCATCGGCAAGATAATCGAACTCCACGCGGTTTACTACCACACCTTTTGGGGATTCGATGTGAGTTTCGAAACCCAGGAAGGACGAGAATTGTGCGAGTTCATGAGCCGTTTCGATCCTACGAACGACGGTCTGTGGGCGGTCTATGTAGATGGTCGCTTCGCGGGAGCTGTCGCCATCGACGGAACACTCAGAGAGACCAATGGGGCCAGACTAAGATGGCTCATTGTGGCGCCGGACTTCCAGGGTTTGGGGATCGGGCAGGCCCTTGTACACAAGGCAGTGGAATTCTCCAGGAGCGCCGGTCACCACAAGATCTTCCTCTGGACCTTTCAGGGCTTGAACGCGGCCCGGCACGTGTACGAACGTGAAGGGTTTGCTCTGGTGCAAGAATATCCGATCGAGCAGTGGGGATCGACTATACGGGAACAGAAGTTCGAATTAATCTTGTAGTCGTGTTTTTGGAGCGTTGCCCGGGCAGACAAGGTCACGATGGGGAATCGCCGGGGCGGGCATTTTTGAAGGGGTGGCGGAGAGAGAGGGATTCGAACCCCCGGTGCCACAAGGACACAGTTGATTTCGAGTCAACCCCCTTCGGCCTCTCGGGCATCTCTCCGCTGATACGAGCGAACGGTCAGGTCGTCTTCCGAAGCCCGCTGAAAAAATCTCGCAGGAGCTGCTGCGACTCGGCCTCCATGAACCCTGATATCACCTCAAACTCATGGTTGAGTCGCGGATCGTGCGACAGATCGAACAGACTTCCTACCGCTCCCCATCGGTCATCCCGTGCGCCGAACACCAGCCGCTTTACCCTGGCGTGGAGCATCGCGGCCGCGCACATGATGCACGGCTCCAATGTAACATAAACCGTGACATCGGGCAATCTCCAATCACCTGTGATCCGGGCGGCTTCCCGGAGGGCCACTATTTCCGCGTGGGCAATGGGGTCTTTGTCAATTTCGACCCGATTGTATCCGGTCCCTAGGACGCTCCCTCCCTGGACCACCACTGCACCCACAGGAGTCTCTCCGAGAGACGCGGCTTTCGCGGCAAGAGCCAGCGCCATGCCCATAAACTTCTCCATGTGCTCTGCGAACCGGTTCTCGGCGGGGAGAATTCCCATGCAGGCTTGCCTCTCGTGTAGTGTCTCTGCGATAGCCTTACGCCGGCCATCCTCCGGAAATCCCTCCTGCAGGGGTTCGCGGTGGCCGACATCCTGCCGGTCACTGGGCGAACCACAGGACCTGAGCGGAGTGGCTTCGAGTGACCCTATTGTAACTTCTCTGTCGCGATATCGCACTAAGAGGCTGTTACGTGACGCGATGTTTTTCAGAAATCGTAGCTCGAAGGTGTCGATTGCGACAGAGCTTCCTGAATGCCGCCACCTGAAAAGTTTAGTATGTCAGCCTCATAAGGGGCTCCCGACCAAAACCGGCTATCCGGTTATGAGCCGATGCGCAATCATTTCTCCGATATGCGGGGTTACGCGGCAGGCTCCTAGCTCTTATCCTCGCCTGACATGACGAGCTTCAAGGCCACTGGCGTCCAACGATTCTCAGCGTCGAATTGATCGCCGCGGTCTTCCGTCGGTCCGGCGGCAGCCGTCGCCTCTTCGGACAGATTCACCGCCAGCTTCAGTGCCACGGGCGTCCAGCGATTCTCAACGTCGCTTTCTTCAAGCATTTCTCGGTCTGAGCCATTGCCTGGGGCGATCTTCTTTCCGTGAGCTGTTTCTGACATGGTCCCTTTCTCCTCTCCGTACGGTGCGCGTTCGGCGTCCGCATCTTTTCCGCATGACGAGCACAAAAAAAGCCAGGGGCTGTCTGCCTCTGGCTCTTGTACTCTATCACGCTTGTTTCTAGGTTCTTATTCCGGTGTTAAGCTCAGGCAGACCTCCCGTGTTCGCTTGTCCAGCGCCACCACCACCAGTTCTGGTTGATGACCGACAACATCAGAAGATTCCACCTCTAAGTGAAAAATCGTAGAGGAAGTCCCGCTGGTTGTCAACAGATATTTTCGAGGCTATAGTGGAGCGCCGCGAGCCAGGCTGAACGGGGTTAAGTGAGGTCTCATGTCTCCAAGCGAAACCCTCCTGAAACTGAGAACCGATGCACAGGCGATTTTGGCTGCATCAATCGACGCAGCAGATCCCGAGCAAGCGGTGAAACGGCATCTTTCAAGGGCGGGAAATCGGCTGCAGGTAGGAGAGGACTTCGCGATCGACCTCTCCGAATTCGATCGCGTGCTCGTCGTCGGCGCGGGGAAAGGGACCGCGCCGATGGCCCTTGCCGTGGAAGGGCTCCTCGGCGATCTGATCTCTGAAGGGATTGTCTGCGTCAAGTACGGGCATGGCCTGCCGCTGAAGAAGGTGCAGGTGCTGGATGGCGGTCATCCCCTGCCGGATGCCGCGGGCGAGGCCGCTGCCCGTCGGATTGTCGGTCTTATGAAAGCCGCGGGAGACCGCGATCTCGTCATATCGTGCATTTCCGGGGGCGGCTCCGCGCTTCTTCCCTTGCCAGCGTCCGGGATAACCCTTGAAGAGAAACGCCAAGTTACCCAACAGCTCCTTGCAGCGGGTGCGGATATCCATGAGATGAACGCGGTACGCAAGCATCTCTCGGACGCCAAAGGGGGGAATCTGATGAAGGCCGCGTATCCGGCCTTTGTTGTCAATCTCATGATGTCGGACGTCATCGGTGACGACCCCGATACCATCGCCTCCGGACCGTTCTCGGCCGATCGGTCGACATTCCGCAGTGTGGCAGAGATCCTCGGAAAGTACGGCTTGATGGAGCAGAGTCCCCCGGGAATCAGGCAACGAGTCCTCGACGGGATGGAAGGGTCCGCCCCTGAGACTCCGAAGGAACAGGACCCGGTGTTCCGGCGCGTACGAAACATCGTCGTAGGAAGCAATTTCCTCGCCCTGGTCGCGGGCAAGGAAAAGGCTGAAGAACTCGGCTATGGGACGCTGATTCTATCTTCTCGCATCGCAGGGGACACCTCCGAGGCAGCCCGATTCCTCGCGGCCCTGGCCGCGGAGATCAGAGCCACGGACAATCCGGTGGCCGCGCCCGCGTGCCTCCTCAGTGGAGGCGAAACCACGGTGGTGGTCAGAGGTGCCGGCCTGGGCGGCCGCAATCAGCACTTTGTCCTGTCGCTGGCAAGAAAGGCCGCTGATATTCCTGACAGTCTCTTTCTCAGTGCGGGGACCGACGGAACCGACGGCCCCACCGACGCCGCCGGGGCTTTGGCCGATACGAATACGCTCTCCCGCGCTCTGGCCGAGGGACTCGACCTCGATGGCTTTCTGCAAAACCACGATTCATACCATTTCTTCGACCGATTGGGTGACCTGGTGAGAACAGGACCTACTCGCACGAATGTCATGGACGTGCACATTGCGCTGGTCCACTGAAAACAAGCCACATGCCTCCGAAAATACTGCGGTGCCATAGCTCATTTCAAACTTGTCAATCAGGTCAGGTTCTGTCAAATTACGCTTGACCGAAGGCTTTCGCTCCTTCGCGTGACACGATAGTGAACAACTGTAACGGAACGCCGTTAGACTCGCGGGAGCGTTAAACCCGGTGGAGATAGTCCCGGGGCTTGTCTGCCGGCCGTCGGCGTCCCCCAGGTTAGCGGCCATCAGCCGAAAGCAAGGACCATGGTCTTCAAACCTGTGAGGCCGCGGCCGGGATGGCTTGGCGCTCAAAAGCGCATGCAAATCATTGGGTACCGTCAATGTCGGGGGGTTCCACGCGGCAATTTTGGGTGAACATGTCCATTCCTGGTTTTGAGGAGGTGATCGCCGCAGACATGAACAAACGACGGAGACGGAAGATCAGAATGAGCGGTTTCGATTAGACCGAAATCTTTCATTGGGTTCAACAAAGGAGATAGGGAGAGATGGCAAGTGAAATTAAGGGTTGGTCGTCGTTATGGAAAAATGAGGACTGGCTTGCCGTATGGATCGGGTTTCTCATCATCATCATCATCCTCGCAGGCCTGACCATCACTATTCCGAAATTCAAATGGACCACCGAAGGGGAATTTTCGACTTTCATCGCTACTGCCGGACCTCAGGTAGAAAAGCTGGCCAAGGATGCAGCCGACAAGGGAGAAACGGCTCTCAAGGACCAGGCCCTGGCGGTTAAGGCAGCCATCGACAAAGGGGAGCGAAAAGCGGTAGGCGATGCTGCCAAGAAAATGTCAGCGGCCGCCAAGGACGTGAAGGACAAAGGGCTCCAGAAGAAGACGGCGGCACTTGGCAAAGCAATCGGAGGCCACGCGGGCAATCTCCCGGGGAAAATCTTTACGAGCCAAAATATTCTGTGGTCGGTGTACATTGGGATAGGGATTCTTGTGCTGAGCGTCATAGCCATGGCACTGCTCGGGGGCAACATCGGTTCGTTCGTTGTAGGGTTTCCCATAGTGTACATTCTGGCCTGGATTTCGATGTTTATTGCCGGGAACGCTACCGTCAACTACTACGGTCTCGAGTACGTGTTATGGTGTCTGTTCTTCGGACTGTTCGTGAGTAACGTGATCGGCCTCCCCGACTGGCTGAGACCGGCTGTGCAGACGGAGTTCTACATCAAGACCGGTTTGGTCATTCTGGGAGCGGGGATCCTGTTCAAGGAGATCATGGAGGCTGGGGCGCTCGGCATCATTCAGGCGCTCCTCGTCGTGGGGGTGGTCTGGTATGGCTGCTACTGGGTTGCCACTAAGCTAAAGGTCGACGATGAGTTTGCCGCGATCCTGGCCAGCGGCGTTTCCATATGCGGGGTTTCCGCGGCCATCGCCACATCCGGTGCGATCAAAGGCGACCCGAAGAAGCTGAGCTACGTCACGTCACTCGTCCTGATCTGCGCGGTCCCAATGCTCGTGCTGCAGCCTCTCATCTCGAAGTGGTTCGGCATTCCGGACGCGGTGGCAGGGGCATGGCTCGGCGGAACGCTGGACACGAGCGGTTCCGTCGTGGCAGCTGGAGCACTCATCAGTGAAACCGCGATGAAGGTCGGCGTCATCGTCAAGATGTCGCAGAACGTGCTGATCGGCGTCGCCGCTTTCATCCTCGCGGTGGTTTGGACCTTCAAGAAGGCCGAGGAAGTACCGGGCGGAGAGAAACCGGGCCTGATCGAAATCTGGTACCGCTTTCCCAAGTTCGTCCTCGGATTTATGATCGCGTCTCTCGTGTTCTCTTTCTTACTGGACCCGAAGGTTGTCGCTGCTACCAAGGGCACCCTGGGAGGCCTCAGGACCTTCTGGTTCGCTCTGGCCTTCACCTCTATCGGCCTTGAAACCAGGTTCGTCGAGCTGGCTCAAATGGGTGGCGGCCGGCCGGCAGCCGCGTTCCTGATAGCCCAGGGCTTCAACATCATCTGGACGTTGATCCTGGCATACCTCATTTTCGGCGGAGTGCTGTTCACCGCCCCGCAGTTCTAGTGTGGTGCAGCCTGGATGTACTCGACGCATTGAGCCTCGCCCGGATACGCCGGGTATGAGAGAGAACACGACCAAGGCAATGCGTCCCCGTGGATAAACCGACGTGCAGAGGGGCTTTTCTGTAAGAATAGCCCCATGCCCGTCGTTGGCAGACACCACTGACGCCGGCCGGTCCAACGGGGTTTCACGCCGGCCATACCTGATTTGAGCCATGGTTCATGCGCGCGAACCAAACGTCCGCAGGCATGGATCATGGCTTTTTTTGTCGCGCTCCGGCCGCGAAAAAGACTTGTCAACGCGGTACCTGGAGGGTATGATTTGACCGTACGGTCAGAATAGGAGACCGTGACAGACCTGAATGAGAGCCGAGTAATGATGACCGAACGGTCAAATGAATCTGACAAGCGCCGAATTGCCCTCGATCGCATCACCGACCCGGCCCTCGCCGCGGTGGCCCAGAAGTTCTTTGCCCGGGAACGGCTCGATGAAGCCGACGGGCTGGTCTGCCTTGAGACCCGGGACCTCCTCGGCCTCGGACAACTCGCCTACGCGGCGAGGATCGCCAGATTCGGCAAACGAGCCTTCTACGTTGTCAACCACCACCTGAATTACACAAATATTTGTGCCAATGCTTGTAAGTTCTGCGCGTTCCACCGCACAGCGGATTCGACCGACGGGTACCTGTTGAGCCCCGGAGAGGCTGCTTCCCGGATCTCCGCCTCGGCCCCGATGGAACTCAAGGAGGTGCATCTGGTAGGGGCTATCAACCCGGAACCGGATTTCTCGTACTTCGTGGATTTGCTGGCTGCGGTGAAGAAGGCGGCTCCTCGCGCTGAGCTAAAAGCGTTTACCGCGGTGGAGATCGACCATATTGCGAGGCGAGCAGGATTGTCCTGGGAAGAGTGCCTCACCACGCTGAGAGCGGCGGGCCTCAGTGCTTTGCCCGGCGGCGGAGCGGAGGTCTTTTCCGAACGGGTCAGGCAGATGCTCTTTCCGTCGAAGATCTCGGCGGAAACCTGGCTCGCTGTCCACGCAACCGCGCATCGGCTGGGGATCGGCACGAACGCCACGTTGCTCTTCGGCCACCTGGAAACGCCGACCGAAACCATCAAGCACTTCGCACGTCTGAGAGCCCAACAAGATCAAACCCGCGGGTTCCGCGCGTTCATTCCGCTCGTCTTTCATCCTCGGAACACCGAGATGGCGCACCTTCCCGGCCCCACCGGCGTGGAAATCCTCAAGGTGATCGCCACGGCCCGGCTCATGCTGGACAACATTCCTCACATCAAGGCGTATTGGATTATGCTGGGCCTGAAGTTGGCCCAGACAGCCCTGCACTTCGGCGCGGACGACCTGGAAGGAACCATCGTGCACGAGAAAATCACGCACGAGGCAGGTGCCACTACCTCGGTCGGGTTGAGCCGAAAAGACCTGGAGGAACTCATCGTCGATGCCGGTTTCCAGCCGGTCGAACGAGATACATTTCACCAAACCGTAGCTGCCCTATGAATCTCTACGAAGCAATATACAACACCGAAAAAGGCCAGCCGCTCTGTTTCACGACCGCGAGAACCCTGTACGAGCAGGCCGATCTCTTGACCCTCGGCCAATTGGCCCAGAAGGCCCGGTTTGACCTGAATCCCGAGCCGCTTGTGACGTACGCGATCGACCGCAACATCAACTACACAAATATCTGCACGTCAGGATGCCTCTTCTGCGCATTCTGGAGAGCCGGCGCCCATCCGGAAGCCTACGTCCTCGACGATCGGGCCTTGGCGAAGAAACTCGAAGAGACAAAGGCGCTCGGCGGCACTCACATCCTGTTTCAGGGAGGCCTCCACCCAGACCTCGACCTCGAATGGCACGAGAGCCGCATCCGGCTGATCCGCTCGTTCGGGCTCGAACTGCACGGGTACTCGCCGCCCGAAATCAAGTTCCTGGCAGACCGCTTCGGCCTGACAATCGAGCAGGTGCTGGGGCGTTTCATCAAGGCCGGCCTAAGCTCGATTCCGGGCGGCGGCGCGGAGATTCTTGTCGATCGGGTGCGCCGCATCATCTCCCCCAGGAAGGTCACGAGCAAAGAATGGCTCGACGTGATGGCAGCCGCGCATCGCCTGGGACTGAAGACCTCAGCCACTATGATGTTCGGGCACGTCGAGACCACTACGGAGCAACTGACGCACCTGTTCCGACTCCGGCGCCTCCAGGATGACACGGGCGGATTCACGGCGTTCATCCCGTGGCCGTATCAGCCGTGCAGGCAGACCATCCAGGGGAGGCCGACGGGTGCTACAGCTTATTTGCGTATGGTGGCCATAGCGAGACTGGTCCTGGACAACATCCCGCACGTGCAGGCCTCATGGGTGACCCAGGGGGCCGACATCGGGCAGGCTGCTCTGTTCTTTGGAGCTGACGACTTGGGCTCCACCATGATCGAAGAAAACGTGGTCGCCGCGGCAGGAGTGTCCCACAAGCTCAGTGAAAAAGAGATGGTTCGCCTTATCGAGAAGGCGGGTTTTCAGGCCGGCCAGCGAGATAACATCCACCGCCCCGTGCAGACGGCGGGTCATAGCGAGTCGCATTCAGAAGAGTAAATGTGGGGGGAACTTCTTTGTGCAAAAAAGGTCCTCCCCAAGATCATCTCTTTGAAAGCGAATCCGCATGACACGAAGTCTGCATAGGGCTGGATGGGTCATGGTGAGACCGGGCGTCTGGATCGAGGACGGCTTGGTGGAGGTAGGGGACGGCCGGGTACTGAGCGTGGGGAAGGCCCGAAAGGGCGCTCAGGCGGTTGACCACGGCCCTGGCGTCATCATGCCTGCGCTCGTCAACGCTCATGCACACTTGAGCCTCTCCGCATTGCAGGGTCGGGTCGATGCGGGCAGCGGGTTCGTCAACTGGGTGCGCGGGGTGATCCGCGCCAGGGCCGATGTGTCGGCCGACGATATGGCACGAGCCGCTCACGGGGCGGTAGCGGATGTCGCGCGAACCGGCACGGGCCTGATTGCGGAAGTCGGCCCGGTAGAGCCGGGAGCCTCTGCGATCGCGCGCGCGGGCCTCGAAGGCATTGTACTGAGCGAGTCGCTGGGCAACGACGCGGTGGTAGTTCCGCTTCCAGCCGACGGGAATGGGCTGCGTTTCTCCTATGCGGGCCACGCCCTCCACACTACCTCGCCGGAGGTCTTGCGTGCCCTGAAGGCCGCAGCCACAGAGCGGAATGGGATTTTCTCGATCCACCTCGCGGAATCCGAGGCGGAGACTGAGTTCCTGGCATCCGGTGAAGGTCCGTGGGCAGAGTTGTTGGAGTCTCGCAATATACCATTTCGCGACTGGGATCTGAGGACCGAGCGACCGGTCGCCAGAGCGGAAAGAATCGGGCTACTGGGGCCGAAAACGCTTGCAGTGCACCTCCTGGAGGTCACCGATGCCGAGGTGACAACCCTTGCGGAGAGCGGCACGACCGTGTGCGTGTGTCCGAGATCGAACCTCGCACTCCACGGCAGGCTGCCGAAGATCGAGGCGTTTCTCGCTTCCGGCCTTACGGTAGCATTGGGGACGGATTCCCTCGCCAGCGTGCCCAGTCTCGATATGTTTGACGAGATGGCCTTTGTGACGGGCCGTTACCCGGGCCTGCCGCCTGAGGCAATCCTGGGTATGGCCGGCATCAATGCCGCGGGAGCCCTGGGCATGCCGGGACTGGGAAGCATCGAGCCAGGGCAGAGAGCCCGACTCATCTATGTTGCCATCGAGGCCCAATCGGAAGCGTCTGCTGCCGCCAAATTGGTCTCGAAGGAATTCGGACAGGTTAAGTGGCTATGATTCTGGGCAAGCTGGGCCGCATGGCCTATGTCAATACGTTGCCGGTGGATTGGGGTCTGGTGAACGGCCCCCTGGGACAGCTCGTACAGATCCAGCGAGGCACGCCGACCACGCTCAACCGACTCCTGGCAGAAGGCAGGCTCGATCTGAGCCCTGTATCATCCGTGGCCGCAGCGGAACACGCGGACGAATGGCTCGTAGTGGACGACCTCTGCATAGGCTGCAGGGGTGAAGTGGGGAGCGTGATCCTGCATTCCGACCGGCCGGTGGAGGAACTGGACCGCGCGTCCATAGCCGTGACGAACGCGTCGGCTACCGCGGCCAGGTTGCTGGAAGTCCTGCTGGCCAAGCACTGGAAAGTAAGTGCGGAACTCCTCCCGCAGGAGACCCCGGTGGGAGCGCGACTCCTTATCGGCGATGCTGCTCTGAAGACAGCGCAGTCGTTCGATTCCGGATTTCTGTACGACCTGGGGCTGGAGTGGCGAAAATTCACCGGCGGGGATTTCGTTTTCGGTCTCTGGTGCGTACGCCGCGAGTTCGCTCGCGAGCATCCGCATGAGACCTGGGCGCTCTATCACCTGCTCCGAACATCCTATGCTTTGGGTCAGGTGGAAGCGGCGGGCGTCGTCGCGGAGGCTTCTCAGGTGACCGGATTACCAGCGAAAGTGGTGACCGACTACTTCGGAAAGCTGGTCTACGAAATGGACGATAGGCTCTGGGCAGGCTTGACGGACTTCTTGAGTCTGTTGGGTTACGGACCGAATCGCCTCGAGAAATTCGGGATTGTGGGTGAATGATGGCTTTTGACAATCTGCAGAGCCTCCTGAACCACCTCGAACGGCAAGGGTGGTTGGCACGGATCAACGAGAGCCTGAGCCCTCATCTGGAGATCACCGAGGTTACCGACCGGGTCGTGAAAAAAGATGGTCCCGCTCTGCTGTTCGAATCTCCCACCGGGTACCGCTATCCGGTTTTGACCAACCTTTACGGTTCGCTGGACCGGGTCAAGGCAATCTTCGGCATTGACTCGCTCGACGATCTGGGCCGAAAGTTCGAGGAGTTCCTCGATCTGAAGCCGCCGCGAACCTTCATGGACAAGGTGAGGCTGCTCCCTAAACTCAAGGACATCGCGTCCGTGTTTCCAAAGTCGGGCAAGGACGGACCGTGTCACGAAGTGGTTCAGACCGAGGGATTCGACCTCACGGAGCTTCCGGTCTTGACTTCGTGGCCTGATGACGGCGGCCCTTTCATCACGCTGCCGGTCGTCATCACGCGGCATCCTCAGACCGGTCGCCGGAATCTCGGGATGTATCGCCTGCAGGTGTACGACGGGCAGACCACGGGGATGCACTGGCACATCCACAAGGGTGGGGCCGAGCACTTTCGGCACGCGTCGGAGCGGTTTCCTGTCGCGGTGTGTCTCGGCCCGGACCCGATCACCACCTATGCGGCTACGGCGCCCCTTCCTGAAGATATCGACGAGCTGATCCTTGCAGGCTTTCTGCGAAAGAAACCCGTGGAGCTGGTACCGTGCGTCACCTGTGACCTGGAAGTCCCCGCAGAGTCCCAGTTTGTGTTGGAAGGGTACGTGGTCCCCGGCGAAACCCGTATCGAGGGACCGTTCGGCGACCACACGGGCTTCTATTCACCCGCGGACCAGTACCCGATCTTTCATCTGACCGCGATAACCAGGCGAAAGAATCCCATATACCCTGCCACGATCGTGGGCAGGCCGCCGATGGAAGACGCGTTTCTCGGCAAGATCACCGAACGACTCTTTCTCCCCCTTATCAAGAAGCAACTGCCGGAAATCGTTGACATGAACCTGCCGATCGAAGGTGGGTTTCACAACTTCTGCTTCGTCGCCATCAGGAAGACCTATCCGGGCCAGGCGCACAAGGTGATGCACGCGTTGTGGGGGCTGGGACAGATGATGTTCACGAAGATGATCGTGGTCTTCGACCATTATGTGGATGTCCAGGATATGAAGCAGGTCCTCTTCTTCATGGGAGCCAACCTGGACCCGGGACGGGATCTCTGCCTGGTGAAAGGGCCGCTGGATGCGCTGGATCACGCGTCGCCTCTCCCTCATCTGGGCACCAAGTTGGGCTTCGACTGTACCCGCAAGGGGCCGGACGAGGGCCACACCCGGGATTGGCCGGCCCTGATCGCTATGGACCAGACTGTCAAGGCGAGGGTGGATCAGATATGGCCGAGGCTCAAGCTGGAAGGATCGTAATCGTGCACCGTGCCGGGTCATCGGACGCGGCTGACCGGATTCCTGCCGCACCGATCGGCGGGTCCCCGCGCATCATGTGAGAGTTGCTGGTGAACTTTAGCCGTCTCCTATCGCTGATCAAGATCGAACACACCTTGTTCGCGCTGCCGCTTGCGCTCTCTGGTTGCATGCTGGCTGCCGGCGGTCTGCCCGACCTGAGAACGTTGGCGCTGGTCGCTCTCGCGTTCGCCGCGGCCAGGACCGCAGCCATGGCCTTCAACCGCCTGGCCGACAGCCGACTGGACGCGCTCAATCCTCGCACTGCCGACCGGGAGATCCCTTCGGGCAAGGTCAGTCCGTTGCAGGTCGGGAGCCTGGTCTTGGGTGCGTCCGCAACGTACTTCTTTGCCGCGTGGGCGCTCAACGAAGTCTGTTTCCTCCTCTCACCGTTCGCTCTCGTCATTCTGCTCGGTTATTCCTACACCAAGCGTTTTACCTGGCTGTGCCACATTTTCTTGGGGTTATGCCTCGGATTGGCTCCTGTGGCGGGCTGGCTGGCAGTGCGGGGGAGTCTCGATGCCGCGCCGGTGGTCCTGGGGATCGGCGTGCTCTTCTGGGTGACGGGCTTTGACATCATCTATGCGTGCCAGGATGTAGAATTCGACCGCAAGACCAACCTCTACTCCGTCCCGGCCTGGTTGGGCACCCCTCGAGCGCTTCGAATGGCAGCTCTGGCACATGCCGTTGCGTGCGGGCTCTTTGCCATCACCGGAGCGCTGGCCGGCCTGACCGGAACCTTCTACCTCGTGGGACTCATCACCTGCGGCCTTTTGTACTGGGAACACCGGCTCGTGAAGCCTGAGGATCTCAGCCGCCTCGATCTTGCCTTCTTCAACGTCAACTCCATGGTCTCCTTCAGCATCCTCGCGGCCATCTGGCTCGGTCTGCCCGGCTGATACTCGATCCCATGCGTGGAGAGAACTTGAAAGGAATCGTTCCCGCGACCCCGCGCGTAAAGAAGGTGTGGTCCCGCGAACCGCGGGATACCACCCAAACCGCGGCCTCCAGCGCCGAAGGCCACAGCGAAAAAGACAGAGGTTCCGGCAACCGCTCTAATGGAAACTCACGCTCGGCCTGCCGCACGTAGCCCTTTCGCTTCCTCCGCCGGCCGCGGCCTGCTTCAGCGAGCAAGCTACGTCGTCTCGCACCGCGGAGATGATTCTCAAGCCCTCTTCCAGGTCCCTTACGAACGGTCGGGTGACTTCTTTGGAGAAGCGCTGGTAATAGAGGTCTTCGCAGCCTCCGAGTGAATAGAGGAGATCGTTCACTTTGCGTCTCCACTCATCGAATGCACACACCTCAAACGTGTATTCCGCAGAGGCGCCATGTAGTCGAGGCTCCTCGATGAACTCTCGTCCCCTATCGTAGAGACCGTCAAGCTTTTCCACCACATCCAGATCGAAAGCCATCGTGCTCGCTCCTTTCCTCGATCCTGCCAACCACGCCTGCACGGCGAATGGGGATCGAAGGTGCAAACATCCCGTACGGGCGGACGCGGCCGCACCGTACCGACTCATCCTGTTGAAAGCTTGGTTACGGTAAGAGTGCCTGTCAATGGGGGGTCCGATCGTTCCCGACCGAAGACGTCTTTAGGGAGGACTTTGATCTCCTGAGATGTCGATTACGCGGAACCGCTCCGTCCCCGTCGTGTCTCTAATCTCAGGGCAGCCTGTTTCCGTCTTGACTGCGCGTTTCGTTGTCGAGAGGGAAACGATGGGTCTGCGACGCGAAGGTGCCCGGCGGTTCGGCGAGCCGACCAGCGGCGTTTCACCGAAACCGGACGCGGGCATACCTAAAATTTCAGGGAGAGATCGCATGGTCTCGAAACATCAGGTGAAAAATCAAGCACATTCCGTGTTGCTGTTCGCGGGGATGCTGCTGCTCTGTTCGGTCCTGGGTTGGCTGATCTTCGGATTGCTGGGGGTCCTGGTCCTGGGCGTGTCCATGAGTCTGTTACTGCTGGTGGGTCCTTTCGTCTCGCCTCAGTTGATCCTGAAGATGTACCGGGCCAGACGACTGACCGAACAGGAAGCGCCGTCTTTGCACCGGCAAGTACGATCCCTTGCTGCCCGTGCAGGACTGCGCCTTACTCCGCCGCTCTACTACGTGCCGAGCAGCATAGCCAACGCGGTTACGGTGGGCGCTTCAGACAAAGCCGCCATAGCGCTCACCGACGGGCTCCTGCGCAACCTCTCCGTGCGGGAGGTGAACGGCGTGCTCGCTCACGAACTAAGCCACGTGAAGAATGGTGACGGCTGGGTGATGAGCCTCGCGGATCTGGTGAGCCAACTTGTGAATACCATGTCCTGGATCGGGCAGCTTCTGCTCATCATCAATCTGCCGCTCTTTCTCATGGGGGCCTTGAGTATTCCGTGGCTGATTATTCTTTTACTGATCTTTGCCCCGACCTTGAGCGCCCTTTTGCAGCTTGCACTCTCGCGCACCCGGGAGTACGAGGCTGACCTGGATGCGGCCAGGCTTACCGGAGACCCGCGGGGCCTCGCGTCCGCCCTGGCCAAACTGGAAAGGATGAGCGGCAGCCTCTTTGAAACCATCCTTTTCCCGGGACGAAGGGTTCCTGAGCCATCCTTGTTGCGCAGTCACCCTCCCACCGAAGAGAGGATTCAACGCTTGCTCGAGTTGGAGGAGGAACTCGCCCCAGGTCCTGAAGAACGGGCCCATGACCTTTACCGCGACGTCCGCAGCATCCCGGTCCGCATCGTTCGGGGCCCGCGCTGGCATTCCAGCGGCCTGTGGTACTGAACCCGATAAGGTCAAATCAGGGGAAAGCCGTGCCGATTCGCCTCAAACGAGCGTATGACGCGCCGGAGGAAGCCGATGGATACCGGGTACTGGTCGATCGCCTCTGGCCTCGAGGGGTCAAGAAAGAGGAGGCCCGGATCGATATCTGGCTGAGGGAGATGGCCCCCAGCAGCGATCTGAGAAGGTGGTTCGCGCACGATGCCGAGAAGTGGGACGAGTTCAAGCGCCGCTATTTCTCGGAACTGGACGGACATCCCGAGCAGGTGAAGCAGTTGATCGATCGGGCCGAGGCAGGGGTAGTGACCCTCGTGTTCGCCGCCAGGGAAGAGCGGTTCAACAACGCGGTCGCTCTGAAGGAGTACCTGGAAGACCCTCGCCGCCGCTGATGCGACTCATTCCGAAGAGTAATCCCGGGGAACTTCTTTGTGCAAAGAAGTTCTCCCCAAATTACTTCTTTGAAGGCGGCTTGTATTACTCCCGCGCGCCGAGCTGTTGGAGCACCGTCTTGACCTCTTGATGACCGAAACGGGTGGCGGCTTCCAGCGCTGTCCAGCCGTTGGCTGCCTTGACGTTTACGTCAGCGCCTCGCTGCACCAGGAGTTTCACCAGTTCCGCGTGTCCCCACGATGAAGCTCGCATCAAGGCGGTGACGTTGTCGGGAGCCCTGGCGTTCACGTCAGCGCCTTTGTCCAGCAGCATCCTTGCCGCGTCTACCTTGCCCTTGCCGGCGACCCACATCAAGGCGGTCCAGCCCTGCTCGTCCCGGGCGTTTACCTGGGCCCCTTGTTGCAGCAGGCGTTGAAGGTCCTCGGAGCGCCCTTCTTTGGCTGCCTTCAAGAAGACCGCGCTGTTGTCCTCAGCCCTCCCCGTGGATGCCGACGTCAAAAGGACAAGAACCGCTGCGGCGGCTAGCCACAGCTTCACACCTTCCCCAATACGGCGCGTGCGTCCGGACATGATTCTCTCCTTGATTTGATGCAATTCTATGCCAACCCCCCACGATGTCAATCGAAATGGGGTTGCCTGAGTGAGCATTCAGTTATCCGAGGCAACCGGTGGCTTCTGTCGGTCGAGGGACAATCGCCCCGCTGAAGGTCGTCACCCCGGCGAAGCCTGCCCCGGACTGCGATCCGGGGGCCGGGGTCCAGGAAATGTCGAACCCAGCGAAGCGCTGGACTGGATTCCGGCCTCCGCCGGAATGACGGGGCAAGAAGCCATCTCTCTTGTCGTCCAGGGTGAGCACTCAAGTGCCCCGCGCGTAGGTGAAGGGTTACTCGCCCGATCGGAGATCCTTGGCTGAGTTCTCAAAACAATGACAAAAACCCCGGACCCGTGCTAATCTGACGGTCGCCGCGAGAACGCGCCAGTCTGCCCCGCGCTCCGGTACCATCACGTGCGTCAGAGCTCGCCTGACAGGTACGCGACGATCGTCCGGCCCTTAGAAAAGGAGTAATCCATGAGCAAGAGCAATTTCGTCCTGTCTGAAGCCGCAGCCCACCAGGAGTTGATCCTCATGGATTCGAGAGTGGCCGGCAGCGTTGCGGAGAGTTTCTTCGACAGGTTCAGCAGACGGGAAATGTCTCAATACGAAGTCCTGGCACGATTCGGCGAGCTGCTCGCAGAGACAAGGGTCGGCGGTGGAAGGGTCATTCATCTCGGAAAGATCGTAACCAACGAGATTCTCGAGTTTATGGAAAGCGATCCCGACGTGCCTTCAGGGATGCAACTCGAGGCAGCGGTGCGTTCGCTTGGCGAGCTGGCACCCTTCCTGGCGCCGCTCCTGATGCCGATCTCGGCGGAGGTGGAGAGTCAAGGCTTCGGCCGGCTGGTGGCCGAGACGAGCTTTGAAGGGGTCCTGCATCGCAAGGCCCTTATTTATTTCAAACGATTCGCGAACCTGCTCAACGTAACCAAGAACTTGCTTGAAGGAGGGGATCGGACGAGTCTCAACGTAGTCAGCTTCGACGAGCCCGCTCCCTTTGAATTGGACACATCCGAAGACCCCTTCGATCTGGAAGACCTCAATACCGTGTCTCCAACGACCAGAGCGGCCGTCAAGTTTCTGATCAAGATGGCGGGGTCGGACTCAGAGTTCAGCGATGCTGAAAAGCAGCTCCTTGCGCAGGTGGTTGACCGCTTTGGCGAACCCATTTCGCCCTCACAGTGGGAGAAACTGGTAGCGGAAGCTTCGCGCGAGCCACTGGAAAGCATACTGAAGACCCTCGAACATCAGCCGATGAACTTCAAAGAGAACCTGTGCTTATCCGCGATGCTCCTTGCTGCTTCAGACAGACATGTCGATGTCATCGAAAAGAAGATCTTGGCGCAGGCCTTGCCTTTTCTGCGTATATCCCGCGAACGATATTCCGAGATAGCAAAGGACGCTGTTTCCATCCTCAAGACCCGCGGGTCTTCAACGGCTGACGAGCCGCAGCCCCTCGGGGAGCCGCGAGCGAATGTCCCACCGTCGGCGGACCCGGTCGCACCGCCGACGAACGCAGCTGTGCCGGAGAGCCCACAACATATTCACGGGCGCCAAGAAGTTCAGAAACACGAAACGCGTTCCGTGGCGGACCGGACGACCCCACAGGAGCAAGGGATCTCGCATCGTGACTCTGAGAGCTCTCCGAGAGGGCCGGCATCGGCAGGAGCTGAAAATACAGTCGCGTCTCACGATCCCCTGTCGCCAACCGCCTCAAGAGAGGGGAAGATCTGGCGCTGCCCCGCGTGCCACATGCCTCAATTTCAGGAGTTCGAAGAGTGCCCGCAATGCGGGATCATTGTGTCTAAGTTCAGAGAGAAGCTCGCCCGGCAAGAAAGGCCAGCGGAACCCGATGAATTCGTTGAGGTCCAGGCCGATCCCGAGGAAAGCCACCCGCCTCACCCTGGCCGGGAGGAAGCGGCCAAGAGTGAGGTCCCGGCGGTGCCGACCTGTGTGGAGTGCAGACTGCCGATTCCTCCAGGAGCAAAGTACTGTCCCACTTGCGGCGCGCGCAATGTCTGATACGAGCGCGTCCTCGAATGAGGGACACGGCCGAATGCGGCGAGAGAAACCGCATCGATCGAGAAGAGAGAGCGATCTCGGAGACATCGACCAAGAGCCTGTCGCGTAACCTCACTCATCGGAGAAATCACGGCACCCCGGCACATGCCCACCCGCTCCCCTTAGCTGGACAGGCTCCTATGAGGCTGACAGACTGTAGCAGTTCTCGAAAGTAATCACGGCTTGACTTCGGGGTGCCACTGCTGGCTTGTCCAGCAGTGCGATCTCATTCCGAAATGACTATTGAGAAAAACTATAAACTTTTGCGAACGCGGTATTGACGCAGTTCTGTCGCAATCGACACCATCGTGGCAGGATTTCTGGAAAGCATTGCGTACGCAACGGCCTCCTACGCCGAAGCGTGCGGCAACAGCACGAGATCCGTCAGCTCGCTGACCCGATCCGCGACGACGATCTGCAGGCCCTCCTTGACTTCATCCGGCAAGCTTTGGATATCGACCTCATTCTTGGCAGGGAAGACCACGACCTTCACTCCGGCTCGTTGTGCAGCCAGCACTTTTTCTCGCACACCGCTTACCTGAAGAACGCGGCCGTTCAGGGTCATCTCTCCCGTGAGGGCCACGTCGCGCCTCGCCGGCCTTGAGGTCAGGAGGGAGATCAGAGACAAAGCGATGGTAATGCCCGCAGATGGGCCGTCTTTGGGTATCGCGCCTGCGGGGATATGGATGTGAATATCGTTTTGAAAGAAAAAGTCTGGATCGATGCCGAACCGATCGGCATGGCTCCGTACGTAGCTCAGTGCCGTCTGCGCCGACTCCCGCAGCACGTTTCCGAGGGAGCCGGTCAGGATCAACTGCTGGCTCCCCTTCATGCGGGTCGCCTCGACCGAGATGATCTCCCCGCCGAATTCGCTCCACACGAGGCCTGTGGTCACTCCGACATGACTTTCTCCTTCCGCGGCCTCGTGGCTGAACTTGCGCGGCCCGAGAAACCCGGCCACTATCGCTTCATCCACGTCGACCGGACCAGACGCGCGGCCGTTCTTCAGCGCGTTGAGGGCCAGCTTCCTGCAAACATTGGCTATCTCTCGATCCAGGTTTCGTAATCCGGCCTCACGGGTATAATTGCGGATGATCGTGGAAATCGCGGCTTCAGTGAATCGTACATTGTGATCGGCGAGTCCGTTTTCCTGCAACTGGCGCGGCACGAGATAATGCTGCGCGATCTTTCTCTTCTCCGATTCGGTGTACCCGGGAAAGTTGATCACCTCGAGGCGGTCCAGAAGCGGCCCGGGAAGATTTTCCACCAGATTGGCCGTGGCAATGAACATGACCGCAGACAGATCGAACGAAACGTCCAGGTAATGATCGATGAAGTTTCGGTTTTGCTCCGGGTCAAGGATTTCCAGCAAGACGGAAGCCGGATCTCCTTTGAAGTCCTGGCCTATCTTGTCGATTTCATCCAGCATGAACACCGGGTTCTTGAGGCCTAGTTTCCGTATCTCGTTGATGATGCGCCCCGGCATCGCGCCGACGTACGTTCTCCGATGCCCGCGGAGTTCCGCCTCGTCCCGCAAACCGGCCATGGACAGGCGAGCGAACTTTCGCTCCATGGCTTCGGCTATGGCCAGACCGATGGATGTCTTCCCCGTTCCCGGTGGCCCCGAGAAGCATAGAATCGGGCCGCGGGTTATCTGAGCGTGACGTTTCTTTGCAAGGATACGAGCGACCGTAGCACGCAAATCGTCCAGTTTGAAGGGTTTCGCCAGATAGTAGGCCGCTCCTTTCGTCAGCGCGTCCACGGCCGAATCGACGGTTGCGTATCCCGTCACCATAATGATCTCGGTGCGGGGCGCCACTCGCTTTATCGACTCCAGAAGCCGGATCCCGTCCATCCTTTCCATTCTCAGGTCGGTGATCACGAGGTCGTACTCCCGGCTCTCAACTTTCTTCAGGGCTTCGCTTCCGTTGCTGGCCGTGTCGGCCTCGTGGCCGTCCTTGCCCATCACGTGAGCCACATTTGCCCGTGCGATCTCCTCATCGTCCACCACCAAAACCCGCGATTGTCGCATGCTGCGCAGGGTCCTGACCGCCAGGAACTCCAGCACCCGCTCCTTCGCGTGAAGGAGGCCGTAGTGTTCACGTTCGAGGATTTCCGAGGCACGCTTCAGGTCGAGATTGTCGTCCGTGTAACGATTCCAGGGGAGAGAGACGAGGTAATCCACATAGTTCAGGCCGATGGCATACTCTGCGGCTGATGGATCGGTCTTCTCGAGCCGTTCCAGCTCTTTCAACGCGACCGATTCAGCGTGCTCGGGCAGCCGGGCTTTGGCCAGGGCCGCACGCAGATCGACCAATTCTTGCGGCGTCGGCGGTGGCTCGTCCTGTGGTTTCCTGAAAAAAGCCATGACAGGCGGCTCCTTCTGTCTAGTGCTCCCCCATCGTGATTTCGGGGGACGACGTTTGTCCCAGTGAACGGTTACGCTTCTGTCGTTCCGATTCTGGAAAGCGGCTGTCCCACTCATCTTGAAGGCCAATTCCCTCGATTATAGAGAGAAACCCGCGGGACGGCAACCACGATAATACCAAGGGGCATGAGCCGCGTTCAAACGCGCGATGAGCGGGACAGGGATTGCCCTTCGGGTACGCTCCGTTGCAGGGTGTAACGGTTCGTCATGGAAGCGCATCAAGCGGTATCTTGTTGAGATCAGACTCTAAGTTACTTACCAGGTCTGCATCTGTTACTAAATGCAACAAACGTTAGGATCCTGTGAGGAGCTGCCTTTCGCAAGGTTATCCAGTTATTTCAATTGGCTAAATGTTTTTTGGGCGTTGGCACGAAAGTTGATACGACCCCTGCAAGGGACAACACGTTGCGATTCGGCAAGGAGTCTTACCATGAGAAACTGGCTCAGGAAACTGGAAGTTATGGCTGCCGCGGTTGCATTCGCTGAAGAGGGTGAATGGAAAATGGCCGAGAGCATCTTGGAAGGTGCGGAGCCCAAGCGGGTGCAGAAGGGCGCCGATCTTTCCAAGCGCCACGATCAAAGGGCTCGCAAACAACCTTATCGGGTTTGAAACCGTTCGACTTCATCAGCCGGGGATTGGACCTGGTTTTTCTCTTTTTCTTGCAGCCGGACTACCCGGAGCCATCGTCCGGGAACACGGGCAAGGAAAACGTTCGAGGCAAACATTTCATGATCTGACAGGGAGGCAACAGAATGGCCGCACGGTCTGAAGAAAAACGAAAGAAACTCGTCCTCAAGACTATGCTTTATGGAACGATAACCGCAATCCTCTATGCCGCTGTATTCTCACATGCGGACATGATTACCCCCTATTTTGCTCAGGGCGGCTACTATGCTGCCCTGCCTATCGCCACAGTGTTTATTTTCTCCTTCGCCCACGGGGCGTTCGCTCACAACCTGTGGTCAACGCTGGGCATCGAGGCTGTGACGAAACCGGCTACCGCTCGAAGCCGGACCACAGTGCCTCGGCCTGCTGAGAGACCTCGGCCTCGTCTACGGGTGAATGCTTAGGCCTGCATCGTTTGATAAGGGACGGAAGGAGAATCCAATGCATGATACGGCAGTAGAAGCTGTGAAGTTCATCGACCTAACGTGGATGAATATTGCATTTCTCTTCACGGTGGGTTTCATCGGCGGCCTGGTCAGCGGCTTCATAGGCTCGGGGGGCGCCTTCGTGTTGACCCCGGGCATGATGAGCCTGGGGGTTCCCGCAGCGGTTGCGGTCGCGAGTAACATGTGTCACAAATTCCCCAAGGCCATGGTCGGTGCGTACAAGAGATATAAGTACGGTCAGGTAGACATAAAACTCGGGCTTGTGATGGCTGCCTCCGCGACGGTGGGGGTCCAGGCCGGGATCAAAATCCAAGAGATGATCCTCACGCGCTGGGGAGAAGCCGGATCGAACCTGTACGTAAGTGTCTCGTTTGTCGCAGTATTGCTAATCGTAGGTGGATACGTGTTTTACGACGCGTGGACCGCCAAAGGGGACGGGAGTGCGGACCCGGTTGGCGCCCTCGCCAAGAAGCTTCAGGGAATCAACCTGCCCCCCATGATTCACTTCAAGACCGCGAATGTGCGTATCTCGTTGTGGTTTACCATTCCCGTGGGGTTTGCCACAGGAATGCTGGCCGCAACCATAGCCGTGGGCGGATTCATCGGCGTGCCCGGCATGATCTACGTGGTTGGGGTCGGCGGCTTGATGTCTTCGGCTACGGAGCTGGTTATCGCGTTTCTCATGGGCTTGGGCGGCACGGTGAAGTGGGCCATGCACGGAATGGTGGACATTAGATTGACCCTGATCATCCTTGCCGGATCGCTCCTGGGCGTGCAGTTGGGAGCGATCGGAACCACGTACGTGAAGGAGCACATGATCAAGGTGGTCATGGGCACGATCATGGTGATCGTCGCGGTGAGCAGAGCCCTCGCTGTCCCGGAGTACCTGGTCCAACTGAAGGTCATCTCCGTGACCCCGCAGGTGCTCTCGATCTTGAGCATCGTCAGCTTTCTCACCATGTGTTTTGCACTCGGGGTTGGCGCAGTTATTATCCTCGGTGCGATGATCAAAGGGAAGAGAGCAGCGGAGCAGGCTGCGTACGGCACCGCGCCGGCGCGGGTTTCCTCGGAAAGTTACGAACATGTATGACAAAATTCTCGTTGCCCTGGACGGTTCCGAATCGAGTTTGCACGCATTGCGTGAAACGTTTCGACTGGCCAGGGCCGAGAAGAGTACGGTGAGAGTCGTCTCTGTGGTCCCCCCGTACGAGGGGGAACTCAGCCTGGTCGGAGTGAAACAGCATGTAGTTGAACTGATGCGGCAGCCTTACCAAAAGGCTCTCATCGACGCCGCGAAGACGGCCGAGGCTCATGGTGTTCGTATACAAGCCTCGTGCGAAGAAGGGGAACCACACGAGACGATTGTCGAACTGGCAGAATCGGAGCATTGTGACCTGATCGTCGTCGGAGTGAGGGGATGCAATCCCGCGGACCAGTTGCTCATGGGGAGCTTGACCGCCCGGGTCATAGGATACAGTCGCACTGACATCCTGGTAGTTCCCCTGAACGGAACCTTCGGGCTGGACACGATCCTTTTCGCGATCGACTGCTCCAAGTTCAGCGATGGAGCCATGCAACGCGCGTTCGATTTCCACCGCACCTACGGCAGCAAACTCTACGCCCTTTCCGTGGCAAATGTGCCTTCCCACCTTTACGGGGTATCGCCAGCGGCAGCGGAGGGAATAATTGCCAACGCACGAGAGAATCTGGTACAAGTGGAGCAAAAAGCTGACGCTGCGGGGGTGCTCATCGAGCCATTGCTGCGGGAAGGCGATCCGGCACAACTTATTACCGACATTGCTGAAAAACAGCACATCGAACTGATCGTTATCGGCTCGCATGGCCGATCGGGATTGGGTAGGCTGTTGATGGGGAGCGTGACGGAACGTGTCGTCGGTCACGCGAGGTGCCCGGTCCTGGTGACCCGATCGTGACGAATAATTGTTCCTCATCGTGATTCCAGACGGTTGGGCCTATTCCGGTGAACGGTTGCCTTAATGGTCGGTAGCGATCTTCAAGGGGGATACACCATGAAAGTACTTGTTGGCGTGGATAACAGCCAGGAATCTCACCTCGCTCTCGCCTATGTATGCCACCTCCTGGAACATTTTGACGCGGAAGTGCATGCCTTGTACGTGCAGCCCGATGGCATCGCGATCGCTCCCGAGGTCTTTTACGCGCCGTTTGTCGGGCAGGAAGGGCTCGACAAGTGGATAGACAAGCAAAAACTCCAGATCCGGGAAGACGTGGTCAAGGAGTGTTCTTACTGCCTGGCGGGCAAGGTGCCGTGTGAGCCTGAAGTTTCGCTGGGCGATCCCGCGGAAGGCATATTGGACGCCGCATCGGACGGCGATTACGACCTGATAGTGCTCGGATCGCACGGTTACTCGGCGCTCAAGGGTTTTCTGCTCGGCGCGGTTCACGCGAAGATCCTCCATCACGCGACCCAGTCGGTCCTGATCGTGCGGGATTTTCGCGAGATCCACCGCGTTCTCGTCGCATACCGCGGTTCAGCCTGCGACCAGAAAGCTCTCGAGTTTATCGCTCCGCTGCTTGCACGGAAGAAGCCGGAGATAACAGTTCTTCACGTGGAAGAGAGCGACCGTCCGGACGCGGAGGAATTCGGCAAGGCCTGCCTGCTGGAAGGCGATGAAACGCTGAAACAGCTCGGCCACGCGCCGCTGACCGTGACGCGCAAGGGGAGTTTCGTGGACGAAGTGGTCAAGGAGGTGATCGGTTCACGCTGTGACCTGGTCGTCTTGGGCGCGTACGGACATCAGCGGTCGAAGCTCCGACAACTGAT
This sequence comes from Desulfomonile tiedjei, assembly GCA_016218715.1. Taxonomy (GTDB): domain Bacteria; phylum Desulfobacterota; class Desulfomonilia; order Desulfomonilales; family Desulfomonilaceae; genus JACRDG01. The sequence continues at coordinate 61,335 of JACRDG010000040.1, read as the reverse complement.
AAGCGATGAGGCGCTGAATCTCGTGCGATCCACGACCCGCCCCGTGCTTGTGTTCAGGGACAAGAGCCGAGAGCATGGCGATTGACACCCGTGTGCTTTCAAAGAAGTAATGTGAGGGGGAACTTCATTGCACGAAGACATTCCCCCCACATTTACTCTTTGGAATGCGACGCGGGATTGTCCAGGGCCTGGCGCACTTGTTGGAGCAGATCGTTCATCCTGAAGGGCTTTCCGACAAAACCGCACGCACCCAACTCGACCATTTCCCGCGTGGAGGCATCACCGGAATAGCCGCTGGCGACAAGGATTCTAGCCCTGGGGTCTATCTGGAGAAGGTTCTTTAGACACTCCTTGCCTCCCATCCCAGGCATCATTAAGTCCATAATGACGAGCGAAATGCTCTGTCGCTCTCGTTGAAACATATCCAGGGCTTCGTTGCCGTTCCTCGCGGTGAGCACGGTATAACCGGCTTTCCCGAGAATTCGCACTCCTAGTTCTCTGATGGATTCTTCATCGTCAACCAACAGGATCGTCTCTGTTCCGAATGCGGGTGCCATTTCCGTCTTCTCCGGTTTGTCTTCCCCTCGGCGCTCCACAGCAGGCAGGTAGATCCGGAACGCGGTACCGCGACCGACTTCACTGTAGCACGTGACGTAACCGTGATGTTGGTTCACGATCCCGTACACCATGGCAAGCCCCAACCCTGTGCCACGACCCAGCTCCTTGGTGGTATAGAACGGTTCAAATATGTGCTCGACCGTTTCCCCGTCCATGCCATGCCCGGTATCGGACACGGTGAGCAAAACGTATTGTCCTGGCCTGGTTCCATGATGGTATTTGCAGTACTCCTCATCCAGCACGACGTTTTCTGTCCGGAGAGTAAGCGTGCCCGCTTCAAGCATGGCATCCCGGGCGTTGACCGCAAGATTCATCAGGATCTGTTCCATTTGAGAAGGATCGGCATTGATTTCTTCCAGGTCGTCGGCCAGATCGAGTCGAATCTCGATCATCTTGGAAATCGTGCGCCTCAGAAGTCTCTCGACCTGCCTGATCTGCCGGTTGAGGTCGAGGGGAACAAGCTTGGGCTCCACCTTTCGGCTGAACGTGAGCAATCGCTGCACGAGTTCTGCTCCGTTCTTACCGGCATGGAGTATCTTCTTGAGATCGTCGTAGTCAGGCTCGTTCCCTTGTCTCTCAGCGAGAAGCACTTCTGAGAACCCCAGTATGATGGTCAACAGGTTGTTGAAATCGTGGGCAATTCCTCCCGCAAGGGTGCCGATTGCCTCCATCTTTTGTGCCTGCTGAAGTTGCGCGGCGAGCTTGAGATGTTCTGTTATGTCTCGTTTCACAGCCACAAAATTGATAGTGTTATCACTGGAATCCCGCACAGGAGAAATGGTCGCTTCTTCGTGGAAGAGGCTCCCGTCCTTCTTCTTGCTGACGAATCGACCGGACCACACCTTGCCACCGGCAAGCGTGTCCCACATGTCTGCACCAAAGTCGCCTACCTGTTCACTGCTCATGAAATCTTTCGTTCGGGTGCCGATGATTTCCTCTCGCGCGTAGCCGCTCGACCGTTCCGATGCGGGGTTGACGTAGAGGATCGTCCCCTCGGTGTCGGTGATCACGATGGTTTCGGCAGCCTGTTCCACCGCCGTAGCCAGCCGCTTCTGGGCCTCTTCCGAGCGCTTATGGCCGGTAATGTCTTGCGCGGTACAAATCATTCCCGCGAAGCGGCCCTGTCTGACCACAGGTATCAGCCAGCCTGACTGGAAAGACTCGCGGCCGAGAGGGGTAACGAAGCGAAGGGAATCATAATAGACGGGTATGAGCGATTCTTTCGCACGCAAATAGGAGCCATGCAATTGTGCGGGCGTACTTTCGGGAAAATCCCCTAGCGGTCCCACAATCCGATTCTTTCCTGCGCCCGCGATTTTAGCCATGGCGGAATTGACATAGAATATGACATCCTTTTCATCGCTGACCCAGATCCCGTCATTGATGTTTTCCAGAATCGTTTCATAGAACTCTTTCAGTTCCAGGACCTGCTGTTTGGTCCTGATCGCGGTGAGCCCAAACGACAGATCCGCAGCCAATTCCTGGAGCAGTTCGACCTCTTCGTCGTCAAAGGCGTCCGCCTGAGCTGCATAAATGTTGAGCGCACCGAAGCACGTACCATTTTCCATCAGTGGTAGTGCCAGGGCTGCTCTATAGCCGAGTTTGCCCGCTTCCTGCCGCCAGGAAATGTCGTTGGAATCGTTCGCGACATCGTGGATCACACAAGGAGCCTGGGTTCTGATGCACGTCCCCGTGGGCCCGCGGCCGGAATCGTCGTCGGCCCACGAAAATTTCATCTTGTCCAGGGAACCGCTGTCCGTCCCGTATTTCGTTACAGGCCGCACGGTCTTTGCGGCATCCTGCTCGGCGAATCCGACCCAGGCGAGTGAGTATCCCCCGATCTCGACGATCCCTCGGCACATTTCCGTCATGAGCGCGGATTCACTCTCAGCTCTTATGGCAGCCTGATTGGAATGGCTCAGGGTCTTCAAGGCGCGGTTTGCCTTGATGAGCGACTTTTCTGCACGCGTCCGTTGTACAACCTCGGCGGTGAGTTCTTCGTTCGCTCGGTTCAGTTGTGCCGTTCTTGCCCTGACCTGTTCCTCGAGATCCCGATGCCAATGCTGAACGCGATCGATCATGGAGTTTAGCGTTGCAGCCAAAATGCCGACTTCATCTGAACCCCCTGCGGGCGCTCGCGCGTCGAGGTTACCGGCTTTCACTTCCAGTGCGGTCGCGCACAAGTTCCTGATCGGTCGCGAGATGCGGTTCGCCAGGAAGACGCTCAGCCCCATAGCGGCTAATAGGCCGAACAGACTCACGAGGCAGATATAGAGCACTTGCCGCCAAAGAGGGGCGAAGACCTCAGCCTGGTCACGTTTCACCACCATCCCCCACCCTGTATCGGGGGACACCCTGAGGTAACGATAGGCAGCAAGAATCGGAACGCCCCGATAGTCCTCCGTGGCAGCGAGCCCTTCTTTGCCTCGGATAGCCAGCATGGCAGGCTTGGCTTTCAACTGATACTCCAACACCTTGGCCTTACTCCCGTCCGGGAGGAGATGTTTCAGGGACATCAGAATCGTGCCGTGGTGATCGACCAGGACAATTTCCCCTTTTTCTCCCAAGGTGCTCCCCGCGTACAGCATCGGCTTGAGGAACTCTTCCGTATCCGTGTACACGGAGACCACCGCGAGCGCAGGGCGCGTGCCGTCCCTATCCAGGACCAGACCTCTCGCGATCCGCGAAACGATGAGATAGATTTTGCCGGTCGTCGGGTCTTTTTCGACCTCAACGGATTCGTCATAGCCATTATCGAGTGCTGAGCGAAAGAATTTCCTGTCGGAGACCCTGAGGCCCGCTTCCCCTCTATCGGTAGAAACCAAAATCACGCCCGTCACAGCATCCGCCACCTCTATCTTCTGAAGCGCCCTGTGCGCGGTCGTAACTGCTGTGAGCTTCTGAAGGAGCGCCTGATAATCTGGTCCTTTCCGGATGTGGTCGTCGGGAGCGATGCTCGTTTCCGCGGCTGTCGCGTTCCGAGCAATACTATCGCGGAGTTTACCAACAGCCGTCAGCAGCGAAGCCTCCTCACAGAGCGTCCTGACATCGTCTTTGCGCTCGCCCAACCACAGCTCGAACCGATCTTTCTTCAAGTCGGCGATCAGGCTCATGTCTCCCAACACTCGGCCTCGCTGCCGATCGTAGGTCCCTTCATAGCTGGTGAATGGTATGCCGAAGGTGACGACGAGACCCATCAATACCACGGTCGCGGCGAGCGGTAGGCAGAATCCGAGTAGCATCTGTGACCGCAGGCCGAAGAACCTTTTTGCGTCGGCCGGTCTGGAATTCACAGCAGGATCGTCGCTCATCTCCGTCTCCCGGTGTCATAATCGAACTCGTCGAGGCGGTATTTGCCCGGCTGTGCAAGGACCTCTGCGGTGAGGTCGCGATCAAACTTCCGTACCACCACGTCCCATGCACTGGTTTTGGCAATACGGCCCAAGTTCTTGAGAAACGTGAACTCCCGATGCAAGTGCCCGTTGTCCTGAAGGGCTCCTGCGGGAATCAGGGGGACCAGGTTCATGTCATTTCCCTGGGCAATAATCTGGTCAGATTGTTCGGCAGAGATCTCCATACCACCCCCAGTGAGGACCTTGCCGGCTTCCAGAGCCCATTCGCTGGACTGGTTAAGGTTGTGCCCATCGTGCTGAATCCATCGGAGAGCACGAATCTCTGAAGCCAGAATCTCTCGCACCGCGTCAGGATGATTGTCCAGCAGGTTTTTGCGGAATACCATAAACCCCAGGTAACGGCTCCGATGGATGACGACTCCTTTCGGGTTCTTTTTCCGGGCGATAGAAACAGCAGGCTCCCAGGCCGCAAAAACCTGGATTTCTCCCTTGCGAAAGGCTTCAGGAATCTCCGTGACATCCATCGGCCGTAGATCGACATGTCGCTCGGTCAGACCGTCGGCTGACAAGGCCTCCAACAACGCGTGGTGTGAAAACGATCCGAACGGATAGCCGATGCGCAGTCCTTTCAGGTCTCTCACCAAGACGAAACCAGCGGCTACGATCGAATTGAATCCCCGATCGACCAGGGCAGGAATGACCACGTCTGCCTCAGCCGCGAGGGTGAGCGTCGGCATGTCTCCCAACATGCCTCCGTGGAGATCGCCCCTCCGGATGAAGAAGTTGATATCATCACCTTTGAGGAAGGAATGGAGCCGAATTTCTAGCCCCAGTCGCGCGAGCCTCTCCTGGAGTAGATTGTCACGCTTCATGATTTCGGCAACATTGCCCTCAAAGATCCAGAGCGGCTGAACCCCTATATGAATGATCTTGTCGTCCTTCTCGAAGTGGTACGAGGCGTAAACCAGGTGCCGACTGAGGTCCACAGTGGCCGAAGCGAGGCGATGGTTCGTGTCCGATTTCAGGAGACTCACCACGGTGGCCAGAAGCAGAAGTCCGATAAGGACAATCGCACCAATGATTCCAGCTTTGGTAAATTTCATCGCGGCCTCGCTGCAAACCGTAATTGGCAGGGTCCGGCGGTCTGCTCACTCGTCATCAAGAGGCAAGCTGCTCCCGACCTGACGTGGCAACTCGAGCGCCGAGCTGGTAACTATTCAGCTCCGATCCACTCGTAGCTCCGGCCGCTCCGAACTCATCCGGTGCCGACCGGCATCAGTAACCTTCTAGCGAGGAAGAAAATGGTAGGCCCGTCGCACTGGGGACAAGACCAATATGCAATAATTATGATAGCACATAGTTAAACTGGAAGGAAGAGGGTATATCCCAATAACCAATCACCCATGGAAATGACGGGAAGATCTGTTTCGCACGAGCACAATCTTTGCGCGGCCGGCCTCGCGGGGACCCGCACCGGAACGGTTGGCTGTCGCTCTATTCCAGTCCGTACCGCTTGATCTTTCGCCACAGCGATACGCGATCTATGCCGAGGATTTCGGACGCGGCTGTCTTGTTCCCCGCCGTTTCCGCCAGGACCTGTTTGATGTAGAGGATTTCCTGCTCCTCCAGCGTAGGCATGGCCCCATCTTTCCGGCGAAACGTAAGGATCTTCAGATCCCTGATGTCATCGGGTAGGTGTTGAGGCTCGATGACATTCTCCGTCGTGAGAGCCACCCCCCGCTCAATGATGTTCTCCAGTTCCCTGACGTTGCCGGGATAATCGTAGTCTTTGAGAATGTCTATCACCTCGCGAGAAAGTGACGGCATCTCCTTTGCCATCAGTTTCGCGTGCTTCTCGAGAAAGAATTGAGCGAGCAACGGGATGTCCCCCTTGCGCGCGGCCAGCGGCGGCAGCTCAAAAGAGACCACGTTTAACCTGTAGTAGAGATCTTTGCGGAAGTGGTTCGCCTGAACCGCTTCCTGGACGTTCCGGTTGGTCGCGGCAATCAACCGCAAGTCCACCTTGATCGTCGCAGTCCCGCCCACTCGCATGAGCTGCCGCTCCTGGATCACCCTGAGGAGCTTCGCCTGCATGTTGGTGGACATTTCGGTGATCTCATCCAGGAAGAGCGTTCCTCCCTTGGCCAGTTCCATGATTCCGGGCTTTCCGGTGTCCGCCCCTGTGTAGGCGCCCTTTTCATGGCCGAACAGTTCGTTGGTGAGCAATTCTTCGTTGAACACACCGCAGTTTACCGCCAGGAGAGGGCCCTGGCTTCGCTTGCTGTGCTCGTGCAGGAACCTGGCCAGCAGTTCTTTGCCCGTGCCTGACTCGCCGGTGATCAGCACGTTGCAGTCGGTCGCGGCTATCTGGCGTGCCGTTTCGAGGATCCGCACCATGGTAGGATCTTTAGTGATAATCTTCACCTGGCCCGCTTCCCGCAGCACTTCCAGATCGTGTTTGAGTTGGAGATTCTCGTCACGCAATCGGATCTTTTCCAGTGCTTCGGCCACCACCTTGCGAACCGCTTCGATCCGGTACGGCTTGGCGATGTAGTGGTACGCCCCTTGCTTCATGGCTTCAATGGCCGAGTCCACGGTCGCATAGCCGGTGATCATGATGACTTCGCTCCGCGGATGGTGGCGCCGGCACTCCTCGAGGATGCGCATGCCGTCAATCTTTTCCATGCGCAAGTCAGTGAGAATCACGTCAAAGTGGTTGCTCTTGAGGAGGCTGAGCCCTCGGGGTCCCGTATCGGCCGTCTCGATGTCATAGCCGTTCTTCATGAGAATGTGCTCGAGGTTCATCAGTGCCATTTCTTCGTCATCGATGATGAGCAGTTTCGGCGGGTTGTTCATTTGGATTGCTCCTCCGCAGGAATGCTGACGCAAAACACGGTCCCGTGGCCGGGGGCGCTTTCGACGCGTATGTTCCCGCGGTGCCTGACGATGATGTCATGGGTGATAAAGAGTCCCAAGCCGGTCCCCTGGCCGACATCTTTGGTGGTGAAGAACGGATCGAAGATGCGCGGGAGCACCTCCGTGGGGATACCTTTTCCTGTGTCTTGTATTCTAACCTTGACGAACCCCTCATCCGACGAGATAGCGCGGATGATCACTTCACCATCGCCTTCAATGGCCTGAAACGCATTAGAAATCAGATTCATGAAGGCCTGCTCGATGCGCTGTCTGTCCGCGCGTATCCGCAAGCCTTCGTCTATGTGCGTGACGATTCTGACCCCGGGCGGTTTTTGACCGCGAATCAGGCTCAAGGTCTTTTCGATCATCTCCTTGAGGTCCAGAGATTCGGGGCAGAACTCTTTGTGCCGAGAGAACTCGAGCAGATTCAGGACGATAATCCGCGCCTTATCGACCTGTTCCAGGACCTTTCTCAGAACTTTCTTCTGAAACTCCTTGTCACCATCGTCCACCTCCTCGAGTAGGATTTCGCACGATGACGAGATGTTGGAGAGAGGGTTGTTCACTTCGTGGGCCACCCCGGCCAACATGGTCCCGAGGGATGCAAGCTTTTTGGATTCCACCAACTGTTCCTCTCGCTGTTTCAGTTGGCGTGCCATTTTGTTGAATGAATCGAAGATCTCCCGGACCTCTTTTTCTTGCGGCAGTGCTTCGATGGGCTCAAATTCCCCCTTGGCGATTTTGGTGGTGCTCTGTTCCAGAAGCTTCAGTGGCCTGGTCACCTTGACGACGAGAAAACCGCCGATCGCGACCAGACCGATTCCTACCACTATGAGGCCGGCCACCTGAAGCTCGACAGTGGTTGCCATGAGCTTCTTGATGGACTCACGCTTCCGCTGAGCCGCGTTGGTGGCAAAGTCCGCGATGGATGTGCCGACTTTCCGTATCCGGGCCTCATAGTCGGCCTTGCATTCCGGATCGGTGGCCAACGTCCCCTGAGCCGTGAGCGAGGAACAGTCGGAGAGCATCCTCCCGTACGCGACAAGATCTTGCTTGAACTGGGCGGTCTTTTCCCCTGAATAGAGCGTCACGAGAGTGTCCTCGTTCCTGTCCAGGAGGCTCCGGGCTCTTACCAGGTGATAGAGGGCGGTTTTCAACGACTCGGGGTCGCCGTACAGAAAAAAATTCTTCTCGAATCGGCGAATCTCGAGGACATCCTCTTCCAGTTTGCCCGCGTCCTCAAGAAACGCTATCTTCCCTTCCAGCCGCTGCATGAAATAGTAACTACCCATGATGGTGGCGGCCATACAGAGATAGACTGCCACCACCGCGATGACGACTTTGTGCCTAATGCTAAAAACTCCTCTTCCCATGGATCGGTCCCTCGCGTGGTTCCTCTGGGTGGAGTGGGTGAACCTCTCGCGTTACGATATGCAACTTTCATTCCACGGGGATTCCTCCGGCGCTCCGTCATGGCCCCCATGGCTGGAAGGAGTCTGCAAACCGAGCAAGCGGCCGTCACTTCCTTCCGCGAAGGATTCACGCGGAACCCTCACGTTACATTATGCAACATAATGCCTCGCGATGCAACAAATATGTATCATACCGATTATGCTGGATTATTGCCCGTCCTGGCCCGATCGCGTTGCAATCGTGTACTACCGGCACGTCCTGGCCCAGGGAACCGAAGCACTTATTCCTATCTTTTCGGTAGAATATGGATGCATCCTCGAGTTGGCACGAAACTTGTTAGGGGAGCGATGAGGAGAATATGGAGGTCACCATGAAGAGAGCAAAGGAAAAAATCACGGCCATGCTCAACGCTATCACCTTTGCGGAAGCGGGAGAACACGAGACGGCACGACAATACATGGAGGAGGCGCAGTCTCTGCACGCGCAGGAAAACCGGCGCGCGCATGCCGTGCGCGAGTCGGAGTCGCGGAGCTTCTTTCAGAAGTTGCAGGATCACGTGACTGCTTCTGTGTTCGCTCAAGCCGGGGACTTCCAGACCGCCACGGAGACGCTACACCCCGCGGAGAGGCAGAGGACCGTACTGCTGGTGATCGAAGGAAAGACCCCTGATGAGGCGGCGTTCCAGTACGCGCTGGGCGCGTGCAAGCGAACGGGTGCGCAGATGGACATTCTCCAACTCATCGACGAATCTGCCGACGAACTCGAGGCTGCACGGTTGACGCGCATGGGGACAGAGCTGTCCGAAAGGCTAAGCGGCCTGCTGCAACAGCTGAAGACCGAAAGGATTCCCTTCCGAGTGACCGTGCGCTCGGGCGACGTGCGGGAAAGGCTCTACCGGTATGCGACCCGGCACACCGACATCGTCATGGCGGTCTACGATCCGAGTAAACCGACAGAACACTCGGCAGGGAGCCGCGGCCGGCAACGGATGGTCGAGAAAATCTCCCGAAGACTCTCCATCCCGCTCGTCATCGTCTCGGAACGAGAACCGCTCGGTCAGCTCCAATAGCGTTTTTGCCCTACCTAGCTCTAAATCTTGGTCCCGCGCTCAGCCCAGTAGGGTTCCCGCATTACCCGCTTGAGGGTCTTACCCGCAGTGCTCCTTGGGAAATCGTCCACGACGACCACAGCATCGACTCGCTGGTACCGGGCCTCGATGCGCTGGTTGATCCAGTCGCGCAGCTCCTCGGCGGTGGCGCTACCCGGTTCGTGGAGTATCACCGCGGCGAGCGGGGTCTCACCCCACCGGTCGTGGGGGATGCCGAAAACCGCTGCTTCCCGTACTGCTGGGTGCTGAACCGCGATTTCCTCTATATCTCGAGGATAGACGTTTATTCCACCGGAGATGATCAGGTCTTTCTTGCGGTCCACGAGGTACAGGTATCCATCGTCGTCCACGTACCCCATGTCTCCGCTGTAGAGCCAACCGTCAACGATCGCATTTGCGGTGAGATCAGGGCGCTTGTAGTAACCTGGCATGAGGATCGGTCCGCGGCCGACGATCTCTCCGACCTCGCCGGGTGGAACGTCCCTGCCCTGCTCGTTGACGATGCGCATCTCAAAGAAAGGCGGCGTCACCCCAACCGACGAAGGCTTCGCTGCCACGTCGTTCTTATCAAGGATCGTGACGAACCCTTCGGTGAGCCCATACAGCTCGTACAGCCTTCCTGGAAGCCGACGGCACAGCTCGTCCTTGTGCTCCTGGTGCAACGGCGCTCCCAGCGACAGGATCATTTCCAGCGACTCGAGCGCTTCAACGGAAAAACTTGGCGTGTGCAACAACGAGACGATCTGTGACGGCACCATCATGGTATGCGTGACGCGCTCGCGCCTGACCACTTCGACGAAGGATTCCGCGTTGAATTGCTTCTCCAGCACATACGTCGCGCCGAGAAAGAAGCTCGGCATGAGCGTAACAAACGCACCGTTGAAGACTATTGCCCCTGAGTGCAACACCACGCTTTCGGGGGTCATGCGGTACGCTGAGGCCATGAGGGAACAGTACATGCCCCGCACGTAATGGGTGTGAACGATCCCCTTTGGGTCGCCGGTCGTTCCGCTCGTGTACATGATGTTGAACAGATCGGAATCCGCGATCTCGACCCTTCTCGGCTCGTCCGCACCGGCGGCTGAGGTCAGGGCCGCATAATGCCGATAACCGGCGAGATCGGCCGCATCGGTCACCAGGAACCGATCCGCGAGGATGTTCAAATCCGAACGCACCGCGTTCAGGTGCTCGACAAAGGCCGAATCGGTGATCACGCAAACGGAGTCGGAGTTGTTCAGCATGCTAATCAGGCCACGGCGCCGGGTGAGCGGACTGAGCGGTACCACAACCGCACCCATCTTCGCCACCGCCCAGTAGGTTTCGAGCAATTCCAGCGAATTGGGGAGGATCGTCGCGATCTTCTCTCCCTTGGCAATTCCAAGGCCCAGGAACGCATTGGCCAGCCGGTTGACCCGCTGATTGAATTCCCGCCAGGTCAGACGCTTGTCACCGAATACAACCGCCAGGCGATCCGGCATGCATCTGGCATGCCGAGCAGTCAATGTCCCAAGATTCATTGCGGCCTCCTGGTTGGAACCCCAAGATCTTGCGGAAGCATTGCGGGAAGACGCCCATTTGCAAAAGGGCTTCTCTCCGCACTCCTCTTCCCCAAAACTCTTGAGATTGCAAGCGCCGGAAGCGCTTGCGGTACTACCTCAGTACGCCACAGGGCGTCTGATATCGGTTCGCCATCAAAGAAGTAAGTTAGGGAGAACGTTGTCAAAAGAGGTTCCCCCTAAATTTACGTCTTCGATCGTGCAGGGATATCAGACCGCCAGGTAGCGCTTCTTGATCTCTTCGTCCTTTTCCAAGTCCGAGATGGTTCCCTGGTACTTGATGTGGCCGTTGTCCACGATGTACGCGCGGTCGGAGTGTTTCAGCGAGAACTTCACATTCTGTTCCGACAGGAGAATGGTCATCCCTTCCTTCTTCATCACGTCGATGAATTCGCCGAGCACCTTGACGATGATCGGCGCGAGACCTTCGGATGGTTCGTCGAGGAGGAGGAGATCCGGATCGCCCATAAGGGTTCGAGCGATGGTGAGCATCTGTTGTTCGCCGCCGCTTAGATAGCCGCCGCGACGTTTGGACAGCTCCTTGAGCCGCGGAAAGAATTCGTAGACGCGCTCGACCGTCCACTGCTTCGGCTTGCCACTGGTCTCCTTGTGCCCCACATCCAGGTTGGCAGCCACGGTGAGGTCGGGAAAGATCCGGCGATCTTCGGGCACAAAGCCCATTCCCAGCCGCGCGACTTTGTACGGGACCAATCCGGTCACATCCCGGCCATTGAAAAGGACTTTCCCTTCCTTAGGCGCGGTCAGGCCCATGATGCTGCGCATCGTTGTAGTCTTTCCCGCACCGTTCCTGCCGAGCAGTACCACAACCTCTCCTCGGTCCACTTCCAGGGAGACATCGAAGAGGACATGACTCAGTCCATAATAGGTGTTGATTCCTTGGACCTGCAACAGCATGGCTAAACCTCTTCCCCCAGGTATGCTTCGATGACCTGCTGATTGGCCGAGATTTCCTTCGGGGTCCCTTCCGCAAGGAGCGTCTTGTAGCACAGGACCCGTACGGTCTGCGAAATGCCGAACACGATGTCCATGTCGTGCTCGATGAAGAGCATGGTTATTTTCAGACGCTCCCAAAGCTGCTTGACCAATTCCACGGTTTGCCAGCGCTCTTCCGGGCTCATCCCGGCGGTCGGCTCGTCCAGGAGAAGCAGTTTCGGCTCCAAAGCCAGGGCTACGGCAATGTCGAGCCGCTTCTGGTTCCCGTGTGCCAGGGTGCCGCTCAGTCGCTGGGCCATGTCCGCGAGCCCAACCCCCTCCAGGATCTCGTACGCCCGATCGTGCGCTGACTTGAGATTCCTTGTGGGGGTTACGAAGTTCAGGTTTCCCTTCTGCCGGGTAATGACTGTCGTGAGCACATTCTCCAGCACAGACATGCGGGGAAAGATGTTGGTCCGCTGAAAGGCCCGCGCCATCCCGAGCCGTACAATGTCGAATGGCTGCATCCCCGCGATGTTTCTTCCTTCGAAAACGATCTTGCCGTCGTCAGGGATGTGGTACCCGGTGATCAGATTGAAGAGGGTCGTCTTGCCCGCGCCGTTGGGCCCGATGATAGAACTCAGTTCTCCTTCGGCAATGGCAAAACTCACGTCGTTGAAGACCTGGAGGCCTTCAAATGACTTGGATACGTGCTCGATGCTCAGAATATGATTGGCCATTTTGAGCTTTACCGTCCACCATGGGGATGCATCACGAGTCGGATTTGCGAAACAGTTTCTGGTACAGGCTTGCCAAACCACCGGGCGCGAACAGGACCACCACCAGCAATATGGAGCCGAGCACAATCGCCCACATTTCGACCATGCTCCTGTGTAGCTGCTGGAGGATAATCTTCATGAAGATCAGGACAGCTGAACCCACTGCGGGACCTGCCAGCGAGTACATACCGCCCACGAGACTGCCCAGAATCGGCTCCGCGGACTTGCTCCAATGGAGGAACTCCGTCTGGGCGAACCGGTTCAGCTCGCAGAGCAACCCTCCCGCCAGTCCAGCAAACGCACCGGCGATAATGAAATTGATCCATTGGTACCGCCTGACGTTGATACCGATGAATTTCGCCCGTTCCATGTTTTCTCGGATGGTCCGAATGCTCAAACCAAAGGAGGAATTGACGATCATGCGCATGAGCATGAAACAGACGAGGAAAATGGCCAGGCACAAGAGGTAATAGCTGGTCGGCCCGAGAAACTCCGGCCTGGGAATCCCGTGTATGCCGTCGTCACCTCCGGTAAAGGTGTACCACTGGAATACGATCATGTACAGGAGCTGACTGAACGCGAGCGTAAGGATGGCAAAATAGAGCCCAATCAAACGCACGCAAAACCAGCCGATGATTGCCGCCGCGATAGCTGCGGCAACCGGCGCGGCCAATAGGGCCAGAAACAGCGGTACGCCGGCCTTCTTCATGAGGAGAGCCACCGTATAAGCGCCAACTCCGAAAAAGGCCGCGTGGCCGAAACTCACCATGCCGCCGAAACCGAGAATGAGGTTGAGGCTCATGGCGAATAGCCCCGTGATGATCATCTCCGTGGTAACCCAGATCCAGAACTCCCCTGTTCGGCCGAATTGGCTTAAGATAAACGGGAGCAAAACCAGAGCCACGACGATCGCGACAGTTCCCGGACGATTCAGGTTCCCGGACTGCGACTGATTAACGGCTTGACTGTCCATCTTTCACCATCACCGTTCTGGTCTTCCAAAGAGACCCCACGGTCTCACGATCAGGACGACGGCCATCATGAGGTACGGGAAAATGAGTGCCCATCGGCCGAAAGGCAGTTGGAAGAAGGTTATCCCGGTCCCGATGATCAGTGATCCGAGGAGGGCTCCGCCGACGCTTCCGAGGCCGCCGATGACAACCACGGCAAAGCACTCTATGATCTTCTGCATGCCGATGCCCAGGTCGATGCTCGCGAGAGATGCCACCAGCACACCGCCCAAACCTGCAAGCCAGCATCCCAGCATGAAGGTCGCGGTCATGACCCAGGAGACGTTGACTCCCAGCGCTCCCAGAGTGTCAGGATAGGAAACCGCCGCTCGAATAATGTTCCCGGACCGGGTCCGGTAGAGCAGAAGCCACAATCCAATCGCAACGACGGGCCCGACACCTAAGATGAAGACGTTGTAGGTGGGCAGCGCCAATCCCAGAATGTCCACCGAACCGGCCAGGAGCTCCGGACGGGCTACATTGCGCGGGTCTCCGCCCCAGATAACTCGCACCACGTCGTCAAGGATGAGTACGAGAGCGTACGTCAGCAGAAGCTGCAACAGGTGCTCTTCCCGGTAAACCCGCCGAAACAGGGTCACCTCGAGAAAGAAGCCGAGCACCGCGATCACCGGAGGAACCACCAGGAGCAGGACCAGAAAACTCATGAGCGATCCGGTGGTAAGGAGCGTCGAGAGCGAATAAGCGACAAATGCTCCGATCATATACAGGGACCCGTGAGCGAAGTTGATCACTCTGAGCACCCCGAAAACCAGCGAAAGCCCCGATGCGATGATGAACAGGAGCATCCCTTCGCTCAGGCCATTGATGAGCATAAAGAGGAGGTATTCCTTGGTCATGGTTATTCCACCGCCCGTAGTAGTTCACCAGGCTTGAGGCGGCTCGGCGCCCGGTGAGGATGGAGGGGGCGCCCTGGGGGAACTGCCGAGAGACTTGATCAGACCCGTTGCCAGCTTGCAGTGAGGTGCCTAGCTTCTTCTCAGAGCCTTTCCGACCTCTCGGCGACACCCCGGCTGCTTTGCAGCCGCCCCTCCAAGCCTCCCCCATCGTGCTTCCATCCCGTTGGGCCTATCCCGGTCAATGATTGCCGCCGTTCAATGAAAACGCTTATCAGGACTTGGGCGAACGGTTACTCCCGCCGGACTGTACCACTGTACCGGAGGGAGTAACCACCGTCATCCGTGTTACTTGTTCCCGCCTTGCAGCTTCTTAACCTCGTCGACGGGGAGCCAGACCTTTTCGGCCGGGACTTCCACGACGTCCTTCATAATGAGGAAGTCCTCATACTTCGGGTCCTTTGTAGTAGTGCCCACGTAGATGCCCACATTTGCCATGTGGTCTTCGGGCCGAATGAACCGCTCGCCGCGAAGCGACTTGAACTTGAGGCCCTCGAGGGCTTTGACGACCTGGTCCGAGTCGGTCGAATTCGCCTTCTTGATCGCCTCGGTCAGGGCGATGAGCCCGTCATACGCCATAATGGCCCAGTCCGCAGGCCACTCCTTGTTCTTCTCATAATAGGTCTTTACGAAAGCGGCCATCTGGGGGTTATCCACCGCATAGAACGGGCAGCGAGCATATCCCAGCAGCCCTTCGGGCATATCCTTGCCGGCAGCCCTGAGCATATCGAGGTCAAAGAGCGAGGTGATCGTTGCTTTCTTGAAGAGCCCATACGGGATCGCCTGTTTGATAAAGCCGCTCAACTGGCCTCCCCAGAAGCTGCTGAAGATAACTTCAGGACCTTTTGCCATAAGGGTCGGAATGTATGGTGAATAATTGGATTCTCCCAGTTTGACCCAGACGATCTCGAGGATTTTCGCATCGGGTTTCCGTTTCTCAAGTTCGGCTTTGAAACTTGCCCACTGAGTCTGGCCGTACGCGTAATCGGGACCGATGTACGCATATTTCGTGTATGGCTTGTCAGAGAGAAAGAGGGCGATACCTCTGGCTTCGATCCCGGTGTTCGGGACCACCTGGAACATGTAGGGCTGGAAATCGGTAGTGGTCAGTGCCTCCGTGTTGGACGTGTGAAAGTAGACGATCTTTTTGAATTCCTTGGCCACCTTCGTTACTGCCAGAGCCACTGCGCTGCTGGTGGGCCCGATAAGGAAATCGCACTTCTCGCTCAGGATCAACTCCCTCGCCACGTTGGCGCCGACGTCGGGCTTGAGCTGGGCGTCACGCGCGACGACTTCCAGTTTCTTCCCGAGCACGCCACCGGCAGCATTGGTCTGCTCTATGAAGAGATCGATGGCTGCCTTCTGGGATTTGTAGAAGGAAGCCCCGACCCCTGATATGTCGGCAACGAAGCCCAGCTTGATGGTATCCGCAGCCGCGGCGTTGCCGGTGAACCCCCATGCGCCGAGCATGAAAACCGAAAGGGCGATGATCGAGACCTTCAGACACATTCGTTTCATATTGACCTCCAGACTTGGTAGCTGTGCGCCTCACGTGAGCCCGCGAACTCGAACACCAGTTCACGTTCTCAAGCTGCTGTGAAGCGCGATCCCATACTCGTTCCCCAGTACTCGTCTTCATGAGGGCGGTCGCGCACTCGGGAGTCGAAGAATTCGCTCTCTCAGCCGATGGAGAGCGCCGGAATCGACCCGTGAATAAAGTCCCCGTCCGTCCCCTAGTACGTCAAGACCATGCCGCCGTCGAAGAGCAGGTCCCCACCGATGAGGTATCGGGAAAACCGCGAAAAACCGAAGATGAAAAGGTTCGCCACCTCTATGGGGGCCATCATTTCTTTCACCCGCGAGGTTCCCATCATGACGTCGCGAACAACCTCCTCGGGCGTGATCCCTCTCTGTTCAGCCTGCGCGGGGATCTGTTTCAAAGCCAGGCCGGTCCGAACAAAGCCCGTGCTGACTGAAAAGGATCTTATCTTCCCCTCCCCTTCCGCTGCGATCGATTGAGTGAGCGCTCTCAAGCCGAATTTCGTGATGTTGTACACTGGCTTGTTCCTGGTGCAAATGTGTGCATGCACGGAAGCCATGTTGCCGATGACCCCCGTGCCCGAGGGACTCTTTTTCATGTGAGGCAAGGTAAGCTTGGACAGATAAAAAGGTGCTCTGAGCATAATTTTCTGCATCAGATCGTACTTTTCCATCGGGAAATTGTCGATGGAATCGATATGTTGAACCCCCGCAACGTTTGCGAGATACTTGATCGTACCGAGCTTGGCGGCCTCAGCAACGGCATGCTCGATATCTTCGTCTTTGGACAGGTTCGCAGGAAGGAAGATCATCTGGCCGCCCATTTCTCTCGCCATCTGCTGAGTCTTCTTCCCTTCCTCCTCATTGATATCCAGGCCCACGGTCATGAGTTTGTTCGCTGCAGCAGCGACCGCGATGGCTCTGCCGATCCCGCCCGCGGCTCCCGTGACCACACAGACGTTATCCTGGTTGAAATCTTCGTCCGACAGGACGAGGACTTCCTCCCGCTTTATCGTCGGCTCTGCGATGTCCATGGTTCCCACCTTGCAGAGAGATGATGACCTGCCGATCCGAGCGAAGCAAGCGGCGTACCAACGTGCTCCCGATCGCGGGGCGATCTTCTGGAGTCGGCATCAAGAGCGGATTCTGACGATCGCAGCTTTTGCCGTGACGAAAATTTCGTTGAGTTCCGATCCGGACGGCGTGTAGAATGTGTAGCAAGAAGAGGACACCTGTCGCCGGGATGATACAGGAGCGTTGACATGAAAGCGAGACGCCTGCCTTATCCTCGTCGGATCACCCCACCGGAAGAATGCACCTATCTCCGGGACGGCAAGTCCGACGTCTGTCCGCAACTGGAATTGCTCAGCCTGATCCTGGACAACATCTACAACGGAGTCATGGTCACCGACGCGCAGGGGTATATCACTCATTTCAACACCCCGTACGGCCGCTTTCTCGGGATCGACGCGCGCGAACAGATCGGCAAACACTGCACCGAAGTCATCGAGAACACCCGCATGCATATTGTGGCCAAGACCGGTAAGGCTGAAATCAATCATACCCACCGGATCAAGGGCCAGGACATGGTCGTCCAGCGCATTCCGATCGAGAAGGACGGTGAGGTCATCGCGGTCTTCGGCCAGGTGATGTTCAAGGACGTGCGGGACGTGGGAAAACTGGCTCAACAGCTTTCTCTCCTGGAGTCGAAGGTCGAGCTGTACGAGAAGGAACTCGTCTCGCTGCGTTCCACCCGATATACCGTCGAGAACATCGTCGGGGTAAGCGAATCCACGAAACTGCTCAAGAAAGAAGCGCTCAGGGCCGCGGCTATCAACTTCCCGGTCCTGATCACCGGGGAATCAGGGACCGGCAAGGAACTTGTAGCACAAGCGATACACAGTGCCGGCCATCGGCGGCTGGCGCCTTTCGTCCGGATCAACTGCGCGGCCATTCCGCGGGATTTGCTTGAATCGGAGCTGTTCGGGTACGAGCCGGGAGCGTTCACCGGCGCTCAGAACAAGGGCAAACCCGGGAAATTCGAGCTCGCGCACCACGGAACGGTCTTTCTCGACGAAATCGGCGACCTCCCACTCGAGATGCAACCGAAGCTCCTGCGCGTGCTCGAAGAAAGAGAGATCGAGCGGATTGGCGGAACCTCGGTGAAGCGGGTCGATTTCCGGTTGATCGCCGCAACCAATCAGGACCTCGAGGGGATGATCGCGGAGGGGCTATTCAGAAAAGATCTCTTCTACCGGCTCAGCGTAATACCGCTCCACATCCCACCGCTCAGGGAGCGCAAAGACGATGTAATCCCCCTGGCGCGGCACATCCTGCGGCAGATCGTCCACGACGCGCCCGGTGGCGAGATAGCCATCGACCTCGAGGCGGAACAGGTTCTGAAAAATTACGATTGGCCCGGGAACGTACGCGAACTCTACCATGTGCTGGAGAGAATTTCCTCGTTCAAAGAAGGAGATACCGTGCGTCTGTGCGACCTTCCGTTCCATCTCTTCCATAACGAAAAGGCTGCTTCCGAAGCGGATCGATGCTCGCTCAAGCGCGTGCAGGGGAGGGCCGAAGAAGAGGCGATCCGGTCCGCTCTGGCAGTAACCAACAACAACAAGGCTCGGGCCGCGGACTTGCTGGGCATACATCGAACGCTCCTGTACAAGAAGATGAAAAAGTACCATATGCCCCTCGATCTGAGTGAATCGCGCTGAGAATCGGGGGGAACTTCTTTGTGCAAAGAAGTTCCCCCCGAACCCCACAGGGTCTTAAAGCAGCCCTGTTCTGTCGGCCGTCATTCCGGCGGAGGCCGGAATCCAGTTTCTTCAATGCCTTCTGGACCCCGGCCTTCGCCGGGGTGACGTCACGAACCGTGCAGGTGACCGATGGCTGAATGGAAACTCCCTCCGAAGGCGAAGATCTACGAGGCCCTCGGCGCGATCGGAGACGGCCGGGTCACCATCGTAGAGCCGGGTCAGGCTCAGGTGGCCTCTTCAGACGGGTCGAAGACGTATCTCGTGGAGTGGTCAGAAGACCTGCGGCAGATCACGTCGAACGACAATGCCTCGTACTGGCAGGGATACACGGGGTATCCGATCGTCGCTGTGCTCATGCAGTTGGGGAGGCTCGATTTCAGCAAAGACGCCGCGGCTCTGTTGTCCGGAATACCGTGGAAGCAGCTCAATCGTCGGTTTCGCAACGACTACGCGAAAGCGATCGCGACCGTGCTGGACGATCTGGAGGCAAAAGGCACTCCTCGGGAGACGATTACCGCGGAAGTGGACCGGATCGTGGTCCAACTCGAAGGGCTGAGGCTGGAGAAGCTCCCCCGCCGAAAGCGCCCGCCGAAGGAAGCGAAATGAATTCTTCTAGGAATTAAGGGGGTGTTGCCATGTCGCTGCAAAGGGGTCGTGTTCTCCGGTTGGGTGGAGCAATCCTGGCTCTTGGCCTGTCCCTCATGCTCGCTGCTTCTCACGGAATTGCCGGTGCCGACGACAGGAATCAGCAGTTGTTCCAGGCGGTCGTGACAGGCGACTTGGGTCAGGTCAAGACCCTCTTGAAGAGCGGTGCTGATGTCAATGCAATGGACAAGGACGGCTTCACGCCTTTGGAAATTGCCCAGCACAAGGGCCACAAGGAGATCGAGCATTTCCTCCGAGACCTTGGAGTTGACACCGCGGAGGGCCTTCGGATGGCCAGGTACGGCGATAGGGTCGCACGTCGAGGTGCGGAGGTTTTCTTCCGAATGATGGACGGGACAATAGTATCCAGGAGGAGCACTCCGCCTGCCCAGCAAGATGGGTACACAGATTCCACTGGCGAAGTGCGTGTCGGTCATGCATTTACTGATTTCATCGACCCCTGGTACGTAATTCACGAACAGTACTTTGAGGGCGACGGATTCAAGTTCTTCAATCGAGACACTGGGGCAGTAGCGGGAGTACGAGGGGCCGGTCCCTTTTCTCCCGACAAAACGCGCTTTCTGTCTATCGGCTATCCCGGTGAAAGCCCTTGTGACACCGAGATCTGGACATTGTCAAGCAAGGGCATTGCCAGAGAATGGCGTTTGGAAGGTTATTGTTTCAATTCTTATCAATGGTCGGACTCCTCAACTGTCGAAGTGTTGGCTCAGGGGGACATCGTCGCGCGCATCAAGCACGACGGTTCAGGCTGGACGTGCGGAGGATCCTCCGAAGTCTGTCAGAAGGGAGCATCAGCACCTTCTTCAGAAGGCGGTGCGGATAGCAAACTATCGGGCCCGTATCGCACCCCTTTGATGGAAGCTGCCGCGGCCGGTGACGCGGGAACGATAGATGCTCTCCTCGACGGT
Source organism: Desulfomonile tiedjei (assembly GCA_016218715.1). Classification (GTDB taxonomy): domain Bacteria; phylum Desulfobacterota; class Desulfomonilia; order Desulfomonilales; family Desulfomonilaceae; genus JACRDG01. Next base: position 40,857 of record JACRDG010000040.1, on the reverse strand, counting down.
GGCGCTGATGTAAACGAGCTGATCGAGTATCAGGGGACGGCACTGGAGCAGGCTGCTGAGGCAGGGCACCTGGACGTGGTGAAAGTGCTTCTCGACAGGGGCGCTAAGGTCAATGCAGAAGACACGAGTTACTGGCCGGCCCTCACCTGGGCAGCCAGCCGACGTAACTGGGATGTGGTGAAACTGCTCCTGGAAAGAGGCGCTGAGATGGACGCCGAGTTCGGCTGGTTAGCCCTGATGAAGGCAGCCGAGGATGGTCACCAGGAGCTTGTCACATCGCTTCTGGACAGGGGCGTACCGATAAATCCGGAGAAGGGACCGACAGCCCTCATGTATGCTGCCGGGGAAGGCCGCGTGGACATGGTGAAATTGCTCCTGGAAAAGGCCGCGGATGTGAACGCGAAGGACGAGCATGGCAGGACCGCTCTCATGTTGGCCGCGATTCGAAAGCATGCGGAAATCGTGAGGCTGCTTCTCGACAAGGGCGCCGCGGTCAACGCACAGGATGAAGACGGCTTCACCGCGCTCATGGATGCCGCGTGGGGAGGGAACCCGGAAGCGGTGCGAATAATTCTGGACGAGGGCGCTGATGTTGATGCTAAGAACAGGCGTGGCGAGACAGCCCTGAAGATCGCACAGGTGTGCGGGCACAGAAAGATCGTGGGTCTCCTCAACGCTCGCTAGTGTGCTGTCCCAGAAATAGATTTCAGAAGTTGTCGGCCGAGTGACTGCTCCGGTAATAACGGTTGCCACTCCATTCTGAAAGTCATTTACGGGACTCCATACTAGGCACTCGTTTTCATAAATACGGTCTCGCTTGGAGGCTCTGCTCTTGGCAGTACAGTGGGGCCGGCATCCTGCCGGTCCATTGAGAAGTGACAGGCAAGATGCCTGTCCCACCAAGAAACCTAAAATCCGCGACCGGACTTCTGAAATGGTGTACTTAGAGAAATAGGGCCTTGGCATCCCGGTTCACATAAGGAGTGGTATGGAGCAGACCGGCGACCGATATCGATGGATCGGCCTCGGCGACATCAACGGCTTTTTCGGGCTCATGTTCGACAACATGGCGGTCCTGTCGTTCCTCGCGGGTACGCTGATCATCGGGTTCAACTTCCCCGCGGATGTCGTGTACACGCGGATGTTTCCCGGCACCACCTTCGGCGTGTTGGTCGGAGACCTCATCTACACCTGGATGGCGTTCCGGCTCGCGAAAAAGACGGGGAACAAAGAAGTAACCGCGATGCCGCTGGGCCTGGACACACCGTCCACCATCGGGCTTGCGCTCGCGGTCCTGGGACCCGCTTTTGTAGCTCTCAAACAGAGTGGTGAAACGCCGGAAAACGCCGCGCTCATGACCTGGTACATCGGCATGGCCACCATGGTGATGATCGGGGTGCTCAAGGTCATCATGTCGTTCTGGGGCAGATGGATTCAACAGGTGGTTCCCCGGGCGGGGCTGCTCGGGTCACTGGCCGGGGTGGGGCTTGTACTGATCGGTTTCTTCCCGCTGGTGGACATCTTCGGACAGCCGATCGTGGGCATGATCTCGCTCGGCCTCATCCTGTACACGCTCATCGCGAGGATTCGCCTGCCGAAGAATATTCCCGGGGTTCTGGCAGCCGTGGTCCTGGCCACGGTGTTCTACCACCTCTATCATTTGCTGGGGCTCAGCCCTCAGGCTGCCGGAACGTACACCCCTCCGGTCTGGGAGTTCCATCCCGGGCTTCCTATCCCGACCCTGGATTTCGTCGACGGAATCGTCCCCGCGCTCAAGTACCTCCCCATAGCAATTCCCTTTGCCATTCTGACCATCGTGGGCGGCATCAACGTTACCGAGAGCGCACGGGTCGCGGGCGACGACTACAGCACGCGGCAGATCCTCCTCACGGAAGCGGGAGCCACGCTCCTGGCTGGCGTGTGCGGCGGAGTGGCCCAGTCGTGCCCGTACATCGGCCATCCCGCGTACAAACGTATGGGCTCCCGCGCAGGATACACCCTCCTCACGGGGATCTTCATCGGCCTGGGGGGCATGCTGGGATACGTTTCGTTCATCGTGGAGCTGATACCGCGGGCTGTTCTGGCTCCCATCCTGGTTTTCATCGCGCTGGAGATTACCACCCAGGCTTTCCTGCATTCACCGGCCCGGCACGCCTCCGCGGTGGTGCTCGCGATGCTCCCCACCGTGGCACGGCTGCTGTCCATCCAGTATGAGACGCCTGACATCGTCCCCCTGCAGAACCTCGAGCACCTCATCACCAAGACCGGCCATGGGCTTCCGGAAGTGCTGGTGACCATAGCACTCGGCAACGGATTCATCCTGACCGGCATGCTCTGGGGAGCCTTTCTCGCGGAACTGATTGACCGCCGTTTGCGGATTAGCGCGGTCTATCTGCTGATTCTCGCGGTGTTGAGCTTCTTTGGCGTCGTCCACTCCGCGTGCCCGGACGCGAGCGTGTACCTGCCCTGGCTCCTGACGGGAACCGCACGAGAGATTCCGTACCAGTTCGCGCAGTGTTACATCCTGCTGGGCGGCATGATTTTCTTGCTCTCCTTCACAAAGAGCGGCCGAGAGCCGCGGCCGCCCGCCCCCGATAATGGACGCGGCAACGGCGAATGACACTCCTTGAGTGTAAAGCAAGGGACACGCGAGCCCATAGCCGCGGCGACTTGTCCAGGGCGACACGGTCTACTATAATCGGCCTTAAGGGACCGATTTAGACATCTGGCTGCATCCATGGCAAAAGCCGGCGTTTCCTTATCCGAAGTCCATCGTACCGTCTCGGTGCCGCAGGGTTTCCGCATCGGGAAGCGCATGTTTGCGTTCTTCGGCCCTGCGTACCTGATCAGCGTCGGATACATGGACCCTGGCAACTGGGCCACCGACCTCGAAGGAGGCGCCCGATTCGGATACACCCTCATCTGGGTGTTGCTGATGTGCAATGCCCTGGCGGTGGTCTTCCAGACGCTCTCGGCACGACTCGGGATTGCCACGGGGAGAGACCTGGCCCAGGCTTGCCGGGACAACTATCCCCGCCCGGTAACCTATGCCCTTTGGGTCCTTACGGAAATCCAGATCGCTGCATGCGACCTCGCCGAAGTACTCGGGACGGCTATCGGGCTGAATCTCCTTCTTCACGTTCCTCTGGTGTGGGGTGTCGTAATCACCGGCTTTGACACACTCCTCTTCCTCATGATCCAGAATTTCGGCATGAGGAGGTTCGAAGCCTTCATCATGTTCCTCATAACGATTATCGCAGGGTGTTTCCTCTTCGAGGTAGTCTGGTCGCGGCCTGACTGGACTCAGGTAGCGGCAGGGTTCGTGCCTCGACTGCCGGAAGGGTCGTTGTTTGTCGCTATCGGGATTATCGGCGCCACAGTAATGCCGCACAATCTGTACCTCCATTCCTCTTTGGTACAGACCCGGGCATTCGATACCTCTCCGGAAGGGAAGCGGCAGGCGTGCAAGTTCAACTTGATCGACTCGGCAATCGCCCTGAATGCTGCGTTTTTCGTCAACGCGGCGATCCTTATTCTCTCTGCCGCGGCGTTTTACAAGCGGGGGATCATCGTAACGGAACTTCAGCAAGCGCACGAATTGCTTTCGCCGATCCTTGGAACCGCGTTCGCGGGGATAGCCTTCGCTGTCGCGCTCCTGTGCTCGGGCCAGGCATCCACGCTCACCGGCACGCTGGCAGGGCAGATCGTGATGGAGGGATACCTTCATTTCAAAATGCGCCCAGTCCTCCGGCGATTCGTGACAAGGATGCTCGCAATCGTGCCGGCCGTGCTGACGATCATCTACGCGGGGGACCAGGGTTCGTACAAGCTCCTCATCTTGAGCCAGGTCATCCTCAGTATGCAGCTCCCGTTCGCTGTCATTCCCCTCATTCATTTCACGAGTGACAAAGCGTCCATGGGGGAATTTGCAAACAAGTACTGGCTCCAGATCCTCGCCTGGTCTGGAGCCGCGCTCCTGGTTGGGCTCAACCTCAAGCTGATCGCGGATAAATTGGGCGAATGGATCGCTGCAAGCCCCGAGCCGGCATGGATCTACGTCATCGTTTTTCCGTGGCTGGCCGCGCTCGGCTGTCTTCTGCTCTATGTCACCCTCAAGCCTTTTGTACACCTTCCGCGAAAGGAGGCCATCCCTGCGTGGAAGAAGCTCAACCACTTCATCCGGGCGCCGGAAGACGACTTGGAACTGGATATCCCGCGTTACAGGCGGGTGGGAGTAGCAGTGGCGTTTGCCGATCACGACAAGAAGGTGCTCAGCCACGCACTTCCGCTCGCGCGACAGCACGACGCGGCCCTGTGCCTTTTCCACGTGGTGGAAGGGGCGGCAGGACAAGCGTTCGGCCCGGACGCGTACGACGCTGAGGCGCGAGAAGACGAGCAATACCTGGACAAACTGGCCGTCGCTCTGAGCCACCGAGGCGTCGGGGTGGAGACCTTCCTCGGCTACGGAGACGTGACGAAAGAGCTGATTCGTCTCGTTCAGGAAGAAGGAATAGACATCCTGGTCATGGGGGGGCACGGTCACCGGGGGATCAGCGATATTCTCTTCGGGAGCACCATTACGCCGGTGAGGCATGGGGTGGAGATACCGGTCGTCGTGGTCCGGTGAACCGACCGCGCTCGACACCTGCCAACGGTCCCCGGAAACGCGACCGCTTGATTGCTGCGGGCCGCATCTCATACGCTTCAGCGGCCACCAGAGGCATCCACTCATCTCCTCGGAATTTCGCGCGATTCCCTGCATCCGTGATTCCGCCAGAGCGAATCCTCTCAAGCAAATCAGGACATCCAGGACACGAGTGACCGATTTTCGCAACGCGTGAACACAGGGCAAGTTATTAATATCATGACGTGGCATGGTAATGTGTCAGAACATCCGACACGCCCACCCCCGACTGCTCCCCACTTCGCCGCGCTACCCCACTGCCACCGACAGTATATAACTGGCTGCAATGATTGGTGTCTTCAGAAACTTACCCTCTCGATCAGTCTTGGCACGGAAAATGCTCTGAACTATGGCATACGATGGACAACCTCTCCTGAGAAGGGGTGCACGGGCTCGCCAGAATGATGCCGTTGACTTTTGGCGCCGGTCGCCAAGCAAGGCATGTTGCCGATGAGAATGTGACCGGCCCTTTCACATGGCGATCTTCCTGACGACACCGGGTCATGGGCAACGAGTCCGTTTTAGACTCACGGCGATGCTGTCGATCGTATGGGGGTTTCCAATTGTGTGGGTTACATGCAGCCCGCGGGGGATTGGGGGCGCATGGAATACAGTTTCGGTCGCGTTGACCGTGGCTGTGGCATGTGTAATAGGGAGGGTGAATATGTCGGTGGAAGACAGAATTGACGCGTTGATCGAGACCGGCTGGTGCATGCTGGACAGCGATTTCGACCCACGTGCGTTCCGGCGCTGGAGACTGACCGCACTTGATTGCCTCTCGGACCTCTTGGGACCGAATCATACCTACACGCTCTATTTCCGTACCCTTGTCGAACAGAACAATAAACTGAACTGGCTTGCCGGGGGCGGCATACTGACAGCCGCCAGATACTCAACAGCCGGGACGTGCGTGGAACGAGCCGGAAACGGCACCCAGGCACCTCTGACACCTGAGGTGACAGGCGTGGAGAGTTCGACACAGTTTCGTCTGTGACAGCGTAGGGGGAGCTCGTGAGCGGCCGTTGCGGCATATGCGCTATGCCGCAACGCTCACGAGGAAGGCTTGAAGGTTTCAGCCACGAACGTTGCGATTTGTCTCGGAGAGATTTTCTTGGGGGGTGTTTTCCCGCTTCCCGCGCCTCGGGAAGGCGGCTGCCCGGCTTGGAGGTAAGGCCGATGAAAACAAGCTGTTTCGTACTGTGTTGCGTGTTGGCGCTGGGGGCCTTGGTCGCCCTCCCGACTCCGGGACTGACGCAATCATCTATCGAGATACGGGTCGTGGTGATACCTGGACAAACCATACAGCCCTTGAGTGCGTCAACACCGCGGGGCCGGTTTGCGATAAACGATCAGACGGCGGGACATGAGATCACATTTGAGCCGCCGGCAGTCCCGCGCGAGCCTGCGTACGGCAGAACTGCCGTGTACACCCAGGTGTCTCCGGGAACGCCGGGCAACCATGGAGTGGATGTGGGCAAAGGTCTTTCAGTCAAGATTGTAACTGACTCCTCAGGAGTTGCGGGGCCGGAATCGGCACGATCCCTGGTCGTTGTCTTGTCCATCCCCTCGAACGTATCCGGTGAGGTGTCGATCCAGTTACCGCCGACCGGTCAAGCGTCACAGCTTCAGCCCTTAAGGGCGATGCCCGTACCGGGTCTGCGGATATCGGATTCCCCGGAATAGGCTTTCTACGGCACGGCGGAGGTTTCGGCATGACCTCCGCCCTCGACGGTCCTGAGAATTATATTAAGAGAGGAAAGGGATTGTGCGAGCGCACATCCCAATGCGGCTCGGACGGCGCCGCAGATGGAGAATTTCTCCAGGAGCGATTCGTCGTCCGCAATTGTTCGCACGGGAGGTCTCAATTACTTGAGCAGAGACGATACAGGCTCGCGAGACTCCTCCATTCCCAAAAAATAGTGCCGACAGGCCCCGCAAGGGGCCTGATTTATTTTGGGAAGCCCCGAAGATGATTGCGCTGAACGTCATTGAGAATGGCGTTGTCAGCGCTGCAGCCTCGGCCTCGCTCTCTCAGACAACGAGGAGATATCCTTGGAGGTTCTGGTCGATTCACCCAGAAGCGAGCGCTCCTGAGAATGAGGTTCATTCTCCACGCGCTTCAGTGTAGCGTCGTGTGGCAACCTCAAAGCTCTAAATCAGCCCCATTCCCTTAAGGACCGACAGCATCACCGCGGCTGCCATGACCGAACCGATCTGTCCGCCGGTGTTGGCTCCCATCGCGTGCATGAGCAGATAGTTCTTCTTGTCGTACCGCTGACCCATCATCTGGACCACCCTGGCCGCCATCGGATAGGCCGAGATCCCCGCGGAACCGATCAAGGGGTTGATCTTACCACCGGACAAAAGGTACATCAGTTTCCCGAGAAGTACACCTGCGACCGTGTCTACGCAGATCGCCACGAAGCCGAGCCCGAATATAGCGAGGGTCTCAGGTTTGAGGAACACATGGCCTTCCATGGTTCCGCCGATGGCCAATCCGAGGAAGAGGGTCACAATGTTCGCGATCTCGTTTTCGGAAGCGCCGGTGAGTCGTTGAACGACTCCGCTCTCTTTCATAAAATTTCCCAGCATGACCGTGCCCATCAAGGGAAGACCCTTGGGTGCAATCAATCCGGTCACGAGCGTGACCACAATCGGAAACAGGAGGCGAGTCCGATCCGAGACTGTACTCTCTCGCGGCACTTCCATGCGCACCACCCGTTCCTTGGGGCTGGTCAGCGCGTGCATGATAGGGGGCTGAATGATCGGCACGAGTGCCATGTACGAGTAGGCCGCCACCGAGATCGGGCCGAGAAGCTGCGGGGCAAACTGAGCGGTTACGTAGATGGCCGTGGGTCCGTCGCAGGCCCCGATGATCCCGATGCACACCGCCTCCAACTGACTGAATCCCAACGAGAGCGCCAGCAGCAGCGTCAGGAAGATCCCGCACTGCCCCGCGGCTCCGAACAGGAGGATCTTGGGATTCTCGAGAAGCGGCGTGAAATCGGTCATCGCGCCGATTCCGATGAATATGAGGAGTGGAAAGATCTCCGTCGAGATGCCCACGTCATATAAGAACTTGAGGATGCCCCCCGTATCCATGACTTCGCTCAATGGAATATTCACCAGGAAGCAACCAAACCCGATCGGCAGGAGGAGGAGGGGTTCCACCCCTTTCCTGATGGCCAGGTACATCAACACCCCTCCGACCCCCAGCATGATTACGTTCGGCAAACCCTGGGTAACGAGAAACGATACCCCGTGAGTCAGACCCGATAAGCCGGCGACAACACTCTCAAACATTTTTCGGCACCCCTATTACTTGAGAGAACCCCGATCCGAGCGGACGGGAAACAATCTCTTGAAAATATTGATCAACAAGATCAGTAAACCGAGGGTGATGAAGGTCCCCCCGATTCCGACGAGGGTCATAGTGAAGCCAAAGGACCACTTGTCCATCGTTTCCTCCTTGGACGTCACCGGCAGTAATCGCGATTCCGAGGGATTGCGTCTGTCCCTGGAAAACGGTAACCTCCGGTTGAACGTGAAGATCGAGGCCTCAAGGATAGCTGTCTCTTCGGACGCGAAATTGCGGCCGGTCGAGCACGAGACGTACGGCGAAGAGGATACTACAGAACGCGCCGACAGTCAGGTGAATTTTTTTCGGGACATAAAGAAATCTCCTTCGGTGGGACTTGAAGCTACTTATCAGAACGGAAGCTACCTTTGTCAAGGAAGGTTAGCGGCTGCCTGTCGGTTTGTTCTTTCTCCATCGTGAACGATTGATGGTCACCGAGGCGAAAAACGGTTGACAGAGTCGCTTCGGGTTGGATACGCTTAGGAACTCCGAGAAAAAGGCTTTTCCCGCAATCTGACGGCGCCATTGTCTCTCTCCGGACTTGGGGGGACCACGGGGCCACAGTTTCGTGTTCAAAGGCGCCATCCCGAGACCGGCCAGGGGTCTGATGACCATAGAATTGGCAAGACCACTGCTTAGGTCCGGCACATACCGGTTCCCTCGCCAAGAGGCAACCTGGAGGAGATCTTCTCGATGTCGAACACCCGATTGAATAATCAAACCCGCAGCTCAAGAGAGGTCTGGCATAGCCATTCGATCGAGACCGTCGCGCAGAAGCTACTCGTGCACCTGGATCAAGGACTGAGCTCGGAGGTTGCCAAACAACGTCTTGCAGAAGTTGGCCCTAACGAGTTACGTGAGGCCCCCCGCCCACCATTCTGGAAACTACTACTGGAACAGTTTGAGAGTTTCCTGGTGATCATGCTCATCGTTGCAAGCGTGATCTCAGCGCTGCTGGGTGACTATGTGGAAGCCGCTGCCATCATGGCCATCGTGCTGCTCAACGCTATTGTGGGGGTGGTCCAAGAATCAAAGGCCGAGGAAGCCCTCGCCGCACTCCAAAAGATGGCAGCCCCTAACGCGACCGTGGTGCGTGGAGGATCTCGCACAACGATCCCCAGCCGTGAGCTTGTTCCAGGGGACATCGTGATCCTTGAGGCCGGCAACTACGTGCCGGCGGACCTACGGCTGGTAGAAGCAGTGAACTTGAGAATCGAGGAGGCAGCCCTCACTGGTGAGTCAGTCCCGGTGGGGAAGAACGCCCAGGTGTTTCTGGAGGCCGACATCCCCTTGGGCGACCGTCACAACTCGGCTTTTATGGGTACACTCATCACGTACGGCCGCGGCCGCGGCATCGTTGTGGCCACGGGCATGCATACTCAGATGGGACTTATTGCCGAGATGCTACAGACGTTGGAGGCTGAACCCACTCCCCTCCAACAGCGGCTGGATCAGCTTGGCAGACAGCTCGGTTACGGCGCCCTGGGGATCTGCGGGGTAGTGTTCCTCGTCGCCCTCGTCAACCAGACCTCCTTGAAACTGATTTTCGCTCCCGACGGCGGCCTCTTGGTCTACCTGCGGCAATTCACCTCGGTGATCACCGAACTGTTCATGATTGCGGTAAGCCTGGCCATTGCGGCGGTGCCTGAGGGGCTACCTGCCGTGGTCACCATCACGCTCGCACTGGGCATGCGCGAAATGATCAAACGGCATGCCCTGATCCGGCGGTTGGCGGCGGTGGAGACCCTTGGGTCTGCCAGCGTGATCTGTTCCGACAAGACCGGCACGCTCACCCAGAATCAGATGACAGTGGTGCGGCTGTGGGTGGACCACCACACTTTTGGGGTGACAGGAGAAGGCTATTCGCCCCAAGGAGATTTTACGGTAAACGGCCAGAAAGTGGACCTGGAAGATTATCGCGGTGCGCTCACCACGATTTGGGCAGGGACGCTTTGCACAGATGCCTACCTTGAGGAACCCAGCCCCTCGGAGGACAGGGCCGGCTACCGCGTCGTTGGCGACCCCACCGAGGCCGCCATCGTGGTGGCAGCGGCCAAGGCAGGAGCGCACAAGCCGCAACTGGAGGCCGCATTTCCGAGAATCTGCGAGATTCCCTTCGACTCCGAACGCAAGTGTATGTCGACCGTCCTGGACGTGGTCGAATCTCGTGGCCAGGCCCCTGGGCCTTTCGGCGAGGAGGCTCGGGCATCGGGGAAACTGTACGTGACCGCGTGCAAGGGCGCGCCCGACGTGATCGTAAAGCTGTGTACGCACTACCAAAGCGTCAACGACGAAGTGGTGCCCTTTGACGAGGCCTTCCGCTCGAGCGTCATAGCCGCAAACGAAGCAATGGCGCGAGATGCACTGCGGGTACTCGCCGTATCATACCGGGTGGCCGACGCCCCGCCCCAAGAGACTACTGCCGAGGCCATCGAACAACGACTGGTGTTCCTGGGGCTTTTCGGGATTATCGACCCGCCGCGATCCGAGGTGCTTCCCGCGATAGAGACAGCACGCAGGGCCGGTATTCGCACCATCATGATCACCGGGGATTACCCTGACACTGCCGCGGCTGTCGGACAGGCGATCGGTCTGTTGGAGCCTGGGCATAAGGTCATGTCGGGCGCGGAGCTCGACAGACTGGATGCGGCAGGGCTGGTGAAGGCACTTGAGACCACCGACGCATTCGCGCGCGTGAACCCCGAGCACAAAATGCGGATCGTGGACGCCCTCAAGGAGCGCGGGGAAGTGGTGGCCATGACTGGCGATGGGGTCAATGACGCTCCAGCGCTCAAACGCGCGGACATCGGGATTGCAATGGGCATTACTGGCACCGACGTGGCCAAGGAGACCGCGGACATGGTGCTGACCGACGACAATTACGTGAGTATTGTGGCTGCCGTAGAACAGGGGCGCATCATTTACGCCAACATCCGCAAGTTCGTATTCTTCCTCCTCTCTTCTAACGTAGCAGAGATCATGATCATTTTCCTGCCCACGCTCTTCGGTATGCCCAGCCCGCTCACAGCCATTCAGCTCTTGTGGCTCAACATGGTGACTGACGGCGCGCCGGCGCTGGCTCTCGCCAAGGAGCGTGGGGACCCGGATGCGATGAAGCATCCACCTCGGCCAAAGACAGAGCCCATTATTCATGGTCCTGTGCGATTGGGCATCCTTATACAGACCTTCGCGCAAACCTTCGCGACCCTTGGCGCGTTTGCCGTGGGTCTCGTCTGGCATCTCCAGGCGACCAATGCCATTCCAGCCGAGGCCAACCCATATTTCTTGCTCTTCAGGTATGACTGGACGGGCATCGACGTGAAGACTGCAGAGACCATGGCTTTTGTCACGCTGTCCATGTGCGAGTTGTTCCGGTCCTTCACCTGTCGGTCGGAACGTCTCTCGATCTTCCAGATAGGAGTGTTTTCCAACCCCTGGCTGGTGGGAGCGTTTCTGTTGTCCGTTTCACTCCTTGTGCCGACCGTCTTGGCACCCTTCCTTCAGCCTATTTTCGACACTCACCCACTCACCTTGAACGAATGGGGAGTCGTAATGGGACTGGCACTCATTCCGGCGGTGACGGAGGAGATCACCAAGTGGTGTCTAAGGAGAAAGGAAACGGTCGGGGCAGTCGCGTGATTTGACCAGGACAATCTTGAAGGAGTAAAGGGGGCTGCGTAAAACCAAGCGCTGCTCTCATGTGCGATTCAATGAGTAATACTGCTGAAGGGCGCTCCTGGGAGGTCTCCGGAGCGCAGTCAGGCTGTGCCGTTCGTAGCGGAGGAGACTTCCCAGGAAAAGCCCAGAGTAGACTCCTTGGATGTTATAGATTGAACTGCACATTGGTATCAGTCGTGATCACCCCATCTCCGGACTTGTCAGGACGGCCGGACCTGAGTATATATAAGCGCGGGAGCGCAAGCCGCTTCGACCCCTGCTGCCGGGATATTTCGCCGGGGAAGCCGCCTTGAAAGTCGCGTACCTGTCGGACATCGGACAAGCGAGAGAGTTGAATGAAGACAGCCTGTACCTGAACGAGGATCTGGGCCTGTTCATGATCGCGGACGGCATGGGCGGTCATAACGCGGGCGAGGTGGCCAGCAAGCTAGCGGTGACCCTCGTTGCGGCCCTCATCGAAGAGCGTCTTGACTCTGCGGCAGACCTTGTGGAATTGGTCCGCAGTTCCATAGCCAGGGCGAACGAGGTCATTCTCCAAAAGTCCCTCCATCGGGCCGGCTGGAGTGAAATGGGGACGACCCTGGTGCTGGCACTGCTCACCCAGGACCGGATGATCGTTGCCCACGTGGGGGACAGCCGTGCGTACACGGTCGTGCATGGAGACATCCGACAGCTCACTCAGGACCATACCTTCGTGGCAGAGTGGCTCAAAGAAGGGCGTATCACGAAGGAAGAGGCACGGACTCATCATCAGCGACACGGGCTCACGGAGGCGCTGGGAATAACCGACGAAGCAGAAACCGAAATCGGGATCTGGCCTCGGGAGAAAAATGCGTGCCTCCTGCTTTGCTCCGACGGACTGACCGACATGCTGACGGATGAGGAAATACTCGCAGTCATTCATTCATCCCGCGAGCCGGCAGAGGCGTGCACGCGTCTGATAGAGGACGCCAACGAGAGAGGCGGCGCAGACAACATCACGGTCATTCTCGTCTGCCCGGAATAATTTCCATCCCCGCCCCACTAAAGCCATACCCATTACAGAACTCCATTTGGCAGCTCCACAGCGCGAGTGGCTTTGGAAGGTTGCCTGTCGGCCGACCAGGGTTGAACAGTCATCACGGCATTCCTATATTCTTCTCAGATCCTCAATCGTTGGAGGAAGAACGGCATGCCGAAGAAAATGATCAAGGTTTCTGTGAAGTTGTATGATTATATCCTCTCCGCTTCCCTGCGGGAGCCTGAGATACTGCGCCGCCTGCGAGAAGAGACCGCGCCGCACCCCTATTCCGTCATGCAGATTTCGCCGGACCAGTGCCAATTCATGGCGCTCTTGATACGCCTGCTCGGCGCGACCAGGACCATAGAATTGGGCGTCTATACCGGTTACAGCTCGTTGTGCGTGGCACTGGCCCTCCCTTCCGATGGGAAGATCATAGCCTGTGATATCAACGAGGAATGGACCCGCATTGCCAGGCGGTACTGGGCTGAAGCCGGCGTGGCTCACAAGGTGGACCTCCGGCTCGCACCGGCCATGGAGACGCTCGACAGCCTCCTGGAAGAGGGCCATGCCGGAACCTTCGACTTTGTCTTCATCGACGCGGATAAAGAGAACTACGACGGCTATTACGAGCGCTCGCTCGAATTGTTGCGACCAGGCGGCCTCATCGCGGTGGACAACGTGCTCTGGAGCGGCAAGGTGCTGGACACGAACGGGAACGACCCGGACACCGACGCGATCAGGACCTTCAATGCAAAGCTGCTCGCCGACAATCGGATCCTCTTGAGCATGGTCCCCATTGCGGACGGCCTCACTCTGGCGTTGAAGCTACCTGTAAGGGGTGGAGCTCAACAGCAGTCTTGAATACCGTAGCCTGAGAGCTTGGCACACTGTGGCGCAAAGAGGGTAGCCTGCTACCATCGCCATGAGCTGCACATTTAGGCTGCTGGTGAGCGCGGGCGTGGCGTGCGAACCGCACCAGTCGCGGTTTCGACTCCGGGATTGCTCGCCGTGAATGCCTCGGACGGTGCGGTTCGCTTCGCTCACCGCACCCTACGCCGGCTAATCGGGCGGACTGAAGACAGAAAAGACGTGCTTGCCCTCTTGTACGGCAGATTTGCCGACCCGCGCGAAAAAAACTTGACAAAGATCTGAGGGGTGGGTAGGGTGGAACCATTAGTTAACACGTTAACTATCAACATGTAAGTGACTTCGTCGCTCGGCACTTTCTGAGAGAAACGGAGGTCAACAGTGGACGTCAGATCGAGACTCTGTGAAATCGTCGGAGCTGACAACTGCTCCGACGACCCTGTTCAACTGCGGATCTATGAGAGCGATTTCAGCTACACCCCCGCAGGGGCTGCAAATTATGTCGCCAAACCCGCAAGCGCGGAGGAGGTTGCAGGGATCGTTAAGCTCTGCAACGAAAACCGCATCCCCGTCGTGCCCTGCAGTTCCCAGGTCCACTTCTACGGAGCGACCATTCCGAAGGAAGGTGGTCTGGTCCTTGACCTGTCAAGAATGGCCAAAGTCCTGGAGATCGATCCGGACAACCGCCGGGTGAGGTTTGAGGCCGGGGTGACCTGGGGGCAGCTTACCCGGGAATTGAAGGAAAAGGGCTTTCGCGTGATCATGCCCCTGACCCCGCCTGCCCAACGTTCCGTTCTCACCGATTTCCTGGAGCGGGAAGAGCCCACGAACCAGGTCTACGATTATGGAGAGCCTCTCCAGGCCATGGAGGTCGTATGGCCCACCGGTGAGATCTTCAGAATGGGTTCGGCAAGCGTCAACGGTTATCCGGACTCCCCCTCGAAGGGAGGGAACCCGTCAGGGCCCGGACTCGATTTCTACCGGTTCTTTCAGTGTGCTCAGGGGACCATGGGCGTGGTTACCTGGACGAACCTGAAGATCGAATCCATCCCGAAGAGGGATAAGATCCTCTTTGCACCGATCGATGACCTCGATCACGTCATGGATTTCCTGCATCGCATCCTGCCGCGTAGGATCGGCCAGGAGGTTCTGCTCTTGAACCAGGTGGACCTGGCAGCGATTCTGGCCGAGGAATGGCCGGGCGACTTTACCCGCCTGAAGGACGCGCTGCCGCCGTGGACTCTGATCCTGGTAATCAGCGGGCTCCTGAGGCGACCCGAAGAAAAGCTCGCCTACGAAGAGAGCTTTCTGGATCAGGTAACGAGAAACGAGTTCTCCGATCTCAGGCTGGGAGAGAATCTTCCCGGCTTCCCGGGCCTGCGAAACAGGCTCCTGCCCATACTGCGCAATCCCTGGCCCGCAGACGTGCCGCACTGGAAGAACCGCGTCAAGGGCGCGTGCCAGAGTCTCTTCTTCCACACACGCCCGGGCAAGGCACAGCAATTTGTGACCAAGGTGAACGAGATCGCGGCCCGGTACGGGTACCCCGGCCAAGATATCGGCATATACATCCAGCCGATCGAACACAACCGAGCGTGCAGGCCTGAATTCACGTTCTTCTACAATCCCGCGGATGAAGATGAGACGGCGACGATTCGCGCACTGTACCGTGAGGCCGCCGCGGCGCTCCTTAAAGAAGGAGCGGTGTTTACCAGGCCGTACGGAGACCTGGCCCCCATCGTGTACGAGCGAGCCGCTTCCTACGCCGCCGCGCTCAAGCGGATCAAGAAGGTATTTGATCCCAACAACATCATGAATCCTTCAAACCTGTGCTTCTAGGGAGGGAGAGATCATGGCCGATCCATCGCCTGTCAGATATTACAAGCCAGCCGCGGAGTTCAAACTCGATATTACGGACGTGAAGAATTTCGTCTACGACATGAGCCGCTGCATCAAATGCAAGGGCTGCACGTGGGTGGACCATACGTATATGCCGGGTCCGAAGTTCATGACGCGATGTCCCAGCGCGGCGAAGTACGAATTTGACGCGTACGGAGCATACGGCAAGATGCGCATCGGGCACGCCATGGCCGAAGGGCGACTCGGCTGGAACGAGACAGCCCTGGAGGTACTGTATGCCTGCACGTTGTGCGGAGCTTGCGACGTTGGGTGCAAGCGGAACCTGGACCTGGAGGTCGGGCTTTCCCTGGAGGCGCTCCGCGTAAAGGCGGTGCAAGACGGCGTCGGCCCGCTCCCCGCGCACAAGCGGATCGCCGAGAGCATCGCGCAGAAGCACAACCTGTACGGCGCTCCGTCCGAAAAACGGACCGAGTGGCTCCCTCAAGGGATCACGCCCGCACAAAAGGCCGAGGTGCTGTACTTCGCGGGGTGCACCGCTTCCTATGTGAACCGGGAAATCGCCCAGTCCACGGCAAAGATTCTCCAGGCTGCCGGAACCGCGTTCATGCTCATGCCGGACGAATGGTGCTGCGGGAACACCGTGTTTTCCGTGGGGCTGTTTGATGAGGCCAAAGCCTTGGCTCAGCGGAACATCGACCAAGTTCGGCAGACGGGAGTGAAGACGCTGCTCACGAGTTGTGCGGAGTGCTATCGGATGTGGAAGGTCGACTATCCCAAGGTGCTGAACATCTCCACTGCGGATCTGGGTTTCCAGGTCATCCACCTCGTCGAGTATGTGGACGAGAAGATGAAAAGCGGCGTCCTGAAGATGAAGAAGCCCCTGGAAACGCGGCTGACCTATCACGATTCCTGCGGTCTCGCGCGGTTGAGTGACCCCTGGACCCCTTATGAAGGAAAACGGGGCTGGATGGGGTGTGTGGAACCGAGACTCACGCGAAGGCGGGGCAATCAAGAGATCTATGCCAAGCCGAGAGACATCCTCAAGGCGATCCCCGGCGTCAACCTCGTAGAAATGCCGAGGACCAGGGAAAACGCCTTCTGCTGCGGCGCGGGTCGAGGAGTCCGGGAAGCGTTTCCCGATTTTGCAGAGTGGGCCGCATCGCATCGGCTTGATGAGGTGAAGGAGATCGGCGCGGAAACGCTCGTCTCCTCCTGCCCGTGGTGCAAGAACAATTTCGCCCAGGCCGCCAAAGCCGGCGCGGCTGATGTGCAGGTGCTGGATATCTCGGAAGTCATCTGCGCATCCATTGAAGGCTAGGAGGAAGGTGGATCATGGCGATATCCAAAGAAATCTATAAGGCATTAGAGGCAGTCGTCGGTTCCCAGTATATCTCCGATGACCCGGTGATCTGCGAGGGATATCGGAGCGGTCCCGGAGGATACGAAAGCGGCCTGGGATACGAACGGGTCATGACCAAGGTCCCAGGCTGCGTGATCATGCCCAGGACGACTGAAGAGGTCCAGCGGATCGTCAAGGTTTGTTACCGGAACGATGTTCCCTATGTTCCTTACAGCACGGGGTTCTACGGTTCGCGCTCCCATCCTCACGTCGAGGATGCTCTCCTCATCGATCTTAAGCGCATGAACGATTTCAAGCTCGACGAGAAGCACTTCTACGTGGAAGTAGGCCCCGGCATGATTTACTCGCCCATCCAAGAAGAGTGCATGAAACACGGAGCGTACGTGGTGATCGGGGGAGGAGGGGCCCAGGCTTCAGCTATCGCCAATCTGATCGGCGACGGCTGGTCTCCCTTGAGCCACCGGATCGGGCTCCCTCATCGCCGCATCCTTGGAACCGAGGTGGTCATGCCCGATGGCGAGCTGCTCAAGCTCGGCTCTCTGGCTGAAGGGGATGATCCCTTCTGGGGTGAAGGCCCCGGACCGGACCTCCGAGGGCTCTTGCGAGGTTACACCGGGCTGCGCGGCTGCCTCGGGATCGTCACGAGAATGGCGATCAAGACCCTTCCGTTTCAACCCGAACGTCTCGAACCCACGGGTATCTCCCCCAATACCGCATTGGCTCTCCCGGAAAAACGGGTCAAGTGGATCAACTTCGTCGTCCCCTCGAAGGATGCCCAGGTGCAGGCCATGCGGGAGATCGGCCATGCCGAGATTGCCGGAGCGGTCACCAAGGTTCCCCTCTTCTGGCGCGCCATTGCCAAGGCGGAGTGCAAAGAGGAGTTCTGGGACCTCTGGAGCAAGGAGAACGAGGAGACCGTCGCGAATTTCTTCATCGTCCGCGTCCTCCTCATCGGGTACACATCGGAAGAGCAGATGGAATACGACGAACGCGTCCTGATGGACATCATGAGCGAGGTCGGAGGGATTGCACGTCGGACCAAGCCGAGCGACGAGTCCTGGATCAAGAACGCGGACTCGGCCGGTATGTGGCTGATGTGCGGTGGATATGTCTCCGTGGACTATGTTATTGAAACGCTCTCCCAGTCACCGGACCACGGCCCCTCCTATGCTGATCTCAAGAGAAAATACACACCGCCGCTCATGCCTGATTATGGCGATCCCGGCTGGTTCCAGAGCTTCGAGCTGGGACACCAGGGGTACTCGGAGTTCCTGGTGTACTGGGATCAGGACGACGACACCAACCCGGTCGACCAGTTCTACGTCGACACGTCCAAGATGAACATTAAGAACCGGTTCTACACCTCTCTCCTGGGCCCGCATCAACCGCTCTATCTCACCGGACCACAATACGGACCCAACTACCACGAATTTCTCCTCAAGGTGAAAAACGAGTTCGACCCCAAATGGAAATCCCATCCGCCGGTGCCGCTTGCTCACGATGTCTTTGTCGAACGCGCGCCGTGGATGCACCACATGAAGGATTGGGAATCCCCGGACGATTTGCCGAAGTAGCAGAGGTGAGGTGAATCATGGATGACCTGAGAACTGCCGTGGTGGGGGTTGGGGCGACAGGCGCTGTTTTGGCCGCAGCCCTGATCAACCAGGATCCTGACACAATACTCGTAGATCCCAGACCCGGTTTAGGAGAAAGCATCAAGGAAAGCGGCCTAGCGATTTCAGGAGAGGTCTCCTGGCATGTCCCCGTTCGTCATTTCTTCGAGCGGATTGAAATGATGAAAGATTTCAGGCCGAATCTCATATTCCTCTCCACGAAGACGTTTCATCTCCCGATGGTTCTGGAGGAGCTGAAGGCCGTGTTCAAGGAAGGAACAAAGATCGTCAGTACCCACAACGGCCTAGGCACGGAGGATCTCATTGCTGAAACCTTCGGAGCGGACGCGGCGTTCCGCATGTCATTGAATTATGGTGTCTCCCTGAAAGGCCCAACCGAGGTTGCAATGGCCTTTTTCAATCGACCCAATCACCTGGGAGGCCTGACTGAGTCGAATAAGAAACTGGGGTCCGAAGTCGCGAAAATGCTTACCGACGGTGGCCTGGATACCGAATGCGTCGATGACATCAAGCTCTACGTCTGGAAGAAGATGGTCATGAAATGCACCATGGCCTCCATCTGTGCGGTCACCGATCGGACGCTGAAGGAGCTTATCGATTTTCCGCCTACGAGGGAAATAGCGGAGAACTCCTTCAAGGAAGTCCTCGCGGTGGCCAAGGCCAAGGGCTATGACCTTGGGGACGATTATCTCCGCACGGCCTTCGGCTATCTGGAAAAGGTAGGCCTGCACAAAGATTCCATGTGCTACGACATCGCGCACAAAACGCCCACGGAAATCGATTTCCTGGGAGGGAAAGTCGTCCAATACGGTCGGGAACTGGGCATCCCGACCCCCTTTTACATAGCCATGACGAATCTGGTGAAGGCAATGGAGGACGCTTATTTGCCCAAGCAACAGTAGTACTCACTGAAGAGGGACGGTCTGGCTATGAGCAGGAGCAACTGGATCCACGTCGGCGCTGTGTTGAGGATGAATGCCTCCAACTATCCGAAGAAGGTGGGATGGCAGGATGCAGCCGGAACATTCACCTTCGAAGAGTGGAACGGCAGGGCCAACCGTATCGCAAACGGCTTACAAGCGTTGGGCGTGGGTTTTGGGCACACGTTTGCGGTGATTTCCTACAACCGCGGCGAATGGATGGATATCTATGCCGGCTGTGCCAAGCGCGGCCAGGTGGTCGTTCCGATCATGTTTCGGTTGGCCGGGCCTGAAATCGAGTACATCGTCAATCACGCTGAATGCAAAGGATTTATCGTCGAAGCCCCCTTTGTGGAGCTGATCGACAGCATCCGAAATAAGCTTCCGGTACCCGAAGACGCTTACATCTATCTGGGAGACGGGCCGACCCCTGAAGGGTATGTCGCGTACGACGAACTGCTGGCACGGTCTTCACCTGACGAGCCGGAAAGCGTCGTTCATGGGGATGACGTCTGGAACATCATGTACACCTCCGGCACCACCGGGCGGCCCAAGGGGGTGGTGCGGACCCATGAGAGCCATATAGCCCACTACATGCTGAGCAACATCAACATGGGAGTACGGCCGACCGACAAAGTAATGCTCGTGATGCCCATGTGCCATGTAAATTCCATACAATACTCGTTCCCGTACACGCTGGTTGCCGCGCCAGTCTATGTCTACAACACAGTGAGCTTCGATCCTGAAGACTTACTGAAAACTATCGATCGGAACCGAATCACGTTTACCTCACTGGTCCCCACCCATTATCGCATGATCCTTGACTTGCCCGATGATGTGAAAAAACGGGCGGATGTTTCTTCCGTTCGGCAACTGCTCATCTCCTCAGCACCCGCGAGCAAAGAGTTGAAGCTCGCCATCATGGACTATTTCCAGAACGCGGAGCTTTGGGAGGCTTATGGGAGCACGGAAGGTGGGCTGGGGACTCTCCTGAGACCGGAAGACCAATTGAGAAAACTCGGTTCCATCGGAAAAGAAATCTTCGGCATAGATCGAATCAGGCTTCTTGATGAAGACCGCCGCGAGGTCCCGGACGGAGAGGTGGGGGAGCTGTTTTACCGGGCCCCATGCGTATTCAAGGAATACCTGAAAGATCCTGAGAGGACAAAGCAGGCCTTTGAAGGAGCGTGGTTTTCGGCAGGTGATATGGCAAGACGCGACGAAGACGGCTACTACACGTTGGTCGACCGGAAAGCGAACATGATCATTACCGGGGGCGAAAACGTCTACCCTTCGGAAGTGGAAGGCGTGCTCCGCGGCCACGCGGCTGTCCAGGAGGTCGCAGTGATCGGCGTGCCCGATGAAAAATGGGGTGAAGCGATCAAGGCCGTTGTGGTGTTGAATCCAGGATGGCCGCCCGAAGGCGCAGTTGCTCATGGAATCATCGATTTCGCGCGAGGAAAAATCGCCGGATTCAAGCGACCGAAGAGCGTCACCTTCATCCGACAGGAAGAGATGCCGAGAACCGGTACGGGGAAGATCCTCCATCGTGTGCTCAGGGCACGTTACAGCGATACGACTCATAGGGAAGAACAACAGGAAACGCCGAGCAAAGCCGCACCCGAATCCTGATGATGCTTTTCGGGTGCTAACGGTGGGGAGAAAAACATTGCCCCAGTATGGCAACTCGATTGCCTTGCCATGAACGAACAACGAAGGAAGGAAGATCTATGAAACGCATGGTCGGTATCCATCTTTTCGTGCTGTTGGTGTTGGCAGCCACCTGCACGGTGGCCACGGTTGGCTTCGCTGAAGAAAAGGTCGTAACCTTGAAAGTCAGCAACTGGTTTCCTGTGGGCCACAAGCAGGATGTGCTCTTGCAGGAGTGGGGTAAGGAACTGGAAAAGCGGTCCAACGGCAAAGTGAAGGTCAATTACTACGCCGGCGGCACCCTTGTTCCCGCGGCGCAGTCATACGACGCGGTAGTGAAGGGGATTGCGGATGTGAGTAACCATGTCATGGGTTACACGATGGGAAGATTCCCCTTCTCTCAAGTCTTGGACCTGCCGATAGGTTTCCCGGCAGGCCCTGGCCCGACGAAAATCGCCAACGAGGTCTATAAGAAATTCAAGCCGAAAGAATTTGACGATGTAAAGATATTGTGGTTCCACGCAATGCCGTACGGCCTCGTTCACACGAAAACCAAGCCTGTGAGAAAGGTCGAAGACATTGCAGGCCTGAAGCTGCGCTGCTATGGATCGAATGCCAAATTTGTCGGCTTGGTGGGCGCAGCGCCCGTGGCCATGCCCATGCCCGATGTGTACGACGCCCTGGCAAAAGGAGTGGTGGACGGTTGCCTGTCCAGCTATGAGGCACTTCACGGTTTCCGCACCGGCGAGCACATAAAATACTGCACCGAGAACTTGGACACCGCATATTCCGCCGCGTTTGTCGTTGCAATGAACAAGAAGACCTGGGCTTCGCTCTCTCCGGAAGTCCAGAAGCTCATCGATGAGATGAGCCCCGAATACATCGAGAAGTATGCCAAGATGTGGACCGAGATAGATGCCAAAGGCAAGGAATGGCTCATCAGCAGAGGCGTCGAGATCATCCCCCTCAGTGCTCAGGAAGAGTCTCGCTGGTATGAGAAAGGGTCAAAACCGCTGGTCGAGGCATACATCAAAGACACCAAGGCAAAGGGCCTTCCGGGTGAGGAAGCGGTGGCATTCCTCACAGAGTCCTTCAAGGAGTACAAGAAATAGGCAGAGAACGGTTCGGCACCGGGACTCCGTGCCGGGCCTCCGCAGGAGATGAGGAGGACGGAATGCAACGAATTCTTGGTGTGACCTCCAGATTCAGCATAGCGCTGAACGGGCTCGGCGCGGTCCTGCTTACCCTCATGATGCTGCTCACAGTGGTTGATGTCATTCTGCGTTACCTCGGAAGGCCCATTACGGGGACATTCGAGCTGATGTCCTTTGCCGGGGCATTGGTGACCGGTCTGGCTCTCGCGCAGAGTTCTCTGGATGGAGCCCATGTGAATGTCGATATTTTTGTCAGTGCGATTTCTTCGGGCAAAAGGAAGGTCCTCCTCGTCTTCAACAGAGTCATAGGCGTCTCGATATTTGCCCTGCTCGCCTGGGCTCTGTTTGCGAAAGGGAATGACCTGTACAACACCGGAGAGGTTTCTCTCACTCTGCAGGTCCCTTACTATCCTGTTGCCTACGGATTGTCCTTCTGCTGCGCAGTCGAGTGCATGGTCCTGCTGACAGGAACCCTGGCAGCAGTCTTCGGAGGGGAACATGACTGAGGTAGCTTTTGGGGGTCTGGCCCTTCTTGTACTCCTCGCCCTCTTCCTGACGGGGATCGAACTCGCCTTCGCTATGGCCGCCGTTGGTTTTGTCGGATTTGCCGCACTTAATGGGTTTGACACGGCCCTCTGCCTCTTTGCCAATGATTTCCTCGATTCCTTGGCATCCTACGGCCTGACAGCCATACCCCTCTTTGTGCTCATGGGGCAGATCGCATTCAATGCAGGGTTTGCAAGGCGGCTGTACGACACGACGCACAAATTCCTCGGGCACATTCCGGGCGGACTTGCCATGGCAACGGTGGTCGGCGCCACAGTTTTCAAAGCGATTTGTGGGTCGGTGGTGGCCACGTCGGCTACCTTCGCCAGCGTTGCCATTCCCGAGATGGATCGCTACGGGTACAGCAAGAAGCTCTCCACGGGGATAGTAGCCACGGTGGGAACATTAGGGGTCCTCCTCCCGCCGAGTATCACCCTCATCGTTTTTGGCATCATCACCCAACAGTCTATCGGTAAGCTGTTCATGGCCGGAGTTTTCCCAGGCCTTATCATGTCCTCCTTCTTTATCGTCATCATCTTCGGGTGGTGTAGAATCAACCCACGTCTGGGACCGGAAAGCACGAGGTTTACCTGGCCGGAAAGGTGGAAGTCCCTTCCCGATGTGATATGGCCCATCGTCATATTTCTTATTCTGATAGGCGGGCTTACCAACGGCTTCTTTACGCCGACCGAAGCGGGAAGCATCGGAGCCTTCGCTGTCCTGGTTCTGTGCATCATCAAGAAAGATCTGGGGCTGAAGGGGTACGTACGATCCCTCCGCGAGGCGTTGCGTACGGCCTGTATGGTGCTCCTGCTCATTGCATTCTCCGCGGTTCTGGGACATTTCATTGCCGTGACGAATATTCCTCAGGTCTCTGCCGATTGGATTATGGCTCTGCCATTCCACCGCGCTGCGATCATGATTATTATTCTCCTGGTCTATCTTCTGGGCGGCTCCTTTATCGACGATCTTGCCTTCATGATCCTGGCAACCCCGATCTTCTTTCCCGTGATCATGAAATTGGGATACGATCCCTTGTGGGCGGGCATTATGGTAGCTTGCACCGTATGTATCGGATCGGTAATACCTCCGGTGGCCATCTGCGTATTTGTGGTGAGGAACATCACCAAGGAATCGTACGGGCTCATATACAGCGGCGTCTACCCGTTCCTGATATCCATGATCGTATGCATGATGCTGTTGTTCATATTCCCGCAACTCGCCACCTATCTGCCCGGCGTGATGATGAAATAGTGGGCCTTGCGGAGATTGAGAAGGATTCAAGAGGTGTACTGAATGGACGATATGCTTTTCAATACTGAGGAACACAGGATCTTCCGTGAATCTTTCAGGAAATTCGTGGCCCGCGAGATCACGCCCCACGTCCCGGAATGGGAGGCAAACCGTGCCGTGCCGCGGAGCATATGGCTCAAGATGGGTGAGGAGGGCTATTTGTGCCCCTGGCTTCCCGAGGAATACGGAGGCCTTGGATTAGGATTCGAATACTCGGTCATCATCAATGAGGAACTGCTGCGAGGGAACGCATTCGGCGTGGAAGTCCCCTTGCACAGTGACGTCGCTACCCCCTATATCTATTCGTTTGCCTCTACGGAAATGAAGAAGCGATGGCTTCCCGGATGCACGACCGGAGAAGTGATTACGTCCATCGGACTGACCGAGCCCAATACCGGGTCAGATCTCGCAGCCATTCGAACGAGAGCGGTGAAGGACGGCGATTCCTACGTTATCAACGGGCAGAAGACCTTCATCACCAACGGTTATTTCGCGGATGTGATTGTTCTCGCGGTGAAGACCGATCCTGATGCCGGTCATCGAGGCATCAGCCTCATCCTGGTGGATAAGGACGCTCCTGGGTTTCACCGTGGCCGCAAGTTGGACAAGATGGGGTATCACATGCAGGACACGGCCGAGCTTTTCTTCGAAGACTGCCGGGTCCCTGCAGGCAACCTGCTCGGAGAGGAAGGACAGGGTTTCACATACATGATGGAAAAGCTCCAGCAGGAGCGTCTGGAAGTCTCCATCAAGTGCCAGGTACTGGCCGAGGAAGCCCTCAAAGAGGCACTCAACTATGTGAAGGTGCGCGAGGCGTTCGGCAAACCGATCGGAAACTTTCAATACACCGCCTTCCGGCTGGCTGATATGGCCACAGAAGTCGAGCTGGGCCGCACGTTCTTGGATAGCCTCATCAGGGACCACATTGCAGGCAAGAACATCGTGCAGAGAGTCTCCATGGCAAAATACTGGCTCGGCGAAATGGTGAATCGCATCGCCTATCAAGCGGTCCAGATGCACGGAGGGTACGGGTACATGGAAGAATACCGAGTCTGCAAGCTCTATCGAGACGTGCGTTGCCTGTCCATCTTCGCAGGCACGAGCGAGATCATGAAGTTGATCATCAGCCGCCGGCTCGGGCTCAATCCATAAGCTTGCCGGAACACGAGCGGGAGGACGAAATGGGCGGCCAAATACTGGTCGGAAAGAGGATTCTGGTCGTAGACGACGAGCCGGATGTTCTCGACATCGTGGCGGAGGCCCTTGCCACCTCGCACGTCGTCGCTGCATCCAGTTTTAGCGAGGCTCGCGAGCTTATTGCTGCAGAATCCTTCGATCTCGTCATTCTGGACATTATGGGCGTAAATGGGTTCGCGCTTCTCGATGCCTGTCGGGCCAAGAGACTTCCTGCAGCCATGTTGACGGCCCACGCCATCAACATCGAAAGCCTCAACCTGGCGGTCAAGCTGGGGGCAGTGTCATTCCTCCCTAAAGAAGAACTTGGGCGACTGCCTGAACTCGTGGCCGAAATACTTGAAGATTTGGAGCGCGGACAAACGCACTGGGCCAGACTATTCAAACGTCTTGGCTCCTTTTTCAAGGAGAGGCTTGGCGTATTGTGGGAAGACGACGATACGAACTCGAAGTTTCCCCGGTATTACTATTGATGTGTTGTAATCGTTTGTCGGGAGCCCCTGTCCGAATGAGATTCATGCCTCGACACGTACGATATATGCGGGGTTCTACCGGCTTTTCGACTGCCAACGCGAATTCCAATGGGAGGCGATGCTCATGGGTGTTGGGAATGTTCTTCGACGCTGCGCTTTCAACTTCCCGAATAAGCTTGCACTGATCTCCAAGGATCGGCGAATCACGTATGCCGATCTGAATCGGCGAGTCAATTGCGTGGCCAACAGCCTAGTGAAGATGGGGCTCAAGAAGGGCGACAGGGTCGCTGTGCTGTTGCACAATTGTCCCGAGTTCATCGAGCTGTACTTTGCCTGCGCCAAGTCCGGAGGCACCTTCGTCCCTATAAATAATCTCCTCAAGCAGAAGGAATTCCTGCAAATCTTCGAATACATTCGGCCTCGCTTTTTCATCTTTGACGAAGAGTTCATCGAGATAGTTCAATCGAATGCGGCTGAGCTGAAATCCATCGAATTCCCCATAGTCCTTGGTGGCGAAACTACCGCGTTCAAGCAATATGGCGATCTCGTGGACCAAGGGGTTCCCGCGGAACCGAGTGTGACGGTCTCGGATGACGACCTCGTCAGCATATTCCTGACATCAGGCACAACAGGACGGCCGAAGGGCGCGATGAGAACGCATCGTCACGATACGATCAACATAATGAGCTGCGCGCTCGAGTTGGGACTGAGACATGAGGACCGGGCGCTACTCCTGTTCCCGTTCTATCACGTGACGTTCGCGGACAGTTTGCGCCACATTCTCATGTCCAATACCATCGTCATCAGACGAGAAGGCGGCTTTGATCCTCGGAGAGTCTTGAATCTGCTGTCCACAGAGGGGGTCACGGTCTGTCAGTTCGTGCCGACCATGATCAACGCCATGCTTCAGGAAGACAGCCTGGAAGAATTTGATTTAAGCCGCTTCAGACTGCTCCTCTATGCAGCCTCGCCCATGCCCGTGGAATTGCTCAAGAAGGCCATGAACAGATTCAAGTGCCAGTTCTTTCAACTCTACGGGCAGACCGAAACCGGACCCTGCACGACGGCCCTGGCACCGGAGGACCACGTGCTCGATGGATCAGAGGCTCAAATGGCCAGACTGGCCTCCGCTGGGCGTCCGGTTCTGGATTATGAACTCAGGATAGTCGATGAAGAAGGAAAGGACGTGGCTGTCGGGGAAGTGGGAGAGATTATTGTACGCAGTGAGGCCATGACCGTCGGATATTGGGAACTTCCCGAAGAGACCGCAAGGGCCATTCAAGACGGGTGGCTCTACACGGGGGACTTCGGTAAATTCGACGCCGCCGGTTACGTGTTCATCGTAGACCGTAAGCACGACATGATTATCAGTGGCGGCAAGAATATCTATCCCAGAGAAATCGAAGAGGTCATTTATACCCATGAAGCCGTTCTGGAGGCCGCGGTCATCGGAATTCCCGATGACTATTGGGGAGAATCGGTCAAGGCCTGCATTGTGTTGAAGGATGGCATGAACGCTACGGAAGAGGAAATCATCAGCCTGTGCAAACACACCATTGCCAGCTACAAGAAGCCCCGGTCCGTCGAGTTCATGCAGCGGCTTCCCAAGAGTCCGACGGGTAAGATCCTCAAGCGAATGCTCAGAGAGCAATACGGGAACGGTGGAGCAAGCAGGGTCACCATTGGAGCAATTTGAGAATTGCGGGAGGGTCAAACCGGGGCGACGATTTTTTGAGAGTTGCCAAGACTTCAGCCCGGTTCACCCCGATGAACGTGGAGGCTTCCTCCCTTCGGACAAAGCAAAGCCGTTATGCCTTCGATCGGGAGCCCGCCAGGTAGGCGACCGTCCAACCGGGCATTACTCGTTGAAGCGGCACATGCCGAGGCGATCGTCGAAGGCTCGTGGGCTTTCGACGAGGAGGCAATCCAGGGTTGAGATTGGGAGAGAAATCGTATACCCTGAACTGACGGAACTTCAGGGGCAACCGTTCACCGGGATGAACGTGACCCCCTCGGAATCATAATGGGTGAAGCCACTTTAAGTGAGCCAAGAGTGCAAAGAGACCCGGCGAAACGTATGGCTTGGGCCGCTTGTCGGGACCCGCAAGGAGACGAGAAGGAATGAAACACCAGATCAAAATCAAAGTGAATGGGGACGAGTACTCGCTGGCCGTGCACCCCTGGCGGACGTTAAATGAAGTGCTTCGCGACGACCTGAACCTGACCGGTACCAAGCTCGGCTGCGGCACCGGCGATTGTGGGACCTGCGCGGTCATGGTGGACGACCGTATCGTCAGTTCATGCCTGACGCTGGCGGTCTCGGTAAACGGGAAGTCCGTGAAGACGGTGGAAGGCCTGGCCCCTTCGGGCGAAGAGCTTCACCCCGTGCAGGACGCCTTCGTCAAGACTGGCGCCATTCAATGCGGTTACTGCACCTCTGGTATGGAGATGGCTGCCGTGCACCTCTTGGCGCACAATCCATCGCCTACAGAAAAAGAAATTCGGGCCGGTCTTTCCGGCCATCTGTGCAGGTGCACGGGATACAATCAGATCGTGGAAGCGGTTTCGACAGCTGCAGAAACCATGAGAGACCCCAACCGGAAGAGGTAGAGCGATGAGATTGCCGAAATTCGAGTATTTTGCGCCCAGGACCCTGGAAGCTGCCCTGAACCTACTCATTGAACAGGGACAGGACGCGCACGTGATGGCGGGCGGGACGGACGTGATGGTGAAGATGACTCATGGCCGCTTGAAGCCCAGGGCGATCGTCGCGCTCCAGGAGATAGAAGGCCTGGAGGGGGTCCGATTCGATGCCGCGGAAGGCCTGACCATCGGCGCAACCGCCCGATTGGCGGCTGTCGCTTCCCATTCCGACGTATTGAAGTACTACCCCGCCCTCGCGCAGGCCATTCTGTCAATGGCGAACGTGGAGGTCCGCAATATGGGCACGGTCGCCGGGAATTTGTGTAACGCGGCCCCTTCTGCGGACAGCGCACCGCCTCTCATCGTCATGGGCGCGGAAGTTACGCTGGCCAGCCTGAAGGGTGAAAGACGGCTCTCTCTGGACCAGTTCTTTACCGGCCCCGGATTCACCCTCATGGAGCATGGGGAGATTATGACTTCCATACGCGTTCCCGTCCCGCCCCCGCGGTCGGGTGCATCGTACAAGCGCATTTCAGCCCGCTGCGGGGTGGATATTGCAGCGGTAGGCGTGGGAGCCACGGCAACCTTTGACGGGGAGGTCTGCAAAAAGGCCGCCGTGGTCCTTGGCGCAGTTGCCCCGATTCCCTTGCGTGCGATGAAAACCGAGGGTCTGCTGCTGGGGCAGGCATGGACCCAGGAACTCATTGAAAAGGCAGGGAACGAAGCTGCCGAAGAAGCCAAGCCCATCTCCGACATCAGAGCAAGCGCGCAATGGCGCAAAAATATGGTGGCTGTGCTGACGCAGCGGGCACTTCGAGAAGCCCAAGAGCGGGCACAGAACGCATAGCGCACACGGAAAGGACGGACCATGAAGCAATTCAGTGTTGTCGGGACGGACGTACCGAGGACCGACGGCCCAGCCAAAGCAAGGGGCTCTGCCCTCTATACTGACGATATGAAACTGCCGGGAATGCTCTATGGAAGAATTGTGAGAAGTCCCCTGGCCCACGCGCGTATCAAGCATATCGACACGAGCCGGGCCGCGGCCCTGCCCGGCGTGAAGTGCATCGTCACCGCGGAAGACACCCCGAAGATCAAGTACGGTAACTGGCGGCTGTTTCCCGAGACTCAGGACGAGTATCCCTTGGCGGTTGACAAGGTGCGGTTTATAGGGGACGAAGTAGCGGCTGTGGCTGCCATAGACAAAGACACGGCAGAAGAAGCCATTGAACTTATCCAGGTGGAATACGAAGAACTGCCGAGCGTATTCGACATCGATGCGGCCATGCAGCTGGGCGCACCGGTCCTCCATGACTACTGCCCGACCAACATCAGCGTCAATCGAAAGATCAAATATGGGGACGTGGAAAAGGGGTTTTCCGAATCCGACTATGTGCGGGAAGACACGTTCACGGTGCATGCAGTGAGCCATGCGTACCTCGAACCTTGCTCGGCATTGGCGCAGGTCGATCTGGACGGCCGCATTACCCTCTGGACCTCCACCCAGGTCCCGTACATCATACAGTGTCTCCTGGCTTCAACGCTTGGTATGCGCGAAAACGACGTCCGGGTCATCAAGCCTTTTATCGGCGGCGGCTTTGGCGGGAAGATGGAATTACGCACTTGGGAGTTCTGCGCCGCGCTTATGGCAAAGATGACGGGGCGCCCCGTGAAGTTCACCTTGAGCAGGGAAGAGGAGTTTCTTGCAGGCAGGCGTAGACACCCCATGAAGATCCACTCCAAGGTGGGGTTCAAAAAGGACGGGACGCTCGTGGCCAAGGACCTGAGGATTCAACTGGACGGCGGAGCGTACAACGCCATGGGGCCTACGGCCACGTTCCTCTGCGGAAACTTCGGGGCCATGCTCTACCGCTACCCCAGCTACCGCTTTCACGGGCAGCACGTGTATACGAATAAGCCGCCGGCCAGCGCCATGCGCGGTTTCGGCGCGCCCCAATCGCTTTACGCCACGGAAATCCAGATGAATATGGCCGCGGAGGATCTGGGGATGGATCCGATCGATCTGAGGATCAAGAACGCCCAAGTGAGCGGCGATAAAATCCCCGACGTGGCAACCATCTCAAGCTGCGGCTTCATTGAATCGATAAAGGCCGTGGCCGAGATGAGTGGATGGAAGGAAAAGCGCGAGAACCTTAAACCCGGGCACGGCATTGGTATCGGATGCTACAGTTTTATTTCCGGCGGCGTGTTCAACTGGTTCAATACCCAGTATCCGTTCTCTGCGGCAGAGGTCAGAGCATTCTCTGACGGTACTGTCCATCTGCTCACCATGGCTGCCGACATCGGTCAAGGGTCGGATACGGTCCTGAAGCAGATCCTGGCGGAAGAATTGGGGTTACGGATGGAGGACATCCGGATGACTTCCGCGGACACCTCCATGACCCCCCAGGCCGACTTGGGCGCGTGGGGAAGCAGGATCACCCTTATGGCGGGAAATGCGGTCATCGACGCGGCCAGGAAGATCAAAGAACAGCTCTTCGGCGCAGTTTCCGCCAGGTTCAATCTGAATGTCATTCACGAGCTGGAATGCAAGGATGGCAGGGTACAAGCGAAAGCGAAAAGCGAGTACAGCTTGAGCTTCGGCGAGGCGGTGGCCATGGTGCAAAAGGCCAACAGAGGGGAACCGCTTGTCGCCCGCGGCTCGTACACGCCGAGGGGCAAAGGATTGGTAACCCCTGCGTTCGGTTTTGGCGCTCAAGTAGCCGAAGTCGAGGTTGACTCGGAAACGGGCCTTGTGGAAGTCAAGCACATGTGGACGGCCCATGACTGCGGAACGGTGATCAATCCTCGGAGCGTCGAGGGACAGCTCGCCGGCTCCATTCAGATGGGGCTCGGATATGCCCTTTCAGAACAATTCGTCATGGACGGAGGGCAGACGCTCAATACCAACTTTGCGGACTACAAGATGCCCATGGCTCTGGACATGCCACCGAGTGATGTGGTCCACGTCGATACGTATGAACCTGAGGGACCCATGGGGGCCAAAGAGGCAGGCGAAGGCCTCGCATCCCCGACTGCGCCCGCCATTTCCGACGCGGTCTACCACGCAATCGGTTACCGGTGCAAGGAATTGCCGATAACCCCGGAAAAGATTCTGAATGCCTTGAAGAAGGGCTCATAGCGGTTGCCGAGGTCGAGATTCGCTTGTCGCACACTGCAGTTGCCAAATTGCCTGACGGTTTCACCACGACGGCCTGATACCAATTCGCGATTCAAGAAATGGTACTGCCAATGGGCGCTCCTGGGAGGTCTCCGGAGCGCAGTCAGGCTGTGCCGTTCGTAGCGGAGGAGACCTTCCAGGAAAAGCCCTTGGCACGCTCTCGACTATTACATGTTGAAAAGCGGATCGGTATGAGGGACTCCCTCAGGCTGTCGGCCATACCTTTGGGCATTACGATTGGCGCCGCCTAATTCATTGACAATTCGCCTCTTACTTTCTAGCATCGAGCGAGAAACACTCTACTGGGGAAGGTGGCACAGCGTGTCTGATAGTGTCTACAAGAGCGATATGAGCATTGACGAGAAGGTTATGATGGCAATCGTACGGGTCGCGGAGGGATTCAAAAAGAACTCCTCAGCCCTCGTCAGCAAATGGGGTCTGACCTTCTCGCAATACAACCTGCTCAGAGTCTTGGATGCCTCGCAAGACGGCCAAAACACCATGAAGAACGTGAACAGAATCATGCTGGTTTCAAGCGCCAACATGACAGGCATTGCCAAGAGATTGGAAAGGAACGGCTTTATTGTTCGAACAAACCATCCAGACGATGACCGTTTGAAAAGGTTGCGGATCACTCCTGCAGGAGTGCAGGTGCTCAAGGCCATCTCCGACCTCAAAGAGCGAAATGTGAAAAGATACCTGATGAAATATTCCGATGAAGAAAAGTCCGCGCTCCTGGAGACATTGCGAGAAATCCTGAAGCAAACGAGGCACAAACAGCCGCATATGTGACGCATGCCGACACGGAAGCACCACACAGGTCACGCGGCCGTTGCCGGAATTCTTGTCCGATTCCTGTGTTCGGGAGACGCATCAACCTCGGCTATGAATTGGTGGAAAAGGAGTCTCGGTTGTCGATAAATTACAGGCAACAGCCTGCAGCATGTGTATGATTACCAACGGCGTTCACATAGGCCTATGCAGCCAGTCATTTCTAGATCTGTTCCAGGTAGCCTGTTTCAGCAGCTTTCAAGATCACGGTAGATTGGTCACCTGCAAAACCAGCCCCGATCGATAGCGAAAAGATCAAAATGTCTCGAGGATGAGGATAGGGAAGGGAAAGGAGAGGAATGGGCCGATTATTCCGTTCTGGCTCCTGGGGTAACCGTGCACCGGGACAAGCGCCATCTCCCGGAATCATAATGAAAAGAGTTTGGGAAGGGGACATGGTTTCCCCTTCCCAATTGCCGGAGCGCTGAAGTCTCCGAACTGGGCGAAGCAGTACCGGTCCGTCGGTCTACCTCAACCGAATCACGTTGATGTTGACCACATCGGTGTCGGTAGTAGCCGGCGGAGGAGTATGGCCCAGGTCATTGGTAGCCACCGTGATGGTCGCGGGACCGAAGTACCATCCATCCGCGAAGAACGTCATCCCGTTGAGGGCCGTGTTGATATCAGCCTGGGATCCTACCAACCGGATCGAGGCCGTCCCATTTCCGGTTATCGTCAGGCTGGCGGGAGGCCGTCCTCCAAGAGTCATGGTGCCATGCGTCGCGGTCAGATCCATCTGGATTGCTGCTGTCCCCGCATCAGCATCAGTCACGGAAATCGCATTGCTGCCGGTAAAGATCAACGACTGGCCTTGGCTGACGTCCTGAACCGTGAGCGGCACGGTGTTCACCGGCGCGTCATTCCCCGCGGCCACATTTATCGTGACGAGCGTCGGCGGAGCGCTGGTGGCCACGCCGCCGTTGGTTGTGCCTCCGTTATCCGTCACCGTGTAGGTGAACGTATCGGTCCCGGCCCAGTTCAGGTCGGGGGTGTACGACCAGTCGCCCGGACCCGGGCCCACCTGGGTCACCGTGCCGTGTGCCGGACCGGTCACAATGTTGGCCTGCAACAAGCTGTTCGGTCCGCTGGGACCGGCTGCATCGGTCGGGTCGGTCATCCCGAGGGTAACGGGGATTGCTGTATTCTCATTCCCCGAAACCACGATCCCCGCGTTGGCCACCGGCGCATCATTCACCGTAGTTACCCCTACCGTGATCAGACCATCGGCCGGACCGCTCAGGGCCGCATCCACCACATGGGTGGTGACGGTGGCAGTCCCGTTCCAATTGGCCGCGGGGGTAAAGGTCGCGTTGGCCAGAGCAAGATTCACCGCGCTCACCGTACCATTGATGCTCCACACCCCCGTCACCGGGTTGTACGTCGCTCCGTTATTGGCGGAGAGCGAGCCTGCCGCCGGCTGATTGAGGGTTAAGGTCGCCGTGACGGTGTCACCGGCGTCCGGATCGGTCACCACAATGTCCGTCAGGTTGAGCTGACCCGAGTCTTCCAGGATCGTGTGATTCTGGGTCATATTTGTCGCGATCGGAACCGTGTTCCCCGGAGGGTTCACGTTAATGGTGAAGGTCGCCGGAGCTACACTCGTGTCCGCCCCGCCGTTCAGTACGCCTCCGTTGTCCTGCACGTTGTACGTGAAGCTGTCAATGCCGGTAAAGATCCCGTCCGAGGTGTACACCCAGTCGCCCGGGTTGGGGCCGACATAGGTCACGGTCCCGTGGGCCGGACCGGTCACGATGGTGGCGGCCAACAGGCTATTCCCTCCCGGGGGCGGACCTGCAGCATCGTTCGTGTCGGTCAGCGCCAGGGTGACGGGAACCGAACCACCCACAGTGACGCTGGTACTACCCGGCAGAGCCGCGGGCGCATCGTTCACCGAGGCCACATCGATGGTGACCAGCGTCGCCGGAGAGCTCGTGTCCACGCCGCCGTTGAGTACGCCACCGTTATCCGTCACCGTGTAGGTGAAGCTGTCGGTCCCGTACCAGTTCGCGTTCGGCGTGTACGAGAAGTCACCCGGACCGGGGCCCACCTGGGTCAGGATCCCGTGAGCCGGGCCCGTCACGATGGTGACCCCGGACAGGCTGTTCGGCCCGCTCGCACCGGCTGCATCGGTCGGGTCGGTCATTCCCAGCGTGACGCCGATGGCGGCGTCCTCATTCCCCGCAGCCACGATGCCTGCGTTCGCCACCGGAGCATCATTGACCGCCGTTACGTTCACCGTGATCAGACCGTCAGCCGGGCCGCTCAGGGCCGCATCCGCCACATGGGTGGCGATGGTAGCGGTCCCGTTCCAGTTGGCCGTGGGGCTGAAGGTCGCGTTGGCCAGCGCGAGATTCACTGCGCTCGCGGTACCGTTGATGCTCCACACCCCCGTCACCGGGTTGTACGTCGCTCCGTTATTGGCGGAAAGCGAGCCTGCCGCCGGCTGATTGAGGGTCAAGGTCGCCGTGATGGTGTCACCGACATCCGGATCGGTCACCACGATGTCGGTGAGGTTGAGCGCACCCGAGTCCTCCAGGATCGTATGCGGCTGCGTCATATTCGTCGCAGTCGGCGCGACGTTCGGGGCCGCAGTCACGTTGATGCTGAAGGTTGCAGGCGTTACGCTCGTGTTTACGCCTCCGTTCGTGACGCCTCCGTTGTCCTGCACGTTGTACGTGAAGGTGTCAACTCCGGTAAAGATCCCGTCCGAGGTGTACACCCAGTCGCCCGGGTTGGGGCCGACAAAGCTCAAGGTCCCGTGGGCAGGAGCCGTCACAATGGTCGCACCCAAGAGGGCGTTCGCCCCGCCCGGACCGGCCGCATCGTTTAGGTCGGTCAGCGCCAGGGTGACCGGAACTGAAGCACCCAGGGTAACTGAGGTGCTCCCGGCAACAGGCGCAGGCGCATCGTTCACAGAGTTCACGTTGATGGTCACGGTCTCCGCCACTGCGCTGGTGTTCTGCCCGCCCCAGACGGTGCCGCCGTTATCCGTCACCGTATAGGTGAAAGAGTCGGTGCCGTACCAGTCTGCGTTCGGGGTGTACGACCAGTCGCCCGGGTTGGGGCCTACCTGGGTCAGGGTCCCGTGAGCAGGACCCGTCACGATGTTCGCAGAGAGCAGGGAGTTCGGGCCTCCGGCGAACGCAGCATCCTGCGGGTCGGTCATGCTCAGGGTCACCGCGATTGCCGCATCCTCGTTCCCTGTGGCCACGATCCCCGCATTCGCCACCGGCGCATCATTCACCAGTTGGACGGGAAGATTCACTACCGCATTCACCACAGGACTGTGTCCGTCAGTCGCGGTGACGTTGATGGCCGAGGTTCCGTTGAAATTGGGGCTCAAGGTTCCACTAAGTGAGAGCAGTGTGTTCTGCACGTCCACCATGGTGCCGGTAATGTGGAGCGAGGTCGTCCCACCGCCTGTTACCACCGCGGCGCCCGAACCCGTGGCGTTTAAGGAACTCCACCCCGAACCGACCGGGGCCACGAGATCGACGATCAGCGGGTCACCATTCGGATCGGATACGGTCACGCAGTTCCCGAGGTTCAACGGAGGTGCGTCATCCTCCCAGATCTGGTATCCGGTCGCTCCCGTGGTGACCTGCGGCGGCAGTTGGCCCGGGGCCACGTCGATCGTCACCGTGCCGGTGGTAGTAGCACCGCTGATATCAGTAGTCGTCACCAGGACGGTCGCCTGGCCGAAGAAACCGGGCTGGAAGCTCGCCGTGATCCCGTTCAGCAACGAGTTGAGCATCGACTCCGTCCCTACGTACACATAGGCGGGCGAAAACTTCGCTCTCGCACCCCAACCGATACCTGCAACCCCCGTCCCAGCCTCGACTTCCACGAACAGGGTGTCATTCACGTCGCCGTCGTGCACACTGATGCCGTTCGGCGACAAGGTCAACTGTGTCGTCCCCGCGGGGACGCTGAACGTGCCGAGAGTGTTCACCGGCGCATCCGCGACCGGGGTGACCGTGACGTTGATCGCACTGGTCGCGGTCAGCGGTGTCGCGGCGTTGGGCGGGTCGAAGATGTTGCCGTTATCGCTCGTTACCATGGTCAAGAGGGCGTTGGACGCACCCGAGTACGCGTACCCTTCCGCGTACGGCCGGAACTCGAGGCCAGTGCTCAGGGCTGTGTTAATGTCGGCAAGGGTGCCGCTCAGGGTTACCGTCGCACTGTTGTTCCCCGTGATGGTCACCCCTGCCGTCGGCGCCACGTACACGTTGCCCGTGTTCGCGATCTGGCCGAGGTACAACGGCACCGAGCTAATGTCACCGACCCCTGTCTTCGCGGTGGTGAAGGTTACCGTATACGGCTGTGATGCAGTGCCGTAGGTCAGGTCCACGTCGGAAATGGAGATCGCATTCCCGGTGGCGGTGGAGAAGACCACTGCCGCATCCTCGGTGGTCGTCAGCACCCCTGCCGGGATGTTGACATGCGCGGGCGCATCGTTCACCGCGGCCACGCCGACCGTCACCGCAGCAGGAGTGCTCGTCCCCTGAACCGGCGTGCCGCCGTCGTCGCTGGCGGTGTACGAGAAGCTCGTCGGACCCGCGTAGTCCGCATCAGGGAGGTAATAGACCGTCACCGGAGTCTGGCCCTGCGCACCGGCAGTCACCGTGGCCCCTTGTGCCAACTGGTTGAGACCGCCGGCATCGCTGAACAGCTTCCCGCTCATGCCGGTCAGATCGAGCGTATAGCTCAGGATCTGACCCTGCTCGTTGGCAGGACCGGGGTTGCCGCTCAATACCACCGCAACAGGAGCCCCCGGGTCCTCGTTCAGGGCGACCGACGCCGCGTTGGCTGAGGCTGCATCGTTCACGGGCGTCACCGTGATCGTGGCGAGTCCATTCATGGGACTGGTACCCTTGGCATCCTGCACGTGGGTGATGATGTTGACCGTTCCGTTCCAGTCTGCAACCGGGGTGAACGTCACAGCCGCCAGTGCAGTGCTCACTGTCGTCGCATCACCAGTGATGCTCCAGAAGCCTGTAATCGGATTGTAGGTCGCTCCACCGCTGACAGAGAGAGCACCAGAGGAAGGAGTGCCGAGCGACAGAGTGGCCGTGATCGTGTCACCGTCTGCATCGCCAACCACTATGGGCGTCAGGCCAACGGATCCGGAATCTTCCTCCATTGTCACAGCCTGGCTCAGGTTCGTGGCGGTCGGAAGATCGTTGGTGCCGGCGCCGTCAACTTTCCATATTTGGTCCCCGTAGATGCTGCCCCCGCCGACGGCTGCTGCTCTGAAGAACACCGCGTTGTTACCGGCCGTCAGGTAGGTTGGATTGCCGTGGGCATAAGGCCCCTGATAGAGGTCTTGAACCAGCCCGGCGCTCGTCCCGTTGTACTGCCACAGCTCCGTACCGCTCGTCGCGTCTGTTGCCTTGAAATAGGTGATCCCGTCGAGAAGCGTGAAGCCGGAGGGATTGCTACCCGTTGCCCCGGTGTAAATGTCTTGGACCAGCGTTACCCCGTTCGTAGGATCGACCTTGTAGAGCTCCTGGCCGGTCGTGGCGTTGTACCCCATGAACAAGAGGGTTCCATTCGCATTGAACAGGGTTGAGAAGCCCGTGAGAGCAGGAGTGTTGGTGACCTTTGTGGTCGTCGTGCCGTCAGTCTGCCATAGGCCGCTTCCTGTTGCATCAGTAGCCACAAAATAGGTGGTACCGTTCACATTGGTCAATTGCGTCGGATTGCTGTTCCCAGCGCCCGGGTTGATGTCTGCGACCCTGGTCGCAGTGAGACCGTCGGTCGTGTACAACTCGATGCCAGAGGTACCGTCAGTCGCAGTGAAGTACAGCGTGTTGTTCACATTGATGAAGTTAGAAGGACTACTCGAACCGGTACCGGTGCTGATGTCTATGAGCACGGGCGCAGTGTCTGTAGTGGGATCAAACTTATAAAGCTCCTGGCCGTTCGCTGAAGTGAGCGCTGAGAAGAACAGAGTGCCGTTCACGTTGGTCATATTGAGTATGTTGCTTCCAGCTCCCAATCCTGGGTTAATATCCGCGACCATGGTGGCCGTCCCGTTGCCGTTAGTCTGGAACAGCTCCCAGCCCGATGTCGAGGTGTACGCGTTGAAATACATCGTTCCATTGACGTTGGTCATCTGGGGAGTCATTCCGCCGATGGAGAATCCGGCAGGGCCGCTGACCGTGATGGTTCCTGCTGCTGTGCCGTTACTCTGATGCAGCAGGCTGTCACTCCACGTGGTATAATAGAGAATGTTCTCTGCCGCGGTGGCCAACTTAACGCTATTCCCCGCAGCCACAAATTGCGGATTGCCGTTCGCATCGATGATCATGAGCCCACTTCCGTGGACCCCGTCATTCCCGTTGAAAAACAGAGTCCCATTCACGTTCGTCAGTGGACGGCCAGAATCCGGGGTGACGCCGGGAACAACCGATGTGGTGGTGCCATCGTATCTCATCAACTTGGCCCCGTGCACACTGTCTATCGTCTGAATCCAGTAAATGGTACCGTTGACGTTAACCGGCGCTGCCGGGTCGCCGCCATTCAGGCCTTGGTGGGAGATCATGATGTCTTTCAGTAGCGTCGCCCCGCCTGCCGGATCGTATACCCAGGGCTCGTTCCCGGTGGCTCCGGCATCGAAGGCTCCCGACCAGCCATTGGCCGTAAAGACCAGCTTGCCGCCCCCGATGTCCGTCAAGGCACTGGGACCGCTGGCTGACGTGCCGCTGTATATATCCTGCACGAGGGTGACACCATTGGTAGCGTCGACCTTATAAAGCTCCGAGCCTGTCGCTGCACTTGTCCCTGCGAAGAAGAGCGTGCCGTTGATGTTGGCCAGACTCGCGAAGGCGGTCACGCCAGCGGTGTTGGCAACTTTTGTGGTGTTTGCCGGGGTGCCGTCAGTACTCTTCCAAAGGGCGATCCCCGTCCCATCATTGGCCGTCAAGTACAGGGTGCCGTTCACGTTGGTCAACGAAGCGGGACTGCTTGCAGTGGCCGTACCATTAAAGTCCTTGGCAAGTTCTATACTGCCGCCGGCATTAACTTTGAACAGCTCGGTGCCGGTGGCCGTCGTAGTCCCGGTAAACATAAGGGTCCCATTGACGTTGGTCAAGTTCGCCGGAGCAGTGAGGCCCAGTGTGTTGGTAACCTTTGTCGTGTTTGCGGGGGTGCCGTCGGTGCTCATCCAGAGGGCTACGCCCGTTCCATCATTGGCCGTTAAGTACAGGGTGCCATTGACGTTGGTTAACGAAGCGGGACTGCTTGCAGTGGCCGTACCATTGAAATTCTTGACGAGTTCTATACTGCCGCCGGCATTAACTTTGAACAGCTCGGTGCCGGTGGCCGTTGTAGTGCCGGTGAAGAAGAGGGTCCCGTTGACGTTGGTCAGGTTCGCCGGCGCAGTGAGGCCTAGTGTGTTGGTCTCCTTTACGGTGTTCGCGGCCGTTCCGTCAGTGCTCTTCCATAGGGCAACCCCCGTTCCGTCGTTAGCGGTGAAGTACAGGGCGCCATTGACATCCACGAGTGAAGCGGGACTGCTGCTCGAGCTGGGAGTGGCGCTGTAGATGTCCTCGACCAACTGAGGGGGTTGGCCTGAAGCAGGGTCGTACATCCAGAGTTCCTGGCCGTGTTGACCCGCTTGAGCCACTATGCCAGTATCAGTGGCGGAGAAGAACAACACCTGATGTCCGTCGCCAGGGTTGGTGACAACGGTCAAGTACAGAGGGTTGCTCTGGATACTTGTTGCGTTTATGCTGGAATAGTTCGTCGCGTTGAGGTCGTACAACAAACTGGTCGTGCGGGCTACCGTGTCATACACCCAGATTTCTTTTCCGTGTGCCTGATCGTCGGCAGCGAAGTAGACCTTGGTTCCGATCGTCACGTAGTTGGTGGGACTGCTCGTCGAGTCCGTGGAAAGGTATTTGAGAACCGAAGCGCCGGCCAGCGGCGTGTTGTCCGCGGCGAGCGCGTCCGCGTTCAACAGGGTGTGCATCGCCACGGTCGAGTTCGACGCGTATTCCAGGGTCCAGTCATGCGCGTTCCCGCCGGTGGTGTCAGTGCTTGCAAAGACATCAGCCGAGCTGAAGGTCGCAATGCTGTCCACCAGGGCCTTCCCGGAGGCGTCAGCGGCCAGAGAGCAGCCGTAGAATTGAATCTGCGCGTCTTCGCTCAAACTGGCCGAGAGCGCCTGGAATGTCCCCTCAAACTGGGTGAGGCTGGAGTACATGATCTGGTCTGTGCCCAGGGAGAGTACGCCGGCCGATCCATGCCCCACGATCGCGAGGTTATCGATCTTGTGCCCGGTGGAGTTCACCAGGTCCTGGAGCTGGGCGCTAATGGTGCTCAGGTTGTCGTGCTGCGCGTCGTACACGATCACCTTCGCATTGGCGGCCGCAGCGTCGGAGATGGTCTGCACGTCAGCCAGTTGATTGGAGATGAGGACCACGTTCAAGTCCTCGTTGAAGACGTGGTCGTAGCTCGTGGGGACGCTTGGCGCCGCTGCTGCTCCGGTGGCCTGCGCGTGGCCGGGGGCACCCGTGATCTGG
>JACRDG010000035.1 GCA_016218715.1 Desulfomonile tiedjei | reverse complement strand
GCGCCCCATGATGTCGTGGTCACTCGTAACGGTGCTGGGATTTCTCACGCTCCTTGTTACACCGTTCCAGGCCGCGTATCATTTTGGGATACTTATCTCGTCGGCGGTTTTCATGGGCATCTTTGGTGACCTGATCTTCATGCAATCCATGATCCTGACGTTTGCTCCCATCAGGGGCCTTATCAAGCGCTCGCTGGCCGAAGAACTCGTCAGTCAACCCCGGTGAACGCTGCCATGCATGGTTTCACCTCCCAAGGGTTTGGGGAGACAGTTCCTAATCCTGGCAAGGCAATTCTCGGACCTGGTGCAGGGACGTCCGTTCGGCCCATTGCAGCGCTGCTCGCGGTGAGTTCTGAGAGTTCTCAGACTTCTCTTGTTCTTGAGGGGACATCACGGGCAGACTCGCTCAGCAGCCTCAACTAATTCGGGGAAGCGTGCTTCATGGAAACTGTGAACGCTAAAACTGCCGTCACTCTCGTTTGCCTCGGGTTCATACTCATCGGAGTGAGCATCCCGCTCTTTCTCGGCAAAATCAAGATGAACTATTTCTACGGCTTTCGTATTGGGAAGGCGTTTGAATCCGAGGAGAATTGGTACGCGATCAACCGATACGGAGCCAAGGCGCTGATGTGCTGGTCCGTGGTGATCATGGCTGTCGGGATCGTTTCCCTCTACCTCGATCCCCAGCACGTGCTAACCGTTGCCAAGATCGCTTTCCTATCGCTGTTGGTCCCCGTTGTCCAAACCTTGTGGTACGCGAGGCGGCTGTAGACGATGGGCAGGAAACCCCCATGGCCTAAAGAGGAGAGAGACTGTACTAGTCCTCGGCTGGGGGCCGTCCTTGCTCGTCCCAGCCGCGGACCCGGTAGTAGTCTTTCAGGAGTCGCTCCATGTCCTCTTCGGAGATTATCTTCCCGGTTTCAGGGAGAGCCTCAGTGTAGAATCTTTTCGGCAGGCGATCTTCTGCCGGATCAAGCCCTTCCCTCAAGTTGAATCGTCTGGTGTCGTCCGCAATGCTGCCGGCAATGGCTCTCATGGCCTCTCTGTCCAGTTCGAGACCGGTGACGCCTTTGATCATGACGGACAGGTCCTCCCACTGGTACAGGTCCCGGTAGAATCTGCACAACACGAGCGTGTCAAAAATCGTGAGACGATCTTCCCACTCGGCCAGCATTTCTGCTTTTCCCTCGATTTGATCGGGGTCGATCATCTTGGCAAGCTCAGGTTTGTAGAAAGTGGTCCGCAAGTGGCATGCACCGCGATCGCTGGTGCCATAGGAGAGCCCCATCCCTTTGAGCACTCGCGGGTCATATCCGGCAGGCTCGAGGCCCTTGACGTGAATGGCCTGGTCGGCCATGTCCAGTTCTGCAGCCGCGTACTTGATTCCGCGGGCAAGAACCTTGCCAATGCCCCTTTGGAAAGCGATGTCTTCGAGGAGCGACGCGATCCGATCGACCTGGCCATAGTCGATCCGGTAATCGGTCTTGCCCTGGCGTGAGGCCTCAATGGTCAGAGCCACGAGGTTTCCCGCGCTGATAGTGTCAATGCCGAGACGGTCGCAGACATCATTGAGGTAAGCGATCTCCTCGATGGAATCCACTTCGCAGAGCCCACCAAAGGCATAGATGGTCTCATATTCGGGGCCCTCAATCTTGAGCCCCTTGTGCCGGCCTTCCTTGACGGTTGACATACGCCCGCAAGCGATAAAGCATCGGAGACAAGCATGAGGCTGCACGTCGCAACGCTTGTGGAGCGCGGCTGCGTTGATTTGTTCCTGGTGCTCCGCCTTCCCTTTCCGCCAGTACCGCGTGGGGAAACTGCCCACGTTGCTCATGATGTCCACCATCATGG
Organism: Desulfomonile tiedjei; assembly: GCA_016218715.1. Lineage (GTDB taxonomy): Bacteria > Desulfobacterota > Desulfomonilia > Desulfomonilales > Desulfomonilaceae > JACRDG01. The sequence continues at coordinate 8,788 of JACRDG010000035.1, read as the reverse complement.
GCGTACCCAAACTCTTGTATGCCTTGACGCCGGGGTTTTCCTTGGCTCGCTGCGCCAGATCACGAGCGAATGATTTCACCAATTCCGGATCGGCCAGCTCCTTCTTTCGATTGCCCCAGAAAGCGACTCCTTTGATCTTTTTCGACCCCATGACCGCGCCGACTCCGGTGCGGCCGGCGCATCGCCACAGATCGTTCTCGATGACGGCAAAGCTGACGAGGTTCTCTCCTCCAGGCCCGATGACCACGGCTCCGCAGTTCTTCGCCGCGGGCCGATTTTCTTTGATCCACTCCTTGATGCGGCGCTCGGCCTCATAGGTTTCCAGACCCCAAAGATCTGCGGCAGCATGGAAATGCACGGTATCCTCGGCTATCTCCAACCAAACCGGCTCGGCGCTTGCCCCGTGGATCATCACCGCGTCGAAGCTCGTCGCTGCCATGTATTCAGCGACCTTACCTCCGGAATAGGACTCGGAATAGTAACCGGTCTGGGGCGACTTTGTGTAAACCCCGTGTCGGCACGAGCCCCAGATCGGGGTTCCTGCCACTGGGCCGGCTGCGAAGATCAGGTGGTTTTCCGGGGACAGCGGATCGACCTTCGGAGGGTTGTGATTGAGGAGAAGTCGTGTCGCCAGTCCTTTTCCTCCCAGAGTTCGGCTGAGCATCCCATCGGATATGAGCTTAAGATCAAAGAACTTCTCTGTCGCATTGACGCGGAGCACCATATTGCAGAAACCAAACATGGCTCGTGATCCTCTTCCTCGCGGCGACCTGCGCGAGCGGCACCTTTGCATTTGCATCTATGGAGAAATTGGTGGAGCCCGCTTTCACCCCTAAGCGGCTCCTTGCCGACTCCTTACAAAACCCGGCGGTAGATTTCTTCTGCGTCTTGCAGCGTCAGCTCCCGGGGGTTATTAGCGAGGAGCCGGGTGACTTTCATGACTCCTTCAGCCAGAGTCGGGATATGTTCCTCTTTGACTCCGAAATCACTGAGGTGGCTCGGAATCCTGAGATCTTCAGCCAGGGTCTTCAGCGCCTGCACGGCAACGTCGGCCGCGTCGCGCCGGGCAAGGCCCACAACGTCCTCGCCGAACACCTCGGCCATGCGGGCGAACTTGTCGAGATTACCGAGCATGTTGAATTCCATCACGGGCCCCAGCATCATGCTGTTGGCCACACCGTGAGGGATGTGGAATTCCGCGCCGATGGGATACGCGAAGGCATGGACAGCCGTGACTCCCGCATTGGCAAAGGCCATGCCAGCCAGGAGACTTCCTTCGAGCATCGCCGCTCTGGCCGGCAGGTTTGAGCCATTGGCGTAGGCGGTACGGATGTTCTCGAAGATCAATCTCATCGCCTCCAGCGCGAACATGTCGGTTATCTGAGATGCATTCTTCGAGGTGTATGCTTCCACCGCGTGGATAAGCGCATCCATTCCCGTCGCGGCGGTGACCTTGGGAGGGAGTCCGAGAGTCAGCTCCGGGTCCAGCACGGCCACATCCGGGAACAGAAACGGACTGACGATCCCTTTCTTCAGTTTCTCCGTATGATCGGACAGGATTGCGATGGGCGTCACTTCGCTTCCGGTCCCCGCAGTCGTCGGAATCAGTACGGTCGGAAGTCCCTTTCTGGGAACCATGTCAATGCCGAAGTACGCGGACACCGGATCGGCATTCGTAACCAGGATAGCAGCCACTTTGGCAATGTCCAGAGAAGAGCCGCCGCCGATGCCGAGGATGAGGTCCGCTCCCGCGTCCTTGGCGCAGACCGCAGCCTGGGAAGCCAGCTCGTAAGGCGGGTCCGCTTCCACCTTATCAAAGCGGCTCACCGACAGGGGAGCCGAAGCCAACAATTCTTCCACCCGATCCACGATGCCCGTCTTCACCAGCCCGGGATCCGTGACAATCATGACTCTGGTCGCGCCCAATCGTTTCACCTCTTCTCCGATGCGCACCAACGAGCCCGGTCCCATGACAATTCGAGGTGTAGTCTGCAAGAGTCGTATTCCGTCCATTGGGCTTTACCTCTTCACATAAGTCCCACGTTAGATGGGCAGTGTCATACTGCCAGATACTTCTTCTGCACGGCCGATTCTTCCTTGAACTTCTCCATGCTCCCGGTGAAGACCACGTGGCCTTTGTCTATGACCACGACGTGATCGGACACGGTCATGGCGAACCGGATGTTCTGTTCTGACAGGAGGATGGTCGTCTCGGCGCCCTTCAGGCTCATCACCAGATCCCGCAGCACCGACACCACCACCGGTGCAAGCCCTTCAGTAGGCTCGTCCAAAAGGAGCACCTCGGGATTTCCCATCAATGCCCGTGCGATGGTAAGCAACTGCTGCTCTCCGCCGGACAGAGTTCCCCCCGGCCGGTCCAAGAGGTGCTTCAGCGCCGGGAATTGGTCCAGAACCGTTTCCAGGGTCCAGCGGCCTTTTCGCCCCGGTACTTTGCCCAGCACGAGATTGTCGCGCACGGTGAACGGTCCGAGTATTCGCCGGTCTTCTGGGACGAAGCCGAGACCGAGCCTCGCCCTCTTGAAAGAGGGGAGTCTGGTACAGTCAACTCCGTTGAACACCACGGACCCCGACCGTGGCATGGAGAGCCCCATGATCGAACGGAGCGTGGTGGTCTTGCCGGCTCCGTTCCTGCCCATCAGGCAGACCGTGTCACCTTGTGCCACCGAGAACCCCACGTCGAACAGAATGTGACTGTGGCCATAGAAAGTGTTGAGAGATTGGGCCTCCAGGATGACGGTCATGCGAGATCCTCTCCCAGGTAAGCGGTGATCACTTGGGGGTTGCTGCGAATTTGATCCGGCGTTCCTTCTGCGAGCAAGGCACCCAGTTGCAAGACCCTCACGGTCTGCGCGATGCCGAAAACCGTGTCCATATCGTGCTCTATGAAGATCAGCGTCAGGTTGAATTCTTTCCACATCCTCCTGATCAGATCCCGCGTCAATTGCCGCTCATCGGGAGACATACCGGCGGTCGGCTCGTCCAGGAGCAGCAACTTGGGCTCCAACCCAAGGGCCATGCCGATATCGAGAAGCTTCTGGTCACCGTGAGCCAGTTCAAACGCCGGCCGGTCCGCCTGTTGATGGAGGCCGAGGCTCTCGAGAATCGCAAAAGCCTGATCCGTGGCTTCCTTGAATCGGTGGACTGGCCTGAAGTAGCTGAGTGCCTCATCGCGTCGCGATAGGCAGGCCATCCGCACATTTTCCAGAACGGTTTCTTCGGGAAAGATGGAAGTTATCTGAAATGCGCGGCCCATGCCGCGCTTCACGATCTGTTGCGGGCTCAAGCCGGTTATATCCTCGCCCACGAAGGTGATCTTTCCCCTATCCGGCAGCAAATGACCGGTAATTTGGTTAAACAAGGTGGTCTTGCCCGCGCCGTTGGGACCGATGATGGCCGAGAGCTCGCCTTCTTTCACGGAGAAGCTCACGGACGCCGTTACCCGGAGGCCTCCAAAGGCTTTCTCCAATCCATCCAGTTTCAGTATGCACTCCATGCTAACCTCAGCGTGATGCAACAAGGGACTTCAGGCGAACCCTGAGTGCCTGGAACTCGCCCACGAGCCCTCTCGGCAAGAGCAGTACCATCACCATCATCACGATGCCGATCATCAGGGGCCAGTACTCGGTCTTCGCCCCCATCACATCTTGAAGCACGATAAGGACACCAGCGCCGATGAACGGTCCGAAAAACTGGCCGATGCCTCCCAGGACCGACATGAGGATCACTTCTCCCGATGTGGTCCAGTACAGCATGTCGGTGTGAATGGAGTTGTCCGCGCCTGCCATCAGACTGCCTGCCAGCGCAGCAAAAAAAGACGAGACGACGTAGATCCGGAGCTGGCTGAACCGCACGCTCTGTCCCAGGAACGGAACGCGGCTGGGATTCTGGCGTACACAACGAAGCAGGACCCCCATGGGAGACTGCGAGAGCCGGTGCATCAGCCAGATGGCCAAAGCCACCAGGATCAAAATGAAATAGTAGTAGACGAGGCCATTGCCGAGGATGCCGGGAGGAATAATGCCCTGAACCCCGTCATCGCCCCCGGTGAAATGGTACCACCGAAATGTGATCTGCCACGCGAGCTGGCCGAACGCCAACGTCAACACCGTGAAAAAGACGCCGCTCACCCGAATGATCAAGAGTCCCACCGCCAGGGAAAGGATCACCGAACATACCAGGCCCAATCCCAATCCGGGCAGAAACCACCCGGGCCCCACATGCTTCACCATAAGCCCCACGGAATAGGCTCCCAGGCCGAAGTACAGCGCCTGTCCGAACGAGAGCATGCCGGTTACGCCCCACAGCATGTTGAAAGCCACCGCGAACAGGCCCCACAGGAGAATGTGAGCTGCCAGCAACAGGTGGTACTTGGATGCAGTCGCCACAGGCACCAAAGCGAAGGCGGCGAAGACAACCAGCCAAAGAACGGCTTGCTTGAGATCGGTGTCCCGTTCCATGGCTAAGCCTTCCTGACTTGACGAGGAGCGAACAACCCCTCAGGCTTAAAGATCAGGCATAAGACCATGACAACATAGCTCACTACGGAAGCCCACTCGGGCACGATGGCCACGGCGAACGAGTTAACCTCTCCGAGAAGCAAGGCACCCAGCCATGCTCCCCAGAAGTGTCCCATACCGCCAATGACGACCACGATGAGGGAGTCAATGATCACTTCGATGCCTGCTCCCGGAGTGACCGACCGCAGCGGCGCTGCCAAAGCTCCTGCGAACCCACCCAGAGCGGTTGCAATCCCGAACACCAAGGTCATGGTCCTCGGGACGTTTACACCCATGGCACCGAGCATTTCGCGATCCAAGGCTGTGGCGCGAGCCACCCGACCGGGTCGGGTTCTCGCCAGTATCCACCAGGCAAGTACGGCGATAAGCAATCCAATCCCGATGATGGCCAGATTGTACGTAGGCATGGTCACGCCGGCCGCGGTAATCGATCCCTGGAAACCAGCCGGTCTCAGGAGCGACTTGTATTCCGTCCCCCAGATCATTTTCACCAGGTCGTCGATCACAAGGATAAACGAATAGGTCAGGAGGATCTGAAAGCCACCCTCTTCCGCGCGGCCGTAGATGCGCCGCAAGAAGAGGAATTCGGCCATCATCCCCAGGATCCCCGCTCCAATGGCTGCCACCAGTGCGGCCACCCAGAAATTGCCGTGCCAGGCCGAGACTGTCTGATAGGCAAGGTACGCGCCCAACATGTAGAATGACCCGTGGGCGAAGTTGAACACGTTCCCCACACCGAAAATCAGGGTCAGGCCGCTTGCCACCAGGAACAGCAGCGTGGCCATGGTAAGGCCGCTCAAGAGCTGTACTGCGATGAACGATACGTCCATGTGGGCGCGTCTCCTCGAAATAGGGGGCTGACAGATACGTCGGACAGATGGCTGTCGCACCCTGGAAGAGCCCGAAAAGGGGCCGGGTCTTTGCAGAACGGGCCCCTTAAAGCCTAGCCTATTTCTTCTTCTCGCTGAAGTCCTTCGGCGGCAACAGGTCCTCCGCTTTATAGACCTTCCAGTTCCCTAGCATGCGCTTCGCGGGCGGAAACTGGTCATTAGCAACGGTAACCCCGATGGCCTGCACCTGCACGATCTGATGCGTCGCAGGATCGATGTACGACGTGAAGTCGTCGGGATCCTCCGGCAGCTTGATCTTCATGCCTTCCAGGGCCTTGACGAGGGCTTCGGTATCAGTCGGATTACCCACCTTTTCAACGGCCTGGGCGATGGCCAGAATACCCGCGTACGCCCCTTCGGCCGCGTACGTCGGATAACGACCGGTGCGGGTGAAGAATTTTTTGACGTATTCCTTGTTCGCCGCGGTCTCCGGCCAGTTATTGTGGTGGCGGGCACTCAGTACCAGGCCCAGAGGCAGCTCAGCTCCGGTCGCGCTCATAACCTCATAGTTTCCACCCGCGTCGGGCGAGCAGAACAGCACTTTCTCAAACAATCCGTACGGAGTGGCCTGCTTGATAAACGCCACGGAGTCACCGCCCCACAAACCGGAGATAAGGATGTCGGGTTTGTCCTTTATGATCGAGGTAATAAACGCGGTATAATCGGGAGCAAAAAGCTTGGGCCAATACTCACCGACGATTTTGTATTTCACGCCGAATCTGTCGAGGTTGAACTTCAGCTCATTCCATTGGTCGTGTCCGTACGCATAGTCAGGACCTACGTACGCAATCGTGGACCAGGGTTTGGTCTGAGCCAATTCCTTCAGATAGAGCGCGCCCGCTGCCATGGACTGGAATGTGTTGTTGGAGACGCGAAAATAGTACGGCTGGAACTTATCCGCCGTGAGCTGCGTGGACGCATGGTCGGTCCCGATGAAGATCTTCTTTGACTGTTTGGACACCTCGGTCACCGCCAGACCCACCGCGCTGCTCACCACGCCGAAGAGGAAGTGGACCTTGTCCTGTTCGATGTACCGCTTGGCAACCATCACGGAATAATCCGGCTTGGCTTTGCTGTCAGTGTTGATCAGCTCGAGCTTGTATCCGGCCACGCCTCCTTTGCCGTTGATCTCGGCAATGGCCATTTCGGCAGCGTCCACCGAGTCCAGACCGTACAGACCCGCACGTCCGGTCATAGGATACATCGCTCCGATTTTGATAACCTTTTCCTGAGCCATCACGGCCAAGGGCGCGAGAACAAGAGTACACAGAACCAAGAGAACTATGACACCCGACCTGAGCTTCAACATACTGCTCCTCCTTTTTTCCCGAGAATCTCTGGAGGCGACGGGATGGATGCCAGGAACGACCCAGTGCCCGCCACCTTGGAAAGAGGCAGGGGAGAGCTTTCGCTTTCCCCGCGCCATTCTAGGCCTCGAAAACTTTCGATCCGACAGGTTTGGTTTTCCAGTAATCCGGGTCGTGAGACGGCACGATCTCGGCCCCAATGTACTTCATGGCTTTAAACGCGTATAAGGCCTGTACCGACCTGGGAACGTCCCATGCCAGCCCCGGCGGAATTGCATCTTGCATGTTTTCCAGCGTATACATGGCATCGGCCGCAAGGACCAAGGGATGGCCTTTGCTCTGCTTCACCAGAAGCGATTGATGCCCCTCGGTATGGCCCGGTGTGGGAAAAGCCACGACGGTCTGGTCGCCGAACAGGTCGAATACCCCGTCCACCCCTTTGATGTTCAACTGATCCATGACCTTGAAATCCTCAGGAATGTACGCCGTCTTTTTCCCATCGGCTACCGCCTTCTTGATGATCTCTATTTCCTTCTGCTGAAGGTAAATCGGAACGTCCGTTCCCTTCAAGTTGTCGATGGCGCCGGCGTGATCGAGGTGTCCGTGACTCAGGATGACTGCCTTGAGATCCTTCGGCGCAATACCGAGCTTCTTGATCTGAACGTGGAATTCTTCGTAGTCCTTCATCACGGGATAATACGCCTTAGTGACCGGCTCTCCCCAGTATGCGACCGGGTCCTTGGCAACCATGGCGTTGTTCCCTGTGTCGAATGCCACCCAATCCTTGCCGTGTTTGACGACAAAGAAAGTAACCGGGATGTCGAAGGGGGTCCCGACACGCGTGTCCTTCAGCATGTATTGCGTTTGGGTCTTCAATATCCCGCAAAGGAATGCGTACGCGGCCACATCAGCGGCCGGAGCAGGTGAAGTTTTCCCGCTCTGCGCACGGCTGCCTGTGGGGGCGGCAAGGGCCCCTACTGACAGCGCCGCCGCACCGGCGAGCGTCAAAAAGTTTCTCCTCGAGATCTGCGATGGCATTGGCTTCCCCTCCTCCATGCCGACCTGATGAGCCCAACAAGTCGCGGCACTCGGTCATGCCCCGTCTCGGACTGCACACCGGGCCAGCGTTGCTCGGGTGAATGCCAAGAAATAATGTCCCCGATTCAGTGTTCGGGAAACCCGCAAAGACCCTCCCTGCCTCTCCTTGGAAAGAGCCTAAACCACAGCATTTGGCCCCCCTTTCGGAAAGAGACAAGGCGCGATTCTGATCAGGACACGATTCCGGCAATCGCCACGGATTTTGAGAATCTTCCGACTACGGTCGCATCTCGCGCGTGATTCGCCATACCATGCCGAGCGTAGCATGAATCGTGCCACTTTTCAGGGGCATGGATTCACGGTAGCCAATGAGCCGCAGGGCCGAGGCTCGCTCGCAGACACAGTGCATTTATGCAATACAGAACCTTCGAAGCCTGCGAGCAAACCCGTTCCCACCAAGCGTGGATGGGATGTCTAGGGGTAAGTTGCATTATTGCAATGGTCTTGCTCTTTTGCAGTCTTTCCGTGCAGACCCAGCCGAACCATCTTGCGCCACAGCGTCGTGGGATGGATGCATAACGCGCGTGCCGCACCGCTCACTCCACCCCATCGTCGTATCGCTGCCGTGATTATCCGGGCTTCGGCCACCGCCACCGCCTCTTTGAGGCTCAAACCGTCCGTGTACCGATCCAAAGCTGCATGGGACGTCTTCTTGAGTTCGCCGGGAAGGTCGGCGTACGAAATCACGGGCCCCTCGCTCATCACGACCATCCGTTCCACCAGGTTGATCAGCTCCCTGACGTTTCCGGGGAAGTCGTACCGCATCAGGTGATCCAGGACTTCCGGTTCCATGCGCTTGTGGAGGCTGTTGGACTGGCGGAACTTTTCCATGACGTTCGTGACGAGAGCCGCGATGTCTTCCCGCCGGTCCCTCAACGGCGGAACATGGATAGGTATAACGTGGAGCCGGTAGTAGAGGTCTTCGCGGAATGCCCCTCGACGTACGAGTTCCTTG
>JACRDG010000005.1 GCA_016218715.1 Desulfomonile tiedjei | reverse complement strand
GGGGCAGAAATCCAGACCGACGAGACCAGCTCGCCTATTTTCCGATAGCGTTGCTCGCTCTCCCGCAGCTCTTTCTCTGCTCGCATGCGCGCCGATATGTCCACAAAGGTGACCACGATCCCTTCTATGACGTTCCGGGTGGTCCGGTACGGGAGGATTCGCGTCGAGTACCAGTTTCCGGTCGTGGCCTGGAGCTCTATCTCCTTGGAATGCAAGGAGTTCAGAACTTCCTCCACGTCTTCCACGAGGTGGTCGTATCGGAGATTGTGGACAATGTGACGTACCGGGCGCCCGACGTCCGCGTCGATCAGATTGATGATGTGCTTGACCGGAGGGGTGAACCGCTGAATGTTGAGCTTGGTGTCCAGGAAGATGGTCCCAATCTGCGTGGCCGCGAGGAGATTGTTCATATCGTCGTTGGCTTTGGACAGCGCATCGATTTTCTGCTGAAGCTCGGAATTGACGGTCACCAACTCTTCGTTGACCGACTGTTGCTCTTCTTTGGAGGTTTCCAATTCCTCGTTGGTGCTCTGCAGTTCTTCGTTGGCGGATTGCAGCTCCTCGTTGGTCGACTTCAACTCTTCGTTGGATGTTTCCAGTTCCTCGATGGTGGTCTGCAAATACTCTTTCGTAGAGCCCAGCTCGTGCTGCAGCTCTCTGATCCTTCCCGCAGCGCCTTCCTGGTCGAGATCGACCGCGACCCTGCGTGCTTCTTCGGGCGCGGGCGTCAGAACCTCCTCGAAGATGATCATGTACAATCCCCGTTTGGATGGCGGTTCCCAAATAGGCCTCACGATGATGTTGATCAGAAAGTCCCTGCCATCGGCCCGCACCCGGACACGGTCGTGCCTCACCGTCTCTTTGAGCGCCATGGCTTTCCTGGCCGCGTTGGCCAGCTCCAGCTTGAGCCCTTCCTTTGCCATGGCCAGGGCATTGAAATGGGCCTCTCCTACGGGAGGATGCAGGAACTTTTCCGTTGAGCCATGAAAGAACAGGATGTCGGACTTCTCGTTGACCAGGACTCCCGCGGCGGCGTAGGCATCCAGGAGAGCCCGCTCCACAAGTTCCTGGTTCGAAAGCCGAAGCATGGGCCTCGCGCCTCGAGCCTCCGCCAATGCATCGAGGTGGGCCGGCTGTAATGCAGTGGCAATCTCCACTTGTATGGCGCCGGCGACCTGGACATCCTTCTTCTGGAATACCTTCCACTTTCGGTCTATCGAGGCGAAGAGATCCGAGAACTCACCGACCGTTTCCGATGTCCCCAGAAAGAGAAAACCGGACTTGGCCAGCGCGTAGTGAAAAATGGGGAGCACCTTTTTCTGGAGTTCCGTCCCCAGGTAGATGAGGAGGTTCCTGCAACTGATGAGATCCATTTTGGAGAACGGCGGATCGGTAATGACGTTCTGCGTAGCGAACACTACCATGTCGCGCACGGTCTTCTTCACACGGTAGGCGTTGTCGTGCTTTGCGAAGAATCGGTGCAGGCGGTCGTCGCCAACGTCGACACCGATGCCGAACGGGTATACGCCCGCGCGAGCCGTCTCGATGGCCGCGCTGTCAATGTCGGTCGCAAAGATCTGGATTTTTACGTCGCGTTTGTTCTGCTCCATAAACTCCAGAAGCAATATCGCCAGGGAATACGCTTCTTCACCGGTGGAACAGCCGGGCACCCACACGCGCAGGGTACTCGATTCGTCTTTCTTTTCCTCGAACAACGAGGCCATCACCTTCTTCTTCAGGCAATCGAACGCCTCCGGATCCCTGAAGAAATTGGTGACGCCTATAAGAATCTCCTTGAACAGCGTGTCCACTTCTTCTGGATACTTCTGCAGGTATCGCAGGTAGTCGGCCATATTGGCGATCTCATGGATCGCGATCCGTCTTTCTATCCGGCGGATTATGGTGCTCTGCTTGTACAGCGAGAAGTCAACTCCGGTTCGAGAGCGTATCAGGATCAAGACCTTCTGGAGGGCATTCGTGGATTCCGGCTCCACTTCAGGGGCTTTGCCGGCTTCCTTGGTGAACGGGTGCCGTGCGTACGCAATCAGTTGTTCCGGCATCTTGTCCGGGGGCAATACAAAGTCGACCAGACCGGTGCCGATGGCGCTCCTCGGCATACCATCGTATTTCGCCGTCAGGGGGTCCTGAACCATCACCATGCCCCCCTGACCCTTTATTGCCCTCAGGCCGAGCGCCCCTTCCGTGCCGGTGCCCGAAAACACCACGCAGATGGCCTTTTCCTTCAGGTCTTCAGACAGCGATCGAAAGAAGAAGTCAATGGGCTGACGCAGCCCCCGTGGGGCCGTTGGCTCCATGAGATGGAGTAGCCCGTGCAACAGGGCCATGTCACAATTCGGGGGTATGACGTATACCGAATTGGGTTCCACCGTCATACCCTCTTGAACCTCCCTGACCGCCATCCTCGTATACGACCTCAGAAGGTCTGTCAGGATGCTCTTGTGGGTGGGGTCCAAATGTTGCACGATGACAAAAGCCATGCCGGAATCGGGTGGCATGTTGTTGAAGAATTGCTCGAACGCGTCGAGGCCGCCCGCGGAAGCGCCAATTCCGACGATGGGGAAATCGATGGCCCGCGCCGAAGGTTGCTTGGAAGGCGCGTCGTTCCGCGCGATTGGTGCGGCCGGTCCCTTGCGTCGAGGAGCACTTGCGCCCTTGCGCGTGGCCGGCTGCTTGCTCCGGGTGGCTGAGCGACTGTCCTTTTTTTCGGCCATGGCGTATCGTCCTTCGATCTGCATTCCCTTTGGAATGGTACGACGCTTCTTGGGCTCGGCGAACTGGTGACCGGTGGGTCGATGCTCTCGGAGATGGTTGCGGCCGCGCACCCCTGTCGAGGGATCCGATCTTCTCTCTATCACCTGGTGGTAGCGTGAATCTGAGCAGCTACACGATCGACATACCGTGCCCTCGTTGACGGGGAACACTCGGCGGTACTGGTACGGGGGAGCTGCCACCCCCACGGGCCGCGTGACGTTCTGCCTTCCGGCGACTTGCCTGTCCTTGGCGGCAGAGACGTCTTACGCGTGAATGGATAGCAAAAACAGTAACCGAGCGAGGGGGTTGTGTCAATCGAAAACCTGAAGCAGCGGCAAGCTTTTCCTCAATAGGAGTTGCTGAAAGTTGTGACCGCCGGTCCTGACGGAACGCTTCGAAGGAGGCATTAATTGCATGACCCGCGAAAAGGAAACCGTTCTGTTATCTTTCAAAGCGTGCCACTGCTGGCTTGCCCAGCAGTGTTTCCCGAGCATGCACTGCTGGGCAAGCCAGCAGTGGCACCCCCCATCACGCAACACCTATTTGGGGACAAACTTCAGGTTCAGCAACATGCGTACCCTACCCTGCGGCCTCTCGGTCGATAAGGTTCCTTATCGCTTTCCTGATGTACGGAGAGGATAGTATCAGCGACTGAATGAATATGAGATCGCCATACAGGCACGCCACAATGGAAGAGCATCCCAGAAGCCCGAAGAAAACCACCGGACGGAACGGCGACACGATCAGCGCCAGAAACCCCAGCATGGTCACCGTCGACCACGACGAGATCTGCCGGGCCGTGAGCCTGTAAGCCTGGCTCACGCAGTCCTCTATGCTCTTACCGGGGTTGTAGCGAATCTCCCGCTTGAGTTGCGTCAGATAGTGAATCGTATTGTCCACTGCGAGACCGATAGCAACACTGGCAGCAAACACAGTAACCGCATCCAGCGGGATCCCGAACCAACCCATGATGCCGAATACCGCGGCCACGGGCGGGATATTCGGGATGAGACACAAGAAACCCAGCAATGGCGAACCAAGCTGGAGCACCATGAGCGCGGTGATGCCGACTGCTGCCAGAAACATTGCCCGGATTTGATCCGTTATGAGTCCTGAGGCCTGCTTGGCCACCACCACGAGGTCGCCGGTCACCACGGGTTTCGCTACCCCGCTCATGACCGCATCCGCGGCTTCTTGAACTCGGTCGATAGTCCTTCCAATCGGCACTGTGGGGGAATTGTGGATGCGTATGGAGATGTGAATCCGATCGAAAGTGTCGTTCAGGAATCTCTGAGTGACACGCCTCCCCTCGGGACTCATGGATATGAGGGCCAGCAACTGAGGGACCTTTGCGGGGTTGGTAAATAGATCCTGTTGCGACTGGGCATTGCCGCCAAGAATCCCGTTGAGGTACTCGAGCAACGGGAGAAGCGAATCGGTACCGGCCACTTCCGGGATGGTTTTGAGCCTGGCGTCCAGTTCGGCCACTCGCTCCCACACACGCGCGTCCTTGAATTCGCCCGGTTTCCCTTCCAACATCAGTTCCAGCGTACTTACCGCGGTCAGATTCTCTTCCACGAACTTCAAATTCTTCATCACGGGCGTCGAGTCGCTCAGCATACGGAGGATCTGGGGATCGCTCCGAACGAGCGGCGTGCCGGCAAACAGGACGACGGTCATGCCGAGCCCTATGAGCACGAAGACCCGATGATAACGGAAGATCGACTGCTCGAGTTTCCCCAGAAAGTTGTCCAACCAGCCTCTGACCACAGTGCGGTTCTCAGATCGATCGAGTACTTTCATTCGAGCAAAAAAGGCAGGGGTCAGAATCATGGCCAGCCCATAGGCCAGGAGGACCCCTACCCCCATGATGAACCCGAGCTGTCGCACCATGGGAATCGAACTCACCATCAAAGTGCCGAATCCCACCGCGGTAGTGGCAGTGCAGATGAGACACGGTCTGGCGAGCCACCGTACCGCTTGCTTGAGCGCACCAATCTTCTCCTGCACCGTCTCGTGAAAGAAGTGATAGCGAACCACCATATGAATGACGATTTCCACCGTGGTGATCGGGATGAAGCCGAACGAGAGCACCGTAGTGGCGTTGAGCGGGATTTCCAACATCGCCATCAACCCCAGAATCCAGAGCACGCACACCCCCAGAATGAGGTTCGTGATGACCGTTACCTTGATGCTCCTGAAGACGTAGACCGAGACTACCGTTCCGATCAGCATGCACAAGATCCCGAAGACGATCCCGGTCTGCACGTTGTATTTTATGATGGCTTGCCGAAGGAGCGGCGCTCCGACCATGCGATAGGTAGTTCCAGAAGGCACGTGGCGCTTCACGATGGCGTTCATCTCGTCGAGAAGGCCTCTGACGGTGGCCTCGTCGAGCCGGTACCGCTCCTGAATCCGAACGAGCACTCCCCAGGTCTTCAGATCGGGAGATACGAGCAGATCCATGATCGGCAGGGCTTTCTTCATGGTGTCGAGGCGTTCAATATCGACGGACCCGCCTCGATCCTCGGTTGACGGAAAAACAGGGTAACTGCCGAACACTCCTCCCTTTTCCTGGAACAGCTTTACGTTCGTGACACTGACTACCTCTTCGAGCTTTCTCAGGCCCTCGAGCTCGCGGGTAATGGCACCGATAGCCTTCACGATGCGAGGATCGCGTGCCCCGCTCTCGTCCTTGATGGCAATAAGGACGAATTCCTCATTTCCAAAGGACTTGACGAATTCCTGATTCTGTTGGTACGCCTCGGAGGCCTTATCGACTCCGGACTCGAGGGTCGGGTCTCGTTGCAGTTTCGGAATGAACAGGCTCAGAATGACCGTTATTACGACAACAGCGAATACGAGGGGCCCACGTCTATCAATCACGAAGTCCAGGCGGTTCTTGTTTGAAAGGTCAAGTTTGTCTCTGTCTTGCATCGACACTTCTTTCGTGGGGCTACTCCCTGCGCCGTCAGCGGGGGAGCGCTCGGCATCTTCGGTCAGCCGCTGCCCCATGATTTCTAGCCGCCTGCCAGGCTCCCTGTCAAGCAGAAGCCGAAGCCATCGGACCGCTCGACGGCTGCCTGGTCACGTGGGCCGCAGCACAGTAGCATGCGAAATGGATTCTTGTGTTTGACGTTTTGGTACGGTGGATCCGCGAGTGTTCCACCCTACCGTTGCAGGTAGGAAGGGTTCTCAATGCCTTCTGAAACGCAAATCCAGATGAATCATCAGGTGTGGACGGTCTCTATCTTGACAAGATCGATAACCGATCGCAATCGTTCGACATCGTCTTCAGCAATCATCACAATCTCATAGCCGGACGTGCACATGCCCGAAGCTTGGTCCCAGTAAACCCAACGACATTCGGCGTCGAAGGAAATCGGCGCGGCGAGATACTTCTGATGCCCGATCATCAGGAAGTTCTTGGTTTCCTCGACCTGGGCTTCGATCCCTTGTACCGCAATCCCCTCTTCTGAGATGTCGATCACTCTGCCCCTTACCGACGGGTTCTCCGCATCCCAGACGAACAAGTCCACGGTGGCCAGGCCGTATCGGGGAAACCGCCGGGTCCGGATAAGCTCGACTTCGTCGTACCGTGAGCCGGAGATTGGGGCCCAACTGGGGAGTTCCGATGGTCTGAGAAGTCCGTTGTCGACGAGCCGCTGAGCTATCTCCTGAAGACCTTGTCGAGTAAGGCCGTATTTTGCCATCAATTGTGAGCCGCTCATTCCGTTGCGGACATCGTGGACGACCTCCTTGGCCTTGATCTGTCGCTTACGAGGCATGATGTGCGGTTCCCGACCTTAAGGATTGGCAACTCATGGGCACTGGTTCTTGGGAAACGGAAGCGGACAGGCAAGTTGGGAGCTACCTCACCTTGCCCTGGAAGGCATATCGCCAAGACGAAAACCTGGACCGAAACTTGTCGCACGCGAAATCTGCGTGCCCCCACGAGCCTCCGGACAGCCCCAGCCGATAGTTCATGCCGGGAACCATCGAGGGGTCCCCTCGAGGGCCCGCCATCCCCGGTTCATTCACCGGCGATGCAAGCCTCCGCCCATTGCGTCGGAAGCGCTCCCGCTGGTAGCGCACCAGGAATGGGATCACCGTGAGCGCCAGGATCGCGGGTACCACCTGGACCCGTTGCCTGGACAACAACCCGTCGTTGGGAATGTAGGAGAACAGCACCGACGCCAGGACAAGACACATGGCTGCGGCTCTTATGGGGATCAGGCGAGTGACCGACCGGCGCTCCAGCTTCGTCAGCTTTATCCACGACCGGAACAGCAGAAAGGTCACCAGCAGGGTTTCTATGGAGCAGAGCGCCATGAACACCCCCCTGGATTCCCAGATGAACGGCCGGAAGAAGATCGCGAAGAGACCCGATAGGATGGGTATGGTGCCTCCAACCTCTTCTCCTGCCTTCGACAGTCCCACCGCATGTTGCTCGAGAAAATCCAAGGAGCCCTCGATTGAGGTGAGATCGGTCTGGGCCAGAGTCTGCATGCTCGAGAACAATACTGGCACGGCAGCCAGGGCCACGAGGCTCGCGAGCTTGTTGCGACCCCAAAGCGCGACAAAGAACACCGATATGAGCCACGCCAGGCATATGTGCGGCCGCAAAAAGCCGCAGACAAGAACCGCCAGAAGAACCGAGGGACGCAGTACTGTCTCACGATTGAGCGCCCAGAACGACGCGGCGAGGATCTGGCACGCGCTCCAGTAAACCAGCCCCTCCTTCATGTTGCAACTCGTCCAGAATACCGTCGACGGGAGGAAGAGGGCCAACAGCAGTAGTTGTACGGGGCGCTTGCCCACGGGCCGGAACATGGAAAGACACCGCATCAACACCAGGCCGCCGGCAAATCCCGCAAACCCGTTGATGGCTCGTGCGGAAAAGACCGAAGCGCCTATTCCATGGAGTGATGCCAGATAGACGACATAGGCCTTGTTGCCCAGAGGGACCTCGTTCCAGAAGTCCGGTATAGTTCCCATCAGGACCTCGCGGCCCATGCGCGCATGCCCCCAACTGTCCATTCGTGCCAGGTTGAAAAAGGTCTCCATCAGGTCTTCGCTGGCGAAGGCATACACGACCCAAGCTATGCCACCGAACACGATCAGTCCTGACAGGGTCGGCGGGATACCCGAACGACGGAGACTCTTCCTCACCAGCGCCGGCACACTCAAGAGCAGGAACGCGAGGATCACTACGTCAACGCCTGTTAATTCTGTCATCTCTCATCCGACCTTGATTTGCGGTGGCTCCAGATGCGCCTGGGAAGCGGCGCGTCGGCCAGAAAACTATTATACTCGCTTGGGGCCCGAGACGCCAGTGGGAGGCTCGTACCCAACACGCGAGCCCCTTTCCACGCCGAAGCATCCCGCTCCCGGTTATGGTGCCGAGCATTTACAATGGCGGCTTTACAAATCTCCCGCATTGCTGCAGTCGGTCCCACTACGGCTCTTCATCTTGCTCCGCCCCTTTCCCGATGCCCCGCAACCTCTGGTCTAAGCGCACGGCTGTCGGGGACAAAGCTGTAGAGTATGCTTACCGCAGCCAGGGAGGCCACTCCCACATACCAGAGCGGCGCGTAACTCCCCGGCCCTGCGAGCGCGGACGGTTCACCTCCCAGAACAAAGCCCAGCATGTGGATCATCGCACCGACCCCGAGTGTGGTGAACAGGTTCACAGAGGTCATTGCCTGGGCAATCATTGCGGGCGGCAACAACTCTTTGATGTGAGCGTACAGGATTTGACCCGGGGCCGAGGTCAATCCGACGCAAAAGAAGGTCAAATGAATCAGCCACAAGGGCACGTCCGCGCTCCAGCCAACGATCGACAGCGTTACCAGACAAAGCGCGATCAGAGTAGGAAGCACCACCTTCTTGCGGCTGCGCAGCATCCGATCGCTCAGCTGACCCGAAAGCGGCAAACCCACCATGTAACCTACGCCCATGCTGAACAGCGCATTCCCCGCGTCCATTTCTGCCAAGCCCAGACCGAAGACCAGGAACGGTCCCAACCAGAGGCTCTGCAGCGCCCCAAAATAGCCGTAACGGACGAAGCTCGCCAGGGCTATGGCCCAGAAGCTGTACATCCGCATGAGCCTGCCCAGCCCTCTGACAAGCGGCCGCTTCTGTCCAGGATTCGGCTGCCGCCCCTGGGGATGGTCTCTCGACACGAGAATAAACGCAAACACAACAGCCGCGTTCACGGCAGCGAAGACGAGAAAACTCTCGCGCCAGCCGATCCACAAGCTCAACATCGCCAGCGGAGTGGCTGCGAGCAGACTTCCCGCGGCCCCCACCGCCACGGCCATCCCGCTGAGGAACGCGAATCGGTCCACCGGGAACCATGCTGCCAGCAGAGTCAGCAACACCATCAAGTTCCCGCTCATCCCGATGCCCAGCAGCACTCTCGCGGCGACGAGGTGTCCCGGAGTTTGGCCCACGGCAAATCCGACCGCTCCGCCTATGGCCGCCACAGCAAGGATGCTCATGGTGATCCGGGGCCCCAGCCTGTCCAAGGCGACTCCCAGCGGCAACTGGCTCAGCGCGAACGCATAGTAGAATGCCGCAGAGAGATCGCTCAGTTGCGCTCCGGTCATGTCCATGTCGCGGATGAGCGCGGGGCTGATCACCGCGGTGGAACCCCGATAGAACATGGAAATAACGAAATTGAGACTCCCCATCACCAGAATGAACCATCGTCGATAGCTCCCCGGCGCCGGGTCCACGAAAAGGGACATCAAGACAGCTCCGTGAGATTGCTGCAAGAAATGCGTGCGTTCAAACAACCCGCACGGCAGGCGGTAGCAAACGCGATCGAGCCCGGCGGTCGCCTTCGGACTGAGAATCTGGTTGGGAGGGTTGCAGAAGCCAAAGAGAAGTCACGACCTTTCTTGACGCCCTCTATAGCCCAAACAACGAAGGAAATGCAAGCACACGAGAGTTCCCAGAGTGCTCTGTCCCGTCGTTGCAGGCCATCGGCCCTATTTCTTGTACGGTTCGTAGATGAAGTGCGAGACAACGGGCGGGGCATTGCCGATGTGGAAACTCCGCACGCGATCTTCGATCTCCCGGTCCGCGACTGCCATGCGCGCGTGCTGGCGGACATGCTCCGCCCAGGAATCGACGACAAACAGCTCCAGGTACCGGCCCGGATCGGACAGGTCGCGAAAAAGCCGCCACCTCGTCGCACCGTCTCGTTTTCGGATGCGACCGTACGCGTGGATCGCTCGCGCGAAGTCGTCGCACGTGCTTACATCGATTCGGTACTCCAGCATCACGAGAATCGGGCCGGCATCGGGTTCCGGTTCATCCTGCACGGACGGGTGAGGCCAGTGCCGGGACGGAGTCAGGTCCAGCTCGCGGCCGCTCTTCAAGGGCCACCGCCTGACGAGCACCATCCCTGCGGCCAGCCCGATACCTGCGGCCAGCAGCGCCGTGGATGTGCTCGTGTAAGCGGAAACCTGGCCCCAGAGAGCGCTGGAAACCGCCAGTCCGCCCTGGAACGCGAGGGTGTAAAATGCCAGGGCCCTTGCCCTCACCCAAGATGGGGCAGTGACCTGGGCCGAGACGGTCATGCTCGCCATCGCTAGGATCCACCCGATTCCCGCCGCCACCATCGCCAGGTAAATCACCGTGGTAATGCGCACGTAGGCGAGGACGAGCGTGGCCACGCAGAACACTGCGGACCCGACCGTAACCATCATGTCAGGCGAGAGCGCCTGCCCGATCCTCGGCATGACAGCCGCCCCCATGAGCGCTCCCAGCCCGATACACCCGAAAAGGATGCCGAATCCTCGTGAACCCATACCCAGCTCGTACCGGGCAACCACCGGCATGAGAGCCCACAATGCGCTGGCGAAGACGATGAAAGCGATGCACCGGAGAAGTACCGCTCGCAGGTGTGGCGAGTTGACGGCATATCTCGTTCCTGCCCGGATCGCGCCCAACACATGTTCCACTGGCAGGCCCTTCTTCTCATCAGGCCCGTGCCACCGGTAGAGGACAGCGATAACCCCCAGGAACGACAGCGCATTCAGCAGGAACACCGCAGCCGGTCCCGAGTAGGCCACAATCGCTCCTCCCAGCGCCGGACCGATCGCGCGCGCAATGTTGAACGAAACTCCATTGAGCGTCACTGCGGCAGGAAGCTCACGAGGAGGCACGAGACCCGGGACCACCGCCTGCCAGACCGGCATGTTCATGGCGGCCCCGAGCCCGAGTGCAAACGTGAACCCCAAGAGAACCCATGGGGAACTTGCGCCCTGGAACGTGAGTATGCTGAGCCCCGCGGCCGCGGCGAGCATCCACCCTTGGGTCACCAGGAGCATTTTTCGGCGGTCGACGATGTCTGCCAGGGCACCGGCAGGAAGAACGACCAGAAAGACGGGGAGACTGGTGGCTGTCTGCATCAGAGCCACCATCACCGGCGATGTCGTGAGGGTGGTCATGAGCCACACACCCCCCACATTTTGCATCCAGGTGCCGATATTGGAGACTGTAGCGGCGATCCACAGAGCCCTGAACAGAGGCTGCAGCAAAGGGCTCCAGGCAGTGCTCCTGTGTGGATCTTCGTCGGACACGATCACCTCAACAGAAGAGACGGATCTCAAGTCTACCCTATGGAGTTAGGCCGTGCAAGCCACGTGATTAGCCACAGGTCTGGGTCCTCGCAGCGCCCCGCTCGTAACGACGTGCGTGCCAGGCCTGCGCTCAGCCTAGCATAAGCTGTCGCTTACCGTCTCCGCCGGATAATGGTTGACCGAAGTGGCTAACGTAAGGTACGCTCAATATAAGGTGAAAAACCCGTTTCATGGGGGAGCTTGCCTCTGAGGCATCGATTGTGGCGGACAACGCTCCCCGGACAAGGGTGGACGCGCCATGACCGACCCAACCGCTGCCCCCGTACGAGGAACAGCCCCGCCGGTGAGATCCGGAATCGCCAACGCAATTGCCATCGCTCTTGTCGCTTTGGGCCTTCTCGGACTTTGCTACTACCTTTACGACCTCAAGTACCCGAACCATTTTGTCGGTGACATGTACGGCATGGAGGTCATACATCGCGTCGGCCTGCTTTTCTTTCCGGTCATTGCGCTTATCGTAGGAGGTTCGATCGTCGCGTTCTCACGGCGCAAAAACATTTCTCCACTGCGAAGCCTCGGCTTTGGCCTGTTGCTGGCTGGGACCGCGTGCGTGCTCGCGTTGTCGCTGTCGGTTTTTCAGTCCCGCCGCCTCGACGATATCCGGAAAGGTTATCCTGCCAAGAGCGTCAGCCAATTAATCCAAATCGCACGGGACAGCAAGGACATGTACGCCCTCGATGCTCTGATAATGAAGCGCGATCCGACCGCGGTACGCCCGCTCGGGGAGATGCTCGACGATCCGAACGAAGAGACGCGAATGCGCCACGTAGCAGCGCACGCGCTCGGTCAACTGGGCGGCGAAGAGGCCAAGGCTGCGCTGGAAAAGGCCCAGTCACGTGTTTCGGATGCAGACTTGAAGAGGGCGATCGAATTCGCGCTGGAAGCGGTCGTGAGGGCAGGAAGTATCACCACCGTCCCCATGGGTACCCGCTGAAACAATGACATGCTTTGAGGATGGACCGGCCGGGTCAGCTCTTTGCCATGAGTGCCCCAGCGGTTCCTCTCAGGCGGTCCACGAGGGGCACATCAGCGGGTAAGAACTCGTAGTCGCCCAAGGCTTCGATGGGAACCCATTGGTACTGCTGGTGTACGGTCGCGGTCGGCTCACCGCTCACCCAGGAAACCAGGTACGCAAGGAGCCTGATGGTGAAGCGCTCGTACGGGTAGATGCTCTCGCCGAAGAATTCACTGACCGAGACGTCGATCCCGAATTCTTCCCGCATTTCCCGTCGCAAGCATTTCTCAGGCGTTTCGCCCGGTTCGAGCTTTCCTCCGGGAAACTCCCATTTGTACGGCAGGTAATCACTCGCTTTGCGCTGTGCGATGAAAACCTTGTCGTCTTTGAGCAGAATTGCCGCGGTTACTGTTATCATATCCCCCTACGTCGCCCGCGCGTCTCCGGTGCTTGCGATGAAGAGGACTCGTGCTGTCGCCGCAGGCGTCGAGCGTGCCGAAGGATACCTCACCGCGCGCAGCCGGTCAATCATTGAGCGTATCCGATGCTCCGCCGCACCAAGTTAGTCGGGTTCGCAGCACAAATTACGGGAGAGGAGGATCGATCGATCATGATAGCAAGACACTGGAAAGGGATTGCAAAACCTGAGGAAGCCGAGAACTACGTCACTCATCTCAAGACGGACACATTTCCCCATCTGGCAACCATTCCCGGGTTTGTACGGGCATATATCCTGAAGAGGCCTGTCGCTCAAGGGGTCGAATTCCTCATTCTCACCGTATGGGAGTCGATGGAGGCCATTGCGCAGTTTGCAGGCCCGAAACCCGACGCTGCCGTGGTTCCCCCGGTGGCGCAAGCGATGATGATTGATTACGACAGAAACGTCAGCCATTACGAGGTTGCGGAAACCTATGCTCCAGGACCGGTCGGAGAATCACATGGCTGATCCGCGCGTAGCGTCGACCACGTGCACGCATGAATCCGGATGACCGGAACGCGAGTCGCGCTCTTAATCGTTCCATCGTCGGTTTCCGATCGTCAAGAACGGCAGGAAGATCGGTATCAGCCACAGGATCGACCAGCTTGGCAGGCCGAGTGTGCTCGGACCGCCTTCGGCCCAAACTACCGACCCCAGGGCGATGAGGAAGACAACGTAAATGGGGACGAGCAGCTTCCAGTACCTCGTCTCAGGGTTGTTCCACGGCGCGAATCGGAAGATCAACACAAGCGCTGCGGCAAAAAGACCGATTGCCACCAGGCCCTGGCCTGTCCGGCCCTGATAGAGCCTGAGAATCCCGAACAGGAGCAACCACAGAAACGAGCCGATCCACCCGCCGATCCATCCGCCCTTTTCACCGGTTCTCTCTTTCAATTCACGACTCCCGTCAGGTTGCCGAAATGGCCTGTTTTGCAGTCTGCTGGAGCGTACCCTACTGCAGGCCGACCGGTCAAGAATGATTCTGTCAGAGGCAAGCTCGCGCACGCGGGCGGGGCTGTGTCCCGAGGAATGACCGGCAAGATGCCGGC
This sequence comes from Desulfomonile tiedjei, assembly GCA_016218715.1. Taxonomy (GTDB): domain Bacteria; phylum Desulfobacterota; class Desulfomonilia; order Desulfomonilales; family Desulfomonilaceae; genus JACRDG01. Next base: position 45,832 of record JACRDG010000005.1, on the reverse strand, counting down.
CCCACTGAACAGCCAAGAGCAGAGCCTCCAAGCAAGACCGCATTTATGAAAATCAGTAATAAGGACCCCACTCTGTTCCATCCACGTGCTGGAGAATGCCCGCGCCCACGGTCCGTGGACCACGGGGACGCTCGGTGGCAGACCGCTCGGCAAGTACTTCCGGAGCCTGAGAATTGGCAACCGACCGGACCGCGCGCATATTTTCTGCAAAGGGTGGTTGCCGCGGGAATTGCAGACGCGGCAGGAGGTTAGGAAGATGGCCGAAACGGGCTGGAAGCGGATTAAGGAAATTCTGGACGAATCCATCAAGCAGTGGGAACAGGAGAACGGCCGAACACCCGCGTTGAAAGTGAGTCACGACGGGGGCCTGGGATGGGAGACCAAGGATCAACTCGCACGGAGCGCTCCGTTCGATCTGCAGCTCATCGAACCGGACAAGGTTGGCAACGGAAAGGCCCGTGAGACGAATCTGATCAAGATACTCAGCAGGAATGTGGGTGGGTTTCGACGAATGCCTTCCCGGGGACCGTACCTTTCCACGGAAGAAATCGAGGAAATCGCCACGTGGATCGATGACGGAATGCCCGACTGATCTGTGGGTGGCCTTGCCTGGCCGGACAGTCAGGGAGTGGCTCGAGAACAGGTCATCGCAGCGTCGGAAGAGACTCTGCGTCCGTTTCCTCGTGACCTGGCAACCGGCCCGTGCGTGGAGACGCGCTTTCATCTATCAGTAATCTATCCCCTTCTGTGGCTCGATTCCTTCCCGATACGCATGTTTGATCTCGTTCACCTCAGAGACGGTGTGTGCGCGAGCGATCACGTCCGGATGGGCGTCTCGCCCGGTGAGCACCAGGTGCAGGAGTGGGGGCTTACCTTCGATAAGATCGAGCACCTGGGGCAAGTCCAGCAGATTGAGTTTCAGGGCGTTGTTGATTTCATCGCATACGAGGACGTCGAATTCGCCCGAGAGCATCTTCTCTTTGGACAGGCTAATGGCTTCCTGCGCATTAGCTCGGTGCTCGCGGTGCGGATACGGATTCCCCTGTATGCCGCAGAAGCCTTTACCAGTCAGATGATGCTCCACATAGGGAGCAAGCTTCTTCAACCCCTCGTACTCGCCGGCATGCATGTCCCCTTTCATGAACTGGATGAGACAGACACGCATGCCGTAACCCACCGAGCGGAGTATCATCCCGAGTGCTGACGTGGTTTTCCCTTTGCCGTAGCCGGTGATTACCACCACCAACCCGACTTGCTCCTGGGGCTCCAGCATTTGCAGTGCGATCTTTGCGGTCATCTTCAAACCCTCACCGGGACGCTCCCTTTGTTAAATGTAGTACCCGCGAACCAGGATGACCATGTCGGCCCATCGGGACCTCGCCGAGACCTTGGCTCTTGACAGCAGGCCGGCCCTTCATTCATCGTTCGGCACAGATCCTATACTCCGAATTTCCAGTGCGGCTAACTGTGCCCAAAGACCCGGGTCGCGGTATCGAGGAGGTACTCGGCATGGCCGGAAGCGAGACAGCCCCGGAAAAGGACATCCTGCGAGATCTCCGATCCGGGATGACCGACGAAGAACTGATGCAGGAATACAGACTTACAGCCAGAGGTCTCGGGAGCCTGCTGAGAGACCTCGTGGACGCTAAGGCTATCAGCGTCTCGGAACTCTTGCGGCGATCCACGGTACCTGAAGACGTGCCGGAACTGCTCGCGGAGTTCCGTGTCTTACCGAGAAACCACGTGGGCTTTCCCCTTCCCATCTATGAAGCCCAACATCCGGAGCTTCGCGGTGTGGTGTGCGACATCACGGTGGACGGCGTTGGGACAAGAGGTCTGAATGCGAAACTTGATGAAATCAAGACCTTCGTCATTCCGGCAGACGAGTTTTTTCAAATTGGCCCGATCGTGTTTCAAGGGCTGTGTTGCTGGACTGAAGAGGGTGCTGATGAAGGCGGAAACACGGCAGGATTTCGCGTGGTTGAGATTCTGAAAGGGAGCATGCGAGAGCTGCAGAAACTGATTCAGGCCCTGTCGGTTACAGACGCGAACGGCTGACCGGACGGGGTCTAATTGGGCGGCAGCTTTATTAAACCAATAGTTTCAAAAGTTCTTTTATTTTTTTTAAATTACTGTATTATTCGCCATGCAAAATTCCGCCCTGCGATTTCCTGTACCGGTCGCTGGAGACGGTGTGAACCTGAACAAGAAACTCATCCTGATCTCGCTCCTCTATTTCGCAGAAGGCTTCCCGTTCGGAATCATCGCAGACGTCTTTCCGATCTATTTCAAAATTCATGGCATGTCTCTGGCGAGCTTGGGGCTGCTGAGCTTGGTCAGCCTCCCGTACGCCCTGAAGTTTCTGTGGGCGCCTGCCGTCGACTTCCTGGGATGCCGCCGCCACTGGATCGCAGCAGCCCAGTTTCTGTTGGCCGGCTTGCTTCTGGCAATTCTCGCGCAGAACCCTTCCAATCCCGACTTCTTGCTGTGGGCCTGCATCGCCGCGCTGGCGATTGTGTCGGCCACGCAGGATATCGCAGTCGACGCCTATTCAATCGAGATGCTCGATGCCTCGGAGGTCGGTCTGGCCAATGGTTTCCGGCAGGCCACTTATCGGTTGGCCATGATCCTTGCCGGTGGGATCTTTGTCGCGCTGGGAGGCTGGATTGGATGGGAAGTCACGTTTGGCATGGCCGCAGCGATTCTGCTCTGCCTGAGCATTGTATCCTTCCGACTCCCCGCGGTGGAGACTGCGCGCCCTGCGTTTTCCTTGTCGGCGTTGGCTGCGCCTTTCAAGGATCTTCTCGAGAGACCGGGTGTGACCCAGGTGGTTCTCTTCATTCTCCTGTACAAGCTCGGCGACCTGGCCATGGCGCCCATCGTACGACCCTTTTGGCTCGACAGGGGACTCTCCACCACCGAGATCGGTCTGATCAACGGAACGCTCGGGGTGATCGCTGCGATCGCCGGGGGCCTGGCCGGCGGCATCTTTATGGCCCGGTACGGCGTCTTTCACGGCCTCTGGTTTCTCGGGTTATGGCAAACGGTTACCCACCTTGCATACGTCGTAGTCGCGGCGTACCCGGAGACCGGTCACGCAGGAGTGTATGCCGCATCTATTGCAGAATCCTTCTGCAGCGGGCTCGGTACGACTGCTTTTCTCGCTTTCCTCATGAGCATATGCAACAAGGAATTCTCAGCGACCCAGTATGCGATTCTGTCAGCACTCTTCAGGATGGCGGGTATCATGGTCGGAGCGGTCAGCGGATGGACCACCGATATGCTGGGGTACGCGCACTATTTCGCCATATGCTTCCTGCTTCCCCTCCCTTCGTTTGCGTTCATGCTGCACGCTCGGGCTTGGCTGAGCCGGCCTACCTCGTCCGGTGGTTCCTCGGAGGAAGAGGAACTGCGGTATCGAGTTCCTACCACGCCTCGAGAACGGCTCCCTCTTGCCGCCAGATCGGCACAAACGGTCAACTCTCCAGGACAGGCCGCTCATGCTGCGGCGAATCGGCAGCGAGCCGTGACACAGGATGCCGTCGACGAGGCAGAACCGGTCCGAATCCCTGCGACGTGGACTTAGTACACAATTTCTCAAATACGGTCGCTGATTTTGGGCAACCCAGCCGGATTTCGCTGGGTAGGGGCGCCGCTTGCTGCGCCCTCTGAAATCAAGCTTCAACACACGCGTTGACCTTCCCGAGCGGGCAGGAGCGGCAGTTCCGCGTCTCTCAATACGACACCGGATTTTCGAAAAGGAACTTGGTACGCCTTTTCATCGGTTCGATCGCGCATTTCGGGGGCCTTGGTGGGACAGGCATCTGAAACTGTCACTTCTTAATGGACCGGCAAGATGCCGGCCCCACTGAACGACCAAGAGCAGAGCCCCAAGGGAGACGTCGCATTCGCGAAACGGCGTATGTAGCACGGCACGAGAGGCCATACTATTCACCGCGGTTGACCCGGAGGCCGGTAGCGAGGTATCCTCAAGATTCAGGAGAGTGAATTCCTCGAGCATCGTTTGGCATTGGACGTTGGCAGGAACAGGGAAATCTCCGTCTCCGATGTATGAGAGGTAAAGGCAAGATGGCTCCACACGTATGTCCGTGGTGGTTCGGATACGCGCTCGCAAGTCCTCTCCGGCGCTGGTTTCAGGATCCCCGAAAAATTCTGACCCCTTTTGTTAAGGAGGGGATGACCGTGCTGGACGTCGGGTGCGGCATGGGATTCTTCACCCTGGAAATGGCAAGGCTCGTCGGCAAGGCTGGCCGAGTGATCGCCGTGGATCTTCAGGACAAGATGCTGGCTGGGTTGCGTAGACGGGCCATGAAACAGGGTTTGAGCGATCGGATACAGACCCGCTTATGCGGTCCGGACGACCTCGGCGTCTCCGACCCGGTGGACTTTGCCCTGTCATTTGCTGTGGCCCACGAAGTTCCTGATCCAACGAGCTTTTTTCGTCAGATCGCAGCGGTTCTCAAGCCTGGAGGGAGTCTGCTCCTGGTGGAGCCCAAGCTCCACGTGTCCGAGGAACAATTCCGCGGGGTGGTCGAGGATGCGGTTGCAGCGGGCCTCAAACTCGCCGAGTACTCCGGGGTCGAGGTTGGGCGCAATGCCCTGTTTAAGGCAGAGTGAGGGCACGATCGTCTGACAGCTCCTGTGGAGCGCCCTACCCGAGTTGCCCCTGAATTCCTTTGACGCGCGCTTCTTCGAGGGTAATCGCATGGAAAGAATCATTTTGTCCGCGGTCGTTCTGATCATCACCAACCTGATCCTGGGGAGTATATCGCTCTCCCTGGGTTTGGTCGTGGCAATCATCCTGGCCGGAGTAGCGCTGATCGCCCTGGTCTTTTTCGCCCTCCTCGGGTTCTGCTTGATGCTCGAGAAGCTGGGTTGGCTCTCTTCCGGATGGACTGAGTCCAAGATCGATCGTCTGCGCAACTGGGCAAGCCGGAAATGGCATGAGATGCCGGCGTGGTATGCCAGTGAGAAGAAGCGCATCATAGAAATGCTGATAGACAGGCTACGGAGACGAAAAAGGGATGTCGACGCGCCGGTCAAGATGTGGAAGTGGGCCGCAGTCGGCCTGATCGTGTTGCTGGCCGTAGTGCTGGTCAAGTACCGTCTGAACCTGACGGTGGGATGGTCGTTGGCCGTGGTGGCTCTGGGCAGCCTGGTGATATCGGTCCCGGTCATGTACTTTACCGGCCCCAAGGAAGAATCAAACGGCCGCGCGGGCGGTATCGCGCACCAAGGCGACCCTCTCACCGCAGTCACGGGAATGGACGCGACCCCTGAGGAAATCCGAGCTGCCCTGGCAACCTTGGTCGAATTGCACCGCTCCGGCAGATTGTCGGCGATGCTGGAACGAACATCCGATACTGATTCGCCTTCAGTGGAATGATCTCGTTGGAACGCGACGCGGCATCAGCGTGCAGCCGTCCTGTGCACTTGAAAAGACTCGCGCTGAGGAGGAGTGTGTGCGAAAGGTATATGTGGCGACCAATCCGGCGGATGCTCACCTGCTGAAGGGAGCTCTGGAAGCTGAAGGTATCAGCGCTGTCGTCCAAGGGGACTTCCTGTGGAACTTGCGCGGGGAGATCCCGCTAGCCCCGGAGACGAGCCCTTCGGTCTGGATCGAGAACGAATCGGATTACGATCGAGCCAGGGAGATTGTCGCAGCATTACGGATGGAGGGTGGCTCTCCTGAAGAGGCGGGTCCCGACTGGCGTTGTGATGGCTGTGGAGAGATGAACGAATCGCAGTACACCGAGTGCTGGCAATGCGGGAAGGACCGCCCCGGATTGGGTGAATAGAGAGTCTCTCAAGGAGCTGCAGCCCAGCTCTATGCCCACTTGGGTAGTAGTTCACCGGGCTTGAGGCGGCTCGGCGCCCGGTGAGGATGGAGGGGCAAACGCATCTCCCGCTCCAAGCCTCCCCCATCGTGATTGCAACCCATTGGGCCGTCCCGGTGAACGGTTACCCCCTTTGTCACTGCAAGCGAGGAGCGGCAAATGATTCCACCCGTTGTTGTCCACTGCGGTATCGGTCTCCTGACTGCAGCGATCGCCATTCCGCTGGTTCTGCGGAAGATACCGATGAACCGATACTACGGAATTCGCACGACTAAGGCCTTCAAGTCCGACCGCAACTGGTATGACATCAACGCGTACGGCGGCAAGCTGCTCCTGGCCTATGGCCTGCTTCTTACAGTTTTCGGCCTGGCCGCGCGGGACCTGGCACCGTCGCAGACGAGCCTATGGATGGCCCCTTTCATCGTCGGCCCCCTTCTCCTCCTGTTCCCACTCTTCGCTCTGATCGGATTGTACGCCCGGCGCTTACCGGATTGATACCAGCGTTTGCTTCTCCACCCCGGTTGTTCCCGCGAAGGCGTCCGGCATCTTGCCGGTCCCGGCCTCAGCACCGGTGGGGTTGTGTAAGTTTGGTGATTACAATATGTTAGCGTCATCTGGACAGAAATCTCGGAACCTTTCCTCCAGAGTGTGCATCTCAATAAACAGTTCACTCGCAAGGAGGGAGTCCATGAGAATTCTGTCGGCCTTATTAGTGGTGGCGGCTCTAGTATTTCAAACCGCGGCAGTCGTGTCAGCCGAGACCGCCGGTCGATCGGACCGGGGGATCCAGTGGGTGGCTAATTTCGATGAAGCCCTGGCGCTCGGACGAGCCGAGAACAAACCGGTATTCATCGATTTCTTCAACCCAAAGTGAATGGGGTGTAAGGAGATGGATGCGGTTACGTATCCTAACAAGAAGGTCGTCGAATTCGTTCGGAAAAACGTGATCCCCATGCGAGTACAGCACGACCAGCCCCTGGCGAGTCGTTTCAGGGTCAAGTGGACTCCCACCCTCATATTGCTTGATGACCAGGGGAACGAGGTCTACCGGAATGAAGGATTTCTTCCACCCGAACGCCTCGTGCCGGCTCTCATGCTCGGAATGGGAAAGGTGAATCTGGAGTCGGCAAACTATGATAAGGCGATCTCCCACTTCAAAGATCTGGTGTCCAGGTATCCTCAAAGCGAGGAAGCACCCGAAGCGGTCTATTTCCAGGGAGTTGCTCGCTTCCGCACTACCAAAGATTTGAAGGCAATGAAGGAAGCGTATGAGACGCTCTCCAAACAGTATCCGAACAGCTCGTGGACCAGGAAAGCCCAACCGTATGATAAATTGAAATAATCCGCCGGTCCAAGCTGGTAAAGGGGGAACTATGCGGGGAACTCGCGGAACGCTCCGAGTCCCTGTGCCCCGTAAGGAATGCAAAGGAGGTCGTTATGATGCCCGTTGGCTCGGCAGCCGCTTGTCCCGAGGCACACAATTGGTTCAGAGAGTATGACAACAGCACCCGTGTCGAGGACGTGAGAGAAGGACTCACCGCGGAGCAGAAGTTTATTCCCAGCCGATATTTCTATGATGCCCGCGGTTCCATCCTCTTCGAGAGAATTTGCCGACTCCCCGAGTATTACCTGACGAGGACGGAACTCTCCTTGCTGAGCAAGCATGCGCGAGACTTGACCAGAGATTTCGCGCACGGTGACCTGGTGGAACTCGGTTCCGGGGCCAACTGGAAGATCCGCATTCTGCTCGACGCGCTCGGCAGATCGAGGCGTTCTACAGTTCGATACGTCCCCGTAGATGTCAGTCAGACGGCCCTCTCGGCAGCGGCTCAAGAACTGGTGAAGATCTACCCTGAGCTGGAAGTCGCGGGCGTGGTGGCAGACTTTACCCGCGAGCTTCAGAGGATTGGATCGAGACGGCCGAAGCTGATACTCTTCTTCGGGAGCACCATCGGTAACTTCGACGAAGATGAGAGTACGGTCTTGCTGAGGCGAGTTGCTGAAGTCCTCGGGGCTGGAGGTCGGTTTCTCCTGGGACTGGATCTGCTGAAGCCCGCGAATATTCTCGAGTCCGCGTACAACGACCCGCAACAGGTGACGGCCCAGTTCAACAAGAACATCCTCCTCGTCCTGAACCGGGAACTGGGTGCCAACTTCAGCGTGAAGGATTTCGAGCACGTGGCGTTCTTCGACAGCGAGCGGGAACGGGTGGAAATGCACCTGATGGCCGCCCGAAAGCTCACGGTAGACGTCAGGGAGCTGAATCTGTCTATCAGCTTGGCGAAAGGGGAGACGATTCGGACGGAAATCTGTCGCAAGTTCAGTAGAGCCACCGCTCAGCATATGATGACGCTGGCGGGCTTGACCATCTCGCGATGGTACTCGGACCCCAAAGACTGGTTTTCCATAGCTGAAGCGGGCCTTCCGCGGACCTGACACGATCGCGGGATCCGGGCATCCGGCTCTCCGCTTACGCGGTCGGGTGAGTTCCGAGCCGCTTGGAGCCTGTCGCTTAACCCCGCGCATCGGAGAAATGATGTCACATCAGCGGATAAGTGGCCAGCCGGCTTCGGTCGGGAGGCTCCTATGAGGCTGACATACTTAGCTTTTCAAGTGACGGCATTGACGGGTCACTGCGGCAATCGACACCATCGTGCCACGATGTCGGGAAAGCATTGCGTTACGCAACGGCCTCCTAGCGGCAAAGGGCCTTGCAGGCATCGTCTTTGTCCGGCTCCCAGTTCTCTCCGGCCATGCAAGCGTTGTAACACCTTTCAAACTCGACGGTCTTCTCGCTCTGTTCCGCGTCCACATCCTCTTTGCCCCGCGACCCGGCTTTCCAGTTCTCCAGTAAGGTGCGTGCGAGTACAATGAAGCCGCCAATTCCCGCCAACACTATAATCATAGCGAACATTGCACTGTAATCCATCGCTCGTCTCCTTTCTCCACGGATATCGTGTTGACCATGTAGATGCAGGATCGAGCGGCCGGATTCTCGCGCGCTGCCACCCCGGGGACGACAACATCGGGCCGCCCTTCAGTGGTTGATTTGCTCAGCGAACGTCCCATTCCAGCTTTATGCTATGGTCCCAGCCGTGCCCCTCGGCAATCTCACCGATCTGTCGCCCAATCTCCTGGTCCAGATACTCGATGACAGGCTTCGGCACGGTATTGACATGCCTCACGACGATCTGAACCGTGTCGGGCGCCTTGGGCTTGAAAAAGACTCGTACGTCGTCCACGCTTTCGGTGGGATGGAGGCGTCGCATCTGGGAGAGCAGCATAGGAATCCATGCTTGCATGCTCAAGGTAAGCCATTCCAATCTTGTCGGCGTGTATCCTTCTTCTGTCATTGCTCGCCCTCCTTGCCGGTTTTCCTTATTTCAACATAGTCACCACCCCGAGCGTGTCAATGGGGCCTCGGAAGAGGCCGGTCTCCGGTTACGCAGGCTCGAATCGATCGTGCGCCGGCCTTGCCTTGACAAGCCTCGGGGAGTTTGTTACTGTAATAACAATAGCTAAGCGGTCGTAGCGGCGGCCTTGCCCGCCATGGCAGACCGAAGTCTTCCTTCTGATAGTATCGATCGGACGTTTTTCTTCGCAAACCCTATAACCGTTTCTGTGACAGCTGGAGAGCACGTTGTCACGGGAGTTGCGTGAAACGTGTGTGCGGCCAAGGCGGACGAGCCTTGAGCCTCAATTCATGGTCTCGTGGAGCCCGAGAAATGGCCCAGACCGGAGAAGGAAGCACCGCTAGCCCGCACAAGGGCCAGGAGTCTTCCCCGTTGATATCGATCGTCCTTCCCACCTTCAATGGCGCGCGCTTTATCCGCGAATGCATCGATTCTGTTCTGAGCCAAACGATCCGAGATCTTGAGCTGATAGTAGTCGTTGACGGAAGTACTGACGATACGGAGGCTATTCTCAGAACCTACGACGATTCTCGTATCACCACCATTGTTACCGAGAATCGCGGCCAGGCTCGCGCCATGAACACCGGATTCGAGATCGCGAGAGGCAACTACTGGAGCTGGACTTCCGATGATAATGTATACCTTCCGGATGCTTTCGCAGTCATGGCCCGCTATCTGGACGATCATCCGGATTATGCCGGTGTCAGCACGGACTGTCTCGCGATCAACGAAACAGGCCGAGTGGTCAGCTATCAAGAATTCGCGTGGCAATGCTTCCTGTACCGTGCCGACGTGGGAAAGAGCCTGGAGCGCCACCGGCCCGAGGCTCGAATTCTGGAGGACGTCGATTTCTTCCTCAGGCTCAGGCATTACGGCGGACCCATCGGCCGGATCTCCAGGCCATATCTCAAGTATCGTTACCATAAGAACATGATAACGGTGACACAACGCAATGACCGGCCCCTCATATCGCTCAAGCTGAATTACGACTATCACGTGAACGGTGTTGTGGATCTCGATTTGAAGGAACTCTTTCTGGATCGGTTGTCACAGGCGTGTTTGCAACGTAATTTCGAGGCCATGAATGAAATGATAGCATTCGCGGCGGAGAAACGGGTACCTTTTCTGGACCTTCTCATAGCCAGGAAACGCTATCTTCAGACATCGGTAGGGTGGCTTACCAACAGGCTGCGCATAGCCCTGCTGAGCCAGGGGCTCAGGCTACGGCGCTTTGCGAAGTTGATCAGGTATGGGCTGTCCAAGTACACTTAGCCTCTCCGAGGCTCAGGTCGGTTGTCAGTCCGGTCAACACTGCAATTATGGTTGCGGGTTATTCCGTTTCGTCAAGCAGACGTACAGGTGAGGTTCATGTCAGAGTTAGCCATACTCGTGGTTTCCTGCGATCGTTATGCAGATCTGTGGGACCCCTTTTTTCAGATCTTCCGCAAACGTTGGCCGGATTGTCCGTATCCGGTGTTTCTCGGCTCGAATCACAAGAAGTATCCAAATCAGGGAGTTAATCCGGTTCCAGTGGGAGAAGACAGGGGCTGGGGGCGGAACCTCCGCCTCATGCTCGACAACATGGGCGTCCGCCGTGTGATCCTCTTCTTGGAAGACTTCCTTCTGCTCACGCCGGTGAACACTCAACGGGTTCAAGAGTTGGCGCAGTTAGTGGAGGAACAGGGCGTCGGGTGTTTGAGGCTCTATCCTCATCCGCCGCCCACAAGAAGGATTCGCGGCATTCCAGGACTGGGTGAAATACGGCCTGGAGATGATTGGCGGGTTTCCACGCAAACAGCGATCTGGGATACTGAGCTTCTCTATTCGCTCTCCTGGCCGGAGTTCAGCGCGTGGGATTTCGAGAGTATCGGGAGCCTGGTGAGTGACCGGATGACCGGGAGATTCTGGGGCGTATACGAGCCCGCGATTGACTACCAACACGCGGTCTGGCGGGGTAAGTGGATGCAGTCAGGCCTGGCTATCTGCCGGGAAGCAGGGGTCAGTGTCGATCCGGCAGCTCGCGGGATTATGAGCGAAACGGAATTCGGTCAGATGCCTGGACAAGACAAGTGGCGGCCCAGATCTGTGGTAAAGAGCCTTCTGCCCGACTTCATGTACCGCATGCTCTTACGCCGGGTTCGCCTGCGGCGCGGCCCTGGCCGTATAGAGGACTACAAGCAACAGACCAAGGATCGGAATGTCGATTCAGCCGGAGGGTGATGAAAAGGGGCGTTGCCCGGAGAATGACCCAAGTATCGGCCGGGCCTTCGCGTGGCCGGCGCCACTGGCCAGTTCGATGACCGCGACGAAGTTGCCCCCTACTCTTTGAAAGGGCAGGCACAGAACGAACCGTAGTACATTTCTTGGCAAATTCGGTCGCGCATTTCCGAGATCGTGGTGGGACAGGCGTCCAGCCTGTCATTTCCCCATGGAGCGGCAAGATACCGGCCCTACTGAACAGCCGAGCGCAGGGACCCCAAGGGAGACACCGTATGTGCGAAAAGGTGTAATTAGTGCGCACGGGCTAGGAGAGCTATGAACACCCCTTCGAGGATGAGAAACATGGTGCGAACGCTGCTCGATCGGATGGGGATAGATGCGTACGGCCGAATGCGGATCCGGGAGTGGCTTCGATCGTTCGACGCCGACTATGTACGGCAGAGAGCTAAAGCCCTGGATTTCTATCGTCAATTCATCAGCAACGGAGACCTGGTCATCGACGTGGGAGCCCATGTAGGGGAGAGAACTGCCATTTTTCGCGCATTGAATGCTCGGGTAATCGCGGTGGAACCACAGCTCGAATGTGTCGAGATCCTCAGATCGAGATTCTCGCGCGATGACCGGGTGATCGTTCTGCCGGTAGCCCTTGGAGAGACCGAAGGCGAGCAGCCCATGTTCGTGGCAGACGCTCGCACCATATCATCCATGTCTCCGGATTGGATCGAGGCAGTGAAGGGGAGCGGTCGGTTCTCGAACCATCAATGGAATGCGGTCAGGAGAGTCCCGGTTACCACGCTGGACAAACTGATCGAGCGCTACGGCCGGCCGTCGTTCGTAAAGATAGATGTCGAAGGATATGAATTCAACGTGCTGAAGGGGCTGACTCAGGTGTTGGACGCTGTATCGTTGGAGTTTACTCCGGAAACGCGGGAGGGAACGATACAGTGCCTGTCCTCTTTAACGGCTCACGGAACGTACGCGTTCAACTATAGCTCGGAAGAATCGATGACGCTGGCCTTCTCTGAATGGGTAGACCAAGATGAACTCGTTCGAACCATCAGGACTATCTCCGTGCCCGCCTGGGGAGACATCTATGCGAGAGGCGGCCACAAGAGCTCCTGAGGTCGGCCTAAGGGACCGACGAATTCACCCCACGAATGGCTTTCGCTCAGCTCAGGGTTGATCCCGGCTGTTCGAGCTTGTATTGGCGGACCAGGTTCTGGAGCGAGAGCGCAAGCTGCTCGAGTCTCTTCGCCTCATTCTCGAGTTGCGTCGTCCCTTCGACGCTGCTGTGGGTAGCCAGCTCCACGTTCTTCATGGCAGCGGTAGCGCGTGCCACCCTCCCAAATTGGTTTCCGCTGGAAGAGAAGATCACGCCGGCCCCCTGGGCAAACTCTCTGATACTGTCGGCAAGCCTCTGGATGGCTTCGCCTGCCGATTCGGATTGTTCGACGCCGCTCAGTACTGCTTTACCTCCTTCTTCAGTTGCCATCACGACGGAGCCCACGGACTTGCGAATCTCTTGAAGGATTTTCGTTACTTGCGTTGTCGCCTCCCGGGACTGGTCCGCGAGCGACTTGATCTCGTGGGCCACCACCGCGAAACCCTTACCGTGCTCACCGGCGCGAGCAGCTTCGATGGACGCATTGACCGCCAGGAGATTCGATTGATTGGCAAGGTCCTGGACCGCAGCGATTATCCCCTCGACGTATTTCGTGTTGTCGCTGAGCCCCAGCACGGCTGAGCTCACCAGGTCCATCTTCTCTTTCATGAGCGTCATCTTCTGCACCGTCTCGCTGGTGGCTCTGATTCCGGAGTCTGCTATTTCCTCAGACTTTTCGCTGTGCTCCGCGACGCGGCCAGCGGTCTGGTTGACAACCGTTGCAGCCTTCTGCATCTCCTCCAAAACCGCGTTCGTCTCGGTCACGGACGCAGCAGTTTGAGAGGCGCTGGAGAAGAGTTGCGAGGCTGTTGCCGCAATCTGGGCGATCGAATTCGTCAGGACGTCGATCCCTTCGAGGATCCTCCTGTTGTAGGTAGCCAAGCCATCTGCCATTTCATTGAGAGAAGAGCCGAGCCGTCTCGCCTCATCGAGACCCGTCACGCTGATCCGTTGAGACAGTTCTCCTCGCCTGATGGTTTCCGCCAGGGAAGCCGCAGCCGCGATGGGCTTGGCCACCACGCCGGACAATAAGAACGACACGATCAGCAAGAGCACGGCATATGCCGGAAGCCCCAAGATCGTCGGAAGCTCGGCTCTCCCGAGCTTCTCTGCTGCTGCACGCAGATAGTCGTCCGAGGCTGCCAGTTGACCGTCCGTCACGGCGAGAACGGCTGCCGAGAACCCACTCAACGATTCGGATTTCAGGCCCTGGGAAGGAGCAGGTTTTCCTTGCTCTGCGCTGCCCGCATCCTTGGCCTGTTGCCGCGACTGGATGGCAGGATTTGCGACGTCTCGATCCCAGTGCGTGAGGCTTGCTTCCGCGGCCTCAACTTGCCGTGCTTGTGCGGGATTCGCCGATACCAGTTGCTTCAACTTCTTGAGCCCCGCCCGCAAGCGGTCGTTTGCGTTCCGGTACCGATCGAGGTATTCCTGACCCCCTCCCCGCACATAAGTGCCAAGCGCGGTCTCCACTTCAAGCGCGGTTTTTTGAACCGTCGTAGTAGCGCGAATGATTTGCTGAATGTCCCGGATACCCGACATAAAGCCTTCGGCCTGAGAGAAACCGAAGTGTGTCGCGACTGCCGGAATGGCCAGCAGAATTACGGACACTACACCGAACCCCATGAACGCTCTTCTTATGGTGGGGACCCTCATTTTCACTGCTGCCTCCCGTTTGTCTCCGGATGAGAGCCCGACTCATCCGATTCGCACGCCTTCGAAAAGCTAGCTCCTGGACTCCCCCGACAGGAATCAAGTCTACGCCTCCCCACGCTGCCCTTCAAGCGGAATCTCGCGTAGTGCAAAATGATTGCGTAGCGAGCGAGCAACTCGTGAGCGCTTGAGTGCTCGACCTAGGAGGCTGTTGCGTAACGCAATGCTTTCCCGACATCGTGGCACGATGGTGTCGATTGGCGCAGTGACTCTTCACTGCCGTCACCTGACAAGCTAAGTATGTCAGCATCATAGGAGCCTCTCGACCGAAGCCGGGTGTGCACTTATCCGCTGATTTGCCATCATTACTCCAATGGGCGGGGTTAAGCGACAGGCTCCTAAACCATCCAAAGAAGGAGACCCTCCTCCGTCCTTCCGGCCGAGGCCCGGATTCAGGCTTTTCAGTGTCTGCGCAACCCCCGCCTTCGCGGGGTCGAGCTGGGATGACACGACTGCCGTGGAGTCAACAGCGTTGAGCCTTTGCCCCGCGTAACTGAATGCTTACGCGCCGCTGGAGATTTTTCTTGACACGACAAGCTTGAAGGGTTATCAATATATCAATGGTCATTGATGTGCTTATTCATGTCCGCCAGGAAAGGCGCGAGAGGAAATGTCTCTTCCCAAAGAACCAGACGACCCGAGAGAGTTCGACGGTAACCTGAGTACCGTGGCATCTGTCGGCAAGAGCCTTTCGGATGAGAACCGCCTCCGGATCCTTCTGTCGTTGTGCAGCGGCAAGAAGACCGTCTCCGCCATCGTGGAGGAGATGGATCTGTCTCAACCCCTCGTGTCCCATCACCTCAAGGAGCTCAGGCGTTGTCTCCTGGTGAACGTGGAGCGTAAGGGCCTCTTCGTTTACTACGACATTGCCGACAAGAGAATTATCGACATAGTGAGCCAACTGGCGCATCTGGCCAAGGATCTCCTGTCACAAAGGGAAACCTTTTAACTTATGGAGACGAACACATGAGCAAGGGCAGCATACGACAGCTTGTCGAGACAATGGAGCCGCTCGAAGCCGCGGTGGAAATGGCCGATGCCGCGAAGGACCTCTTTTCTCTGTTGGGCGAGGACGCGCTCCGTGGCTTTCTGACGAACCTGATAGGGGACGGGAGCCAGGACAAGACGTCCGGCCTCGTCCATTTGTGACTGGCCACCTGCATGGACGAAGGTGTCGATCCAACAGCAATGTGCCGGAGTTTGGTAGAGAAAATCAGTCAGTCCGAACAACTGCGTGCGGTCGCGGACCCGGAGATCCTCATCCTGTTCGAGGACTGGCTGGAAGAGCTCGAAAACGAGACGGTGACCACCGTCAACCGCCGCGGTCTCCTTACCCCTGAAGACCTTGCGAGAGAGTTGGGGCTGTCGGAATCCGGGGCGATGTTCCTTATTGCCAAGTTGAAAAGGGAAGGCAAAATTTAACCTATTGAATTAACTGCATGATGCACTTCTCGAAACTGGAGGCTGGGATGGCCGTCAGCCTGAATTGGAAAAGACTTTGGCTCCCGATCCTGGCGATCGCAGCCACTGTGGCAGTCCTGTGGTCCACCAATCGCGCGGTGACCCCATATGAACCGACCTGGGATGACGTTGTAGCCGAGGCCCACGAAGGCGGTTACCGCCTCATAAGCACCGACGAACTCGGACAGCGCTACTCGAAGGATCCTCAGAGCCTCTTGCTCGTGGATACTCGCCAGGATTGGGAATTTGCGATGGGTCACATAAAAGGTGCAGTCAATTTCCCCATGGAACCCACAGCGTGGTCGAGATGGCAAAAGAAGGGAAGACTCGCTCACGCGCTCGGCCCGGACAAGAATCGTTTCATCGTCTTCTATTGAGCGGGCCTCACTTGAGTCCGCAGCGACTCCGCCGCTCGTGTAGCGGTGAAACTCGGTTACAATCACGTGTATCGTGATGCAAAAGGGTTTCCGGAATGGAAGGCTGCCGGTCTACCCACGGAAAGCGTTCCACTAGACCGGACAAGATCCGCGTCTGCGCAGGAAAGTGCCGGACAACTGTACGGCTGGGCGATGTTGTGGACCCTGTTGGGAGTCTTCGCAGGTGGTCTGGCTCTCAATCTGACACCGTGTGTGTATCCTTTGATTCCCATAACAATCTCGTACTTTGGCGGAAGGTCCGGCGAGGGCAGCGGAAAGCCGGCAGTGCACGGATTGTTCTATCTGGTCGGCCTGTCGGTGACGAACTCGGTCCTGGGGGTCGTTGCGGCTCTCACCGGGAGCCTCATGGGAGCAGCGCTTCAGAACCCCATCGTATTGATGGTCGTGGCTGGTGTCCTGGTTCTTTTCGCCACGAGCCTCTTCGGATTCTGGGAACTGCAACTCCCGCAGAGTCTCACGGGAGCTGCATCCAAGTCCTACGCCGGTTACTTCGGCACCCTGTTTATGGGACTGACGCTCGGCCTCGTGGCAGCCCCGTGTTTGGGTCCCTTCGTGCTGGGCTTGCTGACCTGGGTGGGGAGTATGGGGAGCCCCTGGCTGGGCTTTCTCATCTTCTTCACTCTGAGCCTCGGCATGGGGATTCCGCTCTTCTTCCTCGCGGTATTCTCGGGGAACCTGGAGAAGCTCCCTCGATCGGGTGAGTGGATGCTCTGGGTGCGAAAACTGATGGGATGGGTTCTGGTCGGGATGGCCGCGCACTTTGTCGGACCTCTTCTCCCCTCCTCCGCAGCCGTTCTCGTCCTGGCAGCGGTGGCTTTTGCGGCCGGGCTGCACCTGGGATGGATCGATACGACTCAAGGCGCTTTCAAAGGATTCGGTGTGGTAAGAAATGTCGCCGGAGTCGCCGGGCTGGTTGCGGGGGTATTCCTCGCCGGCTCATGGCTGGCGGCCGGTCCCGGAGTTTCGTGGCAACCGTATTCCCATGAGGTCATCGAACAGGCCCGAAAGGTTCAGAAGCCGGTGATTGTGGATTTTTCCGCCACCTGGTGTACGCCGTGCCGTGAGCTTGAGGACGTTACCTTTCGTGACCCGGCAGTCGTGAAACAGGCTCAAGACAACTTCGTGATGGTCAAGGTCGACCTCACAATGAAGGGCAATGCGCTCTACGAGAAGCTTGTGGCACAGTATGCGATCAAAGGTGTTCCGACGGTGGTTTTCTTCGACGGTCAGGGCCGGGAGCGCACGGACCTGCGCCTGGTCGACTTCATCCCCGCGGATCAATTTTTGAACAGAATGACCCAGGCCAGGCAATCGTCGAACTCGGGGTCATAAGAAGCCGTGGGACAAGGAGGAATACATCATGTTGAAAGTCCGCTTCTTTCTGAACGAACCCAATGGCAGGCCTTGAAGGCACTTCAAGGAAATGGCGACCAGGTTGGGCGCCGAGTACCCCATCGACATCGAGGCCACTTCAAAGCCTCACGCTGAATACCGGACCGATGAATGGGCGGACAAGGAATTGCCGTGTGCCCCGGCGATCATGATCGGCGAAGAGGTAGTGGCAGAAGGCTCGGATGTAACCGAAGAGAAGGTTGTAGCAGAGATCAGGAAACAACTGGGAATGGCGCCGCTTGAACCGGAGAAGAAAGGGGTTCTCGGTCGTCTGTTCAAGTAACGGCGCTGCAGACTCTGCCCTGGCAACAGGAGCACGAGGTGCTCAGCAACATCTTGAGCACCTTGCGAGTCTTGACGCTTTCTCGCAATGCCCGCTTGCTATGCAAGCCTGAAACACGTACCGGGAGATTGCGCTTTGACGACAACTAGCGCCACTGAAAGAAAATCCTTTTTCAGATTTGTTCTGATCGCGCTTGCCGTTGCCGCCATTGTTGCCGGAATATGGCTCCTACCGGTGCGGCAGTACCTGGTGGTTGCGCTGGAGTGGACTCAAGGGCTCGGCGCGTGGGGTCCCGTCTTTGTGGCACTCTTCTATATCGTGGCCTGCGTATTTCTGTTGCCAGGATCGGTCCTGACGCTTGGGGCAGGTTTTCTCTTCGGCGTTCCGGTTGGCTTGCTGAGCGCATGGACAGGGGCCACCCTCGGTGCTTGTGCCGCTTTTCTTGTGGGTCGAACCATTGCCCGTGATTGGGTTGCCAGCAAAGTCTCAGGAAACCCCAAATTCGCAGCAGTGGACGAGGCGGTCGGCAGAGAGGGATTCAAGATCGTGCTGCTTCTCCGCCTAAGCCCGGTCTTTCCCTTCAATTTTCTCAACTATGCACTTGGGCTGACGAAAGTGTCTTTCGGGCAATACGCCCTGGCTTCACTCGTCGGTATGCTCCCCGGCGGTCTCGTGTACGTCTATTTCGGCTCCGCCGCCAGGTCTCTCGCCGATGTCGCAGCCGGTAAGGTTGAAGGAGGTTGGGCCGGTCAGGTCTTCTTTTGGGTAGGATTAGCGGCAACGATCGTTGTCGCCGCCTTTGTTACCCGCCTGGCACGCAAGAGCCTCAAAGAGGCAGAAAAAGCCATTGGGAATGAATACGCTGATTCTGGAGCACGAGCCGTTCATTAGGCTTGGCTTTTTCGTGGGAATATTCCTTGTTCTGGCCCTTGGAGAACTTGCCGCGCCGCGCCGCGCTCTGACCACATCGAAGTCGGCCCGCTGGTTCGCGAATATCGGGATAGTCCTGATCAATACCATTCTCGTGAGGCTGCTGTTTCCCGTCGCAGCAGTGAGCATGGCGGTCATTGCATCTGATAAGCATTGGGGGTTGTTCAACAATGTTGGCGTTCCGTACTGGCTTGCGGCGGTGTTGTCGGTGGTGCTTCTCGATTTCGTGATATACCTCCAGCATGTACTCTTCCACGCGGTCCCGGTTTTCTGGCGCTTGCACATGATGCACCATTCAGACCTGGACTTCGACTTGACAACCGGCTCTCGTTTTCATCCCATCGAGGTCGTTCTTTCCATGCTGATCAAGATGGCTGCTGTGGTCCTCATAGGGGCCCCCGTACTGTCGGTGATCGTTTTCGAGGTTCTTCTCAACGCAACGTCCACGTTCAATCACGGGAATGTACGACTCCCCCTCGGGATCGATCGGGTCTTACGGCTATTCGTGGTCACTCCGGACATGCACCGAGTTCACCACTCAGTTTTCCCGTTCGAGACGAACAGCAACTTCGGGTTCAACCATCCGTGGTGGGACCGACTGCTGGGGACGTATCGGGACCAGCCGAGGCTGGGACATGAAGGGATGACCACGGGGTTGAATCAGTTCCGAGACCCCTCCGGTCTCACGCTGATGCGCATATTGGCACTTCCGTTTCTCGGCAAACCGGGCAATTATCCTCTAAACCGCCGAGGAGCTACCGGTGAGGATTCGTGAGTCGGGCGAAGGTTCCACGCGACGAGATGCTCCTCACGAGTCGGCATTGCTCACATAGAAATTCGCGATTAAACAAGTGGTACTGCGGATGGGCGTTCCCGGGAGATCTCCGGAGCGCAGTCAGGCTGTGCCGTCCGTAGCGGAGGAGACCTCCCAGGAAAAGCTCTCGACAGGCTTCTCGAATATTACTTTCTTAAAAGCGCATTGGTATCATTCGTGCCGCAGCGCCTCGATCGGATGAAGCCGAGAAGCCTTGAATGCAGGATAGAACCCGAAGAATACTCCCACCGCGGCCGAAAACAGTATCGCTATCAACACAGTCCCGGGATCGATGAGCGCAGGCCATCCGCTGGTACGGGCGAACGCGAATGCGGCCAATATTCCCAGCGCCGTCCCAATTAAGCCGCCGGTGATTGAAAGCACCACCCCCTCGATGAGGAACTGGGACAGGATGTCTCCAGATCTGGCCCCTACCGCCATGCGGATGCCTATCTCCCGGGTTCGCTCGGTGACCGAGACCAACATGATGTTCATGATTCCAATTCCGCCCACCAGAAGCGATATAGCCGCTATCGCACCCAGAAGGGTCGTCATGATATTGAGACTCTTCTGAGCGGTCTCGAGAATCTCGGTCAAGTTGCGGACCGTAAAGTCTTTTTCCTGATGGCGGCCGATCTTGTGGCGGCGGGTGAGTAATTCGTCTATCTGTTTTTGCGCGTCCGGAATGAGGGACACATCCTTCGCCTGGACCATAATGGCCTGGATTTCATCGGGAAACGGGGTCCCAAAGAGCCGGTATTGCGAGGTTTTCAGTGGGACGAAGACCGCGTCATCCTGATCGTCCCCGCGGGGAGACTGCCCTTTCCGGTCGAGGACGCCGACGACGGTGAATGGGACGCTCTTCATTCGGATCATCTTCCCCAGAGGATCGGTGTCGCCGAAAAGGTTCTCCACGACGGTCAATCCGAGCACTGCGACCTTTGCGGCCCGCTTCTGTTCCTCAGGGGTGAACATGCGGCCGCGGCGAATCGGCCATTCCCGGATGAGGAAGTTATCTTCGGTGGTTCCCGTGATCCGGGTTCGCCAGTTCCGATTTCCGTACACGACCTGATTGACATCACCCCAGATGGGAGCCGTCAGTTTCACCGCGGGGCATTCCTTTGCAATGGCTTCCGCGTCTGTTGACTTCAAGGTGTGGACAGACCCCGAGCCGAGGCGCGCGCCTCCCGTTACGGTGGCTCCGGGGATGACCAGGATCAGGTTGCTCCCGATCGAACGTATCTGCACGCCGATCATGTCACGTGCTCCCGCGCCGATCGCGACCATCACAATGACTGCTCCCACGCCGATCATGATCCCGAGCATGGTGAGCAGGGACCGGAGGACGTTCACCCTCAATGCGCCGATAGCAATTTTTCCACCGTCCAAAGGGTTAAGCATCTGTTATTACCTGAATGTCGGTCGGTCTCCCCTCGACCCGGCAGGCGTCTCCCGAGGCGATCTTCCGGTCAATCTTTTCCCCAGCCTCGATACTCCGTCAGAATCGCAGCCGAATGCCGGGGGTCTGAGGACCCTCCTTCTTCTCGGGAACTTCTTCGACCACCACGCGATCCCTGGGATTCAACTCATCAGACAGGATTTGAATCCGATCCGACCCGACCGTTCCGACGCCGACGTTGAGGGGTCGGATTCGGTTCTTACCCTCCAGTTTCCACAGCCGCCGTTGCCCTTGCTTGGGCGGCGGCAGATCGCCCGTCAGCTTGTTCGCGAACCGGGGTGAAAATTGAAATGCCTGCTGAGGAACCGTGAGCGCGTCCTTGACTTCACTCAGGCGTATCTGCACGTTGGTCGTCATCCCCGGCCTGAGCTTCAAATCCTCGTTCTTGACGTCGAGGATCACGTTGTACGTCACCACGTTCTGCTGGATCTGCGGATCGTTCCGGATCTGCGTGACCGATGCGGCAAACGATTCGTCCGGAAAGGCCGGGACCGTAAAGACCGCCTCCTGCCCCACTCTGACACGGCCGATATCAGCCTCGTCCACGCTGGTGTAGACCTGCATGACGGTGAGATCTTCCGCAATTCTGAACAGCACCGGCGTCTGGAAACTCGCGGTGACCGTCTGTCCCGCGTCCATGTTCCGTGCCGTCACCACCCCGTTTACCGGAGCCACGATATTGGTGTACTTCAAATTGAGTTCGGCTTCCTGGAGATTTGCTTCCATCTGCGCCACGGTTGCCTTAGATACGTCAACCTGCGCGCGTGCTGCATCCGCGTTGGTTTGGGCAGTATCGAGGTCCTGCTGGCTGATGGCGTTCGATTTGAGCAGCTCTTCCTTACGGCGATAGATCCTGAGCTGATCTACCAGGCTGACCTCCGCCTTCTCCAGGTTGGCCTTTGCCGACAAGAGATTGGCCTTTGCTTGTCCCACCTTGGCCTTGTACGTGTCGGGGTCGATGAGCGCAATCAGGTCCCCTTCCTTCACCACCGATTCAAAATCTGCGTACAGCTTCTTGATCGTCCCGGAGACTTGGCTTCCTACCTGCACTTCAACCCGCGGCTTGATCGTCCCGGTCGAATTGATTTCCGCTTTCAGGTTTCCCTTCTCGACCGGGACCGTGACATAACTCGCCTGCGGTTTTCCGTTGGCAGAACGTCCGAAGCCAAAGTAGAGAGCGAGCCCTGCAGCCACCACAAGAGCTATGATTGCGATCTTCTTCAATATTCGTCTCCAGTCCTTCGTTCGTCCCCTTCAATCCTGCCGTCTCGGATGAGGATCCTTCTATCAGTGACGTCCCCGACCTCGGGGTCATGGGTGACCAGGACGAACGTAATGCTTCGGTCGCGATTCAGTCTCCGGAAAACCATCATGATCTCGTTGCTCGTACGGGTGTCGAGATTTCCTGTGGGCTCGTCCGCGAGGATAATTTCAGGATCGTTGACCAGGGCCCGTGCGATGGCCACTCGCTGTTGTTGACCGCCCGAGAGCTGTGATGGGAGATGGTCCCCGCGATCGCTGAGGCCCACCAGACTCAGCGCGGCCATGGCTGCCTCGCGGCGCGGGACGGTCTTGACGCCTCCGTAGATCAGGGGGAGTTCCACATTCTTCACCGCATTGATCCTGGGAAGCAGGTTGAAACCCTGAAAGACGAACCCTATCTTCTTGTTCCTGACCTCGGCCCGCTGATCCCGATCCAATTGCGAGACGTCGTCTCCGGCCAAGTAGTACGTTCCGGCCGTCGGAACGTCGAGGCATCCCAGGATGTTCATCAGGGTGGACTTTCCCGATCCCGACGGACCCATGATCGACAGAAACTCGCCCGACTCGATGCTCAGATCGATCTGCTCCAGCGCGGGCACGTCGATCGCGCCGGCCCTGTAGATTTTCGTCAGGCCCTGCATTTCGATGAGGGGCACCTTTTCATACTCCCACTAACAGTTGGCTGCGCGGCCGCGTCAGGACTCGTGACAAGGCCCGAAGACGACCGCGTACGTCCCGTATGATGTTTTGCCACAAATTCCCTGCCCGAACAACACGGCCGAGAGCGTTACGCCTGGTGATACGCATCTGAGTTCAAAGAAGTAACCGGGGGAACCTCCTTGAAGTTCCCCCCAACATCACTCGTGTAAATGTTACCTGCCCCGGCCTCCGTGGGGCAGCTCTCAGAAACCCTCGTCTCGGCCCTTGTGGTGCCTCTTTCGCATCTCCTTCCAGAACGTTTTTTTGGCTACAAGGCCGGCCAGGCGATCGACCTGCTCGGGAGTCAGCATGGCCAACCAGTCTCGCTTCACTTTTAGCCGCTCGGTCAAGACCTCCGACACCAGCTTGACGATCTGATCGTCGATTTGAGCGAGCTTTTTCTGGTCCACCTTGGCCGCGATCAGCATCGTCTTCTTCTCATCTTTGAGAGAAGCCAATTCCATGCGCGCCTTGCGGGTTTTATCTCGAAAACCTGCGTACATCTGGCGCATCGCCTTCTTCTGTTCATCGGTGACCCCGAGCTTCTTGTGCATCATTTCCATGCGGTCCACGCCGTGCGGCCCGCCGGGGTGTTGGCCCATTGAAGCGGACATTTCGGCCGGAGCCCCCTTCGGAGGACCGCCGGGACCCCCAGATCCCTGTTCGGCCAGTGCGACGGGTGCGAGGGCCAGAAAGACGATCAGAGTCAATACGGTCAATGCATGCCTTTTCATCGATATTCCTCCTTGGTCAATTTCTTACCATGTAGACGGAGTACTCAGCTCGTTGTTAAAAGAGCTGGCGTGCAGTCGGTTGCGATCTCGACGGGGATTCGGATCGGCTCGGGCCAGATGCTCACCTGCAGGGCGCAGGACTCTGCGCGATAATTGCCCTCACGAAGAGCTTGACACCCTTCGATTGCGCAGGTACGGTGACACGGCCGATGGAGGCCTCGACGCGGAGCCGCAAAACACAAGTTAGCTGCCACCTTTGTGCGCACCCCTAAAGACACGAACGGTACGGATGGGAACCAGACTTTTAGAGCTGCTGAAAGGATGTGTCCATGGACTATAGTCACCTGGATTGGCCCTTTTTTGATCCTATCCACCGAAGGTTTGCCCAGGACTTTTCGCAGTGGACGACCTCGGAACTCTCGAACTACGACGATGACAACGGAGGCAACGGAAAAGCTGCACGAGAGATCTTTCAACGACTGGGACTTGGCAACTGGCTGGAAAACTCATTGCCTGCCAACCGCGGGCCAGCGGGAGAAAGGCACGACCTCCGTACGATCTGCCTGATGCGGGAGATTCTCGGGTTTAGATCGGCCATCGGAGACGTGGCGTTCTCAGAGCCTTGGCTCGCCGTCATGCCTGTTGCGCTTTTCGGCTCTGAACGGGTGAAAAACGAGCTGCTCCCCGGTTATTTGCGGGGCGAGATGCTTCCCGCCTTTGCTCTCTCCGAACCAGGTGCGGGGTCGGATGCGGCATCCCTGGAAACGCGAGCCCAGTTGGACGGCGACCACTACGTGATTTCCGGCCGGAAAACCTGGACATCGAACTCCGGCTTAGCGGATGTCTATGTGGTTTTTGCCCGAACCGCCGAGACACCTGATGCGCATGGCATTTCAGCTTTTCTCGTGGATGGGAGACTCCCTGGCATTACGTTGGAGGAACGGCTGGCGGTCCTCTCACCGCATACGGTTGGAACTCTTCATTTCGATCATGTCCGCGTTCCTGCCGATCGACTCCTCGGCAAACCGGGCCAGGGTTTCAAGATTGCCATGGCTGTGCTGGAGCTTTTCCGCCCCACGGTGGGAGCGGCCACGCTCGGTTTTGCGCGACGCGCCATGGACGAAGCGGTTGCACGAAGCGTGGAGCGCGTGGCCTTCAAGAAGCCCATCTGCGAGCACCAACTTGTCCAGGCCAAGCTGGCTGACATGGCAGTAAAAGTGGATGCCTCAGCCCTGCTGGTCTATCGTGCCGCCTGGCTGCACGATATTGGTGCGCCGAGCATCACGCGGGAGGCTGCGATTGCCAAGTTGCACGCCTCGGAGGCGGCCCAGGAGGTGGTCGATCAAGCGCTGCAGATCTTTGGCGGATTGGGCGTGGTGCAAGGCGCGGTGGTCGAACGCCTCTATCGCCACGTTCGGGCTTTTCGTATCTTTGATGGGACAAGCGAGATTCAAAGATTGATCATAGCAAAGGACGTGCTTCGAAAGCATAAGTCAAAGAGAGGAACGAACACCTCCCCGTGACCGGAAGATTTTGGTGATCCAGGCAAAGCGCTTGACACTGCCTCATTGTGTCAGGTACCGTTGCGCGGTGACGGAAGTGCTGTGTGCAGACGGGTAAATGATGCTTGAACTGCATCCGTAACTCGGGTCGCGAATTGATGTCCGATCGAACCAGCCTGTTAGCCCAATCGTTGGACACTGCTTTTTGGGGAGGGTGTATCATGATCGCGAAGCTTGCCTGCCTATGTCTGATTGGAGGACTGATGCTCGCCACAGTTCAGCCGGCGTGTGCGGAACGGGGCAACCCGATGGCTGAGTTCGACGGCCAGACCATCGACGCCATGATCGGGGAGTTCATGAAAGAGCATCGCATCCCGGGGATGACCCTGGCCATCGTGCAGGCCCCGTACATCTCGCGCGTCGTGGGGTACGGGGTCTCTGACGTGGAGAAACGGCTGCTCGCGTCACCCAAGACCCTCTGGAGCGTGGGGCAGATGACGCAGGCGTACACGGCCGTGGCCATTATGCAACTGGTCGAAGCCGAAAAGATGACCCTGGATGACCCGGTCGGCAAGCACGTGCCCGGTCTCCCCGCGGCATGGCAACCGATCACGGTGCGGCAACTCATGGCTCATGTCTCGGGTTTGCCGGATTACACGAAGCAGGCTGCATTCAACCCTTCGCAGGACTACAAACCAGGCGAAGTGATCGCGCTGGTGCAAAACCTTCCCCTCGCCTTCCCGCGCGGAATGCAGGTTGCGAACAGCGCCACCGACTTCTTCCTGCTCGGCCTCGTGATTGAAAAAGCGAGCGGCATGAGCTACGAAGCGTTTGTGACCAGGAACCAGATCGAGCGCCTCGGGCTGAAGAACACAATGTTTGCGTCGGGCCTGCCCACCGTCAAACAGGAGGCAGTCGAAAAGAACGATTTCAGGCACAGGGAGTTCCTGGCAGAACGGGCGTACATCAACCCGACCGAGATGGCCGCGGGATACACGGAAAAAGACGGCAAGCTCGCGCCGGTGAAACCGAACAGCCAAGGCGCCTGGTATGCCGACGGAGCCATACTTGCTTCCGCGGAGGACATCAGCCTTTGGGATATCGGGCTCGCGGGGAATCTGCTCGTCAAAAAGAAGGAGAACCGCGATTTCCTCTATCGCTCGGTGAAACTGAAAAACGGCACGACGGTGCCCGCGCATTGCGGTTGGCGATTCCCCGGCCACAAGGGGCTCATGGACATCCAGGGACACGTGCCCGGTTTCTCCTGCTACCTGAGCCGCTTTACCGACCCGTCCGAACTGGTCTGCGTAACGCTCTGCGCGAATAAGGAGGGAGTGGATCTGACCGAGCTGGCCCGCCGTATCGCGGGAGCGTTCGACCGCAAGCTGGGGCCTCCAGTCCCACCCAAAGTCATGACCTGCCGGGAGAGCTGTTACACGGTCCGGAACACGGTGAATCGCCTCGAGGAATTGCTCGAGGCCAAGAGAGTGGAGATCACCGCGAGGATCGACCACGCGGCAGCGGCAAAGAAGACAGGCATGGAACTGCGGCCCACGAAGGTGCTCGTCTTCGGCAACCCCGCGGTGGGGACGCACCTGATGCTCAGCCGCCCGGGCATCGCGCTCGACCTACCCTTGCGAGTGGCTGTCTGGCAGGAACCTGACGGGACCGTGTGGCTCGGGTACCACGACGTGGAGGACTTGGCTCAACAATACGGGATTACAGATCGTGCGGACATGATCGCCTGGATGGCCGCGGTGCTGACGGAGGCGGTGCGGCACGCGACCGTCCCCTATTGACTGCGCTAACGGGAGATACATCAGTTGAACATGAAGAAATCTGTCTGAAATGGAGTAAGCAGGCTCAGACGTCGAGCCAGGCCTCAGCTTCAGCACGAGTTTTGAAGGACTTTCGTCTTGCCGCATATTCACTGGAGGCTGCCGCTGCCGAGAGCTCCGTCGTCATCCTTCCGAGAACCTGGGGTCCCCAGAACACCGCGACCTTGCGGACTCCCGCATCGTATATGGCTTTCATACCTTTTGAGAAGGAGTCCTTGAGAAAGAACGCACCGGTCTGCGTGTAATCCCCAAGGACGGTGAAGCCGGGTGTCATTTGCGAGCACACGTTCTGCCAGTCCTCGGCAAAGTGCACGAAATGCGCCGGTTCGACGATATCCCCCCACGCCTCGAACAGGATGCGATTTTTTCGGTCGTCGACCGATATTCGGTACTGTTCACGCTCTAATATTTGTCTCATAGTGGTGTTCCCCCAGATTCCGCAACGAGCCGTCAATCCGACGCTGCACTTCGCAGGCCTGCGAGGCCGATTTTGCCATGCCACCCGCAAAGGCTTATTGGCTTTGAACTTGCGGAAAGCCGCGACTTCCAAAGAGCAGCCCTGCAAAGTTCTCGAAATGTTCGTGCCGGATCAGCGATGTTTTGCGGATCTTGGATATACCACGGCGGCGCCCCCGCGGTCAACCGTTGAACGTCAGTCAGAATGAGGGAAACGGGATGAGGAAGAAGACCTGCCCTGGCGGGTTACCAGTGCCGGGGCTTCTTCCCAGAGTCTTCCCGCTCATTTGGGGAGGCCGACGGCCTGCACGAAGGTGATCCGTTGATCGGGACGCAACTTCAGGGCCTCGGCGAGTTTCTCCTTGTGCATCCCCGCACGAAACACCGTGGCCAGCCCTTCGGAAGCACAATACAAATAGACGTTCTGTCCGATAAAGCCGGTGTCCGCTGCGGCAAGAATGGTCTTTGGCCCGTCCTCCCCCTCACCCATCTTGGCAAAGTCCGCGACGTAGACGAGGTCCACGGCCGCATCCTTGGTGTAGCCCTGGGTGCTGGTCAGTTCACGGATGTCCTTTGCCACGATGGGGACCAGAGCGTTCCCTTTCGGGTCGTACCGATAGGCGCCCTCAGCGGTCGTAACGTAGAGGTCGATCTCCTGCTTGTTGTAGGCGGAAGGCGCGGTGCGTTTGCCCGAATCAGGCCGGTTGATGCCCCATGCAGCCCAGAGCAGGTTAGCCATCGTTTGCGGGGAAAGGTTGCCGCTTTTGAATTCCCGCGTGGTCTTCCGGTCCTTTAGCGCCTGGTACAGCGATTTACTGCTGTCGAATTTCGGTTCGGGAAGCTGGATCGATTTCATTTCCTGCCCGAAAGCGGGCACCAGGATACCGATACTGAAAAGGACCGATATCGCGATTGCCACGGCGACTCTTGTTCTCATTGGAGTCCATCCTCCTTTCATACTCATTACCCAAGGGTTAATGCTTCTCTCGACCGGAGGCAACTTCGAGCATGGCCGTTTACCCAAAACCCATGTCTGGTCCACGGATAGAAATCTCAGGGAATCCTCAATGCACTTTGGGCTAACTTCTCTTGACAGCTTGTCCAATCCGTTCCGGACTTATGGGGAGCTCGTGAAAACGGATGCCGATTGCGTCGAAAATCGCGTTGGCAACGACCGCACCCATGCAGGTAATGGCCGGCTCACCCCCTTCCTGCGGCGGCAAGTCGGGATTCTCGATCAGTATGGTTTCGATCTTCGGGGCCCAAGAGAATCTGGGTAGCTGGTACGTATCAAAATTCCGGTCGAGGACCTTACCGTCCCGGAAGCGTATCATCTCGGTCAGCGCGTACCCCAGACCCATCATTACGCATCCTTCCACCTGCATCTTGGCCCCTTCGGGATTCACCACCTGCCCCATGTCCTGAGCGCATACGACCCGCTTGACCTGGCACCGGCCGCTTGTCGTGTCCACTTCGACCTCGGCCATGGCAGCCACGTGTGTCCCCTTGTAAATTACACAGGCGACTCCCCTCCCCTTCCCGCTGGGCGCGACTGCCTTGGACCAGCCAAATGCCGATCCTGCCGCCTCGAGCACGCGAAGCATCCGTTTGTCCTGGAGATGGGTCAGTCGAAATGCTACCGGATCTTCCCCGGCTGCGGCAGCGAGCACATCCATGTGCGATTCGCGGGCAAATGTGTTGGTATTGCCATTCGGCCCTCTCCATGGCCCCGTGTCGAACGGATGCGCACGTCTCGTCTCCTGCCAACCGCCGTAGGCGGTCGTCCGTTTGTTCGCGACGTCATAGAATGTGGGCGCTTTGTCGCCACCGGCAAAGTATACGTGGTAATCCCAGAATACGATCCGATTTGAGGCGTTCAGGCCGGATGCTATCTTGACGAGAGCCGCCGGCTGGAAAGCGTCGTAGAAGAACTCTTCACCCCTTGTCCACGTGACTTGTACGGGCTTCCCGGTGAGCTTGGCGAGGCGGGCTGCCTCTACTACCTGGCGGTTGCGGTTCTTGCCGCCAAAACCACCGCCCACGAAAGGAGTGATGATGCGCACGTTTTGCAGAGGCATGTTCAGAGCCGCTGCGACTTCCCTCTGCGCGGGGAAGGGTCCTTGAGTGGAAGCCCAGACGGTCACCTTGTCGCCATCGAGGTTCGCGCACGCGGTGTGAGTCTCCATCGGAGCGTGAGCAACGTATCCCTGCCGGTACGTTGCCTCAATCACCTTGGACGCGATCCCTCGTCCCGCCTGAAGATCTCCTGTCTCAGCCAGAACGGCTCCTGGCGGGGCCACGCCCAGGAGATGATCGAATATGTTCTCGTCATTGAGGCCGGTTTTCGGACTGGTATAGGTCCCCTCGATCAAGTCCACCGCCCTGGCAGCCTCGTCGGGCGAAGCGTGGAGCACTGCGATGAGATCACCATCGCGCACGATCTGCGCGCCCGGCACCTTCTCTGCAGCCGAGGTATCCGCGTCGGTGAGCCTGGCTCCGTGAGCCGGCGGCCGCAATATACGAGCGTACAGCATTTCCGGCAAAGCTATGTCACCGGCAAATCTGGCTTTCCCGGTAACCTTTTCCACCGCGTCGGTCCGGCCGGTGGCTTTTCCGGAAATGGTAAAGCCCGTTATGGGTTTCAACGGAGGCTTCTCCGCCAGTTGCTTCTCTATTCTCCTTCCCTTGGTCAGATCGCCGTACGGGACACGCTTGGCAGGAGCGTCCGTATCGAAGACGACCCCGGAGCTTGTCTGGAGCCGGTTCTTGGGGACGCCAAGACGCTCCGCGGCCAATTCGATCAAGGTCGCCCGGGCTTCGGCAGCCGCGGCTCGCAAAGGAGGCCCGAAATACTTCGTGCTCATGGAGCCGTACGTTCCTGCGTCCCAGGGACAGAGATCGGTGTCCCCCATGACCATGTCCACCGACCCCAACGGCACATCGAGGTCTTCTGCCAACATTTGTGCAAGGGACGTGATTATCCCCTGTCCCATCTCGATCTTGCCCGTAAAACAGGCGACCCGGCCATCTTCGCCTATTCTCAGGAACGCGTTGAAATCTTCCGGCAACCTGGGTTGGGCGGCTGACAGGGCCTCAGGAGGGTCGCCGGCGAAAACGGGCACGAAACTGACGATTATCCCTCCGCCCAGGATCTTGAGAAACTGGCGCCGATTCAGATCCAAGGCACCTGCAGTAGCCGAAGGAGGCTCATTGAACTCTTTGTCGCTCATCGCGTCACCTCCTCATGTGCTTGGCAGCATCCTGGATGGCCTGGACTATCCGTTGATGGCTGCCGCAGCGACAGAGGTTGTCGTCCATCCCCTCGATGATCTCTGCCTCGGTCGGGGACTTCTTTCTCAAGAGCAGACTATAGGCCGAAAGGATCATGCCCGGTGTGCAAAAGCCGCACTGAAGCGCGTTCCTATCGACAAAGGCCTGCTGGAGTGGATGAAGGTGTCCATTCCGTGCCAATCCTTCGATTGTCATCACTTCCTTACCCCTCACATCAGCAACGGGGATTTGACACGATCGAACCGCTTCTTGATTGACGAGAACGGTGCAGGCCCCGCAGACGCCCATCCCACAGCCGAATTTCGTCCCCTTCAGCTCCAGGTCCGTCCTCAACGCCCACAGAAGCGTCCGTTCACCGTCCACGGTGAGCCGAACCGGCCTGTAGTTAAGCCTGAACTCAATAGTATCGCTCACGTGGTCCCCCTTTCTCCTTTGGCACTTGGTGCCCTTTGCGGCATTTCCTCGATCCAGTATAATCGGCCCGGGTCAGCTCCGGCAAGGAATTCGGCAAGCGCCGGACCCGATCCCCCGCAATTGAAACCTTTTGGAGCGGAGTTGGTCGTAATCTCCAGGAGGTGGGACCATGAATGATGAAAAGTTCAGATCAGAGCTTCTGAGGCGTAAGTTCGAGCCGATAAGCGATTGGCGGCCGGTGGAGCAGAGTTCCGACCTGACGCAGACGTTGAAGTCTCTCTTCGGCGAGACTCTGGATCAGGCGCAGAAAAGGAAAGAGTCCTGGGAAAAGGCGCTGGGCCCTTTAACCGAAGAAGCCGGCACCAAGATCAAGGACATGGCCCGTTTCATTGAGGGCGCTGCTGTCAAATCCTCGAAGGATGCAAGATCATTTCTAGCCAAAGCGCTTGAAACCATGGCCGACAAATTAAAACCCTGAGCTTCGGATAGCCTCACTGAGGACACGGGGGCTGCTCGACGAGCGACGCGCGGATCGTCACGACCGTTGTCACGCCGGGGGCACGCGTTGCCGTGCCCTCGTGAGGGAACTCGAATACAGCGATCCCATTCATTGCTGATAGAGAGCGCGAAAATACGGCGGCTTGGCGCTGAGTGTGTGCCCTGTTGTCACCTCAGGCAAGGTGCGGCACATCGTATTGCGCACGACTTCTCTGCCGGAAATCCCAAATTCGGCTATAATCCACTGGCCGGCATATGCGGCGGGGGATTCAGGATGCCCGACGAAACGACAACCGCACCGATGCTCAATATCCTCGTGGTGGATGATGAGCCGAACATTCGCAAGACCCTTTCCCTTTGTTTGGAGACAGAAGGGCATCGTGTAGTCGCGGTGAGCAATTTCCAGGACGCGCTGGCCGAGGCATCGGGAAGGTCATTTGACGCAGCGTTTGTGGACCTGAGACTCGGCACGGATGACGGGATGGACCTGATCCCGCGCTTGCTGGCTTCGACCCCGTGGCTCAAGATAGTCATCATTACTGCATATTCTTCCATCGAAACCGCGGTCGAAGCGATGCGCCGCGGCGCGGCAGACTATATCTCGAAACCGTTCACACCGGCACAAGTCAAGCTCGCAGTGAATAAAGTGGCGGAAGTTCGTTCCTTGGAACAGAAGCTCGCACACTTGCAGGAAGAACTGGGCCGATCGCAGCCGGAGGTGGTCTTCTTCAGCACCAACCCGGCAATGCAGCGGGTCATCCATCTTGCCCGGCAGGTGGCTTCAACCGATGCCACGGTGCTGTTACGCGGCGAAAGCGGCACCGGGAAAACGGTCCTCGCTCGACAGCTTCACTATTGGAGCCGCCGAGTTGCAAAGCCGTTCGGTGTAATTTCGTGTCCGACGCTATCGGCCGAGCTTCTGGAAAGCGAATTATTCGGCCATGTAAAAGGCGCATTCACCGGAGCTATTCGCGACAACCCCGGACGGATCGCGGTCTGCGAAGGAGGAACACTGTTTCTGGACGAGGTGAGCGATCTGCCAATCCCGGTGCAGCCTAAACTGCTGAGGTTTCTCCAGGACCGTGAGTACGAGCGCATGGGTGATACCAGGACTCGGAAAGCCGACGTTCGCATCATCTCGGCTACGAACGTTGCGTTGGAAAAGGCCGTCGAGGTAGGAACATTCCGAGAGGACCTGTTCTATCGCCTGAACGTGATACAGATCGAAATCCCGCCGCTCCGTGACCGGCCGGAAGACGTGGCGCCTCTCGCGGAGCAGCTCATCGCGTTCTTTGGGCGAAAACATCATCGGCCGTTCACCGGCATTACCGACGAGGCGCTGGAAGCGCTCAAGACCTATTCCTGGCCGGGTAACCTTCGCGAACTAAGGAATGCCATCGAACGCGCGGCCATCCTCTGTGAATCCGACCGCATCGGCATGGACCACCTTCCGGGCAAACTGGCTCACTCAAATGCCCGCCCACGAATCGGCGACGCAGTGAGCCTGGCACGAGTTGAAGAAGAGCACATTCGCAGCGTGCTTGCCAGCAGCAAATCGCTGCAGGAGGCTGCCGATGTCCTTGGCATCGATCAGGCTACCCTCTGGCGCCGCCGAAAGCAGTACGGGATTTGATACCCAGTCGGCTTCGAAGGCTGGATTTGGGGGGAACTTCTTTGAAAGCGACCGGGCATGAGATCCGCAAGAAGCCCCGGCCTTAGGGCTCCTATTCGCAAGTACGGTCACGCGTCTGGGTGTCCCACCAAGATTCAGGAAGCGCATGACCGAACTTGCGAAAACGAGTACTTAGTGGTTCCGTTGTCCGAACGAGAAGCCGCGGGGTATCGCATCAACGAATCTGCGAATCAGCCGATCCCTTTTCCTGAGACGTTCCTCTACACCTTGCAAAATGCAAGGCGTCGCAGGCCCCCTCTTTGCAAAGTGCAATGAGCAGGCACGCTTGGGCTAGAGATAGCCCGACATTTCAGTCTCTTAGATTCTCTTATCGTGGCATGGTTCTTGCCTTTATTGGCGGCAAGGAGTCAACATGCTGGGAATTCGACAAAAGCTCTTTCTGGGATTCGGCGGATTACTCGCGATCATTGTGATCATCGGGCTTCAAAGCGTCACGCTCTTCACCGAACTGGGCGGCTCGGTTGACGTGATCCTGCGGGAAAACTACCGCAGCGTCATTGCGTGCCAGGAGATGAAGGAAGCCCTGGAGCGCATTGACAGCGGCATTCTGTTCACGTTCGTCGGGTACGAGCAGGAGGGCGCGGATCTGATACGTGAGAACGAGGTGCGGTTCACCAGGGCGCTCGACGTTGAACTCAACAATATAACTCTTCCCGGAGAAGGCGAGAAAGCGAGGTTGCTTCAGCAGCTCTTCACGGAGTACCGGGCGGCCATCGACGCGGTGAAGGATTCGGCTTCCCAGCACGACGCGCGGAGACAGGTGTATTTCTCACGACTCCTCCCGCTCTTTCAGCAAATCAAGGGCACGGCGGACGTGATTCTGCAGATGAACCAGCAGAACATGAGCGAGGCAAACGACTATGCGAGGCAAACTGCCATTGCTGCTCGGCACCGGATGATTGTCCTTCTCATAGCAGGTGCGGTAGTGGCCCTCGGGTTCTACTTTTTCACGGAGAAGTGGATTCTTCGCCCCATTGCCAGGCTCATAGATTCCGCGAACGAAATCAAATCCGGAAATCTGGACCTCGTGGTGAGGGCGGATTCGAAAGACGAGATTGGGACGCTCTCTGAAGCTTTCAACGAGATGGCTGCAAGTCTAAGGGAATTCCGGCGTACTGGTCGCGCAAAGTTGGCTCGGATTCAGCGGTCCACGGAGCAGTCCTTTCAGTTTCTCCCCGATGCCGTAGTCGTGGTCGATCCGGAGGGAAATATCGAAGTCGCCAGTGCCATAGCTTCGGAAGTGTTCCATCTCAACATCAACACAAACATAGCCAACGCAGAGGTTCAGCCCATCGTGGATCTTTTCCAAGAGGCACTGCGGACCGGCCGAGTGGCGGAACCTGCGGCCGGTGCATCTCTCATGCAGCGCTTTGTGAAGGGGGAAGAGCGTTACTTCCGCCCCAAGGCTCTGCCCATTCTGTACGAGCAGAGACAACCCAACGGAGTAATCATCATTCTCGCGGATGTGACCCAGGAGCGGATTCAAACTGAGCTGAAAAAAGGGGTGATCTCAACGGTAGCCCATGAGCTGAGAACCCCTCTCACCTCGGTGCGCATGGCGGTGCATCTCCTGCTTGAAGAAAAAGTCGGCCTGCTGACGGAAAAGCAGGCGGAACTCCTCATCGCGGCGCGGGAGGACAGCGAGCGGCTCCACTCGATCCTCGAGGAATTGCTTTCCCTAAGCAGGATCGAATCTGGAAAGGCACACCTGGACCGTCGAGTCGTCTCGTCCCATCAACTCGTCTTCGACTCGGTCGATCCCTTCCACCGAGCCGCTCAAGATCAGGGAATCGCGTTGACGTTGGATCTGCCCGAGCACTTGCCCGAAGTGATCGCGGATCCAAAGATGATTGCCCAAGTATTCGCCAATCTGCTTTCCAATGCCTTGAAGTACACCGATCCGGGAGGAACGGTCGTCGTGTCGGCCCAGGCCCGAGACAATAAGGTGATCTTTGCGGTTTCGGACACGGGGAGAGGCGTTCCCAGTCAGTATCTCGAGCAAATCTTGGAACGATTCTTCCGGGTGCCGGGCCAGGACTCCACCGCCGGCGCAGGCTTGGGGCTCTCCATTGTCCAGGAGACCGTGGCTGCCCACGGGGGAAGCGTGAACGTCGAGAGCACCGAGGGTACAGGAAGTGTTTTCAGTTTTTCACTCGAGCGAGCCTCCACGGAATCTGAGGAGGAACCAAATGGTGATTGATCTGTGTTACGTCATTGGTCTGATAGGATTCTTTGCGGTGTCCGCATTATACACCGTGGCGTGGGAAAGGATTTGAATCATGGTTGACCTAATCGTGGGTGTCATAGGCGTGATTCTCATTGTCTATCTGTTCATTACGGTCCTGAGGCCGGAATGGTTCTGAGAAGGTAAAGCACCATGGATTCTCCTGGTTGGATTCAGTTAGCCTTGTTCGTCGGCATCCTTCTGGCGCTCACGAAGCCGATGGGCACGTATCTCGTGCAGGTACTGGATGTTGACGGCAAGACCGTGCTGAACACGGTCATGGGACCGGTGGAACGGCTCCTCTATTTCCTGCTACGTATCGACCCAAAACAAGAGCAGAGTTGGAAGGAGTATTCCTTCTCCCTGCTTGCTTTCAGCCTCGTCGGCGGCCTGTTCACCTATGCAATTCTTCGGCTTCAGCCCATCCTCCCCTTGAACCCTCAAAGCCTCGGTTCCGTCAGCGACCACCTTTCGTTCAACACGGCCGTGAGCTTCCTCACCAACACGAACTGGCAGAGCTACGGCGGTGAATCGACCATGTCCTACTTCTCGCAAATGGTAGGGCTCGTGTTTCACAACTTCGTCTCCGCGGCCGTAGGCATAGCGGTGGCGGCGGCTCTGGTGAGAGGAATCGCCAGGAACTCGGCAAAGACCATCGGGAACTTCTGGGTGGATTTGATCCGCATAAATCTCTATTTACTGTTGCCTATATGCCTCCTGTACAGTGTGTTTCTGGTGTCGCAGGGGATGATACAAAACTTTAAGCCCTATGACACAGCTCACGTGGTAGCGCCCTACACCGCTCAGGTGGCCAAGAAAGATGCCGACGGCCAAGAAGTAAAGGACCCACAAGGCAATCCTGTGATGGAAGGGGTCAAAGTCGAAACTCAAACCATTGCGCAAGGTCCTATGGCTTCTCAGGTGGCGATCAAGATGCTGGGGACCAACGGCGGGGGTTTTGTGAATGCCAATGCATCTCACCCGTTCGAGAATCCGACGCCCTTGTCCAACTTCTTCCAGATGATGTCGATTTTCCTGATACCGAGCGGCCTGACTTATTATCTTGGCCGGATGGTGAAAGATCAGCGGCACGGATGGGCCGTGTGGGGTGCCATGGCCGCGATCTTCCTCGTCGGCTTCATGGTCTGCTGGTGGGCCGAAGCGGCCGGCAATCCTCGTTTGCAAGCCCTGGGTGTGGATGCCTCTTCCGGAAATATGGAAGGGAAAGAGGTTCGTTTCGGGATCTTCAATTCAGCGCTCTTTGCCACGGTAACCACTGACGCGTCCTGTGGCGCGGTCAATTCCATGCACGATTCATTTACACCGTTGGGCGGGTTGATCCCTCTGCTCAACATACAGTTGGGCGAGGTGGTCTTTGGGGGTGTCGGTGCGGGCCTTTATGGAATGCTGGTCTTTGTCGTGCTTGCCGTATTTCTCGCGGGCCTGATGGTGGGAAGGACTCCGGAGTACCTCGGTAAGAAGATCGAAGCCTACGACGTGAAGGCAAGTGTTCTGTTCGTCATGGTCCCGGTCTTGAGCATTCTGGGCTTTGCAGCTTGGGCTGCCGTGAGTCCGTGGGGCCTGGAAGGCTTGAACAACGCAGGGCCTCACGGACTCAGCGAGATGCTCTACGCGTATTCATCTGCCACGGGAAACAATGGCAGCGCTTTTGCCGGTCTGACCACCAACACGTACTGGTACGACACGACTATGGGAATCGCCATGCTTGTAGGGCGATTCTTGATGATAATCCCAGTTCTTGCACTGGCCGGAAACCTCGCCAAGAAGAAACTTGTCCCTGCCAGTGGCGGGAGCTTCCCTGTTTCCGGGCCCATGTTCACGCTGCTCCTGGCAGGCACGGTTCTGATCGTGGGAGCGCTGACGTTTTTCCCAGCCCTGTCACTGGGACCTGTCGTCGAACATTTCCTGATGACCCAGTCGAAGGCCGTGTTCTGAGAGGATAAACCGAGATGGCTGTGATCGTCCGTTCAACTTTCGACCGTGAGATCCTGAGTCAGGCCATGGTGGAGTCTGTCAAGAAACTCGACCCGCGAAACATGGTGAGAAACCCCGTAATGTTCGTCTGCGAAGTAGGAGCTACGATAACCGCCGCCGAGTTGCTCTTGAGCCCTGAAGGCGGGGCATTCGGTTTTGGGTTGCAGATTACGCTTTGGCTCTGGTTCACGGTGCTGTTCGCCAACTTCGCGGAGGCCGTGGCAGAAGGGCGAGGCAAGGCTCAAGCGAACGCTCTACGAAGGACGCGCACGCAAACGATCGCTCATCGACTTCTGCAGGACGGGCTGGTCCAACAGGATATTTCCGCCGAACTCCTGAAGAAAGGGGACGAGGTGGTGGTTTCAGCCGGAGAGATCATCCCCGCGGACGGTGAAGTCGTTGAAGGAATTGCTTCGGTTGACGAATCCGCCATCACGGGGGAATCGGCCCCTGTTATCAGAGAAGCAGGCGGCGACAGAAACTCGGTCACCGGAGGCACGAGGGTCCTCTCGGACTATCTCATCATCCGCGTTACGGCCAATCCCGGTCAGAGCTTTCTCGACCACATGATAAGCCTTGTCGAGGGGGCGCAGCGACAGAAAACACCCAACGAGATCGCGCTCACCATCCTGCTGGCTGCCCTGACCATCATCTTTCTGGTGGTGATCCTTACCTTGAAGTTCTTTGGGATCTATTCCGGGGTAGCCTTCTCGATCACGGTTTTGGTCTCGCTGCTGGTTTGCCTTATCCCCACCACGATTGGCGGACTTTTGAGCGCGATCGGGATTGCGGGCATCGACCGCCTGGTACAGAAGAACGTACTGGCTATGAGCGGTCGGGCAGCGGAAGCAGCGGGTGACGTGGATGTGCTGCTTCTGGACAAGACCGGCACCATCACACTGGGGGACCGTCAGGCGACCGAATTCATTCCGGCCGAAGGGACGGAAGTGAGGCGGTTGGCTGATGCCGCTCAACTGGCATCCCTGGCAGACGAAACTCCTGAAGGGAGGAGCATCGTCGTTCTCGCAAAACAATACGGACTCCGAGGCCGTACCATGTCGGAAATGCCGGGTTCCACCTTTATCCCCTTCAAGGCTCAAACACGCATGAGCGGTCTGGACATCGACGGCAGACACATCAGGAAAGGATCGGTCGATGCGGTGAGAGAGTTTGTGGGAGGTCACCTGCCGGCATCAGTCGAAGATGCCTGCGCGCGAATTTCCATGTCAGGGGGGACCGCGCTCGTGGTGGCCGAAAACGACAAAGCCATCGGCGTAGTCCATCTCAAGGATATCGTGAAAGGGGGCTTGAAAGACCGTTTCACTCGGTTTCGTGCCATGGGCATCAAGACCGTCATGATTACCGGCGACAATCACCTCACCGCGGCTGCCATCGCGAAAGAAGCCGGGGTGGACGATTTCCTCGCGGAAGCCAGACCGGAAGACAAGCTTGCGCTTATCCGAAAGGAACAGGCCGCTGGCCACCTCGTGGCCATGACCGGAGACGGCACCAACGATGCTCCGGCCCTGGCGCAGGCTGACGTCGGCGTCGCCATGAACACGGGGACCCAGGCTGCCAAAGAGGCAGGGAATATGGTCGATCTCGATTCAAACCCCACGAAGCTGATCGAGATCGTGGAAATCGGGAAACAGATGCTCATGACGCGCGGTGCGCTCACCACGTTCAGCATTGCCAACGATGTGGCCAAGTACTTTGCCATTATCCCGGCCATGCTCGTCGCGACCTTCCCGGTCATCGGCCCGCTGAACGTCATGGGACTTCATTCGCCGCAGAGCGCGATCCTGAGCGCGGTCATCTTCAATGCGCTCATCATAGTGGCCCTTATACCGCTCGCGCTAAAAGGGGTGCGGTTCCGGCCGCTCAGCGCAACGGCGCTGCTGA
Source organism: Desulfomonile tiedjei (assembly GCA_016218715.1). Taxonomy (GTDB): domain Bacteria; phylum Desulfobacterota; class Desulfomonilia; order Desulfomonilales; family Desulfomonilaceae; genus JACRDG01. Next base: position 6,181 of record JACRDG010000005.1, on the reverse strand, counting down.
GGAGCAACCTCCTCATATACGGGCTGGGCGGACTGGTGGCCCCTTTTGCCGGCATAAAACTCATCGATGTGGCTGTGACAGCCCTGCATCTCGTATAGGAGAGGACCGTTCCCATGAGAAATCTTATAGCCGAGCTGTATACCTCACTGGTAGCCGTCTTCGCTTTGGCGGTTCTTGTGTCCGGGATCTACCCGGTCGTGGTCTGGGGGCTAGCGCAGTTGCTGTTTCCGATCCAAGCCAACGGCTCCTTGATCGTGCAGGACGGGAAAGTCGTTGGCTCCGAACGGATCGCCCAGAATTTCACGCAACCGCAATACTTCCATCCTCGCCCTTCTGCTGCGGGAGCCACCGGATACGACGGAGCCAGTTCCGGCGGCAGCAACCTGGGCCCTACGTCCAAGAAGCTGATAGACTCTGTGAAGGAACGGATCGACTCATATCGCGCGGAAAACGGATTACCACCGACTGCTCCAGTTCCCGCGGACGCGGTGACCGCATCGGGGAGCGGCCTGGACCCGCACATCAGCGTACCGAACGCGCTTATGCAAGCGAAGCGTGTGGCGCGAGCGAGAGGCCTTGGTGAACATGTCGTGAGAGAGCGGATCAAGGCTCACACCGAGAGTCCTGACCTGGGGATCTTGGGAATCGAGCGGGTTAATGTGCTGAAGCTCAACATCGCGCTGGACGGCAAGCCGTGAAACAGGATCTTGTTGCAAAAGACCGGGCCGATTCTTTCCTCCGCATGATCCGCCTCGGCCGGCGGGGGCGCCTGAAGGTGTACCTCGGGTACGGCGCAGGGGTCGGCAAGACCTATCTGATGCTCCTGGAGGGGCACCGGCTCAAGGACGAGGGGATCGACGTTGTCATCGGGCTGGTGGAGACTCATGGCCGACCTGAAACCGCCAAACTCATCGAGGGGCTGGACGTTGTCCCGCGGCGGCGCCAGGAATATCGCGGGCACGTCCTCGACGAAATGGACGTCGATGCCATCCTGCAGCGGAGACCCGAAGTTGCGCTCATCGACGAACTCGCACACGCTAACGTCCCGGGAAGCCGCTATCCGAAACGATACCAGGATGTTCAGGATATCTTGGCCGCGGGGATACACGTCATTACCACGCTCAACGTTCAGCATCTGGAGAGTCTGTACGATACGGTCGAAAAAACCGTTCACGTGAAGGTGCGGGAACGTCTGCCCGACACCGTCATTGCCGAAGCGGACGAGATCGTAAATGTCGATTTGACCACGGAGGATCTCCAGGAGCGATTGCGGGAAGGCAAAATCTATCCTCCCGACCGGGCGGAGACCGCGCTCGCCAACTTTTTCACTACCTCGAACCTTGAGAAATTGCGTGAGCTGACCTTGCGCGAAATCGCTTCACAGATCGACTTGAGGAGGCGCGGAAGCGATGAAGAGGAAAACGAACCCGCCCCCGACCAGGTCATGGTTTGTCTCAGCTCGCGCGGGCCGAACAGCGAAGCGCTGCTTCGCTATGCCTCTCGCCTTGCCGGAAGACTCAATCGCAACTGGTATGCGGTGTACGTGCAAACCCCGTCGGAAGAGCCCACGGTCATCGATGCCCAGACCCAGCAGTTCCTGTCGGGCACACTGACCCTGGCCAAACAATTGGGCGCACTGGTTTTCACGTACAAAGGGGAGGACATCGCGGACACTGTCCTGCGCTTTGCCCGGGAATACCGCGTGGGTCATATCGTCCTCGGGTATCCCGGCAGAGTACCGTTCTGGAGGAGACTTTTGGGAAAGAAGAGCATTGTTGAACAGCTCATCGCGAAATCGCGAGGAGTGACTGTGGTTCTTCTCGATACCCGCCCCACGGAAACCCCGGCAGCGAGAGCGGAAGCGGGGCTTCCACCAATCGTGAAACCCACCCGGGCCGCACCGTCCGTCAGCGCGGGTCCGCTGTCCCTTAGTTACTTGCTGTCGAGTCGCCGCATCATCATTTGGGATCGTCCTGTCGACAAGGACCCAGTTCTCAGAGCCCTTGCGGAGGTCGCGGCAAAGGATCTCGAAGGATGCAACGCGGACGCGATTCTGGCCGCGGTCCGCCAGCGGGAAGACCAGGGATCGACCTTCTTCAACGAGGGAGTAGCGTTTCCTCATGCACGGATCGAAGGAATTGCGAGGCCTGTGATGGCTCTGGGACTCACTCGGAAGGGGGTTGTGGATGAGTCTGCCGGCAAGCCCATTGAGCTTGTTTTTCTTATCCTTTCCCCCGCACACCTCCCGGATATGCAGGTTCAGGCGCTGGCGCTCGCCAGTAAGGCAGCTCAGAGTCAGCAGCTCGTCCAAAGTCTGTCGTCCGTCAGGAACGCCGAAGAAGCTTTTTCCGCGGTGCAAGACTGGGAAATGCTCCGAGGACCGAGAGGGATCGAGAGCAGTTGACTCCTTTCGCTTTGGGCACCCACGAACGGTTCCCCAGCAAACCTACTTTTTTTCCCCGAGCACTGGTATTAGAATACACGGATTCGTCGATGAGCCGAACGGACCGTGAGAGGTAAACCCGTTGTCTAGCCCAATATCCAGTAAGAATCGGAGAGGCCCCGCTACAGGCCTCTCGAATGAGAGCCTGCGGGAGTCGCTGCTCCTGTTAACCACGGCGCTCCTCGCTCACGGCCTCTTGCTCTTGAATGACGGAGTGTATTGGGACGCGTGGCTGTACCACCCGGTGCTCGGCACGGGATCGTGGGACGCGGTCTATACTCCTTTCCTGCGGGCCGGTCTGCCAATTGAGGGTTCGACGATCTGGCTCGTGGGACGTCTCGGTCCAGACACGTTCGTCTTCAAATTGGTCGCTTTCGCCACGGTAGTTCTCTCCGCGTTCGCCATCAAGTCCATTGGAAACCGCCTGGGGGTAACCACCCGAGAGGAGAATCTCTGCCTGGCGCTCTTGACACTCCTCTATCCGAATGTCGACATGATGGTGGGCTTCCCCCACGTTTCTCGGTGGGTGGACTACGCTATTTTCCTGGGTGCGGCCCGTCTGGCGCTGTCTGTTGAAGGTCTGGTAGGGACAAGGCACTTCGTGCTTCGCCCCGTGGTACTATTACTGTTCTTTGTGAGCTTCAACAACAATGCGCTCCTGGTGTTCTACTTCGGTTTCTTGTGGCTTCTCTTTGTTTCGGTCGGGCACGATCGGGGACCGACGTCGCGGCTGCCATCGCCGTTTCGCTTTCTCACACGCCATCTCGATTATGTAGTGCTCCCGTTTGCATTCTGGCTCGTGAAAGAGGCGTTCTTCCCCAGACATGGCGAATATGCGGGTTACAACCGATTTGTGGACACTCCCATACCTCTGCTGAAGGCGCTGTATTACTTTCTTGCCAACGCGGTCTACGGTCAAATGAATGAAGCGTTGCTCCAGGTTGCGCACTATCCTTTGGTCGCACTGGCTGCCGGGCTGATCGCCTTGGGAGCGTACGACCGGTTCAACTTAGGCTCGCAGCGTTTCTTCGGAGACCGCAGCTGCTCGACACGCTTCCTGTTGTTCGGGGTCGTTCTCCTTGGCATGGCTATTTTCCCCTATATAGTTGTAGGGTTGTGGCCGGATCTCAGCGGCTGGTCGTCCCGGCATGCCATGATGGTGGGTCTGCCGCTAGCCATGCTGGTGATGTGGGCGACCTGCAGCGTGTTCTTAAACTCTGCACGATCTCTGTCCCGGTCGGGATTTGTCGCACTAGTGGTTCTCATGGTGGGGCTTGGCCTGGTAAATATCAGAAACCACATGGGATGGGAGGCTCGCTGGGTAAAGGATCGTTCCATCATGGCCCACCTGGCGCAGATCCACCGCCCGGCCAACCTGTCGGTAATCAGGGTCGATGACCGATACCCCATTGGCAGCAATGATTACTACCGGTTCTACGAATGGACCGGTATGTTCAGAGAGGTGTGGGGAGATCAAAGAGTCATCGGACTCGACCTGCGGGTTTCCTCGACCGAACTGCTTCCGGAAGACTCCTCTTTGTCGTCAGAGCGTTACTTGTTGAAAGATTTCAACCCGAAAGGGTGCCAGAGCGTCATGACCATTCGCAGAGGGCCCATCGAGTACAGCGAATGGGATCTCGTCTTGAGGTATTTCTTCTACCGATTCATGAATCCGGGAGGGATGACCAGCTTCCTCTCGCGAGTCACCGATGTCCAGCTCAAGCCGCTTGAGGCGCCTCAAGCCGAACCGTGTGAGAAAATAAGCGATTCGCCTCATTAGGAGAGGCGTATGAGATCCTCGGTGCGGCGCCGTCGGCTTCTCCGGCAAGGCCCTCCCTCGCCTCGGTACCTGCATCCCTTTGAACGGAATGTCGTGCAGGATGTCCGGTACGGAACGCTATCGTGTGGGCGGCTTATAAGTTTCAGAGCGTGTAGGCGAAATCATTGTAAGCCATCAGCGTGAGAATGGTCGATATCCGGACGCGCTTGCCGAGTACCTTTGGTAACACCTTGAGAATGAACCTCGACCGGGTTACGTTACGGGAAACAAGCAGGGTACAGAGCCGGATCGCAAAGAGTAGACGGTAGCGAAACTTCACGGGATCGACCTCGTTGGAATGTTTCCAGAAATCGATGCCCCAGTAATATTCCAGCTTCTTCCATATGGAGTCGAATGAATACACCGCCCGAACAATCCGTTTGTACTCCTCGAAGAGTTCTTCAGGTTCCATATTGGAGGGAGAAAACACAACATGTCTCGAGTCATATTTGCTCCAATCCTTATGGATGATCCGGTCCTCTTTCCCGAGACGTTTGAATAATTCCGTTCCTGGAAAGGGGGTGAGAATATTGATGAGCGGCATCAGAAGGTTGGCTTCTCGAATGAAGTCTATTAACTCCTCAAAGGTCGCCTGAGAATCAAAATCGTTGCCAACTATGAAGGAGGCGTGAACCAACAAGCCGTGGGATTGTATCTTCATTATCGACTGAGCGTAGTCGTACCGCAGATTGATCCCCTTATGCATCCCAACAAGGTTCTCCCGCGATAGGGATTCGAGACCAATGAAAATAGCTCCGCAGCCGCTCTCACTCATCAGCGTCAGAAGCTCCTCCTCTTCTGAAATGTCGATGGAAGCCTGACACATCCAATTAATATTAAGCACTTTGAGTTCCAGGAAGAGTTCCCGAGCGAATCGCTTGTCGGCAACGATATTGTCATCGACGAAGAATATGACGTTCTTCTTCTTGTATTTGGCACGAGAACCACTAATAGCCTCCACCTCCTCGGTGACCTGCTCTATCGTTCTGTGTCTAATCTTCTGCCCATCAAAGGCGTAAACCGAGCAAAATTCACAGTGAAACGGGCACCCTTTTGTTGTTTGCACGATATCCAGAAGGTATCCGTTTTTGGGAAGAGGGTCCCTGACGGGAACAGGAGAGGCCTTTAGGTCTGCCAACCTCGGTGCTTTATAGAGCCTCTTGAGCAGACCATTCTCTGCATCCTGCAGAAGCGCGGGCCAAACCTCCTCGGCCTCCCCGATTACCACGCTATCGCTGTATTGCAGGGCCTCCTCGGGACACATCGACGGATGAATCCCTCCCAGAACCGTCCTGATACCTTTGTCTCGGTAGGCTTCGGATATCGCGTACGCTCTGTCGGCAAACATCGTCCTGACACTGATGCCCACCAGATCTGCCTTCCAAGTGTAGTCTATGTCTTCGATGTTTTCGTCGAATATCCTGATCTCATGTCTTGGAGGAGTTAGTGCAGCTAAGGTAGGGATGGCCAACAGATATGAAATATACCTTCTGGAGAGGAGGAATGCGGAAACAAATTTATAGTCGTAAAAGCTCTTCCCCGTATCGGAGCTGTTCATGGGAATAATCAGTGCTATCTTCATCGTGTCACAAACCTCTTGTGATTTGACTGGCACCGAGTATCAATAATTTCTTCAAGGTGTCAAGATGGGCACGAAACCCGGAAGACGAAGACCCATCCGGATCTCTCGCTCTGCTTCACGCTCTGCGACAGCAGCGATGCGTTGGGGCCCCGAAGGAGAAGATAGGCGAGTCTTCACGAACGAGAACGTCGTTCGTGCGATAGGCAAGCGTCCCTCCTCGCACCTACCATTGCGCAAGGCTAAGCAAGAGTTGGCGTCTGCCAACTCTTGCCATATCCTGACGCTAATTTAAAAGCAACCGCTTACCAGCGGGATCTTCCACCGCCACCACCGCCGC
>JACRDG010000036.1 GCA_016218715.1 Desulfomonile tiedjei | reverse complement strand
TCTTTTTGGCCTTCTGCGTCTTGACCTTCAGAGTTTCCAATTCGGCAGTCAACGGCTGAAGTCGGCGCTGGGTCTCGGCCAGCGCCGCCTCCGTCTTCAGGACATCCTCGTCAAGCTGCTTCTTGTTCTGTTCCTTGCCGGTCAGGAAATCCCGCTTCTGCTGAATCTGCCGATCGTAGTCCGCCGCTTCTTTGTCAATGTCCGCCGGCTGGGACCAGGCGGTGGGCGGTGATCCACAGACCATCACAAGCAGCGCGAGGACGAGGAGAGCTTCAAGGACGAGCATGGGGCGTCGCATACGCATTCCCTCCCTGTTGATTGTCTAGACATTCTGGCGCTTCCGGTTTCTCCATGGGTTTGCCCGCAGCCATGCAGGCGGGTTAACTCCAGTGATCATCCCCACTCATGTATACGCTTTGGTCGGCACTTCAATGTAGCGATCCGGTTGTTCCGTTTTATGTTGAATGGCAAAGAAATGTCGTTCGATCTCTTTGAGTACCGCCGCGTCATAGTAGAGCATCCCGCAGGTGAGGCACACCTCCACCGGCGTATTGGGTACCAGCAAATACTCGCCCTTGTGGCTGTACAAGTATTCGATTCGCCGCTCCTCGTAGCGGTCGCTGCCGCAGAAATTGCATTTAACGGTTCGCATCGGGTTCCCCTCCTCGCGTCCTGGGATCAATGAATTTCGGGGGACGCGGAATATAGGCGGTGATCAACGCCACTTTCTCTCCACGCCATCCACAGACAGCGTGAATGGGCGCCTCTTGGGAAAAGCCCAACAGCAGACAACTTTCTCCTCGGCCGGTATCCGGATATTCCTCAAGGATCTCTCCGTTCAGTAGCGCCTCTTCCACCTGCGCAAACGTCAGTTCATCGGCTCGGCGGGCGATCTCAGCATGGTGCGTAGAGACATACTGATTTTCGCGAACCTTGGCTTTGATCGCCTCAATGTTCATCCTTTATCGCCCATCTTGTCACCTTTTCATTCGTTTGGGCATACTCACGCTCCTTCGATGAGTTCCACGTTGGCGTGGGGCATGAAAGTCGTTCCTATTGCCCTATCGGGAGGCGGCGCACCCGATGGCGCGACTCCTCAACTGTGACGATCACTCCTTGCTCCAAGCTGCCTTTCGACTCTGCGAGTACCGCTCGAAGCCTTTCGCGGACATGATGCATTCGCGTGTTATGCAGCCGAAATAAGATGACACTGGCGGACCGCCCACCGGACAAGGCAACAATCTCACCGAAGTCCAGGTCAAACGTGAGCACGATGCGGCCTTCCGTCGCCGCCTTCTCGAAAATCGTTCCATTCGGAAGGCGCTGGAGACCCTGCTCTTGTAAGTGCACAGCATCGTGACCTTGCTCGCGAAGCCACTGCACGAGACGAACACTCACACCCATGTCTGCGAGAAATCGCATACTGCGAGTGCCTATGGGATGTGGACTTCTTCCTGGGCCAGCCAGGCAGCATACTCAATCGCCTGCTGGATGTCCTCACGCTGCAAGTCAGGATAACCGTCCAGGATTTCCTCAAGGGGTGCACCATGCGCAATCTGGCCGACGATCACCGAGACCGGGATGCGCATCCCACGAATGCAGGCCCTCCCTCCCATGATCTTTGGATCAAACGTAATTCGGTCAAACATGGTGTTCTCCTTTCTGGACTATCCTTCGATGAGTTCCACATTCGCTCGGGGGATCACGGCCGTCGTGCCGTCTGGAAACTCCACTTCCAGGACCCGGGCATGGCTTTCGGTCTCGATCTGCCTGAGGTCGGATGGCAACGAGCGCACGAGGCCGATCTTGCCGAACAGTGGATCCCTGATGATGCGGACTTGATCGCCTGCGCTGAGCCCGATCCGTTCGGCAGGAGCAGCGGCCGCCCTGCTTCCAGCCTGACCAGGCTCCGGTTGTCGCGGAATGATGATTTCCGGGCGGATCACCCCTGCCCTGATCTGGGTGGCTCCGGAGATGCAAGCCTTCTGGCCGACATGGTGCGACAGAAGCCCGTAAGTCTTGGCCGCCATCGGAATGACCCCGAACCCCTCGGTGATGATCAGCGTGAAGCCGACGCGCTCCGTACCGGTGATGGCCACGCCCAGGTCGTAGCCCAGCAAGGCCCGCAGGTCCTTGTCATGGATGCCGCCCACGACCAGGCCCGCCACGCCGATCTCCTTGGCACGGGACATGGTATCCGTGCCGAGAAAAGAGCCGGCGACTACCACTTTGCCCTTCATCGACGGATCGAGATGACCGGGAGTCAATGGCTCCTCCGGTCCTTTTACAGCCAGGGCCAGTGGGCCCCAGGTCTCGCCCCCGATCCCGAAGATGCCCTGGACCAGGCTACAGTCTGTCTCGACCGTGACTCCTTGTGTGAGATAGACCTCCACCACAGTGCCGTCCACATAGGCCAGCAAGTTCAAAGCTCGCGGCGGTTCCCGCAAGAGCACCTGGCCTGTGATGGCTGAGGCCGACTCCATCTTGCCCTGGATGGGCGAGCGGATCTCCGTCTTGAACCATTTGATGAGCGGCTTGTTCTCGGCAATCACCTCATCCCGGTCGATCTGGTCCCCTTCCTTCTTGACGAGATACTCGCGGATCTCATCCGGGGCGACGCCGAGCAGGTTGGCCACGTTCATCACGTAGACCTTGCCCGCCAGCCCAGCCTTGGCCACCACTGTGTCCGCCTGGACCAGATCGCCTGACGCAGCCGTGACGGTGCCGGGAATCGGCAGCAGGCGACGCTTGCGGAGGATCGTCCGCTCGGTGACGGTCAATCCTGGAGTATACGAATGAGCCATAAAAGTCTAAGAGCGTATGGCAAATGGCTTATGGCACAAGCCAGGAGTGGGCGGCCTCTGCCCTCTTGCTATATGCCATAAGCTATCAGCTCTTTTCTGGGTAAAGGTTCACCGCCTGGTGCCACTTGGTCAGAGCCTTCAGCCTGGCCTGGGGATCGGCCGGCAATTGGAGCGGCCTCCCGCGGCCGTCCAGCAGAAGCCCCACGACCCCACCCCTGACTTTCCTCGTGATCGGCACGCCCTTGCCTTCCCCGCCGTCCACCTGTCTGGCAGGCCGCACCTCGACCGTTGCTCGCTCGTCCGTCGCCAGAGGGAGCAACCGTAATTCGCCAAAAGGCAAGGTTCCGTTCTCCGGCGCTCGGCCCCCTTCGAACGTGATCGTGTAGTCCGCGCATTTCTCACCGTCTTTGCCTTGCCCGATGGGAGCGATGCAGGTGCCGAGATAGACCATGCAGTCGTGTACGAAGACATCCGTGGCGGCCTTCTCGTTGACGGTGGAGAGGACCCCCAGATGCGGCATCATGAAGATGCTGTCGACGGACAAGTGGGTAAAGCCGAGGGGTTCGTAGG
>JACRDG010000037.1 GCA_016218715.1 Desulfomonile tiedjei | reverse complement strand
TCCTGACCTACCGCGCCACCGGCGACGAAACCCGCTCGCTGTGCACCACCGTGTGCAAGTGGACCTACCAGGGTCACTTGGAGCCGACGATACCGGGCAGCGTCGGGAGCTGGGACGACACGTACTGGCAGTCCATCGGGCTGGGTGAACTGGCCTCGGAAGGGTACCGGCGCATCGGAACGTGCATCCGGCCCATGGGCGAGCCCATCGCGCAGGGGCTTACCGAAAGCGCGGCGGCCGACTTAGGTCTCAAACCGCGAACCCCGGTTGCGGTGTCGATCATCGACGCGCACGCTGGTGGCGTTGGAATGCTGGGAGCGCGTTTCGCTGAGGGAGGTGCGGTTGAGCTCGAAACGCGGCTGGCGCTCATTGGCGGCACATCCAGTTGTCACATGGCGGTCTCCCAAGAACCTCGATTCGTCGATGGCGTCTGGGGGCCGTTCTATTCCGCGATGATCCCCGGGTTATGGCTCACCGAGGGCGGCCAATCCGCCACCGGAGCGCTCATCGACCACATCATCTTCAGTCACGTTCGAAGCCATGACCTCGAGCAAGATGCGAAACAGCGCGGGATCACCGTGTATGAAATTCTCGCGGAGGTGCTCGAGAAGCTCGCCGCGGGAACGGAGTTTCCCGCCGGGATCACCAAGGATCTCCACGTGCAACCGGATTTCCACGGCAACCGCTCACCCAGAGCGAATCCGCATGCCCGCGGGATGATCTCGGGTCTGAGGCTCAGTGACAGCATCGAAGACCTTGCACTGCTGTACTTGGCTACGGTCCAAGCGGTGGCCCACGGCACTCGCCACATCCTGGATGCCATGGCCCAGAGCGGCTACGAGATCGAGACCGTGCTCACCACCGGTGGCGGTGCCAAGAATCCGATCTTCCTGCGCGAGCACGCGGACATCACGGGAAGAAAAGTCGTCCTCCCCAAAGAGCCCGAGGCTGTGCTCCTCGGCTCGGCCATGCTCGGCGCGGTCGCGGCCGGGGACTTCGCCACGGTGACCGAAGCGATGACGAAAATGAGCGCTGCCGACACGGTTATCCAACCCCGCCAAGGCGCCGCAGCGAGCTACCACGCCGCAAAGCACGAGGTTTTCCTCCGGATGTACGAAGATCAGCTGCAATACAACGCGCTGATGAACCGAGAATCGTGGGCGAAGGGCCTTCCAAGGAACTTCTTTTCCCATACCCGAAAGAAACTGGATGGGACATATTCTGACAGTGGTGAGTCAGCTGACAGCCTCTGGGCTATCAGACTAACCTGCCGTCGAGATGAGACTATGACATGGCCTGTTCCCAGGGGAGGGACGCAAGACGGGGAGAAGTAACCAGAGAGGCCAAGCGGCAAGCAAGAAACAGAAAGAGCGTTCGGCTCATGTTTCAGGATGAGGCCTGCTTTGGCAGAATCAATAGTCATCACACTTGTTGGGTTCCGCCAGGTGTTCGACCTTCGGTCCCTTGTCATAGGTTCGCGAATACACTTACGCATATGCCGCCGTATCAGCTGGCCACGAACCGGCAGATTCGCGAGGCGTTCAGCCGTCTCAAAATGTCCGAGGTCGAAGAGGGAACAAGAATTCAAAGCTCTGTTTTCTTTCTATGATGAGCGTTCGGTCACATCAGACAGATATAGCGATTCTCAGACGTTCTGTCGGAATAGGATCGCACTGCTGGACAAGCCAGAAGCGGAACCCCGAAGTCAATCCGTGATTGCTTTCGAGAACTGCTATAATCGCGAATTGGTATGCACCATTGCACGTTTCGTATGTGAGCCTCGTAGGAACCTCCCGAGCGGAGCCGGGTTGTGAGTTTCTGCGCGGACGTGCTATCATTTCTCCGGAGTGCGAGGTTACCCAACAGGTTCTTGCGCGGTCGATTTTGCGATGCGGTCGCCGAGGGCTCCTTGGTTTTGGTCCAGAGAGTGCCCCGCATTTCAGAGAAGCGCCCTGTTACACGCAATGTGGCCTCATATCTTCCCAGAGAGGAGAATTCTTGACGATTCGAGATTACTTCGGTGGAGCCAAATCAGGCGCGGATTCGGCTCATATACCCGCAACAGGAGTGGTGCTCCTGGTCCTGCTCTGCCTGCTCTGGGGCGGAAACATGGTGAGCATCAAGCTCAGCAACCAGGGAGTTCCGCCGATTCTCACGTGCACGATACGGTCGGTGGTTGCCGCTCTCTTGTTGTGGATCTATGCTTCGTGGCAGGAGCAGAGAGTCTTTCTCGCTGCCGGCGATCTGAAACACGGAGCGGCCATAGGCGGCCTTTTCGGGGTGGAATTCCTCATGCTCTACTATGGCATCGACCTGACAAACGCTTCCCGGGCTATTATTTTTCTGTATACCCAGCCGTTGTGGACCGCTCTCGGGGCTCATTTCTTTCTGTCAGCGGAGCGGCTCACCGCAACCAAAAGTGTGGGCCTGATCTTGTCGTTTGCCGGACTGGTTACCGTGTTCGGCACCAGGCCAACGACTGTCGGCCATCTTTACTGGGTAGGAGATCTGATGGAGGTTGGCGCCGCAGTGCTCTGGGCCGCGACAAGCATCTACATAAAGCGGTTCATGCTGGACAAACCCATAACCCATTATCAGACGCTCTTTGCGCAGCTCTTCTTTTCTATTCCAGTGCTTGCGGCAGGATGGCTGTTCTTTGAATGGGGCCGCCCCGTTAGATTGGACACGCTGGTCATCGGAGCGGTGGTCTACCAGAGTGTCGTCATCGCCTTTGCGAGCTATCTCCTGTGGTTCTGGATGATCCACCGGTATCAGGTGAGCCGTCTGGCAGCCTTCACCTTTCTCACGCCTCTGTCCGGGGTCATACTCAGCGGCGTGTTGCTCGAGGAACAGTTGACCACTCTTCTTTTCGCCGGGCTCGTTCTCGTGGCCGCAGGCCTTTACCTGGTGAATCGACCCGACAGGGGACGGTACAAGAGATAGGACCATGCTTGTAATACCAGCTCGCGATTCAGTCTGGAATTTGCTATAAGCTGCCCCACGTAATCCTTGGGGAGGTGTCTGATGAATGGAGTGACGTGGGTGCTGCCGCATCTGTCATAATTTGAGGTGTCAAAGAGGCTGAGGCAAACAACGG
>JACRDG010000039.1 GCA_016218715.1 Desulfomonile tiedjei | reverse complement strand
TCCAGCGCATCGAGGATCGCAGGGTAGCGAGGGAAGAATTTCCGCTGACGCAGATCGATCACCAATGCCAGCCGCGCCTGCTCGCCGGCCGCGGATTCGGTGAGTTCGACCAGTTTGGGAACGAGATCCACCGGCAGGTTGTCCACGCAGAAGAAACCGGCATCCTCGAGCGTGTGCGCCACCGTGGATTTCCCCGATCCGGAAAGTCCCGTAACGATGACGATCTTTCTGTTCATGAAGGGTTCACCGATCCGTGCTCTTTGTAGAGGCGGGCCAGCAGTTCTATGAGGGTGGCCGGCTCCATGCCGGTGGCAACCGGTATGCGCACGGTCAGGAGTGTCTTCCCCAAGAGCAGGGTCTCACTCGTGTCCGGCTCGAGCCTGCCCGCGTCTTTGGCCGGATCATATTCATCGAGGTCGACGACGAGATCTACGCGGGCCGACGGAGAGATCGCCTCAGGAAAAAGAGACCGAGCCTTGAAAACTCCGAGCCCCCGGATCTCGATCCGCATGGCTTCTTCCACGGCAGTACCGATGACCTCCCCCTCCGGTCCGAGGACGATCTCTACCAGATCGTCGGCAACGAGCCGGTGCCCTCGACGGACGAGATTCACGGCAGCAAGCGACTTTCCGAGCCCGGCCGGGCCGCGGATGAGGACTCCTATCCCGTGGACCACCACGAGCACACCCTGGATTCTGGTACTTCTTGCCATGCCGATAAATAACACGGTATAAGCAGTGGATCAACCACGACCGGCGCGAAAGGGCGATCTGAAAATAAAGGTTGACAGAATGCCGGTTATATGAGAATGCCTATATATAGATGTTTGAAGCCCACCCCCGGAGGTCCGATGAAATCCGCTCACACCGTAACCGTCCTGTTGGCGCTCGCACTGGCATCAACGCTCGTCCTGACCGGGAGTCAGCCCGCGTGCAGCTCCGACCTCGCAGCCAGCGCAAACATTTTTATGTATCCCAAGCCGATGCCGGTCTCGGGATTTGCCCTGCAGAATCTTTCGGGACAACGGGTCTCTCTGGGCGATTACCGTGGCCGCGTGGTGCTGCTGCGTTTCTCTTCCATCAACTGCCCGGCGTGCAGAATGGAGGAACCGTCGCTCGTGGAGCTGAAGAAGAGATTCGGGCCGTCCGGACTGGAAATACTCGGCGTCAATCTCGTCGATAGCCTGCCGGAGGTCGCACAGCACGCAGCCGCGTCCCATGAACCGTTCCCGACTTTGGTCGGCGGCGGAAGCGTGAGCCTGCGAGTCGTGGACATGGCGGGGAAGAAGACCGCCTTCGTATTGAATCCTGCCCAGGAGGCGATCTTCGAAGTGCCCGGTTTCCCAACCACGTATATCTTCGATTGCTCCGGCTCAGCGGTAGGGTACAGCGTCGGGGCTGCCAAGTGGACCGATGCGGCTGCCACTTCCCTGATCAACGGACTGGTCACCGACGCTCGGCTGTGTGGCCCTCCGCGGCAGGCGCAAGGTGGTCCGAAGGCATTCTCCCGTCAGTAGATCAGATAGGTGCCTCCGATCGCGGCAAGGCTGGGCCTCGACAGCTTGGCGCGGGAGATGACAGGGGCTCCCCTTTTCCCTTGACAATTCGTAATCGGAAGGCTAGCTTCGAGTACGGTTGCAGGCGCGTAGCTCAGGGGGAGAGCATCACCTTGACGCGGTGAGGGTCTGGGGTTCAAATCCCCACGCGCCTACCACGCCGAAAGAGCGATCAGATCGGCTCTTCGGGAGCTGTTGGCCCAATAAGGAGGAATGCACCGTCAATGAGGATCAACCGGTTATGGCACTCGGCCATTTTCCCTCGAGTAAACTTTCTGTGAGCATGAAGCCCACCATCGAGATTGCAGTTCAAGGCAAGAGCACATCGTACCCCGCCGGGATAACTCCCGAAGAAATCCTGGGGGACAACTCTTCTGAAAATAACGGCGAAATCGTTGCTGCGCAGTTCAATGATGCGCTGATAGATCTGTCGGCTCCACTGACCGACTCGGGACAGCTCGGTTTCGTCAGCGTGCAGACCGCGGCAGGACGTGAGATCCTTCGCCACTCGACGGCGCACGTCATGGCTCAGGCGGTCAAAGAGCTTTTCCCTGACGTCAAGATCACGATAGGTCCGGCGATCGAGGAGGGTTTCTACTACGATTTCGATACCTCTCGTCCGTTCACTCCCGAGGATCTGGAAAGGATCGAGTCCCGTATGCGGGAACTTGTCAAGAGCGAACTCGCGTTTCGCCGAATCGAGCTTTCCCGGGAAGAAGCGATCCAGTTTTTTCAGGAGCAGGGCGAGCCGTACAAAGTGGAATTGATCACCGACCTGGGCGTAGACCATGTCAGCCTCTACACGCAGGGCGGGTTTACCGATCTCTGCCGTGGTCCTCATATTCCGAACTCGTCCTACATCAAGGCTTTCAAGCTGACCAAGGTAGCCGGCGCCTACTGGCGTGGAGACGAGCGCAATCCCATGTTGCAGCGGATCTATGGAACCGCGTTCGCGTCCAAAGCAGCCTTGGCCGCGTACCTCAACATGTTGGAAGAAGCCAAGAAGCGGGACCACAGGAAACTCGGCAAGGAGTTGGACCTCTTCTCCATTGTGGATGAGGCAGGGCCCGGATTGGTCATCTGGCACCCCAAAGGCGCCATGCTCAGATACCTCGTCGAGGAGTTCGAACGGCAAGAGCACCTCAAACGAGGCTATCAGATGGTGGTTGGACCCCAGATTCTCAAGCGGGACCTCTGGGAGCGATCGGGACATTTCGATAATTATCGCGAGCACATGTACTTCACCAAAGTGGACGAGATAGACTACGGCATCAAGCCGATGAATTGCCTGTCCCACATGCTCATCTACAAGTCCCGGATACGTTCGTACCGGGAACTCCCCATGCGGCTCTTCGAGCTGGGCACCGTGCACCGCCATGAAAAGAGTGGTGTCCTGCACGGTCTACTGCGCGTACGGCAGTTCACCCAGGATGATGCGCACATACTGTGCACTCCCGACCAGCTCAACGATGAGATCAGCGGGATCATCAACTTCGTGCGTGACGTGATGGGGATCTTCGGCTTCGAGTACATGATGGAGCTGAGCACGAGACCGGAGAAGTCCATCGGGACGGATGAGGACTGGGAACGTGCCACCGCTGCCCTGGAACAGACGTTGCTGCATCAAGGAGTCCCGTACGAGACCAACGAGGGTGACGGCGCCTTTTATGGCCCCAAGATAGACATCAAGCTCAAAGACGCTCTGTCCCGCCTGTGGCAGTGCGCGACAATCCAGTGCGATTTCACCCTTCCTGAGAGATTTGACCTCACCTATGTCGATTCTGACGGCGAACGCAAGCGCCCCGTGATGATTCACCGCGTGGTTCTCGGGGCCATTGAACGCTTTCTGGGCGTTCTCATCGAGCACTATGCCGGCGCTTTCCCGTTGTGGATCGCTCCGGTTCAGGTGGTGATCATGACCATCACCGATCGCCATCAGCCTTACGCGGCGCAGATAAGCGAGACCCTGAAAAGAGAAGGGCTGCGGCTGGAAGAAGATTTTCGCAACGAGAAGATCGGCTTCAAGATCCGAGAGGCCCGAAATCAGAAAACTCCCTACATGATTATCATTGGGGACAAGGAGATGAGCGGTGGGACGCTCTCCGTTCGCAAGAGAGGAGAACAAACCACTAGCGAGCTTACGCTCGAAGAGTTTTTGTCAAGGTTTCGCCAGGAGGTAGAAAACCGTACATGACGCATCTAGCTGTCTTGATCGCAAAAGGCGTATTTTCGCGGGGGCTTTCTTGATGAAGGGGAGACCAAGAGTCCAAGTCGCTGCGGAACCCAAGGTCAGAATCAACCAGAAGATTCGCGCTCCGAGGCTCAGAGTGATCGCGCCGGACGGGGAACAGCTCGGGATTCTGGACATTTCCGATGCTCTGCGGAGGGCCGAGGAATTTGGTCTCGATCTGGTGGAAGTAGCTCCGAACTCTGATCCACCGGTCTGCAAGATCATGGATTACGGCAAGTATCGCTATGAAGAGAGCAAGAAAGAACACGAGCGAAAGAAGAAGCAAGCGACCGTCGTACTCAAAGAGATCAAGCTCAGACCGAAGACCGAAGCGCATGACCTGATGTACAAGGTCAGGAACTTGCTCCGGTTTATCGAGGAAGATTGCAAGGTCAAGGTCACCATCATGTTTCGGGGGAGAGAGATCACGCATCCCGAGCAGGCTCGTGCGCTGCTGGACAAACTCCTCGAGTTGGTGGGTGATAGCGTCCAAGTCGAACAGCCGGCGAAATTCGAGGGGCGCAATATGACCATGGTGTTGGGTCCCAGATAACAAGGGGCAGAGTGCCTCTTCCTCGATCCGTCGCACAACGCGATGCGGAGCCCTCTGTCTTGCGACCGGCGCAGACCGGCGTCCAGGGGAGACGCAATTCATTACTGCGCTGAGAGAACGTATGATGTTCGACTCAGTAGAGATTGGTTTGTTCGTAATCGTTCAGCGGGGCTTGAGGCGGCTCTGCGCTCCCGCTGAAATGGAGGGGGAGACCATCTCCCGCTCCATGCCACCCCCATCGTAATGCAAGGAGTAGTCTGGTCCCGGTGAACGATTACGTTTGTTTTTCGACGGATTCGTATTCCCGGATCGGAATCGGAGCTGATCTCCATTCGATCTCCGGCGCACGACAGGCTGATGTGGCAGAAGCGGCATGCCGGAAGAAAAGAGAAAATTTACCCGCGTCCCGTTTTCGACCAAAGTCGGACTGACCGTAGACGACCACACCATATTCGCTAATGAAATGAGAAATGTGAGTCTGGGGGGAGCGTTGGTGCTCACCGCAGAATCCCTACCTCCGGGAACCGTCTGTCAACTCGACATAGAACTCATTGGACCCGCAAGTCTGCTTTGCATCCGAGTGGAAGGGGAAGTCCTCCGGTGCGACCCTGACGGGATGGCGATCAAGTTCACGAGGATCGACTTGGACAGCCTGATCCACTTGAGCCACCTCATCAAGATTTGCGCCAGCGATCCCGAACTCATCGATCTCGAGTACACCCACAACCTGCTGGAAATACGAGAACCCTGACTGGTCTTGACGCATAACGGGACCGAAAGCTCGTCCTGCGGCGCCTGGCAATAGAGTAGGAGGGCGCAGCGCAGAGTCGGTCCGGCTTATCTGCTCAGGCTGACCAAGGAGTGATCGGTTGAAATCCGCTGCTTTCGATCCGGTGATGAGGGAAGTCTTCGGTAATCTCTTTTCGTCGGTTGCCGAGGAGATGGGGTCCGCGCTCTGCCGCTCTGCGTTGAGTCCAAATATCAAGGAAAGACGGGATTTTTCCTGCCTTATTTGCGACCGAGCAGGGGAATTGATAGCCCAGGCCGCTCACATACCGGTTCATCTCGGGAGCGCCCCGCTCTCGGTTAAAGCGGCGCTCTCCGCGAAGTCGATGGAACGAGGGGACGTCGTCCTGATGAATGACCCGTTCCAGGGCGGGACGCATCTGCCTGACCTGACCATGGTGGCGCCGGTGTTTCTGTCCGAGGCAGCGACATCTGCGGTTTTCTTCGTGGCCAACCGGGCGCATCATGCTGACGTGGGCGGGATATCAGCCGGGTCGATGCCTATTTCTGACGAAATATACCAGGAAGGGATTATCATTCCTCCGATCCTGATTGTCAAAGCGGGCCGGCTCGACGAAGATCTTATGTCCCTCTTCTTGAGCAATGTCCGCACGAAGTGGGAAAGGGAAGGGGATATCCAGGCGCAAATCGCCTCCCTGAACATCGGGATCAGACGACTGGAAGAAATCGCCGGACGCTATACGCCTAAAGAGATGCTCTTCTACGCGGCCTCTTTGGAGGATTATGCCGAAGCTATGATGAGATCCGTGCTAGCATCCATCCCGGATGGGGAGTATCGAGGCGAGGATTTCCTCGACGGAGACGGCTTTTCAGACCGGCCAATCCCCATCAGGGCTACGGTGCGTATCACCGGGGATCGAGCGGAGGTCGATTTCTCCGAATGCCCGCCTCAAGTGCGAGGTAACCTCAATGCGACGCTCGCCATCACGGTGTCCGCAGTTCTGTACGTGTTCCGCTTGCTCCTTCCGGAGGAAATCCCGGGGAATGCAGGGACGCTGCGGCCGCTGGACGTGAAGGCGCCGAAGGGGTCGATTGTCAACGCCATGCCTCCCGCGGCCGTCGCCGCGGGAAACGTGGAGACCTCCCAACGCATCGTGGACGTGCTCCTCGCCGCGCTGGCTCAGGCGATACCCGATCGTATTCCTGCCGCGTCGCAGGGGACGATGAACAACCTGACCATTGGTGCGTCCCACGCCGACCCTGAACGGAGCTTCGCTTATTACGAGACGATCGGCGGCGGAGCCGGAGCGGGCCCGGAGGGTGACGGGGCTTCGGGCATCCATACCCATATGACCAACACCATGAACACCCCGATCGAGGCGTTGGAGACGGGTTATCCTCTCCTCGTCGAGCGCTTCGGTCTGAGGAGACGTTCCGGCGGTCGAGGCAAGTTCCGAGGCGGAGACGGCATTCAACGAGACATTCGGGTCTTGGAGCCCTGCACCGTGACGATCATCTCCGAGCGCCGCGTCCTGGCGCCCTACGGCCTGGCCGGCGGCAGCCCGGGCACGCCCGGCGAGAACCTCCTCATCCGGGCAGATGGCACCACCGTGCCGTTGAATGCCAAAGCAACCGTCCGGGCCGAACCGGGGGACGTGATCGCGATACGCACGCCTGGTGGTGGCGGCTGGGGGCCGCCGGAAGGCGAAACCCAAGACTGAAACGATTTCTGATTTGGGCCATGAAGTTGGCCACCCCATCCCCCTTCCGCAGGGAGGTGCCCGTCTGAACAACCCTGGACAGGTACTCCAGATAAGACGCCGTATTTCCGAAACCCAGCACTACGGATACAACCGGTCCATGAGCCTCGGGAATGCGATGGTCTCGCGCACGTGGTGAATCCCCGCAATCCACGCGACGCATCGCTCGATCCCCAGACCGAAGCCCGCGTGGGGGACCGAGCCGTATCGGCGCAGGTCGAGGTACCATTCCAGCGGGCCGCGGTCGAGCCCGTGAAGGGCAAGGGTCTCCTCGAGCTTCTCCAGCGAGTCCTCACGCTGGCCCCCACCGATGATTTCGCCGTGACCTTCCGGGGCCAACAAATCCACTGCCAGAGCGAGGCGCGGATCGTTCGGGTCTCGCTTCATGTAGAAAGCCTTAATGGCCGCGGGATAGTGCGTGACGAACAACGGCCTGTCAAAGGCCTCCGACAATACGGTCTCTTCGTCTCCGCCCAGATCGTCCCCCCATTGGATGGGGAGGCCTCTCTCTTTCAGGATATCGATCGCCTCGGAGTAGGTGATGCGGGGGAAGGGGGCAGTCACCTTTTCGAGGGTGCTCACATCCCGTTCCAGTGCGCGGAGCGGCTCGGCGCACCGTTCCAACACGTCTCGGACGATCCTGCAGATCATCCCTTCGGCCAGATCGATGGTTTCGGGGAACTCCCAGAAGGCCATCTCCGGTTCTATCATCCAGAATTCGGTCAGGTGCCGCCGCGTCTTGGATTTTTCAGCTCGAAAGGTGGGCCCGAACACGTAAATCGTGCCGAGGGCCATCGCAGCGGCCTCGCCGTAGAGCTGTCCCGATTGGGTGAGGTACGCGGATCCTTCGAAGTAACCTACTTGAAACAGCGAGGTGGTCCCTTCGCATGCAGTTGGAGTCAGGATGGGGGCCTCCACCGCAGTGAATCCCAGTTCGTCGAAGTAGTCCCTGGCAGCCTTGGAGACCGCGGCGCGAATCTTCATCAGCGCTGCCTGGCGTGAAGATCTGAGCCATAAGTGGCGATGGTCCATGAGGAAGCCGACGCCGTGGTCTTTCTTGGAAATAGGGTAGGGCTGTGCTTCGGAAACGAGCTGCAGGTCCGATACTGCCAGCTCGAACCCGACAGGAGACCGGGGATCTCTCTTCACGGTGCCGGTCACGACGATCGACGACTCATACGGTACCTTGTCGGCGAGCTCGAAAGCCTCAGGCGCGACGTCATGTGCGCCTACCACGCACTGAATGGTTCCGTGCCCGTCCCGTACCAGCAGGAACCGCACCTTGCCCGAAGATCGCCGATTGGCGATCCACCCTTTGAGTTGCACGACCTCGCCTTCATAACCGGATATTCTGTCCACAGTGACCCACTTCATGAATTACGCCCCCGAATGTGATCTGTTATGGTCGCTTCAGCGATTCTGCAATACCCGACCCGAACGGTCAAGCCGCGGGCTGCCACGAATCGGCTTTTAAAGAAGTCCATGATTCCCCATTGCATCCCGTCTGCCCCTCTGATAGAAAAGTCATCTATGAGAGTTTCGTCCGATTCCCCGACGTGTGTCCCCTTACGGAAGCCCTTGTTGCCCGTGCGCTGGATAGCAATGCTTCTGAGCCTCCTGGCCGCTCTCGTCGCCGTTCAGCCTTCCGAGCTTCGTGCCGAACCCAGTATCCAGCCCCCTGAGATACCGAAAGTTCTCGCCGCCAAAGGGAAGAGCGTCACCGCGCTTAAGGCGGTGATGACCGTGACGAGCATGTACGATCATGGCAAGTCGAGGCAGGATATCAAAGGATTCCTCCTGTACCGCCGCCCGAATGACTTCCGCTTCCAGGGAGTGGGGCCTGGCGGCAACTCACTCTTCGAGCTGGTAATAAAAGGGAATCGGTTCGAATTATACATACCGGCCGAGGGAAGGATTCTCAAGGGTGGAAAGGAATGCTTTGCCAAGCGGTTTCCCGATGTAGCCGAGATCGAAGGCCTCATCCCGATGATGCTGCTCCAGTGGAAGGATGCCCGTTTCGATCGGCTGCTGGCCCGGGACCAGGAGAAGATCGTGATTCGGCTGGCCTATGAAGGGAAACTGTGGGGCGCGACCGTCGAGCCGAAAGACCTCTTTCTCACGAGACTCGTGCGGCTCAACCCGAAAGGGGATGTCGATCTGACCGCGGATTTCGGTGGTTTCACCGCAGGCAAGGATGGGTGGTTACCCCGGCGATTCGAGGTCCAATCCCCGACTGGTGGCTGGAAGACTACAATCCGCATCGAGAAGCTGGAATCCAATCCGTTCCTCGTTGAGAAGAACTTTATCCTGGAACCGACCTTCTCACCCAAAATCGAAGAGTGCCGATGACTCCCTTAGCCGGATCTGGCGCACATTTTCTATGAATCGTCTCCTCTACAATGTCTTTCTCCACACTGTGGCAGCGCCGTTCCTGGCCGCGTACTACGTCCCTCGGATCATCCTCGGCAACAAGTACCGACGGTCGATTTTAGGGAAACTTGGCCGGCTCTCACCGGAATTCGCACCGGAACAACTCCCCCGTCCGCGAATATGGTTTCACGCGGTCTCCGTGGGAGAGGTGGTGGCGCTCGATCCGCTCGTCCTGGCTGTGAGGGCCGCATGTCCGGGAGCCTCGATCATTGTCTCCACCGGTACCGAGACCGGGCAAGATAAGGCTCGCACAGCGATCCAGTCGGCCGATGGGTTTCTCTACCTCCCCATCGACTTCCCCGAGTGCGTGAACCCCGTGGTGGATCGCATCCGTCCTGACCTCTTCGTGTTAATGGAAACGGAACTCTGGCCCAACCTTATTCATCGCCTCAAGAGATGCGGTGCGATCGTCGCGCTTGCCAACGGGCGCATTTCCGATCGCTCCTTCCCGAGGTACAAGCTCCTCAGCGGCTTTTTCTCCTCTGTTCTGGAGGAGGTGGATCGTTTTCTCATGGTGTCCGCGCTCGACGCGGAAAGAGTCGCTGCGATGGGCGCTCCAAAGGACCGGATCCTCATCACCGGCAACACGAAGTTTGATGCGCTCCCCGCGGATACTTCCTCGGAAACCGTACACGAAATGCGGGCCGCTCTGGATATGGGAACAGCAGAGCGGATCTGGGTAGCGGGAAGCACCCATCCGGGGGAACACGAGATTGTCCTGGACGCGTACCAAACCCTGGCCCAAGACTACCCCGACCTGGTCCTCGTTCTCGTTCCTCGGCACGTGGAGAAGACTCCAGCCATCGTCTCCGCGATGTCCGAACGCGGGATGGAGCCCCCCTTTCTGAGGAGCGCCGCGGAGCGCGGAGAGAAAAGAAACGGGCGCAGGATAGTGGTCGTGGACCGGACGGGTGAGCTCTTTCGGATCTACGCGCTTGCCTCGGTGGTATTTGTCGGGGGCTCGCTCGTGCCGAAAGGCGGCCAAAACATTTTGGAACCTGCGGCCTGGGGTAAGATGGTCCTTTTTGGCCCGTCCATGGAGGATTTCCGTGATGCTCGGGACACGCTGGTGCGCGCGGGTGCGGGTATCGAGGTGAGAACGAAAGAGGATCTCATACGCCAGGTGCGACAAGTCCTTGCGAATCCGCAACGCACCGAAGAACTGGGCCGCAAGGGGCGCGACGAAATCCTCAAGCATGTTGGAAGCGCGCGGCGAAACGCAGAACTCCTGGCACAATACCTCAAGGGCCGCGAGGCCTCATAGCAAGCCTCTTCTAAAGAAGTAATCTGGGGAGAACCTTTTTGAAAAAAGGTTTCTCCCCAGACCCCTTTCCAAAAACTTCTAGTTTCCTTGGCTTTCCGGCTCTCCTCTTTGAGGAGAGCCGGAAAGCCAAGGGCAATAGAGTTTCTTGAGGGGGGACCGGGGGGCTATAGTTTCGCCCTTTTCGTATAGTTTGAACCGCGCGTCGAGCGCGCTGGGTTGTTTTTTGGCAGATCCCGGCTTTTGTCGGCTTGGCGCGAAAAGCTGAGGGTCATATGGCTTCGTCGGGCCGCTGCAAGCATGTCTGAGAAGGTGATGTTCATCTTGCGCCGGTACCACGGACTGGTAGGGGCGACGAGGCGCTTTCCGGCAGCAAACTGCCGGACGAACCAGAGCACCACCAGCGAATAAGCCCAGTAGGCGAGCATGGGAGTGCGAATCACGGAGAGTTCCGAGCGACACTGGGGATCGGCTGCGCCAAGCAACTGTTTTGTCTCGCGATTCGTGATTTCAATGCTCCATCGAGCGAAATAGCGAACCGCGATCTCTTCGGAAGTGGCGCACACGTCCGTATCGAGAAATACCGCATTAGCGTGCGTCCCGCTGGGATCGTGGACGAGGAGGAAGGCAACGATCTGCGGACCGAGCACGTGGTACCAGATGGCAAACAGATGATAGACCTGGAGGACAACCTCGCTTCCGCTGCTGAGGACTCGAATTTCCCTCCAGGGGAGCCGAGAGTCCTGGAACATTTCAGCGGGGATGGGCAATCGCTCCCCCTTCATCCGAGGACGCCCCTGCGGGCGCTTGATGGGAAGGACAGGTGGCTCATACAGTGCTGAATCGAGGCGGACTCTCCCGGTGAAGTGTGTCCCCGCCGGGAGAGACTTCAGGACCATTTGGCACGTGTAGGCGATGTCTCCGACCACACGGAGCGTTCGGCCCTGATCCAACCAGCCGTTCGTCAGGTGAATGAGTTCGGCTGCGAGTTCGGGCTTGGACTTGCGTTTAAGACGCTTTGGGGAGACCTTGGTACGTTCAGGCCACCAGAATCGTGCGGCATAGGGGAGGCAAAAGACTCTGCCTGATATGCCCGGGAGGGAGACAGCAACCCCCATGACCACAAAGCACAGGCCGTACCCCTTGTTGCGAGCATGCTTGGGAGCAGACCCGTCGTATTGCCACCCCGCTCCGCAGATCTTCTTGCCGCAATGCTTGTAGAGCGAATCGTCCACGATGCTCACGACCTCCGAACCTGGCGGGACGAAGAACTCCACGATGAGGGAGAAGAGCCTCTGAGAGACATCGTCTATGTTCCATACGGCCCGGGAAAGGAATCGATACGCACTGGCAAAGTGCTCCAGCTCTTCGAGCTTCATGGTGAGGATCACGTTGCTGATGGTATGCTTTCCCACGGTCAACACCCACCCGATGAGGAGCACGATGAAATGACCCCAACTCGGCGCGCTGAAACAGGCCCGAAAAAAGATCTCCTCAATAGCGAAAGGTTGTGGTACATGTTCTTCACTCATGGCGTTCCTCCCCTCGTATGCTTTCACACACGTTTTCGGCAGGAACGCTTTCTTTTTTCAAGAACTTTTCGCGCATACCCTGGTATGCACATGTAAAAATGGCGAAACTATTGCGGGGGGAACTTCTTTGCACAAAGAAGTTCCCCCTGATATCACTCGCTTGAAAGAGGCTTGCTATGAGGCCTCGCGGCCCTTGAGGTTTACCGGAACGGCTCCACGTCTCCTTTGCCTTCGCGGATGATCGTCGGCTGGTCGTCTAGCAGGCTGATTACGGAAGAGGGTTCCGGGAGAAACACGCCGCCGTCGACTACGAGATCCACCTGGGATCTGTACATCTTATCGATCTCTATCGGGTCATCCAGGAGTTGTTCGTCGGGCATCCGAACCGACGAGCTGAGGATGGGGTTTCCGAGTTCTTTTACCAATGCCTGGCAGATGCGATTGTCCGGGATTCTGATCCCCACCTCATTGCGTTTTGTCAGCACGATTCGCGGAACAAGGCGCGTCGCTTTCAAGACAAAGGTGTACGGGCCGGGCAGGTAACGCCGGAGAATCTTGTACGCGTTGTCCGACACCTGTGCGTATTCGGCAATGCTCTTCAAATCGGCGAAGACGAAGGAGAGGTGCCGCTTGTTGTCCATCTTTTTGATACGTCGAACTCGTTCCAGCGCCTTTCGGCTCTTGATGTCGCAACCGAGCCCGTAGACCGTGTCAGTGGGGTAGACGATGACCCCATCGTTTGCCAGGACCTGAGCCACTCGCGCAACGTGCCTCGGTTGCGGATGGGTCGCATTTAGTTGAAGTATCATGGAACCAACTCTTGTTGTGCCGGGCGAGCATTGGGGCGTCGCCCCAGACGAGAAGACCTGACGGATTCAGTCTCTTAATACTCGATTTCCTAAATACAGTCGAGTATTTATGAAGGACACGGTTGTCGTTTATCGCCGTGGCCTCGCTGGCTGTTCGGTGGGACAGGCGTCCCGCCTGTCATTTCCTCATGGACAGGCAAGATGCCTGTCCCACCATGCTTCCCGAAATGCGTCGCCGTATTTATGAAGTAGCCTGGTCAGCCGCGCATCGATGTCACTAAAACGGCGGCGCGCGGGACCCTCGTCACAAAGCCGCTTCCTGGGGCAGTTCCGGTTCCTCGGGATACAGGACCCTCCCATTCACGAGAATGTCCGGTCCGACGCGGCTCACCTGTATGTCGCCGAGGCGCGCCGCTTCCTCGAGGCGACTGACTCCGGCTCCTTCCACGCCACTGGGCGCTTCTCGGCCGCCAATGATCATGGGCGCGTAAAAGAACAGGCAACGGTCTACCGCCCCGGCCTCCAACGCGGCCCACGCGAGTCCTGCGCCCCCCTCGATCAGCACCGAGGTAATCCCTCCCCGGTAGAGTTTGAGAAACAGGTCGCGGAGGTCCACCTTCGTGTCGCCGGAAGTTCGGATCACCTTGGCGCCGAGTTTTTCCAACTGCCGCCGCTGATCCCCGGGAGGATTCTGCACGGTAGCAATAATCACTCCCGCCCGGGGAGACGAACTGAATAGGGCCGAATCAAGCGGGGTCCTCAATCGCGAGTCCGCGACGATCCGAACCGGGTCTTGCCCTCGCCGAGACGGGAGACGCGTCGTCAGGGACGGATTGTCGGCCAGTACGGTTCCAACCCCCACCATGATCGCCGACACGCGATCCCTTAGCCGGTGCACCTTCCGACGGGACAGGTCCGAGGTGATCCACTGCGAGTGTCCGGTACGGGTAGCTATCCTGCCGTCCATGCTCATCGCCAACTTCAGGAACACGAACGGGCGATGGAGCGTGACGTTCGTAAGATACACCTCGTTGATCCGGCGGCACCGGTTCTCGATCACCCCGCCTGCCACCTCAATGCCCGCCTGGCGCAGCGTGAGCGCTCCGCCGCCCCTGACTCCGGGATTCGGATCGTCGATACCGTACCACACCTTCTTGATGCCGGCTTCCAGAATGGCTGATGTGCAGGGCGGGGTGCGACCGTGGTGGTTGCAGGGTTCGAGCGTGACGAACAGCTCGGCTCCTCGTGCCTGCGATCCTGCCGCCCTGATGGCTTCAACCTCCGCGTGCGGTTCACCGGCCGCGCGATGGTACCCTTCACCCACCACTTCGCCATTCTTGACGATCACCGCTCCGACGACCGGATTCGGCGACGTTCGCCCCAGTCGGCGCCTGGCGAGCTTGAGGGCCAGCGACATGAATCTTCTTGCCTCAGGGGGAATCTTGGATTTCTGCGTCTTCTCCATCAGGGGATCCATTTTGCGAGCGACGTTGTTCCCGGGCTTCCTTGAGGTCAGACAATTCCCGTATTTCTTGAATGAATTCCTCAATATCCCGGAAAGAGCGATACACGGAGGCGAATCTCACGTACGCGATGTCATCCATCTCTTCGAGCGCTGCCATGACTCGTTCACCGATGAACGAGACGCTGATCTCTTTCTCGGATCGATCCATCAGTTCTTGCTCGATGGCATCAGCCACCGTTTCGATGCGCTCGATGCTTATCGGTCTTTTTTCGCATGCCCGGCGCATTCCTTCAACGATTTTTCTTCGATCGAAGGCTTCTCTGCGGCCGTCCTTTTTGATCACATAGGGGAGGATCTCTTCGATTCTCTCGTAAGTCGTGAACCGTTTCTTGCACGCGAGGCACTGACGTCGTCGTCGAATTACGCTATTATCCTTAGCCATGCGTGAGTCGATCACTCTATCGTCGATGGCGCCGCAGGCCGGGCATTTCATCATGGACCGCCTTGTACGGAGTCGTCTGCGTACCGATCTTGATCAACTGATATTTATAACGAATCCCGGCATGATGCAAGCAGAATAAAGAATCTTCTTTTCATAATGGGCGTTCCTCCAGGGCAAGAGACCTCCTGTACGAGCCCGTTGAAGAATTGACGTTTCGCTGTTATAGCAGTTACCAAGAATAGTGTCCTGTTGGATGGCCGACGGCCAGAAAATTTGCTAACTGCTGTACCTTGAAAGCACCGAACATGTTTCGAAAGAACAGATTCTCGGACCATCCTGACAGTTCGACCGACCCGCGGCGGTACATGACCATCGGCGACAAGACTTTGCTGGCCGCTGTGGTCTTGATCGGGGCGGCGCTCATGGTGGTCTTACCCCGGTGGGTCCTGTCCGGAGGGGCCGAGGTGGATGTCGTTTCAGAGGATCGGCTCCTCGGGAGCTACCCCCTCGCGGACGAACGCCTGATCGAGGTCCCGGGACGGTTAGGGTTAACGGTCGTTCGCATCAAAGGGGGCCGCGCGTGCATCGAGTCATCCCCGTGCCCTCACAAGACGTGCACCAAGATGGGCGACGTGGGCCCGGAGGGGGGTGTGGTGGTCTGCATCCCCAACGAGGTGGTGGTCAGAACAACCAAGCCCCGTGACGACGGCATTGACGCAGTGACTCGATGACCGACCAGGTGGTGAAACTCGCGCGATTGGCCTTGCTGCTGGCCCTGGCAACGGTCATCCACACGGCTGAAGGCCTCATCCCGATCACTGTGGTGTGGTTCAGGTTCGGTTTCGCCAACATCATAGGGCTCGCGACGCTGGAACTCTTCGGATTCAAGGATGCGCTGGTGATTACGTTAGGACGCATCGTCTTGGGATCTTTCGCGTTCGGGCTGTTCGGATCGCCTGCCTTCGTGCTGTCGATTGCCGGAGGCCTCTGCGCGGTCCTGGCGATGGGACTGACGTACCGGTTCACCGCCGGAGTATTCTCGGAAATCGGGATCAGCGTGGTCGGAGCCGTGGTGCACAACATAGCACAGCTCACGGTGGCCTACCTGCTCTTCATTAGAAACGAGGCCGCACTGGTTCTCTTACCGCTGATGCTGTTGACCGCGGCCGGTACCGGCTTCCTGAACGGCTTGGCATCGCGGGTCTTCGTCAAGCATTTCAGGACAACCGCGGTTAATATCCCATCAAGCCGCAGCAGCGAGTGCAAACGGGCATGAGGCCTTTTTCGGTGAGGCTCTTCCTGAATTTCTTGTACGGTTCCGAGTTCCAGAGTTCGGTAATCGTGGCTTCTTTGACGTTACCCACCACGTAGTCGTGATAATCCCGGCACGGGGACATATCGCCGTTGGAGTTGATCTCCACCGCGCTGTAGATTGAGACGCAGCGATCGAAGCCGAACGAGCAATCGTGGTCGGTGTAGTATCGCTGGAGATCCGGGGTATCGGTGAGTGGGGGCATGATGACTACTCCCGGGCCTGAAAACTTGCTTGCGACCTCGTTGAGGCTCTTGAGTTGCTCGGACAGTACCTCGTAATCGGGCGGTCTCCAGTTTCCGATCCAGCCGAAATGCTTCTGGGGAGGGAATCCGAAGCGTTCCTGGAAGTCCTTGGCGTGCCTCTCCGCAGACTGCTCGTCTATCCACCATGCGAGGTAGAACACGCAGACGTCGACCTTGTCCCGGAAAACCTCGTAGATGTCCAGCAGACGGTTGTAGTTGACGTTGTTGATGGTGGTGAGCGCGGCAATGAGCGGGAGCCGCTGTTTTCTCTCGCGACGGATCCCGGCGATACGGTCGATAGCCTTGTTGATCGTGGCGAAGTTATTCACGCTGGGATTCGCCCCGGGCCTGGACGCGTTGTGTGTGGCTTCGTCAGGGCCGTCCACGGAAACCTGGACCACGAACATGGGCGCGGCTACGAGTCTCTCCGCGTGCTCCGCGACACCGGTTCCGTTGGTCGCAATACTGGGGGCCATGCCGAGGCGAGCTGCTTCCTCGATGATCTCCACGGACCCCTTGTAGAGCATCGGCTCGCCACCCCAGAGGTAGACCGACGGGGTGTGCCCGTTCTCGTTGAGGTCGCGGAGCAGCTTGATGTAGCGGTCTGGCGTTACTTCCCGCTGTTTCAGCTCTTTTACGGACTCCGCGCGCAGGAAACCGCTGTCCCCCCATTGGCCGCAGGTATGGCATCGGA
The DNA here is from genome assembly GCA_016218715.1 of Desulfomonile tiedjei. Taxonomy (GTDB): domain Bacteria; phylum Desulfobacterota; class Desulfomonilia; order Desulfomonilales; family Desulfomonilaceae; genus JACRDG01. The sequence goes on along the minus strand of JACRDG010000039.1, from coordinate 75,292 downwards.
GGTTGCAGATGTCGGTGATCCGAATGCTGCACTGGCGCACGCGGTTGGCGGCTCCTTCTTCAGTGTGGGGGAAGAGGTTGCGGAGGAATTTGTCCACCTGGATCATCGCCACGTTCTTGGCGTACGCGGGCATCTCCAGGATCTTAGGGACAGTCTTCAGTATAGTCGTGATTGGTACCCAGCTCTGACTCATATTCCAGGGATCTCCATCGAAACAACTTAGTACTTCTCGTCACAAATTCGGTCACGAATTTCGCGGAGCACTGTGGGACAGGCAACTTGCCCGTCCATCGAGAAAGGACAGGCAAGATGCCTGTCCCACCAATTTAGCCAGCGAGGCCGCGGTGATGAACGGAAACCGCGTCCGACAAGAATACGTGGCCGCATGTATGAAGCGGATCACGTGGATATGCTACACCCTCAGGAAGCTTATCGCAATCGTTGGCCTCTCGCACTGGCGATCGGTTCGGCGCCGGGTGTCGCAGAGGCTACCTGAACCTCTCGTCGGCCTTCGCTGTGCCCATGCGTTGCGTCTTCCCTTCGAGCCACCCGAAGCGCACCTCATCATCCGGCCCGATTTCCGGCACGTACGGCTTGATGTCCAGGAGCGGAGTTCCATCGAGGATGTCCAGGTCCTGGATGTGGAGCGTCGAGCCTTCCACTCCCACGAGCCTTACCACGGAGATACCGATGGGATTCGGGCGAGCCGGCGCCCTCGTCGCAAAGACCCCGCGCGGCGTATCGTCCAGAAAAGGGGTCAGTTCCAGCGAGAACCCTTTGGAACGGTGGAAGTGATAGAGCAGGACGATGTGGGAAAACCCGTCCAGGTCCTTGCAGCCTGCTGCGTACTCCGGCAGCAACTCGACCGTTCCCTCGATTCCGCGTGCTCCGGCTGGCTGTATTGGCGTTCCTTCTCGCTCTCGGAACGGGGAGTGAATGACGCCGATCGGCTTAAACGCGATTCCTTCCATATTCGTGCCAAAAGAGAAGGAGCACGGCAATCGCCGCGCTCCTCTCGGGAAAACAGGCGTGCAAACTTGAGCTTACAGCGTAGAAGCGATGACGATACGCTGAATCTCGTTGGTCCCCTCGTAGATCTGGGTGATCTTCGCGTCCCGCATCATTCTCTCCACCGGGTATTCGGTGCTGTAACCAAACCCGCCCAAAACCTGCACAGCCTCTATGGTGGTCCACATGGCCACGTCCGAACAGTACGCCTTGGACATGGACGAGTGACGAATCGTCTCAGCGGGAATTCTGGAGAGATCCTTGCCCTCCTTGTCCAGGAGCGAGCACGTCTTCCAGAGAAGCTGGCGAGCAGCGGTCGTCCTCATGGACATGTCCGCGAGTTTGAACGCGATCGCCTGATGCCTGATGATCGGTTTGCCGAAGGTGATGCGCTCCTTCGCGTACTCCGTGGCGTACTCGAACGCGCCCGCGGCAATACCCAGCGCTTGAGCGGCAACCGACGGGCGGCTGAAGTCGAGGGTCTTCATCATGATGTGGAATCCTTGACCTTCCCCGGCGAGGAGGTTTTCCACCGGCACTTCCACGTCCTCGAAGACGAGTTCCCGCGTGTCCGAACAACGGATTCCGAGCTTGCTCTCCTTCTTGCCGACGGAAAAGCCCGGCATACCCTTTTCCAGGATGAAGACGCTCGCATTCTGGTGCTGTGGCTTGTCTGGGTCGGTAACCGCGTAGATGCAGTAGGTGTCTGCCACGCCTCCGTTGGTGATCCACATTTTGGTGCCGTTGAGAATGTACTTGTCGCCTTTGCGCACGGCCCTGGTCTTGAGCGCGGCCACGTCCGAGCCGCCCTTGGCCTCGGTGAGGCCGAAGGCTGCGAGCTTCTCGCCCGTGGACAAGGGCTTGAGGTACTTTTCTTTCTGTTCGTGGGTGCCGGCCAGAATGATGGGGAGGCTCCCCAGTTCCTGGCACGAGGGGATCAGGGCAACGGCTGCGTCAGCCTTGGCAAGCTCCTCCACCACTACGCAATGCGCGATCATCCCTGCGGCCATGCCATCGTAGGCTTCAGGGAAATCGATCCCCATCAGGCCGTTTTCCTTCATCAGTTCGAGCATGTCGTACGGGTATTCACCCTTCTTATCTCGCTCTTCCGCGCCGGGAGCCACCTTCTCCTTGGCCAGGCGCCGAACCATGTCTCGAAGCATTCGTTCTTCTTCGGTTAAGTCAAACCGTTCAAACTCTTCCATATTCTCCTCCGGTTGAAATGTAACGGCGAAAGAGGTCCCCGAGACGATTGTCCCCTCCGCGCGGGCCGGATCTCAAAAGCCTCCTCGAGGAATTCCCGTGGTCCAGCGTGGCGTTCATCCGGAAGCTGCTTCGCTCCATCTCTCTTTGGGGCAGGGCAGGATGTGGAGCAGCCCCGGTCCGAGCACCGCGAATCAGGTGTAATCGTAGAAGCCCTTCCCGGACTTCCGGCCGAGGCGTCCGGCGCGCACCATTTGCTTGAGCAGCGGAGCGGGTCGGTATTTGGGATCGCCGAACTCTTCGTAGAAGTGCTCCTGTACGAGGAGCGTGGTATCCAGGCCTACCAGATCCGCCAGTGCCAGCGGGCCGATGGGGTGGTTCAGGCCGAGTTTGCATCCCTGGTCGATTTCTTCAGCGGTCGCAAGCCCTTCCTGGAGCACGAAAATCGCCTCATTGATCATGGGAACGAGAATCCGATTGACCACGAAGCCCGGCGCTTCTTTGACCTCGATGGCCGTCTTGCCCAGCTTGGCAGAGAGATCTTTGATGATCGCGACGGTCTCGTCCGCGGTTTCCATGCCGCGGATCACCTCGACGAGCTTCATCACGGGAACAGGGTTGAAGAAGTGCATACCGACGAACTTCTCCGGCCGCGAGGTTGCCGCAGCGATCTCGGTGATGCTCAAGCCGGAGGTGTTGGTGGCAAAGATCGTCGCGGGTTTTGCGGCCGCGTCCAAGTCCTGCCAGACCTGCTTCTTGAGGTCCATCTTCTCGATGACCGCTTCGATGACCACATCCACCCCCGCAGCGGTTTCCGCGGGCGAGAGAAAGGTCTTGATCCGGCCGCGGATCGCATCCGCGTCAGCAGTCAGGATCTTGCCTTTTTCGACCATGCGGCCGAGGTTTTTTTCAATGATGCCGATTCCACGATCCACGAACCTTTGCTCCACATCCATCAGGTTGACTTCATGGCCGCTCTGCGCGGCAACCTGAGCAATGCCCGAGCCCATCAACCCAGCCCCGATAACGGCGATCTTCTTTATTTCCATGTCCACCACTCTCCTTCGCAGTCTCATACACGTATCCGGCTTGTTCCAGCGGCCGGCGCACGACCGGTGCCTTACCTCATCCTGCCCCCGTCATCGCGGAAACGCGGCGCGGAACCCAAACGCAATGGCAAAATAGAACAGATACCAAAAAAGCCCTGATCCTTCAAGCAATTCCCGTGGCCGCGGACGCCCGAATTCGGGGTGACATTGATCTGGGAGGACGCCTGTGCTATTCTGAAATCCCCTTCCCGGCTAAATCAGCTTACTGTCACCACTCAAGGAGGAGTAGATGGCTAGAGTTGCGGTCATCGGTGTTGGGCAAAGTGCGTTCGTGAGGTCCTACCCCGGTTCCATCCGCGAACTGGCATTCGAGGCGTACAGAGAGGCCATGAGAGACGGAGGCCTCAAGCCCGGCGACATAGACGCCTCGGTGATATGTTCCGCACCCGAATACGACAAACAGAGAACCCCTGCAGGCCTCATGGCCGAGTACCTGGGGCTGAATCCTCAACCGACCTTCTACGTGGAAAGCGTCTGTTCCTCCAGTTCCAGTGGAGTCAGGACCGCGTACGCGCTTATTGCGTCGGGGCTCCACGACGTGGTGCTCGTGCTGGGATTCCAGAAGATGTCCGAGATCTCCTCCGCGGAATCTCAGGAACGAATGGGACGAGGCGGCGACATCCAGTGGGAAGCGCCGTTTGGAACCATGATGCCCGCATATTACGCCATGCACGCCAAGGGTCACATGGAGAAGTACGGCACCACCGAAGAAGACTTGGCCCTGATCAGAGTCAAGTCATCCGCGTACGGTGCGATCAACGAGAAGGCGGTCTTCCGGAAATCGCTGGCGCTGGAAAAGGTGATGGAGCCCAAGTACGTCGCCACCCCGTTGAAGATGTTCGACTGTTGCGCCAACGCTGACGGCTCATCCTGCCTGATCCTTGCGTCCGAAGCGAAGGCCAAAGAACTTTTCAGCAAGCCGGTCTGGGTACTTGGGCTCGGCATGGCCACCGCTCCGATCAACATGGCCATGCGGGACACCTTCAGCGGGTTGAAGTGTGCCGAGTTAGCTGCAAAGAAGGCCTATGAAATGGCCGGCATCACTCCGAAAGACGTGGACGTAGCCGAGGTGCACGACTGCTTCACCATCGCGGAACTCATGGCGTACGAGAATCTCGGGTTCGCGGAGCCGGGGCAGGGTCGAGAGCTGATCCGGAACAAGGAGACCTACAAAGAGGGGAGGATACCGGTAAACGTGGACGGCGGGCTCCTCTCCAAAGGGCATCCCATCGGCGCCACCGGTGGCTCCCAGGTGAGGACCATCGTGCTCCAGTTGCGGGGTGAAGCAGGCGAGATGCAAGTCCCCGGGGCCAGGGTCGGATTGGTCCACAACATCGGCGGGGTCGGTATCTACGGAAACGTCACGATATTCGGTGCGGAATAACGCGGCCGACCGGTCGGAGGAGAATAATGGGATTCGAACAGTTCGGCATAATCAGTTTCACGTCCACGACCAAGACTGCCCAGTTCGTGGATTTCCTGAAAGAGAACGAGATCCGCGGCACTGTGTGCAAGGAATGCGGGGCCAGGTTCTTCCCCCCGCGCAGCGATTGCAGCGTCTGCCTGAGCGATGAAATGGACTGGTTCCCCATTTCGGGAGAAGGAACCCTCCTGACCTTCACCAAGGCGATGTTCGCGCCGGCAGGGTTCGAGAAAGACGCACCGTATATCCTGGGGGTCGCGGAATTCGCGGACGGAGTGAAGGTATTCGGCCGCCTGGACAAGGCCTTGCCTGACGATTCGGTCAAGCCGGGGATGAGGGTGAAGATTCATGTCGTGGCTCTGGAAGGAGATCGTTTGAGCTACGAACTGACCGCAGCGTGACCTCCAGGCGTGAAGAGCCGCGAACGAAACACCTGAGGCGCTGTTCCAGGGAAACGCGGGGCGAGTGTGCGGCCCAATGGCGGTGACTTGACCCGTTTTCTCCTCGCCCCATGGTTTCAACCCTGGCCGTGGCCGAGGGAGCCCGATCCTTAAGTCGCAAGCATTGGGAGCGATACCGACCCACGCGAGCAACCCGCGGCTCCTTCCGGCTTGGGCTGTTATTCCGTAATTCTGCGTCTTCCAATGCGGACTGGGCGGGGGGCTTTCCTCGGCGCAACTGACAGGTCACGACCCTTGCCGGGATTCTCATTGACATCGCTTGCCAAAAAGTCTATTTTGGGGCGATCATTGGAGGAAAACGAGCAATGAGAGCGCGGTGCCTGATCCTGGTCCTGGCCGTCATGCTGGCCTTTCCGCCGGTATCGCACGGGTTCGGGCTCCTAAGGTACATCTATGACGGGCTCGCCAACCAGTTTGGGCTTGACCGCGGCCCCATACCGAAGATTCTTCCCAAGACCCCGCCTCCCGGGCATCAGCCATCGCACGCCGATACGGTCCGCGAACATCCGGACGCACATCGCATACATATCCAGGCTGAAGGCTTCTAATCCTAAGTACGTCTTTTCAGGAATTCGGTCGCGCATTTCGGGGACCCCAACAGAGATACGGCATTTGGGAATGGAGTCCTCCGTGAGCCCGGGAGACCCACCAAACCGCCTGTCGCGAAGCACTGTAGCCCTGAAAGTGCTTGACTTTTCAGTGAAAAATCGCTACAAATAGAGGGCCTGAGTTTGTGTAGGTCAAGGCGAGAGCGAAAATCTGTTTCGTGTGCTGACCCCCCAGGAAGGGCCTGAAGGATTTCGGGCACGCCGATCATAGTCCCGGTTCACTGCGTGCGGTTTCCGGGCGCTTCCCTTATTACGAGCGCGGTCTCTCACCTCCTACAAAGGTTGGTTATGCGTCAAGTGCCCAAATTACAGCGAGCGCTCTGGTTCTGGCCGGCCGTTGTTGCCCTCATGGGTGTGCTGATATGCACGGGTCCGGTCGTGCAGCCCGGCGAGGCGCAGATCCTGTCTCGGATTGCCGGCGGTGCCTCACCATTGATGCCCATGCCGAGCATCATGGGCGAGGCAAAGGCAACTCCTGTTTGGTCCCAAATTGAAGGTGGGAACAACACCTTGGGAGCACCCATCAACTATTCATGGGGTCTCAGGGAGACGTTCGGCATGACGCGGAGCTATCTGTTCATCGACACGATGGTCAGATTCCAGATCAGCCGGGTTTCGTTCAGACTCCACTATGAGCCCAGGGAGTTTGTGGGAACCGCCCATTTCCGGCATGACTCGACCCTGCCCAAGGCCGAGGCGCGGCTAGAGTATTCGGGTATCAGACTGGGACTGGATTTCGACATCCTGCAATGGGGCCGCTCGCGGATTGGCGTGGACGTGGACTACAACACGTACAGCCCGGTCTTCACCGAAGCAATTCAAACCGGTCATCTGGTCTTGGCGCCGAATCCCACTCCGCCTCCTGACCTCATTGCTGTGCCGGCGCGCGGCAAGAAGATGGTCGGCGAGACGCCTGCCACCTTCGGCTTCCACATCACGTACATCCCCGGCTGGAACTTCTACGGGTTCGCGCCGATGGCCGAGACTCGTTGTCGATGGCCGCTGCGTTTTTTGTCGCAGACGGATCTTACAGATCTGGAGTTTGCCGTTGGGCTCAAAGCCCCTGAGACGCTGTTGGGCAGCTTCGCCGTGAAGGGGGGGTACCGACAGACCAACCTCAAGTGGAGCGACAATCAGATCTTCAGCCTGACTCTGGTCGATTTCGGCGTTTCTACGCCGACGGATCTGGACGTAACCATAGGCAATTGGTTCGGCGAGCTGGCGTACTACTACTGATATCAATTCGCTTTTAAACAGGTAATGTTCGAGAGCGCGCGAAGGGCATTTCCTGGGAAGTCTCCTCCGCTACGAACGGGACAGCCTGACTGCGCTCCAGAGACCCCCCAGGAGCGCCCATCAGCAGTACCATTTTTTGAATCGCGAGTTGGTATGAGGCCTGCCGACCAATCATTATTGGCCCTTACCCCCTATCCTTCTATTGACTTCATGATCGCCCGCACCAAGGACACAGACGGTTTCTCGCCTCGAAGGTGAACCAGCCCGACCCCTCACCATGTCCCACTTGTACGGAGAGAGGGAGGCTTCGCCGACCCGAAAATGCACCGTCTCCCTATGAGAGGGGCAAGGGCGCTTTCTCACGGTCAGGAACGCGAACTCCTATGACAGCCCGGCAGGTGTCGACGGGCAAGATGCCGGTCCTACTGTCCGGATTTCATCGTTCGTTGTAGCTCTCCAGCTATGGGATTTGGTATCAGGGGGAGACTCGATAGAGGAAGGATGACCACACCACGCCTTCTGACTTTGAGAGAGAGGGCTCGTGGGCGGACGGGACAGGTAACTTGGCTAGGGGGGCTCCCGGGCGGATCGCCCCCTTACTGGACCTGCAACTGGGTTGTAGTAGGCGCCAGAGCCTTCACCAGAGAGTTGACGTCGGAGACGGTAGCCAGATACTGCTCCACGAAGATCCTCACGTCGCGGACATAGGTCTTGGGAACGTACAGGACATCGTAAGGCTTCACGAGAATGGCCGAACTCATGTCGCCGACGTCGAGGATTCGTTTCAGGTCAAGCCGCCTTCCGAAGGGGTGACCCTGCGCATCCTTGGATATCAGAATGACGCTGGTCATATCTGCAGTGTCGGTCTTCTCGCCACCGGCAAGGGCAATGGCATGGAGTGCCGTGATCGGCTGCTTGAGGTCATACGCGCCCGGAGACGCCACCTCTCCGAGTACGTAGCACTTCCTGGACATCGCGGCCTGGAGGGATACGCTCACGATGGCGTGTTCCAATATACTCTTTCGGTACAGCCTGTTTATCGTATTCTCCACCTCGGGTACGGTATGGCCCGCGCAGAGTATTCTATCCTTCAATAGGGGAAGGTCTATCGTACCGTCCGGTTTCACGAGAATGCCCAACTGGCTCCCGCCGGTCAGGGTCTTCAACGATTCGGTCAGCTTGGAGATCTTCTCGTAGAAACTGACCACCTCGACGGTGATGAGGCGAAAATTCCCAAAGTCCCTGCGTGTCACGTCGCCTGCAAATATCTTCGCTTCCAGGTATTTTTGTTCGATCTTTCTGGCAAGCTCGTCGGGCGCGAGACCGGCTGCCCGTACTTCGCCGATGCCTTTGACGGTGATCATGCCGTCGGGACGAACCGTGCACTCCGAGCTGAGCTGGGGGTCGATAAGGCAGGTGATTCTGATCTTGTCCAGCGTATCGAGCCTGAAGGTTCCTTCGCCAGCGCCCCACTCTGTCCCAAAGAGCACGAAGAGGCGGTCGTCGGGTCCGAGCCGATAATTCCGACACACCACGTCAAAGGCATCAGCCAGATCGTACACTTCCGGAAACTTCTGAGGACCCGGCGAGGGTCGGAACGGAGAAGGCATCAATCCGATGCAACCGCTAAGGAGCAAACTGAGGACAGCGACCAGAATGAACACGGACGCGTGGCGAACCGCCTGCATTCGTCCCGATGGATCGGGGGGCGCTACCGGATCAACTCCGCTGAGTCCAAGAAGTGGAACCATGATCACTTTTAAGGAGGAGACCACACAGAATCGTGGCGCCCTCATTCCATTACGCACGGTGAAAATAGGGAAGGCACAGCAAGAGGGTCGTCCTCCTGAACCTACCGGAAATAACGTCACGGCGACTTGCCGTCGCGACCAACCAAACCAAAGTGCAGCAGCCACTTTCCTCCAGGATTGGAGCCTGCCGGACATCCGTCACCGCCAGCAGCAGTCTCGACCGATACTGGTTCCCGGTGCGCTCCCTGAAGGATTCAACGAAAAAGCTGACGGATCCCCGCCTCCAGACAGAAATCACGTCGCACGGTCTGCTTCCAAGCACCGACTCGGAACCGCGACAGAAGTTCCGGTGGAGGGTGAGCAGACTTTGCAGATGGATTATAGCCCAGTCGTTGCGAAGTTGGCAAGCGAAATCGATCTAATGTAATACTTTAATAAATTATCACAAATAATTGAAACTAGTTATTAACTTGGCCTGAATGATTCGGTATCACGCCTCAACCGTCGCTCCCGTCCCTGGGATTGAAGCGGATCGCCCGGAGAGAACCACGTGCTGACACATCCGCGGCAAAAGCTTTGTACCACCTTATGTCGTGAGCTGATCTGTGCTAAACTGATTTCGTGTGCGCTGTGACACAGAAAAGTCCATCCTCCTCCAACAGGGCTGACGAGTCCGGACTCGGCCGGCAAACTGGGCCAACCGTCACCCTGTCCCTCTCACAGCGGGAAAGGGAACTCCGTGCCCAAATGGACGCAGCAAGCGGCGCGCCTGTTTCTCTCCCGCTGGGTGAAGGTCGGTCGGGATCGCTCGGTTGACAGCACAAGGTATTCCATGATGTATCCCAGATTAGCGCTCATGACCGTACTGCTGTCGCTCGTGGCGATTTCCCCCGCCTTCGGAGAGAAGGAGGTCGATTGCGGAGCCTTGAAAACAAAGCTCACCCAGAAGCGCCAGCAACTTTCCGAGCATGTGGACGCGCTCAGGAAGCTCAACGAACAAGGCGAACTGGTCATCATGGGAGTCATGACCCAGCGTGTGCATGAACTCCTTGATGAGATGATCAAGTTGCAAGAGCAGGGGAGCGCCTGCCCGGATCTTGGTCAACCGAAGCCGGTTTCCGGGCTTGACTCGGTGAAGTCGGACGCGAGTGAATACACTTCGATGGGCTGTGATGAACTGAGAAAAGTGCTCTTTGCACTGCTCCAAAAGACCAGCGCGCTGAAGAGACGCCAGAACAGCGTTTTCTCCGCTCTAAGCGCAGCGGAGAAGGCGGAACTTCAGGACGTCGAAGGAGCCTTGAAGGAAGTCAAGGCCGCAATCAAGACGAAGTGTTCCCCCGCTCCTGCTCCGACCCCGCCTCGCTTGCTGCACAGGCGGTAAACCTCCTCCAGCCTCGTCCTGGGCTTTACGAGCCTGCTAGGCGAGTTCTTCGATCATCTCCAGCAATTCGCTCGTCTTTGCCTGGAGGAGTTTCTTGTCGCCCCTGGTCTCGATATTCAGCCGTATGACCGGCTCGGTATTGGACGGGCGGAGGTTGAACCGCCAGTCGGCGAACTCCATCGTGAGGCCGTCGACATGGTCCGAGGCCTTTTCCGTCCCCGTGTAGTGGGCTTCGATCTTTGCCAGCACCCCGTGGGGGTCGCGGACCTGGGTGTTAATTTCTCCGCTCACGGGGAACTTGTCCATTCGGGCCTGCAGGAGTTCGGAGAACGGACGCCCTGCCACGCTGAGGGTCTCCAGGAGCAGCAGCCAGGGGATCATGCCGCTGTCGCAGTAGGCAAAATCGCGGAAGTAATGGTGGGCGGACATCTCACCACCGTAGATCGCGTCCTCGAGGCGCATGCGCTCTTTGATGAACGCGTGCCCTGCCTTGCTCATCACAGGTATTCCGGAGTTTTCCTGGACCATCTCCACGGTGTTCCAGACAAGCCGAGGATCGTGAACGATCTTTGAACCGGGGTGATGCCGCAGAAATGCCTGCGCGAGGAAGCCGACGATGTAATACCCTTCGATGAATTCGCCTCGCTCATCGAAGAAGAAACAGCGATCGCAATCTCCATCCCAGGCGATTCCAAGATCCGCGGCATTCGCAATCACCGCATCTCGGGTGACCCCGCGGTTTTCCGGAAGGATCGGATTGGGGATCCCATTAGGAAACGTGCCGTCCGGTTCGGGGAACATCTTGATCGTTTCGAGTGAGAGCGCCTCTTCAAGCCTATCCAGCACCGGGCTCGCGCATCCGTTCCCGCAGTTCATGACCACTTTCAGCTTCCGAATCTTGTCCGTGGCCACGTAGGTCAAGAGATGCTCGATGTACGCGTCCCGGCAACTCGCGGAACGGGTTTCTCCCTTTCTTGCCGGCATGGGAGCGAAGCTTTCCTGAATGACTATCCTCTCGATCTCCTTAAGGCCGGTGTCGGCACTGATCGGCTTGGACTGTTCCTTCACGAGCTTCATGCCGTTGTAATCCATCGGATTATGGCTGGCTGTGACCATGATGCCACCGTCGAGGCCCATGGAGAAGGTTGCAAAGTAGACTTCCTCCGTGGGGCAGAGGCCGATGTCGATGACGTCGCATCCCTGATCGTTGAGGCCGCGCGCAAGAGCGGCAGCCAGGGCTTCGCTGGTAAGCCTCACATCCTTGCCGACGCATACACGGGATGGAGAGATGAGCGTCGCGTACGCCCGGCCGATTTTGTAAGCCATTTCCTCATTGATCTCGTCCGGAATGCGGCCCCGGATGTCGTAGGCTTTGAAACTGTTCAGTCTCTTGTCAGAAGCAGCCATTCTCCCTTCCTCTCCGATGAGTCTTTCCCGCACCCGGCACAGGCGCTAACACAGAGTGACGTTTTGGCCCTCGATGCCCCCTCGGCTTTCTTTCTTCTGCTGGAGGGGAGGGTTTTCAAGATCCTCACCCTTAACCGGAGCTACAGCGGCGGGGGTGCTACGGGTAGACCGCGTCCCGCAAGACCGTCCCACTCGGGATGCGGTATACCGTATTCGGCTGCGCGTTGATGCGGACGCGCCCTTCGATTCTGACATCCCGTTCGAAGAATGCGGGCCCTCTGACCTCCAGCGAATGTGCCAACACCAGTGATACAGACGCGGGGTCCTCGAATCGGGACGGCATTTCGAGAGGGGAACTGAGGAAGTCCGCACCGAAAGATACGGTCGGCATGAAGGGGAGCGACGTCGGCCGGGCCGGATTCCTCTGCAGTCGATAGAGAGAATCGAGTATGCACGCGTCCGATTGCAGGACGAACAGATCTGCCACCTGCTTTGTCGGGAAGAATCGCTCGCGACTCACCCGCAGCCCCCGTGCTCGCTGAAAACGGCTGATGGCCGCGCCCATAGCGGTCTCGATCTGGACGACTCTCGTTCCGGAAATCCTCTTGCGATTCTGGATCAGCGGCAACCGGAGCGAGCCGGATTCAAGAATAGCTGCCAGCGCATCGAGGTCAACCCAGACGTTGTTGGTGTTGAAGACGCGGAACCGGTCGATGTCCATGAAGGAGTCTTTTTCATCCGGCGCGACCTGAGCGATTTCCAGGAGGTCGAGATTCCCGTTCCTGACGACCAGCGTGCCCCCTTTTCGGTCCGCGGGGGTGCGGTCGGTCACTTCCAGAAGAAAGTGGATGTTTTCCTCTTCGATCAGTCCCACGATCCAGGGGTCCACAGACGCGGCGAGGTTGTCGAGATTGGAGATGAACGCCCAGCGGTATCCCCTTTCCCGCAACTCATCGAGGAGTCCGCTCTGGCGAAGGCTTTCATACACATCGCCATGTCCGGGCGGCACCCAGTCCTCCTCTGTGCCGGTGTCCAGGGGCTGCAGCGTCTCTTCGAAGAGCCGCGGGACCTGATTCTGCATGAAGCTCTGTACTGGCACGTCAAAGCGTTCCACGATCTCCATGGTGCGCGCGTGGGTGAAAAAGCTGTTCATCAACGCCAGCTTGACATCACAACGCAGCTTCTCTCGCAAGCTCTGTATCTGCCGGACGATGATTTCGATATATGACAGGCCGTCCTTTGCCTGAAGAATGCCCTTGGGGACTCTTCCGTCCATGGTAGTGCTTCGGCCGCCGTTCAGCTTAACCACTACGACTTTTTGCAGGAGCTGTTCCCCGCGCGTTTCCAGGGACTTTCGCCGATTGGAATCCGCCGGTTCCCGGAGGATCAGATCTGCGTCCGGGGTGCACACTGATTCGAGGGGCACGTAGGCCGGCTCTGAGCGGGACTGCTCCACTTTCCGCAGGAAGCTTTCGATGATAGCGCGCGGTACCCCGCGATCCTCCATCCGGCGTCGGATCCGGTCTTCCGCTGCTCCTGTCATGAGGTGTCCCCTCATCTGTGCCGTCGATCGTCTGGTCACAAGACTCCAGGAAATTCTGTCTCTCGCCCCTGTGCGCCTCTTCGGAAGGATCGTTTGATAGGGTGAGGATTGGCCTCGTTTACCCTTCGGCCGCGCGAACGTGGCAAAATGTCATCACGCCGCGACTGCCCGGGCATCGCGGAGCGAAACCCGTTCCTCGCAACCCTCGCAGGGGCAGTTGAAATCGTTCCCGCCGCGCATCACGGTTGTTCCTTCTGCTCGATAACGCGACGCGCCTTTTCAATGAGTTCTATCAAGGAAAGAACCTTGGGTTGGGGCGGGGTGAAGAAGCAGGTAGCAAACTCCTCGGGCCCAAGTAAGTCCAAGAAGAGCTTTTCGACATCAAAGTATGCACGCCAGCACCCGATGGCTCGCGGGCAAGGGAGATCCCCCCGCTCCACGCGGCAATACGCGAAAGTGACGGGTCCACCCAACCTCGGGCAGCGGATTTCCTTGTCAACGTACGGCGGACAGGCAGATGACTCGTTCATGTTTGTTCTGCATTCAGCACAGTAACCGTTGGCCTCGCGTCGGGCCTGGTCACGGTGGGAAAAGGGTTGCGGCCGGGCAGGCTCGGAAACCCCGCCCCTGCCGCGACCGATTGTTGACGATCACATCTTCGGCTTGGGAAAGCCTTCCAGAGCCTTGAGGGCCTGGTCGATGTCCTCCTGCGGGAGTTCGTGATCCGCAAGCTTGCCTTGGAAGTACGCGTCGTAGGCCGCGAGGTCTACGAGTCCATGGCCGCTCCAGTTCACCAGGATAACCTTTTCTTTCCCTTCTTCCTTGGCTTTCTTCGCTTCCTGGATAACCGCCGCGAGGGCATGGTTGGTTTCGGGCGCGCTGATGAATCCCTCGGTTCTCGCCCAGGTGACGCCAGCCGCAAACGTTTCGAGCTGCGCGACTGCGCGCGGCTCAATCAAGCCATCCATTACCAGCTGGCTCACCAGGGGAGCCATGCCGTGATACCGCAATCCCCCGGCATGAATGGGTGCGGGGACGAACCCGTGGCCGAGCGTATGCATGGGGAGTAACGGGGTCATCTGCACGGTGTCCCCGAAATCGTACGTGAACGGTCCCCGCGTCATGGTGGGGCACGAAGTCGGTTCGACCGCGATGATCTGTACCTGCTTGCCCGCAATCTTGTCTCGCACGAAGGGGAACGCGCATCCGGCAAAATTGCTGCCGCCGCCCGCGCATCCGATCACGATATCCGGGTAATCGCCCGTTTTGGCAAGCTGTTTCTCGGCTTCCAGACCGATGATGGTCTGGTGAAGCAAGACGTGATTCAGCACGCTGCCGAGGGAGTACCGCGTCAGAGGTCTTCCGTGGGCCTCACTGGTGACCGCGTCCTCGACCGCCTCACTGATGGCAATGCCGAGACTCCCCGGGGAGTTGGGGTCAATCGCCAGCATCTTTCTGCCGGCTTCCGTCTCAGTGCTCGGGCTGGGTACGCACGTGGCGCCCCAGGTATTCATCATCAGGCGGCGATAGGGCTTCTGCTCGTAGCTGATCCGAACCATGTAGACTTTGGCTTCCAACCCGAACTGGCTGCACGCAAAACTCAGCGCGCTCCCCCACTGCCCCGCGCCGGTTTCCGTCGCGATGCGCTTGATGCCGAAGACTTTATTGTAATAGACCTGAGGGATTGCCGTGTTGGGCTTGTGGCTGCCCGCGGGGCTCACTCCTTCGTTCTTGTAATAGATCTTGACCGGGCATTTGAGGTGCTGCTCGAGCTTGACCGCTCGGTACAGCGGCGAGGGACGCCAAATGAGAAGCTTATCCAGAACCGGTTCGGGGATGTCGATCCACCGCTCCTGGCTGACCTCCTGCTCTATGAGGTTCATCGGAAAGACCGGGGCAAGATCGTCCGGTCCCAGGGGCTGACCGGTTCCCGGGTGCAGCGGGGGCTGCATCGGGTTCGGCATGTCCGCTGCGATGTTGTACCACTGGCGCGGCAGCTCATCCTCGTTCAGAAAGATCTTCACAGCCATGGCGTCTCCCTCCTGATATTTTGGGTATTTTAGGGCCGGGTCTGCTTGGACAGCGCGCAAAGACGCGGCCTGGCACGGACAACATCCCGATTGAACAACTGGGTCCAGCATAGGCAGCCACATAACTGTAGGCGATGGTGGTCAGGGGGGGAATCTCCTACCCCGTCCTTTTGATCGGTCTCGGGTAAGCACGTTTAGAAGTTGAATTGTACTGTCAACCGGCCTTGTGTGCAACAGTTTTCCCTGCTCGAAAGTAACCATTCAGTTATCCGGGGGAACAGCTCCACACTGCTGACTCAAAGACAAGCCGATTCCCCCTCCTTCGTCACTCCGGGGCCGGCCGGGGTCCAGACGTCGTCCCGACGGACCCCGGATCGGAGTCCGGGACAGGGTTGGGAACCACTTTCGGTTGCCTGGATTCCGGCCTCCGCCGGAATGACGGATGATGTGCTCGTCGTATCCATGGCCTCGCTCGGGCCTCGATGCGCCTCGCGTCCGTGAAGGGTTACGCTCGAAACCCAAGGGTTCCGGCTTCGGTCAGGTGGTGTTCGGCACTCGACCATGTCAAGAAAGCTGCTAAACAAAGCTGTCCAGAGACGCTGCGGCGGTTACTTGATCGGCGTGCCCGCGGGGACCGCGTCGTCGAGCACGCACACCTTCACGGTCCCTTGACCGTCGTGCGCGGCGAGGATCATCCCCTGGCTTACGCCGAATCGCATCTTTCGCGGCTTGAGGTTAGCAATCACCACGACGGTGAGGCCGACCAGATCCGCCGGCGCGTACGACCCTTTGATCCCTGCGAAGACCGTCCGTTTCTCCCGGCCGAGGTCCACCTCCAGCTTCAGGAGTTTCTCCGCACCCTCTACAGATTCGACCGTCAGAACCTTCGCCGCCCTCAGGTCCATGCGAGCGAAATCGTCGACAATAATCTCCTCCTTGAACTCGGGGACCTCCGGTGTCGGAACTGCCTGTGCAGCCGGACCGACCAGCCGGGTGGCCTCGATCAAGGACTCCAGGGTTCCCGCTTCGAGGCGATCCATGAGCTTCTCAAAGGTTCCGATGCTCCGGTTTTCCATATCGAAGGCGGCATCCGCCCATTTGAGGTCGTTCACGCCAAGGATGTCCTGTACGAGCCGGCAGTACGCCGGCAGGACCGGCTTGAGCAGGACGGTGACGATCTTGATGCAGTTCGCGGCAAAAGTTAAATCGTTTCTCGCAGTCTCGGGGTCGGTCTTGATTGTGGCCCACGGCGCTCGTTCCTGCACGTACCCATTGGCCAGGTCAGCGATCGCCAGAATCTCTCTCATCGCCGCGCCGAACTGGAGTTTCGCGTACAACTCCTGCGTCTTCCTGACAGATGCAATTACGCCGCCCTGGAGATTCCGCGTCTCTTGAGGAAGAGTTCCCAACCTCGAATCGAGCCTCTTGTTGAGGAAACCGACGGTCCGGCTGATCAAGTTGGTTATGTTGTTGACCAGCTCAGCGTTGATCCGGTGAACGAACTCCTCGCTGTTGAGATCCAGGTCGTCGATGGAGTTGTTCAGCTTGGTCGCGTAGTAGTACCGAAGCTGCCACGGACTGACAGCAGCCGCGAAATGACGCGCGGTGATGAAGGTGCCGCGGCTCTTTGACATCTTGCGGCCGTCAACGGTCAAGAAGCCGTGGACGTGCACCGCGGTCGGCTTGCGATAATCCGCGGCTTCAAGCATGGCCGGCCAGAAGAGCGTGTGGAAGTAAGCGATATCTTTGCCGATAAAATGATGAACTTCCGTATCGCTCGCTGGGTTGAGCCAATAATCGTCCGCGTCGCAGTCCGGACGGGACGAGCAGTGGTGCTCGGTGGCGGCGATGTATCCGATGGGTGCGTCGAGCCACACGTAGAAAAACTTGTCTTCCTCTCCGGGGATTTTGAACCCGAAATAGGGACCGTCCCGCGAAATGTCCCAGTCCTGCAAACCGTGATCGATCCAGCCTCTCACGAAGGTCCGGACCTCCTCCTGGAGGCGGCCGGGTTCCGAGGTCCACTCGATGAGGAAATCACGGAAGTCCACGAGCCTGAAGAAGAAATGCTTCGAGGTGCGCAGCGTCGGAACCGCTCCACAGATCGCACAATGCGCCTCGACGACTTCGGTGGGCCGGTACGTGGCGCCGCAGACTTCACAAACGTCCCCGTACTGATCCAGCGCTCCGCACTTCGGGCAGGTGCCCCGGATATATCGGTCAGGGAGGAATCGGCCGCAGGATTCGCAGTAAAATTGTTCGATATCCCGCGTCAGGACGTGCCCTTTCTCCTTGGCCTTCAGGTAGATCCGCTCCGAATGCCGCTGATTCTCGGGCGAGTCGGTAGTGTAGAATTCATCGAATTCGACCTCGAATCTGGCGAAGTCTTCTTTATGGCGGCTGTGATACTCAGCCACGAGTTCCTGTGGCGTGATGCCTTTCTTGGATGCGTTGATCTCGATGGGAGTGCCGTGCGCATCTGACGCGCACACATAGATGACGTCCTCACCGAGCATTCTGCGAAATCGCACGTAAATGTCGGTCTGAATGTACTCTACGAGGTGCCCTATGTGGATGTCGCCGTTGGCGTAAGGGAGGGCGCTCGTTACAAGAATCTTGGTCAAGGTATGCTCCTCGGCAGATCTGTTATTCTATGGGATAGGTGTCGCACGGCCATCGATGGTTTTGCCCGGACAATCTATGTACTCGAAGAACGCGCGGGGGCTGAAGGCTCGGGCTTAGTACACCATTTCAGAAGTCCGGTCGCGGATTTTAGGCTTCTTGGTGGGACAGGCATCTTGCCTGTCACTTCTTAATGGACCGGCAAGATGCCGGCCCCACTGAACAGCCAAGAGAAGAGCCTCCTAGCGAGAGCGTAATTATGAAAACGAGTACTTAGCTTTCCGTCATGGCTGATGCCTACTGATCCTGACACTCAACATACGGACCAAGGTTCGCGGCGTCAACCTTTTCTCAGGAATAGACCGAATCGCACGGTCAGGGGCATTGAATGGGAGGTGCCCAGCGGACGGGGGCAAGGGATTCTCGAAAACGGAGGCCGTTCGACCGGGCCGACGATTCGTGAGGCCGGCAAACTCAATCGCCCATGGGCGCACGCTGCCGGCAATTTATTCGGGAACAATCTCGATGGCTTCCAGGTTGGGGTCTTTTTCTCGGTCGATCTTGAAGACTTTCGCCTTCATGATGATGGTTTCCATCTCCTTGAGGCCCTCCAACAAGCTTGCTTTGTCTTTCTTTATCCAGACCTTGTTGAGCATTATGTAGCTCACCCGGTCTGCGATGATGAGGTTGACGTAATCATCGCCAAGGGGGCAAGGAAGGTCACCTTTCTTGTAGAAACGGACTGAGAATACGATATCTTTGTTGAGGTATTTTCTCGGGTTGTCCATCAACGCGACGATGGTCAGATTCTCGTCGAGATCCCGGTAGACGCCCCCCTTCAAGTACCTCGCTGTAGAGCAGGCCGGAAGAACCAAACAAGCGGCAAGAAACGCTACCAGTAGTCTTCGAGAGATCATTCGATGCTCTTCCGTCACCAAAATCGAGGCGTCGTATAGCATAATGAGTTGCCCGCGTAAAGTCAAAAAGATTTGATTTCAAAGGAGAATGCAGCTCTCTACGCTCGGATCCCCCACGTATGCTCGGCCTTGGCGGGACAGAGCCGGTGAATCAAGGCTGTGGCGATGCAGCATGTGGCTTCCGTGCGATGAGCTGGGAAATATGCTCACCGTCGCCCGCAGCGGTCTCGTGAAACAGAATTTCAAAGTCCGGGAATTGAGCACCGAGCCCCTCAGGCTGCACCAGGTAGGCCGGATTGAAGCGAGGATTGATACGGGTGTGACGAATGTTGAACGTGCAGTAAATCAGGATTGCACCGGGTTTGAGCGCTTCTCTGACGCTCGTCAAGAGTCGCGGGTCGTAAAAATAGAAGGCGACCACAAGGTCATAACGCGCGGCGGGGACGGGAAAATAGTCGAGATCTACCAGGATACACCGCACACGAAGTGCTCGGGCGCGGGCGATGGCGTGCAATTGCGAGAGCGCGTGCCAGCTTATGTCCACTGCGTCGACCCGGTATCCGTGCTCGGCGAGAAAAATGGCATTCCCACCGGTTCCACAGGCCAAATCCAGCGCACGGCCCGATCCCAGGTATTCCTGGTGAGCGACGAGGAACGGATCGGGTTCCGGCAACTCAATAGCCTTGCCGGCATAGCGCCGATTCCACTTTTCGCGATCTTCCTCCACGAGTTGTATCCACAGTGTCCAGAGACAGAGGTTCCTGAAGGGGGGTTGGGGCACAGGCGCCGGCTTCCTGGAAAGCCCACTGGTTTCAGTTACATGCCTGAAGACCAGACCCGTCACCCCGGCGAAGGCCGGGATCCAGGAGGTACCAAGGCAACCGGATTCCGGCATTCGCCGGAATGACGGACCGCGGAAGCCCACGGCCTTACGTTGACGTCTCTAGGGTTTGGGGGGAGACTTCTTTGCTCAATGAAGTCTCCCCCAGGGTTACTCCTTGGACTGCCACTTGATATGAATCAGGCTCCGTCCAGCCCGTGGCGCTCCATCTCGGTGTGCCACGATTCAGGGTTGGTGAAGAAGAGCTTCAGGTCCTCCAGAGCCCTCAAATGGCTCCGCTCTTCAGCGACCATCTGAGTGATGAACAGTTTCTCGAGGGCGTCCACAGCTTTCGGCTCCTGCTCCAGGTAGAAGTTGATCGCTGCTTGTTCCATGCCCACGCCGACGTCCAGTGCCTCGAGGTCACCCGAATCGGGCTTGACCATGGCGCCGAGCCTGGCCGCTCGCTCGCGGCACACCTTTTCGAGGTCTTCGTTCACGACCCGGTGCTTCTGCCATTCACTCGTCCAGGCCTTTCCGCTTTCAAGCGCTCCGTAAATGTCTCTGACGCGCTGGACGTGGACCCCTTCTTCGGCCATGAGGATGCGGAAAATCTCTTTCCCGAGTTCGTTGGAGCATTTTTCAACAGCCTCTTTGTAGAACTCGTGGCCTCGTCTTTCCTTTTCCAGGGCGGCTGCGAGCATTTCCAAAGACCTTTCAGAACCCTGTGCCATTTTCAATCCTCCTGATCTGAAACAATTTGTGGCTCCCAATCCCAACGAGAGAGCCCGGGCTCGTGCCACGTTCACCCTTGAGCGGGTGTCGTGGGCATAGTGAAGACACGGGCGGCCAGTTCCCGGTCGATCATGAAGAGGCCGCCGCCTTCGCCGGCAAGTTTGAGCTGCTGTATCACCGCGTCTGCGGACGATTCCTCTTCCACCTGCTCCGTTACAAACCACTGTAAGAAGGCATTTGCAGCGTGATCTCTCTCCTCGATCGCGAGGTCCACCAGGCCGTTGATCATGGCCGTAACCTTCTGTTCGTGGGCGTAGGCGTTTTTGAAAGCATCGAGCGGCGACTGCCATTCGGTGGGGGGACTCTCGATCGCGGTCAGGACGACCCTGCCGCCTCGCTCGTTGAGGAAGGTGTAGAACTTCATGGCATGGAGCAGTTCTTCCTGAGCCTGGACGCGCATCCAGTTCGCAAAACCGCGAAGGCTAGTCGCCTCGAAGTACGCGGACATCGAGAGGTACAGGTACGCAGAATACGTCTCAGCGTTGAGCTGTTTGTTAAAGGCTTCCTGAATCTTCTCGTTCATTATGATATCCCCTTTCCAGCTTATTCGAGAGCGTCGGGGTCTCTTGCCTCGTCTTTCTTGCCATATACGAGATGGTAAATAATGGGGACCACGAGGAGCGTGAAGACCGTCGACGCAAAGACCCCGAAAATAAAGGACCACGCCAATCCGGAAAAGACCGGGTCGAGCGTGATTACCCACGAACCGAATATCGCGGCCCCGGCAGTAAGAAGGATCGGCGTGAACCTGACCGCGCCCGACTCTACGATTGCTTGCTTCAAAGCTTCGCCGGCTCTCATGCGGACGTGAATGAAGTCGATGAGAATGATCGAGTTGCGTACCACGATTCCGGCAAGAGCAATCATTCCGATCATCCCCGTGGCAGTAAAGAAAATTGAATCCCGATACGGACCGATAGTCTGTGCGAGCAACCCGTTCAGCAGTGCAAAACCAGGAAGAATGCCGATCAAGGTTAACGGGATGGCCGCCATAATGACCAATGGCACCGCAAACGATTGGGTCTGCTGCACAAGCAAAATATAAATCAGGATGAGCGCGCCGGCAAACGCAAGACCCAGATCCCTGAAAACCTCCAGGGTGATTTTCCACTCACCCTCACCGGCGAGATTCACCCGGAACCCCTCCGGAAGCGGATTCTTTGCGAGCGCTTCCCGGAGGTCCAGGATCGCGTTCACCGGGCTGCGGCCGGCTGTATCTCCGATGACGAATACGAGCCGCTCCATGTTCTTGCGGAAGATAGGCTGCTCGATGACCGTCCGGCGCAGGTCCCCCAATTCGTTGAACGGCACCATGGAACCGTCCGCAGCCTTGACCCGAATCGGCCCCATGTCTTCCGGTCTGGACCGCAACGGCCTCGGAAGCCTCAGGTTCACGTCAAGGGGGGTTCGTTCGGTGTCGCTATGGACGATGGAGGGTGAGTCCCCTCCCAGGAAGATCTTGGCAGATCGGGCGATGTCCTCTTGCGAGATACCGTGCAGCCCTGCCTTGATACGGTCGACCATGAACACGTACCGGGTTTCAGGTGCTTCCACCGAATCGTCAACATCCACCACGTCCTTGGTGGATTCCATCATCCGCCTCACCTTGTGCGACTGCGCGATCAGGTCGTCGTACGAGGCTCCAGGCGGGCCGTACACTTCGGCAACGAGGGTATCGAAGACCGGCGGTCCTGGAGGGACTTCCACGATCTTCACATTCGCTCCGTGTTGGTGTGCAATCTTGTGAATGTCGGGTCTGATTCTGAGAACGAGCGCGTGACTCTGATAGCTGCGTTCGTCCTTTTCCAGGAGGTTCACCCGAATGTCCGCCAGGTTGGGTCCCTTGCGCAGGTAGTACTGCCGCACCATGCCGTTGAAATCAATGGGAGAAGCCACCCCGACGAATGACTCCACGTCATGGACTTCGTTGACCGTGACGAGGTACCTTTCCAGGTCCGCGGCGACCCGGTCCGTCTCCTCCAGGGTGGTCCCTTCAGGCATGTCCACGAGGACGAGGAATTCGTTCTTATTGTCGAAGGGGAGCATCTTCAGCGGAACCAGCTTGAGTGCGACCAGTCCCGCGGACGCAAGGAGCGCCACGACTACCCCGATGAGGAAGTTACGGCTCTTGCGGCGGCTTTCGAGGAAGGGCGTGATTACTCGGCTGTACAGGCGGTAGATGGCTCCTGTCTTGAAATCATAAGGTTTTTCTGGTTTGTCGTATTCTCTCTTCAGCGCGTGGTACGTGGTCCAGGGGGTGACGGTAAATGCGATCGCAAGAGACATGAGCATCGCCACCGGAACGTTCAACGCCATCGGGCGCATGTACGGCCCCATCATACCGGTGATGAAGAACAGGGGAATGAACGACGCAATGACCGCGAAGGTCGCCAGGATCGTTGGAGGCCGCACCTCGTCCACCGCGAGCAGGGTCGCGTCCAGGGGAGGGTGCTTCTTCATCTTGAAATGGCGGTGAATGTTTTCTACATCCACGATGGGGTCGTCCACAAGCAGGCCCAGAGAGAGGATCAACGCGAAGAGCGTGACGCGGTTGATGGAATAACCGACGAGCAGGTTTGCCAGCAAGGTCACGGCAAGCGTCATGGGGACCGCGAGGGCCACGATCATGGCCTCTCTCCATCCGAGCATCACCGTGAGCAGCGCGATAATGCTCAGGACCGCGATTCCCAGGTGCTTGACGAGTTCATTGACCTTCTCATCAGCGGTTTTGCCGTAGTTGCGCGTTACCAGGACGCGCATATCCGACGGGATGACCTCCTGCTTGAGTTCATCCACTCGCCTGATGAGGCCGTCCGCGACCGTCACCGCGTTGGTCCCTTTTCGCTTGGCCACCGCGATGGTGACCTGGTTCTTGGAGCCCGCCGCGGGTCCTGCCGAGGCGCCGCCTTGCGCGCCGTGGAACGCTGCCCCCGCGCCGAAGGAGAGGCGAGTATAGGTCTCCGCTTCCTCGGGTCCGTCCACAATGGACGCAATATCGGAGAGAAATACTGGCTTCCCCTCATGCAGGCCGACCATGAGCGAGGTCAGCTCGTCGGGCGAGGATATGAACGGACCCGCGTCGACGACGATTTCCCGGTTCATGACCGACATATCCCCGGCTCGTAGGTTGACGTTGGCCCCCTTGAGCGCTCGCTCGATGTCGAGGACCGCGACCTGGCGGGCGGCCATCTTCTCCGGCTGGAGGAGCACCCGAATCTGCCGCTTACGTCCCCCTACCACGTACGCCCGGCCCGTGTCGGGTATTGCCTGCAGCCGATGGAGGATTTCATCGGCCACCCTTCGCAGTTCGTAATCGGAAGAGCGGGAGCTGTACAGGGCAAAGGTGACGATCGGAACGTCGTCGATCTCGATGGGTCTGACCACCCACCCGGTCACGCCGGGCGGGACCTGGTCTACATACGACATGATCTTGCTGTGCGTCTTCAGCAGGCTCGCTACCCGATCTTCTCCCACGTAGAAGCGGGCCGTGACCACTGCAGCGCCGGGTCTCGACTGGGAGTAGATGTATTCAACCCCGTCGATCTCCCAGAGCTTCCGTTCCAGATTGATAGTGACCAGGTTCTCGACTTCCGCAGCGGACGCGCCAGGGAAGTTGATCATGACGTCGACTACGGGAACGACTATCTGAGGCTCTTCTTCTCGTGGGGTGAGTACGAGAGCCATCACTCCGGCGAGCAGGGAAGCCAGAATGAAAATGATCGGGAGCTTCGAGACGAGAAACGCCTCCACGAGGCGACCGGTCAACCCCAGGTGGTATTTTTCCGCGAGCTTCATGGGCCCCAACAATAAGGTTGTCTGTATGCGGACTGGGAAATTTTTCCGAGCTTATCATCGCTTTACCCGTGCAGTCAATTGAAGCTTGGGCTATGATGAAACGGGCTCGCTCAGTTTAATGACTTGACAGCTCGTCCCATTTTCTGGTATCGGGTGTATCTCTGTGAAGAAGAAGGTCATAACAACGTGGAGGACAGTCGGCGACTCCCTCCAGTTGGGTGCGTCCATCGTCTTCGCAATTTTCATTGGTGCCTTCATCGGGTATTGGCTCGATGGCAAGCTGGGCACCTTCCCCTGGTTAAGTATCATCTTTTTCTTTATGGGACTTGCAGCCGCGGGGCGTAACGTCTGGATGGAAGTCCGGAAGCAGTTGCGGACTCACGAGGACACGAAGGGTAAATGAGGTTCGAGAGCATTCCCGGGATCTGGTTCGGAATCTCCGCGGCGGTTTATCTCGTCGGGCTGATAGCATGCCTGGTTCTGGCCCCGGCCACCTTCATGGTGGGGTACGGGATCGGCGGTGCGCTCGTTCTGGTCAATTCGGCCGCTTCTGCCCGGCGTACCAAGAGGGCTGATTTTCCCAACAAGAGCCGCGTCACGGCTTCGTTGCTGGGTGGATTTTATGTCAGGCTGATCCTGCTTGGGATTTGCCTGTACCTTGTCATAGCGGTGCTCCGCGTCGACCCGATCGGGCTGGTCTGCGGCTTGTCGGTGGTCCCCGCGGGGCTTTTCGTGATGCTCGTTTTGATCTATCTCGCCAATAGACGACCAGAGGAGGCCTGATCTATGTCTGCGGACATCCATCCACCAGTCCTAACGGACATCATCTCCAATCCGGCGCTCCATTCCATGGGAGCCTTCTGGGACAAGTACGGGGTCACCCACGCGGACCTCAACAACGTGCTCAACACCTGGATCACGATGCTCGTCCTCGTCATCGCAGCCGTGATCGTGAAGAACAAATTGGAACTCGTGCCCCGCGGATCGCAGAATTTCTGGGAGGTGGTGGTGTCGACCCTGGAAGACCTCGTGGTGCAGACCATGGGGGAACACGGCCGGCCCTATTTCCCGCTGATCGCGTCGTTGGCTTTGTACATTCTGGCATGCAACCTGATCGGCATACTCCCGTGGTTCCAGTCCGCCACGAATAATCTCAATACGACGCTTTCGTTGGCCCTCACCGCGTTCGTGGTAACCCACTACGTCGGGCTCAGAGAGCACGGGGCCAAGTACGTCAAGCATTTCCTCGGCCCGGTATCGTGGCTGATACCGCTGATGCTCCCCATCGAGATTATCGGCCACCTCAGCCGCGTCCTTTCACTGAGCTTCCGTCTTTTCGGCAACATCATGGGTGAGGACCTCGCCATTATCATTCTGACGCTCCTCGTTCCTTACCTCGTGCCGTTGCCTATGATGGTGCTGCAAGTGTTCACCTCTTTCATTCAAACGCTGGTCTTCATCATGCTGACCATGATGTACATCACGGGTGCCATGGAAGAGGCTCACTGATATCCGATCACTAGGAGGTTTTTGTCCATGAAGAGAGTAGTAATCGCTGGATTGATGATTCTTGGCATCATGCTGATTTCCGGTGTGGCTTTTGCACAGGCCGATGCCGGCAAGGCGATGATGATTCAGTACACGGTTCTGGCCGCTGGCCTGGCCATCGGACTCGGCGCAATCGGAAGCGGCATCGGAATGGGGACCGCTATCGGCGGCGCGTGCGAGGGCACCTCGCGCAATCCCGAAGCCGGCGGTAGGATCCTGACCACCATGATCATCGGTCTGGCCATGATCGAGTCTCTGACCATTTACGCACTGGTTGTCGCACTGATCCTGCTTTTCGGTAACCCGTACATCAAGTAGGACGTTTTCACTTCTTGACGGTTCGCTC
Source organism: Desulfomonile tiedjei (assembly GCA_016218715.1). GTDB lineage: Bacteria > Desulfobacterota > Desulfomonilia > Desulfomonilales > Desulfomonilaceae > JACRDG01. The sequence continues at coordinate 49,289 of JACRDG010000039.1, read as the reverse complement.
CGCGACGGTTCGCCGTCGCGGAGTTTCCAGCCCAAGATCTCAATACCCCGAATTGACTTTCCCTGAGGTTTTGTTACCATCGCGGCCCGATCGCGAGAGGTGCGCGACTTGAGCGACCGCCACCGTGCGACAGAACCACCCTGCGCCGCGAGGAGTCTCCCCCTCGACTGCTCGTGCGGTTGGTAAAAGGAAACGCGTGTGAAATTGTCCAACCCCTTTCCTGCGGGAAGAGCAATGGAAGGCCCCATAAAGCAGACGAGAGACCGAGAAAGTTTCCAGGAGCCGGGCATGGATCGGATCAGGAATACTTCGCTCCCGAGCACAAATGCTCCGCGGAGGCCGGCAGCGGCTCAAGGAATTCCGAACGCCTCTGCCATGACCAATGGAGGCCCCGGACCCTCGCCCCGCGGCGCGGGAATTCCGGCCGGAGATCCGTCGGGATTGTACGACGCGGCCGGAGGAGGACGCGGTAAGATATGCACCTCGTGCGGCCGGATCATGAAGAAGTCCACCCGAATGATCCTGTCACCGTTTGCGTCCTTCGCGGTGATCGTCCTCGGTGGCTTGCTCATGTTTGTCTACGGGATGGCGACGAATTTCTATCAGGTCCCGTGGTCGGTCAAGTTTGCTCTGCCTGCCGCGTATTACGTCGGATCCATCTTCGTGGGTCTGGGGATCCTGTTCTTCTTCATCAGGGAGAAAGTCTGGTACTGCCAAGGATGCAGAGCGATGGACAAGCGGTAGATGGCCGTTCCATCGGCGCGGCCACGCGGGCCAAGTGCATGCTCTATTTGGACCACCAAAGTAAGGAGTTTCTCGCGCGTCATTCCGGTGGAGGCTGAAATCCAGGTCATCCAATCCCGCGGGACGCGGAACTGAACTCCGGCCTTCGCTGGGGTGACGACGCGGGAGCAAGGGATTGTCCTTGCGCCGACAGCGTTGGGCTCCTGGAAACAGGTTTTTCCCTCCCGTTACTGAATGTTTACTCCGCCCCGCGGTTTTTCTTCTTGAAAATCCTCCCATCTTTGGTATGGTGTTTGTTTCTACTACTCCTTGCCCGAAATGGGCTTGAAACCCGAAAGGAGAACCCATGAGGCGGTATGAGACTGTAGTCATCCTCAGCCCGGATCTGGCGGATGACGATATCAGGAATTTCAGCGACCGATACACCCAGGTGGTTAAGAGCCACGGTGGCGAGATCATCAAGATCGAAGACTGGGGGATCAAGAGGCTGGCCTATCTCGTGAAAAAGAAGGACAAGGGACGATACGTGTTGTTTGACTACGTTGGCGTGCCTGCACTCATTTTCGAGTTGGAGCGGCAGTTCAAGATCTCGGAAGAGGTTATGAAATTCCTCAGCGTGAAGCTCGACCCCGAGGTAGATCTCGAAGCATTCAAGACGGCCCCCAAGGCAGTTGAAGCACCTGAGGCTGTAGCACCTGAGGCTGTAGCACCTGAAAGCGTGGCACCCGAGGCCGTGGCGCCCGAGACCGTGGCCCCTGAGGCCGTAGCATCTGAGGCCGTCGCGCCTGAGGCCGTGGCCCCTGAAGCCGAGGCGCCGGAAGCCCCGACGGAGGCTGCCGAGCCGGCCCCGGCGGAACCCGCAGCGGCCGAAGCAGCTCCCGAGCAGCCAGCCGCTGAGGAGGTTGAGCCTGCCGCAGCCGGTCCTCTTACCGAAGACCAACCTGCGACCGAGACGGTATCTACCAAGGAAGGAGAGCAATCATGAGCAAGCCACCGAAACGCCGCTCCTTTCCTCGAACCAAGGTGTGCCGCTTCTGTGCGGACTCATCGCTGAGAATGGACTATAAGGAACCGAACCTCCTCAGAGCGTTCATTACCGAGCGCGGGAAGATCATACCGAGGCGAATCTCGGGTAACTGCGCCAAGCATCAGCGGGAACTGACCACGGCGATCAAGAGGGCCAGAAACATAGCCCTCCTGCCATTCACCGTGTCGAAGAGGTAAGTGCCGCCGCGGAACCGAACAACCCGGCCTGAAAACTGATTATGCGGAGCGAGGGGCTGGTTGGGTCGCGGGTTCGTATCGGACTGGGCCGTCGGTCGTCAGTCGATCGGGAATTCCTTGGGAGTTCGTGAGACAGGCGATCGCTCGGGCCTCTCGTGCCGACCGAAGACGATCAGACCACCTGTGAAACGCACAGACATCGAGATTGCGGAGCAAAACCATGAACGTAATCCTCCTTGACAACATCGACGACCTCGGAACTGTCGGGCAGACCGTGAACGTCAAGGCCGGTTACGCCCGGAACTACTTATTGCCGAGAAAGTTGGCATGTCCGGCGACCGACAAGAACCTCAATTATTACCGAACCCTGATCGAAGCGAAGCAGCGAAAGCTCGCCAAGGCCAAAGAGGCAGCTCAGGTTCAAGAAGAACAACTCAAGAGCATCACGCTCGTATTCTACCGGCGTTCCCGGGCCGAAGATGCTCGGTTATTCGGTTCCGTGACCAACGCGGACGTTGCGGAAGCTCTCCAGGGACAGGGATATGAGATCGACAAGCGCCGCGTCTCCCTGACCGAGCCGATCAAGAGGCTCGGGGAGCACAAGGCTTCGGTCCGTCTCCACCCGGAAGTGGTGGCCGCTGTTGCTGTGATCGTGAAACCCGAGGAAGAGGCTGCGAGTGCCGACTGAATCCAGCAGCGCACTGCGGGTCCCGCCCCAGTTTCCTGAAGGGGAAAGGGCCGTACTTGGAGGGCTGCTCATCGACAACGACGCGTTGTCGAAGGTCATGGGCCTCCTTACGACCGAAGACTTCCATCGGGAGGCCCATCGCATCGTCTTCAGGGCAATAACCGATTTGTTCAATCGGAACGAGCCCGTCGACTGGATCACCCTCACCGCATCTCTGAAAGAAACGGGGGTCTTGGAAACAGTCGGCGGTCCCGCATTCCTCACCGACCTTGCCGATGCAGTCCCGAGCGCGGCCAATATCCTCCACTACGCTTACAAGGTCAAAGAAAAGGCTGTGCTCAGGCGGCTGATCAGCGCATCCACGGAAATCAGCACCCGTTGCTACGAAGAGCACTCGAATATCGACGAGTTTCTGGACGACGCGGAACGGATCATCTTTGAAATCGGTGAGGCGCGCATCCAAACCGGCTTCGTGCACGTCCAGGAGCTGATGAAAGAGAGCTTCGAGACTGCAACTCGCCTGTACGAGCGCAAGGCGTACGTCACCGGGGTACCGTCGGGCTTCCACGATCTGGATCAGATGACCGCCGGATTCCAGTCGTCGGATCTGATCATCGTCGCGGGGCGGCCGTCCATGGGCAAGACATCGTTTGCGCTCAACGTGGCGGTGAACGCGGCGATTGAATACGGAGTTACCGTCGGCGTATTCTCATTGGAAATGAGCAAGGACCAGATCGGCCTGAGGATGCTCTGTTCCAAGGCCAAGGTGAACTTGAAGAGCCTTCGCACCGGCTATCTGAGCGACCATGACTGGAGCCGCCTGACCCTAGCGGTGGGAAATCTTTCGGAAGCGCCATTGTTCGTGGACGACACCCCAGCGATCAACACGCTCGAGCTGCGAGCCAAAGCGCGGCGGCTCAAGAAGGAAAAAGGGCTCGGGCTGATCGTGGTGGATTACCTGCAGCTCATGAGGGCCGCGTTCAGGTCCGATTCCCGGGAGAAAGAGATTTCGGACATCTCGCGGTCTCTGAAGGCGCTGGCAAAGGAATTGGCCGTCCCGGTCATCGCTCTCTCGCAGTTGAACCGCAAAGTCGAGGAGAGACCGAACAAGCGGCCTCAGCTCGCGGACTTGAGAGAATCCGGTGCCATCGAGCAGGACGCGGACGTGATCGTCTTCATCTACCGCGACGAGGTCTATAACAAGAGCGAAGACAATCCGAAGAAAGGCGAGGCCGAAATCATCATCGGCAAGCAGCGGAACGGCCCCATCGGCATGGTGCGGGTCCACTTCAAAGCGGAATTTTCAAGCTTCTATCCACTCACCCAGCGAGAAGACGTCCCCGAAACTACCGACGAAGCCGCAATCCTGTCCAATATCTAGTCCCACGTAGCCTTCAATGGAGCAATATTGGGGAGAAACCCTTTTTCAAAAAGGTTCCTCCCGATATTTCTTCTCGAAAGGTGCTTGGGATCAGGAATCGCGGTATTTTTCGGTCAGTTTTCGGATATCGTTTTCGCTGAATTCCACTCCATGCTCTTCCATGAGCTCGCGTTCCACCTTGAGCAGTTCTTCCAGCCTGATGTCCGCGCCGAAGACCGCGATCATCTTGTCGCTCTTGTCCCGCAGGCACGTGGAGACCGTAATACACAGCGCGCCGGTTATCCGTGAAGTGAACGGCCCCAGCACGTGGGCCTTTCCGTCCTTGATGGGCTTGATGAACCACTGACGGTCGGAGAAGTCTTCCTTTTCCTTGAACGTGAGGAACTTGGCCCTGTCCGCGATGTCGGTAACGTTTTCCGTTACCTTCTTCCCTTGCATGTCCACGACGTAACAGTACTGGATGAAGGGATAGCGGTTGAGGAACTCGAACATGGCCTTTTCCATGACCTTCGCTTTGCCGGATCTCATGGCGGGAGCGATCGCGAAACGTTCCACAATCTTGAAGGCCATCTCCCGCGCGATGAGCTTCATCCGATCCCAGTCGGAGATGAAGAGTTCAGGCATGTAGCGCTTGACCAGGGCGATCATCTCTTTGTCCGACAGCGCGGTGACGCGTCCATCGTCGTACTGCTTGCCGATCACCTCGCTGATCCGTTGGATCGCGGGGTGGTTCTTGTCCACTGCGTCCTTACCCACCATATCCAGGTTTGAGTTTATCCAATGAGCGATCCCCGCGAGGCCCGACTTGTCCGTAACGTTCACGACCGGCGGGCGACCCAGGATCTTGGCGGTATCGAAGATGTTGTAGATCTCCTCGTTCTTCAGCACGCCGTCCGCGTGAATTCCCGCGCTGGTGGCGTTGAAGGCCTTGCCGACCAGCGGATAGTTGTCAGGAATGTGGTGTCCCAGCTCTGTCTCGAAGTACCGGGCCATCTCCTTGATAGCCAGCGTGTCCATGCCGTCCCGTGAACCTTTCAGCGACATGTATTCGATCATGAGGGCTTCGATGGGGGTATTGCCGGTTCTCTCACCGATACCGAGGAGCGTGCCGTTGACCGCGCAGCAGCCGTACAACCACGCGCTGACCGCGTTATTCAGCCCCTTGTGGAAATCATTGTGGCCATGCCATTCCAGGAGGTCTTCCGGCACGTTGGCATCGTCGATCATGGCGCGGATAAGCTTGGGAACGCTCCTCGGGGTCGCCGATCCGGGATAGGTCACTCCGTACCCCATGGTGTCGCAGAGACGGATCTTGACGTCCATCCCCGATTGCTCGCGCAGTTCCATGAGCTTCTGCGCGAGGGGAACGCAGAAACCGTAGATGTCCGCACGGGTCACGTCCTCGAAGTGGCACCGGGGAATGATCCCTTTCTCGAGCGTGGCACGAACCATGTCCACGTACTTGTCCATGGCCCTGCGGCGGTCGAGCCCCATCTTGAGAAAAACGTGATAGTCGGACACCGACGTCAGGATACCGGTCTCTTCCAGTCCCGCGGCCCGTACTGCGGGGAGGTCCTTCTTGTTGGCCCTGATCCAGCCGGTAATAATGGGGTACTGGTACCCTTTCTCTTTGCACCGCGCCACCGCTTCGCGATCTTTCTTCGTGTACAGAAAGAATTCCGACTGGCGAATGATTCCCCGAGGGCCGGAAAGCCTGTGCAGAAGATCGAAGAGTGCGACGATCTGATCGACCGTAAACGGCGGTCTGGCCTGTTGCCCGTCGCGGAAAGTTGTGTCGGTGATGAGGAAATTTCGCGCGGGGTTAATGGGGAGAATGGCAAAATCGAAATCCACCTTGGGCACTTCGGAATACGGGAAGATATTTCTGAGGAGATTCGGCTCCTTGACTTCCCGGAGGAACCGCTCCTTGTTCCACTTGTTGAACTCGTGGTACAGAACGCCTTTCTTAGGATCCCATACGGCCATGGCTCTATCCTCTCTTCCTACTTCTTCGCGGCAATTCTAAGGCCCAAGTCTTTGAGCTGTTCCGTGGTCACAGGGGTCGGTGCACCGGTGAGCGGACAGACCGCCCTTTGTGTCTTGGGAAAGGCTATCACCTCTCTGATCGATTCCGCGCCGGTGAGGATGGCGAGGATTCTGTCCACGCCAAAGGCTATCCCTCCGTGCGGCGGTGCACCGTATCGCAGGGCCTCAATGAGGAAGCCGAATTTTTCCTGCGCTTCTTCGGGACCAATCCCCAGGACGGAAAATACCCGCTCCTGAACGTCGCTCCGATGGATTCTGATGCTCCCGCCCCCGATCTCCGCGCCGTTGAGCACGAGATCGTACGCGCGAGCGCGCACTCGGGAGGGATCGGCCTCAAGCAATGGCAGGTCCTCTTCTCGCGGGCTGGTGAATGGGTGATGCATCGCGTTGAAGCGTTTCTCGTCCTCGTTATACTCGAACATGGGGAAGTCGGTTATCCAGACCAGCTTGTACTCGCCCTGAGGAATCTCCCCGAGCTTGTCCGCGAGATGGTTCCGGAGGTTTCCGAGAACATCGTTGACCACCTGCGGAGAGTCCGCGGCAAAGAGGACCACGTCACCTGGCCGCGCGTCGGTACGCTGGTTGATCGCGGAACGTTCGGCGGCCGAAAGGAATTTCGCGATGGGGGACTGCCACTCGCCGCCATCCTTGATGCGCGTGTACGCAACCCCCTTGCCCCGATAGATCGCGGCAAAATCTCGCAGGTCGTCGAGATCCTTGCGGGAAAGCCGTTCGCCGTCCTGCACCTTGAGCGCCTTCACGATGCCGCCGGCCTCGATCGCGGATCGGAAAACACCGAAACCCGTTTCTTTCAGTATCTCACTAACCTCTGAAAGTTCCATACCAAATCTAAGATCCGGCTTGTCCAAGCCGTACCTCGCGATGGCTTCATGGTACGAGAGAACCGCAAACGGCCTCGGGAGGTCTATCTGAAGGATTTCGCTGAAGATTCCGGTCACCATGCGCTCAACGATGTCAAAGAGCCGCTTCTCTTCGATGAAAGAGGTTTCCACGTCCAACTGCGTGAATTCCGGCTGTCGGTCGGCCCGTAGATCTTCGTCCCGGAAGCACCGCACGATCTGGTAGTACCGTTCAAACCCGGCCACCATGAGGAGCTGCTTGAATATCTGGGGCGATTGCGGCAGCGCGTAGAAACACCCGGGCTGAATCCGGCTCGGCACGAGGTAGTCCCGCGCGCCTTCCGGCGTGCTGGTGGTTAAGAACGGAGTCTCAATATCCACGAACCCTTCGTTGTTGAGAAAATTCCTGATAATGCTTATGACTCGGTGCCTGACCAGGAGGTTGTCCCTGGCACCCCCAAGCCTCCTGAGGTCGAGGTATCGATAACGCAGGCGCGTGGCTTCCGTCGGCGGCAACTCGTCGTCTAGCGGGAAGGGGGGCGGATCGGACCGGTTCAGGATCTTCACCTCGTCCACGAAGATCTCAATTGCGCCGGTGGCCATGTCGGGATTGAGCGACTCATCGGGTCTCGGCCGCACTACGCCACGGGCAGCGAGTACCCATTCAGGTCTCAGCGCGTGACCCTTGGAATGCGATTCCTCTGAGTGTTCGGGATTGAAAACGAGTTGGACCAGCCCGTTGCGATCTCGCAGGTCGATGAAGATGACGCCGCCATGGTCTCGGCGTCTGAATGCCCAACCCATGACCACGACCCGAGTGTCAACATCCGCTTCGGTTATGTCTGTGGAAAGATGCGTTCTTTCCCATCCGTCCAGGGGGTCCGGTATCAAGATTCGACTCCTTCAAGAATGGTTGTGTTCCGTATCGTAGCGCTCGGACCTGTTGCGGTTGCGCCGGTTCAAGACAGAGACTGGAGGAAGCTCACCACCCGGTCCATGCCAATGCGAACCTGTTCCTTGGTACTCATGTTGCGCACGGTAACCTCCTGCCGGCTCAGTTCGTCGTCACCGATCATCACGACGAATCGAGCGCCGAGCTTGTCCGCGACCTTCATCTGGGCCTTTAGACTGCTGCCCGAATAGCGTGTCTCGGCAGAAATTCCCGCTGACCGAATCGTGTTGACGATGCGGAATCCTTCGTTTCGAGCACTTTCGCCAAGGGCCGCCACATAGACGTCGGTGGACCGGGTAAAACGCGGATCCTCATCGGGCAGGCCCATGGCCAAGCGTTCGAGCCCTATCGCGAAACCGATGCCCGACGCGTCCGGTCCGCCCAACTCCTTGAGCAGGTAGTCGTAGCGCCCGCCACCGCCTACAGCTTTGCTCCGGCCCAGTTCTTCGTGCACGATCTCGAACGCCGTACGCGTGTAGTAATCGAGGCCCCGCACCATCTGGGGCACAATTCGGTACGGAATTCCGAGCAGCGTCAGCGCTTCCTGCACTGCCTGAAAATGCTCCAGACACGGCCGGTCAAGGTGGTCCGTGATGACCGGGGCACTGCGAGCGATCTCCGAGCATCGTTCTACTTTGCAGTCGAGTATGCGCAGCGGGTTGCCGTGGTATCGGCGTTGGCAGTCCGGGCACAGCTCATCGAGGTACTTCTCGAAGAAAGCCCGTAGCAGTCCGCGGTACTCACCACGACACACATTGCACCCGACGGAATTAATTTCCATCATCAGACCGGTCGCACCCAGGTTGCTCATGATTGCATGGGCCGCTGCTATGGTTTCTGCATCGGCAAGAGGCGAGACGTCACCCAGCACTTCCGCGTCGATCTGAAAGAACTGCCGGAATCTCCCTTTGGAAGGCCGCTCGCGGCGGAACATGGGACCGACGCAGTAGAGCTTCAGCACAGAATCACGGTGGAGCAGGGAGTGCTCCGCGACCGAACGAAGGATGCCCGCGGTCGCCTCCGGCCTGAGGCTGAGAGAGTCGCCCCCGCGGTCTTCAAAGGTGTACATCTCCTTTTCCACGATATCGGTCAATTCGCCTATTCCCCGCTGGAACAGCTCGGTGCGCTCCATGATGGGGGGGACAATCTCTCTGTAGCCGAACAGCTCCAGGGTCCTTCTCGCTGTCTCGAGGATGAAGGCCCATTTGGGTGTCTCGTCCGGCAGGATGTCGTGGAAACCTCTAACGAGTCTGATCATAGGCATGTCCTTGCAGCAGAGCACGCGGCGTGAGACATAAAACTTGCATCATAAGACGCCTGACATCCTGGGGTCAAGAGATGATGGCCAGTGTCTGCACACTATTTACCGGCCGGTCGCGGCCGAACGGCCCGAGGACCTCGAAACGAACGGCCTCGCGTCAGCTCGCCCCCCGTGCACGGTGCTCTATTCGGGTTTTCTGCCTGAAGTGCGGCGAGCCGGTTTTGCCGCCTGGTCTGGTAGAGAGTCGAGGGTGAGGCGCAACTGTTTCCGCCTGAAGATGGTTTGGGTCGAAACCAGCCCGTGAGACCGGAGTTTCGCCAACATACTGCTCAAACCCTTCGGGGACAGCTTGTACTTCCGCATCAGCATCGTGTCGGGCATATCGTGTTCTATGTCCTTCAGGACGTCCGACGCGTTGACCGAGGCCTTCTGGGACTTGCCGGCCGCGCGGCGCGATGGGGTCGGGGAGGTTTCTATCCCGGTTCGCTTGGCGAGGACGTGCTTGGCAATGAGCCCCTTGCGCAGCAATTTGCGGAACATGCTCTGGAGGCCCTTCTCAGAGAGGGAGTGCTTTCTCATGAGCTGTTCGTCGGTCAAATTGTTCGCAAGATCGGCCAGGAGCCCCTTCGCGCTCAGTACCGGCTTCTCCGGATACACACTCATCACGATGGTGATGTTCTGCACGTCAATATATGGCTGAATTCCCGGATCGACATTTACGAAACGGACATAGAGCCCCTTGGCCTTGATGTCTTCATAGTTCCGCTGGAGTTCCACCGTGAAACCCGGACAGACCGACCTGACGCCGGTGAAATCGATGAGGATCCCCTTCGAGGGATTGGAACTGAGCCACTCGACAGTAGTATCCAGGAAATCCTCGACGTCGTCCTCGTCTATCTGGGACCGGCCAATGCTCAGCCGATAGTACTCGGCCTCTTCGGTGACCGAGAAGGCAGGGAGGGCATCCGGGACATAATATCGCGCCATAGTTCTCCTCTCGCCGAAGAATGCCCATCCCGTTTCTCAAGATTCCGGAGCAACTCTCCACGGCAGACGTCATCGATCGAGAATCAGCAACTCCGATTTGAAACCAACCCGTTCCTCTGACTATATGTGTCAGCGGCGGTTTGATCAAGCCAAAAATGCAGCTTCAGCCGGTCCTCCGAACGTCGGCCAAGTCCTCAAGATCCGAGTTCGCCCGGTGCCCGCGCGTCAGACTGCCGAAATCTGACAGCAACCCCACTCGGCTCGCCGGTTCGGCCACAGGAGGCGGTGACGAGACGCATTGTCCACGATAAAGATCTCCTTCTCTATCTTTCCGCCGATCTGGCTGACAAAGCCTCTGAAGTCTTTGATGGTGAGACGATGGATGTCCGGGGTATTGTACCAAGGATGAGGATAGGTGGACGACGTCGGCGTCCTGCCAGTGGCCAGGTGTCTCAGAGTAAGCTTCCAGTGGCCGTAATTGGGAAACGCGATAATCGATTTCGAGCCCACTCGGAGCATTTCTCTGACCAGTCGCTCCGGAAACATGAGCTGCTGCAGAGTCCTGCTGAGAATAACGTACTCGTAACTCAGGTCGGGAAATCCTTCGAGACCTTCGTCCAGGTCGAGGCTGATCACCCGGATGCCACGCTCGATGCACCGGACGACCTTTTCCTGGTCAAGTTCGACACCGCACCCCTCCACGTCTTTCTCGTCCCTAAGCCGCTGAAGGAGCGTGCCCGAACCACACCCGAGGTCTAGGACGCGAGTACCGGGTGTGATCAGGTCAATGATAATGTTGAACCCGACCTGGAACTGGTGAAACGGCGTTGGCGCCTCAACGAGTCGCGCTGACACCATTCAGGAAACCTCGTATGATCCGACCTAAGACAGGCATGGCGTCTTTGACCAGGAACGAGTCATGCCCATAGGGGAAGTCGAGCGACACAAACGATACGTCCTTCTTGACCGCCTGCAGCGCGCGCATGATTGTCAGAGACATGGTCTTGGGATAAAGCCAATCCGAGCTAAACGACAGAATGAGCATCTTCGCGGCAATGTTTTCCATTGCGCGAGTCAGATCTCCGTAGATGCTTTCCAGGTCAAAGTGGTCGATCGCCTTGGTGATGATGATGTACGAATCCTCATCGAATCTTCGCATGAACGCTGTCCCCTGATATTCCAGGTACGATTCGATCTCGAATTCCCCTTCTGTCTTTCCGTTCTCGCCGAGGCTGTACCGATAGCCGTTCAGATCCCGGAGAGCGAGCTTGCGCCCGAACTTGGCCTCCATGGTCTCTTCGGAAAGGTAGGTGATGTGCCCGATCATTCTGGCCACGGCCAGGCCTCTGGCGGTCTTCGGTTGAGCTTGATCGTGCTCGGAAGAGCTTCCCCGCGCGGAATCGCAGTAGATGGCGTTGCGGCCCACCCAGTTGAATGCGATGCCCTGGGGCGACAGCCGCGCGGTCGTAGCGATGAGGACCGCTGACTTGATCCGGTCCGGATACCGCACTGCCCAATCCAGCGCCTGCATTCCTCCCATCGACCCGCCGATCACATTATGGAGTTGCCTGATCCCGAGATGCTCCACCAGCATCGCCTGCACGTCGACCATGTCCGCGATGGTAATAATCGGGAACGACCGTCCATAAGGCCGCCCTGTGGCTGGATTCGTACTGGGCGGACCGGTGGTTCCCTTGCAGCCCCCCAGACAGTTCGAGCAGATGACAAAGTATCGGTCGGTATCGATCCCTTTTCCGGGGCCGATCATGCCGTCCCACCATCCAACTCGGCCCTGTTCATCGATGCCCGCCGCGTGCGCGTCACCGGAGAGCGCATGGAGCACCATCACCGCATTGTCTCGATTGGGAGACAGCGTGCCGTACGTTTCGTACGCAACGGTCAAAGGGCCGAGGAATACTCCCGACTCGAGTGTGATGCCGTCGAAGTCCGCGTACTGGGCCCTTACGGGACCTGGATCCTGTTGCGACTCGACCTCTGTCTCGAGCGGTGTGGTAGGCATGTCCATCACCTTCGTCCGGCGGATTCCGCTCCGACCACAGCCGTAACGGCCTGCTCGATTCATAGTATATCAGAATCGGCCGGAATCAAGTCCCTTCAGAGGCGAATCCTCACCTGAAAAATCAAGCCCTTTGCGGTTTGTGATCGGAGGCCGCTCTTTTCGGTCAGGTCGGACAAGCTGGCTGGCCGTACGACAGGCGCGGGAATCCGAAGGCACGCGCCGCGCGACAAGAAGCCGGCCGGATGACTGGGCAAGGCGATGCCGGTACGCGTCAGCGTGCTCCGTTCGGGAGCTCTGGCGCGTTCGACACTCGTCCGGTTCCTCCTACATCGTGCGCGGACCTTACCGCTCAGGACCACGGGGACCGCAGTTCACACGTGCGTAGGTGTCCCTCTGATGTCTGTTCTCGGACGGGTCGGTTGCAAAACTTGTCTGGGAGCAATGAAAGAAAGCCTCACCATTCAGGAGCAAACGATCGTGCACTATTGCGTGGTTACAGGCCAATCGCCGGCAACAGATCGAATAACCGTGTAAAAACTATTCAGGCTGGCCCTGATCGAGTCTGGAAAGGCTCCTCTAGTGCACTAGTAGTTTTGAGCCCATTTAGTCCGTGGGTGAGCCTCATTGCGCTGGCCGTTGTTGTTTCGACGGTTATTGCGGGTCTGAGCGTTGTGCGGTTTGTTCTTGTTCATGAGGCAATCCCATGAGCAGTACCCATAGTCGGAATACGACATGGTCTGCACGGCAGTGAACTGCCTGCCACACGTCTTACACTTCTGCAAAATAACCTCCCTAGGCCTCCATCACGAAGGCCGTGAAGGAGTCGCCGTTTGGCCCGCGAGACGTCGCAGGCGAATTAATAAAACCTTGAATCTTCGGTTGCGAGCGAAGATCGCTCTATACTGGTTTGATGCGCTGCTGTCAACCCTTCAGGTCAGTTTTTCCCGCCCGATCAGCCACGAAACGTTGTCACACGCTGCGTCATTTAGCCGGGGGCCCGGACTTTGCCCAGGACGCTCGTCCCGATGGACATGGTCCACGGCAACGGAGGCCCGAATGACCCCTGTGCAGCGATTGTGCCTCCCCTGTGGCTGCGGCCTGAAAATGCCATCTCGCGGTTACGGTAGGTGCCTGGTTTCGCTTCCATGCCCTCGTGCAAGACAGACTTGCAGATCAACCGACGCATCAACTGAGCCGTTCAGAATCCGGCTCGGGACCATTCCCCAGGATCCTCTAATCCTTCAACAATTTGATCTCGTCCATTGCCCCTGAGGTTGTCCGAGTCACGCAACCGTTGGATTCACATCAAGGAGCATATCGCTCCTCCTCATCCCATGCGCGGATCAGGAGCCCCGATTTCCAAATGCCCTTGAATCTTTAGTTCCACTAGTCAGACAATTGTTCCTGGTTGCACGGATCGTCGGGAAGGTCCGAGAGAGACGGGATAGGGGTGCGTTCCCGTCTGTCATCAGAATTTCTTAGCATCTGCCGGAAATCTTGTCAAACCTCTATTTCTCGAACGGCGCGGAAAAAATTCCGAGACTTCCGCAATCGGGCTTTGACCGAGGCTCCCCGGGTGCGCGCACATCCATCCTCGGTACCGCTTGGGGTGGTTCAGCGGGGCCGCGATCTTGCCGGCAGCGTCCTCGGCTCTGGCTGCGAGGTCAGGTCGTCAGCGCAGGAGGCTCTGCTCGTCGGGATGGTTCCCCAGCCAGGTCACCGCGCCGCGCTCGATGTCATAGACCCCTGCTATCACGTTGACGCGGCTTCCCCTTACCGCGTCTCGGATATGCCGACTCGCCTCGAACAGCGTTTCGATCTGGAACCACACGTTCTCTTTGATTGCTTCCTCGAGCAGGGCCGGGCCGGCAAGACAAGAGAAGCGCGCCCTCGCCCGATCGACCGCTGGAGCGATTCTCCCCGCCAGAAGCGCGACGTTCTCATCCACCTGTACACCGTCGACCAGAGCGGTCAACGCGCCGCAACGGGTGTGGCCGAGCACGACGGCGAGTCGTGTTCCCAGATGCATCACCGCGTACTCGAGAGAACCGATGACTGCCCGCGAGCAGATGTTACCGGCCACCCGAAGCCCGAAGATATCGCCGATACCCCGGTCGAAAACCAGCTCGAGCGGTACCCGCGAGTCAGCGCACGAAACGATGGCTGCAAAAGGGGATTGTCCGTCTCGCGCGGTCGAGATGCGCTGCTCTGGGGTTCTGTGGGGACCTTCGGTACTCCCCAAGGTGAAGCGGGCATTGCCTTCCGCGAGGAGTTGCAGGGCTTCCTCTGCGGACATGGTTGCTCTCTTCATGGTGTTTCTCCTTTTGGCCGACCTGCTGTAATGCCTCGGCACTCGGTTTCTCGAATGCGGTATCTCACCTGGGGTCCCAGTTCTGGGCTGGTGCGTGGGGCCGGCAATCTCGCGCGACGCGCGACCGGGGCACTTAGGCGACTGCCTTACCGTAGATTATTTGTGGCAGCGGCTGTAAGTCAACAATATTGACAGCCACTTCCTTTTTTTTAAGCTGGACAGAGGCTGGACCTCCCCAACTCGTCGGCGAGCAAGAACCGCCATTCCTGGAGCGTTCTTCCAGGCCCCTTGCTCTAAGGACCGCTTTAAGCTATAAAACGCGGCAGAAGAGCGTGCGCTTTCCCGACGTCATGTAGAATGCTGCCGAAGCGGTCTTTCGCGGGAAGCGGACACCCGGCGCTCTGCCGTTCACCACAGACGAGGACGCGCGGAAGTGTCCGGAAGTCGAAGACGGTCCTCGGACGCTTGAGGGCACCAGGGAATCCATGGAAGAGAAGACGGCAGAACAGAACAAAACAGCAAGCGCGGCGGCGCGCCGGAAGACCTCGATCCCCGGCAAGGTCTGGAGAATCCTTCGGCGCGTTGTCAAGGCATCCCTGTATGCTCTGTACCTGCTGGTGGTTGTCGTGCTGCTCCTGTGGGGAGTGGAAGCGCTTGCCAAGTACGCGGTGAGCCGCACCTTCCTGGGAAGCGTCTATCATGATCGCATCGGCATGGCGCTCCAGGATCGGACCCGACCGGTGCCACACTACGACTACGACTTTGTTCCGCGGGTCTGCGTCGAGTACAACTCTCTCAAAGGTAATCAGTACGAGTATGCCAATAACGCTGGGTTTCGCGAGTTCACAGATGTCGTGATCCCCAAGCCTGCCGATGAGTTCCGCATCTTCCTCACCGGCGGGTCTACGGCATTCGGATTGGGAGCCGTCGGCGAAGCGACCGGACCGATGAAATGGTATGCGCTGGAGTACCGGGAGACCATCTCCCATATGATGGAGCAGATTCTGAACGCCTCCGCTCCGTTGCCGGGGAAGAAGATCAAGGTCTACAACACTGCTGTTTGGGGCTACGCGTACCAGCACCACCTGATGCGCTACCTCGCCAAGCTCAGGCAGTACGAACCCGACATGGTCATCTCACTGGACGGCGCCAACGAAATCCCGCTGGTCAGTAAGATAGAGGAGGATTGGAACTACTTCCGTGAGGGGCAGTACAACGGGATTCTGCGCCAGATCTTCAGCTACAAGCTCCCCGGACTTGCTTCGTACTTAACCCTCTGGTTCAAGAACAACACGTACCTCATGACGTACATCTGGTCGGAAAAGGACGTGCTGACCGAACTCAATCGAGACATCCTCATGGAGGTAGAGCCGTCCGCGATGGCTCGAACCGAAGCGAACGCCGGCGCGGGCGCCATGTCGCCGGAAAGAGCTTCGTCGTTGATGGACCGGAACGTCGCAACCGTGGTTCGCGTGGTGGAGAACTACCACAGCATGCTCGAAAACGACGGCGTGCCTCACATCATTGCCGTGCAGCCATGGTTCTACCTGAGCCGGAAGCCGCTCCACGAGAAGGAGAAGATCGTGGCCGAGCTGAAAGGACAGAAGGACTACGGCGGCGTCCCGTCGGACAAGGCGTACAAGCTGCTCATCGACAGGATGGTCGAGAGCGCCGGACGGAAAGGCTATTTTCTCGTTGACTTCTCCGAATACTTCGATGATGTCTCCGAGTGGGTGTTCACGGACTGGTGTCACTTGACCTCGGGCGCGAATTACCTTATTGCAAAGGAGCTGTCGAACCTGGTCAAGGAGCGCTTCTTCCAGAAACCCCTTGGACCGGGCGATCAGATCGAGGACAAGAACGGCCTGTTCAGCGATCTGGCGACTTCGGCCGCGGTCGTCTCGGCACCGGACGGTGATTCCGACAGCGCTGCATTGCGCGACATCCTGGGAGGTCACCCCGGACGGCAGGTGTTTTCGACGAAGCCCGTTCCTCCGGACGAGAAGCTGGAGGTGGTTCTGGATCTCGGCGCCGCCGTACCGCTGAGCCGACTCAGGATGGTCTGGGCAGACGAAGCCTCTGTCCCGGACGAGTGGATCGTGGAAGCCTCCCTTGATGGCGAGACGTGGCAGCCGTTTGTCGAAGCCGACAAGGATCGGATCGACAGCTATTCTCAATGGCCCGGTTTCGAGTATTATGCCGGGGAACCGGTTAAGGCGAGGTACGTGAAGTACCGGCCGGTAAAGACCGAAGAGAGGACAATCCGCCTCAGATTGTGGAGCATGTTTCGGTAGGAAGCTATGAATATTCTGGGTATTTCTGCATTTTATCACGATAGTGCCGCCTGCCTGGTGCAAGACGGTCGGATCGTGGCCGCGGCCCAGCAGGAGCGTTTCTCGCGGGTCAAGCACGACCATCGGTTCCCGACCGAGTCCATTGCATACTGCTTGAAAGAAGGCCACATCGAGGCGAAGGATCTCGATTTTGTCGTGTTTTACGACAAGCCGTTCATCAAGTTCGAGAGAATTTTGGAGACGTACCTCTCCTATGCGCCCCGGGGCTGGGCGTCGTTCCTCCTGGCAATGCCGCTGTGGCTGAAACAGAAGCTCCACCTTCCCACGGTAATCCGCAAGTGCCTTGGTGAATATGAGGGAAGAATCCTCTTCCCCGAACATCATGAGTCCCACGCTGCGAGCGCGTTCTTCCCGTCGCCGTACAAACGGGCCGCGTTTCTCACCATGGATGGGGTAGGGGAGTGGACCACGACGAGTTTCGGCGTCGGTGAGGACAACCAGATCCGCATCGAGTACGAGGTACAGTTTCCTCATTCGCTGGGCCTGCTGTACTCCGCGTTTACTTATTTCACCGGGTTCAAAGTCAACTCCGGCGAGTACAAAGTGATGGGGCTCGCGCCGTACGGTGAGCCCAAGTACGTGGACGCGATCCTCAAGGAGCTGATCGACGTCAAAGAAGACGGCTCTTTTAAATTGAACATGGACTATTTCACGTACCCGTACGGCCTGACCATGACCGGCGCGGCATTCGAGAAGCTCTTTGACGGCCCGGCAAGAAAACCCGAGAGCAAACTCACCCAGCGGGAGATGGATCTGGCCAAATCGGTGCAGGTGGTCACCGAAGAGGTGATGATGCGTACCGCCCGGCACATCCACAAGCTCACCGGCGAGAAGTACCTCTGCCTCGCGGGCGGCGTCGCTCTCAACTGTGTGGGCAACGGACGCGTCCTGCGTGAGGGCCCCTTCGAGGACATCTGGATTCAGCCGGCTGCCGGCGACGCGGGCGGCGCGCTGGGAGCGGCTCTCTTCACCTGGTACCAGCTCCTGAACAACGAGCGCGTGGTGGACGGCAAGAACGATCTTCAGTCAGGCTCGTATCTCGGTCCGGTGTACTCCGAACAGGAAATCAAGCAGTACCTCGACGCCCACGGATATCCCTACCAGTACTTGAATAACGGCGATCTCCCCTCGACCGTGGCAGACCTGATCGCTCAGGAGAAGGTCATCGGCTGGTTCGAGGGGCGGATGGAGTTCGGCCCGAGGGCGCTCGGCGGGCGTTCCATCATCGGCGACGCACGCAGCCCCAAGATGCAGGCTCAGATGAACCTGAAGATCAAGTACCGGGAGAGCTTCAGGCCGTTCGCACCTTCGATTCTCGGGGAGGACGTGGACAAAATCTTTGAGCTGGACAGGCCGTCGCCGTACATGCTCCTCGTGGCGTACGTGGACGAGAAGATCCGGCGCAAAATGAGCGACGACGAGGACAAGCTCTGGGGTATCGACAAACTCAATGTAGTGCGGTCGGATATCCCCGCGATCACCCACGTGGATTACTCGGCCCGCATCCAGACGGTGCACAAAGAAACCAACCGGCTGTACCATGAGATGATCAGCGCGTTCAAAGAGAAGACCGGCTGTCCGGTGATCGTGAACACGTCGTTCAATGTCCGCGGTGAACCCATCGTGATGAGCCCGGAAAACGCGTACCTCTGCTTCATGCGCACCGAGATGGACTACCTCGTGCTGGGTCCGTTCCTTTTGGACAAGAAAGAGCAGCCCGCGCTCAAGGATGACAAGGACTGGCGAAAGCAGTATGAGCTTGACTGACGCTCTTCTGCGGAGCAATCGTCGAAGACGGAGCGATTCATGTCCGTGAGCATTATAGAAGAAATTAGAGACGAGATACGATCGGTCCTGGTTGAACCAAAGGGCCGAGACCTGACCATTCTGGCACTCGTGTTCCTGATTCTGCCGGGATTGTACGGCTCGTACCAGCTCTTCTGGAAGGGATCTTCAACCGGGTATATCTGGATCGGAGTCGGCGTGGCACTGGCCGTTTCGAGGCTCATTCCGCCACTTTTTCGTCAGATCTACAAGGTTTGGATCGCTTTTTCGGTGATTTTGGGGTATTTTGTATCGAGGATCTTGTTGACGCTAATCTTCTTCCTGGTGGTTACTCCCGTGGGCCTCGTCATGCGGCTCACCGGCAGGGACCCCATGGATCGAAAGTGGGACCCGGCTGCGCCGACCTACTGGAAGGCCAAAGAGCAGGAGCAGGATCCTACGGTCGAGCGATACGAGAGACAGTTCTGATCGGTTCCGCGTCCTTTGTGGCAGGAGGTGTGGCCATGTCGTTGGTGAAAGAATTCTGGAGTTTCATGAAGGTGCGCAAGAAATTCTGGCTGGTGCCGATCCTGCTCATGCTGGTCATGATCTCAGGCTTGTTCGGATTGGCCACGGTCGCCCCATGGGCTGCGCCATTCATTTATCCGTGGTAGTGATCGTGAGCGCGCGTTCGATGGAGCACAAGGACTCCGGCATGTCGTCTCCGAGACGATTGTGGGACTTTGTAAAAGGGCGCAAGAGAATTTGGGTACCACCACTGGTGATCGGACTGGTGATACTGGCGGCATTGGTCATTTTGAACAACCTTCCGAACCCAATTTGGGGCCCTTACCCCTTTCCGTGATGCGGGGAGGGTACGTGGTTGGCTGGTGAGTTCACGAGCGAGAGGTATACCCGATCTGAATCAACAGAGATTAGAAGAGCAGGCGCCGGACACAAGCGTCGAACGATGCGAGTGACCGTTCCGGCCACCCCCTGCATCACATAGGTTGGAGGAATTAAGCATGTCCCTGGTGAAGGAATTTTGGGATTTCATGAAGATGCGCAAGAAATTTTGGTTGGCGCCGATCCTGATCGTGCTGGTCATTCTGTCTGCGTTCATCATACTGGCAGCCAGTTCTCCCGTGGCCGCACCGTTCATCTATACGCTGTTTTAGGTCGCGCTTGTCTGGTGAGGGAAGCTCCCGGAAGAGGGGGCTTCCTTTCCGACTTCGTGTATCGAGGTCCCGGGGAGGAAACTCCCGGCACGCTGTCAGCCGCACGCGAACTGCCCTGCTTCCCATCCCCGCGATGACGCTCTACCCATGAATGATAGGCCCAAGATCCGTCTCTGCCGAGTGTTGAGCCGCGCGGAGGGACGGTAAATGGCTCGTGCGCGATGGCGAGACGACGCGATGGGGAAAGACAAATCCTGATACCCACACCCCTCTCCCTCTGCGAGAGGGGTGTGCTGAGAGTTGGTCGTCACCTTCTTGGACTCAGGACATCATGTCCCGGATGCCGTCCCCTATTCAGGGAAAACGCCCAGCCCCGAAGGGGCTGACCAATAGTAGCCACGGGTTTGAACCCGTGGAACAAGGGCCCGATGACAGCTGCCTGGACCCTGAAGGGGTCCACAAATTCCGTAATCCGGCGCACGCGCTCGGTCGACCCCTTCAGGGTCGTATGAGAGCACCTGTTGGCGCCTCAATCCACGGGTTGAAACCCGTGGCTATTCAAGGTGCGTCCCTGCGGGACGCTGCAAGCAGCACACTAAGGTGCCGCACATACGCCACCTGCAGCATGCACTTGGTGCGAAATCGTACGGAGCGATGGGCTCCGCCGAGCCTTTCACAAAATGATAGACCACCCTTGAGAATTGAGATAAAAAAAGAGGTTAACCTTTAGGGCCATCCTGCATTCGGCCCCGGGAGGAGTTCATGGCTGAAATTGATAAAGATAGAGTATCCCAGGCCGAGTCTACAGGCTCCGCAAGCAAGGAAGCCGCCGCGCGAGGAACGGCCGCGCCCCGGAAGAGTCTGAGAAGGTTTCTCTTCGCTGCCCTGTACATCCTCTTTCTTGCCACGGTGTTGTTGGGCACGTTCGCCGCGCTGGAGTACTACGCGTATCTCAAGATCAAGAACTCACCGATCGGGCAGGCGTACAAAGGCCGCAGCCTCGATTACGCTCGCATGAGTTCCCAGAAGGTGGCCGCCCAGTTCGGGTACGAACCGACCCCTGGTTTTTGCGCTGTGCGGAACACGCGGCTGGGGAATTCCTACGAATATATCAACGACGAGAGCTTCAAGGACTTCGAGGAAGTGCCGCTGGACAAGCCGGCCGACGAATTCCGGATCATTGTCACGGGCGGGTCGGTGGTGTACGGACGGGGTCCTGTCCCTCCGGTAGACGTGGTGGCTGACTTTTACGAAGTCACCTTTCGCTGGACCATCCCCCACATCATGGAGATGCTCCTCAACGCGGACCCCGCGGTGCGCGCCAAGATAGGCAACAAAAAGGTGCGCGTCATCAACGCGGGGGTTCCCGGTCACGTGATTCAGAACGATTTCACGCGGTACCTGGCCAAGCTCCGGCTGTTCAAACCGGACCTCGTGGTCTCTCTCGACGGGGCCAATGAGGTCCATACGGTCGCTCGACCTCTGAAGGACTGGAACTATTTCACTGAAGGGCCGTACTGGGAAGTGGTCAGAGACGTCATGGACCTCGGCAAGCGAGGCTTTGTCAATTACCTGACCCTGTGGCTAAAGCGGAACACCTATTTCTTCGCGTGGCTCTCAATACGCCACGGGGAAGGGGCCGGCATACTCGACGAAAACCGGGGCTTCGCGTCGCATCCGCAAGATCCCACACCCGAGATGATCGAATTCCGCAAGCGCAACATAGATCAGGTCGCGGATGTGGAAGCCTTCTACCACAAGGTGCTGGAAACCGACGGGGTCCCTCACGTGTTCGCCCTTCAGCCGATGCTGCGCAACTGCAAGAAAAAGCGGTCCCCCATGGAACTGAAGATCGAGGCAGCGACCGGAATGCAGAAGATCGGTTTCTATGACGCGGCCGAGACCTACGACGTTCTGGTGGACCGGGTCAAGAAGCGGGGAGCGGAAGCAGGCATCGAAATTGTCGATCTCACCGACATCTTTCATCCGGTCACCGAATGGGTCTGGACCGACTGGTGCCATTTGACCAACGGAGCGAACTACATCATCGCCAGGCAACTGGTGTACGAAATCAAGAAGCGCTGCTTCAATCTTCCGGTTCCGCCGAACGGCCCCTTCGATGCACCCCTCGACTCGTACTTCCAGGACTACGCGAAAAAGTCAAAGGTGTTAGTGGATGGAAAGGCGACCGACAGCGGCCTACACATCCTCAAGGGATACCCGGGACAAGAGGTCCTCGATGTTTCGTCCGAACAGCAGGGACAGCAGCCGGGGGTTGTCCTCGATATGGGCGCGGTGGCTCCGGTTTCGCGGCTGAGGATAGTCTGGGCTGATGAGAAGTCGGTCCCCGGGGAATG
This sequence comes from Desulfomonile tiedjei, assembly GCA_016218715.1. Classification (GTDB taxonomy): domain Bacteria; phylum Desulfobacterota; class Desulfomonilia; order Desulfomonilales; family Desulfomonilaceae; genus JACRDG01. Next base: position 27,162 of record JACRDG010000039.1, on the reverse strand, counting down.
GCGGGCAGATTTCTCGGAGGACGGCAAAGACTGGAAGACGTGGCTGAAGCAGTCCGAGACCAAGACCGATCCGTACGACCAATGGCCGGGATTGGAGTACTACGCGGCCTCCGAGTCCCCGGCGCGGTACGTCCGGTACGAGCCGACGGGCGGCGACAAGGGGAAACCGATCCGGCTGCGCCAGATCAGCCTGTTCAGATAGTCAAACGGACTCAGTGCGTCTTTTCATCAATATGGTCGCGGATTCCCGTGGGACGCGGTTTGTGTCAACTACCACGGCCTCTCTGGCTGTATTGGTGGGACGGGCGTCCCGCCTGTCATTTCCTCATGGCCCGGCAGGATGCCGGACCCACTGAACAGCCAAGGACAGGGACGCCAAATGAGACACCGTATTTGCGCCATCCAGCACTTAGGCCAACAAGGCCTTTAGTCATGGCCACAGAGGCAGGGATGGATTTGACCGGGATAATTGAATAATTGCCCTCCCGAGAGAAAAGGGTTTGCCTGCAGAGGGCAGATACGGTATATAAAAAAGTTTAATGTTTCTTGATCGCGAGCCGGGGTGGGTCCTGCTTCGCGGTATGGGAGATTTCACGATGCGAAAAATCAAGACGTGTCGAGGCGCGGCCAAGAGATTCACCGTGCTCAAGAGCGGCAAGATCAAGAGGAAAAAGGCCGGTCACAGCCACATCCTCACGAGTAAGGCCGCCAAGCGGAAGAGGAACCTGAGGAAAAACACCCTCATAGACGCCAGCGACGCCGTGCAGATCAGACGCCTCCTCCCCTACGCATGAGGAGACGCGGGACGCTCGGCCGCGCGCTGGCCTGCGTCACGCACCATGTGCGGCTGTCCGTTCATAGAAGGAGTCAGTAATGCCCAGAGTACGATGCGCGCCTGCCAGCAGAGCCCGGCGCAGAAAAATCATGAAAGCGGCCAAAGGATACGTAGGGGGCCGCAGCAGGACCCTGAAGCAAGCCAAGGAAACCGTCGAGCGAGCCCTCGTCTACGCGTACCGTGACCGAAGGACGCGCAAGCGGGACTTTCGGCAGCTGTGGATCGCCCGTATCAGCGCAGGCACCCGTCTGAACGGCCTCCCGTACAACCGCTTCATTGAAGGGTTGAAAAAGGCCGAGATCATTCTGGATCGCAAGGTGCTCTCGGACATGGCCATTGCGGATCCCGCCGCGTTCACCAGCCTGGTGCAGCAAGCGAGAACCGCGCTCGAGGCGTGAAGCCGATCTTCTGAAAGCTCATTCGCAAGACACTCGGAAACCGTCCGCTCGGCACAGGTCGTTCCTCGGGCGGACAGCGGTCTGATCGGACCGCTTTTTCGTTTGATGAGGGGACGATGAAAGATCAGCTTCAGCAGCTAAGGGAAAGAGCCCTCACGCAGATTGCGGGCCTCATGGACGAGAAGGAGCTTGCGGACGTCAGGACCCGCATTCTCGGCCGTAAGGGTGACTTGACCGGCATCCTCCGGGGTTTGAAAGACCTCGCTCCTGAAGAGCGGACGCAGGTCGGACAACTGGCCAATACGCTTAAGAGTCAACTGGAGCAGGAGTTCGATCGCGCGGAGGCTGCTCTCCGGGAACGAGCCGAACGGGCGAAGCTCGCGTCGGAATTCATCGACGTAACCCTTCCCGGGCGCAGGTCTCTGTCCGGGCGGAGTCACATCCTCAACCGGGTTACCCAGGAGTTGATCCAGGTGTTTGCAGGCCTGGGCTTCCAACTGGCCGAGGGTCCTGAAGTCGAGCTCGATTATTACAATTTCGAGGCCCTCAACATCCCCAAGGACCACCCGGCCCGGGACATGCAGGACACGTTCTACTTCTCGGACAACGTGGTGCTCAGGACCCACACGTCGCCGGTTCAGATCCGGACCATGGAGCAGCAGCAGCCGCCGGTCCGGGTGATCTGTCCCGGCAAGGTCTACCGGCGTGACGCGGACATCACCCATTCCCCGATGTTCATGCAGGTCGAAGGGTTGTGGGTGGACCGGAACATATCTCTGGCAGACCTGAAGGGGATACTCACCGCGTTCGTGCACGAGTATTTCGGGCCGCACTTGAACCTGAGGTTTCGGCCGAGCTTCTTCCCGTTCACCGAGCCGTCGGCCGAAGTGGACATCCAATGTGTGATCTGCGGCGGCAGCGGTTGCAGGACCTGCTCGTTCACCGGATGGCTCGAGATCCTCGGTTCGGGAATGGTCGATCCGGCGCTGTACGGCTTCGTCAATTACGATCCGGAGATCTATTCGGGCTTCGCATTCGGCCTGGGAGTCGAGCGCGTGGCAATGCTCAAGTACGGGATACCCGATATCCGCCTGTTTTACGAAAACGACATGCGGTTTCTCAACCAATTTTGAGTCAATCGATACGGTCGCTGAAGGGGTAGAAAGAAATGCTCGTCAGCTTGAACTGGCTGAAAGAGTTCGTAGAGATCGATCTGTCCGCGGAGGAGGTCGCCGATCTCCTGACCATGGGCGGAATCGAGGTCGATTCGGTCACGCATGTAGGCGAAGGGCTCGATGGCGTATACACCGCGAGTATCGTGGAGATATCTCCTCATCCGTCCGCGGAGAAGTTGAGTCTCGCCCGCATCAGCCTCGGGGACCGGGCGGTCGTAGTGGTGTGCGGCGCGCCCAACATCCAGGTGGGTCAGATCGTTCCCTACGCGGCGCCCGGTGCGAAGCTTCCTTCGGGTCTGGTCATGGAGGAGCGAGCGATCAAAGGCGTCGTCTCTCCTGGGATGATCTGCTCGGAGAAGGAACTCGGCCTGGGAGAAGACGCCGCCGGTATCCTGGCGTTCAGCTCCGGCACCCCAGTGGGGCTGCCGTTGGCCGAGGCGCTCCCGTTCATCAAGGACGCGATCCTCGAGACCTCGGTGACTCCCAATCGAGGGGATTGCCTGTCCGTGGTCGGCATCGCCCGTGAGGTCGCGGCGCTCTCGGGGAAGCCGCTGGGCGTTCCCGACGTGGCACTTTCGCGAGGCTCGATCCCCGTGAGCGAGAAATGCCGGATCGACGTGCCCGATGCAGACCTATGCCCGCGTTACGTGGCCACCATGGTCGAAGGTCTGCGCATCGGGCCTTCACCCTTCGAAGTTCGCCTGCGCGTCAGCCGATCCGGAGTGCGCCCGATCAGCAACGTCGTGGACGTGACGAACCTGATCTGCATCGAATTCGGGCAACCGCTGCACGCGTTCGACTACTCATTGCTGGAAGAGGGGAGGATCGTGGTGCGGCGCTCCGAGCCCGGAGAAACCTTCGTCACCCTCGACGGTGTCGAGCGACAGCTACCGGAAAATGCACTCATGATCCGGGACGGCAAACGAGCGGTAGCCCTTGCCGGGATAATGGGCGGGCTCAATTCCGAGATCAGTGACGCGACGACCACGGTACTCATCGAGAGCGCGTGCTTCGAGCGATTCGGTATTCGCAGGACCGCCAAGGCCCTGGGAATGGGAACCGAGGCCTCGTTCCGGATGGAGCGCGGGGTCGACCCCGAAGAGACGGCCCGGGCAGCTCATCGCGCGGCCCAGCTCATTCAGAAGCTGGCAGGCGGCACCCTCCTCGACGGACATGTGGACGTGTACGAGGCCCCTATCGTAAGGCAACCCTTGCCAGTCAGACCCGCGAAGGTGAACAGCCTGTTGGGCATCTCGCTCACCGCTATGCAAATGGCGTCGTACCTTGAACGCCTGGGTATTTCCTGCGAAATGACGAACGACGCGGAGGAAACGTTGACCGTCACGCCGCCATCGTGGCGGTGGGATCTGGAGCGTGATGTGGACGCGGCAGAAGAAGTTGCCCGAGTCCACGGCTTTCAGAACATTCCGATCTCGACGCCTCAGTACCGGTCTGCCGCAGACAACACGAGGAAAGATCACGACCGGGTTCGAGCTGCAAACGGGTTGATGAACGCTGCGGGATTCACCGAGGTCATCAACATGTCCTTCGTATCTGCCGCCCAGGCCAGGGAGTTCCCGTGGCGCAACGCCGAGGCCGGATCCCTTCCCCTGATGAATCCGCTGACGGAAGACTACGCGGTGATGAGAACCTCGCTTCTGCCGGGCTTGCTATCGACCCTCAAGCGCAACATGAGCTTCAGGCTCGACGATTTGAAGATCTACGAAGTGGGGAGGACCTTTTCCCCGGTGGCAGGCGCTGATCTTCCCCAGGAAGAGCTGAGGCTCGCAGGACTCGCGGTCGGGGCTCGACACGCGCAACTCTGGAACGTGGTGCGTGAGGAGATAATCGACTTCTACGACGTGAAGGGCGCGCTTGAAACGCTGTTCGAGGGATTCAACGTCACCGATGTCGCGTTCGTCCCGTCCAATCTGGCCTTCCTCCACCCTGGGAAATCCGCGGATCTGGTGCTCGACGGAGCGGTAATCGGCTTCCTGGGGGAACTGACCCCGTCGAAGATCCGAGAACACGATCTGTCCGGAAACCCATATATTTTCGAGATTCTCCTGGAGCCTCTGTTTATTCGGAGCCGCAAGGAGACGGTTTTCAGACCGATCCCTCGCTACCCTTATATAGAGAGGGATTTATCAATCATCGTTGAAGAAAAATGTTCAGGAGAAAAGATTAAACAGTTGATTTCACGCCTTGGGCATGATATCATTGCCTCCGTGGTTTTATTTGATATTTATCGAGGAGAATCTATCCCGGAGGGGTACCAAAGTGTGGCCTTCCGGATACGATACCAATCCGAAGAGAGAACGTTGACCGACGAGGAGGTCCAGGCTATTCATTCTCGTGTGGTCACTGCTCTCCAGGCGGAATTGGGCGCCATGATGAGGGAATGACACAAGCCAGGGGCATTCGGGAGGGCGTCAGGCTGAACGGTCATTCTCCTATGCACTGCGTAGGATCCAGTTGGATGGGTTCTCATTCATCTTAGGGGTGGTCAAGTTATGACTGTCGCAATTCCCGAAAAACAGTACTTCAAAATCGGCGAAGTCAGTGAAATCCTCGACGTAGAACCGTATGTTCTGAGGTATTGGGAGTCTGAATTCAAGATCCTCAAGCCGACTCGGACGCGTGCACGCCAACGTCTCTATCACAAGAAGGACCTGGAACTTCTTATGGAGATCAAGCATCTACTCTATGATGAGAAGTTCACCATAGCGGGTGCGAAAAAGCGTCTCCAAGAGATGAAGAAGCAGTCCGCTGCCGAGAAGAAGGCTAAGAAAACCCCAGAAAAAACGGTGCTCAAAGCCAAAGAGGAAATCGAAATCCTGGAAAGCAAGAGCGAGAATCCGCATTTCTCGGACCGCTCCGATTACCGGGAAATCCTTCTCGAGATAAAGAAAGAATTGAAGGAACTCAGATCCATCCTGGAAGGATAGTGTTGACGCCGCTCCCTATGGGAGTGCATGCTCATCATAAAAACGATAAGGGGTCAGGAAATGAGCAACACACCGATGCATTGTCCAGGTCTTCAAGCACACAAGAATCTCTCGTCCTTTACTTGCAAGTGTCCTAACTGCGGCAAAGAGATCGAGATTTTCTCGGATGAGTTCGACAAACCGCATACCTGCAAAGGGTGCAAGCAACCGGTTGACTTTACCGTCTGTAGCCTCGAAGCAGGTGGAAGCCAGCTTAAGTAGTCCAATCTATCTGACCAAATTCACCGGAGGAACCTTGCTCATTTATGAAGGGTTCCTCCTTTCGCGTCTGATCCCTCGTCTGTCGATTATCGATCGTCGCCCTCGCCCATGAGTCCCCGTACGATTTGGATGAAGGTTTCTCCCCGGTGGAATTCGTTCTGGAACATCCCGAACGACGCGCAGGCTGGGGATAACAGCACTACATCGCCTGCAACGGCTTGATCGACGAGTCGGAGCACTGCATCGCGGAGGTTGCCGAATCGGCCTACCACCTTGTCTCCTCCGCCCGCGGAAATGAGATGCTGATGCAGCGCGTCTGTGGCTGTGCCTTCCAGAAGGGCGATCTTTGCCGAGCGCTCGGCAGCGGCCCGAGCAAAGGGGAGCAAGTCGAGCTTTTTGTCCGAGCCGCCCGCGATCAGGAGTATGCGTTTCCCCGAGACCGACCGGAGCGCGGCGCAGCCAGCTACCGGCGTGGTGCTGGTTGAATCGTTGACGAATCCGATGCCCTGCCATTCTCCCAGCCACTGGAGGCGATGTTCCACGCCGTCAAAGCCCTCGACCGCCGAGCGGATCACCTCGTCCGGGACGCCAAGGCGCCGGGTCAAGCAGATCGCTGCTGCGACGTTTTCCCGGTTGTGCACACCGGGGAGCTTGATGCGCCAGTCCGCGGGGACATCCTGTGCGCTGAAAAAATACCTACCCGCGGGCGCCTCGGCTGCCAACTCCTCCGATTCCGGCTGGTCGCGGTTGAAGAGGCAAAAGGAATCCGCCTGCTGGTACAGGAAGATCGCTTTCTTGTCCTCGATATAGGCGTCCATCCCCGTGTACCGGTTCAGGTGGTCCGGATAGACGTTGGTGAATACCGACCCGTGCGGCGAGATGCGGGCATCGTGAAACCCTTGGAGTTGCCAACTGGAAAGCTCGAGAACCACGGTGTCGTCGGCTCCGGCTGTTTCCAGCAGCGGGAGCGTCGCACAGCCCATGATATTGCCGGAAAGAAATGTTCTTGGGTTTATGGCAGAGAGAATTCGGTGGATGAGCATGGTCGTGGTGGTCTTGCCCCTGGTCCCGGTAACTCCCACAACACGCCCGCGGAAGTGTTTGCAAAAGAGGCTCTCATCCATTTCCACCGGCACCCGGTTTTCTCGGGCCATAGCGAGAAAAGGGGACGAATGAGGCACGTCCGCGTTACGCAGGATCATGTCCGCGCTGGCAAAATCCTCGGGTTCGTGTCGGCCCAACCGCAGCCTGATGGGGAGTCCGTCGAGTTTTTCCAACGAAGGTGCCAGTTGGTCCGCGCTTTTCAGGTCGGTTACTGTCACCTGTGCTCCGCAGCGTACGAGGAACAGCGTGTCCCCGAGTCCGCGGCCGAGCAATCCCAGACCCATGACCGTGATCTTTTTCCCAGCAAAGAGTGAACGTGGATCGGTCATCTGTCCCTTTCCGTTCCGAGTCTTTTCCACACGCGATTACCTACCATCATTGGGTTAGTTCGTGAAGAGAGAGAGGGTCAGGAATCGGCTACCGGGATGCCGCGGATGGAGAAGACTAACCGGCAGAACGCCAGCCTCACTGAAGAACCCAGGACAGGGACTCCGAGGAAGACGCTGTATTCGCGAATTCGGGCACTTGTGGTAATCGAGGGCGCGCCGGCTCGATTGGTGGGACAGGCATCTTGCCTATAATTTCTTGGGCTGAACGAGCGAACAGGCGCCTAGAGAGAATGCCCTATTCAACGACCCGGTCTCCACGGGGAGGATGCGCGTGGGGTTCCGGTCGGGCTGAGCTTGTGGGGACCGGGCTCGGTTCCGGACCGGCAGCAGGATGCTCGTACGCGGAGGGAATGGCGCCGCACCGCGGGCACACATCGATAGGGGCCTTGTTGTCGAATCCGCAGACCGGGCAAATGTTCGGCTGTTCTCTGGCGCCGCCGCGGGTTTCCGACAACAACATGATCTCGCTATCCAACGAAATGACAAGGCTGGCCATGTGCCTGAGCACGATATGGAGCATCTTGAGCTGGACCAGCGGCTCGAGCTGCTTGAAGAGAAGCGCGTTTATCTGGAGCAGCTTGCAGTCATCCTCAGCCAGGACGCCGGCAGTCCGTTTCTGTCTGGCGAACGCCCCTATTTCGCCGAAGCACGCGCCCGGAAGGAAGTTCGACAACGTCCGGGATTTCTTCACTACTTTGACATTCCCTTCGAGCAGCACGAAGAAATTGGAATCGGTCTCGCTTTCCTTGATGATGTACTCCCCTGCCTTGCAGGTGACGAACTCTCCTGCCTTGACCAGTTCCTGGATTTCCTGGTCCGTGAAGAGCGAGAACAGCTCGAATTTCTTCAAGCTTTGAACCAACGTCCTATCAGGGGCAATCCCTTGATGCATGCCGGTCCGCAGGACTTCTGCAAGTGCGTCGGCCATCTCCTTGGCGGTGGAGAATCGTTTCGCCGGGGATTTTTCCAGGCAGCGCGCCACGATCCGATCGACCTGTTCCGGAACCTCGGGGTTGATCCGACCCGGAGGAGGTGGGGTTTCCGTGCAGATCTTTGAAAGCGTCTCTTTCGATGAGACCCCTTTGAACGGGGTCTGTCTCGTGAGTAGTTCAAAGAGGACCACGCCAAGCTGATAGATATCGACTCGATGGTCCTGTTCCCTCATCAACACTTGCTCCGGCGACATAAAGCGTGACGATCCCACCAGCGCGAGGCGGTGGCGCTTCAGATGGCGCTGGAATCGGGCGATCCCGAAGTCGGTGATCTTGGGAACTCCCTGAGTCGAGACAATGATGTTTTCCGGCTTGATATCCCGATGAACCACACCTTTGGAGTGTGCGTAATCGAGTGCCACGGCAAGTTCGTACACGATTTCGATGGCCTTCTTGATGCTGAAGGACGCCAGGCGCTGACAGGCCAGGAGCGTCTTGCCGTACACGTACTCCATGACCATGTACAACAGCTCGCCCTTCTTTCCCACGTCGTACATGACCACGATGTTGGGATGAACGAGCACGCCGGCTGTTTGAATTTCCAAGAAGAAATCCCGCTTGATTTTTTCGATCTTCGCCTCTTCACCGGGAAGGGCTTCCAGAGAAAAGACCTTGATTGCTACCGGCCGCCGGATGAGCTTGTCCATAGCAAAGTAGACTTTGGCCATCCCCCCCTCACCTACAGGACGGAGGATTTCGTACCGCTTGATCTTCTGTAAGAGAGCCGCGTTGGGATCACCTTCCATCAGGCGCTCACCGTATCTCTCGTTCACCTTCCGTCCCCCGGTGCGATTCACGGTTCGGAGAGGATGCGAGGACCGTTGGCCGTAATGGCCACCGAATGCTCGAAGTGCGCGGACAGTTTCCCGTCCGCGGTCACCACGGTCCACTCGTCATCCAGCAAAGTTATTCGCCACGTGCCTTCGTTGACCATCGGTTCCAGGGCCAGGACCATCCCTGCCTGCAGGCGTGGATTCCAGCCGCCGGTCTTGTAATTGGGAATCTGTGGAGGCTCGTGCATCTGGCGACCGATCCCGTGCCCTACAAAATCGCGCACGACCGCAAAACCGTGAGCCTCCACATGCTCCTGAACCGCTGCGGAGATGTCGTGCAGGCGGTTCCCTTCCGCCGCTTTCTCTATCCCCTTGTACAGGGATTCCCGCGTGACCTCCAGCAGTTTCTGGGCCTTGGGTGAGATCTCTCCTACCGGGTAGGTCCGCGCGGCGTCGCCCACAAACCCTTTGTGCACGACCCCCACGTCCACCCCCACGATGTCGCCTTCGTTGAGAACACGGGGACCTGGAATACCGTGGACCACTTCCTCGTTTACCGACGCGCAAATGGCCGCGGGGTAGGGCTTCTGACTACGCATCTGGTACCCTTTGAAGGCCGCTCTTGCCTTGGCTTTCAGGATCAGCTTTTCCGCCAGCGCGTCGAGTTCGCCCGTCGTTACCCCCGGTCGTATCGTGTCCCCGATCTTCGCAAGGATGTCGGCGATAATGAGATTGGCCTCGCGCATCACTTCGATTTCGCGCGGTGTCTTCAGTATGATCATCCCGGGTTTCACGAGTTCCGCCCGCCTTTCGTGCTCTTCACGTAATCATCTTCATGGATTATAGCATATCACCGGTCTGAGATTCACCTTTGAATCGACAGCGATTCGTTTCTGCGGCAATAGGCCGAGAGTAGGCAGAACCTATCCACACCTGACGTGCTTCTCTTCGAGGGCCCTGATGCGGTCCCTGAGTTGTGCGGCTTTCTCGAACTCGAGGTCCCGGGCAGCGTCGAACATCTGCCTGGTCAGTTGCTCGATGACTTTCTTGATGTGCTCCGGCGCGATGTTTTCGAGATCTTCGTCCGCTTCGACTTCCACCGTGACGTAATCCCGCTCCGCCAGTGAGGAGAGAACGTCGGAGATATGCTTGCGAACGGTCTCCGGGGTGATTCCGTTCACGGTATTGTATTCCATTTGAATGGCCCGGCGCCGGGTCGTCTCCTCGACAGCCCGCTGGATAGAGTCGGTTACCCGGTCTGCATAAATGATCACCGTGCCGTCCACGTTGCGCGCAGCCCGACCCGCGGTCTGAATCAGCGACCTCTCGGACCGGAGAAACCCTTCTTTGTCGCCGTCGAGAATGGCCACAAGCGAGACTTCGGGAATGTCCAGCCCTTCTCGCAGCAAATTGATCCCTATCAGAACGTCAAATTCACCAAGCCGCAAATCTCGTATAATTTCCATCCGCTCGATGGTGTGGATCTCCGAATGGAGGTACTTGACCAGTATGCCCAGGCCCCCGTAATACTCGGTGAGATCTTCGGCCATCCTCTTGGTGAGGGTAGTGACCAGCACTCGATGCCCCTTTTCGACCCGTATGCGGATCTCGTGGAGCAGGTCGTCCACCTGGTTGGAGGCAGGACGCAATTCCATGACCGGGTCCATCAAACCGGTAGGGCGGATCACCTGTTGCACCGGTGGTGCTTGGGCCTTTTTCAGCTCATACTGTCCCGGCGTCGCGGAGACGTAAATCACCTGATTTACGTGGGCCTCGAACTCCTCGAACATCAGCGGCCTGTTATCCAGGGCGCTGGGGAGCCGGAAACCGTAATTGACCAGGTTTTGCTTCCTGGATCGATCGCCTCGGAACATCCCGGAAAGCTGAGGGACCGACACGTGCGATTCGTCGATGAAGAACAGGGAATCATCCGGAAAATAATCGAGCAGCGTCGGAGGGGGCTCTCCCGCCTGGCGGCCGGTGAGATACCGGGAATAGTTCTCGATGCCGTTGCAGTATCCCATTTCTTTCAGCATTTCCACGTCAAAGCGGGTCCGTTCCTCGATGCGCTGTGCCTCGATGAGCCGGTTCTCCGACCTGTAGAATTCAACTCGGTCCTTCATCTCTTCCAGGATGAGGTCCGCTGATTGCAGCGACCGGGATCGCTCCGTCACATAGTGGCTGGCCGGATAGATAGCCACCCGCTCCAGAGGCCGGATCACCTTCCCAAGCAAGGGATCGATCTCATAGATGCCGTCCACCGTGTCTCCGAAGAACTCGATCCGTATGGCCAGCGACTCTTCGTAAGCCGGGAAGACCTCGACCACATCCCCGCGGACCCGGAACGTGCCGCGGTGAAAGTCGATATCATTGCGCTGGTACTGGATCTCCACAAGTTTCCTGAGCACCTGGTCCCTATCACTCTCCTCGGTGCTGATCAGATGCACGAGCATGTTCCCGTAAGCCTCAGGCGATCCCAGGCCGTAGATGCACGAGACCGACGCGACGATGATCACATCCTTCCTCTCCAGCAGTGAGCGGGTCGCTGAGTGTCGCATCTTGTCAATGGCTTCGTTGATGCTCGAGTCTTTTTCCACGTACGTATCGGTCTGAGGAATGTATGCTTCGGGCTGATAGTAGTCGTAATACGACACGAAGTATTCCACTGCGTTGTGCGGGAAAAGGTCCCGGAACTCGTTGAACAACTGGGCGGCAAGCGTTTTGTTCGGTGCGAGGATCAACGACGGTTTCCCCACGGCAGCGATTACGTTGGCCATGGTGTAGGTCTTTCCCGAGCCGGTCACGCCGAGCAAAACCTGATGTTTGAGCCCCTGCTGGAGTCCGCCCGCGAGCGCTTCGATCGCGGCAGGTTGGTCTCCTTTAGGTACGAAATCCGAGACGATTTTGAACGACGACATGGGCCGAGGTCTTTCTCAAGCTTCCTGTTCTGTGGATGTTAAATCCCCGCGCGGGCTGACACCCGGCGATGCAGGGCTTCAGCACAATGAAGGCCGCGTTCCCCGCCGCGCCCTTATCTGAGTGCGGGGGCAAGTATCCGTAAAGAACTATGTACTCTCTTGATCACCGAGGCAAGGTTCGCGAATCCCTGGGGACGGTCTGAGAGGGTCATTTGGAGGATGCGGTCCGGAGCGACGTAGTACTGTACCAACTGGACAAACTCCATCCCGTTCGGTTCCTTGAAGGACGCAACGAGGTACGCCTGAGATCCGGCGAGCTTTGGCAACTTGCCGTGTTGCAGGACCGAAACATCCTTTTTTTCTTCCTGAAGCTTCTTCGTCAAGGCTTCCAACAGTTGGTCTGCGCTGAGCGGCGTCTTTCCCGAACGTTCTTCCACGAACACGGCAATCCGAAACGAGGCCTGCGGGTGAAGAACTCTCACTTCATTCGGGTTGGGAGACTTCACGCTCATCGTGGCCGGGTACTCGAACGAAAAGCGCCGTTGCGGGTCGACGTAAGTCTTGTAGGCCTTGTCCTGCTTCGCGGGAGATGCCGCGAATACCGGAAGGCACGATATTGCTGCAAAACACAGCAACAAAAGGCCGAGGGTCCTGGAATGCCAGTCCACTTTCAGCCGGCGAAGATCAAGCTGCCTCAAGCTTACTGATAACCCGGAAATCGTAATGCGCGAAGTATGATGTGTCATCTCGCCGGCTCCGCCTCTTGCCAAATCTTTTGTGGCCGCGGAGGACCTCACTGTTCAGAGGCGCCTCCGGTCCTGCCCCGGGTCGGAGCAGGCTGTTTGGAGATGAGCTCCCCGAGTTCCCGAGCAGCAGTATAGACCGCGCGTTCAAGTCCCCGCTGAACTGCACGCTGGAACCGCTGGGCAGGCTCACTCTCCTGGAACACAGCCAGTGCCTGAAGGTCTTCGTCATCCAGAGACCTCAGGGCGTGAGCGTACGAGATGAGCGCCGTCTCCTGGGTCCTCTGTTTGTCCGCGAGAATCGCCTTTTCTATTGCCTTTACCCGCGCCTTCTGCCCTTCGGCCCTCGATGCGTCTGTGTTGTCCGACCCAGAGCCGTCAACGAGGCCGTGGATCGTGACCTTTAGAAGGGCCGCGTTCGCCGCGACCACTCCCTGGGCAGAGATGATCCGCTGAAGCGTCTCGATCCTCGCTTCGCTGAGCGAGACCGCGAATTTCCGCCCTTCTCTGGCCCTTCGTATCGCGGCAGGTTCCAGGCCCTCAGCCATGCCGTTTCCGGCTTTCTTTCCGGGCCGCGAATCGTAGAACTGCACTACTTTGTCGAGGCTGTCCCCGTCCAGATCCTCCTTCACCGAGGAACGAACCGCAGCTAGCAGGGCTTCCTTGCTCGCGGAGCGGTTCATCAACGAGGCTGCCTCGTTTCTCGTCCTTCTTTCGGGTATCGCGTCCTCGGGAAGCGCAAGGAGCATGGCTTGTCCCAGCGTTTCCAGTTGCCGCGTCAAGCCTGCTCCCTTGAGAGCCTTGTCGATCGATCCGTCGACTCCTTCCGTGGAAGCCGCGCCAGCGGCGTGACCAAAAGCAAGAAGCACGAGGACGGCGCCAGCGATGATTCTTCCCTGCAGGCTCCGCAAGATACGCCTCAGTTCGGCTGGATGATCGACAGCACCCATGGTACGCGATGGGTCACAGGTCATGGAATTCCGCCGGAACCTCTTTGAGTTGCCCGTCATCCCCCACCGTCACGAGCGTGACGGTCGCGGTGACGAGGTAGTCTCTCGGTTCCCCTTTCTTTGTAACAATTTGTTTCGCAACGACCCGATAGCGGGTTGTATGATCGATCCAAGTCCTGATCACCAGGTTTTCGCCCAGCCGAGCAGGCGAGTGAAAGGCGATTTCTATCTTGTGGACCATGAACAGGAAGCCGCGGTCATGGTACTCAGCGATACTGGCCAGGCGGTCCTCGACGTACTCGGAGCGAGCGCGCTCCAGATATTTCAAATAGTTGGCGTGATAAACCACGCCCATGCAGTCCGTGTCTTCGTAATAGACCTTGCATTCAAACAGGCGCTCCGTTGGCGGAGCCACATTCTTGTCGGCAGATGCTTCCGGTTTCATGATTCGTCGCTCGTTTCTGCGGATAATGCCTGTTTGCCCGATGGGCGCCAGGATATTACCATAGTACGGCCGCTCGGGGAATTGCAGGGGAGGGGGCTCGATCGTTTTCGTGCGTTCTTGCGGGTCATGATTATGTTCTGGGAAGGTTGTCTCCACTCGATCGGGACGGATCGGCCGGCGAGGGGCATCGTATCGGGGGTGAGCCATGAAGGAGAGACCGGAGAAGACGCGGGCGGGCAGCGAAAAGGCGCTAGGGAGCGATGGATCCCGCTCGAGTGGCGCAGCGCCGCTGCTGGGGGTTCATGTGTCCATTCAGGGGAGCGTGAGCCTGGCCATCGGCCGGGGTGAAGCACTCGGTTGCACCGCAATCCAGATTTTCACCAAAAATGCGAACCAGTGGCGTGCCAAGCCGCTTGCCGCGGACGACGTGCGAGCGTTCAAAGAAGCACGCGAGCGCGCGGGGATGGCGGTCGTCGCACACGACGGGTATTTGATCAACCTTGCTTCCCCGAAGCCCGCTCTGCTCCACACCTCCATCGCCGCGTTTCGGGAGGAACTGGACCGAGCGGAAGAACTGGCAATCCCTTTACTGATCATGCACCCGGGTGCCCATACCGGGTCGGGTGAGGACGCCGGACTCAGATCGGTCATCGCATCGTTCGATACCCTGCTGAAAGAGACGAGCGGCTACCGCGTGAAGATCGCGGTCGAAAATACGGCAGGCCAGGGGACCGCATTGGGCTACTCTCTGGAGCATCTCGCCCGGATCGTGAACGACTGTGCCCAGCCGGATCGTCTGGGTGTGTGCCTGGATTCGTGTCACGCCTTCGCCGCGGGTTACGATCTGCGTGACCCCGCGGGGTACGACGCGTTCATCGAGCGGTTCGACCGGCTCGTGGGGCTGCAGCGCTTGACCGCGGTCCATCTCAATGACGCGAAAAAGGGGTTGGGGAGCAGGGTGGATCGTCACGAGCACATCGGGGAGGGGATGCTCGGCCTGGAGTTCTTTCGCACGATCATGAACGATCCTCGTTTACGAAGGATTCCCAAGCTGCTCGAAACCCCCAAAGAGCGCGACGGGACCGACATGGACCCGATTAACCTCGGTCTCTTGAGAAGCCTGATTTCCCGGCAGGCTCCCCGAAAGACCGCCTGACCCGAGACGCGGCGCCAGAGCTGGTGTATGCGGGACAGCCCCGGCCCTATTCCTTCGTGCTCGATTTCGCCAGTGCGGCGTATCGCCTGGGGTGCCTGTTACCGGCTGTTTAGTGGGCCGGCATCTTGCCGGCCACTCTGCAGCAGATGCCGCTGCCGGCTTGTTCAGCAGTGCATGAACTTGATGGACGACAGGGGAACCCTCTGATGGAATATCTCCTCCGCCTTCACGAGTAACCGAACGGTCCCATGCGGAGTAACCACTCAGCTATCCGAGCCAAGAGTTCGACGCTATTGATGCAACGACAAGCCGGTGGCCTGACCTCGTCACCCCGGCGAACCCCGGATCGGAGTCCCCCGCAGGGGGCGGGGTTCACGAGATGTCGAATCCGGCGCTGCACGGAACCGGATTTCGGCCTCCGCCGGAATGACCGGTAGCAGGGTCCCGTTTCATATGGCCCGGGTTGAGCACTCAAATGCCCCGCGTAAGGAAACGGTCTCATGCGGACGCAAATTTGCTTGGAGCGCGGATCGCGGCTGGTGTATAATTCCTGTTTTATTCGCGGCTCCCGCGGGATCGGCAGTCTGAAGGCGAAGAGGTATTGCGTATGCATGTGGGCGTGATTGGTGCCGGATACGTAGGGCTTGTTACCGGAACGTGCTTTGCAGAGATGGGAAACGATGTGACCATCATGGATGTGGACGAGACCCGGATCCAGAGTCTCATCGACGGGAGGATCCCCATATACGAGCCGGGCCTGGAGCCCATGATCGCGAGAAACGTGGCCGAGAAACGGCTGCATTTCACCACCGATCTCGAGTATACCATCGAGCGATCCCTCATAAACTTCATCGCGGTCGGGACCCCGCCCGATGATAATGGGGCTGCCGATCTGAAGTACGTTTTCGAGGTCGCGCGCTCCATCGGCAAGACCATGACCACGTACAAGATCGTCGTCACGAAGAGCACCGTTCCCGTGGGAACTACTCAGAAAGTGAAGGCGATTATCGCGCAGGAGACCCAGCATCCGTTCGACGTGGCATCCAATCCGGAGTTTCTGAAAGAAGGGAACGCGATCGACGATTGCATGAAACCGGACCGGGTCGTCATGGGCGTGGACGACGTCCGGGTGGGTGAGATCCTGAAGGAGCTGTACAGCCCGTTTGTGCGGACCGGCAAGCCGATCCTGATCATGGACATCGCGTCCTCTGAGATGACCAAATACGCGGCCAATGGGCTGCTCGCGACCAAGATCTCGTTCATTAACGAGCTTTCGAGGCTGTGCGAACGCGTGGGAGCCGACGTCGAAATGGTTCGGATCGGCATCGGATCGGATCAGCGGATCGGCCCTCAGTTTCTGTTTCCAGGCCTCGGGTATGGGGGCTCCTGTTTTCCGAAAGATGTGGATGCGCTCACCAGGACTGCTGTCGAGAAGGAGATTCCGCTCACGATCCTCGAGGCGGTCCAGGCCGCGAACAAAGGCCAGCGGCAGCATTTCATCAGAAAGATCCTGAACCATTACGGCGAGCACGGGTTGCGGGATAAGCTGTTCGCTCTGTGGGGTCTTAGTTTCAAGCCGCGGACCGACGACATCCGCGAGGCGCCGGCTCTCGACGTCATACGGACCCTCCTCGACAAAGGGGCTCGGGTAAGGGCCTTCGATCCGGTGGCCATGGAGAATGCCGGGCGGCTCCTGGGCGATTCCATCGAATACGCGGTCGGCAACTACGAATGCCTCGAGGGCGCGGACGCACTGATTATTGTCACCGAGTGGAATGTCTTCCGATACCCTGATTTCGATAAAATCAAGGAGTTGCTCACCGAACCGGTGATCTTCGACGGCAGGAATCTGTACGAACCCAAGAAGATGCTGGAAAGAGGATTCACCTACTATTGTATCGGCAGGTAGAGGTGCTTGAAGGGGGCTGGTGGTCGGCCGCTAACTCTCAGGGCACGCTTCTGTGAATGCATCCAGCGGCCTCAAGAAGAGCGACGTCACCCCGGCGGAGGCCGGTCCAGATCTTGTCTGGATGGAATCCGGATCGAAGGCCAGGGCCGGAAACCGCTCGTGCTGTCCTGGATTCCGGCCTTCGCCGGAATGAGGGACAGTCTAAAGGTGCAGCCCTATATTAGCACCTCTGAGGTTCGGGGGCATCGCCTGACGCGGGATTTTCAGAATGAAGGTACCCCGACGTTAGTCCTCTGAATGCGGCTCCGTTTGAATATCTTCATCCGATTCTTCCGGAGGAATCGACTCCTCTGGTTCGGTGAGCGTTTCCATCTCCGGAAGGGGCGGTAGGGAGACAAGGTCGGGGAGGCCGAACACCTCGAGGAATCGCTTGGAAGTCCCGTACAGTAGCGGCCTACCTGCGATATCCCTGCGGCCCACTACCACGATCAGTTCTCGTTCCAGGAGGCTGCGCAGCGGACCGGAGCTTTCGACCCCGCGGATCTGTTCTATTTGATGCTTGGTGACGGGCTGGTTGTACGCGACGATGGAAAGAGTTTCCAGGGCGGCCCGGCTGAGCCTAGAGGGCTTGGTTCTTCTCATTTCCAGGATCCAGCCAGCGATACTCGGCAGGGACCGAAACTGATACCCGCCCGCGACCCTCGTGAGAACAAACCCCCGGTTTCGCCGCGTATACTCCCCTTCCAGTTCAGCCAAGACAGAACGGATCTCCTCCGGTGAGACTCCGTCGAGGACCCTCGCGAGGGAATCCAGGGTCACCGGCTCCTGAACCGCGAAGATCACGCCTTCAACAATGGACTTGAGCAGTTCACGATTCAATGTTCCATACTCGCCGCGTTCAATCGGACATCATTTTTTTGGCAACTGCTATAGCACGTCGTCCCTCCCCGAGCAACTCGACCATCTCCATGAAATGGCCGCCCCGGGGTTTGATAGCGGTGCAATCTGTGCTAATATCACTTGTTGCAGGACGCACACCCCACGACCACGGTCGAAGGAATGCTCGATGAATCTTATTGAGGACAACCCCCAGGGTATCACCAAAGCCGACATCGTTGTCGGCATCCCGTCATTTAACGAGGCGCCGCTGATATCCTTCCCTACCCAACAGGCGGACAAAGGCCTGAGCAAGTACTTTTCCGATCGGACCGGTGTCATCATAAATTGCGACAATCATTCACCGGACGGAACCCGAGAGGCTTTCATGCAGACGGCCTCTGAAACTCCGAAAATGTACCTGTCCACAGAAGACGGGGTAAGGGGAAAAGGGAACAATCTTCTGAATCTGTTCAAGAAGGCCGTGGAGTTGAAAGCCAAAGCGGTTGTGGTGGTGGACGCTGATCTCAAGAGCATCACCCCGATGTGGATTCGGAGCCTCGCTGAGCCGTTGTTTGACGAATATCAGTTTGTCTCGCCGCTCTACGTGCGCCACAAGTACGACGGCACCATCACCAATAACATTGCGTATCCGCTCACGCGAGCCCTGTACGGGCGCCGCGTCCGCCAGCCGATCGGCGGCGACTACGGCATTTCCGGAGAGCTGCTGGAGACCTATCTGACGTCGCAGGTTTGGGACGAGAACGTGGCCAATTTCGGCATCGACATCTGGATGACCACCTTGGCTGTGCGCAGCGGCGCTCCGGTCATACAGTCCTTCATGGGGAGACCGAAAATACACAAGCCCAAGGACCCGGCTTCCGAACTCCAGGGGTTGTTCCACAACGTGGTGGGAACTCTCTTCGAATTGATGTGTCGGTTCGACGCTTTTTGGAAAGACGTGAAATGGAGCCGTCCTACCGCGGTATTCGGTTTCGGCCTGGCAGACCTGGAACTCCCCCCGGTCGTGAACGTGGATATCAAGAAGTTCTGGCAGAGTTTCCTGTCCGGCGTCAGCGGACGTTGGGACCTCTATACCCGCGTGCTCACGTCACAGAATCTGAACAAACTCGAGGAAGTTGCCGGATTGCCGGAAGAAGGGTTCGAATTCCCGACCGGCCTCTGGGCCAAAGTGCTGTACGATTTTGCTGTGGCGTACCGGGATCGGATTGCGGATGGGACGGAACTCATCGACGCACTGATCCCGTTGTACCAGGGGAAGACGCTCTCCTTCGTGTTGGAGACGCAGGCGATGAATACCCAACAGGTCGAGGAATTCGTCGAAGACCAGTGCCTGCAATTCGAGAAGAGCAAACAGTATCTCCTGGAACGTTGGTTTGCCGGGTGAGCCCCCGCGCTGCCTGAATGAAGATCAAAGGAGGCCCAGATGGCAAAGATTTTGATCGTGGATGATGAAGAAGGGATCCGCATGCTCTACTCCATGGAACTTCAGGATGAAGGGTATGAAGTGGTGACTCGTCCCGACGGCAAGAACTTGCTGACGGTGGTGGACGAAGAGAAGCCGGATTGCATCATCCTGGATATCAAAATGCGCGAGTACAGCGGTCTGGACCTTCTACAGGAGCTGCGCAGGAAGTACTACAACCTTCCCGTGATCCTGAATTCGGCGTATTCGAGTTTCAAGGTGGATCTGAAAGCGGTAGCTGCGGACTATTACGTGGTAAAAAGCTCTGACCTGCGGGAACTCAAAGAAAAGCTCAAAATAGCACTGGAAACGCGTATCCCCTGCCCTTGAGAGGGTCTGACTCCGCGTCCCGAACGGACGCGTCACTGATTTACGTGGGTTTCAACCGACGGGCGAGGCGGAAGAGGGCTAAGCCCACGATATTGAGCTTGGAAAGACCATTTCGCTAAGCGTTCAAGCGTATGTTACCGTGTCGCTCGTTGAGATTCTCGGCACCTTCGAAGGTAAAGGCCACTGAGCCTTCGGCGATCGTAGGCCAAATAGCTCCATCGATCGCGAGGCGTGGTTCCAGTAAGTTTGTGGCCGGTAGGATAGTGAAGCGCCCACGTCCTGCCGGTGAGACTCG
Organism: Desulfomonile tiedjei; assembly: GCA_016218715.1. Lineage (GTDB taxonomy): Bacteria > Desulfobacterota > Desulfomonilia > Desulfomonilales > Desulfomonilaceae > JACRDG01. The sequence continues at coordinate 7,179 of JACRDG010000039.1, read as the reverse complement.
GCACGACCGAGCCCCGTTGTTTAACCCCCCCGCAGTTTTCAAGGCGCTTCACCATGGCGCGTCCCCGCCGCGCCCCCTTTACAAAACGCTATTGGTACGTCAGGGGACGGTAGGCGGAATTACCGAGGCCAGGGTTTTCGTACGAGGATCACTGCAGCCACCGTCCGCTGGTGAGACAATCGCAGCCCAGGCTAGGGGCGGCAAGACCCGGTATCGAGGACCTCATTTTGATCTCCAAACTGCGAAAGGGAGGCTGTCCGTAATGATCGAGAAGAGTTCCTATCCCGAACGAGGGGGCAAGAACGTGCAGGAAGTGGTGCGGAACGTCACGTACTCTACAGATCCCGCGGACTTCTTCTATATGAGCCAGAACGTTCCCTGCCAGAAGGCGTGCCCGGCATATACGAACATTCCCGCGTACATACGCTGCCTGTACGAAGGGCGGTACGGCCGGTCTTATGAGGTGAACCGCATCGTCAACCTGTTTCCGGGGACACTCGGTCGGGTCTGCTCGCGGCCGTGCGAAACGATGTGCCGTCACGGCGAGCCGGAACTGGGCAAACCGGTGAACATCTGCCACATCAAGCGAGCTGCCGCCGATCTCAAGGAACCGGGCCACATCTACATGGAACCGCTCTTCGCGCCGCTGGGCAAGAAGGTCTGCATCATCGGAGCGGGACCGGCCGGCTTGGCTGCAGCGCACGACCTGTCCACCGTCGGCTTCGAAACGACCGTCCTGGAGGCCTGTGACGAACCCGGCGGCATGCTGCAATACGGTATCCCGGAATTTCGGCTCCCTCGAGAGATACTCAAGGACGAGATCGACGCGATCCTCAGATTGGGCGTAACCCTTAAAACCGGAGTCAGAGTCGGTCGGGACGTGGCCGTGGAAGAACTCCTCGCGACCCATGACGCGGTGCTGGTCGCTGCAGGGTGCTACGTCTCCCGCAATCTCGAGGTTCCTGGTGAGGATTTCCCGAGAGTCTATTCCGGTCTCGAATTTGTGATGGACGTGAACTCAGGCGCGACCCCCGACCTCGGCAGACGGGTCCTTGTGGTGGGCGCGGGCTTCACCGCATTCGACTGCGCACGCCTGGCGCTGCGTCTGGGCGCGGAGGAGGTGGCCATCTGCATTCGCGGCACCGAGTCAGAGCTGCGCGTTACGGGGGAGGAAGTCCTCGACACCAAGCGGGAAGGAGTCCGGATCGAGGCGCTTCTGGCTTCCAAGCGAATTCTGGCCTCGGGCGGGAAACTCGAGGGGATCGAGTTCGTCCGGACACGCCTCGGCGAACGGCTGCCCAGCGGAAAACGTGATCGAGTCACCATCGACGGGAGCGAGTTCGTGCTCCCCGCGGATTCGGTCATCGTCGCGGTCGGTCAGGGAGCGGAGCCGATTCCGACTGCCGGCAGGACCGATCGTCGGGGTGTCGTGCTGGGAGATCCGGAGACGTTCCGTACGTCGGTCCCGCGGCTCTACGTCACCGGAGACTTCATGGCCGGCCCCACAACGGTGATCGAAGCCATCGCTGCCGGTCGTAAGGCCGCGGAACGGATAGCTGAAGACCTCACCGGCAAGCGCTTCCGTGAATGGGCCGTGAAGGTCGAAGAGGCGCAAATTACCGACCGGGAGCGTTCCTGGGACTACCTCCCTCAACAGGAGATGCCGAAGGTATTCCCCGTGGAGGAACGGGTCGCATCGCGGGCTACGGAAGTGGAGCTTGGCTTCTCCGAGGAACAAGCCCATGAGGAGTCGCGGCGGTGCTACCTCTGCTACCTCCACTACGAAATAGACATCAGCCGGTGCATCTACTGCCGGTACTGCATTGATGTGGCGCCGAGGGATTGCATCAAGCTGGTGGAAGAGGTCGTTCTCAACGAAGACGGAGCTGTCGCGCAGTTGAAGGAAACGACCAACTGGGGAAGGGTCAACGCGATCGTCATCAATAATACCCGCTGTATACGCTGCGGAGAGTGTTTGCGCGTCTGCCCGGTCGACTGCATATCGGTCTCCAAGCTCGAACTGGTGCAACGCATGGTCCAAACGGGGAGGGGGTAATGTCCGCAGAACACTGCGTCATCATCGGGAACGGTCCGGCAGCAAACGAGGCAGCCCTGACCTTGCGGAAGAAGGCTCCGGACCTGAAAGTGACCATGATCGGCCGGGAGTTGGTGCGGTACTATCGGCCGCATCTTCTCCCCGACTACATTGCCGGCAAGATCCCCGATCACGACCTGTACGTCAATCCCATGAACTTCTACCACGATCACGACATTTATCTGAGGCTGGGGCAACAGGCCGCGGGGATCGATTTTGACCGGCGAGAGGTGCTCCTCGATCACAAAGAGCGGGTGAGATTCGACAGTCTGATCGTTGCGGTGGGAGGAAAGCCGAGGATTCCGGAGCCGCTCGTCCCTTTTGCCCACCTCATGCTAACCCTCAAAACCATGGCTGATGCCCGGAAATGGATGGAAAAACTCCCGCGGGTGGATTCGGTGCTGATCGTCGGCGGTGACCTCACGTCTCTTGCGGTCACCAAGTCGTTGATCTCCATGGGGAAGAGGGTGAGCTTCATCCTCTGCTCAGAGGCTTTCTGGCCGCTCCGTATGAACGAGGAAATCCGCAGAGAAGCTGCGACTCGCCTGTTGGAATACGGGGTGGAGGTTCTCTCGTGCCGGGCGATCACACGCATCACCCGCATCGACGATCATCGTGTCGAAGTGGAGACCGACAGCGGCGGCTTCCGGCCCGGACTGGTCGGCGCTTTCTACGGACTCATGCCGGACGTGCAATTCCTGGCGCGATCCGGCCTCGACATCGAGCGGGGTATCCTGGTGGACGAGTACCTGCGCACGCGGGTCGCCGACGTGTACGCAGCCGGGGACTGTGCTCAGGTGTATCACCCCGGCCTCAAGGATTACTGGGTTTCCATCGGGCATGCGAATGCTACTTACCTGGGAAGAATCGCTGCCCTGAACCTCCTCGGGGGTCGCGTGGCCGCGGAGGTGGCCCCCACGAGCATCTTCAGAGTTGATGGGATAAATGCTAATGTTTCCTGGTGGTTGGAGTTCTAGATGCACACGATAGACATCACGGTGGAAGTGTGCGGCATGGCTGGTGATGGGACCATCGCGGCCGGTGGAATGCTCAACGAGGCCATGTCACGGGGCGGGTTTTCGGTGCTCGGTTTCGATTCGTACCCCGCGGAGATTCGCGGATTCGGACGCTGTGTGACGCGTTCCCGGTTTGGCACTGAGGAGATCCTGGCCTTGATCGAGGTGACCGATGTGCTCATCTCGCTGGACGACGAGCAGTCCAGATCGCGGGTCTCGTTCCTCACTCCCGAAGCCGCTGTCTTTTTCGACAGCAAACCTGCGGTGTACATTGACGAGGCCAAGTCTCTGGCGGCCGCGGTGAAACCGGGTACCATGCTGTTCGGCATGCCCTTGACCGACCTGGCGGTAGCCGCCGCGGGAACTCCTCGCGGCCGGAACCTCACTGCGTTAGGCGGCTTTGCCGCGGTCTTCGGCGTACCGCGCGAGCTGTTCCATAGGGTCATCAAAAGAAAGTTCCAGCCAAAAGGCGAAAAGGTTGTTGATGCGAACGTAAAGAGCTTCGACGCGGGTTTCGATTATGCGCTGAAGGTCTTCTCCGACAGGATCACCGCAGTCTTTGCCGCGTCCCTGGAGATTGCCGACGAGGAAAAGGTGATGCTCTCGGGAAACCAGGCCATCGGGAAAGCAGCGCTGGACGCTGATCTGAGGCTCTATTTCGGCTATCCCATCACTCCTGCCACCCCCATTATGGAATATCTGGCAAAACACCTGCCACCGAAAGGGGGGAGGGTCATGCAGATGGAGGACGAGATCTCCTCCATCGGTGCGGTGCTCGGGAGTTACTACGCGGGAACCAGAGCCATGACCGCCACGTCGGGTCCAGGCTTTGCCCTCATGACCGAACTCATTACCCATGGCGTCATGGCGGAAATCCCCGCGGTGATCCTCGACGCCCAGAGGGGCGGCCCGTCCACCGGGCTCCCGACGAAGACCGAACAGTCCGACTTGCATGCAGCCGTGTTCGGAGGTCCCGGCGATTCTTCCCGCATCGTGGTGGCGCCCTCTGACGTGGCAGAATGCTATCACTTCACGGTCAAGAGCTTTCAGTGGGCGGAGAAGTACCAGACCCCCGTCATTGTCCTCACCGATTTCTTCCTGGACAATCGGGTCGAGAACCACCCCATGCCGGAGGCGGACGAGGAGGACCGGTCCAATGGGAACATTTTCCCGGACTCATCTCAGAAAGGCGCGTACAAACGCTATGAGGCCACGGAATCCGGGATCTCGCCGCGATCCCTCCCCGGGATGGAAGGGTTCATCTTCAGCGCTACGGGCCTGGAGCACCTGGAAACCGGTACCCCCGATTACTCCCCCACGACCCACATGAATATGTCGGCAAAACGGCACCGGAAGATTCAGGCTGCGCTGGTAGACCTGCCGCGGCCTGTCGAATCATCCGATGGGGGGGAGCTGAATGTCGGTGTTATTGGCTGGGGCTCGACGGTCGGCTCGGTTCGGGAGGCTGTCCGGAGCGCCAGGCGGAAGGGCTTGAGCGTTGGAGCGCTCAAGATCTCGTCGCTCTTCCCGTACCACAGTGAGGTGATCAGGGAGTTCATGGGGAGATGCAAACACATCCTCATCCCCGAGCTAAACTATGAAGGCCAACTGGCAAATCTCATTGGGCACCTGTTCAGCCATGAAGTCAAACGCCTGAACAAGGTGACCGGAACTCCCATTCCTCCGTCGGAAATCCTCGCTGAAATAGAAGCGATCCTGGAGGCGGATACAAAATGAAAACCCCCGGCAGAAGCCTTGCCGAAAAAGTGAAGGGGATCAAGGAATCCGGCGCGTTCAACATCCGTTCGGAGCACTTGCCTACCTGGTGCCCGGGTTGCGGGTACTTCGGGATTCATCAGGGTCTGAACGAGTGCATCCAGGAACTGGCAGTGCCGCATCATCAAGTGGTCATCGTTTCCGGGATCGGTTGCGCTGGACGGTATCCGTTCTTCTGTGACACGTACGGGCTGCACACGGTCCATGGCCGGGCCCTCCCGGTGGCCACCGGCGTGAAGCTGGCCAATCCGGAACTCACCGTGTTCGCGGTAGGAGGAGACGGCGACGGCTTGGCCATCGGTGGAGGTCACCTCCCCCACGTGGCCCGCCGCGACATCAACATCAGCTACCTGCTGTTTGACAACTCGATCTACGGCCTAACCAAGGGCCAGCCTTCGCCAAGCACTCCGATGGGAACCAGGAGCAAGGCCAGTCCCTTCGGAACCACGGACAGGCCCCTCAACGCGACGCTCCTCGCCTTGACGTACGAAGCCTCGTTTGTCGCCAGGCTCTTTGCCGGAGATCCCCGAGGCATCGCCAGCGCCCTGGTCGAGGGGACCATGCACGAGGGGTTCTCCATTTTCCACATCTACAGCACGTGCGTCACCTTCGATAAGACCTTCAAGACATGGAACAATCTCAAGAACTGGGTCCATCCCCTCCCAGAAGGGTACGATCCGACAGACCGCCGACAGGCCTTCGACGAGGTCCTGAGCGATGATTACAGCATCGGCGTTATCTACAAGAGGCCCTGACACTAAGCAGCGACACGGAGATCCGGCTGCATTCATTCGTGAGGTGGATAGAGGATGAACTACCGAGAAGAAAGCGACACCATGGGGACGATTCAGGTCCCTGCAGATGCCTACTATGGCGCCCAGACCCAGCGGGCCGCGAACAACTTCGCCATCAGCGGCCAGGTCTTTCCGTCAACCTTTTTCGTGGCGTTGGGCCTGATCAAGAAGAACGCCGCGCAGGTCAACATGGACCTGGGACTCCTGGAACCCGAACTGGCCCGTGCCATCATGGCCGCAGCACAAGAAGTAGTGGATGGAAAGATGCACGATCAGTTCATCGTGGACGTGTTTCAGACAGGCTCCGGGACGTCCACCAACATGAATACCAATGAGGTAATCGCAGGCAGGGCCAACGAAATCCTCACGGGAAAACGCGGCGGAAAATCTCCGGTCCACCCCAACGACCACGTGAACAAGGGGCAATCGAGCAACGACGTCATCCCCACCGCGATACACGTGGCCGCGCTCAGGGCTCTCCGAGACGGTCTGTTGCCCGCTCTGGAACGACTGACAACGAGCCTTGCGTCCAAGGCCCGTGAATTCGCCTCCGTGCGGAAGATCGGGAGGACCCATCTCCAGGATGCGGTCCCCATGACCCTGGGCGAGGAGTTCAGCGCGTTCGCGCGCCAGGCGGAGCTGGGGATCGCCAGAGTCCGGGCTGTGGAAGCGTCCCTAAGTGAGTTGGCGCTGGGAGGAACCGCGGTCGGCAGCGGCTTGAACGCGCATCCGGGGTTTGCCGCACGGGTCATCGGGCTTCTTGCGAAGGAGACCGGGTGTCCGTTCAGAGAGGCGGTGAACCACTTCGAGGCTCAGGCCGCGCAGGACGCGTCCCTGGAGGCCAGCGGCGCGCTCAAGACGGTCGCGGTGAGTCTCATGAAAATTGCCAACGATATCCGGCTGCTCGCGTCCGGCCCCCGATGCGGTCTGGGAGAGATCAACATCCCGTCCCTCCAGCCGGGTTCGTCCATCATGCCCGGGAAGGTAAACCCCGTGATCCCGGAAACCGTGATGCAAGCTGCCGCGCAGGTGATCGGGAACGACGCGGCCATTACGTTGGGCGGGCAATGGGGATTCTTCCAATTGAACGTAATGCTTCCGCTGATCGCGTACAATCTGCTTCAGTCCATCGATCTCCTGACCAACGTGATCGTGCGGTTCGCGTAGAAATGCGTGGAGGGGATAACCGCAAACGAGGAGAAGTGCCGCTCTTTCATCGAGCAGAGTCTCGCCATGAGCACGGCTCTGGTTCCGGTGATCGGGTACGACAAGGCCGCGGCCATCTCCAAGAAGGCATTCGCAGAGGGCAAGACGGTGCGGGAAGTTGCCCTCGCTGAAAAGGTTCTCCCGGATGACGAAGTGAACCGCATCCTGGACGCGTCCGTCCGCGGCGAGGCCTGATCGAGGAAGGAATGGGGGGAACTTCTTTGTGCAAAGAAGTTCCCCCCAACCCCCCCCTCAAGAAACTCTATTGCTCGTGGGCTTCCGGCTCTCCTGG
>JACRDG010000003.1 GCA_016218715.1 Desulfomonile tiedjei | reverse complement strand
CCGGCACCCGGTCACGCCGAGGCCGGATCATCCGTGGCGCACGCGCCTGCTGCCGAACCGACGACCACACGCGGCGGCCGGAACCTCAAACCGGACATTTCTACTTTGGGAAGAAGAGGACATTTCTATTTTGGCTTGACAGGAAAGATAATGTGACTTGCACCAGGCTATGCGGTTCCCTATGCTGGCGGACTAGAGTCCGGGAGGTAGCCGGATGTCTGACGGGAATCAAGCCGAACGCAGGATCGCTCGGTTGACCGTGCTGGCCGATCCGCGTTTCCTGCCGGCCCTCACCGATCTGGTGGCCGACATCGCCACGACGGTCGGGCTGGATAAGGAGGCTGCGCGGAAGCTGGACGCAGTCCTGGACGAGATTTTCCGCAACGTCGTGGAGCAGGGGTACAAGGGAGATGCCAGTCAATCCATTGACGTCATCGTGTCTCAGCGGACCCACTCTCTGGTGGTTGCCGTCGAGGATAAGGGGCTGCCCTTCGACTATCGCCAATTGCAGGAAGGCCAGGATTCCCGGTTCTCTTCCATTCTCTCGGCCGGCTATGTGGATCAGGTCAACTTTTTGAATCGTGGGCCCAACGGCAACCGGGTCGAACTGATCCGAGAGTTGCCGGCAGAAGACTTTCGAGACAAGGCGGACCCGAAGGAGCACCAGGCTACGGTCGAGGCTCCGGAAGCGCATCCCGATGAGGCGATTGCGACTCGTCCGATGCGACCGGAAGAAGCGGCTGACCTGGCCCGCCTCGTCTACCGCTGTTACGGCTATACGTACCCCAGCGGGTTTATCTACTACCCCGAGAAAGTGGAAGCCCAGCAGCGCGCGGGCCTGATGAAATCCTATGTGGCCTGCAACCAACGCGGCGAGTTGATCGGGCACCTGGCCATGACCTTTCCTCGGCCCGGCGCCAAGGTGGTCGAGTCAGGACAGGCGGTGGTCGATCCCCGCTACCGGGGCCATGGCCTGTTCCAGCGCATGAAGCTGCAAGCCCGCGACGACGCGGCCGCGAACCAGGTGGTCGGCATATACAGCGAAGCGGTGACCGTCCATCCCTACAGCCAGAAGGGGAGCCTCGATGTGGGAGCTCATGAAGTCGGCTTCCTGCTCGGCTATACGTCGGGAACCGTCTCGTTCCGGAATATCAGCGAGTCCGAGAAACCGAGACGCCAGTCAGTCGCCTTCCTCTACCTCACAGCCTTCAAGCACGCGCCGGTGACCGTCTTTCTGCCGGCTCCCTATCGGGACTTGGCGCAGGGGATTTACGAGGCGGCGAAAATTCAAAGGACAGTCTCGTCCGATCAGGACAAAGGACAAACGGGCCTGCCGCAGTCCGGGCATCTCACGGTCTCGCTCCGTCCCGACCACAACCAGGCGATCCTGACCGTGGATGCGCTCGGCCGGGACACGTTGGACTCTGTCCGGTCCCATCTGCATGAGCTGCGCCTCCAGCGCGTGGACTGTATCTACGTGGACCTTCCCCTCATGCAAGAGGGGGCGGGGGAATTGGCCGCCAAGCTGCGGGAGCTCGGCTTCTTTTTTGGAGATCTCATCCCGGAATTCGGGCAGGGCGATGTGCTCAGGCTTCAATATTTGAACAACGTGGATATCGTTCCTGCGGACATTCATACTGCGTCCGAAGCCGGACGCAAACTGCTCGCCACGATCCTCGATGACCAAGCCGCCGTAACGAATTGATGCCGGTCCGGCACGCGCCTGGCAGTTCGTGATTTTTCCCCTGCCTGCGCACCAAGCTTGACGGCGATTGTTGAATGTGCTCTTCTTTGACTGGTCTTGCTTCGGAGGTAAAGTCGCATGTTTCTTGATCCTAACACTCTTGAGAATGACCTGGACCGCTTGGAATCGATTGAGAAAGCCTCCATGCGTTTTGTAACGCATGCTCTGTGCTTATTTAGACTGGATGCGGCTACGATTTATTCTAGCGAGAGCGACAAACAGGCTGACATCGGCGAGAATATTACACGTGAGGCGTTGGACAGTTTGGGGGTTCATAGGATTCCCGTACGACTCTTCGGAAAAAGCGACTATAAAAAAGCTTGCTACTATTTCCATCCCGATTATGCATTGAGGCAGGCGTTGTTCGTTGATTCAAAGGCGGAGAAAGGTTCAGCAACGGCAAGAGTACAAGTATCCCAAACATCACTGGTCGTCAGGCAAACTCGCCAAGGTGTCGATGTAGAAGTGCCTGGTAGTATTCCCAAGGTACTGACTGTGGCCGGAGAAAATTTCCCGACAACGACAATTTTTGTCAAATATGTCTATGATGACAGCGGTGGCCAGAACGCCCTTGAGCAAATACGCATTTCTTGCTTGCCCAATGGATTTCTTCAGGGTAGGTACAATCCAACATGCGACGACTCCATTTGGAGCGTCGGTCCTGACTCGCCAGCTAGAGAGGAAGAATTTCGAACGAGGCTGAATTACGCGAAGCTAAAGGCAAAATGTAAATGGAGGGTTCAAGATATCAAAGTCGGTCCAGAAGACCAATTTGCTTGGGAGGAATAGAAGACAGACGTTTCATTGCAAGCCTTACATAATCAGCTTTGAATTCTGTGCCAATAAATTGTCTTCCCTCTTGCAATGCAGCTACGGCAGTTGTACCGCTCCCCATGAAGCAATCAAGCACGATGTCCCCAGGGTCAGTCAACAATTTAATGACTCTGCGAGGCAGCTCAACAGGGAATTTCGCTTCATGGTCGTCATTTGAACGGACCGATGGGAAGGTCCACACCCCGCGAGCACCCCAATCTTTCCATTCTCTGCCGGTTAACCTTGAACGATCAACCTTTGTTATTCCTGGTTTCCAGAAAAAATAGAGATACTCAAACTCATCTACCGACCTATATGAGAGTGTGCTCCACCGGCTATTCTCCCATGCAGCATCTTTTACCCACACGCGCCTATCGTAAGGGTAAAACCCAGCCTTCAGCGCCCATTCCTCCACCATCCCGCCAACGATCTTGACTCGTGTCTGCGGACTATATTTCCCTCCTCGTATGTTGTTTCCATTGAGACGTCGATCTATGGTTTGCTCACTGCAACCGAGCAAGGCGGCGAGCTGGTATCTGTTCATTTGGGGATGCTCGGACATAGTTTGGAGCACATCTTTTCGGGTAATCGAAGACTTTCGTTTGAATACATTGTCAGCTTGGATTCTGGGCATGGCTTCATCCTTGAAGCAAAGGATATCTGCGATGTTGATGACCAGGAATCCGCCAGGCTTAATGATAGGGAAGTGAAGGCTAATAACAGACTGAAGGAGAGCCTGCCATTCGCTGAATGTCAAATGGCTTTCATAGCTCTTTCCAACAAAATAGGGAGGTGACCAGACGCTCAACGCTAAACTGTTCGGCAGAATCCTGGGCAATAATGTCCTAGCATCGCCGGCGTGAATGGTGTTAATCGCTAGGACAGGCTGCTGAATTCGAAGAACAGATGGTTCATCGCTCAAGAAACTTTGTAGTTGCCTGGGAAGTCTCTCAAGCCTGTGGTAAAGACCATAGCTGTCACGGGGAACTTCTCTTACTACCGCCGTCTTGCCTCCCAAGGAAGCTTGAGTTGGGTATCTCGATATTTTGTATCGCGAAGCCAGGCTTGAACCTCCTCTACCCGATACCTGTATCTGCTTCCTACCAGTAAGAAAGGAAGCCCGAGATTTCTTCGCAAGCGCCATATTGTTTGCCTGCTGACTTTGAGCAGCTTGCATAATTCCGCCTCCGTCATTACTTGCATGACTTTACGCCCTGAAACATTTATTTAACATGTGGAAACATACCCTGCCGCGTTACTTAATGCAAGAAAATTTTTCCGCCCAATCTCTCTGGTGTAGCCCACCGGTCAGTTGGAAGAATCGGGCTTCCTTTCTTAGTGGTGGAAAAGATATAGAGTGAAGCATCGGCTGCTGTGACTGGCATGCTGAAGTAGCAGGACTCAGTCGGTAACAGGGCCTGCCGTCACCGCTCTCCCGCGTACGGCTCCGTCACCACGATCTTTATGAGCTCCCCCGCCGCCAGCTTGGCATCCCGCGCGAGGCCGTTGGCAACCGCGACTTGCTCCGCGCTCCAGCTCGAGTGCGAACGGGCTGCCAGCGCATCGAGCGTCTCGCCCTGACTCGCCTTGACCAGGCGGAGCCGGCTCTCTCGGACGCCGGCGTGCTCCGACAGGGTCAGCGGCCGGAAGCTGCGTAGGAGTCTTTCGAAGACCAGATCGAAGGCCTCGCTGCGCTTGACATGGCATATGCCGGCGAGTTGGTAGATTTTCCCCGCATGAGCGATCCAGACCAGGTTGAGCAGAAGGGTTCCCTGGGAGCTGTCCGTCTTGAGCCTTGTGCGCGCAGCCCTGAGTCCGCCGACCATGAGCCGCTCCGTGTGCTGCATAACAGGAGCCTTGGCGGCTTTTTCGAGCGCACGCGCGCCATCCAGCGGGTCCTCGCCGGATCCCGCCATGTCCAACAGGATCGCCTCCTGACCGTCCTGGCTCGCCGCGGCCACCTGCCGGCGGGAATTTTCAATGTGCCACTGTTCCGGGAAACGCACGCGGAAGTTGAGGTCCGGGTGTAGATAAACTTGTCCCGTGAGGATTCCGTTGGCGGCTCGTGGTCCGACGACCAATCCGTCGAGTCGGGCGAGGAACGAAGGCCGTGATTCGTTGGTCGGCTGACCGGCCGCGCGCTGGAGTTCCTCGGCATAGGCCGCGGTGTCCTTCACACGCTCCGGCGTGGCCGGATGGGTGTCGAAGAAGCTGGTTTTCCTGTGTCCCTTCTGCCGCAGTTCGTCTTCACGTTCCAGCCGGTTCAGAAACGTGGACAGCCCGGCCGGATCCCAGCCGGCTCGGGCCGCGATGTCTTGCCCCACCCGGTCCGCTTGACGCTCTTGCTGACGGTTAAAGGGAGAGACCACCAATCCGGTCGCCGCGTCCCCGATCCCTCCAATCGCCCGGCCCAGCGTCGGGCTCACGAGCCCGGTTACCCCGGCCGTGAGATTGGTGATGAACGCGAAGGGCGCCTGTCGCGTCATGGTCTTCACGGAGTGCCGTGCGGCGACGTGGCCGATCTCGTGCCCCACCGTGCCGGCCAGCTCGTCTTCGGAGTTCGCCAGCGCGAGCAGTCCGCGCGACACGTACACGTGACCGCCCGGCAACGCGAAGGCGTTGGGCTCGACCGTATCAACGATGCGGAACGTGTAGGCGACATCCTGACGGGGGGACTGTTTCGCGAGCCGCTGACCGATCGTCTCCAGATATGACGTGAGTGTTGGGTCGTCGAGCAGGCCCATCTCCTGCTCGACCTGCTTGGCCTCCTCGTCGCCGAGCCGCTGCTCCTGGGCGGTCGAGACCAGCACGACCTCGGGCCGGCCGCTGACCGGGTTGACCGCGCAGCCGGCGATCCCAACGGCCATGGCGCCAAGCAGTCCGGCGCCGAGCCAGCCCCGCGCGGAGTGGAACAAAGTGACATGGCTGTCCAAGATAGAACCGGTCAAGCGCCTGTCTCCCGTGCTCGCCAAACCTGAACCGAATGATATACTCTCGGATGTCTGGTTGCCTAGCCCTCGGGCCGGCATTTCTTTGTTCTTCATCCATTCATATCGCTGATAAGGAGGGGTCATCATGACGAATCCGAGCCCAGGCTCCCTCGATCCCGTTCAGTACAAGGCTCAGCAGAAGCAGGACTGGAGTCATGTCGCCGCCGGCTGGAAGAAGTGGTGGGAGACGATGGAAAAGAGCGCCAGGCCTGCCGGCGAACGTCTGGTCGAACTGGCGGACATCAGAATAGGTCAGCTTGTGCTGGACGTAGCCACCGGCATCGGGGAGCCGGCTGTGACCGCCGCGCGCAAGGTGGGGCCGACGGGCAAAGTCGTTGCGACCGACCAGGCCCCGCTGATGCTGGCCATCGCGCGGGAGCGGGCCACCGAACTAGGGCTCACGAATCTGGAGTTTCGCGAGGTTGACGCCGAGGCGCTGGACTTTCCGGAGCAGAGTTTCGATGCCATTCTTTCCCGCTGGGGACTGATGTTCCTGCCGAACTTGCCCGAGGCCCTGAGACGGATACATCGGCTGTTGAAGAAGGGCGGGCGATTGGCCGCGG
>JACRDG010000033.1 GCA_016218715.1 Desulfomonile tiedjei | reverse complement strand
GCCTCGGCACAACCTAACCCGGCGTTCAACTCGGACCCAGCCGCTTCGATCTGCCAATCTCTTTCTTGTCTGTGATTTCCCGTCTCTGTTCCGCGTACGGCCATCGGCTGGGCCGGTTAACTTCAAGCGTTAGGCAGCCGTAGATGATCCCGGTTTTCCTTTCAATCCCTGCCGCTGTTTCTTCTCCTTCAGAGAAGCCGAAGCAGCCCACGGCTCCGAAGGTATTGTCTTCTGAATTGCTCGTGTACCCGATGGATGGGAGATATTTAGGGATTCAAGGATTGGTCGTACTTGAACTAACAACGGATGGGTTGAATCCTAAATTCGTTCAAGTTATCTCGGCTCCACCGGTCCTCGCGCCCTCGGCGATCTCATTTGTTCAGTCTTGGAAATTCCGAAAGCACACGCCTACCAAACTTCGGGTTGAGATTGAGTACATCCTTGTTGATCCTCCAGCGCCTACTGACGAGGACCCTGAAGAAGCGCCGGTCAAAGAAACGCTCACCTTGCACCTTCCAACCAAGGTCAAGGTTCAGTCTGTAATTATTCCAAACGACTGCGCTGGCTTAGAAGTAAAATCCACAACTGCTCTGCCAAAGAGCAACAAGCAATGATTCGGCGCGGCTGTCTAACCATGCGTTCAACTCGGACCCAGCCGCTACGATCTTGTAATCTCTTTCTTGTCTGTGATTTCTCGTCTCTGTTTCGCGTCCGGCCTGCGGCTGGGCCGGTTAACTTCAAGCGTTAGGCCGCTTGATCGAGAGCCCGTGACTACTGTATCCGAATGGCTACACTTGATGGCATGAACACGCTCCTCCAAACCGACGAGTTCCGCGCCTGGCTTGGGGAGTTGGAGGACTTTCGGGCCAAAGCCGTCATCTTCAACCGCCTTGATCGCGCAACCAAAGGGAACTTTGGCGATGCCAAGGTCTTGGGTGGCGGGGTATCTGAGATGCGAATCGATTTTGGCCCCGGCTATCGCATCTACTACACAAGGCGGGCTGAGATCGTCTACTTGCTTCTCGTTGGTGGCGACAAGTCCACTCAGGCTCGGGACATTCAGCGCGCCAGGGCACTGCTCAAGTCGCTTCCAAAGGAGTAACCCATGGCCAAGATCTCCCCTTTCGACATTGCCGACTACCTCGACAACGAAGAGGTCATTTCCGAATACCTTTCCACCGCTCTCGAAGATCCTGATCCGGACATCTTCCTAATGGCTGTTCGCAATGTGGCGCGGGCCCGCGGCATGACCCAACTGGCAAAGGAAGCTGGGCTGGGCCGCGAAAGCCTCTACAAGGCCCTCAGTCCTGGCGCCAAGCCTCGCTACGATACCGTTCTGAAGCTAATTGCAGCTCTGGGCGTAAAGCTCCACGCAGTTCCGGCACACTGAAATCCAATTGTTCAACTTTTTGGGTTTGGGTGGCGCGGTCTAACCAGGCGTTCAACTCGGACCCAGCCGCTTCGATCTGCCAATCTCTTTCTTGTCTGTGATTTCTCGTCTCTGTTCCGCGCCCGGCCATCGGCTGGGCCGGTTAACTTCAAGCGTTAGGCGCGGCCCCATCGAGTAAAATCAGGAGTATTCTTGAGTCAAGGAGTCAGTCATGCGTTCCTTTGATGTCGTGGTTGAGCAAGATCCAAGTACTCGTTTATATGTCGGTTACGTTCCCGGCTGGCCAGGGGCACACTCCCAAGCGGAAAGCCTTGATGAGTTGCAGGCCAATCTCCGCGAGGTAATCGAGATGCTCCTTGAGGATGGTGACCCCCATTTCGATTCTGAATTCATTGGTGTGCAGCGCGTCCGGGTCGCCTGAGCATGGGGAACATTCCCGTCCTTAAGCCGAAAGAGGTCGTCGGCATTCTCGAATCGCTTGGGTTTGTGCTGATTCGGCAACGGGGTTCGCATTGTCAGTTCCGGCACCAAGATGGTCGCGGAACAACCGTCCCATTCCATTCAGGTCGAGATATCTCGCCGACTTTGCTTCGTCAGATTGCCCAAGACATCGGATTGACTGTTCAACAATTTCTTTCTCACAAATGAGCATATTTCATCGCCTAACCGTAATACCGTTCACTTAAGCATTGACGGGTTGAATTGAGGGCCTAGGTTGGATGGTGGGCTCACGATGGCCAGAACCGCAGCAACGCTAGAGGGTGGGGTACGTATCTCGGACTACATCACCCTCGGGGTGGTGGCCCGGCAGTTTCCGGCCGATCTCGTGGAATCGGTGCTCATGGCCACGGGCCGGGCCAGTCAGCGTCACCGGGATCTGCCCGCCCATGTGGTGATCTACTACGTCATCGCCTTGGCGCTCTTCACCCAGGCCTCCTGCCGGGAGGTCTTGCGCTGCCTAATGGAGGGCATCCGTTGGCTCCAGTGCGAGGTTCCCGAGCCCAGGATCGCCGGGAAGTCCGCCATCTCCCAGGCCCGGTCCAGGCTTGGCTGGGAGCCCCTCCAGCGCCTCCACGACGAGGTCGTCAAGCCGATCGCAACCCAGGACACCCGCGGCGCCTGGTATCGCCAGTGGCGGATCGTCAGCCTCGATGGCTGCACGTTGGACGTGCCCGACGATCCCGCCATAGAATCGGCGTTCGGTCGCCCTTCCGCCGCCCGTGGCACCAGCGCATTCCCGCAGATCCGTTTCGTCTCCCTGGTCGAGAGCGGCACCCATGTCCTGTTCGCCACGCGTATGGGGGGCTTCTCCTCCAGTGAGCGGGTCCTCGCTGACGGAGTCATCCCGGCCCTGGCTCCGGGCATGCTGTGCCTCGCGGACCGCGGCTTCTACGGCTTCCAGTTCTGGGGCCTGGCGAGGGCCACCGGGGCTGAACTCCTCTGGCGCGTCAATTCCAAGCTCGGCCTGCCAAGGGAAGAGGAACTGGAGGATGGCTCCTACCTTTCCACCCTCTATCCCACCCGGGAACGGCGACACCCTTCCAAAGGCGTCCGGGTGCGGGTCATCGAATACACCCTCCAGGGCATCCCCCCGCCGCCGGATCCGGAAGACGAGCCGACCTATCGCCTCATCACCACCATCCTGGACCCCAAGGTCGCGCCAGCCGTCGAGCTGGCCGCCCTCTATCCGGAACGCTGGGAAATCGAATCGGCCTTCGACGAGTTGAAGACCCATCTCCGCGGACGCCAGATGCTCCTGCGCAGCAAGACTCCCGATCTCATCCGCCAGGAATTCTACGGCCTCATGATGGCCCATTTCGCAATCCGCGGACTGATCCACGAGGCCGCCTTCAAGGCCGAGATCGACCCGGACCGGCTATCCTTCATCCATGCCGTCAGAGTGGTTCGCCGCACCCTGCCGCACTTCGCGGCTCTCTCCCCCCACGCCACCAGATCCTCGCCCACACCATGATCCTCAGCGAAATCCTGGAAGAACTGGTCAGCTCAAGCCGAACCCGATCCAACCCGCGAGGCGTGAAGCGGAAAATGAGCAACTGGAACGTCCGCGACAGAACCATCAAGTGCAATGCACGCCGTTCTCCCACAATTTTCATTCTTGGTCTTAAGTGAACCGTATTGG
>JACRDG010000007.1 GCA_016218715.1 Desulfomonile tiedjei | reverse complement strand
GTGCTGGCCCCGAGCTAGCGCTCCGGGCGAAGTGGTACAGGTACTGCTGAGCCCAGCCGCACTCCAACCCAAAATGGCTTCGCGCGAATTCCTGACTTCCGCAGTAAAACAACCTTTTTGAACCTGCTCTCGACGGAGAAGCGGGCTAAAAAGTGAAAAACGTAGTGGCAAAATCTTTTGTCCTTGTGGCCTTTTCTCTTGACGGATATTGGTCTCCATGATGCAATGGCAGTATGTTTCTTCGAAGAAGCGTGGTTGGCGGACACACCTACCTTCGATTGGTTCGCGCCTACCGGAAGGAGGGGAAGAACAAGCAGGAAGTCCTGTTCAATTTTGGCCGACTGGACGCCTTGCAAGCCACGGGCCAATTGGATGCCTTGGTTGCTGGACTGTCTCGTTTTGCGACCCAGCAGCGTCTCATCGATCTAAGCCAAGACCTCTCGATCGATGAGGTGTACGCCTTCGGGGCCGTCCATTTGGCGTTGCGGATGTGGGAGCAGTCGGGATTGGAGAAGCTGTTCAAGCGCTTGGGGGATCTGCATCCCAAGCGTGGCGCCGTATGGAGTGGGTTGGCGGAAGGGATGGTTTTAAGTCGGTTCATCCGGCCCTGTTCCAAGAGGCGGTTGTGGTTAGAGCGATGGGAGAAGATTTATCCCGATCTCTTGAAGGTCGGGGCGTCCTCTCTGGATGGATTTTATCGAGCGATGGACTGGTTGTATGTCCATCGCCGGGAAGTAGAACAAGCGCTCTTTGATCGCAATGGAGAGCGGGACTTGTTCAACCAGGAGCTGGACCTGGTGTTCTACGACACCACGACCTTGTACTTTGAGAGCGCCGACGACCAGAGGGGAAAACTCAGGCGCTTTGGATACAGCAAGGAGCACCGATTTGATTGTGTCCAGGTGGTGCTGGGCCTGTTGGTGGACCGGGAGGGGATTCCGGTGGGGTATGAGCTGTTCCCCGGCAACACCTACGACAGCGATGCGGTTCCTGCGATTCTGGAGAAGCTTAAATCCAAGTATCGGATTGGCAGAATCATTTTCGTGGCAGATCGGGGGATGTTGAGCAAGGACAATCTGAACGCGATCCGAAAGGCCCACCTGGAGTTCATTGTGGGGATGCGGTTATGGAATGTGGAGGCCAAAAGACAGGAGACCTTCTATGACCGAAAGCGCTACCGGTGGATGGACAAGAAGAGCAAGTTGGCCATCCGGGAGATGGATTTTGAAGGGGATCGGTTGATCCTCACCTGGAGTCAGGAGCGTGCCCAGCGGGATGCCCAGGTCCGGTCGGATCTGTTGGCGACAATTCGCACCAAGCTGAATCAAGCGTCCAATCCCAAGCGGTTTGTCACCCACCGAGGGTATCGCCAATTCCTCAAAGGGCTGGAGGAAGGCAAGCCGGAGCTAAACGAAGAAGCCATCGATCTCTCCCAAAGGCGGGATGGATTCTTTGGCGTCCGAACCAATATCCCCGCTGGGAAGATGCATGCAAAGGAAGTGTACGCTCGATATAAGGATCTTTGGCACATCGAGGACGCTTTTGGAGAGGTCAAGGGCCCGCTGGAGACGCGGCCGATGTTTCACTGGACGGACCGGCGGATTGAGGCCCACGTCTTGATTTGCCTTCTGGCGTACTACCTGGAGGCAGTCATCACCCGCACCCTTCGCCAGAAGAAGGCGGGCTTCACGGCAGGCGAGATGTTCCGAGCGCTGAACCAAGTCTATGCTGTACCGATCCAAGTGCGAGGTACGTGCGCCTGGGTGCGGAATGAACTCAAGGGAGTGGCGGCTGAGGGGTACAGACAACTGAACTTGGGTCCTCCAGCACGGGTTCTCAAGATTGAACGAGCGGGTGTAGTGACAAGGAATTGAGGCGATTTTTCATTACTTCATGGGACTAGGTGAGTTATGGATTCTGAACTGCGGAAGTCGGGATTAAGAATCCCAAGGCGCTCTTCCCGCAGCCGGGCGGGCCGTAAAGGATGAGACTGCTCAGGCGGTCCGCCTCGATGGACCGGGTCAGTAGTTTTCCGGGGCCTAAAAGGTGGGTTTGCCCGACGAACTCGGAAAGCTCCCTCGG
>JACRDG010000032.1 GCA_016218715.1 Desulfomonile tiedjei | reverse complement strand
CACGGTGTTTCTGAAGACAGCAGGTCTGTGCTAGCAGTAGCTCAAGAGGACGTCGAGAATATTTCCTCAGCAATCGTTGCACGGGCCTCCGCAGCGGTAACCTCTGTCTTCGGCACGATTGCATAGCTGCCGGGGGCTTCGTAGAAGAACGTCACCAACACTTGTGCATCCGGGCGAGTTGTCTCGTGAAGATGCACGGAAAGGACAGAGAAATGAAACCGCATGGCTTCGACAAGGCCGCTCTCAATTCTTTGCTCGGCGACCGAAAGGTCATGGATCAGGTCCGTGACGTCCTTAGCGAAGATCGGAACCGTGGGCTCATGGAAGAGGCCAAGCTCAGCGAGGACACGGTCAGAGCTATCGTCGAGGCGCCGCAGGTCGGACACGGTGAGTTCTCGGGAGAAGAAGCTATTGTCCTCGCGATCGGGCGTCCTCCGCTCCTTATTAAGAAGGGCACCTGGGAGTCCGCTTCAGTTGAGGTGATCAACAATCGGTTGAACGCTGCCCGGCCAGCCCTTGAGAAGGCGATTGCAAGTGTCGCCCGGCTGGAAGTACCCAACTATAAGTCTCTGCCCTACATCGGAACCGCCTGGATGATCGCAGAGGACGTCATGATCACGAACCGCCACGTGGTCGAGGAGTTCACCTACAGGCAGGCGAATACCATTCGTTTCCTTTCCAGTCCCTTCGGAGAGGTCTATCGGCCTCAGGTGGACTTTCGTGAAGAATATGAATCCAAGGTCGTCTTCGAGGTGCCGATACGCGAGGTCATTTATCTGGAGTCTCGCGCACCGGGCCTTCCCGATCTGGCGTTCGTTCGCGTCGCGCGTCACGAGAAGCTTCCTCCACCAATCGACCTGGACGATCGATTCCCGGTCTTTCAGGACAACGTTGCAGCGATCGGTTATCCCGCTGCAGACGCAGGACGCAACGATCGACTGGTCATGGAGAAGTTGTTCAAAGGCATCTACGAAGTGAAGCGCCTCTCCCCCGGCTGGATTTCAGGGGTTGACATGCAGGCGGGATTGCTCACGCACGATTGCACCACTTTGGGCGGATCCTCGGGCTCCGCTCTCATGAGTCTTAACAGTGGGAAAGCCGTAGGTCTTCACTTCGCCGGCGAGTACCGCATTGGCAATTATGCGGTGGCTGCCACCGTTGTACGAAATCGACTTCGAAATCTTGCCACTGGCAGAGTTTCGATCCCTGTTGGTCCTTCGGAAGGTGCCGTTGGCTTTGGTGAGGAACGGCCGAAGCCACCGGCAGAAGATCTGAGAGACCGCACCGGCTACGATCCGGCTTTCCTCGGCGAGCGAGTGGATTTACCCGGTCTCAGCCCAGCCTTGCAAAAGGAGTTCGCCGTGGCAAAAGGCTCTCAGAACGGCTTGCTGAACTACCTTCACTTCAGCATAGCCATGCACCGCTCGCGACGCATGGCCATGTACACCGTGTGCAATATTGACGGAACCAATGAATTCGGCATCAAGCGAACCGGCAGAGACCCATGGGTGTTCGACCCGCGTGTTGACGAAAAACACCAGATCGGTCATTCGCTCTACGTGGATACCAACCTGCAACGCGGACATCTCGTGCGTCGATTGGACCCGTGCTGGGGGTCTTCCAGGGATGTGGCCAAGCAGGCGGAAATGGACACCTTCTTCTTCTCTAATTGCACCCCGCAGCACGAGAATTTCAATCCAAAAACCTGGCTTTCGCTTGAAGAATACGTCCTACAGAATGCGTGGAAAAAGGACTTGAAAGTGACCGGCTTTACCGGCCCTATTCTGCGCACCACCGACAAGAAGTTTCGTGGAGTCAAGATTCCC
Organism: Desulfomonile tiedjei; assembly: GCA_016218715.1. Classification (GTDB taxonomy): domain Bacteria; phylum Desulfobacterota; class Desulfomonilia; order Desulfomonilales; family Desulfomonilaceae; genus JACRDG01. The sequence continues at coordinate 451,805 of JACRDG010000032.1, read as the reverse complement.
GAGGAATACTGGAAGATCATCGTGATACTGCGCGAAGACACTGGGCAGCTCTCTGCCACGGCATATGTCGTGAGTCAGACAGATTGGATGAACGATCTCGAATTCGTCTATGGCGAGTTTCAGACGTATCAAATCCCGATAAAGAGTATTGAAGAGAAAACAGGGCTCAGTTTCGGCCATCTGCGCCCATTCGACCCGCTCGACATGATCGAGGCCCGGGTGGTCCGCCCGATAAAGAAGCCCGAGGACATCCGCATATAACCTGAGGAACCTAATGATTCCTGGCTGGTATTGCGCAGGGAGGTAGTTCTTTCCAACACCCCTGCGCAATACATTAGTGCGCCTTGGCAGCACCGCGCGTCATGCACGAGCAAAGAACCTGAGGACCACAGAAAAAGCTCGCCGGGCGTGGAAGCGTGCGGTTATAGAATGCTTCTACGGAGCATGAATCGTCACTGGTGTCTGGTTTTCTCGGCCTTTGGCCTGCTGGTCAAGGTCCTGTGCCGATCCTCGCTTTCATGTGTTTCTTCTTTGGTCTGGTTTTCGGCGGTTGGACTGTATATTCATCGATAACCCGTGGAGCATTGGATATTCTTTCGGGACTCTGATCGCCGAGCTGTCTGATACCAATGTGCGGTTCGATTTGTAACATCCGAGGACTCTGCTCTGGGCTTTTCCTGGGAGGTCTCCTCCCCTCCGAACGGCACAGCCTGACTGCGCTCCGGAGACCGCCCAGGAGCGCCCTTCAGCGGGATCACATTTTGAATCGCGAATCGGTATCACTACACCTGAGCGAGGTGATATAGCCACGTCTGAAAGGACCGGCACGACTCCGGAAGAGACACTGGGACCGGTTCGAGCTCCCTGAGGTCAACAATGGGTTATAAGGGCAGAGTCGTTATCCGCGACTCACCGGAGGCGTCTGCGGCACTTGTGTCACTATTCCGGTAGGTTAACGGGTGTCCGCCTCCGGCCTCCTACCTTGACGACATCCGGTCCGGTGACTATACTTGCTACAGCAAAAAGGTAACAAAATCGTGGAGGTGACAACCCATGATGGTGTACGAAATGCTGGCTTTTGCGTTCGTCGCGTTGCGGGCACCGGTATTGGCCACATATGCGGGCTACGAGCTTCGACGGAAACCGTTTGAACTCGTGGCGTTGTCGGGACTTTTCTTCATGCTCGCGGTGACGTTTGGCTTCTTGCCCGTGGGAGAATCCATGCTAACGGCTATCTGGAACTTCCTGGCGGTAATTTGCTACTTTGTCGGATGGGTCTCCATGCTGATTGGTGCGGTCTGGCAACTGGTCACGGTAATTAGAGTCCGTGAGGCACGACAGCACGGATAAGCTTTACCGTGCCGGTAATAGTTCACTGGGCTTGAGGCGGCTCGGCGCCCGGTGAGGGTGGAGGGGGAGACGCGTCTCTCCCTCCAAGCCTCCCCCATCGTGATTCCAACCCGGTGGTACTAGCACGGTGAACGGTTGCCAGTGCCGGTCATTACCCGGAGCGGCACTGGCACTTTCGTTCGGCGGTCCTCCGAAACGTCTTGGTGAAACGGCGGAATAACCTGGCCATCGTTGATGTTTCAAGACCAGGCTTACGAACGCGGGTGAACCGTGACTCAACTGGTTTTCCGCTCATCCAGAATCTCCCAGTGTCCTGAATCGGAGAACAACAACCAGCCCATGAACTCCCGAATGATTCTTTCGTCACTGTTGGAGCAATTGGTCACCTGAAACCCCGCGACCACGTAATTGTGGCCTTGGCCTCGTGCCTCCACCCACCGGCATTCGCCGGTAACGACTAGAGGCTCCGCATTCATGTACAGGTCGACGGGGATGCGAAAGCTGCGGAGATCACCCACTGCCACCGGGATACCTGCAACCCGAAAGCCGTCCTTCGAGATGTCCCTCAGCAACCCAACGGCTGACGAGCTGACGTCGTAAATTGGTACAGGAACCTTCAGGTGAGCCCTGCGTGACTGGCCGCGTGCGGGCTTCTCCGCCATTTCTTGCGACGAGACCCCCTGTGCCTCCTCGGGACTGAGCGCTTCCGTGTCCACAAGCCTTTCAACGAGCCTCAAGAAACTCTTCGCCGAAAGGTCGTACTTCCTCTGGAGATCGATGTCGCCCATGCCGGATCTGATATCATGAATGATGTCTTTGAGGCTTACCTGACGCTGCCGGGGCACCCGCGCGGCTTTGAGTAACGATTTGCGTTGAGCCAACTCGGCGGGGAGCATGAAACCCTTCAACACGAGCCTGGTCAGCACTTTCAAGAGTTCCCGTGGGGTGAGGCCGTATTTTTCGCTGAGACTCCCGTCGTCACGCCCTGCTTTGACGTCTTTGAGCAATTGTTTCGCGTCGATTCGCCTGATGGTCATTTGATCCTCCCCCCTTTTTGCTACGCCGGGAAAGGTCCAGCATAGTGCGGAACGCCGAAATGAATACGTCCGGGAACGCACCTTTGCATTCAGAGCCGATCCTATCGGTCAACGATAAGCACTCCTGCCGTTGCTATATTTTCTTTCGGACATTCAAAAATATGGATCATGAACTTCTCTTTGGGGATACCGTAAGCCTCACTCGCTATCCGGGTAATTTCCTGCACGAGCGTTCTTTTGGCATCGAGCGAAATCTCCGGCCCTTTTATAGAGATATGCGGCATAATGCCTCCGTCAACTCACCGACTTTCTTGATCCTTTTTTCAGGATACTTTGCCATGGCTTCCGAGTCAACCATCATCTTTACCGTGGACGGTGAGGTCCACAGATGCGCTCCCCTATGATCGGTTGCGGGCGACAGGAACGTCGTGCCTGCAATGGTGCTGTGTGCCGATTTCAGAGCCACCGGAATGAAACGTTGAGCGCAAGCAGCGATGCCGTTCACTTTCTGTCGTCGTCTCTCTCGTGCGGCCGCGCTGCGTGCGCGCACCATGGTGAGGCGTGCCGCTTTGCGTCTCCCGCACCGAGTGCTACACTGTTCATAGGGACGAAATACCCGGAGGGAGGAGATGCCATGACCGCGGAAAAAGTGGTGAGAAAAGAACTGCTGGCCCTTCTGGACGGCGGGAATGCGCACATGAGCCTCGAGGATGTACTTGCCGACTTTCCCTTGGAGCATATCAACAGCAAAGGTCCACACACGCCGTATTCCTTCTGGCATTTCGTCGAGCACATGCGTATCGCCCAATGGGATATCCTGGAGTTCGTCCGGAACCCGAATCACGTTTCTCCGAGCTATCCTGAAGGATATCGCCCCGGGCCCGAGGTGAAAACCGACAAAAAGGGATGGCGGAAGAGCGTCGATAGTTTCCTGGCCGACCTGGAAGCACTGAAGGACATGGTCCGAGATGAGAAGACCGACCTGTTCGGCCCGATTCCGCACGCTCGCGGGTATACCATCTTCAGGGAAATCGTCCTGGCCGCCGATCACAACGCTTACCATGCCGGCGAGCTGGCGATTATGCGCCAGGTCATGGACCTCTGGCCCGCGGGAAACAAGTACCTCACCGGGACTCCCAATGAATAGAGCTGCTGCCGTGACCCCATTGCCGACACATGTCTCGCGCTCGATGGGGTAGACCGTCGCTTCTTCGCGTGCCCCCGGTCTCGGTGGGACGGCTCCCTTGGAAGCGGCCGGCATCTTGCCGGCCCCACTGAGCAGCCAAGGGCAGGGACCCCAAAGGAAACACCGTATTTGTGAAAAGTTGAACTTAGTTGATGCTCTTTCCTTGCTATCGGCACGGCACAAACCGGATGCCCGAGGAGATCTCCTCGATCATCCGCTTCATCATGGCGAGCGTGATATCGATCTCGTCAGCGGTGTTGCCCACCCCGAGAGAAAAGCGGAGAGCGCAGTGAGCGTCCGCGTCCGACAAACCCATTGCGGTCAACGCGTGGGACGGTTCCGGAGAGCCGGCCCTGCAGGCCGAACCGGAGGAGAGAGCGATCCCCTTCTGGTCCAGCGCAAGGACCACCGACTCGCCGCGCAGGCCGGGCAGCGTCACATTCAACGTGTTGGGCAGGCGCTCTTTACGGGGTCCGTTCACTTTGCAGTTTGGGATGAGGGAGCGAATGCCGCCTTCAAGGCTGTCCCGAAGCTCCCGGACGCGGCGCATCCATGGCAATCGCTGAGCTGCCAATTCCGCAGCCTTGCCCAGCCCGGCTATGCCCGGTACGTTCTCGGTACCGGCACGCAGGTTGTTCTCCTGCCTCCCCCCATGAACGAGCGGGTCCAGGGCCACACCCTTGCGCACGTACAACGCTCCCACTCCCTTGGGGCCGTGGAGCTTATGGCCCGACAGCGTGAGAAGATCGACGCCCAATTCCTCCACGTCTAGGGAAATCTTCCCCACAGCTTGGACTGCGTCGGTGTGAAAGAGGGCTCCGGCGGAGCGCGCGATCTCGGCCAGTTCACGGATCGGTTGTATCGCGCCTGTTTCATTGTTAGCGGCCATGATGCTGACCAATAGCGTGTCCGACGTGATGGCCCCGGCGAGATCGGCCGGATTGACTCTGCCTTCGGAGTCCACGGCCAGGTACGTCACCTGGAATCCGTATCCTTCCAGCCATCTGCACGTTGCCAGGATCGCGGGATGCTCGATGGACGACGTGATTATGTGGCTGCCGCGGTCCCTGTTTGCAAATGCCGCGCCTTTCACCGCCAGATTATCGGCCTCCGATCCTCCCCCGGTAAATACGATGCGCCGCGAGGTGGAATTGAGAAGTTGAGCCACCGATCGCCTGGCCGCTTCCAGGGCCACTCTGGCCTGATTGCCCGGCTCGTGGATGCTGGAAGCATTGCCGTAGACTTCACGAGTGTGCCGGCTCACCACTTCCAGGACTTCCGGGTCAATGGGGGTGGTCGCGTTGTGGTCCAGGTAGATGCGGTCGGGCCGGGCTGAAGTCCTCGCGGCTGCGAAGCGAGATGTGGGCTCGCCGGATTCCGGCTGCACGGACCGTCCTGCTCCATGCCCGACCTTGACCACATCGCAGAGAAGGGCCTTGTACACAGGGAATCCGGATATGGGGTCGCAATGGGCCAGATCCGTAAGGTCGTTCACATTGCATCCCTGCCACGCCTTGGGCCCCAGAGGCCCGCCTCCTCCCATGTCCGCGTCTATGGCGCCAGGGACCATATCATCCGTTACGTAGGCTCTGAAGGCCGCTCGCCCTCGAGGCGTGACCACTTGCACGAGGTCGCCGGAATGTATGCCGCGGGCATGAGCGTCTCCCGTGTTCATCATGACCCCCGGTTCAGGCCGTTCTTTCACCAGGCCCGGTATCGAGTGGAATTGCGACCGAAAATCGGTGGTCACCCGGGAGCCGGAATTGAATACCAGGGGAAACCGCTTTGCCAGCTGGGGCCGAGCCAGCGGGCCTTCCGACGGTTCGGTGTACACGGGGAGCGGATCGTACCCGTGTTCCTCAAGGATTGAGGACGCAATCTCGAACTTGCCGGTAGGAGTCTCGAAACCGGGTTCCCCGTCGCTCCTGAGCAGCCCCTTTTCCCATTTCTTGTATTGCATCATCACCGTGGGGAGCCGAACCGTCCCGCCCGCGGATCGGACGTCTTCGAGCGTGAATCCCGATCCATCCAAGGCGTGTCTGAGGAGGGCGTCCGATGTCTGCGGGTACAGGTCTCCGTAACCGAGTCGTCGAGCCAATTCCGCCATGATGAAGAAGCCGGGCCGTGACTCGCCCACCGGTTCCACAATTCGTTCTCGAATACGGAAAACCGGCCCGTACGTCATGTACGATTCCTGTTCATAGTACGTAGTGGCTGGCAAGACAATGTCAGCATAGGCCGCGTCCGCAGTGAGGAAGCGGTCTATGCATACCAGGAAATCGAGGCCTGCCAATGTCTTCCGCCACACCTCGGGTTGAGGCCACGCGGTGATGATGGAGCCCCCGTGAACGATCAGGGACTTGATCGGGTACGGCTTGCCGTCCAGCACCGCTTCAGGAAGGGCTATTGCGTGGGATTCGCCCCTGTACGCGCTGTACACCGGGAAGCGATCCCGAGCCAGCGACTTGCGGACGTCCGGATTCGCCACGTGTCCCTTGCGGTTCACCGGAAACTGATTCTGAGGCATGCTGAAGCATCGGCCTCCGGGAACGTCCAATTGCCCTGCAAGCGCCCACAAAACCAGAATGGCGCGTATCGCTTGAACGCCGCTGTCGCTGTATTCAAGACCGCTGTACATTACGGGTGCGGCCCCGCGTGCGGAAGCGATGCGACTGGCCAACTCCACGACGGTTGCGGCCGGGACCCCCGTGATGGATTCAACTATCTCCGGTCTGAAATGCTGCACGTATCTTGCGAATTCATCGAATCCGTGGGTCCACTTCTGCACGAAGGCTTCGTCGTACAGTTCCTCACTGATGAGGACATTGCACAAGCCGAGTGCCAGGGCTCCGTCGGTCCCCGGTCGCACGGGAATCCACCTTGCTTCTGTACTCTTCGCTGTTCCGGTGCGCCGTGGATCGATCACCACCACCTCTGCCCCGCGTTCCCGCGCCTTCACGATCCGGTGGAAATCCAGAGGAGGCGAGTCGGTAATGGGATTCGCTCCCCACACCACAATAAGGTCGGAATTATCCAGGTCGGAGAACATATCGATCAGCATTCCGCCCATGGTGACGTGCGGTGCGATCATGGCGAAGGATACGTAGCAGAGCGCACCGACGCCGAGCGTGTTCGGTGAGCCGAAAGGAAACAGGACGCTGGACGCGGAAGAGACCGCAACTCCTCTGGGCTGAAACACGTCGCATTCGGCTAGCTCAAAGCTCCCACGGCCCGTGTATATGGCTGCCGCTTCCGGCCCGTACTTGGCTTTTGTATCCTGGAGGCGGTCAACCACGACGCGGAACGCCTCATCCCAGGAGATGCGTTCGAATTCGTGGGTGCCTTTGGGACCGTTCCTTTTCAGGGGATAGCGCAGCCGATCCGGCGAATAGACTATCTCCGGTGAGCTGCTCCCCAGCTTGCATATCATCCCCATGTCCGAGTCAGCGTCCGCGGTTACCTCGATCATTTTTCCCGTGGAATCAAAGCGGACCCGCACCCAGCACCCTGCGGGACATATGCCGCAAATACCAGGTCTCAGACTATCGTTGACGCAATAATTGTCCGGCACGGTCATTGATTTCTCACCCCCTGGTTGTCCATTATAGCAGGTGCTCAGAATATTCCTATTGGATGGCCCGACCGCCCGGAGGCCCACTCGCTGCGGACAACGTAAGGCCACACGCCCACCTACCCTTTCCCGCGAGGACTGGGAGGGGCCGGGCAGAGCAAGTCGCAGCTCTGGGTTTCGGGTGTCATGTTCCTCCTTTGACAGAGCATTAGCATCGGATGTATGAAAGGGAATTGGCGTGAATAGCAGTGAAGGATGGAAGGTTTCATGGGGAAGAGGCGAATTGTGCGGCTCTACCTGGGGATGACCTTGCTCGTTCTGGCGATCGTCTCGCCGCTGTTTGGGTTTCTGGTGGCGAGTACGGGCTGGCCTGGGACGGTGAAGGCAACGGTGATCGGACTGCTGACCGTGGGCGCGCCGGAGTTGCTCGGGATCCTGGCAGCCGCGGTTCTGGGCAAAGAGAATTTTCAGCGTATCACGTCGAAGGTCCTGTCCCTGCTCAAACGCCTGAGACCGACCGCTCGCGTCAGCAAGGCCCGGTACATCGTCGGGCTGATAATGTTCCTGGTTCCGGTGATCCCTACATACGTCATGGGCTATGCGCCCCAATGGCTCCCGGATACTTCGTCCGCCCGGCTCTACGTCAACCTTGCAGCCGACTGCACGTTCATCGCAAGCTTGTTCGTGTTGGGAGGCGATTTCTGGGACAAACTCTCAGCGCTTTTTATCTACGAGTCACGCGTCCAATTCGACCGTGACGCGCGCGGTTCCTCAAATAGCATCAGTCGATCCGGAAAAGGGACTCGTCGAACTCCGGCTTGCCCTCATATCGCTTTATAAACAAGGCAGGGCCTTTGTCCACGTTTTCGATGATCGCAGGATTCACCTCAACACCGGCCTCATGCAAAGCCTTGATAACAGCCTGTGGGGAAGGCGGACAGGTCTTCACCGCGATCATATGGGAGATGTCCGGATTGTTCTTGTTGGCGGTGTACAGACATTTCCCCAATAGTATTGTATGCTTGCGTCCCGGAGTCGGTTTCATCATCTTACCGGTCAGGATTTCCACATCATCCCACGGTTCCCCCTTCCACGCACTGGCGATGGCCATGAGCACCGCTCCCGTGAGCATGGAACAGTACGTGCACAGGCTCAGGTCATACTTCGGATAGGCCAGTCCTTGTATGTTCATCTTCTCCATGGGTTTGGGCAGGGTCCCCGCTTCATTGTACGGGAAGGTATATTCGAGCGGCATGGCGACGTCTTCAATCTTCTCTCCCACGACCTCAAGGTCGGAGAGGTCCAGCGACCTGCCCATTTCCCGGGCCGCGTACGCCAGATGGGGGACCTGCGAGGTGTCGTACCCGAGGATCTTCGCCCCCACTTTGTCCGCTGACAGCATATCTGCGGACGCTACGAGAACATCGCTCCTCCGCATTTTTCCATCGAAGGCAGGACCGCGCTCGTTGGTAAAGATCCCGTCCAGGATCGTAAAGGATGGCGGAAGCTTGAGTGCCAGCTTGGAAACCATGTAATGAAGGTCCTTTTGCGGGTCTGCGGAGTGGCACTTCTTGCGGGAATTGATGTCTATCGTCCCCTTTATGTTTTTTATGCCCAGGCTTACCACCGTTTGCGCGTGGGTCTTCAGTACGGGGACGTCCACGACAAAGTCGCTCCCCATGATGTCAGTGTTGAAGTTGAGCGTCACGCCGTCGCCAAGATCGACCTTCTCGAACGGGCGCTCGAACACGTTGACGCATTTCACGCCGTAGCGCTGTTTCAGCACTCCGTAGCCCAAAGTCTCGAATGCGTGAGCCGCGGTTTCACGATCCTTGGGGTCGAACACGACGGTTCCTTCGCCGATGGTGATGTCGTCGATCCCCCGCTCCTTCAGCAAGAGAACCATATCGTGGATGACCCTGGAGGTTGTTATGACGCCCCACTTCGGAAAATCGACGGTCCGAGTCCAGAATACGATATTGGGCTTGAGGAAGACCCTCGCTCCCGCGGGAAGACGATCCAGCCCCCCGCTCAGATCCACGGCTGTCCGAACCGAATCGGCCCGGTCCCGGTAACGAACTATTGCAACTCTTGGTTTATTCATTACAAAGCTCTCCATGGTGTTCATAATGCGACCGCCAACTGTGACCGCACCTCTTTCTATAACAGATAACGAGGACGATGTCCGCTTGCGCGACAGCCGGTCCCGGGATTCTACATTACCCGCTCGATAATTGTGGCCACACCCTGGCCGCCGCCCACGCAAGCATTGGCGCAGCCGTAGCGGCCTCTCTTCTGTTCCAATATCCTGGCCAACGTCCCCACCAGCCGAATTCCGGTTGCTCCCAGCGGGTGCCCGATGGCGGTTCCTCCGCCCATGACGTTGACCTTCTCCGGATCGATTCCGAGTTCCTTGATGCAGTTCAGGGTTACAATACAGAACGCCTCGTTGATCTCCCAATAGTCGATGTCTCCAGCCTGCAAACCGGCATTTTGGAGCGCCTTTCGGCTTGCGGGCACCGGCCCTGCCCCCATGATCGTGGGGTCGACCCCAGCGAATCCGATGGACTTTATGCCGGCAAGCGGCCTGATACCCCTTTTCTGAGCCGCCTCCTTGGACATCAAGATCATGGACGAGGCCGCAGCGTTGAGTGGCGAGGCATTCCCCGCGGTTATGTGGTGGCCCTCCTTGAAAGCCGGCCGCAGTTTTGCCAGCCCTTCGAGGGTCGCGTCTCCGCGCACCGACTGGTCCCGGTTCACGGTCATGATGGAGCCGTCTCCCTGTACCGCGTCGATCGGCAGAATCTCACCGTCGAAGAAACCATCCTCCGCGGCTTTTGCCGCTCGCTGATGGGATCGCACGGCCCATTCGTCCAAATCTTCTCGACCGAAGTCGGTCTGCGCCAGGAGCTTCTGGGCTGTGAGCCCCATGTTCATGGCGGTCGACAGATCCCAGTGCAGGTATTCCGGGGCAGCGAACAAGGCCGGATTCGGAACCACCAAGCCCAATTCCATGGTCGATCCCCGCATGGGAACCCTGGTCATGTGCTCCATGCCTCCGACCAGCACAATGTCCGCGTTCCCCGTGGCAATCTCCAGATACCCCATATGTATCGCAGCCATGGAGGAAGCGCACTGCTGGTCAACTTGTTTGGCAGCGATCGTCTCCGGGAGGTTGGCCAGAAAAATCTGAAAGCGGCCTCCATAAGTCCATTGTTCACCCACGGCCTTGGAGCATCCCACAATGAAGTCATCAATATCTCTGGCATCGATACCGGTTCTCTCGATCAGCTCGGGGAGCAACTTGGCCAGCAACTCGTCAGCTCTCAGCCTGCCGAACCAATCCCGCGCGGGATCGCCGGGCCGGGAACGGGTTTGAGCGGTCCTCAGATATCCTGCAATGACGACTTCGTTCATCTGCGTGTCTCCTGTCCGTATGCACAGTCGTGGCCAAAGACGAGGTCCGATTCGATTGCAGCGGCCCCGCGGGGACTGAAGAGGATCGGCAAGATGCCGGCCCCACTCAAAAAGCCCTCTCCCTCGGGGAGAGGGTTTGGGTGAGAGCTGCCCATGCTCACGATCTGAACGCGGAATCGGTATCAGTCATCGAAGGCCGCGGCGGTCATGTTCACCGTGAGGCCGTCCGCCTCCATAAGCCGGGCAGCGAGGCCGGCGGTCTTGGGACCTTCGTAATGGAAGAAGTACCGCATCGCATGAATCTTGCCTTGATAGAACTGCGCGTCGAGCGGGGAGCACCCGGCGTCCAAGGCCTTCCGGGCCACTATGCCTTGGGCCAGCCACTGCCACGCGATGGTAACGATGCTAAATAATTCGAGGTACAGGGTAGCGTCAGCGAGAAATGTCTCCACGTCACCCTGGAGGGCAAATTGAACCTGCCGCATGGTCACCTGCCCGAGCGTGTCGAGGGCTCCCTTCAAGCGCTCGGCGTAGGGGCTGAGTTCCGAATCCTGCGCGGCTTCTTGCACCACAGCGCCCACTTCCTCAAGAAAGAGCCGCATGGCCTGGCCGTTCTTCATCACGACCTTGCGCCCAAGCAGGTCCAAAGCCTGAATGCCCGTCGTCCCCTCATGAATCGCGTGAATGCGGATATCCCGGTAGTATTGTTCCAGCGGGAATTCCTGACAGTATCCGTATCCGCCGAGTATCTGGAGCCCCTGACTCACCGCGAGAATTCCGCTCTCAGAGGGGTAACTCTTAGCCACGGGGGTCAGCAGGTCGAGCAAGAGTGCGTACCGCTGGCTTTGCTCGACGTCCTCCGTCCGGGAGAGATCCGAATACGTGCAGCACTGCAGAATCAGCGAGAGAGATCCCTCGACGACACCTCGCTGAAACAGGAGCATCCGCCGGACGTCAGCATGCTCGATGATGGGGATCTGTGGCTGCAAGGGGTCCTTGCTGGATATCTTGCGACCCTGGGGCCTCTCTTTGGCGTACTCGAGCGCGGCATAGTAGGCTGCCGAAGCGATGGAAGCGGCCTGCATTCCAACGGCAAGCCGCGCCTCGTTCATCATCTGAAACATGTACGACAGGCCTTTGTGGGGCTCACCCACGAGATATCCTCGACAGTCGTCGTTTTCACCCATGCTGAGCTGCGTGATCGGGCATCCTCGATAGCCCAGCTTGTGGTACACGGTGGCCACGGTCACGTCGTTCGGTTCGAGCATGCCGTCGCTCTTGATCCTGTTCTTGGGAACGAGAAAAAGGGAGATACCTTTGGCGCCGGGAGGACCGCCTTTGATCTTGGCGAGCATCATATGGACGATATTCCCCGCGGCGTCGTGGTCGCCGGCGGAGATGAATATCTTCTGCCCGCGGATTCGGTAGTATCCGCCGTCGGTGGGCTCCGCCCGCGTCACAATATCGGAAAGGGAACTGCCGGCCTGGGGTTCGGTGAGGGCCATGGTCCCCTGCCACTCCCCCGCGAGCATCCTGGGTGCGTAGGTTTCCTTGAGGTCGTCCGAGCCGTAAGAGAGGATCAGATGAGCCGCGCCCGCGGTCAACAAGGGAAAGCCGGTGGACGAGAAATTGGCTGCAGCAAACACGTAGTTGCACGCGGTAGCCACAGCAGTGGGGAGTTGCTGGCCCCCCACTTCGTACGGCATGGATGCGGCAATCCATCCCCCTTCTCCCCATTCTTTCATGATGCCCTTTATCGCGGGATGGACCTTGACTTGGCCGTTCTCCAGCACAGGCGCCTTCTGATCCATTTCCTGCAGATGCGGATACATCAAATCGCGCGCTATCTTCATGGCCGTGTCCAGGACCAGATCGTAGGTCTCACGGCTATGATCGCTAAAATACGGTTGCGCCGAAAGGCGTTCCACCCGGTGCACTTCGTAGAGCAGGAACTCCAGGTTGCGCCTGCTGACAAATCTTTCCGCCATGTGAACCTCCCTTATGTCAATCCGCAATCCAAAGAGTAATGTCGGGAGGACCTTCTTCGTGCAAAGAAGTTCCCCGCAAGATTACTCCTCTGAAACCGAATCGCTGTCAATTGACTTCCGTGCCGACCGGCCATTTGATGATATCCTTGCGGGCTTTCCCATCCTATCGTGAGGTCGCGATCTGCTCCATAACCGGCGATCCACCGCCGTGAAAACCTGCATAGCCGATGGCCGTACCTGTCGCTGCACCACGGAACGGGATTCGCTCGCTCACTTTTGGGTTTTTGCATTTTCTTCCGGCCACAATGAGCAGAGATACGTGGCGGTATCAGGCCTGACTTGGTGGATGGTATCACAAGAGGTTGGACCGACCAATTCGCCTCGGGAGCGGGCAACTCGCAGTGAATTAGGGCTCATGCCTTCTGCTCTTCGAGCACTTCGCGAATGGTACTGGCAAGGTTGCCGATCACATAGGGTTTCATGACGAGTTCGCGAATCCCCGTCTCTTTGGCCCTTTCGCGGTCAATGAGGTCACTGAATCCGGTGCAGAGAATGATCGGTATGTCAGGCCGCGCGGCTATGAGTTCGCGAGCTAGCTCTGTTCCTCTCAGGCCGGGCATGGTCATGTCGGTAATGACCAGGTCAAATGCATCGGGCTGACAGCGGAAGGTCTCCAGGGCTTCGACGCTGCTCGTTGTGCCAACGGTTCGGTAACCGAGGGATTGCAGCATTTCTGTTCCCAAATCGACGAGAACGTGTTCGTCGTCGACGAAGAGTACACGCTCGTTTCCCCTGGGAAGCGATTCAATAACCGTGGTTTCCAATGCAATTTCTTCGTCGATCCTCGGAAGAAATACGTGAAAGGTGGTCCCCTGGTCAGGTTCGCTGTAGACCACGATGGCCCCGCCATGGTTCTTAACAATTCCTCGGACCACCGCGAGTCCGAGGCCGGTTCCTTCGCCCGGCCCCTTGGTAGTAAAATACGGATCGAAAATCCGTTCCACGGTGGCCGAATCCATGCCGTGGCCCGTGTCGCTCACGGTGAGGCACACGTGTGCTCCCGGCTTCAGTCCGGAATACCGGGAGGCAAGGGAGGCATCAACGACGGTATCTTCCAATCTAACGCCGAGGCGGCCCCCTTTGACACGCATGGCATGAGCAGCGTTCGTGCACAGGTTCATCACCACCTGATGGATTTGCGTCGGATCGGCGAGAACGATACTTCCTCCCGGCTGAACAGCGATCTCCGGCAGGATCTCGATGGTGGAAGGGAGTGAGGAACGCAACAATTGGAGCGCTTCTCTTACGATAGCTCCGATCGGTACAGGTTTGCGCTCCTGTTCGCTCTGGCGGCTGAACGCGAGGATGTGGTTCACCAGATCGGTTGCGCGAGAGCTGGAATCCAGTACCTGTGTCAGGTAACGATGAACGGGACTCCCTTGCGGCACTCTGAGGCTCGCCATCTCCGTGTACCCGACGATGGCAGCGAGGATGTTGTTGAAGTCGTGGGCAATGCCACCGGCAAGGGTACCGAGGGCTTCCATCTTCTGGGCCTGGCGGAGTTCCCGTTCGAGCTTGACTTCGCGGGTGATGTCCCGGTGCATGCTCACGTAGTTGATAATGGTCCCTGATTTATCCCGAACGGGCGAAGCCGTGATCTCCACTTCGTACAACGTGCCGTCTTTCTTTTTGCTGATGGCGCGGCCCGACCACACGTCGCCCCTGGTCAGGGTTTCGCGTATCTGCCGGTAAAACTCCTTACCGTGCTTACCACTCTTGAAAACGCGGAGATGCTGGCCGATAATCTCATTTTTCTCATACCCGCTGATACGCTCGAGGGCCGGGTTGACGTACTGGATGATCCAGTTCGTGTCGTTCACAATAAAACCTTCGGCAGCCTGTTCTATAGCTGTGGCCAGACGGGCACGCTCTTCTTCTGCAAGCCTGCGCTCGGTGACGTCGCGGCCGATTCCCCGGAATCCCATTGGATTGCCATGCCCATCCCTTATGAGCGAGACCGATGTTTCAACGTGGGCTCTCGTCCCATCCTTTCGTATGAGATCGTGAGCGAAGATCTTCACCGCCTTTCCGGTCGCGTAGATCTTCTGGAAGACCTCCTTTATTCTCTCGCGGGTCGGTTCATCGGCCAGTTGCCGGTAATTCATGCCTTTCAGTTCATCCGCGGGATATCCCGCCATTCTGCATGTAGAAGGGTTGAAGAACGTCACGTTGCCGGCAAGATCGGTCTCGACATAGCTGTCCTCAATAGTCTCGAGGATGTTCCTGTATTTTTCTTCGCTCTGTCGCAGTGCTTCTTCCGCGCGCCTGCGTTCTCGTCGCACCTGGGCATCGCCCAACTCTCGTTGCACGGCAGGAATCAGGCGCGGCAGATTCTCCTTCATCACGTAGTCGTGGGCCCCGGCCTTCATCATGGCCACGGCGGTGTCTTCCCCTATGCTGCCGGACACCACGATAAACGGGATGTCGCGGCCACGTGCCTGCAAGAGTCTCAAGGCTGCCAGGGCGTCGAACCGGGGCATGGAGTAATCTGCCACGACGATGTCCCAGTCGCCCTGATCCAGGGCAGCGCCCATCTCTTCAGCCGTCTCGACCCGTTCGTGGATGGGACTGTATCCCGCGCGCTCCAAGTGGCGGACGATCAGTCCGGCATCGCTTTCGGAATCCTCAACGATGAGAACTCGAAGTACCATGTCCATGGCAGCTTCACTCAGTTGGGGGAGGCTCGTTCAACACCAGCCAGTACAAGCCAAGTTGGCGAACCGCCCCAGCGAATTGAACAAAATCAACGGGCTTGCGAATGTAGCTGTTGGCCCCGAGGTCGTAACTCTCCGCCATATCTTGCTGCTCTCCCGAAGACGTAAGAATCACAACCGGCAGCCGCTTCGTTCTGGCATCTCCTCGTATACGCTTCAACACCTCCAGGCCATCTACCCGCGGCAGTTTCAAATCGAGCAACACCAACGCGGGCAGCGCAGTCGCGCCCTTTCCGGCCCATTCCCCCATGCCGAAGAGGTAATCCAGGGCTTCCTGTCCATCCTGAGCGACCACCAGCTCGTTTCCAATGCGGGCCTGCTCAAAGGCGCGCTGGGTGAGCCCGATGTCACTCGGGTTGTCTTCAACAAGGAGAATGACCTTGCTCTGCATGAGCCCTCCTACAGTGTGAAATAAAATGTCGCGCCCTTTTCGACTTCCGCTTCCGCCCACACACGCCCATCATGCCGGTGCACGATTCGCTGAACGGTAGCCAAACCTACGCCGGTCCCGGGAAACTCAGACGTTTTGTGCATGCGTTGAAATGCACCGAAGAGCTTTCTCGCGTAAGCCATGTCAAAGCCGGCCCCATCGTCGCGAACAAAATAGGTTGTTTGCCCTTCCGTTTCTGTCCGACCGAATTCGATTCGCGCGGAGGCATGCTTTCCGGTGAACTTCCATGCATTGTCGAAGAGATTGCCCAGCAGGATCTCAAGCAACCTGGCATCCCCATGTACCGTCAATCCGGGTTGAATAACGAAGTCCACCTGGCGGTCGGGCTCGGCGTCTTTGAGGCGAGCGGCGATTGAGCGCACCAGAGAGGAAAGGTCCGCCTCCTCACGTCGCATGTCCGCGCGCGTCACCCGGGAAAGTTCCAGCAGGTCGTCAATGAGCTTTCCCATGCGCTGAGTTTCCGACCTGACGCGTTCAAGGTGCTTTCGCCCCCGCTCGTCGAGCTGGTCCGCACAGTCCTCCAGGAGCGCCAGGCTCCATCCGTCTATCCCGCGCAGCGGTGCCCGGAGGTCGTGCGAGACGGAATAGCTGAAGGATTCCAGCTCTGCATTCGCCTTGCGCAACCTCTCTTCCGCTCGCTTGCGATCGGTCACGTCCCGGTGGATCACAATGCTGGCCTGGTGGTTGCCTTGCTGGTCGAGCAGCACAGCAGTAGTCGCCTCGATATCCAGGAGCTTCCTGTCCTTTGTGAACCGCCTAGTCTCGAACAGGATCGGCTCTCGACGCATGGTTCTCTCCCAAGCAGCCCTGGTCTTCTCCGCCTCCTCAGGGGGAACGAAGTCGATGCGAGTGCCGAGGAGTTCGTCCTGGGACCAGCCGTAGGTTTTCACGAAGGCGTCATTAACGTAGGTGACACAGCCTTGAGGATCGTAGACGACCAACGGATCCGGCATGAGGTCCATCAGGGTGCGCAGATTGCTCTCGCTTTCCCAGAGGGCCTCTTCCGCTTTCTTACGTTCCGTGATATCAGCCATGACCCCTGTCAGGCCGACAAGTCGGCTCCCCTCCCATAACGGGCGGCTGGAGGTCCGCACGTGGATCAGGGAACCGTCCTTAGCGAATACTCGGAATTCGTGTGCTTCCAGATTGCCGGCCAGGGTTTGTTTGAACTTTTCCCACACGATGTCAAGATCGTCCGGGTGCACAAAGCGATAAAACGGCTGGCCAATGACTTCGCTTACGTCATAGTGAGCAAAACGCTCTATGACCGGACTGATGTAGGTGAAACGTCCCTGGACATCCAGAGAAAAGATCACATCGTTGATGTTCTCAACCAGACGGCGATACGTCTCTTCTGACAGCCCCAGAGCGGTTTCCGCCTGCTTCCGTTCTTCTGTTTCAGCTTTCACGAGCCCGTTGGCTTCGGCCAGCTCAGTCGTACCACGCATCCGCGCTTGAGCGCCGGGAGCGCCTGTTTCCCTCGGACTCGGTCCCCCCGTGGGCAGTCCTGTGTCGTGGTTCAATGCTGCGAGACAAGACTCAAGTACTGCAGTGCGCCTGTGCAACTCGCGCAGTTCTTCGATGAGTTGCTCTTTGGTCTTGCCTTGCTGGTTCATCCGGGCCTCCTGCGGAAAGGCTGGGCACGAAACCGAGGCAAAAGACAAGGAAGTAACAATTCTATGATACCACAAGGAAGGACCGAGCACGAGAACTCTTGAGCCGCTCCCGAGAAAAAGAGCCGCGACTCGGCATGGGTATCTGATAAGATCACTTGCGGGACGTCGTGAAACGTACTGGCGGCCATGTCATTCCCTTTTTTCGCGGAAAGGAATACGATGAACCGTGATGGTAACCGTTCGCCGGGACAAACCCAACCCATCGGAATCACGAGGGGAGGTTACCAATGAGGCAGCGCTTTTACGCGCTCTTTATCGTCCTCGCTCTTTTGGGGTGTGCTCCGCAGGCCATGGCTGAAAGCTATTCCATGCAACCCGTGGGACGGGTGGTCAAGAACCAACAGACGACCGTGCTCGAAATCTTTCCCCGTTTTCGAGATGCCTTGTTAGGCCTGGAGCAGTTTTCTCATGTTATGGTGTTCTACTGGTTCGATCGGAACGACTCACCCGACAGACGAACGGTCCTCAGAGTTCACCCCCGCGGTGACACGACAAATCCGCTAACGGGAGTGTTTGCCACGCGTTCACCGTTCCGGCCGAATCTGATAGGATTTTCCGTTTGCAGAATCGGATCTGTCGAACACAACAGAATTACAGTGGACCGGATCGATGCCTTCGATGGTACCCCCATAGTTGACCTGAAGCCTTACATTCCCTCCGGAGATTGTGTTCCTGACGCGTCGGTGCCGGAATGGGTGAAGCGGATTCGGGAGAAATAAAGAGCGTCACCACGATGGGAGAGCACCCCGGCAATTGCACAGGAGTAATGATTGTCGCGGCAGGAAGACCTGCTGCGGCGATCCACGAGGATAAACGATGCAGGAAGCACTGGATGTGGTAGTGGGATCGGCCGTTTTTCTCCAAGCAGGAGCTGCTCTGCTCTCTTTGAGGCTGATTCGAGTCACCGGCAAACAAATGGCCTGGCTTCTCATCTCGACAGCGCTGATCCTCATGGCTGGTCGAAGGCTCATATCGTTCTACTGGTTCCCCGCAGAGCGACCGCTGGACATGGCCAACCTGTCCAACGAGTTGATCGCCTTTGCCGTCTCTCTCTTGATGTTCCTGGGAATCCTCGCGATTCGCCCCCTGTTCGAGAGCATCAGAGATTCTCGAGAAAGGCTGCAACAAGAGGTCCGCGAACGCGAACTGGCCGAAGGAGCGTTGCGGAAGAGCGAACAGATGCTCAGAACCATCCTTTCTGCTTCACCCACGGCAATTACCCATGTCCAAGGCGGAATCGTCAGGTGGACGAACCCGGCTATGCTGCGGATGTTCGGCTACAGGAGCGAAGCGGAATGCTTGGGCCAAAGGACCCGGGACTTCTACTCTTCACAGGAGGAGTATAAAAGGGTTTTGGCACTGTTCAAGACGAGCGTGACCTCCGGCACCCCCTTCGAGACTCAAGCGCGATTCCGACGCCAGGATGGCTCCTTTTTTCATGGCGTATTGCTGGTCGGCCTTCTGCCGAAGAACAGCGGGAACAAAGGTCTCATTTCAGCCATCATGGATGTATCCGAGCGAGTGAGGGCGCAAGAGGAGCTGTGGGTAAGCGAGCAAAAGTACAGGAACCTGTACGAGGAATCGAAAGGGCAGCGAGAGCTTTACCGATCCCTTCTGGATTCCTCTCCCGATGCAGTCGTGATTTACGACATGGAGGGCAGGGCCCAATACGTGAATGACTCGTTCACGAGGCTTTTCGGATGGAACCTCAATGAGATTGCAGGGGAACGGATACCGTTTGTCCCGGATTCGGAGCGAGAAGTCTCACTGGCCACCATCCAGCGCCTTATTCAGGACGGGATTCCTCGCAGCGGTTTCGAGACGAAACGGTACACCAAAGACGGGCGGGTCCTGGAGGTCAGCGTGAGTGCGTCGCGCTATCACGACCACGCAGGAGCCCCAGCGGGGATGCTGGTGGTGTTGTCCGACATCACTCAGCGAAAGCTTCTTGAGGAGCAGTTGCGCCAGTCAGCCAAAATGGAGGCCATCGGACAATTGGCCGGTGGCCTCGCCCACGATTTCAACAACATCCTCACGGCTGTGATCGGGTACGCAAACTTGCTGTCAAACGATCTGCCTCAGGAAGGGCCATGCCAAGAACGGTTGCTTCAGATCACTCGCGCCTCCGAGAAGGCGGCCGGTCTGACGCGACAGCTCCTCGCCTTCAGCCGCAAGCAAGTGCTGGACGTAAGGGTTACCTCCCTGAACGGGATCATTGGCGATATGGAGAAGCTGTTGAAGAGGCTCATCGGTGAACACATCGAACTCGAAACCGTCTTGGACACGGCTGCGGGTATGGTTCAGGTCGATCCCGTGCAGATACAGCAGATCGTGATGAATCTGGCGGTCAACGCCAGGGACGCCATGCCCGACAGAGGCAAATTGACGATCGAAACGAGCAATGCCTTCCTGGACGATGCCTATTGTCGGATACACCCGGAAGTGAGGCCCGGACCGTACGTGATGTTCGCAGTCAGTGACGATGGGCAGGGCATGGACTCGCGAACGCTTACCAGAATCTTCGAGCCATTCTTCACCACGAAAGAAAAGGGTGTTGGGACCGGGCTGGGACTGGCCACGGTGTACGGTATCGTCAAGCAGCATCAAGGGCATATCAGCGTGTACAGCGAACTGGGCCGAGGCACCACATTTAAGGTCTATCTCCCTCGGACAGAAGCATTGAAGGACGCCCCCGTTCAAACATGGAAACCCGGATCGAGGCCACGTGGAAACGAGACCGTGCTCGTGGTAGAAGACGAGGAAATCGTGCGGAAACTTGCTTGCGAGGCACTGGAAATCCTTGGGTATCGAACCCTCTCGGCGCCCGATCCCGGGGTAGCGATAGAGATTTGCAACACTCACCAGGGACCGATCGACCTCTTGCTGACCGACGTGGTTCTGCCCCAAATGGACGGACGACGCCTGTTCGACGCTCTGTCCTCCCAACGTCCCGACCTCAAGGTCCTGTACGTATCCGGGTACACGGAGAATTTCATAGTGCATCACGGGGTTCTCGACAAAGGTTTGCATTTCATGCAGAAGCCCTTCAATTTGAACGACCTGGCGAGAAAGGTGCGCGAGATTCTTGACGCACACTAAACATGCTGATGCGCCTATAATATCGAGTGATTGGCCGGCAAACGAAAGGTTCGTGAATGACCGTCTTGAAGGTAATAGCAGCAATAGTCATCGTGGTGTTTGTGGTGTTTCCCGTCATCGCGGCCCTTGCCGGTCTGATTGGCGGAGAATGGCTCAAGCGCCGGGCTCGGAAGAGAGAAGAAAGCGAATCTGATACGAGCTAGAGCGCCCCGCGTGAAGAACGTCTGCACCATAACGCTTTGCATCGAGGCCGGTCCGTGGTAACATCCCGGTGTCCCTGATTCAGCGGTGGAGGGGGAAGGTTGGAATGACCGAACGACGAACCATCAATACCGGCGAGATTCTGAAGGACATCCAGTCCGGCATGGGTGATATCCCGATCATGGAGAAGTATCAGATTTCTCCCACGGAGCTGATGACCATCCTGAAGAAGCTCCAAGAGGCGAAAGCGTTGAAGCACGCCGAGGTCGAAGAACGCCAGAAGTTCTTGCAGGCTCATGTCAGTCAGAAACGTGTTCTCCCACGAGGGTACACCCTTTTCTCAGTTCACGTGCACGATGCCACCAATCTGTCCATCAAGGGGATCGTCAACGACATCAATGAAAAGGGGCTGCAGGTCGCCGGCATAACCACGAGAGTTGGCGAGGTTCGGACCTTCCTCATACGCTCCGATGTATTCACCATTCAGCCCCCCATCGTGCTCGAAGCTACCTGTCGCTGGATCAAGAGAAGAGATGCCTTCGGTGAATATGTCGCCGGATGGGAGATAATCAAGATTTCAAAAAGCGACATGGGAGGTCTGCGCGACCTGGTCCAGCGCCTGACCATCAGTACCGGCATGTAGAAGAGATCCACCGCATCGGAGGCACCCGTACCGGGAGATGTGGCATTGACCTCCACCTTGTCGAAGCGGGTCGCGTAGTAGGTGAGGCGATCTGCGCCCCGGACTTCCTTCGGGTAGAAGACCCCTGCCCAGTCGTCGTGGGTCCAGCCCGAAGTCCCAATGAAGACCCCTTTCGCGCTCATGATTCCCCCTGAGGGACCAGCCAGAACTGGCAGTGCGCTTACGCTATTGCACCCGCGCGTCCCTGGAAAATGACTATCATAAAGGAAGCGCGCTGGTGACTTCAATCTGCTGAAATGCTGAGAGGAGAAGTGAAATGGACGAGCAATCCTCTTCCCAATCGAAATCGAGAAAGCCGGTCCCCATGAGCAAACTGACCGGCTGTCCCCTGAACTATTACCAATGCGAAATGTGCGTCAACGACTCTGTTGCCGGCTGCTGCCCCAAAGGATCGAGCTGCATGTGCCGCGACGGGCATTTGGATATGTGCGAGACGTTCTGATTGGGGGCCGCGTTGCGCAAGCTCGCGGGGAAAGATCTGGCAGATTCTGGACGCTGACCGCGGAACTATCCACCTATGTGATGGAAGCAACGGAATCTGCTTCGCGTGTCTCGGCCGCTGAACGCTCTCGGGAATGCCCCGAAGGGGCATACTGTGAGTAGCCGTGGGTTTCAACCCACGAAATGCAAGCGCACAACCCACTACACGCGGACCCTGAAGGGGTCCACCGATTTCGGAATTGGTCGACCCTTTCAGGGTCGTGTTCGTACCTTGGTCGGACGCCTCATTCCACGGGTTGAAACCCGTGGCTATTCCCGGTGCGCCCCTCTGGGGCGCGGGTGGCCCGAACGCTACCGCGTCCGGGTGGCGACGCTACAAATAGTTTTCTGTAAGCCGCCAACACCTCCTGTCGCTGCGGGACCCAGACGTATAACGTCGGGGCCACCCTGCCGACAGCGTAAGCATGCACCTCGGCGGGACGCTTGAGTGCTCAGCTTGGCCCCAAGACAGGGTCCTCTTTGTCCGTCATTCCGGCGGAGGCCGGAATCCAGTCCCGCGTCTCGCGGGATTCAACATGTCCTGGACCCCTGCCTTCGCCGCGGTGACGACCCTGGTTCGCCCAATTTCTATCAAAATGGCAGACGACCCGCAGGAGGCCTCGTCCTTCCGAGCGCGGTCGGGAACCGCTCTTTAGCGCATTCCCGGAGTTTTAAAGAAGTCCCTTGCCAAGTTGCTCCGCTTCTGTTACCTCTCGCGCAATCAGGAATCTGGAATGGTTACCGACGATAAAAGGCTCTTGTCGATTCTGCACACGGTCTCGAATGGTGCCATAATGTTGGAGAAAGCTCATGTTCAACCCTGACCAGCCCATACAATCGACTAGGGATGACGCACTCGGAAGAGCGGGTTTCGCACGATCGGTCGCGATGACTATTCGCCGATACAAGCCGACTAGCAGCCTTGTGCTTGCCCTCAATGGCAACTGGGGCTGTGGAAAGACCTCGATCCTTAACATGATGACCGGTTACATCGAAAAGCTATCCCGGAAGAGTCCGCCGGAAGCGAGGCCCATTGTTTGCCGCTTCAATCCATGGAATTTTTCCGATCAGAATCAACTGATAAGCCAATTCTTCGCTCACTTGTCCACCGTTCTCAATCGCAGTGACCTAGGCAACCAAGTCAAGGACTTCGGCGAGAAGCTTAAGAAATATGCCAAGTTCCTGCGTCCTCTGGAATTAATTCCAGGCGTAAAGAGTGCCGCGGAACTGCTAAAGCAGGTACTGGAGTCGGGTGGAGACGCTCTCGAGACCTTTGGCAAGGAACGATCTGAGGACCTCACCACCTTGAAAGAAGAACTCAATGGGCTGCTGGAAGGACAATCTCGGAGGATAATAATCATAATTGATGATGTCGACAGGTTAAACAACACAGAGATCAGGCAGGTCTTCCAGCTAGTCAAGTCTCTAGCAGATTTTAAGAACATCGTTTACGTCCTTGCTTTCGACAAGAATGTCGTCCTCAATGCCCTCTCAAAAGTCCAAGGAGACATAGGAGAACGGTACCTGGAAAAGGTCGTCAACGTACCGCTTGACATTCCCGATCCCGACCCATCGAAGCTCAAAGAGTTTCTCAGGAAGGCCCTCAAAGACATCACCAAGGACAAATGGGACGCCAGGGCTTGGGAAGAGATATATACAGACCACCTGGATATTTTCTTCAGGAATTTCAGAGACGTCCTGCGCTTTCTCAACACATTCCGGTTCGGATGGGGACTCATGAAAGATGATGTGAACCTCCGCGATTTCATTTACCTGACCGCAATCCAGATTCGGTTTCCTCATCTTTATGACGAAATTCGTAAGAATTTTGAGACGCTAGTCGAGCTCAGAATTCGCACCTGGAATATATCCACTGCCTTTCGAGACGAGAAGCGGGAGCTACAAGCCAACCAAGCTATCAAAGAGAATTGGGATAGCAGGATTCCTGAATTGAGCGAGATTGCCAAAGACACAATAAGGGACGCGCTCAAAACCCTGTTCCCAGAACTTGCAGCTGCATATGGTGGAACTGAAGTCGGCCGACACGAACGCGTCAATTGGCGTGCCGAGAAACGGATCTGCCATCCCAGTTTCTTTAACAGGTACTTCAAGCTATCGTTGGAACCAACTGATTTTGGGCAAGAGGAGCTAGAGGAGATACTCGCGTGTGCCTCAGATCCTGAGCAGCTCTCCAGGAGGTTGGGTGAATTGCACGGAAAGGGACGCCTGCGCATTTTTTGGCTCGAAATAGAGGCAGTATGCGAGAATGGAAGTCTTTCAGAGGACCAAATTCGATCTTTGGTAAGAATCCTCTTCACTTCCGGGAACCTAGCTGAGGAGGCACAGCGCAGTAGTTTATTCTGGGCACTGATCAATGGTCTCAATAGCTTTGAAGCTAGAAAGCGACTGCTGCACGAGATTGTTGAGAACCCAGAGGCTGACATTGGGCAGGTCGTCTGCCTTCTTTCCGATCTACAGATAAACAGACCCGGGGACGCGTGGCAGGATCAGCACCCTCCTGAAAGCTTCCTGAGAAGAATGTCGATAGACAATTTTTCTCTCAATGGAGCACAACGACTCATGGCCCAGAGGCTTTTTCGTATTGCTGAGAATCGGAACCTGGCGAATCATCCGTATCTCGGGGAAATTCTCACGTACTGGTCCGAATGGCCCGAGCGCGAAACCTTGGAGGCGTGCATCGACCTGCTCATGGGTCAGGACGACACGTTGGTGGAAACGGTGGCATGTTTCTTCACCAAAGACTTACATCCAGGCTCATCACAGCCAATCGTCTCCACTGGTTTGAAGAATCTGTGGAGCATGTTGAATGTCGGCCAGTACGAAGAAAGGATAAGAGCGGTCTACAACTCAGAGGCTTTTTCGGAGTATCCCGAATGGAAGCGTTTGGCAGTCGGTCACGTGGTGCAGAGCCTGGAAAGATCACAAGGCACAGCCGAGAACTGACCGGATGAGAGTCGGAGAAAATTCTTGACTCGCCGGAATTCTTGGTGCATCGTCTCCATCAACTGATGGAACAATTCGATGGAAGCACCCCATGGCCTCTCCCCTCGAAAAGGCCCGCAAAGACCCTGACTCCATGAAGGCTCGTATCCTGAATACGGCCCGCCGCGTCTTCGGGGAATACGGTTTCCACGGCGCGACCACGCGCATGATCGCGGAAGAGGTCGGCGTGGACATTTCCACCCTCTACTACCACTGGGGAGAGAAGGGGGACCTGTACGAGGCGGTCATCCTCGATATCAACCACGACCTCAAGCAATTGCTGGGTCAAGTCGAAGGGGTCATCCACGGCCTTCCACTCGATCGTCGCATGGATATCGCGATCGACATGACCAGCGCTTACCTCTTCGAGCACCCCGAGATCTCCAACCTGGTCCTCTTCAGGTATTTCGCCAAGACCCGGGACGAAGCGGTTCTCGACTTTCAAGTCCCTGAAATCATCTCCGACATCGCTCGCTCCATGGGGCTGGCCCGAGACAAACGCCAGGTCTCCAACCACGTCAGCATGAGAATCCTCGCGATGATGAACTCCATCCATCACTTCGTTTCAGGCGAGGAATTCTTCAGGGGGATGCTCAAGATGGCCCGAGAACCCTATATCGCAATGGTCCAGGAAACGCTCAAGTTCATGCTTATCCCCGCGTTCGTGAGCTCAGACGCAGCGGAATAGCGGTAGCAAATCAGTCATGAGGGAGGGACGCTATGGCCCTTAACCTGCAAGCCATCGGCAAGAAGATCGGCCCGGTCACCAGGGAGTACACGTGGAAGGATGTGGTTCTCTACGCACTGGGGGTGGGCGCGGGCTTCGACGAACTCGACTACTGTTACGAAAACCGGCTCAAGGTAATTCCCAGCTTCTCTATTGCCGCGATCTTCGAGTTCCTCGCGGAGGTGGGTCTCAGTTCCGAGGCGAACCTCGCGGGGATTCTCCACGGCGAGCAGGAGATCATCTTCCACAATCCCATTCCGGTGGAGGGGAAGCTCACTACTGAAGGGACCATCACCCACATCTATGACAAGGGTGCGGACAAGGGGGCCCTGGTTGTGGCCGAGGCGGACACGTACCACTCCAACGGGCAGAAGCTCTTCACCAACAACTTTACGCTGTTCTGCCGGCGCGATGGAGGGTTCGGCGGCCAGGACGCTCCCAAAGAGACGCTGGAATTCCCGGATCGCCCTCCGGACTTCGAAGAAGAAGGGGTGTCGTCTCCCGACCAGCCGCTGCTGTACCGGATGAGCGGAGACATCTTCGCGCTCCATGTGGACCCTGATTTCGCGCGGGCCAGCGGCTTCGACAAACCGATCATGCACGGGCTCTGCACCCACGGGTATGCGTGCCGCGCGGTGATCAAACACCTGTTTCCGGGCGAGCCGGAACGGATAAAGCGCTTCCGCAACCGTTTCTCGAAGACTCTCTATCCCGGCATACCCTTCAAGACCCAGATCTGGAAGATCGAAGAGGGCACGGCGCTCTTCCGCACCATCAACGCCGAAACCGGCGAGGTGGTGATCGATCGCGGCATTGTGGAGTGGCTCAGCCGGGATGAGATGGAAAAACGCTCGCGCAGGGGCGGTATCCGCTTTGACGAGCAGGTCGCCGTGGTCACCGGAGCCGGTGCCGGATTGGGCCGGACTTACGCCCTCGAGCTGGCCAGGCGCGGGGCCAGGGTGGTGGTCAACGATTTGGGCGGCGCGAGAGACGGCTCGGGGGGTGGTTCGGCCAGCCCCGCGGACAAGGTGGTCGAGGAGATCAGGGCTCTGGGTGGCGAGGCGGTGGCCAATTACGACTCGGTGTCCACGCCCGAAGGGGGAGAAGCGATCGTGAACCAGGCCGTGGAAACCTTCGGCCGCATCGACATCCTCATCAACAATGCAGGGATACTGCGGGACAAGACCCTGGCCAAGATGGAACCGGCTCAATGGGACGCTGTCCTGGCCGTGCACCTGGATGGAGCGTACAACGTCACCCGCCCCGCGCTGCTTCGGATGCGTGAGAACCGGTACGGCCGGGTCATCGTGACCACGTCGGCGGCCGGCCTGTACGGAAATTTCGGGCAGACCAACTATTCAGCGGCCAAGATGGGGCTCGTCGGTTTCATGAACACTCTCAAGCTGGAGGGTGAGAAGCACAACATCAAAGTCAACGCGATTGCGCCTGTCGCCACCACGCGACTTACCGAAGATCTGTTGCCGCAAGACCTCCAGGCGAAACTGCAGCCGGAATTTGTCGCGCCCATGGTGCTCTACCTGTGCTCGGAGCAGTGCCCGGTGAACGGGGCAATCTACAACGCAGGCATGGGCTATTACAGTCGCGCGGCAGTGGTCACCGGCTCCGGCGCGGCCATCGGGAGCGGGACAGCGGTCCCCACCCCGGAGGAAGTGCTGGCCGGCATAAAGCAAATCACCTCCCTGGACGACGCAAAGGAGTTCCACAGCGCGACCGAAGCGCTCGGTGCGATGCTCGACGCACTGACCCCCAAGGCGGATAAGCCTGCCGCTCCCGCGAAGAAACTTACCGTGAAGGGGGTGTTCGACCGCATCACCGAGGCGTTCCTTGCGGACAAGGCCGCCGGGGTGGACGTGGTTTTCCAGTTCCAGATATCTGGCCCCGGAGGCGGCGACTGGTGCGTAACGGTCAAGGACGGCGTCTGCCAATCCGAAGTAGGAACGCATGCGCACCCGACAACGACCATTCTCATGTCCGAGGACGATTTCCTGGATCTGATCGGCGGCAAACTGAACGCGATGAAAGCCTTCACGTCCGGCAAATTGAAGGTCCAGGGTGATCTGGTGAAATCGCAGCTTATCGAGAAACTCTTCAAGTTCTGACGCACCACAGGAGAGCAAACCATGATCGGCATCACTTCGTACGGCGGGTACATCCCGAGATTACGACTCAACCGTATGGCCATTTATCAGAACATGGGCTGGTTTGCGCCTGCCATCGTCATGGTGGCCCAGGGGGAGCGGTCGTTCTGCAACTGGGATGAAGACAGCATCACCATGGCCGTGGCCGCGTCCCAGGATTGCCTCCGCGGCCGGGACAAGCGGGCCGTAGACGCGATCTATCTCTGCGCCACCACGCTCCCGTTTTCCGACCGCCTCAACGCGGGCATCGTCAAAACCGCCCTGAACCTGAAGGACAATATAATCGCGAGCGATCTCACGTCCAGCCTTCGAGCCGGAACCACCGGCCTGATCACCGCACTCTCCGCAGTAGGGCAAGGTGACGTAAAGAGCGCCCTCGTCACTGCCTCGGATAGGCGCGAGGCCAAGGCAGCGTACTTTTACGAAATGTGGTTCGGCGACGGGGCTGCTTCGCTGCTGGTCGGCGCCACCGACGTCATCGCGGAGTTCAAGGGCTCCTACTCGGTTGCGTACGACTTCGTCGATCATTATCGAGGCGACCGGAGATCGTACGATTACATGTGGGAAGAGCGGTGGGTCCGGGACGAAGGGTACTCGAAAATCATCCCCGAGGCGATCTCAGGCCTGTTCAACAAGCTTTCCCTGTCGATGAACGATGTGGACAAGCTGATCTTCCCCTGTTTTTTCAAGGCCGAGCACAGGAAAATCGCGGCAAAGCTCGGTGCCGGGCCTGAAAAGGTCGCGGACAACCTCCACGAGGTTTGCGGCGAGACCGGAGCGGCTCATCCGCTCGCCATGTTCGTCCAGGCCCTGGAAGAGGCGAAACCCGGCGACCGCCTCTTGATGGCGGGATTCGGCCAGGGATGCGACGCCCTGTACTTCCAGGTGACCGAGAACATCCTAAGCCTCCCCCGAAGGCTCGGCGTGAACGGGTCCCTGGCGAAAAAGAAGACAACGGACAATTACGCGAAGTTCCTGAAATTCCGTAACCTCATCGAAACGGAAATGGGGATCAGGGCCGAATTCCCATCCCAGACGGCCATGACCGTGCTCTGGCGCAAGCGCAAGATGCTCACGGGAATGGTCGGCGGCAAGTGCACTCAGTGCGGCACACCGCAATTCCCTCAGATGGACGTCTGCGTCAATCCCGACTGCCGGTCGGTGGGAACTCAGGAGGAGCACGAATTCTCGGAGGTCCCAGCGACGGTCAAGAGCTTCACCGGCGATCTTCTCGCGGTATCGGTGGACCCGCCAGCGGTGTACGGGATGGTGCAGTTCGAGGGGGGCGGCCGCTTTATGGCCGACTTCACCGACTGCGAGCTGGGCGACGTATACGTGGGCCAGCCGGTCAGCCTCTCCTTCAGGAAGCGCTTGACGGACACGGAGAGGGGTTTCACCAGCTACTTCTGGAAAGCGGTCCCCGAAGGGAAGAAGCCCGAGGCCAAGCCGTCGGAGCGGCAGATCCGATTTGACGGCAAGGTCGCTGTCGTCACTGGAGCGGGCGCGGGTTTGGGCCGAGTCTATGCACTCGAGCTGGCAAAACGGGGCGCACAGGTGGTGGTGAACGACCTTGGCGGAGCCCGGGACGGCTCGGGCGGAGGGTCTACCAGCGCAGCGGACAAGGTAGTGGAGGAGATCAAGACCCTCGGCGGAGAGGCCGTGGCGACCTACGATTCGGTGGCTACTCCGGAAGGGGGCCAGGCCATTATCGACAAGGCACTGGAATCATTCGGCAGGGTGGACATTCTGATCAACAATGCCGGCATTCTCAGAGACAAGACCCTGGTCAAGATGGAATCGCCGGAATGGCAGGCAGTTCGTTCCGTGCATCTTGACGGTGCATACCACGTCACCCGGGCCGCGTTTGCGAGCATGCGAGCCAACGGTTACGGCCGCATCATCGTTACGACGTCCGCGGCCGGGTTGTACGGCAATTTCGGCCAGACGAACTACTCCGCGGCCAAGATGGGGTTGGTCGGCTTCATGAACGCGCTCAAGCTCGAGGGAGAGAAGTACAACATCAAGGTGAACGCGGTCGCTCCCATTGCCGCAACGAGACTCACTGAGGACATCCTGCCGCCGGACCTCCTGGAGAAGTTGAAGCCCGAATTCGTCGCGCCGCTGGTGTTGTACCTCACCTCGGAGGACTGCACGGAAACGGGCATGATCGTGAATGCAGGCATGGGGTGCTTCAATCGGGCCGCGGTGCTCACCGGACCGGGCGCGGTGGTAGGCGACGGCAAGACCCCACCGACACCGGAGCAGATCCATCAGCAGTGGAGCGCCATCAACGACCTGACCGGAGCAAAAGAGTACGGTGGATTGAACCCCGCCCTGGCCGAGATGGTGGGAGCTTTTAGTCCCAAACCCGCGGAGGCAGCGGCTCCCAGCGGAACCCCGACTGCCAAGAGCGTCTTCGATCGGATGCCCGCGGCCTTCCAGGCAGACAAGGCAGCCGGTGTGGACGTGGTGTTCCAGTACCGCATCACGGGTCCGGGTGGAGGCGAGTGGTACGTGCAGATCAAGGACGGCGCTTGTGAGGTGGCTCAAGGGGTGCACGAGAAACCCACCACGACAATCGTCATGTCCGATGAGGATTTTCTGGCATTGATTCAACGCAAGCTCAACGCGATGCAGGCGTTCACCTCAGGCAAGCTCAAGATAGAGGGCGACCTGATGAAATCTCAGCTCATCGAGAAGCTGTTCAAGTTCTGAGAGGACGGTTGACCATGGCTACAGGAATACGAGACAAGGTTGCGATAATCGGCATGGGGTGCAGCCGCTTCGGTGAGCGGTGGGACATGGGAGCCGAAGAGCTTATGGTGGAGGCGTTCACCGAGTGCCTGGGCGACGCGGGGATCGAGACGGCCGAAATTCAGGCCGCATGGCTCGGCACCTGCATGGATGAGGTGAATGTGGGAAAGAGCGGTCTGCCGCTCTCCATGACGCTCCGCCTGCCGCTGATTCCGGTAACCCGAGTCGAGAACTTCTGCGCCAGCGGCACGGAATCGTTCCGCGGCGCGGTGTATGCGGTGGCTTCAGGCGCATACGACATCTGCCTCGCCATGGGAGTCGAAAAGCTCAAGGATACCGGGTACGGTGGTCTCCCCAACCCGGGGTCGAGCTGGGGCTCCTTGAGCTGGCTCTGGTGGCCTAACATTACCGCTCCCGGCGCTTTCGCGCAGCTTGCCACCGCGTACGCTGCAAAGTACCGGATTCCCGATGAGGAACTCAAGCGTGCCATCGCCCACGTGTCGGTGAAGAGCCACGCCAATGGCGCTCTGAATCCGAAGGCGCACTTGCGGAAACCGGTGACGATGGACCAGGTGCTTGCCGCGCCGATCATTGCGCATCCGCTGGGGCTTTTCGACTGCTGTGGCGTCAGCGATGGTGCTGCCTGCGCGATCGTCACCACGGTGGAACGGGCCAAGGAAATGGGGAAGAAGGATTTCGTCTCGGTCAAGGCGCTCCAGTTGGCCTTGAGCAGTGGAGAAGAGATGGGCTTCAACCGCTGGGACGGCGATCACTTCCTCACCACGTCGCAAGCGAGCATCAGGGCGTACGAAGAGGCAGGGGTCAAAGATCCGCGGAATGAGATCAGTATGATGGAACTGCACGACTGCTTTTCCATCACCGAGCTGGTCACGTACGAGGATCTCCATATCTCCGAGCGGGGAAAAGCGGTTCGCGACGCTTTGGACGGTTTCTACGACCGGGACGGTGGAGGCGTGCCCGCTCAGGTGGACGGCGGGTTGAAGTGCTTCGGCCATCCCATCGGCGCTTCCGGCCTGCGGATGCTGTATGAGATGTATCTCCAACTCCACGGCCGGGCCGGCGAACGCCAGATCCCCAACCCGAGGTTGGGCATGACCCACAATCTTGGCGGGGTCCCGTTCATGAATGTCTGCAGCATTGCCATTGTTGGAAAATACGAGTAAGGACGGCACCATGGATATCATCCAGTACACCGAGGAGCACCGGATCTTCAGGCAGGCGCTGAGGAAATTTTTCGAAAAAGAAGTCACCCCCTACGTGGACGAATGGGAAGAAGCCGGCATCGTCCCGAGGAGCATCTGGAAAAAGATGGGGGAACAGGGCTTCCTCTGCATGTGGCTGCCGGAGGAATACGGAGGACTCGGCGCGGATTTCCTCTATTCCGTGATCCTGTGCGAAGAACTAACCCGGACGAGGCACTCTGGCCTCGCGGTCCCGCTGCACAGCGACGTGGTCGTTCCGTACATCGCGTCGTTCGGCTCGGAAGAACTGAAACAGAAGTACCTGCCCGGATGCGTTTCCGGTGACCTCATCACCGCGATCGGCATGACCGAGCCCAACGCGGGGAGCGATCTGGCATCGATGCGGACTACCGCGGTCGAGGACGGGGATGATGTGGTCATCAACGGCCAGAAAACCTTTATCAGTAACGGGATCCTATGCGACCTGCTCGTGCTTGCCGCGCGCGACCCGAGTGTCCCCGAGCAGCATCGAGCCATCGACCTCTACGTCGTGGAGGCAGGGACGCCCGGATTTGACAAGGGCAGAAAACTCAAGAAGATAGGGTGGCACAGCCAGGATACCGCGGAGCTCTTTTTCAACGACTGCCGCATTCCCAAGGCCAACCGGCTCGGCCAGAAGGGATCCGGTTTCCTGATGCTCATGGACAAGCTCCAGCAGGAGCGACTCCTGGTTGCCATCGGCGCGGTCCCTGCCGCCGAGTTGATGCTCGAGATGACCATAAAGTATTGCAAGGAACGCATCGCATTCGGCAGGCCGATCTCCAAGTTCCAGAATACCCAGTTCAAGCTGGTGGAGATGGCCACGGAGATCAAACTCGGCCGCACCTTCTTGGACAAGCTCGTTGTGGACCACATGGAGGGGAAGAATATCGTGGTAGAGGTCTCCATGGCCAAGTACTGGACCAGCGAGATGGCCACGAGGGTCGCGGATCAATGCCTCCAGCTTCACGGCGGATACGGCTACTGCGAGGAATATCCCATCGCCCGAGCGTGGCGGGATGTCCGAGTGATGCAGATCTTCGCGGGAACCAACGAAATCATGAAAGGGATCGCTGCAAAATTCATGGGCCTGTAGACGCTGTGCATGCGTTCTGGTAGGATCATGGAACGCCCCGTACCTGAGATACACACGGAAACGCTGTCCGTCACCGCTGCTGACGGAGCCACTTCCTGTGTGACGGTTTTCGCCGGTTCTTCGGAAGCGACCCCCCCGGTGCTCATCTGCATTCCTGCCATGGGGGTAACCGCACAGTACTATGAACCGCTCGCCCTGGCGTGTGTTGCTCAGGGATTCCAGGTGGTTACTGCCGATCTGAGAGGCAACGGATGCAGCTCGGTTCGCGCGTCGCGGTCCTCCCGGTTCGGCTATCACGAGATCGTTCATTACGAGATGCCCGCGATCGTTGCCCGGGTGCGCGGTCGATTCCCCGCC
This sequence comes from Desulfomonile tiedjei, assembly GCA_016218715.1. Classification (GTDB taxonomy): domain Bacteria; phylum Desulfobacterota; class Desulfomonilia; order Desulfomonilales; family Desulfomonilaceae; genus JACRDG01. The sequence goes on along the minus strand of JACRDG010000032.1, from coordinate 418,535 downwards.
AACCCGCTCTATTTGTTGGGCCACAGCCTCGGAGGCCAACTCGGGACCCTGTACGCGAGCGCCAATCCCGGAGAGGTGGACGGCCTCATCCTCGTGGCTGCGTGCTCGGTCTTCTATCGCGGCTGGGATTTCCCCTCAAACGTCGGGGTTCTCTTCGGGACGCAACTGGCCAGGTGGATCGCGGGCATACTCGGTTACTTTCCCGGTAATATCATCGGATTCGGTGGTTCCGAGTCCAAGGGAGTCATCAGGGATTGGTCGAGAGAAGCCCTGACGGGTGTCTACAACGTGGCCGGAAGTCCCCATGACTTTGAAACGCTGCTCAGGCAGCTCTCGATACCGGTCCTGGCGATCTCCTTAGAAGACGACTGGTTCGCACCGAAACGGGCCGTACGCAACCTCTGCAAGAAGATGGAGCGCGCTCCGCTCACTTACTGCCATCTCCTGCCCGGAGACGTGGCTGCGGGCCGGATCGGGCATTTCCAGTGGGTGCGGAACGCCGGCCCGGTCATCGAAGAAATCCGGGAATGGCTGTCGAAGAATGAACACTGCACGTAGGACCTGACACCATCATATCGGTCGTGAGGGGGCTCGGATGATCTACGACGACAGGCCGTGGTTGAAGTTGTACGATCCCGGCATCAACGCCGAGATAGAGGTCCCGGACGCTGCGCTCATCGATCAGTTCGATCGGATTGCGGCCCAGTATCCGGACAGGCCTGCTTACCATTTTCACGGGCTGACTGCGACGTACCGGCAGCTGATGGGCCAGGCGAACAGATTTGCCAATGCGCTCATCGAGTTGGGGTGCGCGCGTGGCGACGTGGTTGGCGTGAATCTTCCCAATATCCCCCAGTATCTGGTCGCGCAAATCGGGATTCTGAAGGCGGGCTGTGCCAGTTCCGGCCTGTCGCCATTACTCACCCCGCGGGAGCTGGCGTACCAGTTGGCCGATTGCAGGGCCAAGGCAGTGGTTACCGTAGATGCGATCCTCCAACACCGCCTCGCAGGCGTGGCCGATCAGCTCCCTGATCTGAAGATCATAGTGGGGACCGGCATCGTCGACTTTCTGCCATGGATCAAGCGGTTCCTTGCCAGACTTCTCAAGAAGGTTCCCCACGGGCAGCTCGTCCCCGTTGCAGGCAAACGCGTCCTGGACTTCATGAAGCTCCTCTCCGCCTCCCCCGACCGTGAACCGGGCGTGGCAGTCTCCCCTGAAGAACATTGTCTCATTCAATATACCGGTGGAACGACCGGCCTGCCCAAAGGAACGATCCTCACCCACCGCAACATGTCGGCAAATCTCGAGCAGATAAAGGTCTGGATAGCACCCGAGTACGGCAAAGAGGTCCTGCTGTCGGGTTTTCCCATGTTTCATCTGGCCGGGCTTGCCCTGTCTCTGGCCGCAGTGTTGATGGGAAGCGCCCAAATCCTGATCCCCAACCCGAGGGATACCAAGCACATTGTCCAGGAAATGGCCAAATATAGACCGACGATGCTGGTGAACGTCCCATCGCTCTATATGATGCTTCTTGAGACGCCTGACTTCCGTGAACTCGATTTCTCGCGGCTCAGTTTCTGTTTGTCCGGCGCTTCACCCTTCCCGGCCGAATCGATCAAGGAGCTGGAGAGTGTCGTCGGCCAAGGAAAGGTCCTGGAAGTCTACGGAATGACCGAGACCAGCCCCATCATCACCATGAACCCGCGACGAGGAAAGAAAAAGATCGGTACCGTAGGAGTACCGATTTCTAACACGCGAGTGAGACTTGTGGACATCGAGACGGGAACGCGACAGGTCCCGATAGGCGAGGAAGGCGAGCTGATCGTCTCCGGCCCGCAGGTCATGAAAGAGTACCTGAACAAACCCGAGGAAACCGCTCTCGCCATAAGAAACCACGACGGCGAAGCCTGGCTCCATACCGGCGATGTGGCACGTATGGACGAGGATGGCTTCTTCACCATCGTCGACCGGACCAAGGACATGCTCAACGTCGGCGGATTTAAGGTCTTTTCCAGAGAAGTGGAAGAAAAGCTGCACGAACACCCTGCCATCGAATTCTGTGCGATCGTTGGCGTGCCGAATCCCAAGAGACCGGGCACGGACCTGGTCAAGCTCGTTTTCCAGCCAAGTCTGTCGCATAAGGATCGGAACCGCGAGGAACTGAAGGCAGAGGTCCTCGCGTTTGCCCGGGAAAACTTTTCCCCCTACAAGGTCCCCAGGATTATCGAGGTGGTGGATGAGCTTCCCCTGACCGTGGTGGGGAAGGTAGACAAGAAAGCGCTCAGATAGCGGTCTCCTGCCGAGAACCCTCTTTGCACAAATTCGGTGTCTCCTGCGGGGTTCCGGCTCCTGGCCGGTCGGTGGGACCGGCATCCTGTCGGTCATTGTGCCAGACCTCGAACGGTGCGGTTTACTTCGCTCATCGCACCCTACGAAGGCTGCACCTAGTGCGGACGGTTCGGGTGCCATTGGTCGCACCCATGCCTGCAGCCGGGATTCGGTCACCGGAACGGCGACGACGGGAGAATTGGTTCCGAAAGAGTGGCCGGCAAGATGCCGGCCCTACTCAACAGCCAAGAGCAAGAAATCCAGGCGAGACCCAATACTTACGAAAAGGATTGCCAGGCGGAAGCAACGCGCTTGACGTCCTTGTCAGCGGGGATATACTCATACTAGGTATAGGTATGAACCGGAGGCTCGCATGGCACTCTGCGGGGACGACCATAAGAAACTCATCGACCGGATCAGTCGCATCGACGGTCAAGTCAAAGGCATTCGCAAGATGGTGGAGGACGACCGCGAATGTATGGACGTTCTCAAGCAGATCGCCGCTACGGTCGGAGCGATGCGCTCTTTGGGCATGGTGCTGCTGGAGGATCACCTGAAGGGATGCGTCTCCAAGGCCATCCGAAACGATACGGACCACCAACGGCTGATCCGCGAGGTCACGGACATCTTTTTCAAGTTCACCAAATAGAGGTCGCCATGATCGGTCGTTTCGGTCATCTCGGGGTTTACCACGAACTGTCTCGGTCGAAGGACATCTACCGGGTAGGTCTCGGCGGATTGCTCGGCCTTGCCGGCTATCTCTGGGACTTGAAGCATGAGGGACAAACCACGTTGGGGTTGGCTCTCATGCTGGCGTCCCTCGCCGTCAACGGGTTGCCTATCGTGTGGGGCGCAATGAGGGGTCTGGTGCAGCGGCGGGTCAATGTGGACGAACTCGTCAGTCTTGCCCTGATCGCGAGCATACTCTTAGGAGAATTCTCGACTGCGGTAGTGGTGAGTTTCGTCATGGTGCTGGGGTCGCTCATCGAGCGGATCACGAGCGGCGCTGCCCAGCGGGCTATCCAGTCCCTCATGAACCTCGCACCGGAAGAGGCGACGCTGCTGGTCGACGGCAAGCCGCAGACCGTCCCGGTCAAAGCCGTAAAGGTCGGTGACATTCTTCTCGTAAGGCCGGGCGAGCGCATTCCTGTCGACGCGACGGTGGTCGCAGGGGTTACCGCGGTAGACGAATCCTCCATGACAGGAGAGCCTATTCCGAAACAGAAAGCCTCAGGGGACGCGGTCTATGCCGGAACGTTGAATCAGAACGGCGTCATCGAAATCGAGGCACAATTCCTCGGTGAAGACACGACGCTCGGCAAGGTCATCAGGCTGGTCTCTGCCGCGGAGAGCTTCAAGCCGCGCGCCATCAGTCTGGTGGATCGGTACGCCGCATGGTTCACTCCAACGATTCTCGTCTGCTCCGGGGTAGCATGGTTACTCACCGGGGAGGTGAGCCGCGCGGTGACCGTCCTGATCGTCGGCTGCCCCTGTGCCCTTATATTGGCAGCACCCACGGCCATCGTTGCTGCAATAGGACGAGCCGCCGGATCGGGCATTCTGGTAAAAGGCGGGCGGTTTCTTGAAGAGGCCGGCCGGACCGACGTGGTCTTGTTCGACAAGACCGGAACCTTGACAGCGGGCCAGCCACGTATTGGGACAATCCTGCCGATCGACGGTGTTGGAAAGCGAAAGGTGCTCTCGTGCGCAGCGTCGGTTGAGCAAGACAGCACCCATCCCTTGGCCCGGGCTGTGCTCAAGGCCGCCTTGTACGCCAGAGTGACGCTCTCCAGGGCAGAGGAGATGGTAACGGAAATCGGCCTGGGAGTTCGAGCCTGCGTCGACGGAAGACTGGTCGAAGTAGGAAGCGCCTACATCGGCGGCGGCACCCTGGAGTTACCTCCCGCTCTGCGGCAGCAGATAGAGGTTTTCAAAGAAAAGGGGGAAACGCCGTTGGTGGTGTACGAGGATCGCCAACCGCTCGGAGTCATGAGTGTCTCCGACCCCGTCCGGCCGTCAGCCCGAGAAACGGTGCGACGCCTGAAATCCTTGGGAATCCAGCGTGTCGGGATCCTCTCGGGAGATCACGGGCGGTCGGTTCACCTCGTGGCACAGGAGGTCGGCCTCACCGATGCATGGTCCGAACAGAAGCCTCAAGACAAGCTCGGGACCATCCGCGATTTTCAGGCCTCCGGCAAGACTGTGCTGTTCGTGGGCGACGGAATCAATGATGCCCCCGCTCTTGCCACAGCCAACGTCGGCATTGCTATGGGAGCGGCCGGAACCGATGTGGCGCTTGAAACCGCAGACGTGGCCTTGATGCACGATGATATCTCGAAGATCCCCTTTCTCATCGAGTTGGGGAGGAAAACGCTTCGGACGATCAAGTGGAACATCGCGTTCGGATTGCTCTTCAATGTGGTCGCGATCCTGGCGGGTGGCTGGGGCATCCTCTCCCCGGTCATGGGCGCGATCGTTCACAACATCGGTTCGGTCATCGTGGTGGCCTCATCGGCAAGTATTGCGTTCGTTGCGGAAAAGGGCCCAAGCCCATTGCCGTGATCGCGTCCGCGGCCACAACTCACGGCCGGTGCCGCTCGCAGGCAAGGGGGTTCCCTTCTTGGTTGACTCTTTTGCGCGGACCCTGGTAGCATGAGACACTCGGAGCGACAGCTAGTCGGGAGGGATTGGTTTGGTCATTACCACCGAGGATGACTCGGTGCTAACGATTTCATCGACCAACCGGCGACGAGGAAATCGATACCTCCCGTCACCCCCAAGACTTCCACCGCATCTCGGCATCGGACGGCGGATCGGTTATGGCAAAGCGCAAGATAAGTGTCGATGAATTTGTGAAAGATGTAACATCGGGACAGGGTGACTCCGAACTGATGGAGAAATACCGCCTGTCTCGCAAGCAGCTCGACGCGATGTTTACCAAGCTGCTGGAACGCGGCCAACTTCGCCCTGCTGACCTGGTCGCAGACCAGACAGTACCGGTGTGGGCGGCTACCCAGGAATTGGGCGCCATCTGTCCCGTCTGCGGCGCGTCGAAAGTCTTTGACCAGGCCCCCTGCCCCAAGTGCGGCTACGGTCGCGAGGGCGCGGAGACCGGTGAACCGACGGACCAGCCCCAGCGGACTCCTGAGGAACAGGCAACGGTGCAGGAACCTCAGGAACCAGAAAATCCCTGGGATGGCCAGATTTCGCTTCCACCCTACCCGGGAGGGCCTCGGTTTCAGGAAGAGGCTGACATCGAATTGGATATGGGGTCCGAGCCGGATCTCGACGCACAGGAAGAGACACCTCTCCCTGAACCGCCCGCCGCACCGAAAGCGCCGCGGGGTGGCAGGCGAGCGTTCCTCCTTGCAACAGCATCACTGGTTGCGGTGGTAGTGATCGCAGCGGGGATCGGCTTCTACCTGGAACTCATACCCTTTCCGGGTGAACCCGCACCACCTCCACCCGCCCCTCGCTCGCAAGTTGCCAAAGCGCGGAAACCGCCGGAGCCGGCGCTCAAGACACCAGATGGGCTGAAACGCTCGCCGGGCGCGCTGTCCCCGGAGACGGAATCGATGGCATCCGCACGGGTTGAGCCTGACACGAGCACCACCAAGCAGAGCGCGGACGAGCTTCCGGCTTCGACGAAACCCGAAGACGCCGTGAAACAACCGGAGAAGATCGCCGCCCAGGGAGAGGTCGTCGCCGCCCTTCCGGAAAAGCCGGAAGATGCTGCGCCTGAGCCGCCCGCTGCCACCCCCCCACAGGACGAGGGAAGGACGTCCGCTGCCCCGGCACAACCTGCCTTGGAGCCGCCTGACCGGACACAGGCCTCTGTCCCTCCCACGCATTCCTCGACCCCGGTGGCGGCCGAACCAGCGCCGACGCGTCAGTCTTCCGACGAACAGAGAGAGCAGAAAGAAACCGTTGCCCGTCAGCAACCCCCAAGCGAGTTGGTCGAGGCGGTGAAACGCGAGGACATTCCAGAGCTGAACCGGCTCTTGCAGAGCGGAGTGGATCCCAACAGTCGCGACAAGGAAGGCGTCACGGCGCTGATGCACGCAGCGACCGAGGGGCGTGATGCGGCAGCGACGCTGCTTCTCAAATACGGAGCGAACCCGAATCTGAAGGACGATCGGGGTGCGACCGCTCTCCTCCTTGCTCGGGAGACGGGCCATGAAAAGATAGTCTCACTGCTTGCGGGCTACGAAAAAGATAAGGGATCGGGCGCTCTCCTGGAGGCGGCGAGGAACGGACAGATGGATCTCGTTCAATCGCAGGTACAGAGCGGCGTAAATCTGAACGCAACCGATGAGGACGGGAACACCCCTCTCATGCTCGCCGCAGAAATGGGGCACCTCGAGGTCGTGAACCTGCTGCTCGATAGTGGGGCCGACATAACCACGCGTAACAAGAACGGCGCGACAGCGCTCAGCCGAGCCTACTCGCCGGGCGCCACAAAGGCGTTCGTACCGTTGAAGGTCCGCAGAGACATAGTGAGAGTGCTCAAGGAGCACGGCAGAACCGGAATCGGCGCCTTGGGACGGCACTAATACCAAGTCGCGATCCGTAGTTACCTGGAGAGAACTTCTTTGTGTAAAGCCCTTCCCCGCAGATTACTTCTATCGTTCAATCGCGGCAATCCAGCGCGGCGCGGGACCGTCCTACCAGCGGGATCTCCCTAGTCGGATACTTCTTTGAGCACCTGCTGTGCATTTCGGGGCGTGCGCCGCTTGACACGGCCTGATGGTTCGGATATAGGTAACGCTGAACGCATCATGTATTTTCCCCCCGGCCGACCAGGACCACGGGCGTGATGCAAGACTAATCGAAGAGAATCATGTGCCTCGTGCCCGCGGTCAAAGTCTTCCCCAATCTTCCAGCATTCATAGTACGTGATAACGGCGGATTCGCGTCCGTCAGCCCGCTCTTGTGCGCACTGCAGAAGGGTGTTTTTTTCAAAAGGAGCAGAGCATGAACGGTATCAACATCTATGTTGGAAACCTGTCCTTCGAAGCCAACGAAGAACAACTAAAGGAGCTGTTTGAGGGGTATGGCCCGGTGACCTCGGCAAAGATCATTTCGGACCATGCGACCGGCCGATCTCGGGGATTTGGTTTCGTCGAGATGGCCGACCGCGACGAGGGCCTCCGGGCCATAGAGGAACTGGATTCCAAAGACTTTCATGGCCGCACGCTCAGAATCAACGAGGCTCGCCCGAAAACCGGTCCGGGAGGTGGACAACAAGATGGTGGACCGGGACGCTCGCGCTGGTAGCGACGCCCGCTCCCTCCAGAAACAGTTCGGGAGTCCACGCACCCTGGATGCGTAAATTCGGTCGCTTCTTCGGATGCTTCCGATCTCGGTGGGCAGATCTTTCCTGGGAACGGCCGGCAAGAGGCCGGCCCACTGAAAAACCCGGGAACGGGACCCTGAGGAAGACACCGTATTTGTGAAATTCAGCACTATACGCGATTCACAAATACCGTGCTGCATTGGGAGATGTGGAACTGCTGCCCACGGTCGGGGAATACGGGTAAGGCCAGGCCTCTGTGCTTGCCCAGGGCGGGCGTGGGGGCCCTCCCCTACAGTGCAGAAGCTGGAGCCGCTGCCGCGATCTCCTGCTTCAACATTACCGCATTTGCGCAACCGAGCACTAAGTGCTGCTTTTCGCAAGGTCGGTCACGAATTTCAGGAAACACGGCCGGATAGGCAAGGTGCCTGCCTCTCTGCGTTTCCTGAAGCCGCTACCAAAGAATCATGAAAGGTGACAGGGATGTCGTTTCCCGACGTTGAGACCCAAATGAAGAGAATCATGCGGGGCGTGGAAGAAATCATCCATCAAGATGAAATGAGCGACCGGGTCCGCTGGAGTCTGAAAAAGAAGGAACCGCTGCGCATAAAGCTCGGAGTGGACCCTACCGCCGCGGACATACACCTCGGTCACATGGTCACGATTCGCAAGCTGAGACATTTTCAGGAACTCGGCCACACTTCGATCTTCCTCGTCGGCGACTTCACCGCCCGCATCGGCGACCCGACAGAGCGCAGCGAGGCGAGAGTGAGGCTTACCAAGGAACAAGTCTGGGAGCACGCCAAGCATTTCAAGAAACAGGTCTTTAAGATCCTGGACGAGGAAAAGACCGAAATGCGTAACAACGGCGAATGGTTCGATTCCATGGACTTCGCCGATGCCCTGGACCTGGCGTACCGGTCCACCGTAGCCAGGATGCTGGAACGAAACGATTTTGAGAAGAGATACCGGGAGGGGAGCCCGATCAGCATAAGCGAGTTTCTGTACCCGCTCATGCAGGGGTACGACAGCGTGGCGCTGAAGTGTCACGTCGAACTGGGAGGGACCGACCAGAAATTCAACCTTCTTGCCGGCCGGGACCTCCAGGCCCAGTTCGGCCAACCACCGCAGGTGGTGATCATGACCCCGCTCATCGAAGGGCTTGACGGATCCAAGAAGATGAGCAAGACCGCGAGAAACTACATCGCCGTGGACGATGTCCCCGAAGAGATGTTCGGAAAGACCATGTCGATCCAGGACTTTCTTATCGTGAAGTACTTCACGCTCCTCACGGATGTGGAACAGGCCGAGGTGGATCGTTACGAGCGGGCGCTTGCGGAGGTGGAAAAGCACCAGGATCTCATGGATCCGCTGCATCCGATGCAGATCAAGAAGTCTCTCGCAAGGAGTATCGTCGCGGAATACCACAGTAAAGAGGCGGCCGTCGCCGCGGAAGATCACTTCGAGCGGATAGTTCAGCGAAAAGAAACCCCTGAGGATGCCCCGTTGTGGGTATTGAAGGAGGCGACGTTCCCCGCTGACAAACTGGTGGCCAAGCTGACTGCGAAGTCGACCTCCGAGGCGAGGAGACTGCTCAACGACGGCGCAGTCAAAATAGACAACGTGCGCGTCGGAGATCCGGTGCAAGAGATCCGGATCGGAGCTCGGGAGCAACTGGTTCAGGTCGGAAAGCGAAAATTCTTCAGAATCAAATTGGACAAAGACCAGACCGACTGAACCGCTGCGGGAGGCGATGGGTTCTCGGTGGCCGAGTCCTGCACCAGTCCTGGCGTCATCGGCTGACCGAAAAAAAGAATGACAAATGGGCCGCATCCATGTAGAATCCGCTGTGAACCATTAGCTTAGACAACCTTCTCAATGAGGCGGAAATGACCTTCAACAGGCCTGGAGCGGTGTGTCTTGTCTTGGCGCTTCTGATGTTTGCGACTCCTCGCATTGTCGGAGCCGGGTGATGTGGCCCTTCCTTCTGGTCGGAAGGACCGAGCTATTTTTCAGGTGCGAATGCTTATGGGAGCCAGTACGGCATGGTTCCGGCCCCGGCCAATCAGGAGCCGGCTCCAGTGCAGGCCCAGCAAGGCCATAGTGGAGGACCGTACACACTCACGGTCAGTACCATCGGCAAGGACGGTCAGGCGAACACGGTGACGCAACCCTCCGTCGCGACCTCTCCAAATCGCAATGCCCAGGGATTTCGCGGGCAACCCGCTCAACGAAAGGAGCGGGCACAGAGGCCCTCCGTCCAGCGGACTGCGGCCCAAGGTGCTGAGAGCGCGTCAAATGCGCCGGGTATCGCTCCGCCGGCGGTTCGGGACAGGGCTGTTGTCGATGTAAGCTCCGGAATGGTGATCCGCGTGCGCAACCCTGTGGATGTACCTGCGCACGGAGCTGCGGTGGCCGCGGCACACCGATCGGGCAACTCCCCCGAGGCGGCTCGTGACCCGTACGATCGGTTGAAAGAGAAGACCACGGAATTTTTTCGGACTCCGCCCTCTCGGTCTGTTTCCTCGCCACCTTTGGGGCAGTCCTGGTGGTGACGGGCATCCGAGTCGCGGGGCCTCGATGATGAACGGTCTTGAACGGCGCGGATTCTTGCACCCGAAGTGTCGGCCGAGTGGCTCTGCGAGCGTCCTATAGCATTATTGCGGGCACGATTTTTTTTGCCCCTCTTAATGAATCCTGATCATGGCTGCTCAACGGCCCCAGATGCCGAAATTAATGATACGCGAGGTTAGGTCAGGTGCTTCTTTGTGAACATTTTGGCTTGACACAGTGTTTCCTCGAAGCTACTTCACTAACACGGAAGGGAAGAGAGGGACGCTGTGGGTAACAAAGAACGCAAAGGGAAAAGGATTAAGACGGAGGCTGCTCGAACGAGTCTCGACGAGCCGTGGTGGGCCGATGACAAGGATTTCGAAACGTGGCTCGAGGGGGAACCGGCCACTGAGTTCGAGCCCGACGATAATTACTACGTTCCGCCCCCGCCTGTCGACGCGGCGTTGAAACGGCGCCTCGACCAGATCAGAGAGAGTCATTCGCTGCTGCGACAGTTCAACTCCAAGGAGCTGAAGGTCCTTATGGGTCTCAAGAGGAATACCTCGCCCAAAGCCTGGACGCTGAGGGAAGACCTGGTTGTTCTGACCGTGCCGATGAGCAACCGTGAAATTGCTGACCTACTCACGGATCGGAACAAAGAGGCGGTCAAGAAGCGGTTGCAGCTCTTGAGGTCGAAAGGATTGACGAAACGCCAGCCCCCTTCGGCGATCCCCGAGTCTGCCGGATAATACCGATTCAGTTTCAACGAAATAAGCTGGGGAGACCCGCTTTGCCCAAAGAAGGTCTCTCCAGCTTTGCTTTTGGGATTGCGACTTGGTGTCGCCGCAGTGCCCGGTGCTACTCGCTGAGCCAGAGTTCCTCGTCCGGGGACTCTCGCATGATCTCTTCCCTGGCGGCGATAAACGTTCGGTAACCACCACTCAGGTTCCACGACCTCAACCCGTTTTGCCTCAGGATTCGATGAGCCAGATAACCTCGCATGCCGACAGCGCAAAAGAGGATGTGCTCCTTTTCTTTATCGAGGCTCTCGAGCGAGTCCCTCAGTTCGTCCAGGGGAATGTGCAGAGCCCCCGGTATGCTTCCCGCTGCTTCGATTTCTTTCTTGGACCGCAGATCCACAAGCACAGCGCCTCGCTTGCGGAGTTCCGGATACTCGTGCCACTGGACTGCCTCCGCGTCCCCCTTCACGATATTGGCGGACACAAATCCCGCCATGTTGATCGGGTCCTTTGCCGATGAGTACGGCGGGGCATAGGCCAGTTCCAACTCCTCGAGGTCGAAGACGGTCATGCCACCGTGGATCGCGGTAGCCACAATGTCTATCCGCTTGTCCACTCCTTCCTCTCCGACAATCTGAGCGCCCAGAATCCTCCCTTCTTCGGGAGAAAAGATCAGCTTGATCGCCATCGGCGCCGCTCCCGGATAATAGGAGGCGTGTGAACCGGAGTGCGTATAACTTACTCGGTAAGGAATCCCGTGTTTCACGAGGGTCTTCTCATTGGCGCCCGTTCCCGCGACGCTCAGCTTGAAGACTTTCACGATCGATGACCCGAGGACCCCGTTGTAAAGCGATTTCCGACCCATGACGTTGTCGGCGGCGATTCTCCCCTGCTTGTTCGCGGGGCCGGCCAGCGCGACTGTGGCGGGCAAACCGGTAACCAGGTCCCTGATCTCCACGGCGTCTCCCACCGCGTAGATGTCCGGATCCGAAGTCCTCATAGCCGCATCAACCCGGATATGACCTCGCGGTCCCAATTCGAGACCTCCCGCCTTGGCAAGTTTGTTCTCCGGCTTCACCCCAATGGCTGAGACGATCATATCGCACGGGAGTTCCTTGCCCTGCCCCGTCGCGACCACGAGGCTGCCGTGGTCCCGGCGGAAGGATTCCACCCGCTGACCCAGTTCGAGGATTACGCCGTTCTCCTTCAGATGGGCATGAACCATGGCCGCCACTTCAGGGTCCAGGGGCGTCATGACCTGTTCGGCCATTTCGACGACCGTGGTCTTCACCCCGCGACCTACCAGGTTTTCCGCCATTTCCAGGCCGATGAAACCACCGCCGACCACTACGGCCGTCTCGGGCTTCCCCTGGTCGAGCATCGCCTTGATGCGGTCCGAGTCGGGGATGTCTCGGAGGTGAAAGATCCCGTCCAGGTCGATTCCCGGTATCGGGGGTCTGATAGGTTCCGCTCCAGGAGCGAGAATGATCTTATCGTAAGATTCTCGGTATTGTTCCCCTGAAACAAGGTTTCGGACGACTAACTCTTTGTTCGGCCTATCGATGGCCACGACTTCAGCATTGATGCGCACATCTATGCGATAGCGTTTCGAAAAGGCTTTCTTGGTGGTGATCAAGAGGTTCTTGCGTTCCGCAATGACTCCGCCGATGTAGTAAGGGAGCCCACAGTTTGCGAAGGAGATGTGCTCCCCGCGCTCGAAGAGAATGATTTCCGCATGTTCGTTCAGCCTGCGGGCTCTCGCTGCAGCCGTGGCCCCACCTGCCACGCCGCCGATGATGACAAGCTTGATCTGCATGTCAGGCGCTCCTTCGTGCTTCTTTTCGCAAGTTCGGTCATGAATTTCAGGGAGCAGGGCCGGGCAGTCCCTCGGTTCCCGGGACTGTCCATGAAGAAAGGACAGGCAAGATGCCTGTCCCACCAATCCCCACCCCGGATCGAGACCTGCCTAGAATGTCCCTATCGGCAAAAGGTCTTTTCCGCCAGTATAACAGCTCGATGCGGTAACAATAGTGCCTAGTGGTGGCCTGCGCATCCCCCGCCAGCGTGACCGGCACACGTGAACTTGGCCTCGAACTGCGGGAGTACTCCCCGTTGCATGAGGTCGACGTTCTCGCGCACCGTCCCCTCGACGGCCCGGTACACCCGAACGCCCTGAGCCTGGAGGCCCATCAATGCTCCCATACCTATGGCCGCCACGACGACCGCATCGACTTTCTGTCCGCCCAAAGCTTTCAACGGTTGGCACATGCCGTGAGCATGGTGCTGGTCGCCGTTTTGAATCTCCTTCAAACTCATATCCTCGGTATTGACGATGACAAAGCCCGGAGCTGAACCGAAATGCCCGTACACCGTGCTGTTGATGCCTTGTAATATTTCAGCGGGAAAACAGACTATCATGGGTAATCTCCTCTTTCGACAGTTTGAGCGGCAGGCCAGGCTTCCACATCGGACGGCCCGCCGTTTCAGCTTGGACCTCGGTAAGGGCCTACTCTTCACCCACCGCGCGTTTGAACCGTTCACGGGTCATGATGACATAGGTCCCTGTCGCTGTTGTACAAATTTCGCCTTTGCTGTTCTTAATTTCGGCCGCCAGATTGACTCTGGCTCCATTCCGCGACTCTATGCGGCATCGGACCTCTATTTGCTGGTCAACATGGAGCGGCCTGACAAACTTCACATCGAGGGACGCGGTGACCGCGACCTCGCGAGTGAGATGCAGGGTAGTCCAACCCATGATCTCGTCAAACAAGCCGCTCTGGATCCCTCCGTGCAGCACCGTCCCGAAGCCCTTGTAAACCGGGGAAGGCACCCATCGGCACACTAGCTCGTTCGGTTCGGTTTCCGTTTCCTGGAAAGTCAGTCTCAGTCCCTGAAGATTCGCGGAGCCGCAAAAGAAGCAACCTCCGTCTCTGTAAGGGTTTACTAGTGTCTTCATACTCCCTCGGTGTAATCTCTCGCCACGCCTCAACGCCTGAACGTGGTTCGCCCGGTGAACGATTACCCGCCATATTCAACGTCGTCCTGTTGCATGAAGGTGAAATGCGCCAGGCGGGTTCTCCACCGCTTTCCCAGCGTACCTCACCATGGTCCCGTGCGTCAAGAGTCTGAGCAGTGGCTTGGTTGCGCTGCGCCTGCGAGCGAGCCAAGACAGTGATTGACGGGGTGTTGCCAATACCGTAGACTGAAATTTGACGGCAGGGTCATGAAGGAAGATTGCCGCCGCAGCCTGCTGTCGGCACGGCGCTCGCGGCGATTCGGAGGTTTCGCCGGGTGCGGCAGGCCGGCAGATGGGCAGGCAAGGTTCCGGCGAGCAGTGGCGATTCCTCATTCTCAAAGGCAACTTAACAAAGCGGTTTTCTCTTCGTCCAACCTACGATGAACAACCGGCTGCACCAGATGATGCTGCCAACCGGGGGAGGAACACGTGAAAAAAGTCATCGTACTGGCACTTGCGATCCTGGGCCTCGCTCTGCTTGGAGTGGCTCATGCCGCTCCTCTTTCCTTTGTGAACAATGGAGAAGTTGCAGTGACGACGTTCGATGGTCCCGACGCGTCGAGCGCACCGGTCCAATTCGCACGGTGGGATCCTTCGTGCTATTGTTGTTGGCAGACGTATCGCGGGGTGAGATGCAGGTGGATGAAGCCTTGGCGCTGCCACCGCCGGGGCGGGTGGTGTGCCCGGTAGCACAGCCCCGGGGCTCGACGCACAACAACATGAATTCACGGGGCATCGGTCCTTTGCCGGTTCAAAGGAGTAGGCATGGGGCCGATGCGGCGTCCATAAGTGCGCGCGTTTCCCAAGGTGCGGAACCGGGTCTCAAGCCTGCTTCGATCCGCCTATAAGCTCGTGCGCGATCTCTTCCGCCTGACCGACCAAATCCGGCCTTTGAGACACGGAGTCGGCGGCACGCGGGCCGTTCATGCGCAGCAGGTAGTTCCGGGCGAAGCCGAAGCGCTTGAGCCACATTTCGTAGCGTGCGTGCACGTCCCTATACATGTCCAGGCTGGGTTGCCCCTGTGCAAACACAAAGACCGAAGCCTTTCCCGGAATCAGCCGGCTGCTGAAATCCGGATTGAGCCAGGAATAGGTCCGGTCGAAAAAGGACTTGAATTGCCCGGACACCTCTCCGAAGTAGTTCGGTGATGCCAGGATCACCGCGTCGGCCGCCTTGACAGCCTCCAGAACAGGGCCAAGCTCGTCCTTCACAACGCAGTGGTCGAGCTTGGTCTTGCAGGTCTCGCAACCCTGGCACCCCTTGAATTCCAGTTTGTTGAGCAGAAACTCTTGAGTTTCCGCGCCCTGCTCCGCGGCCTGATGCAGAATAGTCCGAGCTAGCGCGGTGCTGTTACTCTTCGCTCGCGGACTGCCCAGGATGGCTACTATTTTCATACAGAGAACTCCCTCGTACGCAGTGGATTCTTTGTGGCGGATACGGCCGGGCCCAGCAGAAGAGTCGGATGACCCGGGCACCCACGACTCCGATCAGGATTAACACACGATCGCTGTGTCCTTCAAGGCCCTTAACACCCGCGCGAGAGCAACGGCCGCGCTGAGTGCTGCGTTTCACAAATACGGTCGAGTATGCTTCCTCCCCTTCACGAACCCGCGGGTCAGAGTGCCACTGCTGACTTGCCCAGAAGTGGTACCCATACAAGCAACCTGGGTTCGGCCACCGAAAAGATGCCGGCCCCATTGAACCACCCTGGACACGGACCCAGAGTCAGGACACCGTGTTTGCGGTACCGGGTAATCAGGAAGGGGACTCGATTGACACTCTTGATGCGCTCATATATAACGATGTTCAACATCCTTGCTGTAGGCCCAGATGAACGAAACAGGCACGATTCAAGTCATTACGGGCGAGGGCAAAGGCAAGACCACCGCAGCCCTCGGCCTGGCATTGCGAGCCGTCGACCGAGGGCTCCGCGTCTTTATGGTTCAGTTTCTTAAGGCGCCACACACATCCGGCGAACACTTCTCTGCAGAGGCCGTCGCACCACTGCTCACCATTAAACCCATGGGAAGGAAGGGATTCATCCGGAAGAGCGGCGGGGAGGCACGAGATAGGCTCCTCGCACAACAGGCTCTCCAGGAGGCCCGAACGGCAATGCTTAGCGGAGATTATGGTGTGATCGTACTCGACGAGATCAATGTGGCCGTTTCCATGGGCCTCATTGACGTCAAGGATGTGCTGGAGTTTATCGATGCGAAACCGGAAGGGATGGAACTGCTCCTCACGGGACGATACGCCCAGCCGGAGATCGTGAGACGCGCCGACCTCGTTCTCGAGATGAAAAAGATCAAGCACCCGTTTGACCAAGGGATTCCGGCAATGGAGGGGATCGAATACTGATTCTTCCCCACGTCGGCGTTCTGACGGCAGGGGACCTGGTGGCAGGCCTTGCAAGCCCCGTCGCTCCCGGTCCACGCTGCACGACCGGCGAGCCAGCAGAACTCTCGGGTCTATTCGTCGCAGGCCTTCACGATGCACTCCGCACCGGCCTTCTGGATTGCCTGCTGGTACTTCAGGGCCATTTCCATGCTCACGCGGCTCTTGATTGCTACGGGAGCACTGGCTAACAACTGCTCGATACGCTCCGGCTCGCACTTGAACAGCTTCGCCAAGTTGTCCCTGACGCCCTGCCGGTCTTGCCGAAACTGGATCCCTGTCAATACGATCTGGAAAGATGAGCCCATGACACCGCCCTTTCTATTCCGGGTGGTCGTCTCCATCGTCATTCCGGGGGACTGTGTTTGTCCCGGAGAATGGTTACCATTCCTGTCTGCGGCCGGCCCAAGCAAGGGAACATCGCAAAGCGATCACCGAGACTCGATCCGAAGTGCCGGCCTCGTTGCACCAACGGTGACCCGCGGCCACAAAGAGATGTGATAATCCTCTACCTAGATATTGTACCATATCGGAGGTCATTATCAAGCGCTTGCCGATTGTCACGATGTCGAAAGCTTACTGAGCCCCAAGATTGGCCTTGACCGAGAGGAGCGGGTGAAGTATGCTGCGGCATCTATTGTGCGACAACCAAATGCCGCCCCCAGCGACGAGGTGGAGGAATCTCTCGGATGTCCAGCCCCAGGTTGCACGTGTATGTGGCGCTTCTGGTTGTTCTCGTCAATGCTATCAGTCTCTTGCCAGTCTTGGAGAGCCCCTATCTGGGCGATGACGCGTGGTGCGAATCGACCCTGCGCGGCTTGTGTCTCCTGTCGAAAATGAGCCTTGGGGAAGTCTGCTGGAACACAGTGGTGGACTACATACACAGCGGCCGCTGGTATCCGCTGGTCGTCTACTATTTCCCGGTCTTTTACTATTTGGATCAGTATCTGTACAAGGCGGCCACAGTTCTCTTTGTCGTAGCCAATATTGTACTTTTCGGTTATTTTGTGCGCCTCGTCACTGGTTCGAGATCTTGGGCTTTAATGGCCGCGTTACTCCCGCCTCTGTTCATTCAGTTGCGCTCGTATCACGACCCGGTGATGTCCTACTATTTCCTCATGCAAGTGGAGTTCTCGCTCATCCTGGCATCGCTGATTCTTCTCGTTCATTATCTGAGAAGCCCTCGACCCGTCTTTCTCGGCCTGAGCATCGCGAGTTGGGCTGGCTGCTTGCTGGTGTATGAGGCGTTCTACGCGTTTTGGATCATGCACGGCGTAGTGGCGTACCTGCATTTCGGAAGAAGGGCGCTGCGCAAAGTGGCTGCGACCACCGCCCCGTTCTTTCTCGTGGCTGTGGTGAATCTGGGGATCATGCTGTTCGTGCGGGCAGAGTTCGCTCCGCATTACGAGGGAACCAGTCTCAACTTTGCCCCGCAAGCATGGCTCTGGGCTTTCCTGAAACAGGCCTTTGCCGCAGTGCCGCTGAGTTATTTCGCTGCCTTCGAATCCTGGGCAGCCGAGGTCGAATTCGCACGGAGCTACTTCGCGAACGATGTGGCAGTGATGTGCGTTGCGTGGGCGATTCTCTGGCTGCTCGCCTCTGACTGCTCCAGACTTGGCGGTCGAGACCGAAGGCACGATGCAATCAAGGCGCTGCTCGTTCTGGGAACGGGTTTCTGGCTATTGCCGGCATTGATCGTGACGCTGTCCGCGAAGTACCAGCGTGAACTGCAATGGGGCTTGGGCTATTTGCCGGTCTACGTATCGAGTTTCGGCCTGATGATGGTAGCTCTCGCTGCGATTGCCGCGGCGTACCAGGGCGCGGGCCGATTCAGCGGGGCCGTCCGGCAGCTCGTCGTGGTCGTGATCGTCGCCGCGGGGATCGTTGTGTGTGGTATCAACTACATGACCAATAGAACGGTAATTCACGAGTACAACTACGCGGAGCATTTTCACCGGAAGCTGCTGGAGGACGCGCTTCACTCCGATCTGATGCGGTTCGTGCCCCAGGGTTCTTACGTGCTGTGCGGCTACCCGCTTCGAAGTTGGAACACGCCGGCTTTCTTTCGCATGCACGCAGGTCTGACGCTCCAGATGGTGCAGCCTGCCGGTTTCTCACCGGACCGAAAGCTGGGGAACATGCTTGTTGAAGAGGCGTTTTCCGAATATCGGAAACCCGGCTCGACGCACCATTACCGCTTCAGCACCGGCAGCCATCTGTGCAGTGAATTCTTAGGGTACAAGGCCGAATTTGTTGCGTCCGAAGGGCCGGTCCTGCGACGGATGGTTGGCTCGAAGCCGACGGTCCAGCGTCGGCAGGCATTCTTTCTCCAGTACGCGGGCCAGTTCAAGGGAGCGGGCTATGCGGTCCTGGGGAGAGTGGCCGATCTGGAGGCGGACAACCAGAAAATCGAGGGAGTTGCCGTGGACAGGCTCTGGGTGTACACGGGGATACCCGTCGGATATCCGTACCACGATATCTGCGTGAGCGGCAGATGGACAAATTGCCGGACGCTGAAGCAGGCAGGCGCTTTCCGATTCACGGAGAAGGACATGCGGGTGGTACGAAGCTATCCGGAAGGGAAGCTTTTCGAGATACCTATGCGGCCGAGTTGGAAATTTATTGACGCAAAATCTCTCATGGTCCACCTCACCTTCACCGACGCAAGCCTGTCGCATTTTACCGAGGTCTTTCCCGGGAGCCATGCGTCCCTCCGCCCGCACTGACGAAAAAGGGCGAACCCTTGGGGCTCTACGTTCATCTATAGAGATGAGCGAAGATCCGTTGGGAGGGTGGACCATGAACAGAGTCTCCGAGACCGAAAGGTCATCCTGGATCCCCAAATCTATTTAGGAACTCATCCACGTCGGTGAAGTATTTGATATTACATCTTATCCTGTTGTCTTCCCACTCCCACCATTTAATTCTGAGTAGGGTCTCAATTTGATCCGGCCTAAATCGGAACGTTACCACTTTCGCTGGATTGCCAGAAACAATTGCATAGGGCGGGCAATCTCTTGTGACTACTGATCCAGCCCCAATGATGACACCATCATCGATTCTGATCGAAGGGAGGATGACAACATTCTGACCGATCCAAACATCATTTCCAATAGTTACTCCTCGGTTCTTGCAGCTTGGAACCAATCCTTCTCTGTCTTGTTCGACAAATCCACGGCTCTTGTAGTAGATAAAAGGATGAGTCGTGATAAATCTTGTGGGGTGATTCATACCTGTTATCGTAATATTCGGTGCCAATGACGTGAACGCGCCAATTGACCGAAGGTAAACACCCGCATGCCAGAATTGGCTGTGACCGTATGTGTATTTTCCCACGCTGAAGCCGAAGTGCGTCTGAGAAATATATCTTGAACCATGACAATATCTGCCAGCTTTGGCATCAATCTTCGCAAGTAGTGAACGAATAGCGAGGTAGTACGGTGCCGCTAATAGTTTTTTCCATCTAGCACTGGCCCATATCCTAGCGTAGTGATCAAGGACAACCTTTTCCCAATTCGCCAGATTTAACGTGGAATCCTGCAGCGGTTCTAACATTACTGTGACCTTTAGTCCGTTGCCCGGTCCAGGGACAGTGCCTTTGGCCTAGAGACAGCCCCGGCGTAGTTCCTCACGAGACCCGATAGAGGCAAAGACATCCTCATGTTGACGAAAAAACCTGATTCTTCCTGTTACTGAGCGTACCACGTCCCAGGTCCCCCGGTCAACCCGAGTTTTTGTGTCGCCCTCGTCCGATGATATGGCCGGTATCTTACCACGCGGACACGAGGAAACCGTCTCAAAGCCAAATCCTGCTGGCTGCGAAGTCGTGTTACTCTTATTGAGGAGCACCGCCCGGTGGCACCTTCCGCGCCGCCAACATTTGTTGATCCCGAACCGGGACGCAGTCGCGACAGCCCGCGACTACCCGGGGGAGAACCGCTGCTGTTGAGGCGAGGAACGTCAGCGCGAGCCAGCGACGTCACTCCTTAATGCACTTTAGATAGCCTTCCGGCGCGACAGTGAAGAGGAGTTTTGTCTCCAAGTCCCGATCTACTGCGAATCTGTCATTTGTCTTCAGGAATTCCCGGACCGCGGTCTTGGGGTTGTTCCCCTTTGACCACGGCCGGTCAGGAAAGAGGCCATCCGGCAAGTCCTCAATGATCGTGTCAAAGACCACGAGATAGCTCCCCTCGGTCACAAGCGGCGAGTACAGGGTCAGTTCTTTGAGCACATGCTCGTGGGTATGGTTCGAGTCCAGTGCAACGAGAACCCTCTCTTTTCCGGCAGCCGCCTCGTAGACCTGCTCCACCGCGCGGTCGGCCACCGAGGAGCCTTCGATCATTCTTATCCTCTTGGCCATTGAGTGGGTTTCGATGGCTTTTCGGTTATGGTCACGAATCTCGATATCGACACCCACCACCTCACCCGCACCGCCTATGGCCTCAAGAAGCGACGCATAGAAAACCAGTGAACCTCCGTGTGCTATTCCGGTCTCCACGATCAGATCCGGTTTCACGTTCCAGATGATTTCCTGCATGGCTACGATGTCTTGAGGACACTGAATGATCGGCCGTCCGAACCAGGTGAAATTGTATGAGTACTTGTAGATCACCATGGACCGATAGATTTCCATCCTTACCTGACGCAGACGCTCATCGCCCGCCATGGCAGCTATGTTCTGCGGATCATTCGCTTCTTCATCCGGCATATCGTTCGCTTCTCCTCCAAGAATCATCGCACCGATTTAACAGAGAAACGTTGGGTTTTCAACTCCGAAGATTCGTCGGTATTACTCAGGCACTGCCAGGAGCCCGGGCCAAGGTCTTACCGGAAGGGGAGCGATTGCTTCATGTCCTGGCAAGACGTCCGGTTCCTGGCATGTCCCGGCTGAGGGACCCGCGTGCCGTGACCACAATTGACACTATCCCGGGATTGCTCTAGATTGAAGAGGCTTCGTGGTCGAGCCGATGAATGCAGGTTCGGCCGACTAGTGGCCGAGGGACGGCAACGGTTGCGAGGCCCGGGTCAGGATGTATTTACAGGAGAACCTTTTCGCAATCATGGCGGCGGCATGCCAAACCGACCGGAAGATACCATGACGGATGCATTCACCTTCGTGATTGACGTTGTCGGGAATTGCAATTTACGGTGCCCATCGTGCCCCCGCGGGAATTCACCGAAAACGGGAAGCGCGAGCGGTATTCTCTCTGCCGAACTTCTCGATCGAATTTTGGTCAAAGCCAAAAGTGAGTGCGTTGTCGACTCGGTATTCCTCTGTAACTGGACGGAGCCACTCCTCCATCCTCACCTTCCTCAGTTGGTCAGTATTGTGAAGTCCCATGGGATTCGGTGCGACCTGAGTTCCAATTTGAACATTGCCTATGACTTCACTGCGCTTATGGGTAGTAAGCCCGATTCCATTCGGATCTCAACTTCGGGCTTTAGACAATCTGTCTACCAGAGAACACACCGGGGTGGAGACATAGAACGGGTTAAGAGGAATATGGCCTCACTGGCGGAGGCTCAGCGAACGGCTTCGCCTGAAACACACGTCCAGGTCCTGTACCACCGATACCTTGGTAATCTCGATGATGAAGTTCTCATGAGACAGTACGCGCGAGACCTCGGCTTCACGTTCCAATGGGCCTGGGCATATCTGATGCCGCTTGAGAAGTATCTCGAAACGGGGATCGCAAAAAGTGATACTGGGCAGATCACCATGACGGAAGCAGACGCCGAAATCATGGAGCGGTTTGCCCTCCCAATCAGAGAGGCGGTCGACATATGCCGCAGGTACAAGCACCTGCCCTGCCAATTGCGAGACACCCAGATAACTCTGGATCCCCTCGGGAACACCATTCACTGTTGTACGGTCTATGAGGCCGGTAAGTTCACCCTGGGGAGTTTTCTGTCCTCGAGCATTTCTGAATTGCAGAAACTGAAGCATACGCAGGACATATGCACCACCTGCATGGAAAACGGCCTGCACGTCCTCTTTGTTTATGGCACTCCGGAACTTGATGACCTGGGCTTCAGAAACATCGTCAGGCATTACAAAAACGCCGGGATCGATTTCCTCGAGGCAGTTTCCGCCGGGCCCTTCATGCGCGGCCAGACACGCGCGCGTGCCATCGTGGTGAACTATCTTCGCAGAATGCCCTGGCTGTATCGACTTGCCAAACGCATAAGGCATCGGGTATTCCCGGAGAGGGCGCCGTGAAGAAACGGCGATCCGCGCCGAACGCCGTTGCAGGGCATGGATTGCGGGCGCATGCCATCAGCACACAAAATCAAAAAGTGAAGTGTCACCGTGCCTGCATCCGATGGAATGCAGTTGCTCGGCAGTCGCTTCCATTCTGAATGCATATCCATGGACATTGCCTGCATCCGCTTCGTCCTCGGGAATCTTTTCCCATCGAGTGCAGTCGGGATCGTCCACCCGTCTCAAGGGTACACGTTTCGCAACGACAAAACCCAAACGTTTGTAAAACGCAACTGCATTCGCGTTGTCTTGGAAGACTTCCAGAAAGAAACGTCGAACACCCAAACGAGATGCAGCCCATTGGAGAAGACATGCTGCCGCAACGGTCATTCCACCTTTCGGTCCAATACTTCGACCTCGAATAACCCTGCCGAATTCGCAGACATCGGCAGCTGCACGGAAATTGTACAAGGCGAAGTGTCCGAACGGTACTCGCGCCGGAGTCTCCACTATGAAAAGAATATCTTCATCGTTGGGTGAGTAGTTTTGATCGAGCCAGGACGCGGTTGATAGCTCCGCCGCGGTAATCCAGGTGAAGAAAGATCTCTTGTGAAGATTGCGCCACTCTGCCATAAGACGCGCATCGCCATCTGCCTCCCCATTCAACTGACTGGGGATCGGTCTCACGAGAGCCACCACTTCTTGACGCACCAGGACAGGCAGTCGTGGGATTCGGTTCCAATCCGCCGGATGTTTCAGATCGGCAATAATTCGCCTAACCTGTGCCAATGCACTCATATTCTGGTCCTCTGGGCAGCAGATTCAAGGCTCCGTAAAGCGGCTCTTTCAGAGCTTCAACTGCATGCCTACCGGTTACCGTGGTCGCTGAGGACAGTCCTGGGGCGTTTCCTGGATGATGGCCGCGAGAGCAACCCGCCGACGAGACGTTTCACCATTCTCAAAGCATTGTGCAAGCGCGGGAACCGTATGGTGAAATGTGAGATCAGCTCAACGATATCTCGTGATATTGCGGGGTATAGCGGCAGGTTTGCTCGAAACAAAGAGCGCACGACCCGTCTTTCTTCATGGAGCAATGACCTGTTTCCGATGACCGATGCAATAGCCATGTTTAGCCTGAGATTACGGAAAGCGAGAAAACTGCTGCGGGCCCCCCATAAGGCAACCGGGCCGTTAGTCTCCTCATAGCTTTCCGGGGAGTTGGTTCTGATACGAAACGACAGGAGAGGCTCCTGAATTTGATGTATCATGCCACGCGCGATCATTTCCGTCACGAATACCCAGTCAGCACCCCACACCTTCCGAAACCGTATCTGGTCTGTTGCTTCCTTTCTCATCAAAGCATATATGTACCCGTAGTCATTGCGGCCCTGGGCGTAGAACTTCTTGAACCTCTCGACAGGATCGGCCGAGTCGAGACTGGTATCCAAATATTGTGAGAGGAACTGAGTTCCAGTCTCGTCCATAAACGCGACCCAGCTCGTGCAGGCCAAATAATCTGAATGAGCGGTCAGGAACCGGTAGCATCTACCGAGGAATGTAGGATCGAGGACGTCATCATGAGCGTGCCATTTAAACAATGGAGAGCGAGAGAGTTCACGCGCCAGGTGGAAGTTTCTTAAGGCGCCCCAATTCTTCTCGTTCCGGTGACACCTTATGCGCTTATCTTTCGCCGCGTACGAGTTGCAGATCTCCCACGTGGAATCGGTGGACAAGTTGTCACATACCACGAACTCGAAATCGCCAAAATCCTGGGCCAGAACGCTTCCAATCGATTCCCGGAGGAAAGGTTCTCCGTTGTAAACCGGCATAGCAATGGTAACGGGCCGGACACTCATCCTCGACACCTCTGCGCCTCGCCGGCGCTTCATGAGAAGAACGACACCACTCCTTCGATCACCCGGTCGATAAACTCCTGCTTCATGTTCGAATGCAGCGGCAATGTCAGAACTTCCCGAACCACACTCTCTGTCACCGTCATATCGCCCCGGCGGCAACCTGCGAAATGCAGGTGCTTATGCACGGGAATAAAGTGAATTCCAACGTCGATGGAGCGCTTTCTCAGGTGCTCGATCAAAGCTTCTCTTTTCCCGTTCAGTACCCGCAACGAGTAAATGAAAGGAGAAACCTCGGCGAAATCCGTCTGAGGGACCCGCAAGTCTTCTATGGGCGAAAAAGCCTCGCTGTAGGATCGACAGACCTTTTGCCTGGACGCGATAAACTCGTCCACCCGCTTTATCTGAGATACGCCGATACTCGCGAGGATATTGTTCAGATGGTACCTGCATCCGGGAGCCACCACGTCATAATCCCAGGCGCGGCGGTTCTTGTAGCGCTCCGTGGTATCTTTGTCCACCCCCAGCAATCTGAAATGCTGCAGCTTCTTCAACTCTGCCTCGCCGCCGGCCACCACGCAACCGCCGTCGACGGAGGTAATAACTTTTACCGGATCGAAGCTGAAACACGCAATATCGCCATAGCTGCCGAGTTTCCGCCCGTCAATGCTCGTGCCGAACGCATGGCAGCAGTCCTCGACTATGCGCAGACCATGAGCCTGAGCCAGCCGGTAAACGCCTGCCTGGTCACACGGAATCCCCATGAAATGCAGAGGCATCAACGCCTTTGTTTTCGCTCCGATCAGGACCTCCGCCTTTTCACAGTCGATTCCCAGGTTGTCGTCTCGGATGTCGCACATCACCACGTGAGCCCCGGCCATGAGAATCGCCTGGTGATCCGCGACATAATTGAACGAAGGAGTGATCACTTCGTCACCCGGACCCACGCCCGCAACCACGAGAGCAGCGTGAAGCGCGGAGGTTCCCGTGTTTACCGCCACCACGTGCCGATCCTCGAGCCCAAGGTATTCCGCTATCCGTTCCTCGAACTCCTTTGTAGTGGCCCCCATCCCGAGCCAACCGACATCAAGGGCATCCATGAGATTCTTGATGGTGTCCACATGTATGTGAGGCTTAAAAACCGGTACCCGCTCCGGCATTGCTTCAGTCCTCCGTCTCTTTGGAGATGCTGCCGGTGGCTCCTCTGGTCATGTCTTCCGCCGCGATGCCTTTTCCGGGAGGCTCTTGCCGATGAAAGCCATTGGCGCTCTGCTTCTCCTCGAAAAGAGGATAGGCCTCGTCACGGGCTGACACCATTCTCCGAAGCGTTTCGGGCCATGCAATACCGAACGCGGGATCGTCCCATCTCACCCCGCGAGCCGAGTCAGGGTCGTAGAATGCGGACATGAGATAGAACACCTCCGTGTCGTCGGCCAGTGTCTGAAAGCCGTGCGCAAAGCCTTTCGGAACATAGAGCATGCGCCTGTTGTGCTCGCTCAACTCGATGGCCGTCCAGGCCCGGAAGGTTTGCGAGCGCGGGCGCAGATCGATGATGGCGTCGTAGACCGCGCCTCGCAGGCACGCCACCACTTTCGCTTCTTCGTGCGGAGCAGCCTGATAGTGCATACCGCGAAGCGTGCCGCACGTTCGATTGTACGAGAGATTGCACTGCACGAACGTGCCGTCAAGACCATGGGCCCTGAATTCACGCTGACAGAAGGTTCGCGCGAAGAACCCCCGCTCGTCCGCCACTGGTGCGAGATCGATGACATAAGCTCCCCGTAGTGAGGTTTCGGTGAATATCATCGATCGCCGCCAATCGGGCCTCCAGCGGTTGATTCAGGAATGACCGGTCCCTGGAGGATCTCGGGTTCGGGTATGGGGATGATGAACTTCCCGCCCCATTGGCGGATGGAGTCCATGCGCTCCATGATTTCATCTCTCAAGTTCCAGGGGAGGATTAGGACATAGTCCGGTTTCGTGGCCAAGATCCTGTCGGGATGATGTATCGGGATGCGGGTCCCGGGTAAATAGCGCCCCTGCTTGTGCGGGCTTCTGTCCACTGTGTAATCGAGGAAATCCGTTCCGATCCCGCAGCAATTGAGAAGCGTGTTCCCTTTGGCCGGAGCCCCGTAACCGGCAATCGACTTGCCTTCGTTCTTAATAGCGACGAGCATCCCCAGAAGCCTGCGCTTGGTGCGTCTTATCCGGTCCGCGAAATTGGAATAGGTTTCACTCCGCGTGAGGCCGGCAGCGATCTCTCGACCCAGAAAGTCCTGAACCCGCGGGGAAATCGGTCTCGCCGTATCTTCGGCTCGCGCCGCGAACACGCGCAGGGAACCGCCATGCGTCGGAAGCTCTTCCAGGTCGAACACCGCGAGACCCTGGTTCCGGAACACTCTTTCCACCGCTATGAGCGAAAGGTAGCAGAAATGCTCGTGGTAGATAGTGTCAAACTGGTTCCCTTCCATGAGCCTGAGCAGGTGCGGGAATTCTACAGATATCACGCCGCCGGTCCGGAGCAGGAGCTTCAGGCCGCGCACAAGATCATTGATATCGGGGACGTGGGCGAGCACGTTGTTCGCGACGATCAGATCGGCAGCCTTCCCCTCCTCGACCAGCGCGGCCGCACTTTCCGAGCCGAAAAACCGGGAAACGGTCGGAATACCGCGAGATCGAGCAGACGCGGCCACATTCGCCGCAGGCTCGATCCCGAGCACGGGGACCCCTCCACGCAGGAAGTACTGGAGCAGGTATCCGTCATTGCTCCCTATTTCCACCACCAGGCTCGATCCGCTCAGCCCCATTTTCGAAACCATGTCGTCAGCGTAGCGCTCCGCGTGCCCGAGCCAGGTGTCCGAGTACGAAGAAAAGTAGGCGTACGTGCCGAAAAGCTCCTCGGGTGACACGGTATGGATGAGCTGGACGAGCCAGCAGGATTC
This sequence comes from Desulfomonile tiedjei, assembly GCA_016218715.1. Lineage (GTDB taxonomy): Bacteria > Desulfobacterota > Desulfomonilia > Desulfomonilales > Desulfomonilaceae > JACRDG01. The sequence goes on along the minus strand of JACRDG010000032.1, from coordinate 391,212 downwards.
GCAAACATACCCGTGGAGCGGGTAAAAAGGCTCCATACGGCACAGGTCTTCTTCCCGAAGGTACGAGTTGGCGAGCGGCGTCACACCCAAGTCTGCGAAGGATACCGTGAGGGGCGACCCGCAATGCCGACAACCTGGTGCGCTCATTCGTCTTACCGGAACTCCAGAAAACGGATTATCTGCTCTTCCGTAAATTGTCTCATGTCTTTGCCTTGTTGGTAGGCTTTGTACCAGTCGACCGTCCACTGGAGAGCCTCGGCAAGCGCCAACCTTGGTGTCCAGTCCAGTTTCTCCCTGGATTTGGACGAGTCAAGGCTCAGAGACGAGGCTTCTTGCGGCTGTAATCCTCGATCAAGCTCCCAGTCTGCCTCAGGGCCCCACATTCGCGCGACACGGTCTACCACCCATGACACAGGCTGCGCATCGGCCCGATCGGGTCCGAAATTCCAGGCCTGCGCGTATTCAGCGGCATGATAGGACATGCGCTCCAGCAAAGCAAGATAGCCGTTCAACGCGTCGAGCACGTGCTGCCATGGGCGTACGGCATCGGGATTGCGAATCAAGACCCGGCGGCCATCCAGGAATGCCCGCATGACATCGGGGACCAGTCGGTCTTCAGCCCAATCTCCTCCGCCGAGGACGTTGCCGGCTCTTGCGGTTGCAACGCCGGCCCTCCTCGTTGAGCCGGGTGTTTCGGAAAAGAAGGAACTCTGGTACGCCGCGGCCACCAATTCTGCGCACGCCTTGCTGCTGGAGTATGGGTCACGACCGCCGAGTGGGTCAATTTCACGGAAGAGCCGGCCCTGGTCCGTATTCTCATAACACTTGTCGCTGGTAATCACGAGGACAGACTTCACCGAATCACACAGTCTGGCGCATTCCAGAACATGTACGGTCCCCAGGACATTCACTCCGTAGGTTTCAACAGGATCTTGATACGAACGCCGCACGATGGACTGGCCGGCCAGATGAAAGATGATCTCCGGCTGGTGCTGTCGGACCACCGTTCTCAGGGCAGCCGCGTGACGGATGTCACCTATGATGGAACACATCCCTTCCTGAACGTCAGCGAGGTCGAACAGGCTGGGGGAAGTTGGGGGAGGCAGGGCATAGCCCACGACCTCGCCACCCAGCATCTGAAGCCACAAAGAGAGCCAGGCTCCCTTGAAGCCGGTGTGTCCCGTGACGAGAATTTTCCGGCCTTTCAAGTGACGGATGGGAGCTACCATATCTTCCACGGGGCCTTATTGGACCTCCAAAGCGCTTCCAGATTCAACCGATCTCTCAAGTTGTCCATACAGTGCCAGAAGCCGTCGTGAATGTACGCCGCGAACTCTCCTTCCTCGGCGATCCGCTCCATAGGCTCTCTTTCCCAGATGGTGCCATCTCCCTCGATATAGTCGAGGACTTTTGGAGACAGCACGAAGAATCCTCCGCTGACCCTGCCGCCGTCACCTTGCGGCTTCTCATGGAAGCCGAGGATCCGCGCGTTTTCGACGTCGACTGCACCAAATCGTCCGGGCGGACTGACCGCGGTGAGGGTTGCAAGGGTCCCCTGAGCCTTGTGGAAATCCACGAGGTCCGCAATGTCTATATTGGCGACGCCATCCCCATAGGTGAAGCAGAAGTCTTCGTCGTCCAGGTAGCTGGCGATCCGCTTCAGGCGTCCGCCGGTTTGGGTTTCTTCTCCGGTGTCCACCAGGGTCACTCGCCAAGGTTCGACATGCTGCTGATGGATTTCCGTACAATTCCTGACCATATCGATCGTCACATCTGACAGATGCAACAAGTAGTGAGCGAAATACTCCTTGATCATGTACCCCTTGTAACCACAGCAAATGATGAAATCGTTGAAACCGTAAACGGAGTAGATCTTCATGATGTGCCAGAGGATCGGTTTGCCCCCAATTTCCACCATGGGCTTGGGCTTGCTCACCGTTTCTTCTTCGAGCCGTGTTCCTCTGCCGCCTGCAAGGATTACTACTTTCACTTCAGTGCGTCCTTTTTGCGGATGCAATCGCAAGTACGCTCTATCTTAGAAGAATTCCCGTTTTGTGTCAATCTGAATGACGGCGGTGGCAACTCTTCCGTCATGACCGGGTCTTAATGGACCCTTTGTCCATCCCCCGCGGATGCCCACCAGTAATCGAACCACTGCAAAGGATCCCTGATTTCTCTTGAGTGGCTTCGTGCCGGCGTGGTAACCTCCGACGGGTCGTCACTCATCTGGCGGGTTCAGGTCTCCGGGGCGGGCGTTTTGCCCGAGACTCGGCACGCTGATTCCGGACCGTGAGGAGCCGGCAGCTCCCGCGCGGATTGCGGCCTAGCCGGATACGCCCGTCATCAGGGAACGACACAGCAGCGGGGTCTTTACGATGTGTGGTCTGAATCGGTTTCTCATTGTCGCACTGTCTTTGGTCACCCTGTGCCTCCTCTCGGCATGTGAGCACAAGCCGTCCGGGAAGGCAGCCCAGCCCCCGACGGTTACCGTGGCGCTGCCGGTGAGCAAGGAAGTTACCAAGTACCTGGAGTACACCGGTACGACCGCGGCTCTCCAATCGGTCCAGATCCGGGCCAGGGTGGCCGGTTTCCTCGAGAAGATCACCTTCACTCCTCGGGCCAAGGTCAAGGCAGGCGAACTCCTGTTCGTGATCGATCCAAGGCAGTACCAGGCATCCGTCAATCAGTCCAAGGCTCAGCTCGAATCTCAGAAGGCTCATTCAAAACTCGCCCAGACCGAACTGCAGATCGCACAATCCCTCGAGAGCAAGGAGGCGATCAGCGGCCTGAAACTGGAAAAAAAGGGAGCAGAGCGCGACGTGGCAAAGGCAGACGTTGACCTGGCCGCAGCGAACCTGGACACCGCGAATCTGAACCTCGAATGGACACAGGTTACTTCTCCCATTGACGGCAGGGTCAGTCGCAATCTGGTTGACGTCGGCAACCTCGTCGGGGCCACGGAGAAGACGCTTCTGACCACCGTGGTTGACGATGAATCTGTGTATGCGTACTTCAATGTGAGCGAACTCGACCTCCTGTCGGTGCGGCGCAAGGGAACGGGAAAGCGGGATCCGACCACCGACTTGCCCATGAATTTTCCGGTCTTTCTCGCGCTGGCGGATGAGACCGGGTTCCCGCACGAGGGGCGTCTCGACTTTGCCCAGACTCAGATCGATCCTTCGACAGGAACCATTCAGGTGCGGGGGATCTTCCCGAATACCGACGGTACTCTGATGGCCGGCATGTTCGTTCGCGTTCGGGTGCCGGTGGAAAAACGGGAGGCCCTGCTCGTGCCCGATGTTGCCGTGCAATTCGACCAGGGAGGCAGGTATCTCTTGCTGGTGGACGATAGGAACGTCGTGCATCACAAGCGCATCAAAATGGGGCAGCAGGTCGACGACATGAGGGTCATCGAGGAGGGGATCACCGCCACGGATCGGGTCATCATCGCGGGGACGCAGCGGGCGAGACCTGGTTCGACCGTCAATCCGACTCCAGCCCCCGGAGCCCAACAACGATCCGAGAGCACGATCCCGGTAAAGACTCAGCACAAATAAACGGGGCAACAGGCAATGTTCAGCCGCTTTTTCATCAATCGGCCAACACTCGCCTCTGTGATCTCACTCTTGATCATGGTTGCCGGCGGAGTTGCCATCTTTTCATTGCCGATTTCCCAGTTTCCGCAGATAGCTCCGCCCATGGTTCAGGTGACGGCCTCTTATCCGGGAGCCGATCCGAAGGTTGTGGCCGACACCGTAGCCGCGCCCATCGAGCAGCAAGTCAACGGCGTGGAAAACATGATCTATATGCAGAGCACGAGTGCGCGCGACGGATCGTACACGCTGAAGGTTACCTTTGAACTGGGCACTGACATCGACATGGCCACCGTGCTGGTTCAGAACCGCGTGAACTGGGCCATGTCGTCACTGCCAACCGAAGTGCAGCGCCAGGGAGTCAATACGAAGAAAGCTTCCACCTCCTTTGTTACCGTCCTCTGCCTCTACTCCCCGGACGGCTCGTTCGACGACCTGTTTCTGACCAACTACGTGACTACCACCATCAAAGACCCGGTGGCCCGCCTTCATGGGGTCGGCGACGTCGTGATGTTTCCTACCAAGGACTACAGCATGCGCTGTTGGTTGAACCCCAACCGTATGCAGCACAACGACCTGACCACCAACGATGTGGTCGACGCGCTCAAGAATCAGAACGTTCAAGTCGCGGCCGGCCGGCTCGGTCAGGAGCCTGCTCCCAAAGGACAAGTCTTTGACCTCCCCGTGAACACGCTCGGTCGTTTGACCGACGTGGGGCAGTTCGAAAACATCATCGTGAAGACCGGTAAAGACGGCAGCATCGTGCGGATGAAGGACGTCGCCAGCGTGGACCTCGGTGCGAAAAGCTATGATACCCGTTCGTACTACAACGGGGTCCCAGCGGTCACGATGATCGTGTACCAGACGCCGGGATCGAACGCTCTGGACGTCGCTGATGAGGTCCAGCGGACCATGGAGGGCCTCAAGCGGGACTTCCCGCAGGGGGTGGACTACAAGATCGTTTATCAAAGCTCGGATTTCGTCAGGGCGTCGATTCATGAAGTGGTGATGACGCTCATCATAGCGTTTATCCTCGTCTTCATCGTGGTATTCATCTTTCTTCAGGACTGGCGAGCCACGCTCGTGCCCGCCACCACCGTTCCGGTGTCGATTGTCGGTGCCTTTGCCATCATGTACTTGCTGGGGTTCTCCATCAACATGTTGACCCTCTTCGGCCTGGTACTGGCCATTGGGATTGTAGTAGACGACGCGATCGTGGTGGTGGAAAACGTCGACCGCAACATGCGGCAACACGGGCTGAACGCAAAAGATGCCTCCATCCGGGCGATGGATGAGATTACCGGCGCCATCATAGGCATCACGCTCGTTCTCATGGCGGTCTTCATTCCCGCTGCATTCCTTGGCGGGATCTCGGGCCAGCTCTACCGGCAGTTCTCATTGACCATTGCGTTCACGACGTTGCTGAGCGCTGTGAACGCAATGTCGCTGAAACCCGTCCAGTGCTCGTTGTGGCTGCGCCCACACGAGGGAGAAAAGAACGCCTTCTTCCGCGGGTTCGACGCGGTCTTCGACAAGATCACCGCTCGTTACACATCCATCGTGGCATTTCTCGTACGCAACGTGCCGCTCATGGTGCTGATATGGGCCGCGGCCCTTGGCCTGACGTACTACGCCTTTACAAATGTGCCTACGGGATTCCTCCCGGACGAAGACGACGGCCTGATCATGCTCAACGCTCAGCTCCCCGATGGAGCTTCCCTTCAGCGGACCGATGCCGTCATGCAGCAGGTCATGGACATTCTCAAATCCACGGAGGGTATTGCTCACTTTGCCGTCATCCCGGGCAATTCGATCCTCGACGGCAGCGGCGCTACTTTGGGATCGGGTTTTGCTGCACTGCAGCCGTGGGACGAGCGCCTCAAGAAAGGGCGCAGCAAGCGAGTTATTCTGGCGGAGCTGACGGAGAAGTTTTCCCACATCCAGGACGGCATCGTCTTTCCGTTCTCGTTGCCGCCGATTGTGGGTCTCGGCCAGGCCTCGGGGAGCGAAATGTGGATCGAGGACCGAAGCGGTGTCGGCCTCGAGAACTTGAACGAGGCAGCGTCCGAAATGGTGAAGGAATCGACTGCCCATGGCCAACTGAGCGCGCTGACCTCGACGTTCAGGCCGGCCGCGCCGACGATTTTTGCCGATGTGGATCGAGACAAAGCGCTGACCCTCAAGGTACCTCTGCAATCGGTGTTCGACACGCTCCAGGCGTACCTGGGATCCTCGTACGTCAATGACTTCAACGAATTCGGACGGACCTGGCACGTGACGGTCCAGGCAGACGCAAGGTACCGGGCGCGGACGGATGACATCAAGCAGCTCGAGGTGAGAAACCTGGAAGGGCAGATGGTCCCCATCGGCACGCTGGCCAAGGTGAATTATGCGTCAGGGCCCTTGCGGATCGATCGGTACAACATGTTCCCCGCAATCCGCGTCATAGGCCAGGGTGCTCCAGGCGTGAGTTCGGGACAGACCATGCAGGCGATGGAGAGCCTGGCCGAAACGAACCTCCCCCCCGGCACCGGGTATGAATGGACAGGAGTGGCTTTTCAGCAGAAGCAGATCGGCGGTCAAGTGTACATGGTCTTTGCCCTCGCGGTGATGGTGGTGGTGATGATTCTGGCAGCCCAGTACGAGAGCTGGATCGATCCGATAGCAGTCGTTACCGTCGTGCCTCTGGCTGCGCTGGGCGCGGTTATCGGACTGACCCTGCGCGGCCTGGATAACAGTCTGTACACGCAGGTGGGGCTCGTGCTCCTGGTCGGCTTGTCGGCCAAGAATGCGATCCTCGTCGTGGAGTTCGCGCGGGAAAAGCAAGCGGAGGGTAAGTCTCCCCTGGAAGCTGCCGTGGAGGGGGCGAAGCTCCGATTCAGGGCCATTCTCATGACCTCTTTTGCATTCATCATCGGCGTGTTTCCGCTGGTGATTGCCACGGGCGCGGGTGCTGCCAGCAGGCAGGCCGTCGGCACCGCGGTCTGTTTCGGTATGCTGGGGGTCACCATGCTGGGAGTTTTCTTCACGCCGCCGATGTACGTGCTCATGCAGAAGTTCAAGAGAGGCGGCGCACGGCCTACTGATGCAGTGCGACCACAAAACGCGGAATGATAGCGAGCACGCGCGGGAAAGATCTGCTCGAATCTTCACCTTGAACGAGGACTTTCATGAAGAGAACCACGGTATGCTTGATAGTGGGAGCCATCTTGCTTGGCATGATATCGCTTGTTGAAGCTCAACAAGCTCCAGACAGAGGGAAACCGCTATCCAAGGCCTTGCCTGCCGAAGTGTGTGCGGCTCTGGAGCAGTATGTCGCCAAGGTAGACGCTGCGGGTTCGATCAAGGAGCCGGAGAGACGTGCGGAGAAGTACGCCGAGGCCCAGAAGGCGCTTACCCAAGTCGTAACCCGCAAGGAACAGGCGTCGCTCCTGGAGGATGCCCTGGCGTACCCAAAGCTCGTCGAACAGGTCGTCGCCACGGACCCGACCACGAAAGGGTTTGACGAGCTGCTGGACAAGAGAATCAAAATGCGAGGAACGCTCCTCGAAGCCTGTTCCAACTACACCACGACGCGCTGAGGCCCTCGTCTGTCAAAGTCCCAGAAGTCCCTCGGCATTTTCTCCGAAAACCGCTGCTTGCTCTGATGAGTCGTAACCGGCCTGGGTCAGGAGGGAACCGATCAGCGCACGTTCCCCTGTGTGAGTGAACCAGGGCCAGTCAGTACCGAAGAGAATCCGGGAAGCGCCATGCGTACGAAGCAATTCGACAAACTGGCCATGCTCCAGCGTATGAGCTGCATTGGCAGTGTCCAGATAGAGATTCGGCGCAGGCAGGAGAACCCGCCGGAGTTCATCGAAGTCAGCAAGCAGGCCCCCCATGTGAGCGCCGACCACGTTGAGCCCTTCATGACGGCGGGCAAGCTCCGCCAATTTGGAAGGCGTGGTCAGATAATCGGGTTGCGCGCCGAAATGAATATCCGCTCGGATGAAGGTATCAAACACCAGGACAGGTGGTATGGCCCGATCGCGTCCCAGTCGTTCCAATTCTGTCAGCATGGCCTCGACTTCCGGCGATGACAGATCGAAGCGCTGCGAGAAGCTCGAAAACTTGAATCCGTTGATCCCAAGGTCGAAGATGCGTTGGATCTCGCCGGAGAGGTCCTGCATCTCCGGGTGCAGGGTCGCGAAGGTCCGGAGCCTCGGGAATTCCCGGCTGAACCCGACGAATCGATCGTTTTCGGAGCGTATGCGTTCCGGTGACGCAGTGGGGAGCAACACGCACACGTCCACAGCGTTCGCTTCCGCGGATTCCTCCAGGGCCCTGGGGTCGAGCCTTTGGACCGCGCCACGCGTATTCAACTTCAATTCCTCGATCATGGCCGGTTTGGCCTTCACGTTCTCGACGATCCGATCGGTGAAGATGTGGCAGTGAGCATCAACGAACATGAATCATGTCCTCTCGGGCCGTAATCGCGCTGCCAGGGTAACACCTGAGGCTTGCTTCGGGTAGCTTGGTAGGCTTCGGTGCTGGATTGGCGGGCAGAGGCATCTTCCCTGTCATTTCCTGATGGACAGGCGCGCCGCCTGTCCCTCCATGCTCCCCGAAATGCGTGATCGTGCTTGCGTGAAGGATTACTGCGTAATCGGTTTCTCAGACACCGTGGCTCCCATGCGGTCCCTGCTCTTGGTCGTTCAGTGGGGCCGGCAACTTGCCGGTCGCTCTTCCGGATGCAGGCCTCTCCATCAGCGGTGTTCCCGTGGCCGATTCCCGGCTGCTTGCATGGGTGCCCTCACCTTGAGCGGTGCGGTTCGATTCGCTTGCCACACCTTGCGCAGACTTCCGCGATTATACTGTGGTATTCGTCCAGTAGTGCTCTACCCGCCGGAAGACTCATTATCGCTGTTCTCACGCGAGGCCGTTTGGTTTCGCAGGATATGGACATCTCGCTGTGGAAAAGGTATCTCAATTCCTTTGCCCTGAAACTCCTCGTAGATAGCCCGGTTCAGGTGGTGGGTCGTTTCTCCCTTTAATTCCGGAGGATCGATCCAGCACAACAGCTCGAGCTCGAGGGCCGAATCGCCGAAGCGTCGGAACCGAACTCGAGGGGCCGGAGTGGGGACGACTAATTGAGTCTGTTCGGCGACTCCGAGCAATATGCGCTCGACCTCCTTCAGGTTGGAACCGTAAGCCACACCCACCGGGATGCGGATACGGTGGGTTGAGACAGGAGCGCTCTCGTTGATCATTTTAGCATTGGCAATAACCGCGTTGGGAATCGATATCAGAATGTCGTCCCTGGTTCGAATGCGAGTGCTGCGAATGCCTACCTCCGCAACCACGCCCCGTTCGCCGGAATCGAGGACAATATAGTCGCCGAGCTTGAACGTGCGGTCGAGGATGATCATGACGGTGCCGATGACATTTGACAGGGCCTCCCGGCCCGCCAGCGCCACGGCCAGGCCGCCGATACCGAGCCCGGTGACCAGGGAGTACGTCGGGAGACCCAAACGGGCGCCCAGAAAGATTGCCGTAACGCCGATAATGATCACGGTTACAATTTGAAAGCCAAGCCGTATAAGCTGGGCATCCATTCCTTCACGAACAAATCCGCCCAGTGAAACAAAGGCATCGGACAGTCGATTGAATGTCGCGCCGATCAACCAAATCCAGCCCAGATAGGATACGAAAAGGAAGACCAACGCAATCGGCACATACAGATCGGCATTCAGAAAGTGCAGACCGTATACCATGAGCCAGAGGCCGATCGCTGCAAAGAAGATCAGCGATACCGGAAGGCTGAGGCCGCCCACGGTATGTTCGAGCCTCCATCCGAATTTCCTGTCCACAATCGCGAGGAGCGTGTCGCTCCATTTGTGTATGAGGACGACCGCTCCGATTCCAATGATAAAATAGAGAAAGAGCCCAGTCCACTGCCATACTGCTTGGCCGTACATCTCCGTCTTGGACCACTGCGGCAACCAATCCACGAATTGTTTTGGGACTATCCAGCTGCCCGAGTCTCTCAATTTGTCCAGGAAGGCCCCTCCGCCGGAGCCGGGCATGTAAGGCAGGTTCTTTACCGTATTATAAAATTTCTCAGCGCTCCTGACCGTATCGCTGGTGAAGAAGAATCGTTCTACCATCGATGCGTCTTTCACGACCCCGATAGTGATCTCCGTGTAAGGGACCGTCCAACTGGTAAGTTTTTCGATTTTGACGGCTTCAGCGTCGGGAATCTGCTCGTACGGAGGGATCTCGATACGATCGAGGGTTTCTTTCAGATAAAGGCCCGCGTAGATTCCAAGGGCTTCCCGGAGAGCCGGCGGTTCCTCTTCCAGGTTCAAACATCGCACGGCACGGTCAAAGAGAGCCCTCGCCTCTGTCCTGTGGCCGCTCTTGAATGCTTCCACCGCCTTATTCCCATTGTCCAGGAACGTCTTGAGCGTAGCTCTCGGACTCGACGTGTCCGGAGGGGCCAATGGGTGGGCTACCTCAGCCGCGACGGGGCTCCCGAATACCGCGAAGAACAGGAAGAACGCCATGCAAAGTGTGCAAGACCTCATTCTGACCGGCCCTTTCTAACCGCGACTTCCCTACCGGTTTTCCACAGGTCGTCGGCCAATTCCATCCGAGTGTCGATCATCCTGGCTCCTACCGTCCGGAAGTGCCTATCCAGCCTCCTTCACGGGGCGGTCGGGCCCTCCGAGACACTGCATTCTACCTTACCGGCCACAGCAGATCAAACGCGGGATCGCGGGGAAAGATTTTGCAGAAAGATAGCTTTCCTCGACGAACGCCGCGTCTGTTCCGTTCCCCGCAGCACGGGTACGCCAGCCGTGTGATTGCGACGATCGTAACCGTTCTTCAATGCGTGACGCTTCGCGACAGCCCCCTAGCCGTTTGCTCATCGGAATCTCATTATCTTCTGACTTGCCATCGGATGATTCTTGTCCGAATATGTGCAGCAGACTTGTTCCTACCCAATTCAGCACTGGCAATTTGGTACCCCCTCCAGTGCGCACTCTTGCAGCCGGAGAGGCGATCGGGCTCGTTCAAGGTATTGGCCCGGGTCGCCTCTCATTTTTTTTGCGGCTTGCGCTGGTGGGCCTGAGACCGCCGTTGCGTCGATCGTGCGTTCGAGAAAAACCGCCTGTAGTTTCTTCTTTGTTTGCCGGAATACGGCTTGTTTCCTTCCGTAGAACCCGTATGGTATAATCCGATACCAGATACCCGATCGGAACCCGCAGTCCGTCCCGTGGATGACCGTGAGCAACGTGACGCGGGGACTACATCGGGGTTCATCGCATTCCTTACCCGGGTGTTCCCAAACGCGCCGACCGGCGCACCGGACTTGTTGGATCAGCGGTGACTCTGTAGCTTGGGCTTGCCGCCCGGTACCAAGTTGCGCAGACGCTGCACGATGCCTGAGACAGAAGCATGTCAGGAAACCATCCATGAAGAACGATAACGAAACCCAGAACGAGACGACCGAGAAACGAGACCTGGCCGAGCCCGCTTGCAGCGACTTGGATTCGTTACGGAGCCGATTGAAGTGGGCACAGGAGAGTCAAGCCCTGGCCCTGCGAATCCTGACGCTTTTGAGCCGGGAGGCTTCCGTTCGGGATGCGATCGGGGAACTCATCGGGATGGTGAAAGACTTCACGGCATTTGAGGCAGTGGGTATTCGTCTGCGCGACGGAGACGATTTCCCCTATTTTGAGACCCGGGGATTCTCAGCGGCTTTCGTTGAAGCGGAAACCTCTCTCTGCGGGAGAACCGAGGAAGGTGAAATTCTTCGCGATTCCGCGGGCTATCCCATTCTGGACTGCATGTGCGGCAACATTCTTCAGGGACGGACCAACCCGGCCTTGCCCTTCTTCACGCCTGGGGGCAGCTTCTGGACGAACTGCACCACGCAACTCCTCGCGACCGCCTCCGAAGAAGACCGCCAGGCCCTCACCAGAAACCGATGCAATGGGGAAGGCTATGAATCGGTTGCACTCATACCGTTGCGCTCGGACCACAAAATCATCGGGCTCCTCCAGCTCAACGACTCCCGCAAGGACCGATTCACTCCGGAGATGATCGGATTTCTCGAAGGACTAGGCGTGAGCATGGGGATAGTGCTCGAGCGCCAGAGGGCGGAAGAAGAGCGAGATCGACTGTTCAATTTGTCTCTCGACATGCTGTGTGTTGCCGGAATGGACGGACGTTACAAGCAGGTGAATCCTGCATTCACTCGCACGCTCGGGTGGACGGAACAAGAGTTATTGAGCACCCCGCGGATCGAATTCGTTCATCCTGATGACCGTGAGAAGACTCTGGAGGCTCACAAGATGCTGGCAGGCGGAGAACCGTTGCATTACTTCGAAAACCGCTGCCAGCACAAGGATGGCACTTATCGATGGGTTTCGTGGAATTGTTTCCCGATACCCCGAGAAAACTTGATCTTCGGTGTCGCGCGGGACATTACCTGGCGGAAAAGTGCGGAAGACGACCTGAGAACCGTCAGAGACGAACTCGAGAAACACGTTGGCGAACGTACGGCCTCCCTCAAAGAGGCGAATGAAAGACTGCGGGTCGAGATTTCCGAACGACAGCGGGTGGAGGAGGCTTTAAGGGTCGAGCAGGAACAACTCCTCGCCCTGTTTGAAGGGCTGAACGCAGTGGTTCTCGTGATCGATCCGAAGACCGATGAAATCCTTTACACGAATCGGTTTACGAAGAATCTGTACGGGAAGGCGCTTGTCGGCGGTAAGTGCTACGAGGAACTTCATGGCTCGCCCGGCCCGTGTGAGCATTGCATAACTGAAAAGCTCTGCAGCCTGCACGGGGAGCCGTATCAGTGGGATTATCACAACGCGACTGTGGGACGGGACTTCCTCGCAACGGACAGAATGATCAGGTGGACGAGCGGCCGCGACGCGAAGTTCCACCTTGCTATAGATGTGACGGAACGCAAGAAGGCGGAGGACGAGCTAAGAGAGAGTGAAAAGCGTTTCAAGAATCTGGCCGATCTGTTGCCTCAGTTCGTTTTCGAGGCCAACGAGGAGGGATTCTTCACGTTTGCCAATCAAGCTGCGCTGGAAACCACCGGCTACACATGGGAACACATCGCGAGAGGAACCCACCTCCTGGAGATCATTGCCCCGGAAGACGCAGGGACGGCCGGAGAGGATCTCGCCAGAATATTGAGAGGCGAAAAGATCATCGGGCGGGAGTACGGGCTAAAGACACTCGACGGCAGGATCATCCCCACCGTCTCATATTCCAATCCCATCGAGAGAGACGGGAAGGTCGTTGGCTTTCGAGGGGTTGGCGTGGACCTGACCGAGCGCAAACGCGCGGAAGAGGAGCTTCGACAGGCAAAACATTACCTTGACCGAATAATCAACTCCGTGGCGGACCCCATTCTCGTCAAGAATGAAAACCATGAATGGGTACTCCTCAACGACGCATACTGCACGTTCATGGGCTATCCACACGACGAGCTTATCGGGAAGTCGGACTACGACTTCTTCCCGAAGTCAGAGGCGGACGTGTTCTGGGAGAAGGACGAAATAGTCTTCAGGACGGGGCGGGAAAACATCAACGAGGAGAACTTCACCGACCGAACGGGAATCACCCATACCATCGTCACCAAGAAGTCCCTCTATGTGGACCCAGCCGGGAAGAAGTATCTCGTCGGCGTCGTCAGAGACGTCACGGAGCGAGAGCGGGCTCAGGCTGAACGACGGCAGTTGGAATCTCGGCTCCAGCAAGCCCAGAAAATGGAGGCCGTCGGCACCTTGGCAGGCGGCATTGCACATGACTTCAACAACCTCCTCCAGGTTACGTTAGGCTATTCGGAGTTGCTCCTGTTGGAGAAGTCCGAGGACGATCCCGAATGCGCGGACCTCCGGAAGATTCAGCAAGCGGCACGCAGCGGGGCCGAACTGGTGAAGGGTCTGCTCACCTTCAGCAGAAAGGTCGAATCCAAGCCCATTCCGATCAGCCTGAATGCACGGATAGGCGCGGTGGAGCAACTCTTGCGGCGCACCATCCCCAGAATGACAGACATTCGCTTTACCTTTGCCGATAACCTGCAGAGAGTGAACGCTGACCCCTCGCAAATAGAACAGGTCATCATGAACCTGGCCCTCAATGCTCGGGACGCGGTCACTGAAGGCGGCTCGATCGCTGTGGAGACCGCAAATGTCACTCTGGACGATCGCTACTGCAGTCTGCATCCGGAGGTGGAACCAGGCGATTACGTCCTGCTGTCGGTTTCCGATACCGGTCACGGAATGAGTCGAGAGACACTCGATCATATCTTCGAGCCATTCTACACGACGAAGGAATTGGGGCGAGGGACAGGGCTGGGACTGGCAATGGTGTATGGTATCGTCAGACAGCACGGCGGCCACATCGCCTGTTCCAGTGAAGTGGGCAAAGGGACCCGGTTCGACGTCTACCTCCCGGCTATTGCGGCAGACTCCGGAGACGAGGCGGACTCGGCCGGAGAAATGCCGGCATTCGGTTCGGAAACCATCCTCCTGGTCGACGATGAGGACTTCGTTCGCGACCTGGGAGAGCGGATCCTCCGCAGATCCGGATACACGGTCCTCACGGCAGCCAACGGGATGGAGGCACTGGATTTGTACGCTCAGAAGAGAGATCAGATCGCTCTCGTGGTTCTCGATTTGATCATGCCCGCCATGGGTGGAAGTGAGTGTCTCGGCGAGCTGGTGAGAATCGACCCGCAGGTGAGAGTCCTGGTGGCCAGCGGATATGCCGCGGATGCGGCCAGAACGGACTGCCTTGCAACGGGGGCCAAGGGATTCGTGAGCAAACCCTTCAAGATGAAAGAGCTGCTGCAGCAGGTCCGTCGAGTCCTGGACAAGGCCTGAAACCAGCCGGCATCGGAGCACGTTGTCGGGAAGACATTGCGTTACGCAGCAGCCTCAGGGAGCCGTTGCCACAGATAATGTCCGATGAAAAGGCGCAGGGCCGTTCAGAGACTCCACTTCTCAAAGGAATACGTCTGGCAAACGCTTTTTGCCTTATTCTTGACCCATTCCTCCAAGCCCATCTTCTTGATCAAACATAGGTGGAAGACCTTGGTATTATGCCACATTTTCGCATTATCCCGATAGGGGTGGAGATAATCGCACGGGAAGTCTGTGCAGTCGCTACAGAACTGTAGACCTTTTCGTTCCGCACACGGATAGACACGACACGGCATCGGGAGATGAGCACACTTTCCCCCCTCGTCACGGCACCCCGCGCAGGTTATTTCTGCCGGCGGAATTCCCAACTCTTTGGAGACCAGCTCCCTCATTTCAGGCTGGTCCTTTGCCAAATAGAAGGGGCATTCAAAACACGGCAGCCCACACGGAGCCGTCATATGTCTGTAATCCATCGATCCTCCTCCTTTCTCCGAAACGTCCCGAGTATAGCTCATACCAATGCGCGATTAAAGAAGACGCACTGCTGAGGGCGTTCCTGGGAGGTCTCCGGAGCGCAGTCAGGCTGTGGCGTCCGTAGCAGAGGAGACCTCCCAGGAGAAGCTCTCAATGGGCTTCTCGAATACTACCTTTTTGAAATCGCATTGGTATCAGCACTCCGGCCGAACAATCACTATTTTCCGGAATCGTCTCAAATGCGTTGAATGCGTCACAATAAGAGAAGACAAAAAAAGGCCGGGCACGCCGGAATGGTGGTGCCCAGCCTCAGAAAGTGGGGTGGTCGGATCTATTCTTGTGTTGGAATTCGGTCGACCCTACGCACTATGCCTGCTGCGATAGTAGCGGTAGCCGTATTTCACCTTGTAATACTCGTACTCGCTGGCCTCGGGCCGAACCATGTTGAAGACGACGCCGAGCAACCTCACCCGCCTCAACTGTACCGTTTCCTGGGTGCGGCGCAGCACTTCTACCGGCGTGTACCCTTGTTTCGTCACGAGTATGAGCCCGTCTGCGCTCCGTGCCAGAATCGTGGCATCCGCCATGCCGATCAGCGGTGGAGCATCCAAAAGCACGACATCGAAGTATCTCTTGCATTCAGACAGGACTTCGACCAGTCTCTTCGACTTCAACAGGGCCACCGGATTCTCGGTCGCGGAACCGGCGGGCATGTAAAACAGTCCCGGTATCCTTGATTTCCGCACGGCCGCATCGAGTTTTTCGCATTTACCGCTCATGAGATCCCCGAGGCCAAGGCCTCCGATTTTCTCCTCGAAGATTCGTTGAACCCGCGGCCTGCGCATGTCGCCGTCGATGATAAGAACCCGCTTGTTCTCCGTGGCCATGGCTGCGCCGAGGGAAACCGTAACAAAGGTTTTACCCTCCAGGGGCAGAGCGCTGGAGATACACACGCTCGTCCCTCCCTCGGCCGTGAACATCGATTCCGCCGCGCTCTCTATGACCCGAATGGAATCTGCCAGCTGCGACATGGGCAAGAGAAATGGGGTGAATTCGATCGGCCCTCTGTCCGATTCGACCGCTCGGAGTTTCGAGGCGGCAGCCGTCTTTGGGACCACGCCGAGGATCGGCACCCTCATGGTTCGCTCGAGTTCGTCGGTCGTCTGCACGCGGTGGTCGAGCTGCTCCAGGATCAGCGCAACCGCGACCCCGCCGGCAAGCCCGAGAAGGGGGATCAGAAAGAGCAGCTTGTACGGGATCGTCTGCAACGGATCAGACGGCAACGTGGGCGGGCTGAAAAGGCTGACCGTGTGCCCCAGAATTGCAGGATCCAGTGCAGCCTGTCGGAATTTCTGCAGGAGCGTGATGTACAACTGCCCGTTTGCCGTCATGATGCTCTTGAGAATCTCGTATTGTGCGGAGAGCGGGCTCTTCTTCAGAGCCTCTTCCTTCTCTTTTTCAAAGGCCTCCCTCGCCACCGCTTCCTTGGACTTGGCTGTCTCCAAGGATGAAGACAAGGTGCTCTCTTCGAGCTCCGTAACAGCCTTTTCCAGCCCTTGTATTTTGCTCCGGAGGAGGACCAGCTTGAAGTAATCCGGGGAATAAAGCGCCTTCAGCGAAGCATACTCTGACTTGAGCGAGGCGACCTCAGTCTTTAGATTCTGCAGGTACTGCTCGCTGTTCTGCGGGCCGACGACGGAATCCTTTGCCCTGTTCAGGGCCTCGATGTTCAATCGTGCTTCCGTGGTGCGCAGGAGGTTACTTGCTGCCCCGCTCAGAAAACTCGCCATCTGATCGTGCGGCCTGTCGAGCATGACCATCCCGTTCTTGGCGGTGAATTCCTGAAGATCCTGCTCGGACTTTCTGAGCTGAGTCTCGGCCTCTTCCAAATCCTTACGCAGTAACGACCTCAAATTCTCGGCAAAATCGACTCTTTTCCGTTCGTTGAGCGCCATGTATGCGTCGACATACTCCTGCAACATCTGCCGGGCTTCGCCGGCCTGCGCGGCACTCATCGAAACCTGAATCAATTGGGTGCCCTTGATCGGTTCCACCGAGATCCGCGACAAGACGCCGTTGACGGCGGAGGTCCTGGCCCTTTCCTCTTCCTGGGACAGGGGACGGGGGGCACTTGTCCCGTTCTGGCCGGCGCTTTGATCTTTGGTCTGCAACGACGGCAATCTGTTGGTACGGACAAGGAATGATTCCGCCACTTCTTTGCTGCGCAACGCCAGCACCTGGGTTTGGAAATACAGGTCGAATTGGCCGAAGGAGGAGAAGAGGTCGTTCAGGTTTGCTGAAGTAGGAAAGAGCCGCTGGATTTCCAGCGTCGCCTCGGACCGGAAAACGGGGTTTGTTCGGAGAGCGTACGTCCACCCCAGTCCCACTACAGTGACAAAGACTCCCAGGACAAGCCATTTTCGGTAGCGGATCGCGCGAAAATAGCTATGAAAATTTCTGCCGTCATCCGCGCCGTAGGAGTAGCCTTCGTCCGCAGAGTGGTAATTGTATCCCCCGAAGCCTTCGCGGGATAGGTCGTTTTTCGACGGATTTCCCGTCTGACCGTTCGTGACGAGCCGCTCGCGTTCATGGTCGTCGTTCATCGTTTTGCCCCTCCTGGACCGGGCGCACACGTCATTCACATCGTGTGCTATTCAGGCGCTCCACAGAAATTGCTTATCGCGGTTTCGCTCTCGCGTGGATTCGAGGTCGGACCGAACCCGTGGCCTCACCCGCGAGAATGCAAATGCTGTGCCCGCGGGGCAGCCTCTCGGCCACAATGATTCTTCTTGTTAGAAATACTACGTTTTTCCCTCGCGGTCAAGACTTTGCGTTCCCGGTAGGCGACCAGAGGTCCACGGGCAACATGCGCATGACCGGCGCCGGCAAAGGCAGTTTCGCAAAACCATTAGAATAATCATATGGTTGCCGTATGTAATTTTTTCGTATCTGGTATGTAATTATTCTCATCCACTATAGGGCATTCCGCACTTGAGGTCAATCCCGGCGTATCTCCAGGGATCGCAGCAGGTAGTTGAGAGCGTCGCGAGTCACCCCCAGCATGCGGGCTGAGTCCTTTATGCTGCCTCCGGACCGGCGAAGGCATTCCATAACGAGCACCCGTTTCGCGCTGCTCACAGCCTCGGGAAGGGACACACCTTTGGCGAGGCGCACCTTGAAGGAAATCGAGGAGTCGTCGTGCGTCGCCACGGACGTATCCAGGGCAATCTGCGCTGCGGTAATCCGCCTCCCGTCACTGTGGATCAGTGCCCGTTCCAAAACGTTTCTCAATTCTCTGATGTTGCCCGGCCAGTCGTAATCCGTCAGCGCGCGGACAACCTCCGGCTCAACCGCGGGGGTCTGCCGAAATCCAAAGCGCCGAGCGAGAGACTCGACCAGGATACCTACGAGAAGCGGCAGATCGTCCTTGCGCTCGCGCAGAGGCGGGACGTGAATGGTTATCACGCTGAGCCGATAGTACAAATCTCGGCGGAAATTCCCAGCCTCCACCTCCTCCTCGAGGTTGCGGTTCGTCGCCGCAACTAATCTGGCGTTTACCTTGATGTTTTTCTCCGCTCCGACTCTGGTGAGCGATTTCGTGTCGAGAAACGTCAGTAATTTCGACTGCAATTTCGGCGTAAGTTCTCCGATTTCGTTGAGCAGGAGCGTTCCTCCCTCTGCCAGTTCGAGAAGGCCTCTCTTCCGCGCAACCGCGCCGGTGAAGGCCCCTCTTTCATGGCCGAACAGTTCGGACTCTGCCAACTCTGGCGCGAGTGCAGCACAGTTGATGGCGAAGAAAGGGCCCTTGGCGCGAGGGGAGACATCGTGGAGGTATCGGGCAAGATAGTCTTTGCCCGATCCGCTCTCGCCGAGGAACAGGCAGATGCTGTCGACCTTGGCAGCCAGGCGGACCTGGTGAAGGGTGCCCTTCGTGGCCGGAGACGGGTACCGGTCGAGCACAATCCTTTCATCATCAGGCTGGATATCTCGTTCAAGCTCCCGCCGCTCCGTTATATCCCTGCCAATGCCGCACAGACCGGTGATTCTCCCGGAAGCGTCACGCAGAGGAACCCGGACGAAATCGCACGTTGCTCCGTGGCCTCGGATCTTGATTTTCTGCTCTGTCTCCAGGACCTGACCGCCGAGGACCCGTTCTTCCAGTTCTTTCGAGTAATCGAACTCTTCGGCGCTGAACAGCTCCCGATCGGTCTTCCCAACCGCTTCCTCGCCCGATATGCCCAGGAACCGCGCCATGGCGGGGTTGACATGGGTATACGCGAGCGAGCGGTCCTTCAGGAAGACGAAGTCCTCCGCGCTCTCGAAGATGGTTCGAAAACGTTCCTCGCTTTCGCGCAATTGTCGTTCCATCGCGGCCTTGTGGATGGCCATCTCGACGGTGATGCGCAGCTCCCGTTCTGAATAGGGTTTGATGAGATAACCAAACGGTTCGGTAAGCGTGGCTCTCTGCAAGGTTTTCTCGTCCGCGTACGCGGTCAGATAGACTACGGGAAAGTGGTACCGTTTGCCGATGAGCCGTGCCGCCTCAATGCCGTCCAGATCTCCATCCAATCGGATGTCCATGAGAATCAAGTCTGGCCGCAACTGTTCCGCTTTGTCCAGCGCCTCTTCCCCGGATGTAGCCCTGGCCACCACCATGTAGCCCATGTCACTGAGTTTCTCTTCCAGCTCCATGGCCAGCACGATTTCATCTTCCACGATCATGATGGTCGGTCGCCTCATCTCTCCCTTGCCTTTTCCCTTATGGCTACGCTTCTCCATTTTCTCACCCGGCCTGTTTCGCGCGTCGATCACCTGGATCGGTTGCCGGCGGATTGAGGATCATCGATGAATACTCATAGCGGATGACGAGGTTCCCGGTCAATGCACGTCTTCCCGGAAGCCGTGACACTAAGAATGTCATTATCATGAATACAATGTCTCCCCTGGAGTTACCGTTCTGGCCTGTTCGGTGGGACCGGCATCTTGCCGGTCACTCTTCCGGATCCAGTCCCTTCCATCAGAGCGATTCAGGTGGCCAAATCCTTAATTCGCCGACCATGGGGACCTCGAACGGTGCGGTTCCCCAACGACGGCGAATCCATGCAATGATGGAATGAGAGACTGCATGCCTCCTACCGTTGTTTCGCCGGTAGTTGTTTATCCTCGAACACGATGCGCACCTCGGTACCATGATCTCCGCGAATCTCCAGATCGGCTCGAAGTTGTGATTCCGCCAGGTTGGTGATCAGCCGGAGCCCGAGCGACTTCGACTTCCGATAATCCAAGCCCTTGGGAAAGCCTTGCCCGTTGTCACTCACTACGAGGGTGTACTGATTCTCCCCGCTGCAGCGCAGCTCGATCCGGATCTCGCCCCTGCGGCCCCTCGGGAAGGCGTGCTTCAAGCAGTTGGAGACGAGTTCGCTGACAATCAAGCCACAAGGGATCGCTGTCTCGATCCCCAAGAGAACCGGGTCAGATTCAATCTTCAACGTGACGGACCCTGCCTCGGCCGCGTACGATCTCAAGAGAGCGCCTGACAACTTGTCGAGATACGCTGCAAAATCTATCCGTGCCAGATCGCGGGACTCGTACAACTGCTCGTGGATGAGCGCCATTGATCTGATGCGGATCTGGCTGTCGTTCAACGCAGCCGCGACCTTTTCGTCTTCGATCTTTCTCCCTTGAAGGGCGAGCAGGCTCGACACGATCTGGAGATTGTTCTTTACCCGATGGTGGATTTCCTGCAGCAGCACTTCCTTTTCCGCCAATGAAGCCTTGATCTGCTCCTCAGCCCGTTTCCGTTCCGCGATCTCGACGAGCAGCCTCTCGTTCAAGCGTTCCAGCTCTATGGTGCGCTCGTGCACTCGTCGTTCGAGCTGCGCGTGTGCCTGGAGCAGCTCTTCTTCGGCGCGTTTGCGCTCGGTGATGTCTCGCACAATGTAGAACACCGACTTTCGCTCTCCTGCGACCAGGGGGGCTATCGTGATTTCTACCGGCCGTGTACCGCCTTCGTTGCATTGCGCAATGCTCTCGAAAGGGGCATCCAGCGCACGGTCTTCTCGAGCGTAGATGGAAAACCGCCGATCGTCCTGTGGCCACAGATCGGCTGCTTTCATGGCCAGCAACTCCTTATCGGAATAGCCGGTCAGAAGGCAGGCAGCGCGATTGACGTCGACGATCCGACCGGTCTCGTTTTCCAGGATGATTGCGTCCACCGCCTGATCGAAGAGCGTTCGGTACCGTTTTTCACTCTCGCGTAATGCCTGGAGCGCATTCTCCCGATCACTCACATCCCGATACGTGGCCAGCACGGCGCTCTTGCCTTCCCAGGGGATCGGGGTGGCGGTCAGATCCATAGGAACGAGGGTTCCGTCGGATCGCAGCATGCGTTGAGCGTGGAAGACTGCACCGTGCACGCTGAAGGCATCGGGACCCTCGTCGGTGGGCGATCCCTTCTCAGGGGGGTGAAGTATCGAGAAGTGTCGGCCGACCGCGGCGCTGAGCTCGTATCCCAGTATCCGCTCCATGGCACGGTTGGCCGCGAGAATTTTGCCGGTGTCGACGTCAATGATGAGCAGGACATCGAGGGAGTTCATGAAAATGTCCATGAACTTCTGTTCGGACATCTTCAGTTCAGGCCACGGCTGGTCTGCCGGCTCCGAAGCTTCGGGGAGCACTTTCGGATTCGCCTGCTCGGGTGAACAGTCATCCGTCATTCTATTGCGCATGTTCGTGTCGTCCGCCATAGAGACCCATTCCTCAGGGAGTACGAGGTGTGCCTGGTCCGGCAAGATCTCGTACCAACGCACACGGGTGAAAACTCGACGACAGATCTGGAGGTGTCGCTGTCCTTTGGACCGTCACCGGTCTGCAGAAAAGCCGCGGCAGGAGGTTTTCTGTTGACGTACGGTGCCGGAAGATTAAAATTGATTCGGACGTCAACCCGTCTTGGTCTGCAACCCCTACCAATCCACCGTGACTCGGTCAAATTGCAGCCATAGGCGCGGGCTGTGGACGTTTTAGCGCTGCCGTGCCGCTCAAGTCAGCGACGTGCACAACCGGTACACTCGTCGACTCGTCTTTCCAATTATACCATCATGAGGCTCGTACGATGAAAAAGTTGTCTGTTGCTCTATCCTTGCTGTTCGCGCTCTCTTCGGCCACCGCGTGGGCAGAAGCGCCCATCAAGATTGGATTCCTCTATCTGATGTCCGGACGGCTCGCCACCGCAGGGACCACTTCCAAACAGGGGGCTGAAATCGCACTCGAAGAGATCAACGCTCAGGGAGGTATTAACGGCCGCAAGCTGGAAGGTATTTTCAGAGACTCGAAAGGAGATCCGGCCGTCGCGATCGAGGAGGTCAAGGACCTCGTGAACAAAGAGCGAGTCACCGCGATCATGGGAATTATTACCAGCGACGTTGCTCTGGCGGTGAGCCCTCTCTGCAATGAGTTGAAGGTCCCGCTGTTCATAACTGCCGCCCAGACTCCGCAGGTGACGGGCAACAAGTGCAACCGCCACACGTTCCGAATCACGTGGAGCAACATGGAGAACCTCAAGACAGCGGTGATACTCGCGGCCAAGACCAATGCCAAGAAATGGACCACGGTCGCTCCCGAGTATGCGTTCGGCCATGAGGCTTGGGGGGCCTTCAAGTATCACCTGAAAAAGGCCAAGCCCGACACCACTTTCGTAGAGGATTCCGAAGCAGTGTTCGCGCCTATCGACACCACGGATTGGGCCCCGTACGTCAAGAAAGTGAAGGATTCCGGGGCCGACGGCGTAGCGATGACCCTGTTCGGAGGAAACCTCATCGATTTCCTGCGGCAGGCCAAAGTTGACGGTTTGTTTGACGGCACGCGGGAAGGAATCGCGGCCGTCGGTCCGATAACCGCGTTCCTGGCCCTCGGTACGGACACCCCCGTCGGCATCTGGGCCGTAACGCCCTATTGGCACAAGGCCAACAACAGTCCGATAAACCAGAAGTTCGTCGAGGCGTACGAACGTCGTTTCGTCTTTCCCCCCGGGTTTCAATCTCTCTTCGCTTATGCTGGGGTCAAGGTGTACGCGGAGGCAGTAAAGCAGACCGGGACCACCGACAGCCCCGTCGTCGTGAAAGCTCTTGAAGGAATGACCATGGAGCTTCCCATCGGGAAAGTCACCATAAGACCCGAAGACCATCAGGCGGTATTTGACGTGATCGGCGGGAAAACCTCCGATAAGGTCATGGTGACCAAGCACAAGAAGATATTCAGAGACCTCGATCCTCTCGTCCGCTTTCCGGCGGAGGTGATAGCCATTCCCGTGGACCAGACCGGGTGTCGCATGCAATAGGAACGGGGGCTCTCGCTTCGACCACGGGAGGCCAAATCGGCGCGGGGATAGAACTCCCTCTCCCTGATAGTCAAACCACGATGCTGTCCAAGTATTGTAGGATCTCGATGCGCTCGGCGCGGTATCGCCTGCGCTACGAACGGCACAGCCTGACTTCGCTCCGGAGACCCGCCGCAGACCGAGGCACTATCGCAATGGGGCCTTGCACGAACGCAACTTGGCACCCCATTTCCTAAACTCGGCCCCGGTTTCCTGTGGCACGCGGTTTCCATTTATCACCGCGGCCTCACTGGCTGTCTTGGTGGGACAGGCATCTTACCCGTCATTTTCCGACGGACAGGCAAGATGCCTGTCCCACCGAACTTCCCGAGACGCGCGACCGAACTTGCGAAAAGGTGTGCTTGGTATCGCATCGCTCAGCGCCCCGCTGCCGGATTGGCGGGCTGCCGGGGACGTGCGTCTTCACCGGTGCCGATAGGCTCCTTCCCCCTCGTAATCGGGCCTAGCGGAACAATCCACAAATAGCGATT
Organism: Desulfomonile tiedjei; assembly: GCA_016218715.1. Classification (GTDB taxonomy): domain Bacteria; phylum Desulfobacterota; class Desulfomonilia; order Desulfomonilales; family Desulfomonilaceae; genus JACRDG01. Next base: position 367,349 of record JACRDG010000032.1, on the reverse strand, counting down.
GCCGGAAGTTCCGACCCGATGGCGTCACTCATCCACCGGGCGTTGCTTCCGGCAACGACCACAATTACTTGGGCGCCTTCCCGTCCACTCTCGACCGGAGGAGGCCCACCTCCGCGGTCACAAGCGCGTCCAAACGCCCGGGCGCATGCACACCCGTTGCTCAGTCATCTGCGAACGGCTCTAGGACTTTACTTGGCCTTCTTCACCGCAGTTCTGAGCGCCGCAGACGGGCTGAAACGGGCCACTTTCGCCGCGGGAATCTTGATCTTGTCCCTCGTACGCGGATTCACGCCCATGCGAGCCTTGGTCTTCACCACCCTGAACGTACCAAGCTCAGCGATGCGGATCTTCCCATCTTTCTTCTTGAGGGAATCGTGAATCGCCCCTACGAGAGAACCCAACGCCGCAGCAGCAGCCTTCTTGGTGATGCCTGCTTCTTCCGCCATCTTGCTGAGGATTTCAGCCTTAGTCATGACAATACCCCCGAAAAGTTGTGTAGGTTCATACACTTGAAGCTACATTGAACGATTACAAAACGTTATATCTACCGGATTGAATTGTCAAGATAAATACGAAGGTTTCTGCAAAATGTCGCAAGAAATTCCCGTGTGGATCGCTATCTGGGGCTCTTCTCCACTCCCATTGCCGCTGTTGAAGCACCGTTCGCGCCGCGCACCTCAAGGGGGCCAATGCGTCTCCCCGCGGCTCCACCGACGCGCGCACCCTCGAATAATAGGCTCTGGGCCAGAGCTTTCTTTACAGACTCGCGGCTGAAGCCGGTGTCGTGGAGACCTTGTCCGGCCCCCCCTCCTATCCTCGGCCAACGCCCGTTACGCGGAGGATCTTGTGGAAGGGCCTTCACCGGAGCGCGCATGCCTCTACAAAACGAGGGCGGCTCAAGGAATTCGCCTACCTCGTTCCGGGTGCTTCCCCTCCGAGGCGCTTTTTCCCCGCGGACGGGGAAGACGGCCCTTCCGGTCGGCTAGCCGGGGCTGCTCGGCTATTCGCGAGAGCCTGCTGCAGCAGTAACTGAATTTCCTTGTGCCCCCGGTTAGTGGCGTACGTGAGAGCCGAGTTGCCTGCTCCGTCCCTCAACCGCGGGTTCGCTCCCTTTTCGAGCAGGAATCTAACGATCTCGGCGTACCCCGCTCCCGACGCCTCTATCAGGGGGGTTTGCCCCAGGTTCCCCTTGTGGTTGACATCACCCCCTTCCTGCACCAGGCGTTTCACCACGCTGACGTACCCTTTTCCCGAGGCCACCAACAGGACCCGATTCTTGTCCTTGAGCGACGCCAGTTGTTCGTCAACCGCGCCGTGCTGCAAGAGGAACTCCTTGAACTCCTGGACCACAATTTGATCTGCCGCGGTCAAGGCGCCCCGATCGTCCGCGCGGGTCAGAGCGGTCTTGCCGGAGTTGTCCTTGGCGTTGACTTCGGCTCCTCTGGCCACGAGGAGTTTCGCCACCCGCAGGCAGTTCGACGAAGCGCAGGACCACATCAGGGCTGTGCTTCCGTCCGTGTCCCGTGCGTTGACATTAGCTCCCTGGTCCAAAAGCCGCGTCAATTCCTTCTCATCCCCCTGTTTCACCGCCCGGATCAGCGATCGGGCCGTCTCTTCCGGTGGAGGAGCCGAGCGTGCCTTTTGTGTGGCCACGGCTGTTGCCACTCTTTCGGGAGGCTTGGTCACCGCTGTCTTGGGGTGCTTAGCCTCTGCCTTCTGCGCCGTGATCCTCGGAGCTGTGGCTCCGCGCGCGAGGAGCAACTCTTCCAAAGCCTTGTGCCTCCCCTCGGTGGCCCAATGCAAGGCATTCAGCCCGGACATCTGCACGGCGTTCACGTCAGCGCCTCGCTCCAGCAAGATTCTGGCTGCCTCCAGATGACCGTTGGTCGCGGCCGATATAAGAGGAGTATTCTGGAGAAGGTCACGGAAATTGACGTCGGCCCCTTTCGCGAGGAGCTGCTCCACCCTGGCTGCGTCTCCGCTCGAGGCCGCGGCGAGGAGCGCATAATTCTTCTCATCTCGTGTATCGAGATCCACTTCGCCCGGCTCGGCCGATCGAGGCGCCTCGCGTTTAACTTCGCGTTCCGGCTTCTTGCCGCGATCCACAGGGCGAGCGACCTCAGCAGGCACGGGTTCTTTCTGCCCGAGGAGTGCCGCGACCTTCTTGTGGCCGCTGCTGATAGCGAGCTTCAGGGCTGTCTGTCCGTGTTTGTTCAGGGCATTGAGGTCCGCGCCCTTCTCGAGGAGCAGTGCGACCGTATCCGCGCGGCCTTTCCTTGCCGCCAGCATCAAGGCGGTATTCCCGGAAGGATCGGCCGCGTTGACGTTCGCTTTCCCTTCCAGAACGATGCGGACGATCTGGGTGCGCCCCTTGCCGGCAGCGTCTCTCAGCGGGGTCAGGTGATGGATCGTCTCTGCCACGTTGGGATCGGCTCCGTTTTCCAGGAGCAGTTTCACGACGGTGGCAAATCCCTGGTTAGTCGCCCACGCGAGTGCGGTCCTCTGACCTTCGGAGGTGGTGGCGTTGACTTGTGCGCCTCTTTCAAGGAGCACCTTCACTGCGTCAGCATGTCCCTTGGATGCGGCCCAGATCAGCGCAGTGAAATCCCCTTCTCCGACCCTTGCATTGACGTCCGCTCCCCGGTCGAGAAGGCGAGCCGTTTCCGCGGCCTTCCCTTGTTGTGCGGCTCCGATCAGGGCCATATTCAGATTAACGGTCCTGGTTTTGACATGTCGGGCTTCCGCTGGAGCGCCGCACGCAAGCCGAGGCAATTCCCAGATCGGCGGTTCTGCTGCGTCGCCCCGGGTTGACAGAGGTCCCGTGGATCGCGCATCGCGGAAAGGGACCCCTTCCGGGCCTTTCACAACGTGCACGGAACCCTCTCGCGCGCAAGTCGGTTGAGGAACTCCCGGCCCCATCAAGAACCACAGGGCAGCAGCCGAAACTACAAGAACGCCCATGCGGAAACCACGCTCGTGAGTGCTCATGCGAGCCTCCCCCTCAAGTTCTCTGCAATGGAGATACCCAGATTATGCCTGCGTGGGAAAGGATTGGCAAGAAGTTTGGGGTTAAAACCCTGGGTTGTTCACCGAAAGTCTCAGGAGGCTTGTAGAGCTGCGTCCCAAGTGACGCTCCATGACCGTTTCAGTTACGTCACCGCTTTTCGCTGTCCCACCAGCGGTTCGAGGCCGAACTTCTTGACACGGTAGCCCATCTGCCGGAGGGTTATGCCCAGCTCCTTCGCGGCGCGGGATTGTATCCAGTCGTTCCTTTGCAGAGCGGCAATGACGTTCTCTCGCTCCAGCTCCTTGAGCGCGTCGATGGTTTCGAGTTTCTTCGTCCTCGCGAAAAGCGAGGCGTCGGAGAGGTACGGCATGAGGTCTTCCACCTCGATGGGCTTGTCAGGGAATACCACTGCCAGCCGCTGAATGAGGTTCTCCAGCTCACGGACATTCCCCGGCCAGTCGTACGCCACGAGAACGCGGATAGTTTCAGAGGTAAACGTGAGTGACCGACCGAACTCGCGCAACACCGCCGCGGAAAAAAATCTGATGAGCGGCTCGATGTCCCCGCGGCGCTGCCGAAGCCGCGGCAACCGAATGGGAAATACGCCAACCATGTAGTAGAGGTCCTCACGGAAGGTCCCGGCTCGCACCGCAGACTCGAGGTCACGGTCGGTTCCGGTAATGATACGGACGTCGGCTATGCGGGGAGTGGTACAGCCGAGCGGTTCAAACTCGCGGTCCTGCAGAAATCTCACGAGCTTGGCCTGAACCGCGAGCGACAGCTCCGCGATCTGATCGATGAAGAGGGTACCTCGATCGGCCTGCTCCAATCGCCCTATTCCGAACGGTGCGCCCGGCCAGAGAGCGCTTTCATCCCAGCCGAACAGTCCCGCGGCCTGCTCTTCCTCCGTGAGGGGAGCGCTGCTGATCTCGAGAAAGGGAGCCCGGGATCTATCGCTCAACTCGTGAATAATTTGCGCGGCCAGGGTCTTGCCCGTGCCCCATTCGCCTACCAGCAATACGATTGCCCTGGACCGCGCCACCTGCCGAATCAATTGTTGGGCCTCTGCCATGACAGGACTTGCGGCCATCGCAAAGAAACTGTCCAGCTTCTCGATGATCCCGGTCTTCAAGAAGCCGGCGCTCCTGATCAATTCTTCCACAAGTTCCCGATCCATGACCTCATTCATGCAATGGCAGGCCTTTATTGTGATGCCGTGGGCCTCGCAGCCGCCGGTGCGGCTGAACGCGGCCTGGGTTGTGAACAGGTCAGCAAAGCATATGCCAGAAAAGTCTTCTCTGGAATATGCAGTTATTCCTGTGAGTTAATTATTTCGGTTCGCCCGAAGCCGACCTGAGGACCGACAGGGATGTATTTTTTCCGGGATCTGCTACCGAAATGTAAGAAGGGCAGGTCTCATTGAGTCGGAAGTCTCCACAATTGCGTTGACTCATGCCTCGATGCCGTTATAGTTTGTTCCGCGGACCTCGGTCATCGCCGCCTCGTCACAGGTGGAATCGGAGTCATGTGCCCGAACCGCGTGGAGACCTGTCCAACTGAGGGGAAGGATCTGCGTCGGATGAGGATGTCAGTGCGTGGGGAACCGAGGGCGATCTGGTAGCCTGGGCCCTCCGTACATCGCTCATCATGTGACCATCAGGAAGGAGAGATGGATGTACCGCAAGTATATCGTGGCGTTAAACATCACCCTGGCGTTCTGCCTCTTTCTCGGCATGACCGTTCAGGCCCAGCAACCCCAACCATTCCGGATCGGAGTGGCCGTTTCCCTCACCGGGGTGTTCGGAAAAGACGGCAGCCTGGTTCAGGACGCGTACACGCTCTGGAAGGAGACCGTTAATGCCAAGGGAGGGATCAACGGCCACCCGGTCGAGCTGATCTTCTACGACGACAAGAGCGAGCCGGCTACGACTGCCAAGCTCACCGAACAGCTCATCGTGAGCGACAAGGTCGATCTGCTCCTGGGCGGGTTCGGCAGCAGCCAGGTCTTTGCCGCGAGTGCGGTATCGGAGAAGTACGGGTATCCTCTGATCAGCGGCGGGGCCAGCTCCGACAAATTGTTCGAACGGGGCTTCAAATACTACTTCTCGGCTCTCGGCAAGGCCACTGAAGAAGTCCGCGGTTGCGTGGACATCTTCCGCGCGGTCGACCCCAAACCCAAGACCGCGGCAATCGTCGGAGCGGATATCCTGTTCACCGCATTGGCCTGTGAAGGATACAAGAAATACTGTGCGGAAAACGGCATCGAGGTCGTGCATTTCGAGCTGTTCCCCATGTCGCTTCAGGACTACAACTCGCTGCTCCTCAAGGTGAAGCAGAAGAATCCCGACGTGCTCCTCGTCGGATCGCATCTCCTCGTGGCCATGAAGACCATGAAGGCCCTCAAAGAGATCGATTTCAGCCCGAAAGCGGTTGCCTTTAGCTACGGGCCGACCGTTCCCAAGTTCATCGAAGATCTGAAGGGGGACGCGGAATTTGTCATCGCAGCCTCGGAGTGGACCCCCAATATGCCGTACAAAGGACCGGTCTTCGGGGGCGCCAGCGACTTCAACCGTCTCTACTTCGAGAAGTTCAAGCGCTATCCCGACTACGTCGAGGCAGCATCTGCCGGCGGAGCGGTCGCCCAGCAGTTGGTGCTCCAGGAGCTGAAGTTGAAACCGCCTCTCACCAAAGAACAGCGGCAGGCCATCATGGAGAAACTCCACGAGAAGACGTTCGAGACCTTCTACGGAAAGCTCCAGTTTGGCAAGGACGGCGCTACCGCGGCTCATCCGCCGGTCGCGGTCCAGATTCAGAATGGCAAGCTCATGAACGTCTTTCCGTTGGAGTTCGCGGAATCCAAGATCTGGTTCCCGTTCAAACCGTGGAAGGATCGCTAGAGTCAACAGCGCACAACTCATAACGATTTGCTCTTAGATTAAGGAACATGGGGAGAACCTCTTTGGAAATCAGAGTTCTCCCCAGACCCCGATAGTCGCCAACCTTCGGCACACTCCATTGCGATTTCAACTAGTTTCCTCCAGAAGAACCACGTCACCCCGGCCGAAGCCGGAGTCCCGAGGGCGTTGGGTAGCCGGATTCCGGCCTTCTCCGCAGTGACTGATACCAATTCGCTTTTCAACAGGCAATGTTCGAGAGCGTGCCACGGGCTTTTCCTGGGAGGCCTCCTCCGCTACGAACGACACAGCCTGACTGCGCTCCGAAGACCTCCCGGGAGAGCCCATCGGCAGCACCACTATTTGAATCGCGAATTGGTGTGACAACAAAACAACTTGGCCTTAAGTTGGCGCTTGGGGGGCTTGCGGAGAACCTTCCTGCGAGATCGCGGGATGAGGGTGGCTCAGGAAAAAAATCTTGACACGACAGATCTTAGGATATACTTCTTTTGTTAAGAGATGCTTAACATCTGCCGGTACAGAGGCATTCCATGCCGTTGGAATTAGACATCGGTGCCAAAATCAGGGCACGTCGTCTGAGCAATCACCAGACCCTCAAACAGCTGGCCGAGAAAGCCCGCTGCTCCAGCGCGTATTTGTCACAGATTGAAAACGGGAAAGTCTCGCCATCCATCGCGAGTTTGAAAAAGATCGCAGACGCGCTTCAAGCCAAGATAACGGATCTCTTTCTGGAATCGGTTCCTGACGAGCCGGTGGTAGTCAGACCCGACCAGCGTGTGCTCATTTCTCTGGATCGATGGAACGCTGAAATTTGGTCTATGATTGCCGATCCAAAGAATAAACGCATGCATCCGTTTTACACTATCATTCAACCCGGTGGTGGTTCCCACGGATCGTACTCTCACGTGGGGGAGGAATTCGGCATTGTGCTCAAAGGGCAACTGGAGATCGATCTGGACGGGGTCGCTCATTTGGTCAAAGAAAACGAGAGCTTCTACTACAGTTCCTCCCAACCTCACAACTGGACCAATCCAGGATCAAGCGAAACCATTGTGGTGTGGGTGATCAGTCCTCCCACGTTTTAGTCCCGACGGCTACGTGCCTGATTCCGTCGGCCCCCAGAGCTGCGGGACCGGGTGGTTTAGAGTCGGCCTCTCACGAATTACGTAAGAGCGACCGGGCCGACCAATTCCGGGCCGTTCAGAGAAGGAGATCCACGCAAATGGCTCTGTTACCCGAAGTCAAGAGACATTACGGAAGACTCAAGCTGCTGATTGACGGCGAATGGGTGGAGTCCAAGTCCACCCAAAGCTACGAGACGCTCAATCCGGCCACCGGCGAGATCATCGCCGAGTTTCCCACTGCTACCCGAGAAGAAGCTCGAGCCGCGGTGGAAGCGGCCCAACGGGGTTTCGAAGCCATGAGGAGAATCCCGTTACGCGAAAGAGCCCGGATGCTCTTCGATATGCGCCAGAAATTTGAGGAACATTTTGACGAACTGACCCGGGTCCTGACACAAGACCACGGCCGGACGATCAAGGAGTCAGTGGGCTCGGTGCGGCGGGTGATCGAGAACATCGAATCAGCCTGTTCGGCAGCCTACGGCTTGGTCGCCCGGAATGAGCACCTCGACGAGCTTGCCAACGGGATCGACATGTGGTTGACCTGGGAGCCCATGGGCGCTTTTCTTATCGTCACGCCGGGGAACATCCCGATGCACGCATGGTCCTCCTTCGTTCCCTATGCGCTCGCCGCGGGCTGTTCGGTGGTGGTCAGCCCCAGCCGACAGGACCCCGTCGCTGCCGAGTACGTGTGCCGGGCTGCCTTGGACGCGGGTTGGCCCAAAGGGGCAATCAATATGGTCCACGGCGGACGGGAGATCAACAAGTTCATTCTCCGGCAGCCGGAAATCCGGGGCCTCGGTTTCATCGGTTCTACCAGCGCAGGCTGGGAGCTCTTCAAGCTGTGCGGCGAACTCGGCAAGAACTCCTCCATCAACGGCAATGGCAAGAACAGCGTCGTAATCATGCCCGACGCAGACGTAAAGGCTATCATTCCCTTTGTTCGTCAGGGATGTTTCGGCATGACCGGCCAGCGCTGCCTCGGTTCGGACAACCTGATGGTCGTCGGAGACGTATACGACGAATTCAAGCAACGGTTCGTTGAAGAAGTCGGGAACATGAGGCTGGGTTACGGCCTCGAGCAATCTACCGACCTGGGCCCGTACTGCACCGCCGAAGGTCGGGAAAAAGTCCGATCGTGGGTCGAACGCGGCTTGGCCGAAGGCGCGACCATGGTGCACGACGGCCGCATTCTGGGTCCGGAATTGTCCCAAGGTTTTTTCATGGGTCCGACCATTATCGAAAACGTCCACCCGGACATGGAGATCGCCAAAGAAGAGGCCTTCGGTGCCGTGGCCGGCCTGATTCGGACGCAGAGTCTCGACGAAGCCATCCAGTGGATCAACACGAAGACCGATCTCGGCCATTCCGCCTGCATCATGACAGCCAGCGGCCGGAATGCGCGCAAGTTCGCGCGCGAGGTCGTCGTCGGCAACGTCGGCATCAACGTTGGCGTGCCCCAGCCGTACGCCTTCTTCCCGCTAGGATCGAAGCGCAAGTCCTTCTTGGGCGGGGCCAAGAGCAGGATGGCATCGATGCGGCTCTTTCTGGACGAGAAGACCGTCACAGCCCGGTGGATTTAGAACCCGATACCTGCCTCACTCTCGGCCGATGAGGTCAGGTTGTTCAGGGTTCGGAATATTTTTCCGTGGATCCATATTTTGATTGACAGGCCGCAGGAGAGGTTAAATAATACTTTCTGTGTTAAGGAATACTTGATTTAGAGACCCGCTGTCGCACCAACGCCCAATCAGGTTCGGTACTATTCTGAGCCATGGAAACCGTATTCATTCAAGCAGTGATCAACGGACTCCTCCTGGGAGGAGTGTACGCAGCCTACTCCGCGGGGTTTTCCCTGATCTTCGGAGTGATGGGTGTCGTGAACCTGGCTCACGGTGAGCTGATCATGCTCGGGGCGTTCACGTCGTACTGGATGTTCGACTGCTTTCATGTCGATCCCTATCTATCGCTGCCGTTCGCGACGGTACTGCTGTTCGTGTTCGGGTACCTCATCCAGAAGTACGTGATCAATCGGGTGATCGACCAGCCCCACATCATGAGCTATATCCTCACTTTCGGCATTCACCTGATCGTGGCGAACCTGGCCTTGAAAATGTGGTCACACGATTTCAGGTCCATCACCACATCGTATTCGGGGGCGAACGCGGCTTTTTGGGGGCTGAACATCCCGTACGCTCGGTTAATCACGTTCTTTCTCGCGGGGATGGTCATCGCAGGCCTGTGGTTCTTCCTCGACCGGACGGAGACCGGTCGAGCCATCCGGGCCACGGCTATGGACAAAGACGTGGCGCGGCTGATGGGGGTTAACGTTCGTGAGATCTATGCGGTCACATTCGGCATCGGGGCCGGGATAACCGGGCTGGCAGGCGCGTCCATCAGCCCGTTCGTGATCATTTTCCCGGAGATGGGATTGAATTACACCATCGTGGCCTTTTGCGTAGTGGTACTGGGAGGGATGGGGTACATGCCCGGAGCCCTCTGGGGCGGCGCGATTCTCGGCGTAGCCCAGTCCCTCGCTGCGACGTACTTGAGTGCCGGGATTTCGGTTGCCATCACATTCCTGATGCTCTTCGTAATGCTGATCGTGCGCCCTGCAGGAATTGTCGGGAAAGGGATGGCAACATGAGCGAGCGGGTGCTGCGAGATACCCGGATTACGCCAGGTCCGAAAGATGCGGGTTTGCCGTGAACAGAGGAAGCACGGGGAGGACATTCTGGACTTGTTTCGCTGCTGCGACGCTGCTCGTCGGCCTGATGCCGATGCTGACCCCGTCCGAGTTCACTTTGCGGGTGGCAGGCGGGGTGCTCCTCTGGATCGGCATGGCAGGATGCTGGAACATCATGAGTGGGTACACCGGGTACATCGATTTCGGCCCGGTGGTTTATTTTGGGCTTGGCTCATATGCCACTGCGATTGCCATGACCAAGTACGGCCTGCCGTTTGTCCCCTCCGCGCTCCTGTCCGGGGTTGTGGCCGCTCTGGTTGCGCTCCCCATCGGCATCCCGACCCTACATCTCAAGGGGGCCTATTTTGCCATTGCCACGTTCGCGTTTGCCGAGACCATGAAGCAGGTTTGCCTCGAATTCGACCGCACGTTCGGGGTCTCCTTCTTCGAGGGGAGTCACGGCATCACGTTGCCGATAAGCGGTCATGACAACACGTTTTTCTTCTACTGCCTCCTTCCGGTGACCCTGGCGGTCCTGTTGGTCCATTACGGCATCGAGCGTTCCAAGTTTGGTTATGGCCTAAAGGCCATTCACGAAGCGGAATCCGCGGCGGAGATCGCGGGGGTGAACACCACGGGCATAAAATTGCGCGCCTATGTTACCAGCGCTTTTTTTCTCGGTATCTTCGGCGGCATCGAAGCGTACTGGATCACATACATCACCCCTGACTCAGCATTCAACGTGCACAACACCGTGCAGATGGTGATCATGACCTTGCTCGGAGGCATGGGCACCCTATTGGGACCCATCGTGGGAGCGGCACTCTTGACGATCATCTACGAAGTGCTGGGGACGGCATTCGTGGAATACTACCTCGTCATGGTGGGCGTGATCATCATCGCGATCATTCTCGTGATGCCGCGAGGGATCGTGGGCACCCTCAAGGAGCGAATGGGGCTACGGTTTATCTGAACCTCCGGATCGGTACATGGTTTTGCTCGAGTGCGACAACGTGACGAAGAATTTCGGAGCGCTCTCTGCGGTGCATACGGTGAGTTTTGCCCTCAACCGCGGAGAAGCGCTCGGCATGATCGGCCCGAACGGCGCGGGCAAATCCACGCTGTTCAATTGTATCATCGGCCTATACCGGCCGACTCAGGGACGGATCGTTTTCAACGGGCGCGACGTCACAGGCATGAAGCCGCACCAGATATGCCGGCTGGGCATGGCCAAGACATCGCAGACCGTGGAGCCGTTCCGTGCGATGACCGTCTTCGAGAATGTCCTGGTGGCGGCGCTCCACGGCGGGCAGATGCGAATGGCCGAAGCAGCACGGGAGACGGCAGAGGTCCTCGAGTTCGTCGGGCTGGAGGATCAGAGCGACAAACTTTCCGGAGACATCTCAGTACCGGCTCGACGCAGGCTGGAGCTGGCCAAAGCCCTCGCTACTCGAGCCCAGGTGTTGCTCCTGGACGAAAACATGGCGGGTCTCAATCCGAACGAAATCGACGAAGCCCTCGATCTGTTGCGCAAGATTCGCGAGTCCGGAAAATCGATGATCGTGGTGGAACACATCATGCGCGCGGTGATGGGGATTGCCGATCGGATCGTTGTGCTGAACTACGGCGCCAAGATCGCGGAGGGCAAACCTTCCGAAGTCGTGAACGACCCGCAGGTCGTCGAGGCGTATCTCGGCAGCAAGGGAGTATCGCTCGCGCATGAGTCGGATGGCCGGGGAAATGACTGAAACGTTGCTGGCCGTTGACGGCATCGATGTCTCCTACCGGGACGTCCAGGTTCTGAGAGACGTCAGCCTGTACGTCTGCAAGGGAGAGATCGTAACGGTCATCGGGCCCAACGGCGCAGGCAAGAGCACGCTTCTCAACACGATCGTGGGATTCCGGCATCCTCACAAGGGATCCATCGTGTTTGAGGATCAGCCCATTGACCACCTGACTCCGGAGAAGGTCGTGCGGCACGGGCTTACCACCGTCCCCGAGGGAGCACGAGTCTTCGCGGAGATGAGCGTATTGGACAACCTCAAAATGGGTTCCTATTTGAAGGAGGCCCGCGGGCGGAGAGATGAGACACTCCAGAGGGTTTTCCAATTCTTCCCGAGGCTCGCCGAGCGGATGCACCAGAAGGGCGGAACCCTCAGCGGCGGAGAACGGCAGATGCTGGCAATCAGCCGGGCCCTTATGTCGCGGCCGAAGCTCCTGTTACTGGACGAACCTTCTCTGGGCCTCGCTCCGCTTCTGGTGATCAAAGTCTTTGAGGCCATCCGGGGGATCGCGGCCACGGGAGTCACGGTCCTGCTCGTCGAGCAGAACGTTCATTATTCTCTGGAAATCACCGACCGAGCATACGTGCTGGAAAACGGTCGCATCGTGCTACAAGGGACCGGTCACGAGATGAGCGACAACGATCACGTGAGGAAATCCTACCTGGCCCTCTAACCGGAGGATGAGACATGCCAAACGATAGGGACCGGGAGATCCCCGAATCGGTCACCATTTCATTTGAACTGAACGGGAAGCTGGTGGGCCTCCAGGTCAACGCTGCAGAGACGGCTCTGTCGGTGTTGAGGGACCGGCTCGGGCTCAAAGGGCCGAAAGAGGGGTGCGGCATCGGGGAATGCGGCGCATGCACGGTCCTGGTTGACGGGCTTGCTGTGGACGCGTGCCTCTTGTTCGCCCCTCAGCTCGACGGCCGAACCGTCGAGACCGTGGAAGGCCTGGCGGACCGGGAGACGCTGAACCCGTTGCAGCAGGCGTTCCTGTCCCACGACGCAGTCCAGTGTGGCTACTGTACCCCCGGGATGCTGATGTCGGCAAAGGCACTGCTTCAGGGTGAGGCAGCACCCGGCCGCAAGGCAATTGTCGAGGCCCTCTCGGGGAATCTGTGCCGTTGCACCGGTTACCTCCAGATCATCGAAGCCGTGGAAGCCGCGGCTGCACAAGAATGCACTGGACGAGACGCAAAAGAATGAGCCCTCGGTTTCGATACCTCAGGCCCGGAACTCTGAAGGAAGCGCTGGACTTTCTGCTGGTTCACGGCTCGCGCACGTCCGTGCTCGCTGGTGGGACCGACCTGATGATCGCGGTCCGACGGGAGGACCTCAATCGTGATTTCATCCTGGACGTCTCCCGACTCGAGGAATTGCGCTGCATTGACCGCGAAGACGGCCTGCTCTCCGTCGGCGCAGCTCTGACGTACACGGAAATCACGGCTAGTTGCGAGATCCGCTCCGCCGCGCCCGTGCTGTGCCAAGCAGCGGGCTGCGTGGGGAGCGTCCAGATCCGCAACAAGGGCACGCTCGGCGGAAACGTGGCAAACGCGTCCCCTGCAGCGGACAGCGTCCCCGCGATGCTCGTCCACAAGGCTCTGGTCAGAATCGAGAGCGCCGCAGGCCCGCGCACAATCCCGTTGGAGGAACTCATCGTCGCGCCGTACCAAACAATTCTGCAGCCCCATGAGCTGATCGCACGCTTTTTCCTGGAACCGCTCGAAAATGGGTGGCGCCACAGCTTTCAGCGCATCGCGAGGCGGAGGGCCCTTTCCGTCGCGAGGATCAACGCAGCGGTTGTTGCGAGTTTGGGCGAGAACGGGAGAATCGCCGATCTCAGGCTTTCCGTGGGGTCGGTGGTCCCTCGGCCTGCACGGATGACCGCGGCTGAGGAGTTCCTCATGAGGCAAATCCCTGACCTTGAACTTGTCCGAGAGGCGGCGAATCTTGTTTCGCGGGAGATGGTTCGCCGGGCCGGGATACGGCACTCCACGGAATATAAACGGCCCGCGGTGGAAGGGCTCGTCACAAAAGCCCTGACCGAGGTTTTGCTCTGAGGATGCGTCATGGGTGATCGGCCGGCTGGCGTCATAGGCGAAAAGGTCGAGAGGATCGGCTCACGGGAGCGCCTGCTGGGCAAGGCCTCCTTTGCCGCGGACATCGACCTGCCGGAAGCGGTCCACCTGGTCGCGGTCAGAAGTGAAAGGCCTCACGCGCGTATCGTCGGAATAGACGTGTCTCGGGCCCAGCATATTTCCGAGTGTCTACGGGTCTTCACGGCGGAGGACGTTCCCGGCCGCAACCGCGTGGGGATCATCAGAAAAGACCAGCCCCTGCTTGCTGACGACAAAGTGAGATGCATCGGCGATCCCGTCGCTCTGGTCGCTGCGGAAACCCTGGAAGCGGCCCGAGAGGCTGCAGCAGCGATTCGGGTCGAGTATGAGGACATTTCAGCGCTCTTCGACCCCGAAGAAGCACTGAGACCGGGAGCTCCCCTCGTCCACGCGGACGGGAACCTGCTCGGCAGGCGCACGGTCAAACGAGGGAATCCCGAAGCCGCGTTCAAACACGCAGATGTCGTGGTGGAGCGGGTCTACACGACGGCTCATCTGGAACACGCGTATCTCGAACCGGACGCGGGACTCGGATATATGGACGGAAGCACGCTGGTGATCCACGCATCTACCCAAAACCCCCATTACGATCAAAAAGACGTTGCAGAGCTGCTGGGACTCGATGAAGGGAGCGTCCGCATCATTCAGGCGGCAACCGGAGGGGGGTTCGGTTCGAAATTGGATCTGAATGTTCAGGGATTCGTGGGGCTCGCTGCCTATCTGCTGAACCGTCCGGCCAGGATGGTGTACACCCGCGAGGAAGCCTTTCTGTGCACGCCAAAGAGGCACCCGCTCACGATCGCCTACAAGAGCGCGGCCAACCGTGACGGCCGTTTGCTTGCTGCAGACATCCGCGTTGTCGGCGACACCGGCGCGTACGCGTCGTACGGGCCCGCGGTGCTGAACCGGGTTGCGCTCCACGCCACCGGGCCGTACGAGCTACCGAATCTCTTCGTCGAATCGGTCCTGGCGTACACAAACAACCCCACCGCGGGGGCCATGAGAGGATTCGGAGTTCCCCAGATCGCCTTTGCTCACGAATCACAGATGGACCTTCTGGCCGCGGCGCTCGGGATGAGCCCATTGGAGATCAGGCTGAGAAACTGCTACCGGATCGGCTCGCTCACCGCCTCGGGCCAGGAGTTGACGGGCAGCGTCGGAATTCGGGCGACGCTGGACGCGGTTGCTCCACAGTACGCGGCCGCGGTGCGCGAGCGAAACGGAACCGTCTCAGGGCACATTCGTCGCGGTGTGGGTATCGGGTCCATGATGTACGGCATCGGCAATACCGGACAACAGAATCCCGCTACCGCGCACCTGGAACTCACCTTGGACGGAGGAGTGGTGCTCTATTCGGGAGCCGCGGACGTCGGCCAGGGTTCCTCCACCGTACTCGCTCAGATCGCCGCGGCCGAACTCGGCCTTCAGCCGGAGGCCATCCGCACGGTCATAGCAGACACGCTCCTGACCACATCTGCCGGTGCGACCTCGGCTAGCCGGCAGACCTACATATCGGGAAACGCGGTGCTGGACGCGGCCCGCAAGCTCAAGGAGGTCCTCCTCACCGAAGCGGCCGACATGCTCAAGTTCGACCGGGCAAAGGTTATTCTGGAGCACGGCTCGGTCCGTGCGGTTCGCGATGCGGATCGGTCCGTCTCGTTCGCGGAGATCGCCCGACGCTGCCATAAACTGGGAATGCCACTGAAATGGCAGGGGTTTTTCGATCCCGACACCACGCCGCTTGATCTGGAGACCGGGCAAGGTGTACCTTACGCAACATACGCGTTCGCAACTCACGTGGCCGAAGTGTCGGTGGACACCCTGACCGGCGAGGTCCGATGCCTCAGGGTCGTCGCGGCGCACGATGTGGGCAAGGCGGTGAATCCTCAAGGGGTTCACGGGCAGATCTGCGGCGGAGTTGCCATGGGGATCGGATTCGCGCTCATGGAGGAGTTCGTCCCCGGCCAGACCGAATCGCTGAAGGACTATCATATCCCCTCTGCAGCGGACATGCCTGAAGTGATTCCCATCATCGTCGAGGACCCCGAACCCACCGGGCCGTTCGGCGCCAAGGGTGTGGGTGAACCGGCCCTGGTTCCCACCGCTCCGGCCATTCTCAATGCAATCGCGGACGCGCTCGGAGTCAGGATCTATGATCTCCCGGCCGGCCTGGAGCGCGTGCTGCAAGCGGCCCTGTCTGCAAGAAAGCCCTGAGAAAGGAAAACGATGCCGAAGACGCTGATCAAGAACATCGGGACCCTTATAAGTGGCGACATCGCCCAACCCGCACTGGACGCTGACGCGATTCTCGTGGAAAACGCGAACATCGCGAGAATCGGGAAGCTGCAGGAACTGGGGCACATCACGGCGGACCTCATCGTGGACGCTGCCGGGAGCACCATCACCCCGGGGCTCATCGATTCCCACTGCCATGTGGTTCTGGGAGACTACACCCCTCGGCAAAAACAGGTCGGGTTCCTGGAGAGCGAAGTCCACGGTGGTGTGACCACGATCATTTCCGCGGGAGAAGTGCACCTTCCGGGACGGCCGAAAGATCCGGCTGGAACCAAGGCCCTCGCGATCCTGGCGGCAAAGTCGTTTGCCAATTTCAGACCGGGCGGGGCCAAGGTCCTGGGGGGTGCGGTGATCCTGGAAAAAGGGCTCACAGAAAAGGATTTCGAGGAGATGGCGCGGGAAGGCGTCAGAATTGTCGGCGAAATCGGGCTCGGATCGGTAAAATCTGCTGAAGACGCGGCTCCGATGGTGCGATGGGCGAAGAAATACGGCATGACCGTGCTGATGCACACCGGCGGCACATCCATACCAGGCAGTGACACGGTCACGGCCGATCAGGTGATCGGCGCAAACCCTCATGTCGCGTGCCACGTGAACGGAGGGCCGACAGCGATCTCTGTGCAGGAGATCGAGAAGCTCGTCTGCGAAACCACGTACACGCTGGAACTCGTCCATTGCGGCAATCCGAAAGCTACCATTGAAGCGTTGAAACTGGGACTCGAACACCAGGCGCTGGACCGGTTCATCATCGGCAACGATGCGCCTTCCGGGACGGGCGTGGTCCCGCTGGGTATTCTCAGGGTAATCTGCATGGCCGCGTCCCTCAGCGAGGTCACTCCGGAACAGGCTCTCTGCATGGCCACCGGCAATACCGCTCGGGTCTTCGGCCTGGATACGGGCTTTGTGCGAGAAGGACTCCCCGCGGATCTCGTGGCGATGGACGCTCCCATGGGTTCGGTCGGCAAAGATGCACTTGAGGCCATTGCCGCGGGAGACATCCCCGGAGTGTCGATGGTCATGATCGACGGGAAAATAGAGGTGACCACGAGCCGCAATACCCCGCCCACGCGGAGGAAAGCCCGTATCGGTTGATACCGAGCCGCAATCCAAAGAGTAAATTTGGGGAGAACTGCTTTGAATTGCAACTTGGAATTAGCTTTCGGCACTGGCGGGCGATAGCGAAGACAATTGTACTGCCTGACGGAATGAAGATATGCAGGTTATTACGGAAAGATGCACCGGATGTGGAACCTGTGTTCCTGATTGCCCGCAGTCCGCAATCAAGCTGGTAAAGAAGAAGGCCCATATTGGAGAGGCTTGCTGTTGGTGTCGGGCCTGCCTTCGCGTGTGTCCGGAAGAAGCGATCTGTGCCGAGGAGATTTCGGGTGCGGACGCGGTCACCTGCGAAGCATGCCCCATCGGCTGCAGAATCAAAGCAGGGTACACCGGTGCGTGCCAGCGGTTCATCAACCGCGGAGGTGCACTGGAACGCACAATCTCTCTGCAGACCTACGAAGAGGTGAAACACCTGGTGGGTCCCGACTGGAGACCGGCGATCCGCCGGCCGCTCATCACCGGTATCGGCGCAGGGACCACCTATCCTGACTGCAAAGCCGCACCGCATATCGTTCAGTCGTCCGTGGACGGCATTGACGTGGTGACGGTGGTCACCGAAGCGCCGCTGAGTTACTCCGGAATCAAGCTCAAGGTTGACACCGACACCTACATCGGCGAGGAAGGGGCAGCGGTCTTCCACCGGAAGCGAAAGGTGGGGCATCTTACCACCGAGGAATACGGCTCCAAGATGATCGCTGTCGGCGGAGTGAATCGTCTCACCTCCACCGAAGGGCTCACCGTCGCGAGACTCGTTGCAGACATTGCCAATCGTAAACGAGTCAAGCTCCGGATCGACTCGGGAAGCAGCCTGGAACTCCAGGTAGGCGATCACCCCGTCATAGACGGCGCGGCCGACGACGTGATGCGGGTCGGCTGCGGCAGCGCTACGCTGGGTCTTTTCTCTCAGATCTTCAAGGACGTCGCGGACGAGGTCATCGTCCTGGACTCGCACCTGACCGGTCTCATGAGCGAACATGCCGCGGGGATCTACGTGGGTGCCAAACCGAGCGGTGTGCGACTCCGTTTCCCGCGGAGCACCCCGGGCCGGTATTTCGGCGATCACGGCAAGGGTTGGGGCGGCACCTCCGTGACCAACCCTATTGAGGTTATCGAATCGATCGACATGACCGTCGCGCGGCCGGGCCTGAAAATCCTCATCACCGAGACCACCGGCCGGCACGCGGTGATGCTGCGGGTCCGCACAGGAGGCGACCTCGAAGAGATCGACCTGCCTCCGGATGCGGTCAAAGCTGTCGGCGAACTGGCCGATTCGTGCCAGGAATCCCGGGTCTCCGCGGTGTATTGCGGCGGCTCCGGTGGAAGCGCGCGAGCAGGGGTGACCCGTAACCCCATCAGACTCACTCGGGCGGTGCACGCGATGAAGGCGAGGCTCACGGTGGGTGGAGCGCCCACTTTCCTGCTTCCGGGAGGGGGAATCAACTTCATGGTCGATGTGGAAAAGGTGATGCCCGGAGCCTTCACCTGGGTCCCAACACCGGCCACGGTCTGCCCCATCGAATACACCATGACTCTGGAAGATTTCCGCGCCATGGGTGGCCACGAAGCGGCAATCAAGCCCTTCCTCCAAAAGAAATAATCTGGGGGAAACTTCTTTGCACAAAGAAGTTTCCCCCAGGTTACTTCTTTTGGCGCTGGTTCATATGGGGCGATGGGAGAGTCGGATTCTAAAGCTGGGCGACGACACGGTCCTCGTGGAATGCGGTCCCATGCGCATGTTCATCGATGGGTCGGTCCGTGGAGTACGCCAGCCTGAGGTCTGTTGTGAGGCCGCGCGGTACGCGATCGAGGTTCTGGAAGAGATCGCAGCGTGTCGGCCCGAGATGGAGAGACCTGCGTGTGAGATCCCGGAGCCCCCGGAGAACGCTTTCACTCGCACCATGTGGGCCGCAGCTCTCGCGATAGGTGACTCTGACTTAACCCCGATGGCTGCGGTAGCCGGAACCATCGCGGACGCGACTGCAGGTTACCTTACGGGTAAAGGCCTGACCCGCGTTATTGTAAACAACGGAGGCGATCTCGCCATCCATGCCGTTGCAGGCGAACGGATCGCCGTAGGCATCAGGAGTGATGTGGACAGCCCGGCCGTCACCCATCGTGTGGTTCTCTCCGGAGAGATGGGGGTCTGCGGCGTGTGCACCAGCGGTTTTGGAGGCCGCAGTTTCACTCGGGGCATCGCTTCCGCCGCGACCGTCTTTGCCTCCACGGCCGCTATCGCGGATGCTGCTGCGACTGCGATAGCCAACGCCACCTATCTCGCGTCTCCGGCGGTCCTGCAGCGTCCGGCCGACACGTTGTACCCGGACACCGACCTCAAGGGTGTCGCGGTTACCGTTTCGGTCGGTAGGTTGACTTCAGCGGAGGTTACCAGGGCTCTCGCCCGGGGGATCGACCGGGGAGAAGCACTGGCGAACAGGGGTCTGATCATGGGGGCATGCGTGACGGTTCAGCAACGGACGCTCTGCACCGCGCGGTTTGACCCATTCTTGAAACCCCTCTGAGAGCATGAGGGGATCCGTATCAAGGCTGGTGGGAAAGAGAGTATGGCCATGGAAATCCGGAAGATAGTGAAAATCGTGGAAGAAGTCCGTATGGAAATGGGCAGGCCGGTCGATCCGCCCACGCGACGGGCAGCCGCGGTGGCGGTGATAAAGAACCCTTTTGCCGGCGGGTATCAGGAGAACCTGGACGAGCTGATCGACATTGGTGAGAAACTCGGCGGCATACTTGGTTCCATGGCGCTGGAGGCGCTTGGCATCCGTCCGGAACAGGCCCAGAGCTATGGAAAAGGAGCTATCGTGGGCCCCAGGGGCGAGCTCGAACATGCCGCGGCCATTCTCCACCCGAAGCTTGGTGGACCGTTCAGGGACGCCCTCGGCGGCGGAAAGGCCCTCATCCCTTCCGCGAAGAAGATTGGAGGCCCCGGCACTGAGATCGACGTCCCCGTGCACTACAAGGACGCGGCTTTCGTCCGGAGTCATTTCGACGCCATGCCCGTGCGCGTTCAAGATGCTCCTCGCGGGGACGAGATCGTGGTGGCTCTCGTGGTAACCGGCTCCGGGCGCCCACTCCCCCGAGTAGGTGGCCTGAGAATCGACCAGGCCCAAAAGGAAGATGGCCTACGATAATGTTAGGTCTGGTTCAGGTAAGTGCGGAGTTGCGAAAACCACTGTCCGATAAGCGAGATGGATCTGGTGAGACGGTCCGGCGTTGCGCGCGATTGTCCCACCGCGCTCCCTGAAATATGTGATCGAACTTGGTGAGAGAAGAACTGAGAGATCGCCTCGACGAGCTGTACGAGCAGTACAATCGGCGGGAGTTCGTGCATCCGGACCCGCTGGAGTTTCTGTACGAGTACGAAGACCGGCGCGACCGTGAGATCGTGGGCGTCATCGCTTCGGGCCTAGCATACGGGAGCGTTCTCCAGATACTGAAGAGCGTAAGAGCTGTCCTCGATCTATTGGTTTCTCCGCACCGGTTCCTCATGGATGCGTCACGGGAGACGCTGATTGCGACCTTCCGGCAGTTCAAGCATCGATTCACCACGGGGGAGGAACTCGCGGGAGTGCTGTTCGCCGTGAAGCAGGTCATTCAACGCCACGGATCGTTGGGCGCTTGTTTCGAGAAAGGTTTCAGCGAGAACCACACGACGGTTCTTCCCGCGGCTGCCTCTTTCGTGAAAGAGCTGTGCAGCACGTTCGGCGGGAGACCGAGGAGTCTGCTCGCATCACCGGAAGCAGGCAGCGCGTGCAAGCGGCTGAATCTCTTCCTCAGGTGGATGGTGCGTCGCGATGCGGTAGACCCGGGCGGATGGGACACCATCCCTCGGTCCAAGTTGATCGTTCCTTTGGATACGCACATGCACCGGATCGCTCTCCGCTTGGGGCTGACCGGCCGAAAACAGGCCAATCTCCGCACGGCCTGCGAGATAACCGACGCATTTCGCTCCATCCAACCTCAAGACCCCGTTCGATATGACTTTGCGCTGACCAGACTGGGTATTCGCAAGGACCTGAACCCCGAGGATTTTCTGCGCTCCTGCACGGGTCGCGGTACCAGGAGTGATTGCAGGTAGCCACTCGACGGGCAGGACCTGTGTCATTGTCCCGGGCCGAACTGCATTATGGAGCCGATCTTGACTCCATATTCCTTACAAAACCCGGCCTTGACCTCAAGACAGTACCGACAAGGAAAGAGCGCGGGATAGATCTGTCCCGAGTTGGCAGGGATCGTCTCGTAGATCAGCTTGACTACCCCTTTCGAGTCGACCCAGATCGCGTCGATGGGAAACTTCATCCCCTGCATATGAATCGCGTAGGTTCCCTCCATCTTGAAATCGAGCAACATGCCGGTCTCGGACGTTATCCGATCCCATCCGAGCAGCCCTTGCACCCGGAGTGCTTCGGTGTCGGCCAGTACCGCCTGGATAGTCTTGTGCCCGATCGTCAAAGGGACCTTGCGAACCTTGTTCTCGGTTGCAGCAGCCGGATCCTGTGTGGAACCGGATGTCTCCACCATCGCGACCGCGATGACAAGCCCCGTTACGACCGGAAGCACGACTGCTAACAAGAGAGACTTTTCCGGATCCATGCATGCTCCTCTCGGTTAATTCACCGCGCGTTGAGAGGCGCATTTTACCACGAAACAGGTCGGTTCGGTCCCTTTCCCGCGCATTGCACGCGGTCCACGTCCCATGGGGTGCGGTCCCGCGTCAGCGCGGCACGCCGCCAGCTCTCTTCCACATGCGGTTGACACCCATGCGCGGCAAGGATATGATGCCACCGCTCTCATGGATAAACGGATATCTATCTGACATCACTGGACAGATCGTGCTTGCGCAATTCCTCGAATGGTTGGGTCGACCGGGAAATTTCGACTACACCCTTGTGCCTCCTCGAGTCTTCCCCGCGACCGCGCCGGACCTTGGCGAGCTTCCTGCGGAGTTGCATCCTCGCGTGGCCGGCCTCCTTGCGACCGCGGGAGTTCAATCGCTCTACTCGCATCAGGCCGAAGCCATCGGACTCGCCCTTGCCGGAAAGAACGTCGTGCTCTCCACCCCAACCGCGAGTGGAAAGACGTTGGCGTACCAGGTACCGGTGTTGGATGCCTTGGTGCGTGATCCGCAGGCTCGCAGCCTCTTCCTGTTCCCCCTCAAAGCGCTCGAAAGAGACCAGAGAGACTCCTTCCTGGCCCTGGCTCGCGATTCGGGGCTGGATGCCGCAGTATATGACGGCGATACTCCCGAAACGGAGCGCCGAAAGATAAGGAATCGTCCGCCCCGAGTCGTCATAACGAATCCGGACATGCTGCACGTCAGTCTGCTGCCGTACCATGACACGTGGAAGGAGCTGTTCGGTCATCTCGCTTACTTTGTCCTGGATGAGGTACACACATACAAGGGCATATTCGGCAGCCACATTCGGCAGGTGATTCTCAGGACGCTGCGGGTCTGTGCCGTGCATGGGTCGAACCCTCGCTTCATCACCAGTTCGGCCACCATCGCGAATCCCGGAAAGCTCGTGTCGACGCTGATCGGGGACGAGGTTTCGGTGGTGGACCGTTCCGGCGCGCCCACTGCCGAGCGGCAGTTTGTGTTCCTCAATCCGGTGCTGAGCCCCTACACCGTAGCCTCACGCCTATTTGCGAAGGCAGTGCAGCTCGGGTTAAAGACCATCGTCTTCACCAGGGCGCGCAAGATCACGGAACTGATCACCACCTGGGTGCTGCAGGAATCGCCGCAACTGCGCGGGCGGATCAGCTCGTACCGAGCGGGGTTCCTCCCGGAGGAGCGCCGTGAAATAGAAGCCCAGCTCTTTTCCGGCAAGATGGACGGGGTGATCTCGACCTCGGCCCTCGAGATGGGAATAGATGTGGGCGGATTGGACTTGTGCATCCTCGTGGGCTACCCGGGCACAATCATCAATACCTGGCAGCGCGGCGGTCGCGTCGGGCGAGGCGACAGACCGAGCGCTATTGTGCTGATTGCCGGAAACGACGCCCTGGATCAGTATTTCATCCGGAATCCCGACGATTTCTTCGGCCGGAACTGTGAAGAAGCGATCCTTGACCCGATGAACCGGGAGGTCCTGAAACGCCATATCCCTTGTGCTGCCGCAGAGACTCCCCTGTCAGCCGACGAGCCCTGGGCTGCCAACGAGGAAGTGCAATCGGTGGTGCAGGAACTGGAGCGAGACGGATCGATCTATCTCGGTGCGGACGGCGCATGGCATTGCAGTTCAAGATGGCCCCAACGAGGAGTCGATCTCCGAAGTATCGGACCCTCTTTCTCCATAGTCCTGGAGGACGGGAAGACGATGGTGGGGAGCGCGTCGGGGACGCGGGTCTTCACGGATTGCCACGTAGGGGCGGTCTATTTGCATCGGGCACGGCAGTACGTCGTGACCAAGCTGGATCTCCAGAGACAGAATGCCTTCGTGCGAGCGGAGCGGGTCAATTACTACACGCGGGCACTCTCCGAAAAGGACACGGAAATCCTCGGCGCGCCGATACGTTCGGCCGAGTTCCCGGGATACTGGATCCGGGAAGCGCGCTTGAAGGTCACCCAGCGGATCGTTGGGTACGAGAAACGGCGAACCTCGGGACAAGAACTGATCGGGACCGTCGACCTCGATCTTCCCCCGCTGCACTTCGAGACCGTCGGGATCTGGATCGAGATCCCCGATAAGGTCAAGGAAGCGGTCCAAAAGATGGGCCTGCACTTCATGGGGGGTATCCATGCGATGGAGCATGCCGCAATCTCGATGTTCCCCCTCTTCGCGCTCTGCGATCGAGACGATGTGGGGGGAATCAGCACCCCTGAGCACCCGCAGGTCTGCAGGGCCGCAGTGTTCATCTACGACGGCCACGCGGGCGGCGTGGGACTGGCGCATCGGGCCTTCGACGTGATCGAGGACCTCCTCGAGAAGACTCGCTTTCTCGTGAAAAAATGTCCGTGCGACACCGGATGCCCGTCCTGCATTCACTCGCCCAAGTGCGGGTCGGGAAACAAGCCGTTGGACAAGAAAGCCTGCCTGGCAACCCTCGAATTCTTGATGCATCCGGAGAAGGCAGAATCGGTTCTGAATCCAAAGGAATCGGAAGACTCGAAGGGAAGCGCCATTCCGATCAAGAAGAAACGTCGACCTTCCTCGCGGACCGCCGCCGGACCGCCCGAACCGCGCTCCCCGCGGGCGCGCATCTTTCCCGATCTGCAGGAGCCGCCCATGAAGTCCCTTCCAATTCAACATGCCGATCGGGACGCGCCGCGCATTGTGGTGTTCGATCTGGAAACCCAGAAGTTGGCCGACGAGGTGGGAGGATGGCGGCACGTGGCAAAGATGGGCCTGGCCCTGGCCGTGATTCACACGGAACAGGACGGATTCCGCACGTTTACCGAAGATGCCGTGGCAGATCTCATAACCGCTCTCAAGGACGCGGATCTGGTGGTCGGCTTCAACCAGTTGCGGTTCGATTATGAAGTGTTGGCCGCGTACACACACGAGACGCTGCGCAACCTTCCGAATTTGGATATTCTCGCGGAAGTGGAAGCAGCTCTCGGGTTTCGCCTCAGCCTGGATCACCTCGCGGGCTGTACCCTGGGGGCCAAGAAATCCGGTTCCGGATTGGACGCGGTAAAATGGTTCAGAGAAGGGAAGATGGACTTACTGGAGCAGTACTGCCGTGACGACGTCCGGCTTACCCGCGACCTGTACCGGTTCGGATGCGAGAACGGCTACCTCAGGTACAAACGAAAAGACCGGAGCATGGCGAATATATCGGTGAACTGGTGCTCCGGTCTGACGGTTCGTCCGTGATGCGAAATACTTAGAAGTGGAGGCCTCCGGCAATTAGGGCGCTGAAACCGGACATATTCAGGTTGGTATCGAGGTTGGAGGAACTGCTGAGCTGTTTTTCTTCGCTCACGCTGTACTGCATGTTGGTCTTGAGAAAGTATCGGTTGAAGGTCAGCTCGACATCCATACCCGCAAACACCCCGAAGCTCACCAACCATTCGGTCTTTTGGGTTGATATCGGTCCCACCACACCAGGGGGCAGGTTCGGGAGAAAGAAGGTCGTGGTGCTGGTTGTACTCGTGTTGTAGTAAATCGCGTTCACCAGAGGACCTGCTGTCACACCAAATCTGCCAAGCCCGTAGAGCGGCGTCCAGCTCCTGGCTCCAGCCTTGTTCTCGTACACTCGCACGGAGGTGTGGGCGGAGACGGCTTCCGTAACAGGGACAGGCGGCCGCACGGCAGTCCCTTCCGGATCGATCTGAGTGAAGAAAATCCGGAACGGGGATCCGATCTGACCAGGGGAGTTCGGGAGGATCTGTCGGTTGACATTGCTGCCCTCCGGCCGGACATTGCTCAGAAAGGTGCCGAACCCCAGAGAGTTTTCATTGTCGCTCCAGAAAGGAAACGTGTCAGAGAACCCTTCTCGCCAGAGATCCGCGACCGTGTTGAACTCGGTGGCCATTGATTTGTCCAGATCGAACCAGCTGAGACCATAGAAAAGGTCGAACAGATTGGTCCACTGGAATCCCAACTCAAAGGCTGGACCCCAGACCTGTTCGTTCGCGTCACGATTCGGAATTTCCGCGGCCATGATCTGCCAAATCATGCTCGGGGTGCCGTTCTCGGGAAATGTTGCTACGGTGTCGTCCAGCATCCGCCTGAATCTGACACTGGTCACCAGGTTCTCGTCCGGAGTCGTTCCCGGCTGAATACCAAAAACGATGTTGTTGGTGGAAACGGTCCCGGTTCCCATCTGGGTGTAGGCATCAGACACCTGGAAAACGCCGACGTCCACCCCGCCCGCGGGAACGTCGGTTCTGTACTGCCCAAGCCCCTGCTGCGGGTCATTGAGGAATCCCCCGTTCGGCCAGAGTATCGCTCCAGGTTGCCCAACGGGGCTGATCGACCCGTTATTGTAGTTCCAGAGTCCAGAAATGCGCGGGTCGTCGGCAGGGTTCCCCGTTGGATTGGCAACCAGCCCAGGATACCCCTGGACACCGGTTCCATTTCCAAACCTTCCGTTGGTGTTGGCCACCATGGCTTGGGTGGGACCGAACGGAGGGAGCCCCGCTTGCTGCACAAAGCTGATCGGGTGCGGGAATTTCTTGAAGCCGAACCGCTGAATGTTGCGGAACTGGGCGCCGGCCTGAATGTAGAACCTGTCGTTGAGCAGACACTGCCTTCCGGGAGGCATCAAAGGAGGAGCCCCCATGAACGGCTGTTGCGCGATGGCTGCGCTCCCCGCGAAGAGGGAAGCCAGTGCGAGAATGAGCGAGGCGACAGGTGATATATGCGTGCGCAGTTTCATGTGTAATCCTTACCTGATCTGATGGGCTTTTTCCTTAAGGAGCTTCTGTTTAATCAGGTTCTATATCAGCCTTTCCAGCTAACGGGTTTATATCATAAGCATAAGATTTAGTCAATAAATAAGGTAATATTTTCAGGGAATTTTCTTCAAACTATCAAGTATCTGTTTAGGTTATCACCCGAGCCTCATCCGTCTCGTCCGACTGGAAGGGAAGAATCGTGGGCTGTGGTCGTGCGCGGACAGCCAGAGGATTTTAGCGAGTGGAGGTCCTTGAGTCCGTGGGGTGGAGGTTCATTCGTCGATGTGCAAAGCGGGTGTCTTTCTGTCAACACCCTGCCTCTCCGGGGCTTGGGTGCTGGAATCGGTCGCTGAACGGGGCTCACTTAGTACACTTTTTCGCAAATACGGCGTCTCCCTTCGGGTCCCTGTGCTTGGCTGTTCAGTGGGGCCGGCATCTTGCCGGTCCTTGGGGAAATGACAGGCGGGACGCCTGTCCCACCAATACAGCCAGAGAGGCTGCGGTGGTTGACACAAACCGCGTCCCGCGAGAATCCGCGACTGTATTAATGAAATTGCGTACTTAGTGGTGGAACTTGTCGGGGGTCTTCATATAGAGGATGCCATATTTCTCCCGGATTACCTGGTCTACGGACGCGGCGCGCTCCAGATCCAGAGGGAGTTGGGCGCTCCGCGAGAGCTGAAGGAGAGCTTTCTTCTTCCCCTGTTTCTCGAGCGATTGAATCCTGTCGTACAGGTCTTGAAGGTTGAGAATCTTCTCCTCATCGATCTTCTCGACGCGGCGCAGGTAGGATGCGGTATTCACGAGGCCGTATTCAGGGAATATCTCCGAAATGACGACGATTTTCTCGTACGGCCGCTTCGGAAACTCCTTCGCATACCGCTGCCGCAGATAATCGCCGGATTTCCCGAGATTCTCGATGCAGTTCATAGTGAGTTCGACGAAGCCAATGCCGCCGAAAATGAAGTAGTTGGCGCCGGTAAAGATCTTTGGAACCAACCGCGGCAACCCTTTCCCCATGGTTCCGGTAATGCTGACCCGCTGTCCCGCGCGGATCACCGTTGCAGTGAGAGGATCGCCGACTTGCTTGCGGTTGAGGATCTCCGTGAAGTGGATTTTTTGCCCGAGCGGCTTGAAGAATGTCTCTCCGAAGTTGTCGATCTCATGCCCGTCGAGTTCCATCAGGATGTCGTTGACTTGGATTCCAAACTGGTACGGCGCGCCGTCGGGGATCAGATAGGCCATGAGCACCCCTCCCTGATCGGCTCCGAGGGTGTAGTAGTCCTTGAGCGCGGGAAACATTTCCTGGACCACATACCGCCATTGGGGAATCTGGTCGGGTTGGTTGAGGAGGGGGAGGAGATGTTTGACGAGGTTGATGGGGATGAAGTAGTTGATTCGATCGGTGGCACTCATCCCCTGGAAGGAGATTCCCACGACTTTTCCGTTCTGCAGGACCGGGCCTCCGGAGTTGCCCTGGTTCTGCTGGAGGGATGCCTGAACCATGAGCCAATACTCTCCGGAATGGGCGTACTTGTTCACTTCGATCCTGCTGATCTCTCCCTGCTCGGATTTGCTGAGTCGCTCGCCTCCGAGGGGATATCCCCAGCCCAGGACTTTGTCCCCCACTCTCAGCGGGTCGCTGTCGCCAAGTTCCAGGGCGATGACTTTGCCGTTGCGCTGTTCCATCGCTTTCAGATCCTCCGGTTCCATCTGGAGCACGGCAAAGTCGGCAGTGTCACAAACCCCGAGCAGTTTGACGTTGTACTCTCTCTTTTCGCGTCCGTTGGAGACTTTGAAGCTCTGCCCCATGGAGACCGCGTGCGCGTTGGTCAGGATCAATCCCTCTTGGCGCGGGAAATTCTTGTCGTCCTTGAAAAAGAAAGCACTCCCCTGTGCCCTGGTGAAGTCCGGACTCTTCCATGGTTTGTGGTAGTAGGGGGATTTCTTGACCGCGAAGACCCGCAGGACCTGGGTCTCGATCGTAGAGAAGTCGTTCCCCGCAGCGCACGCGAGTCCGCACTGCAGCACAAGAACCAGGCACCACAAACCCATCGGGTAACGTCTCATCCTGTACACTCCTCCGGCGGTTCAAGGAAGGGGGTCCTGACACGTCCGGGCCTCTTCGAGGCGGTCATAGGGAAGGATTGCGTCGTCCGGCAAAACATCGACCGTCCGACTAATGAAAGATCATGGAGGTGAAACTGACGAAGGAGTTCCTGTCGTCCACGGTGGCAAAATCGAGTGCGAGCACCTCCCCCTCCGTTGCATCCATGGTGTGGAGCATCGTGGTAATGGGAGAGAATCCGCAAATTCTTCGCTCATCGTTCTCCCGCGCGACTCCCCGAACAAACGCGTCGACATCACAGCGTTCCAAGGTGGAGAGGAGTTCCGTATCTTTGCGAAGGGCCTCGGAAACGGTCCCCTGGTGGGGAATGAAGTCGTCGCCGTACCGCGGCCCTATATGATCCAGGTCCGCACTCGCTATGAAACAGATCGACCGCGGGGAGCCGTCACAGCACGCCTTCAATGCCCGGCAGAAGCTGCTGAAGGTCTCTCTTCCGCTCTCGAACGCGGGGTCGCCCCCGAACAGATGGTGCGAGAGGCTGCAGAGGATCGGGACAATGGTAAACTTGTGTCTGCCCGAGAAAAGGTACTGGAGAAACACGACCTGGAACTCAATGACGTGCTCGGTGGCATGGAGGATCTCTTCCGCTGCGGGGTCCCGGCCGAGTTCGGCCGTGAGCGCGCCGATGAATTCGCGGTCCGTCTCCACAGTCCCGAGTGGCGTTTTGAAATCCAGGGTGGTTGCGGTAAATACCCCCTCTACCCCGGCATGGCCGGTACCCAGGATCACGTACACGTCGGAAGGCCGGCCGGCAGCCAGGGCATGATAACCCTGTGCGAAACATCTTCCCCCGGCCCGCAGGTCGATATGGGGAGCAATGAGCCCCACGGGTCGCCGGTCGTTGGAAGCGAAATCAGGAATCCCGGGACCGCCGTCCTGGATGAAGTAGCTGGCAAGTTCCGCGCGCAAGGCCTCCGGATCCGCGCTGTAACTGACCCCCGCGTGGGATGATGCCCTGCAGGGGCCCTTGCGATAGTCAGCCACTTTGCTATCGTACGCGCCCCTGAACCGTTCTCCTTCAAGAAGGCAGGCCTCGTCCAGCCTCCCCAGCGCGGTCACGAGGTCATCGATGAAGACGAGCTGCCCTGTCTGTCGGGTCAGCTCCAATTGGATGTCCCGGAGGGAATGCCGGCCGTCCAGCATCGCGAGGACCGGCAGCATTTCCCGCGGGACGCACACGATCTCGTCTCGGAGCTGCAACGGATCTTTCAGACCGATGGCCTGTCTTCCGTCCACCATGACTGGAATCGGCTCGATATTTCTCAGCTTGGGCCGGTCACCGGGTTCCAGGCTCATCAGGCGCTCCGGTTTCAGCCTTCGATGAAGGGGCGCAAGCGTTTACTCCTCGACGGATGACGGAGTTTTTTCAATGCCTTGGCTTCTATCTGACGAATGCGCTCACGGGTAACGTCAAAGTCCTGTCCCACTTCTTCCAGGGTGTGATCGGCCC
Source organism: Desulfomonile tiedjei (assembly GCA_016218715.1). Taxonomy (GTDB): domain Bacteria; phylum Desulfobacterota; class Desulfomonilia; order Desulfomonilales; family Desulfomonilaceae; genus JACRDG01. The sequence goes on along the minus strand of JACRDG010000032.1, from coordinate 337,372 downwards.
GCTCGCCGATGCCGAATCGCATCCTGAGCACCTTCTCTTCCCTGGGGGTAAGGGTGGCCAGCACTTTGCGCGTCTGCTCGGTAAGGCTCATGCCCACCACGGCCTCCGAGGGAGAGAGCACCTTCTTGTCTTCGATGAAATCCCCGAGATGGGAATCCTCTTCCTCGCCAATCGGGGTCTCCAAGGAGATCGGCTCTTTCGCGATCTTGAGGACTTTCCGAACTTTTTCCAGCGGGAACTCCATCTTCTCCGCGATCTCTTCGGGAGTGGGCTCCCGGCCGTATTCCTGAACGAGATAGCGCGAAGTGCGAATGAGCTTGTTGATCGTCTCGATCATGTGGACCGGTATGCGGATCGTCCTGGCCTGGTCGGCGATAGCTCTGGTAATGGCCTGACGGATCCACCATGTCGCATACGTCGAGAACTTGTACCCGCGCTGGTATTCGAATTTGTCCACGGCTTTCATCAAGCCGATATTCCCCTCTTGGATCAGGTCGAGGAACTGGAGGCCACGGTTGGTATACTTCTTGGCAATACTGACCACGAGCCGCAAGTTCGCCTGCACGAGTTCGCTCTTGGCCTTGCGCGCGAGATATTCCCCTTCGAGGCAGGTTTGCAGGGCCTCCTTGAGCTGCTCCTCGTCCATGCCGGCCTCGGCTCTGAGTTTGCGCACCTTCCGCACACTGTTCTCGAACTTTCGCTCCACATCGGCGATCTTCTGAGGCGACAGATTCGTGTGCTTCTTGAGAGGCTTCCCCTCTTCGATGAGCGTTTTCAGATACCGAATGTAATCCTGTGCCTTTTCGGAAGGCATCCGGAGCTCGTATTCCACCGCGCGAATCTCGTCCTGGGCTGCCTCGAGTTTTCTGACCAGGAACTTCAGTTTCCCGGCTATGTGGTCGATCATATTATGGTTAAGGTTGATGCTTCTCAGGCAGTTCACGACCCGTTCCCGCAACGAGGCCATTTCCTCCTCGATCTGTCTGACTTCTTCCTCGTTCCCGACACCGATCGAGCCGAGCCGCTCCCTTAGGCCCTGGTAATTCGCGTCGAACGCCCTCATCTCGTCGATGAGCTTCAGGACACGTTCCACATGAGTCGTATCGTCTCCATCGGGCAGTTCCTCGTCCTCGAAACCGCGAATGACCTCTTTGAGCCGCACCGTTCCCTTGAGGAGTTTCTCTCCCAGGGCGAGGACCTCTTTGATCGTCACCGGGCAGCCGATGATGACGCTGAAAACCTGCTGTTCGCCTTGTTCGATCCGCTTGGCGATCTCCACTTCGCCTTCTCGAGTCAGCAGCGACACGCACCCCATCTCATGGAGATACATCTTCACCGGGTCGTTGCCGCGCACGAGAGACTCGGAGTCGGCGGCGATCTCCTCATCATCGTCGTCCTCGCTTTTTTCTTCGTCGAGCCTGCGCGCCTTTTTCTCCGAGACGGGAATCTTCTTTTCCGAAGCCACGATCTCCACATTGAATTCGGTCATCATCTTCATCAGGATTTCATCGATGGACGCCTCGTCCACGACCTGAGGAGGCATGTGTTCGTTGACCTCATCGTATGTGAGATACTTCTTGGCACGCGCAAGTTCGAAAAGCTCCTTGAACTCCGAGGTATTCTTTGCTTCGGCCATTAAGGACTTTCTCCTTGTTTTGACGTTTCTTATCCGCTGCATTGCTCGATTAATACGGGTCTCCCCCGTCGGAGAGGCGCGGAGACGAGTACGAAAGGTGTTTTCGGGTACCACGGATGGCTTTCTTGTGCAACAAATTGTTGTCAGATCGGCCGACTTGGCCGAACGGTTCGAGGGATCAAATCTTGCCCACTATTTGTAGAGCCGCTTGGCGATCTCCTGGAGTTCGGCGGCTGCGACGTTGTATTCTTCGGTCCCGGCCGGGGCGACCTTCATGCGCTCCTGTATTTCGGCTTTTCGTCTCAGGATCTTGCGCTGTCTGATCCGGTCTATCGAATCGAAGATCATGCGATCTCCATCGACTTCAGGCCGCAAGTCGTCTTCCTCGCTGCATGGCTGGAGCCATCCAGCAACGACGGAAGCCAATTGTGAGTCCTCAAGAGAAAGACTGAATGAAGCAGAATCGAAGATGCCGTATTCCTCCCGATAGGCGACCATCCTTTCCGCCGCGGATCTGAGCACGGGGTCTTCCAGATCTTTCATCACCCCGCTCTCCACCACCCGATCGATGACCCCATCCCTGAGGAGCATCCCCCTCACGACGTTCCGTTCGTCGCCCGGAAAATCGAACAGAGTCCTCCGGCGTTCCGACTCGCCCGCCTCAATACGCGCTCTTGCGGTCGGACTCGACGCGATCGCTCGACGGAGGCGATCTTCACGCAATCTGAGCCTTGAGGCAAACCTCTCTATAGCATAATCACGCTCCTTCGAGTCGGCAATCTCCCGGAGCACAGGAAGACATTCTTCCATCGCGAGGTTACGTCCCTGCATGGTCCCCAGGTCGAAACGCGCCTGCAACCCGTCAAGCAGAAAGTCAATCGTGGAGCCGGCTTCAGCCAGCATGCCGCGGAACGCGTCGACCCCGATCCGGTTGATCGCCTCATCCGGGTCCTTGTCCTCGTTGAGGATCAGACAGCGCGGTTCGATCCCTTCCGAGATGAACAGCGGTATGGATCTCCTCGCAGCGCGCAGTCCGGCCTCATCCGCGTCGAAGATGGTGATGACGTCGCTACTGAACCGCCTGAGTATCCTTATCTGTTCCGGGCCGAGCGCGGTGCCGAGGGGTGCGACCACGTTCTCGACGCCGCGCACGCGCAGCGATATCTGATCGAAATACCCCTCGACGAGGATCACGAATCCTTCCTTGCGAATGGCGTCCTTGGCCGCGTCGAGACCGTAAAGCACCTGACGTTTCCGGTAGAGCGAACTCTCCGGAGAATTGAGATACTTGGGCTCTCCTTCACCGACGATCCGGCCGCCATAGGCTACCAGTCGGCCGCCCAGATCTCTGATGGGTATCATGAGACGCGATCTGAAGTAATCGTAGTAGCCCCCTCCACCTTGGCGAGGCCGCACCAGTCCTGCGGCAACCGCGTCGCGAACGTCGACCCCCGCCCGGAGAAGATACGTCTGGATCCCGTCCCACGCGTCAGGTGCAAAGCCGAAACCGATCTGCTCGAACCAGTGCGGTGGAATGCCTCGGCGCGCGAGATAGTCCTTGACCGCGGCGTTTGACTCGAGATGATCCCGGTAGTAGCGCGACGCGGCCTCCAGTGCCTTGGTCAGCCGATCTTTTTCGTCTGGGTCCTTCCTGCCGGGGGTGTACTCGCGGGGCATCGAGACGCCGTGCTGGCGGGCCAACGTTGTCACGGCCTCAGTGAAGGGGATATTCTCCACCTTCATGAGGAAGTTGAACACGCTCCCGCCTACTGCACAGCCAAAGCAGTGGAAAATCCCCTTTTGCGGCGATACGTAAAAGGACGGATCCTTGTCACCGTGGAAAGGGCACAGGCCTCGAAAGTCCTTCCCCGCCCTCTTCAAGTTCACGTACCGGGAGATGACCTCAACGATGTCCGCGGCCGCAGCCACTTCAGCAATCTTTGATTCGGGAATGCGCAATTGGGCTACTCCAAACGCGCGGTCAATCCGACTCCAGATTGACCACGGTTACTCCTTCGCCTCCGCTGTGAATATCACTCGACTGAAAATCGCGCACAAACGCGTGGGTAGTGAGGTGTTCCCAGATGGCCTTCTTCAGCCTGCCGGTCCCCTTCCCGTGGATGATGCTCACCGTGGTCAGCCCACCCATGAGGGCCTCGTCGAGGGCTTTCTCCACTACGGGGAGCGCTTCGTCAACCCGCATACCGATCACGTTGACCTCCCATTTGGGAGAGGCAATCGGAATATGTACGCCAATTCGTTCTTTTTTTGAAGAACTATTTTGCTTTCGCTCTTGAGGCAGCACGACCAGGTCCTCCGCGTCGGAACGCACGGTCATTTTCCCCACCGCAATTTCCACGCGCCCCTTGTCGAGCATGGCCGTCACGACGCCTTCGCGGCCGAGTGCGGTCACCTTCACCCTCGATCCGACGCGGAGAGACGGGTCGACCTTCTCCAGCGGCGTGCCGAGTGACCGAACCAGTTCGGATTTGATACTGCCCAATTCCTCGCGGGTGCGGTGCCCCCTCTTGATCGTTCCTGCCTTCAACGACTGCTGCAGGTCCGCGATCTGACGCTCGGCAATGCGAATGGCTTCCCGGGCCTCTCGACGGAAGGATTCGACGATCTCTTCCCGCTGCGCCCTGAGGGATTCCAGCTCTTGCTCGAGGGCGTGGCTGTTCTCTTGGAGCTGCTGTCGGTAAGCCTCCGTTTCGGCCATCTTTGCCCGCAGGCTTTCCAGGAGCTGCGAACTCCCGCCAGACGCCTTGTCCATGTACCCCCGCGCGGCCTGCGTCACCTCCGCCGGCAGGCCGAGGCGCTCGGCTGCCTGTATCGCGTGCGATTGGCCGGGCAGATCGTACAGGAGGTGAAAGGTCGGTTGCAACGTACTCGGATGAAACTCCACGCTGACGTTCTTCATATCGGGCCGGCCCATCGCGTAGGCTTTGAGGTGGGTCAAATGTGTGGTGACGACCACCCGCACGCCTCGGTCGATCAGCGCATCCATGATCGCCATGGCCAAGGCAGATCCCTCGTCCGGATCCGTCGCGCTCCCCAGTTCGTCCAACAGGACCAGATCGCCTCGATTCGCCTCTTCGAGAATGGTCTTGATGCGCATCATATGGCCGGAAAAGGAAGAGACGCGGCCTCGTATATCCTGGTCGTCGCCTATATCCGCCATAATCCGCGCAAAGGGCTGAATCCTGGTTCCCTCGCGAGCCGGCAACATGAGCCCGCATCTTGCCATGAGCGGGAACAAGCCCGCAATCTTCAACGCGACGGTCTTCCCGCCCATGTTGGCGCCGCTGATCACCGTCCCCACGGTGGAGCCGGCCTGGATAACGTCCATGGGAACTACATCCACATCCCGCGTGGCCAAGAGGAGCGGATGACGAGCACCCAAGATGCTGAACCCGTCGTCCGTCAGCTCGGGCGCGCACGAGGAAGTCGCGGCAGCGTAAAACGCACGAGCCTGGAACGCATCGAGGAAGACGAGGGCGCGGTAATTCTCCAGAACGGTCTCCCGTTCGGACCGTATCTCATTCGTCAATTCGGCGAAAATCTTGAGGACCTCGTCCCTCTCCTCGTCTATCAAGGAGGCAATCTGATTGTTGAACTCCACCGCCTCAAACGGCTCGACGTACACCGAGGCTCCACTGCGGGAATGGTCGTGAACGATTCCGTCCATGAGCCCCTTGAACTCCGGTCTCAAGAGGATCACGTACCGGTCGTTGCGTAGGGTGATGTAGTCCTCCTGGACGATCCTGGCAAGATCCCTGTCATGGACGATAGACTCGAGGCGCTTGCGAACGCGGTCGCGCACGCCGCGTATCCGCCCATGAATCTCCACGAGGCGAGCGCTCGCCGTAGGCCGCACCATGCCGTGCTCGTCAAAACATTGCACGATCCGATTTCGAAGGAACGGCCGAGGTGTCAAAGCTTCAGTCTTACCTCTGAGCAGCTCGAATCGATCGGGTAATTCGGCAAGGCGATCGTGTACCCGCTGCGTCATGGAGAGCAGGTCCGCCACCGATATGATTTCCTCGGAATCGAACACAGTGGAGGGATTGTCGAGCCGGGCAAGGAGTCCTTCCATAGGAATCAGGTCGGCCAGGCCGATGGCACCGTCAAGACCGACCACTTCCCTGATCTGTCCCACCAATGTCAGGTTCTCGGCAATGCTTGAGGCATCTTCATCTGGTACCGCAACCAGCACGGCCTCGCGACCCGGTTCTGAAAGAGCATGAGAGGACACCTCTTCCAGGACTCCGGGAAGTTCCAGTGAGGTCAGGCTGTCGGGTATGATTTCAGACAGAGGCTGTTCAAGCGTGGGCATAGCTTTCCGTATGATTCCGTCCTGGCTCAGGCATCGCGGTTTCACTCGCCAAACAACAGCGAGGCAGCCGGTCAGAGCCGCACCGGTATGCCCTCAGCTTGCAGGTATTTCTTCAGGTCGCGAATCGGGATCTCCCGATAGTGAAAGATCGAGGCGGCCAGGACCGCGTCGGCATTTGCCTCCAGGACCACGTCTCTGAGGTGTTCGGGGAGGCCCGCGCCGCCGGAAGCGATCACCGGGATCCCCACGATCTCCGTGACCGCCTTGGTCATGGGAATGTCGTATCCGTTCTTCGTGCCGTCCGCGTCCATACTGGTAAGGAGAATTTCTCCGGCTCCCAGCTCTTCCACCTTCTTGGCCCATTCCAGCATGTCGATCCCAGTCATGGTGCGACCGCCGTGAATGGAGATCTCGTACCCGGAGGGGGTGTTGCCGGTCTTCTTTCCGTCAATGGCTACCACGATGCATTGACTCCCGAACATGCGCGACGATTCTTTGACGATCTCGGGATTCTTCACCGCGGCCGTATTGAGCGAGACCTTGTCGCAACCCGCCTTCAGAAGCTCCCTGATGTCCTGGTTGGTGCGAACCCCGCCACCCACGGTCAGCGGCATGAACACCTCCTCCGCCGTTCGCGCTACCACGTCGAGGATGATCTGCCTCTTCTCGTGGGACGCGGTGATGTCCAAAAAGACCAACTCGTCCGCGCCTTCCTCATCGTAAAACCGGGCGTTCTCGACCGGGTCTCCGGCATCCTTCAGATTCACGAAGTTCACGCCCTTTACCACTCTGCCGTCCCTGACATCCAAGCAAGGGATAATCCGCTTAGCGAGCATGCTGCGCCTCACCTGCTACTCTCAGCGCGTCCTTCAGATCGACCGCGCCCTCGTACAACGCTCTTCCGATGATGATTCCCGACACTCCATCCGGTTCGAGGGAAACTCCCCTTTTCACATCCTCCAGGGTGGATATCCCGCCCGAGAGGATGACCGGAATCGACGTACCTCGCGCGAATTCTCTCGTGGCCTCTATATTGGGTCCCTTCATCATGCCGTCGCGCTCGATGTCAGTATAGATGAACGAGACAGGGCCGACGGGGCCGAATTGGTTTGCCAAGTCTGCGGCTCGCAACGTCGTCGCCTCGGTCCACCCTTCAACAGCCACCATTCCCGAGCGCGCATCGATTCCCACGGCCACTCGTCCCAGGAACTGCTCGATCAATTTGGCCACCGTCTCCGGATCACGGGCAGCAATGGTTCCCAGAATGACCGTGCTTACTCCAATATCGAGGTACATTGCGATGGTGTCCGCGCCACGTATCCCCCCCCCACCTGAATCGGCACCTGCACCGATTCCACGATCTTTTGGACACTTGAGAGATTCGCTGGTTTCCCCCCCACGGATCCATCCAGATCCACCACGTGAATTCGGAGCGCGCCGAGCTCTTCCCACTTCCGCGCCTGGTCCGGGGGGACTTCATTGAATACGGTAGCGGATTCCATCCTGCCCTGTCGCAGGCGGACGCATTTGCCTTGCTGCAAATCAATTGCCGGAATGATGATCATGGTTCTCTGCTGCGCGCTGGAACAAAAAAGCCCCCTTGCGGGGGCTTTTTTTTGCCTTTGAAGACTCTCTGTTATTCAACAGGGAGGTAATACACGAAGGGGGGCCACGGAACGATGAACTTCCACATGGGCACCGCAACCGGAATGGGGGGAGGCGGTGCGCCGCATCCCATCATCGGCATAGGGGGCGGAGGCGGTTCCGGATATTGCATCTTGACATCGATCGTGGTGGTCAGCTTCTTGGGTTTGAAAACCGGCGGTTTCACCTTGGCCGGTGCGCACACACCCGGAGCGCAAGCAGGCGCTGCGGCGGGCATCAAGACCGGTTGCGGAGCCGGGATCGCCCCAGTAAATGTCTCGGCATACACGAGGCCCGCTGCCAGAGCGATGACCAGGGTGAATCCGAGGATTCCTAGCTTTTTAACCATACCCACATCCTCCTTTCGACAAACTCATTATATTGAGTATCGTTAGTTTCCTTCAGACTGCAGCCACTGGTCGTCTAGTAACCGCCCGGGCCGCCCGGGAAGGGAGCCGGAGCACCCATGGGCACAGGACCACACGCCGGCGGACATTTCACATAGTTGGCCTTCACATACACGCAGCGCGGAACTTTATGGTCCTTGCAGCACCAGTCTTTGTATGTCCAGAAATGCTCCTTCTTGATCTCGACCACAGGAACCAACCACTCATACCGACCCAGAGCGATGGGGTTGGGGAAGGTCTGCACATTTCCGAAGAAGGGTAGCGGAGTACGCGGCCATGCGATTCCAGCTAGGTAAGGCGCTACCACCCGGACTTTTCTCAGCTGCGCAGGAACAGGACCCACCTGCTCCTTTACCTGGGAATAGTCAGTCTTGGCCGGGCCACAAATGGGCGGGGGGCAAGGTGGCGGCGGAGGCATGACAGAAGGACCCGCAGGAGGGCCACCAGCTAAGCTTACCGCTGTGCTAGCGCCGCACAATGCGAGAACCAGAAGGCTCAATAAAAGCAAACGTTTAACCATACCCTCAATCCTCCTTTCAACAGTTCCTCCCGGTAAGTACCGGGAGACCCGTAAAAACATTCCCGGATGGACATACGATATTTTCAGGAATGTGTCATTCGTATCAAATCAACCAGCCAGTGTCAAGCTATTTTTTTGCTCGACGGCGCCCCGGCTGGCTTGCCTCTCCACCTTCCTGCCGGACACCAACGCACATCCCGGTTTTCCAAATCCTCGTCTCCCCACGGTGGGATCTGAGGCCCTGCTAACCGTTCTAGTCCATTCAAGAGATTGGTTCTTTAATGGATTTCTAGCAGATGCCCCCGGGCAAGTCAAGGTTTTTTTAATAGCTTGGAAGAATAGCATTTTGGGACGGGGTCCCCTCTTAGATCATCCCGTACCCGCCGTCCACGCACAGCACCTGCCCTGTAATGTAATCGGATTCCCGCGAGGACAAGAAGACGAACGCGGGGGTAATGTCCGCGGCAGTGGCAAACTTCTTCAATAAAATCCGGTTCATGTAAATTTCCTTGAGCTTCTCATCCGAGCGGATCTTCTCCGTCATGTCCGTCTCCACAATCCCTAGAGAAATGACGTTGGCGCATACGTTGTAACGAGCCATTTCCCGCGCCACGCTCTTGGTGAAGCTCAAGATCCCTCCCTTGGCCGCTGAATAGTTCGCTTGTCCCACGGTCCCCACGAGGCCGGCCACCGAGCTGACATTGATGACCTTCCCGTAGTTCTGTTCCTTAAAATACTTGAACGCGGCCTGAACGCAGAGGAACGGTCCCTTCAGGTGCGCGTCCACCACGGCATCCCAATCGTCCTCGGTCATCTTGTGCAGCATCGCGGGCCTCGTAAACCCCGCGTTGTTCACGAGAACGTCCAGCCGGCCGAAAGCCTCCTTGGCCGCTGCCATCATGTGTTCCACTTCTTCGCGGGACGCGACGTCCGCCTTTACCGCCACCGATTTGCGCCCCAGGCCGCGGATCTCTTCCACCAGTTCCTGGGCCGGGCCTTCGCTGGAGGAATAGTTGACCAACACATCCGCCCCTTCTTCGGCAAAGGCCTTTGCGACGTTTCGCCCCACACCCCTGCTACTACCGGTAACCACCGCCGCTCTGCCCGCCAGTCTCATATCGCCTCCTTATTGTTGGTGATTCCTGCCGGGAACCGGCATCCCTCGCCACATTCACTTTCCCGGCCGCGCATTGGTATTGTACCACGCTGCTTTCAGAGAGGTAATCTGGGGAGAACCTTTTTGAAAAAAGGTTTCTCCCCGGAGTTACTCTTTTAGAATTGCGGCTTGGTATGACAGCCTGGTTCGACGGGTCGCGCTCCCGCTCTGCAGGCCTATTGAGGGGACCGAGTTTAACAGGGACCGGTTAAAAAAAAAAGCCCCGAGAAGGGCTCGGGGCGTGAAAGGAGGTATGGATATGGGTTATCGTGTTTTGGTGCTTACCGCGCATCTCACCGCACGGGCTGCCATGATGCGGGATAATTGTGAGACTTTGCGGCTTGCGTGTCACATAACCCCTATGGAAGTGTGACAGGTCCATGCAAGAAAGGTTCCGAAATTTTTTCTTCGTTCATTTTTTGTTGAAAAGTACGTATTATTCTCGAAAATCATGCGTTGTTATAGCACTTAAGCCATTCCAGAAGCCAGCTACCTCTTTATTTTCTCGATCTACCTTTATGGTTTAGTTATAATTATCCGATTATTATAAGTTATAACAGTAGAGCTATACAAACTGTCCCTGACCCGGTTGCGTGACTCGATGATACCGTCACCCCGGTGAAAGATAGCCGGGGTGACCTACTGAAGCGCTCGCGGGGAGACTGTCAGGGCGTAAACACGATAACAAGGAGTTTGGTGGGCTTGGTGCTCAGATTCATGAGGTTGTGGGTCAGCCCTGAGTCAAAGTGAAGGCTTCCCCCCTTTTTCACCTCGTGCTTCTCCTCACCCACCTGTAGCTCGACGCGGCCCTCCAGGACGTACACGAACTCTTCACCGCGATGTTTGTACGCAACCATCTCGTGCTTCTTCTTGGGCTCGAGGGTGACAAGGTAAGCCCAGAGGTGCTTGTCTTCCGCGCCGGGGGTCAGGCACTTGTAGGCGTAGGCCTTGGTTCGTTTGAGGTAGCTCTGGCGGCGTTCTTTCTTCTTCTCCTCCGCGAGCAGCGAGGAGGTTTCGACGGCGAGAGCCCTGGATATCTGGATCAGTGCCCCAACGGGGGGGGCCGCCTTTCCCTGTTCGATCTCCTGCAGGTACTCGATGGAGTACCCGGTCTTCTCCGCGAAGCTCTTGAGGTCGAGCTGCTGTTTCTCGCGCATGATTCGGATGCGCTCTCCGACGGTCAGTGTCTTTTCGGTGCGTTTAGGCATAACGCTTCTCCTGTCAATGCCGGTTGGTAGAACGGGGGCACTGGTGCCAGGTCCGTCACCCCCCTCATTTCGAACCCACGGCAACCTACTGCGCGCACGCGGCGTGCCGGGTCACCGCGGCGCCTCGTCAGTAAGAATCGGGCCTCTTGCCGCCCTTGTACTTGCTCAGTTCTCGGGCGATGACCACGCGCTGGATCTGGTTGGTCCCTTCAAAGATCTGAGCGACTTTTGCCGAACGCATGTACATTTCCACCGGATAAGACCTCATGTACCCGTATCCGCCGAGGATCTGAACGGACTCGGTGGTTACGTGCATGGCCATGTCAGTAGCAAACCGCTTCGCCATGGCAGCTTCCAGGACAGCCGGTTCGTTCTGGTCCATGAGCCATGCGGCGCGGTAGACCATCCCGCGGGCAGCCTCCAGTTCGGTGGCCAGATCGGCCACGAGGAATTGAAGCCCCTGGAACGCGATGATGGAACGCCCGAATTGCTGGCGCTTGTGCGCGTACGAGAGCGCGTAGTCGAACGCCTGCTGCGCCAGTCCTACGGAACAGGCTCCGATGCTCACCCGTCCGCCGTTGAGCGCGGTGAGGGCCATGTTCAAGCCCTTCCCTTCTTCCCCGAGCAAGTTTTCCTGCGGTATGAAGCAGTCGCTGAAGTTCAGTTCCGTGGTGGGCGAGGCGTTCAGGCCCATCTTCGGCTCATGCGGTCCGAACGAGAGACCCGGGGTCCCTTTTTCCACGACGACCGCGCTGACCCCTTTCTGTTTCTGCGTTTCATCCGTACGGACCATGACCGCGTAGATGTCCGCGACTCCCCCGCTGGTCACGTAGAGCTTTGTTCCGTTGAGCACGTACCCGCCGTCAGTCTTCACGCACCGGGTACTGAGCGCCGCAGCGTCCGAGCCGGCCTCCCCCTCGGTCAGCGAATACGCGGCCAACTTTTCTCCACGGGCGAGCGGTTTGACCCATCGTTCCCGCTGTGCCTCGTTGCCGTATTGGTAGATCAGGTTGGTCACCATATTGTGAACGCTGACGTACACTGCGGTGGCAAAGCACCCTTTGGCGAGCTCTTCGAAGATGATGGCGGCGGTGAGCCGTCCCACTCCTGTTCCATCATATTCCTCGGGCACGTAGAGGCCCGTGAAATCGAGCTGCCCCATCTTCTTGAAGGCATTCCTCGAGAAGGTGTGGGTTTCTTCCCATTCTCTGGCGTTGGGGGCGAGTTCCTTGGTGGCGAAGTCTCGAGCGGCCCTCCGGATGAGACGCTGTTCGTCGTTGAGCTTGAAGTTCATGAATGATCTCCACTGGCCCATGGCAAGTTCGGATCGTGCGGCCATTCCGCTCGACGGGTCCCCGGAAGTGTCCACCGGCCCGATGGCACCAGCCGAAGGCTGCCCTGATCCGTTCAGTTGTCGGTAGTACCCTTAGATTCCGTTTGGCGCCTGAGATCGACGGGTCGAAAACCAGGACGGCATTTTGAGAGGAACTGACTGAAACCACTCAGGATAAGCCGTCTTGGCGGGAACAATGCCGAGCCGAGGAGGTGCGTCGAAAATGACACGGGCCACGGGAGCGTTCCACGCGCACCGAGCACGCGCCTCGTTTTCTTGCCGCCTTATGCTAGGATTAATTACCGGTAACTTGCCTGTGCGTCAACGAAAAAACCGCGCAAAAGCATCCTCGAGGGTTGTCGCGCGCGAGGCCGACTTACCGGACCGCTGCACTATTGCATTTTTGCCTCAACGGCCCTATGAACAGTCGATATATGGCGGGAGGATGTGGCATTGAGCACCTTTTACGAAACCTTGAAGATCCTCGGCGACGCGTACGGCATCGAAGCCCAGTACACCGACAATTGGGGCAAGATACACTGGACCGACCCGTCCATCGGTCGGCAGATACTCGAACTCAAAGGGATCCCGCTTTCGCCGGACCTGGCGGCCATCGATCCCCAGGTCATGGTGGTCTCTGCGGATGCGCCTCCGGAAAAGGCCTGCATATATCTCGAAGGAAAGATCGGCACGGATGATTTGCTGAAACTCACCGGTCACGTGACCGCAAAGGATAGCTCCGGACGCGTCCCGGATCTTCACTTCGGTATACCCGACGACTGCGTTGTTCTCGATGTAGATGAAGCAACGAACCTGCTGACCGTATCGCTCCCCTTCCCCCAGGACCTCCCCCTGGGCGAGCACAGACTGGAGCTGGTCTGCACCCTGGGCGACGAACGCTTCCGAGCTGAGTGCCTGTGGATCGTGTGCCCGGGCAACGCGTATCTGCCACGGACCCTTGGCGAGGGGAACCGGATTTCCGGCGTGGCAATCGCCTTGTATGGCGTCAGGTCCCGCACCAATTGGGGTGTCGGGGATTTTGCCGACTTGAAGAAGATCATCGACTGGGCCCGCTATGATCTCGGTGCCGCGGTTGTCGGCCTCAACCCGCTCCACGCGCTCTTCAACAAACGGCCCTTCCACAGCAGCCCGTACCTGCCCTCGAGCCGCCTGTTCCGGAACTTCATCTACCTCGATCTTCCTGTCATCCTCGATTTCACACGATCCACCGCCGCGGTCAAGATGGTGAATTCGGCGAAAATGCGCGAGCGCATCGCCCGGCTCCGTAGCGAAGAACAGGTCAACTATGAAGGAGTCGCCGAGCTCAAGCTCGAGGTACTCAGAGTGGTATTCCGGACGTTCCTGGAAACCGAGTGCCCGCGGGAGTCGGGAGATGCGGCCGTCAAGCAGGCGGGTCCCCGTCCGTCAACCGTGCTCTCTCGCAAAGGGAGTGGGAGGAAAGCTGGCTCTCGTCTAGTAACAGCCGGGAGAGACGGTGACCTCCTTGAAAGCAACCCAGTGTCGGGCCGATGGGCTGCGTTTCGCTCCTATTGTGAAACCGAAGGGGATTACCTCGACCGGTTCGCCACCTTCTGCGCGCTGATGGAACATTTTCGTTCCGCGCTCCCCGACGCCACGACGTGGAAGCAATGGCCTGAGGCATTCCAGAGTTGGTCCTCCGATGAGATCGCCGCATTCCGGCGGCAACACCAAGAGCAGATCCTCTTCTGGATGTACGTCCAGTGGCAACTCGACGTGCAACTCAAGGGAGTTCAGGACTATGCGCTGGAGAAGGGGATGCTGCTCGGGCTCTATCATGACGAAGCCCTCGCGGTGGATCGAAACGGTGCGGATTGCTGGGCATGGCCGGAGTTCTTCCATCACGGTTTCACCGTGGGAGCCCCACCCGACGCGTTCGCACCCGACGGTCAGGACTGGGGGTTTCCGCCACCCAATCGTGACCGGCACCGTTGCACTGGTTACCGGCTCTTCCGCAAGCAGATGCAGGCAAATTGCGCGCACGCGGGCGCACTGCGGATAGACCACGTTATGCAGCTGTGCCACCTGTTCTGGATACCGCCAGGGGGAAAACCAAAGGACGGGGTGTACGTAAAAGACTACGAGCAGGACCTTCTCAACCTCCTCTGCCTGGAAAGCGAACTCGGCAAGACCATGATCATCGGCGAAGACCTCGGCACGATCCCCGGTCATTTCCGAGAACGTCTTATGGAAAAGGGGATACTTTCGTACCGGTTGTTCTATTTCGAACGAGACCGGGAGGAGAATCTTCTTCACTCAGGGGCGTATCCGGAATCCGCGGTGGTGTCGATCGCGACGCACGATCTTCCAACCCTCGTAGGGTTCTGGTCGGGTCGCGACATACGCGTTCGCCGAGAAATTGGTCAGCTTGACGAGCAAACGGAGCGGGAATTCGAAGAATCCCGCGTCCGCCATAAGGCCAAAATCATCGAACGACTCGTCCAGGACGGGTTCCTCCCGGAGGACGTTGCGCACGCGGCCTGGGAATCTTCTGTTCCGACCGACGAGCTGCACTCCGCGATTCTGCGATTCATCTTCGCGACGCGCAGCCGCCTCGCGGTGGTAAGTCAGGAAGATATCTTCCTGGACGCGCGACAGCAGAATGTCCCCGGGACCACATCGGCACACCCGAACTGGGTCACCAAGATGCGTTATTCGGTGGAAGAGCTAAGAACCGACCCTGAAGCGAGGAGGTTTTCGGAGAAGTTCAGTAGACTGTCGGCCGAGGCGGGGAGATCAGCCTATTGATACCGATTCACTTTCAGACGAGTAAGAGGAGTCTGGGGCATAACCGCTAACTTATGGGGCACTCCTTTGTAATTTCAGCTAGTTGCCTCAACAGAGGCCACGTCACCCCTGCCAAGGCCGTGGTCCAGAAGTCCTTGAGATAACTGGATTCCGGCCTCCGCCGATATGACGGAACACGGGGCAACACCGCCAGGAGTTAGCGCCTATGGGGGTCTGGGGAGAAGCCGTTTTTCAAAAAGGTCTTCCTCAGATTACTACTCTGCAAGCGCATCAGTATCAACCGCGTTACCGGGTTCGTTTCGCCACGACCTCGGGCCCCGTCGCGGCCACGGGTAGGGTTGCCCCCTGCTGAGTAATCTGCTGCACATCGCACCGCCACCGCTCGATCTTTCTGATCGCCTCTGCCTCCCACGGGAGCCAGGTGGACCGCTTCCGAATGCGGATGGATGCTTCCAACTCGGCAGGAACAGGCGCGAAGAGTCCGTCCGGGTCATCCTTTGCCAAATTCCTCAGGAACTGTCTCCAAATCTGCTCTTGTCTCCGGTTCAGGTTTGCCAAGCCACCGACGCCCCTTCTCCGGGCAAGCTCTTCGAGGGTCTTCACGGCACAGATGTTCTTATCCTCGCAGTTAATCAATTCCGATAAGAACCGATAGTTCTCTCGGAAGTCTCCAGGAATACATGATGGGTCGATGCTGTGGGCAGTTTTGTCCGCTTTCATCTGGGCTCCCTGTGGCTATGGGAATACATGGATCCGGTCGGAGTCATCAAGGTACCTGCGGGTGCAGGCATCGGGGAGATGCCCTAGCACTCGACCTGGGGCTTGTCAAGTAATCCTTTCATAAGTCAGTATAAATATCTGATTCTATGGTGTAACTTTTTCAGAGAAATTGAGCGGCTGTGGCGGGACCACCAATCGGGAGCCTGGGAACGGGGTTCAGGGCGGGAACAGGGGGAGGTTACCGGTTTGAGCCCCCCTTGCGATAGAGTTCCTCGTGCTTCTTCATCACTTCGGGATCGATCTGGATCTTGCCTTCGTGTTCCTTACGGAAACGCTTCAGGTCCTGCTCTTCTTGCCAAGAAAAGACCATGGTTTCAATGAGACCTACGGTCTTTTCTCCGTAGGGGAGTTCCCTCACGAACGCGACCCCGCTCATGACGGTGGTCTGATTGACCCTCCAACCGTGGATAAAACAGCCCAACAGAATGCCGAGCCCCGCCAGGAACAGGAAATAGATCGTGTACTTCAGGATCTTAAGCATTACGCTCACCTCCTGGAGATGTGCCCCTCAATGACGCGGCAGCGGCAGACAGCGGGAGACTTCGCACAGGCCGCGCGGTTCAAGAATAGATGATAGCAATGCACGCCGTC
Organism: Desulfomonile tiedjei; assembly: GCA_016218715.1. GTDB lineage: Bacteria > Desulfobacterota > Desulfomonilia > Desulfomonilales > Desulfomonilaceae > JACRDG01. The sequence continues at coordinate 320,974 of JACRDG010000032.1, read as the reverse complement.
AACCAGACGATGGTGCAGATGAGCAACGGGGGGTCCGTCAAGAGCAGCGCGGTCGGAGAGCCTCCGTCCTCCTTATGGTACACGAGATACATGTACCGGAACACCCCGTACGCGACCAGCGGTATGGTGAACATCATTCGCTCCGCGGAGATGCCCGCGGCTGGATTGCCCCGCACCGAGTAAAGACAATAGAAAATGAACGTGGAGGTGGTCACGACCTGGACCAGTTGGTCGAGCCACACTACGCTGTAGTTTTCCAGCACCGGTCGATGGTTGGCCGCGTCGTGGTTCAGGATCACGACTTCGTGACGTCTCTTTCCCAGGGCCAGGAGGATCGACACGGAGAACGTGCAGAGGACAAGCCAACTGGACACCGTCACGTCGATCACCGCGGCCCCGGCCATGACCCGTATGAGAAACCCCGTAGCTATGGTCAGGACATCGATGATGAGGACGTTCTTGAGGTACAGCGAATACGCGAGTTGGACGGCCAGGTACCCACCCAGGAGGATCAAAGCCGACCCTGGGGCTTTGATCGCCCAACCGACCGCGAAAGCCCCGATCAGCATTCCTGCCATCAGCGTCAGCGCGGTGGACGGGTTCACCTCACTTGCAGCAAGCGGGCGCGTCTTCTTGCGCGGGTGAACCTTGTCCTGCTCCATGTCCATGTAATCGTTGAGGATATACGTCGCAGAGGAAGCCAGGCAAAAAGCGAATACCATGCCGAAGACACGGAGGGAGTCTTCCAAAGAAGAGAGCCTCCCGCTGAAAACGAGGGGCATGAGAACAAATCCGTTCTTGATCCATTGGGTCGGCCTGACGAGTCGAACGATCGATCGAAGGGATTGCATCGTGGTGGGCGGTTCTCCTTGCCTCCGAATCCTGGTGAAGGCACGTTCGTAACATAAAGATCGGGCTGTGTAAATCGAAACCTCTGAGATACCTCGCGAGAGGTCAGGTACGGTACAGCCGAAGGGGGGCTACCCCTTGGTTCGGCGCAACAGATGGAGTATGCTTGGGACGAAAGGACTTCGAGATGGATGCTACCCATGAATTGCTGGTGGAAGAGAACCGCCGAATTAGACTCCTCAAGTTTGCTGTGGAACTGGCAGTCCAGAGCCTGATGACGACGCCGCTGAGTCTCCCCGAGGCGGAAAGACTGATACACGGTACCCGCAATCTCTCTTCCAAACTATTTCCGGGAAAGGAGCACGTTTTCGATCTGATTTACCTCCCGCGCTTCAGACGCGCCATGCACGAGGCCGGTCTCTTGAAACACCGTGTGCTCAGGCCTGTGGAGAACTCCGGAGCCGGTGAATGAGCAGTGTATAAGTGTAAAGGATCTTGACTGCGGTGCACGACCACAACGGTGCTGAATGTTTCCCCGTGCGTTACCGGCACGATTCGCCGATTTTGTTGGATAGGAGCCGAACATGACAGACCTTGACCTCATGAGCACCCTTGCCCAAAAAGGCGACACCAAGATGGTCCTCCTGGTGATGGACGGCCTTGGCGGACTCCCCAGGGAGACCGGAGGGCCGACCGAGCTGGAGGCCGCAGCCACGCCCAACCTTGACCGGCTTGCCCGGGAAGGGATGGTTGGGCTTATGCACACGGTGGACATCGGTATCTCGCCCGGGAGCGGACCAGGGCATCTCGGGCTCTTCGGGTACGATCCGTTGAAGTACCTTATCGGCAGAGGCGTCCTCGAAGCGGTGGGAATCGGTCTTGCCCTCACCGATCAGGACGTGGCAGCGAGAGGCAACTTCTGTACGGTCGACGGCAACGGGCTCATCACGGATCGCCGGGCCGGCCGAATACCGACCGAAGAATGTGCCCGCATGGTGGGCCTCATCGAAGACATAACCCTGCCGGGGGTCGAGGTGATCGTCAAGCCAGTACGGGAATACCGGTTTGCACTTGTCCTGAGAGGGTCGGGCCTTTCACCGCATCTCAATGAGACCGATCCGCAGAAGACAGGCCTCAAACCCATTCCCGTTCAGGCTCAGGATGGTTCCCCGGAAGCCCGGCATACTGCGGAGCTGGTCGGCATGTGGGTGGAGAAGGTGCGGGAGCGCATCAAGAACGAACACCCAGCGAACATGGTGACCCTTCGTGGATGGGCCAAAGAACCGGGCCTCCCTTCGATGGAGCAGGTGTTCAAGATCCGGGCCGCGGCTCTCGCGGTGTATCCGATGTACAAAGGGTTGGCCAGCCTCGCGGGGATGACCCTTATCGGAGGCTTGGCCAACCTCGACGATCAACTCCAAGCCTTGAGGCGCGAATGGAACGCCTTCGACTTCTTCTTCTTCCATTACAAGTACACGGACAGCCGAGGCGAAGACGGCGATTTCGATGCCAAGGTCAAGGAAATCGAGAAGGTGGACAAAATTATTCCCCAGATCGTGGAGTTGAAACCTGACGTTCTCGTGGTTACGGGAGATCATTCCACACCCGCGGTGCTCAAGTCGCACAGCTGGCATCCGGTGCCCGTACTGATGTGGGCCCCGGGAGTCAGCCGTTCCAACCCGAATGTGACCGGATTCGGCGAGAGCCAATGTCTCATGGGCGCACTCGGCCAGTTCAGGGCTTCGTCGCTCATGGGCCTCATCACCGCGCATGCGCTTCGACAGATCAAGTTCGGAGCGTAGAGGCCGATTCAGAGTCTGAGAGGCTTTGGAAAGGATTGCGGAGGAGGGTCCTCGTAGCCGAGGAAGCCTCCCCCGCTCTCCTCTCCGGAAACTTCCTACTTACACGCGCTACCCGCTTGTGATCACTGCTCCACGCGTGGCGGGCTGCCCTCCCGGCGGCCGCGTGACGCAATTCTGTGTGCAAAATGGCTCGTTCAGACGTTCATCCAGTGCATCGATTTCATCCCTGGCAGGTCTGGCCCGGTTCGTACGACAATCCAGAGCCGGACGGCGTGTATCCCAGGCCGGAGAAGCCTCCCTTGCAGATCGACCGGTCGACACGGATCGCTTCCATGGGGTCGTGTTTTGCCCGGGAGATCAAAACCGTCCTTATCCGGGAAGGTTTTTCGTACATCACCGAGGAAACCCACCATCCCGCTGCCAAGCATGCCAGCGCAGCATGGGAAAGGCTGTACAATACCTTTTCCATGAGGCAGATCTTCGAGTACACCTTCGAGACCTGGCGGCCCCAGCTTCGCTGGTGGATCGCTCCTCAGTCCGGCACGGTACAGGATCCTTATCGCCGCATCATTCTCTACGGGAGTATGGATGAGGCAGAGTCCGATTTCGCGGCCCACCGGGTATGCTCTCGAAAGGCCCTGGAAACCGCGGAAGTGCTCATACTCACCCTGGGGTTGACCGAAATCTGGGAAGACCGGGAAGACGGCTCGGTCATCTGCCTTCCGTCAGGGCCGTACGTCAATGAGGGTGGCAACATGAGCCGCTACCGCTTCCGGGTGAGTCGGTTCGGCGAAAACCTTGAAAATCTCGAACGGATACATCAACTCATGGCCAGGTACAATCCTGAGTGTCGCCTCTTGATAACCGTCTCACCCGTCCACCTTTGGGCTACCTTCCGACAGGACATGGACGTAATTTCAGCAAGCTGCAACTCCAAGGCAACCCTGCGAGCCGTTGCGGACGAGTTTGTCGCACGCCACGAGAACGCGGTCTACTTTCCTGCCTTCGAGATGGCCGCCATCTATCGCCCTCTCATGAACCAGCCGGTCTTTGCCGAAGGCCGGGAGAATTTCCACGTCAATCAGGATACCGTGGAGTTCATCATGAGAGAATTTCTTGCCACCTACTGTGGCTGAGACATGGGTGGGAAAGAGGCGGAGCTTCTACCGTAATAAGTTTTCTCATGTATGGTTGACAACTTGTTTGATAAATTGGTAGAATTCGTTGTCCGGGGAGGGAAATCCCATGCGGAGGGATTTTCGTCCTCATGCATCTTGGTCGAGCGGCATATGTCGGACTTGAAAGGGACTCGCTGCCGTGGGCCCGGCACTCGCCGGTGCTCCGGATCTTCGTCCTGGCCGCAGTGCTGCTTGCCACCTGCTCATGCACGCTGCTGACCCATTCTCCGTACCTTATCCAGCACACGAGGGTACCCGTTCTCCAAGAGGATCAAGGGCTGGTCGTTTCATCGTTGGGTCATCTCCCCTATCAGAAGTGGCGGATCTACCCATGGGATGACGAGCTGCGCTACGTGTGGCTGTCCGGAAACTACGATTTCAGGCGCAGCCAAAGCCTCGAGCTGATTCTCTATTTTCACGGGATGCACTCCAAGGATTACTACCAGGTATTCCGCAAGGAGTTGGAAGCCCTCGCCTGCAACAGGCCCGACCGTCCCTTCGTGTTCGTCGGATTAGTCGATACCCCGTACGTTGTACCACCGGTCGGCGGTAACGATCGCTGGAACTCACTTGTCCCTCCACCGGGGGAACGACCCGACCGTCTGATCCAGACCGTGAACGCGATCTACAAGGCATTCCGCAGGCGCTTCCCCCATGTCTCGAAAGACAAGACCGCCATTACTCTGGCGGGCTTCTCCGGCGGCGGCCGCGTGCTGGACGGGGTGGCTGGCTGGCTGGCTCGTACGGAGAGGGAAGACCCGTACGCGGAGGTCTTCCGAGCGAGACTGCAAAAGATGGCCTATTTCGACTGCTGGTTCGGCAAGGATGTGGAGTTCATCATTCCGACGCTCCTCGAAAACAACCCGAGCATGAAGATCGTTGGGACGGTTCACATGGAGACTCCCCTCAAGAACGCATTGCTGCTGGCGAACCGGTACAAGATGAAGGGGGACAAGGAGAAGGGGGAACTCGTGGGGCTGGGCGGGCGCCTCGTGATCTTCCGCAACGACTCCCACTGGGCCGCAATGATTTCGCGCCTCAAAGAAGCCCTCTGACACCTGTTATCAGGATCGGAAGTACGCACGACACACGTCAATCTAGCAGCACTTTCACTCCAACCTTCTCCGGGAAGGCATAGGCCTCCACTCGATGCTGGGCGCTTCCTCCGTCCGTCATTCCGGCGAAGGCCGCAATCCAGTCCCGCGCTTCGCGGGCTTCGAGGCCTGCCGGACCCCGGCCTGCGCCGGGTGACGAGGCATTTCTTGACGCAACTGGCTATAATTACTCAGGAGTGCCCTGAAAGTGAACACGTATGCTTCCCTAAGGATGCGGCAACAGATGGAATCTCTTCCCCCAGAGGAGCACGAGCCGCGCTTTTTCTCAAATTCTGACAAAAAGGGTGCACGGGGAAGGATGCTTGGGGTATTATGGAACGGAAGTCGAAGGCACACGAGCGAAACGAAATTCGGAGAGCATCTGCTCTTGGTTCTGCCTTCTGCATGGGCTGCCCTCCCACGTAATTTCAACCCGTTACCAACAAAAGAGCGGGACATCATGGTATCCAAGCCCAAGATAAAGATCAACGCAGGAGACATCGTGCCGGACCTACGGTCGGGTATGACTGACTCAGAATTGATGGAAAAGTATCACCTGTCCTCCCGTGGGCTGCAGAGCACTTTTCGGAAACTGGTTGCCGGAGGGTTCCTTCATCCAGACGAATTGGTGAACCGGGTGCCCTGGTATGACGATACCGCGGACATTCGCGACATGCGGCTGCACCCCAGGGAAACCGCTGCCGTTCCCGTGGCTGTCTGCGAGCAAGGAAATCCCTCGAATCGCGGCGTGGTGCGCAACTTTGCCAGCAGAGGCCTGGGGACTCGCGGCTTGCGGGCAGAGGTGAACGAAGTCAAAGACCTCGTGGTTCTGGGTGACGACTTCGGCGAGTTGGAACCGTTTGAATTCCGCGCTACGTGCCGGTGGGTGAAATACGACGGCGCGGCGTGGGTCGCGGGATTCGAGATAACGGAAATTCGTGAGGACGGGCTGGCAGAACTTCGCAAATTCCTTCGGCATCGATCGCTGAGGATGGTCGATTCGGGTGAGTGGGCTGCGCTGACCGAAGACCACCCGTAGTCCGGTTGCCCGGCATCGCCGCTGATGAATCTCCCCTTTCACGTCTTCGTAAAAACATTCACTAATTAATACAGTTGGTTACCTGGGCCACCGTCTTGACGGGCTCGCAGGGGTGTGCTATAGACACGCACGGAAAGCGTCAGGTGGAGGTCCATGGTCATGCAGCCGGCCTCGCTCACAAGCCTCGATGAGGCATACGAGCAGACAATCAGTTTTCTGTACAGCCTGGAGCGGTTCGGCATTCTTCTGGGGCTGGACAACATCACCCGATTGCTGGAGCAACTGGGCAATCCTCAGACAAGCTTCCCGTCCGTTCATGTGGCCGGCAGCAACGGCAAGGGCTCCACGTCTGCCTTCGTTTTCGAGATGCTGACCGCGGCCGGGATGAAGAGCGCCTTGTACACCTCGCCCCATCTGAACGATTTCCGCGAGCGGGTCAGGCTCAACGATGCGCTCATATCCAAGGAAGCGCTCGTGGCGTCAACGGAAAAGGTGCGGAAGCTCTATAACCCGGTGCGCACCACGTTCTTCGAGTTCACCACCGCGATGGCTTTTGACTTCATCGCCCAAACAAAGCCGGACCTTGCAGTCATCGAAGTGGGACTGGGAGGCAGGCTCGACGCCACGAACACCATCGCTCCCGCGGTAACGATCATCACCGATATTTCGCGAGAGCATGAGGACTACCTCGGCGTGGGAATAGCCGCGATCGCGCGGGAGAAGGCAGGTATTATCAAGCCGGCGGTTCCCTTGATAACCGGAGCGTCACGCGCGGCAGCCCGTGAGGTGATTCTCGCGAAGGCTGCCGAAGCATCGGCCCCGGTCTGGGAATTCGGCCGCGAGTTTCGCGGGACCAAGAAGGCCCCCGGGCGGTTCACGTACCGCTCCGGCACGCTGACTTTGGAAGACCTCATCCTCAGCATGCCAGGAAGCCATCAGATCAAGAACGCGTCACTGGCCGTGGCCGTTGTCGAGCAATTGAGACGGCAAGGATTCTCCATCCCGGAACCCGCGATCCGTGAGGGCCTTTGGAGGACTCGGTTTCCCGGGAGATTCGAACTGGTAAAACGGCACCCGGACGTCGTCATCGACGGAGCACACACTCCGGAAGGGATGAGGATGCTCAAGAGCACGTTCCGGCAAGCGTATCCCGGGATCAAGCCGCTGATGCTGCTCGGCATGCTGAGAGACAAGAACTACGAAGCACTGCTGAATATCATTGTACCGCTCGCCCGCGAGGTGGTCTGCGTAGCCCCTCAAGGAGACCGCGCGCTCGACGGAGAGGAGCTGAGCAGGTTGGTGACGAAATTCGGCGTCCCGGTCGCTGCGGCTCCAAGTATCGCTGATGGAATGCACCTGCTGCTGAACAAGGCCTCGGCACAGGATGTGATCCTTGCCGCGGGATCTCTGTACATGATCGGGCCGGTGCGTCGGGTCTGTGGGCTCGAAGACGAATGGCAGTCGGCGGTCTGACGGTGTTCAAGCACGCCATTGTGTTCCGCGTCGCGGAAACAGGAGCGGCTTTGGTGGGACGGGCATCGGAACCAGTCTCAAAACCAGGGACAACGTCGAGATCGTGCTGAGCTGGATTGGTGGTACAGGCATCTTGCCTGTCCGTCCGGAAATGACAGGCAAGATGCCTGTCCCACCATAACCTCGCAAAGGCCTGAAGGAACTTGCGAAAGCAAGTACCGGATCTAAGTGTCCGAATGGCCCCGAGGGTCCGGTACCTACTATAGTACTTGCTTTCGCCAACATGGTGACGTAAGTCGCTGATACGTGTCGAGAGGACGACTACGACGTTGCACAACAACACCGCCACACAGGGTCCCCGGGATAACGAGAGGATCAGGGAGCTGAGGAAGCCCCGGGCCTTTGTGTGGGTGTTTCTCGCGGTCCTGGCCTTCTGCGCCACCCCTCCTTTCGCGGAGGCATGGTCGGCCAACCTCATGCGCACCGCGCTGGCTAGTAATCCGGCCAAGGAGACCGCGGTGGTACCGACCGACACCCCGGTCCATTTGTCCGCGGAGCGACTCTCGTTCAATTACGAAACCAACATCTACACAGCCAAGGGGAACGTGACCGTAAGCCAGGGGAACACCCGGCTTCGGGCCGATAGCGTCACCTACGACGGGAATACCGGCGACCTGACCGCGGATGGAAAGGTGATCGCTCGCTCGGGCGGCGACGTGATCGAAGGGGACAAACTTACTCTGAAGCTTAGTACGGCCACGGGCGTCCTGTTCAACGGGAAGCTCTTTCTCACGCGGCACAACGTATTCCTTGAAGGGAGGAAACTCGAGAAAGTAGGGGAGTCGACCTACCGCATCGAGCGCGGGAGCTTCACCACCTGTAATGGGGCCGTCCCAGACTGGCGGATCACCGGAAGGGACCTGGACGTCACCCTCGAAGGGTATGGGACGCTGAAGCATGGGTTCTTCTATATTAAGGACATCCCCGTGTTCTATATCCCCTGGTTGATCTATCCCGCGAAACGTCAACGCCAAACCGGTTTTCTCATGCCCTCGCTTGCCAATAGCAGCACGCGGGGCTTTGACGTCAAGTTTCCATTCTTCGTCAATTTTTCTCCCAGCGTCGACGCCACCGTCACCCCGCGGATCTGCACCAAGCGCGCGGCCCAGGCCGCCATGGAGTTCCGTTACTTCCCGACCGAAGATCTTCACGGTACTCTGTACGGGGAATATACCTACGACTGGAAGTACAGCCCCGAAGGGCATGCCAAAGCCGATCGTTTCTATGTTTCTCTCCGGCACGACCAGGAGTTTGCCGGGCAAGTGAAGCTGAAAGCCAACGGCAGTTGGGTGTCGGACCGAGACTATTTCGAGCTGTGGGGGACGCGGTTCGATCGGCGCCTGCGCGTGCGTTACATCGAATCCAACGCGGTGCTGTCCCGGCAGTGGAACAACTTCTTGTTCCAGGCGGAGGCGCGCCACTTCGACAACCTGGACGTGCCGAACAACGCGGTGACCGTCCAAAACCTTCCCATAGTAACCAGCACCCTCTTCTATCAGCAGATACCGTACACACCTTTGTACATCGACTCGACCGCGATGTTTAATCACTATTACGCTCCCATCATGAACGACCAGTGGTTGGGCAGCCGGCTCCAGGTGAATACGCGCCTGAGCCTCCCCGTGGCCTTGGGTCCCTATCTCAAGCTGGAACCGTCGATGCTCTATTTTGCCAAGGCCTATGATGCGGATTACTACAAGCAGGACAAAAGCATCAGTTCGGTCAGGACGGTGAGGACGGATCTCTACCAAATCCACGCGCAGGCTTTCACGGATCTCGATGCAGTTTACGGTGCGGGTTTTCTCGGCTTCGAAAAGATACGGCACAACATCAGGCCTCGGGTCGCCTGGACCTACCGGCCCTTCGCCAAACACCAGACCTATCCCTATTTCGACGACACCGATCGGATGGATCGGGCGAGTCTCCTCACCGCAGAGTTGCGTCACACCCTCACCGGCCGGCTTGGACCCCGGGAATATCTGGATTTCTTCAGTGTCCGCCTGTCCCAGGGTTACGACTTTTCGCACAAAAAGCCATCCGAAGAATTCCCCGCGGAGCAGGATGCGAGACCTTCTCCCTGGACAGCGACGCGGGCTGAAGTCATGATCAAGCCGCTCCAGCTGCTCGACCTTGCCGCTCAGGCGGAATACGATCCGGTCATGAATCGAACTAGACAGTACAGTCTGAACTTCGGTTTCATGGATCACCGGGGAGATCTCGTCAGGGTGCTCCACCAGTTCACGGAAGATGACAAGCAAGCTGCCCTCAACCGTCAGACCAACGTGAACGTTCAGGTCAAGCTGACGTCGAGCCTCGAATGTTTCATCGAGAATCAGTACACCCACCAGTTCAACTTCTCGTATTTCACGGGGATCGGTCTCAGCTATCACCCACAGTGCTGGAGCGTCACGCTGAAATATTCGGAGCTTCGCGAGAAGGATCCCGTCACGCACCGCATAAAAGAACCCGATCAGACGGTCTTTGTCACGCTCGCGCTCTTCGGGCTGGGAGAGGTCTACCGTTTCAGCCGCGATTGGACCGAGATCTTCGGACATCCCACCGAATCACCCGCAACCGTGCCCACGGAACAACGCCGGCGCTGACAGCAAACCTGTCACGGCAAATCGTAGATGAAGAAGACACCGGCGACCATCACGGCCGCGGCGGTCAAGCGGTAGCGCATGTTCCCCTCTCCGAACCAGAGCCACCCCAGGAGCACGCCGAACACGAGGCTCAGGCGCTTGACGGACAGCATGTACGCCACCGGCGCCATACTTATCGCCAGGAAGTGCGTGATCTGCGCCGAGCCCATGAAGATCCCTCCCAGCAGGTAGAAGCCCCATAGTCGCCCGTCGAACCTCGCCTTTTTGGGCTCCCCTCGCATACGAACGAGACTGATTGCCGCGAACCCCACGAGCACCCCGTAGGTCAAGACCGTGCCGAAGGGAATGGCCCCGTACATGAGAACCCCTTTCTTCCCGAGCGCAGAGGTTACGGCCCACAGAACGGCCACCCCCAGCATCCGCCGCGATCCGGCATGGGAAACAAGGGCTCGTAACGGGTCGAGCAGGCCGCCGCGTGCGAGGTCTCCGTTCAAGAGATAAGCGCCCAAGGTCACCAGCGCAATTCCGACCGCGCCGGTGGAAGATATCCGCTCCCCGACGATCAGCGCTGAGCTGAGTATCGTCAGCACGGGGGTGAATGCGAGGAGCGGTACCGTTAGCGACAGAGGCCCCGAACGTATCGCGGAGAGAAAGAGGTAGTACGCCAGAACCTCCAGAGGCAGGGCAACGGCCAGGAGGAGGATGAAGTCGAGGGAAACGGGTTTCAGATCCTGAGCCAAGAACACCGGAGTCAGGAGCAGGCACGCGACACCGAGGAGGACTGTCCCTGCAACCCATTCATCGTTGGTGCGAACGATCCGCTTGGAGACCGCATCGCAGCACGCGGTCAACAGAGCGCAACAGAGAGCGAGCCAGAACCAGGTCATGGAGACACCAGTTTCACCACTCCCGAGATTGGACTTATACCGATTCGCTGTCCAAAGAGTAATCTTGGGGGGAACTTCTTGGTGCAAAGAAGTTCCCCCCAAGCACCCTTCAAGAAACACTCTTGCCCTTGGCTTTCCCGCTCTCCTCAAAAAGGAGGGCGGAAAAGCCAAGGAAACTAGAAGTTTTTGGAGTGGGGTCTGGGGAGAAACCTTTTTTCAAAAAGGTTCTCCCCAGATTGCTTCTTCGACAGCGAGTCGGTGTAAATCCAGCGGGATCCCGGCCATGGCCAGGCGTTCCTTCGTCCGTTCCAGGTGAGATCCTACCCAGTAGACCCGACCGCAAGCCGGGCATTGGTGAAAGCAGGACACCAGGTCGAAGATCTTATCCGGGACCTTGCCGGCCACGTCTTCTTTCGGGACCTCCACCACCGGTTCGTTGCAGAGCACACAGCGGCTGAAGAAGAGGCAGGGGTCCAGGCTCAGATCTGCCTGCGCAAGCACCTCTTTCAACTGATCCAGAGGCCGGGAACACGAAACCCACACGGTGAGCAGACCGCCTTTGGACTTCACCGCGGTGACGAACCACCGCCCTCCCCTCGGCGTGAAGCGAGGAAACGCTGTGTCGAACCCGACGATGCGCAGCCACTTGGCCAGTCCGCCGAGCATTCCGTCCAGGTCGAACTCAGCAGTGCTTAGCCGTTGGTTTGTTCTCGTGCCTTCCACGATCCAGTGAGCTCCTGACGGTTCTCGTCCCATCCGACGAGGGCATGATAGGCGATGCCGCGGCCGAATTCAATGTCTCGGCGAGTAGCGCGTGCGTACACGAAATCGCATCAAACCTTTCCACCAGCCCGTCTTTGTGTAAAACTACCCTGAGCAATACTCTTGCCTGGCCCGATATGATTGTAGGAGGGAGAAGCCGTGAAGATCAGCATTACCGTGGGAAAACTCTCGATGGAAGCCGAACTGAACGACACGCCGACGGCCCGCAAGATAGCCGAAGCTTTACCCGTATCGACCGCTTTCAACACCTGGGGTGACGAGATCTATTTCTCGATACCGGTGAAAGCCCAATTGGACGAAAGCGCCCGGGAAGTCGTCGATCTGGGAGATCTCGGATACTGGCCGTCGGGGAACGCATTCTGCATCTTCTTCGGCCCGACCCCCATGAGTTCCGGCGGCAGCATCGTCCCCGCGTCCGCAGTGAACATCGTCGGGAAGGTTCTGGGCGATGCCACTCTGTTCAAGCAGGTGATGCTCGAACGGCAAGTCATTCTCGCGGCGATTTGACCCGAAGAGAGTCGCCCGGGTTCCCACTCCGGTAGGTTTTCCAACGAATGGTTGACCCCTCTACCGTCTTTTGAGATAATAGAACTAGAAGAAGAGAGAAACCTCCGAGACAGACCGGTCGACTGCAACCGTCTTCAACATCAACTTGTATCCACAACAACGGCCCTCGCGCTGACTGCCACCGCCAGATTGGTGTCGGCTGAATGGCTTTCTCTCGACCAGCGCGCGGTATTAGTACTCTCCTGCATGGATTCGATCACGCATGTATTGCTTTCCGGAATCATTCTTCGTCATTCCGGCGAAGGCCGGAATCCAGGATTTCTAGGCACCAGCCCCGCCCGGGACCCCGATCCGGCGCTTGCCGGGGTGACGTGCCGGGATCCCCAATCGGGGTAATGAAACGCAATACTTAGTGCGCGACAGTGTAACCAAACAGCCATTACTCCCTACAAGGTGATAGTCATGACCTACGGTAATGGATGGGGCTCCATTGCAATGGACCCGTACGTCCAGCTCTCGGAGCTGATCGAAGAAGAACTGGAATCCGTGACACACACAAAACAGAAGTACGATCTCAGGTATCCCCGCCAGGTGAGGGAACTCTCTCCCGAGCATTTGTGGCATGTCGCACGAGCTATGGTCATACACAGGCTGTGTGCTCCCCTGGACCACGAAGAAGAGGCGGTGCGAATCTCCAGAGCCGCCCGAATTCTCGTCTGATACCAATTCGCGATTAAACAAGTGGTACTGCCAGTGGGCGCTCCTGGGAGGTCTCCGGAGCGCAGTCAGGCTGTGCCAGCCGTAGCGGAGGAGACCTGCCAGGAGAAGCCATTGGTAGGCTCCTCGAATATCACCTGTTACAAGGCCAATTGGTATGAGCAGCCTTAGAGTGTTGCAGTTGAGCGATTTGAGCCCGGTTGGTTCGCTTTTACACCATCTGCGATGTACCCTGAATCGATCTGAAAAGCTGCACGGCTGCGACGATAGCGCTATTTCCCTTGCAACCCGTCGGTGTGAGCGACCTCAGCTGCCCGGCTTGCCAGGAGCCGGGGAGTAGCATCCCCACCTTTTCCCAAACATTCCGCTTGTCCTTAGGCAAGGAGACCATTATGATTGAAAACGACAAACAACGGCGCTGGTGGTTCGCCACGCATCCCGAGTATAGCTGGAGCCACCGGGGCGCACGACGGAGGCGCGACGTCCCGGGCAGAGGGACTCAGCGCATTTCCGGTCTTCCAGCAGCGGATCCGAAAGCATACGACCAATGCGAAGACGCCCTTGACAGGATGGACGATTATGTTGCGGAACTGCATGAGAGGATCCGAAAAGGCGATTTGCCGCCGGAACCAGATCCGCATACTGCAATGGATCTCATCCCCATTGGGCGGTTCCTTATGGCGCCAGTCCAAGGTGTCAAAGGGCTGCTCCGGAGCCTGGCACGAGGTTCTATCGTCAGCGCGGTCAAGAGGGGCTCGAGCGGAGGCCCTGGCAAATGGGTGGAAGTCGGGCGTCGGGGCGGACCGTCCTTGGAGCATCAATCACGGATGTCCAGGCAGCCGATCCGAGGAAAGGACGGAAAGTACCGCATCAACGAATACGAGGTCCGCGTGGAAGGTAGAAGTCAGCCGGTATATTTCGATGATTTCAAAGACGGGGTATACTACGAGTACAAAGGAAGTTACGGGCATCTTTTTGACAGCAACAACAACCTGCACCCGTGGGTGGAAGATCCCGGACAATTTCGCAGGCAAGCGGTAGACCAAGCAAAAGCAGCTAAGGGCCTTCCGGTGATTTGGAGGGTCGGACCTCACCAGGTGGAGGCCTTTCGCAAAGCTGTGGGCGATGTCGCCGGCGTCACCATTGTTCCGTAGAAAGGAGTTCGTCGCATGAGCGGATATATTTTTCGTCAGAGGTGCAGACCTCGCGGGGATTTCAGGATCGACGAGATTATCGACTACTTTGGTCTCATGAGGGAGGCTTTCGGCTTTCCCATCCTGTATGACAAGAGGAGCAAACCAGTGGAGGTTGAGCCGGACGTCCTGGAGAGAATTTTCGAAAGGCACATCTCTAAAGGGTTGCGGAGCGTTGGTGTGACTGTGGACTTCTACAGCCTTCCACCTCGCAACCGAGATGACAACACCGTCAGGTTCGAAGTGACCACGGGCACGCATCCCGATGAGGTCTTTGTCGACAGGTACGACATAGTAATGTATAGATGGAGGATCCCTGATTTCAAATACTTCGAGAAATCTATCGAGATTTTCAAGCCGTTCGAGGCATTTCTCGCTGAAGACGATAACGAGACTCGCACGGATGCCTATATGCGCCAGCAGACCATCGACAATTTCAGCAAACCTGCCATCATCAGGGGATTTCACTACCTCGACAAAGACCTGGCGCGGTCCATCGGCGGGATCGATTACTGCCTCAAGGCCCCGGGCTGGCATGTCGAGCGGTTCTGTGAGGGAGTCTTGATTGAACTGGTCCCCGGTCCCTTTGATTCAAACAGCCCCGAACACCTCAAGGTGCAGGAAGAGGTCATGGACTATTTCGACCTGTGGTAAAGACTTTCTGACCTATGGCGTGGTGGCGAGGAATCCCAGGGCGAACATCGCCATGATCTATGGGCTGCCGGCGTAACCGTTCAGTTGGACCAACGCAATACCTCGAAATCACGATGGGGGAAATATGGAGGGGGAGATGGTCGCCCCATCCATCCTCACCGGGGGCAGAGCCGCCTCAAGCGCGGTCAACGATAACATTCCGGGGGGATAACCCGTCTCCGACCGGGAGATCTCGTCTTGGGGCTGGGAAGGCACCGCTTCAACTGCTGATGCCCGATTCCCCATGCGAAGTGCATCCGCCGCGCCTCGATCCAGCCCCTTTTTTCTCGTGCTGACAGGAGGAGGATATGATAGAAACCGATCAACAAAGGCGATGGTGGTTTGCGACTCATCCCGAGTATAGCTCAAGCCGCAAGGAGAGGAAGAGCCGCGAACACGGAGAGGAAGAAGCGAAGCCACGGGCCTATTCCCCTGAGGAGATTGACGCATACGTGGCCGAGGGACTCAAATTCTTTCCGACAGGACCCGTCGCAGCCATGCTGAAAGCGCTGAAATGGGGACTCGGCACCATTGACGGCCCCACGCCGCTGGATTTTCTGTTGAAGGGCTCGGGCGCTGACCAACCCGAAGCCAATTCTAAGGCTGATTCTACGAAGGATGTGGAAGATGAGGAAGCAACGGAGCCCACATGGTTCGATCTATTAGCCAAGGGAATCAAGAACGCCCTTGATGGAGTCGCGCCGTGGGAGCCCCTGTCCGTCGTAACTTCTTCTCGAAGACTTCGCCGTGCAATGATCAAAGATGGGAGGAACATACCCGATGGCTGGGCGGCTCACCACATCGTCCCTGAAAATGATGCCCGTTTCGCCGAGGCTATAGAAGCGAGGAAGGTTCTCGAGAAGTTGGGGATAAAACTAGATAGCTCTCCCAACGGTGTGGCATTACCCGATAAACCCGCGATCCCTGAGCATGGGTATCATCCTGGGGTCCACACAAAGGAATACTATGTGAAGGTCCTGAGGCTGCTGCGACGTGCCGCGACGAAAGAGAAAGCAATTCGAACGTTGGAGAAGATCGGAAAAGACCTATCTGAAGGCAAGTTTCTCAAATAGGAGATGCTAAATGAACGTGTATATTCTTGACGCAGATGTGAACAAATATAGGGGAATCCATTACACAAACGAAGATGACGTAGTCGAGTTCATGCGGGGCTTCAACGGAACCCCGATGAAGGATAGGTGGACGGCTCAGGAGACATTTCAGTTTGATCATGGGCGCTTAGTCAAGGGAGACACTCCAGGTCTGGCTACTCACGTCCCGGTCTTCAGCTTAAAGGCCACAAAAGTTCTGGCAGATTTCTTGGACCTGGGCGGAGAACTCTTGCCCATAACCTGTGCTGCAGAAAGATATTTTGTGTTCAACGTAACCCGGGTGATTGATGCATTGGATGAGGGTAATTGCGAGCTAGAGTTATTCGACGACGGCGACATCATGGATATACTCCGTTTTGCGTTTTTCCTAGAGAGGCTAGAAGGAACCTCCGTCTTCAAGGTTCCCCAATGCATCTTAACAGACGTATTTGTCACGGACCCCTTTGTAGAGAGGGTCCAGACGGCAAAACTGAAAGGCTTCAAGTTTCGCCTTGTGTGGAGCAGCGACTGAAAGCTGATCACTGTGCGTTGCCCTGACAAACGCTGCAAACCTTGCATTTGATATCAATTCGCTTTTCAAGAAGTCGGCCCTGCCGATAGCCGATATCACTCACTGTATTGCAATCGGTAAACAATCCCAGCCCGCCTGAACCGCTTCGTTTCCACCACAATCACAAAAGGAGAGGGTAACATCTATGGACTCAACAGTTCGCCAAGGTTCAAGCCGTTCTTACGAGGAGAATGACGCAAGCCGTCAGATCGGCCATCAACACGATACCTCCGATCGGACCGTTGCGCCGCAGCCGACACCGTCGAAGGCATTCCAGGAAGAGGCCTTTCGGTACGTCAGTCGCTGGTGCAAGGCATCGTGCAGTTTCCTGGCACGAAAGATCGAGCGCTGGAAGCTCCTTGAGGACCTGTATCACAATCGCCGCGAGCTGCATTCGTGGGGCGCTCGTTCCGGCGTCACCGCGGCAGAGAACCGGGTGGCGCTGCGGAAAGCAGCGGGCTCCCGGAGAGAACGCTGGCAGGCAGACATCATCCTCGCGCCGTCCTACATTGTGGATACGTGGGCGGACAAAGCCTATCAGGCGATCTTCAGCGGCCCCGAATGGCTCACCGTGGTGCCGGAGGACGGCCCCGAACGCGGCGATGCACGTCTCCCGTTCCCGGCTTCTTTCAAGCTTCAGGAACTGCTCGTGCAGCGGCTCGCACAGGGACAGATCCATGTGAGGCTGTACGAGATTCTCCAGCATCTGGTGCTCTTCGGTTCGGTCTATGCGAAGATCTTCTGGTACACAAGGACGGTCAACCGTCACCGCTGGGATTTCAACACCCTCGAGGTCATCGACAATCAAGAGAAGATCTACGACTGCCCTATCATCCAGGTGATTCCGCTGGACCGATTGCTCGTGGACTGGACCGCCACGCACAGCGACGTGCAGCGTCACTCCGGGATCGGGCACCGGGTCGACAAAACCCGGGAACACGTGATCGACCAGTTCCGGCGAGGGGTTTACACGCTCAATCGCGATGCGTTCATGGACCGCTGGGGCAACGCCCCTTCCTGGGGCACCACGGATGAGGAGCGCCTGCTGCGGGACCCGGACAGCGAATCGGTCGATGCGGACGAGATACCCAAGGTCACCGTGTGGGAGTGGCACGGGCTCATCCCCACGGCAAAAGGCCATGTCGAGAGCCTCTGCACGATCGTAACCGACAAAGGAGCCGATTCTCCCGAAGACGGGGTCATGGTGCGCCTCACGGACGGGCCTGTGCTCTGGTCGGGCCTGAGGCCGTTTCTCGCGGCCCATTACACGCCGCTCCCCGGGCCGTTCGGCATGGGCGCGGTCGAGAGCAACCTCGACCTGATCCACTCCATCTCTCAGTTCATAAGCCAGTCCCAGGACAACGCCCGGCTCACGGCCAACGCACAGCTCATCGTCAGGCGAGGTTCGTCGGCTGCACGTCAGATCAGCACCGAAAGCGACGCGGTCTATCCGGGCAAGGTGTGGACCGTTGACGAGCCCGGCGACGTGCAACCGTTTCCGCCTCTGCACTTCCCCCAGCAGGACGTCAACTACCTCATCGATTACCTCAACAACATGCTGGAACGGCGCACCGCGATGCCGGACATGGTCGAGGGATTCGTCGGCCAGGCCAAAACCGCCACCGAGGCGCATATCCTCCAGGAATCGGCCCAGAAACCGTTTACCACCAGGGCCGATCTCTTTGCCAGGACCTTCCTGGAACCGCTCGGTGCGATTGCGCTCTCGATGCTGCAACAATTCCTGCTCGAGGATCAGGTCATTACCGTACGGAGCGGCAACGGCCGAGAGATCCCGCTGGCAGTAACCTCGGAAGAGATCCAGTCAAACCGATTCCGGGTGGCCGCGACGATGACCCGTCAGGATTCCACGCGCCTGGCCAAGGCCCAGAGCATCGAGCGAGTCCTGCCGACGCTCGCTCAGTTCGAGCCGATCCTCGCACGGGAAGGGGTCAAAATATCGTTTTCCGAGATGATCAAGCGGTACCTCGATCTTATCGGTGTGGACGGCGTGGACCGGGTGCTGAGCCGCATCGACGCGGGAGATGCGGGAGCGGACCTCGGGCAAGCCGAAAATCCGTTCGCTCGCCCTGGAAGCGGGCAAGGCGAGGGCACTCCGGCAGGGACTGCTCCCAACCATCCTTCCCGTCTCGTGGAAAACGGCGGGCCCATGGGCCCTGAGCCGACGGATGCCAATGCCCTTGCCCAGGCGCTGCAGATGCAGGCTGCCGATGCGCTGGGACCTGGAGTGACTTCGGGGTAACCCCAGCATTTCATAAACGGATGGGCAGAGTGGTCTGAGTGCTGTGTTTCGCTAAAACACTCCCTCCCTCTGGGTCCATTCTCTTGGCTCTTCAGTGGAGCCGGCATCCTGCCGGTCCACTGAGAAGTGACAAGTAGGATGTCTGTCGCACCAGAGGCCCCAAAACCCGCGACCGGCCTCTTGAAAAGGAGTACCCAGTCCGAGACGTTCGGTGCAATCAGGCTACTCCAGTCTACCGATCCTCGACAGGTCACTTCCCCAATAAATGTACAGTGCTTTCCCCTCAACATCCGCAACACGGATCGACCCAAACAAACGGCTGTCAAGGCTGTAGTCCCTGTTGTGACCCATGACGAAGACAGAACCTTCCGGAATCGATACAGGACCAAAATTGTCTCGCGGGGCGGCATGTGCTGGAAGTACCTTGGAGTCAATGTGCCGTTTGTACGACTCTTCGAGGGGCTGTCCGTTGATAAAAACCTGCTTGTTGAGGATCTCTAGTGTTTCCCCGCCCAAGCCGACCACTCTTTTCACGAAAGTCTTCGATCGATCCTCGGGATATGGAAAGGAGACAACGTCTTCACGACGCGGTTTACCAATAATGTAGGGATCACATCGCACTATAAAATGGTCGCCCACTTTCAGCGTCGGCTCCATGGAAGATGCAGGCATCTCCCATGCTCTATAGCCTACCACGCTAAAATAGGCGCGCTTGACATCGCTTGTGTCGCATCCTGCAAGAAATACAAACACGACCATGACGCAAAAATATGCGCGCCACTTATTGTGCCGTTGGAGAGATATCTGTCCCCATCTCGGCGAGCGAATCTTTTCGTCACTCATTGTGAGCACCCCCATTGCTCAAGTCAGGCCAGCGACAACAGTACTCGATTGACCATTAGAACGGCCCCCCGTTTGAGATTTGCCACGGGAAGCGCTCCCTCCTCAAACAAGATCATACCGCTGACTTGCCATTTCAGGAGGCTGCCAGGCGCGAACCAAACCACGGACGGCTCCTCCGAACCCGCAACGCATCCCCTGGCCTCCACGGGCATTTACCAGAGATGGAGCCCTCTTCACGCTCATGCCTGAAACCCGGTTTTTCCTGTCCATGAGCGTACCCTCTTGTAGCTACTCAGTCAAGTGGAATCCCCCCCAAGGCACGTACGCTAAACAAAGGTCTACAGCCTTGGGGCGCGGTTTAAGAACGGACCGCTTCGCCGAGTTGGTCATGATCCCGTGAGCCTGGAGAGGCGAGCATGACTCGACCGAAGCGCGTCCCGTTGGTCGCCGCATCCTACGCGGGCTGCAACGCTCCCTCCACCAGGTAGAAAGCCCATCCCTTTCCCATTTTCACTTGTCCTTACGAAAGGAGAACCCTATGATCGAGACCGTCGGCGAGCAGTACCGTTGTTTTACCACCTATCCGGATTGCAGTCAGTCACCAGCGGAGTACGGAGGATGATTATGGAGCCGGAGGAACGCAAGGAAGCCTCTGAAACCCTTTTGAAAAGAAAAGGAATCCCCTATAATCCGGGGCTCCCGTGCATCGAATCCGAAGAGGAGACGGAGTTGCGAACGGCTGAGAAAGTCGGCATCCGAATATTCTGCCTCCACGGTGTCATCGGTTCCGCGTACTACCCGTCATATGACGAGTACAAACAATATCTTCGCAAACACCAGCTCTGGGATTATCTTAGTCCCGATGAGATTGCCTTCTTGTCGGGTCCCACGCCAAGCGCTCAAATGAACAACAAGTTCACCTGGCGCGTGGAAGCCTTGTTTGTATTGATGTGGGCAGTGCGCCTTTTCGATCGGCTGCCGTGGCCGGATCATCAGATGAACAATGACGAAATAGTGGTCAAATTCCCTGAGCTTGACGAATCCCCGTGGCCCTTTATCCGTCGCTTGAGGTTACGCCCCAAGCCGGAGATTATGGACGCCTCCGATCTCATCTACCGACTGCGCTGGGCCTGTGACCAAGCATACGTCGAAGGGCAGCCGCCGCCCGGATGTCTCGATCCCGACGTTCTCATAGAATGGCACCACGCCATTAACTGGATCACCAAATATGACGACGATGAATGGGATCGCGTACCCATAGACACGTAAGCAAAAACATGGCAACTGGCTCGCCAGTTGCTCCCAGCCACGATGTCTCCAGAAAGGCCTCTGTCAGCGCTTCAGCCGCTGCCTGAGAGTCAAAGCAAAAAGGCCGATCAGGAGCGGGCCTACGAGGCTTGCGAACGTATTGATGCACTCTCCGCACCCCTGAGGAACCCAGTCATAGGGCTTGAGGAGCGTCATAACGCGGAGACTGTAATTCCAGGCACGCCAATCCGACCAATCACATATCGTCAGGATCTGGTCTCCATCTTTGGGACACAGGCCGCACCAGAGATAACCTATGGTAAAAAGTGCCAAGAACAAACTTGCCCAGGCAAGCGGGCGCAGGCACCTCTCGCCATAGCCGCTCACTACCAGGTACACCCCCAAGACAAACCGCCATGCCCAATGAGTCTTAGGATTTATCCGGCGCATTTCCTTCTCGCCGTAGTGGAAATCGCCAGCTCGCTCGTAGTCACGACGGTCTTCGTAGTTTTGTTTCAGTTCGCGGTACAGCCGCTCGATGTCGTACCAGTCCCGAGTCGCATCCATGGGTATAGAGGCGACTTCATCAAAGACCCCGAAGCGGCTGCCGATTTTGCGCCAAAGCGCTCCGGTAATCTCGGCCTTCCGCAGGTCCGTGCCTTGGCACCGACATCTGCTGAGATCAGCATCTCGGAGCACGAGTGCATCGAGCGGCTCGATGATCACGTCTCTGAAGTCAACTTCAGCATCGCAAAAAACAGGGAGAGTTTCGGTTGCAAATCCTTCAATAGCTAGTTTCTTAGGGGCAAAGACCGTTCTCTCTCGAAATTCAGCATAACTGAAATTAACCTTCTCTTCGAAGTAGGCCCCCGTGAAATTGGCTCCTGTTTTGAACTGAGTCCTTCTGAAGTCGGATTTCCCTAGGAACCTCCTTCCTTCGAAGTCCACTTTCTGAGCGAACTTGGCACCGGAGAAGTTGGCATCCGCGAAGCGGCCTTTCGTGAAATTCATCTCTCCCGTGAAACCAACCTCTACGCAGCGAAACTTTTCCCAAACCTCAACGCCGGCAAACGTGGTTGCCCCTGAGAACGCGGCGTGGTCGAAGTTGGCCTCCTTGAATCGCGCGTTGATGAATTCGGCCGATGCGAACTTAGCCTGGGTGAAGCCGGCTTTGTCAAATCGAGTATCTGTAAAATATGCATCTCCAGCAAACTCAGCACCTGCGAAGTCAACCTCCGCTGTAATCTCACGGTCCGAAACGAACTTGGTGAACCAGAAGTTGGCTCCCTGAAAATGGGCATTTACAAATTTGGTGTAACCGGTGAATTTAGCGTGGCTAAAGTCAACTTCTTCGGCGAACTCGGAGCGCGAAAAGTTAGCCGATCCGTTGAATGTGGCATCGTGAAAGACAGCGCCAGCTTTGAACTTGGCACGACTGAAGTTGGCGCTTGCAAAGGTCGCCGCGGCGAAGGTGACTCCCTGCAAGAACCGAGCACCAAGAAATTTGGCTTTACCGAAGGCCTCATTGTAGAAACTGGCGTGACCTGGGAAAACAAAATATGAGAAATCAGGTTCCTCGTTTGTCGAACGATGCGCGTCGAAATCCCTTAGGAAATCGTCTTGGTCCTTGTTGGCTTTTTCCGAGTGGAGAATACAGAAACCGTCGCCGGTATTTTCATCGGCATCGAGGTGGCAGATTGTATGGTGCTTGCACTCTGGCATTCGTCTCTCCTCCCGGGTAGTGCCCGCGCCGAGCCTCTTCCTCGGAACCCCTGCGCATGACCATAACTCTTTACCCTCCAGCCGGTCAATGACGATTTTCCGCGGTGAGCGACATAACTGACGCCAGCCGCAACTGTGTAACGCACTGAAGCGCCGATGGTTCACGAGCCGAATGTCTGACGCGACGACTCGGCGTCAGCCGGATGATCCGCTTTCCCCTGTCGCTGCCGGGGAATAACGTGCTCATCTTCCTCTGACTTTTCCACTTGTCATCACGAAAGGACACACGTATCGTGGACTCTGACAGACAGAGGCGCTGGTGGTTTGCCACGCACCCGGAGTATAGCTGGAGCCGGACCAAGGCAAGACCTCACCGACGAAAGGAGGAAAAGGGCGCACCCAAAAGGGTGACCTCCGAGCAGGGTTTCTGGCTCGGGGTACCTTCTCCATTTCGGAAGGTGCCGACTGTCCCCAATCCTTTGGATGCGATTCGAGCACTGATTAACCACTTCCAGCGCAACTTCCCGCTCCTTATAGACGATCCGGACCAGAAGCGGAAACGGATCGGGGAAGCCTTTGAAACCGCCGCGCAGATAGCGCGGATTGCTGAACGGATTGCGCACGGCCACGCGTATCGGAAACATGTGGTCAAAAAACGTGAGTTTCCCGAGGTGGCGGACCGAACGCAATTTCGGGACCTCATACTGAAGATTCTGTCTAAGCCCACAGAATGGAAACCTCCGCAAGGTGGTCGCTCCGCCTACTGGGATAAGGAAACGGGAACTTTTGTCATTCGTGATCCCTCACATCCTGACGGCGGTACCGCCTTTCGACCAGATGCAGGTAAGCGATTCTATGACAAAGACATCGAGTAACAGGAGATGACAATGGAGATTCAAGAGTTTCATACTGACTATGTCGTGTTAGGTCTGTCGCATCATGAACTGGGAGTCATGGGCAATTCCTTGAACGAGGTGTGCAACGGCTTTCGCGTGGCTGACTTCGAGCGAAAGATTGGCGTGGCGAAGCGCGAGGCCGAACATTACCTGGATGAAATCGCCAAATACTATAGGCGATGGGAAGCATCATCAGAAACGTATGGGTTCCGTCGTTTTTCGCGGGGGGAGTTACGCGCCATTATCGGGGCGTTTCACGAAGTCTTTATCGAGATGGACTACGAATTCGAGCTGCATACTAGACTGGGAGCTTGGCGCTGGGAGATGGACAAGATATTGAGCGAGATCACCCTGATTTACCAGCGCATGACCGAGGCGTGAAACGCGGGTCGCTAACTGGTCTCCTCTGCCGTGGAAGAAGTGGATTTCAGCACAACTTCCACCTGAACCCTGCCAGCAACTTGGCCTACTTTATTCTTCATAACCTTCCGTAACACTACTTTGCACCAAATCAATTTCAGCGACGCGGGCTCCCTGCTCGCGCTGCGCCTGCTATTCCCTCATCAAAGGAGGCTGCAAGCCGATGTTCTCCAAGGAATACCTGTTGTTTAGAGACGGTTGGGACGATGAATCCGAAAAGGAGGTGGAAGACAGACTGGTCGAGGCTGCGACGAGTCCCACGTGGCAGCACCAGTTTCTGCCGGCATTCGTGGAATCGCTCAAACGCGAGCAATTCATCAAGATCATGGAATGTCTCGACAAGGACAAAAACCTGGATTTTAACCGCGGCTTCGTCGCGGGGATCGATCTGGTCCTGAACAGACTGGATCGCATCTACATCAAGGCCCGGCCCCGGCAGGATTAACGGGTCCGGCAGGAGGAGCTTTGTCACTCGAAGATCTGCTACAAGGAAACCATCCGTTCACCGGTCGAGGGGATCTCTCCGATCCCGACCCACTCGATCAAACCGAAGCCCAATCAGCAGACGCAACCAATCCGGACGAGGCCGACGAGGGCCTGAACCAACCCGACGGATCGCACGACGACCTCGAGGAAAACATGTCACCGGAAGAGCTGTTCGCGGCTTACCAGATGACTCAACAACTGCTCCAACAGAAGGAGCTGGAAACCCGGGATCTGCAGGAAGCCCTCCAGAGCTTGGGCCACCGGGCCGGCAGAGTGCTCCGGGGCGCGGAGGAACACTCGTTCGTCAGCGGAATCCGTTCGGATTTCGCGCAGGACCCGGTCGCAGCGACCGCCATGATGATCAAGAAATTTCAGGAGGATGCTTTGAACGAATTCGACACGAGGATCGAGCAGAGGCTTCAGGACGAACGCAACTTCGGGAGGTTCATCCGGGATTTCCTCAGAACCCCCGACAACGCGGGCCTGGGAGCTTACGAGCACGAACTGGAGTTCCTCATCCGCGACGCAGGGATGCCTCCGGATGATGCTGCCGCGCTTATCCGTTCCATTCAGAAGAAGCAGGAGACCACGGCAGACCGGCGTTCCGCGGCTGCCAAGGCGGTTCGGAACCGATCCATGGTCGAGAGCACCGGCGAAGTCGGCGAACCGGTCGATAAGGACAAGGAGTTCGATCGGGTTCTGGACAGGGCCAAGACCCTCGAGGACATGTTCGCAGGCCTGCGCAAGTTCAAGTTTTGATCCACCACGGGCGGCATGAGCGCCACCCGTCTTCCACGCGAGCGCCGGGGCATCCGGGGCCGCCCAAACTACCATTAGGAGAAGAAAGACATGGCAGGAGATGTAAGCGATTTCATGAAGCTCTGGACCCAGAGCGACATCGAGTCGGAACGGCTGCTGCAGAAGTTCCTGCTTCGCGGCCTGGACAAAGTGGTTCAAGGGGAAAGCGACGTGCTTTCCAAGCTCAAGATCGGCAACGCGGCATCGAGCCCCGTAGTCCGCTGGATGGAGGAATGGGGCTATCCGTCCCAGATTACCGCAAGACTCACAGGGACTACTCTGACTTTTTCCGGCCACCTCTTCGGCAAGCCCATCACGGCAGAGTCGGTCAAACAGGCAATTCGCGCGGGAACCATCCTGGAACGCCCGACCGACGGCGTCCAGGCGAAGGTGG
Organism: Desulfomonile tiedjei; assembly: GCA_016218715.1. Lineage (GTDB taxonomy): Bacteria > Desulfobacterota > Desulfomonilia > Desulfomonilales > Desulfomonilaceae > JACRDG01. The sequence goes on along the minus strand of JACRDG010000032.1, from coordinate 295,367 downwards.
CGTCGATCACCGACCTGACTGCTGCGGTAGCCGCGTACGGCAATACGGTGCTCAGCGACGATGCTGCACCGGTAAGCTGGGAAGTGATCGCGGAGGTCTGGTCCGACTATCGGGACGCCGCGGACCCGAGATCGCTCGATCTGGTCTTCCGAGAGGTGGGGACTCAGATCCACGCGGAGACCTTCGAGATTCCCAAAACCCGCAAGAACACCAAGTACGAGATCGTATCCGACGAGGTGGAGCACCAGGTCACTGCCCTGCTGGAGAAGCTCCGGCGGCAGTTGGCCTATGCGGTGCTCCGTTCCCGGCCGTATCACGACGGAACGAGCTACGTGTACGGCAACAAGACCGAGGAGCCGACCATGTGCGGCCTCTGCACGTGGCCGACCATCACGCAGGCCGAGCTCGCCAATCCCAACGTGTACGTGAACAAGGGAGGTGCAGCCCTCACCAAGGCCGATCTGGACAACCTCGCCGAGCACCTGTGGCTGGACGAGCACGCGAACTACAACGCGGGTAACTGGCATATTGTGTGCCATCCCCTTACTCACCGTTTCATCCATGACTTCGACATCTCGTACCGCCGCATGGAGCGGGACGACAAAGGGGTCGGGTTCCAGGTGGACACGTTCGACGCGAAGATCGGAAAGAGCTTCCCCATCATCTCGGACCGCTACCTGAGGCCCGATACCCTCATCCTGGTCAATTTCGCCAAAACCGAGTACGGGTACTACGCGAACGACCGGGTGGACCGCAAGGAGATACCCACGCAGGGGAGATACCAGCGCTGGCTGATCTCGTTCCAGACCTACGGCGTGGTGGTCCGCAATCCGAGAGCCAATATCGGCATGATCCACGGACTCCCCACCAGCTAGTGCCGAGTCCCTGACCGCGGAGGGAACCCTCCGGAAAGGAGCGTTCCCTCCTACAAGGAGACAGACCAGATTCATGCACTCCAGATTCTATCCCGGGTTATAAGGCGTGAAGAGCAGAAAGAAACATGACCCGAATTCGATCGTTCGATCGTGATAGATTTCTTTGAGGGCCAAAATGTTTTCAGACACGCATTCGCTGCGGCTACGGCGGATGGTCGAGCGCCTTGACATCTTAGCCCCGATACTGACCGAACCGACAATGCCAGGTGCTGGGTTCAGAGCACATACACCCATCCTTCTGGTCCGGGTACTATCGAGCTGTGTTATGGTCAGGGCCATGGAAATCTTGGTTGACGGAGGAGCGTACGGTGAGTTACGGTCAAAAACAAGAAGATAAGGGTTTTCTCTCCACATAAGGACGGTTGTGCAGTTGTTGTGGCCCGTGAGAGACCGTTCGGGGGCTCCAGAGGGTTCAGTGGTACCGTGCCGCCACTCGATTCGAGGGCAAACGCTCAAGAATGGGCAAAGCCGCACCATAATTCCGGTGAAGGAGGTCCGATCCATGCTCCGTGCTCTCGGTTCAATCCTGGCGCTGATCGCTCTCATGGCGGGAGCGGTGGACGCCCAACAGAGCAGATCCGCAGACAGGTCCGACCGGAAGCTGATGATCGTGTGTTCCACGACGCAGGTGGCCGACTTCACCAGACAGGTGGTTGGCGATCGGTGTCAGGTGCACTGCATTCTTGCCCCTGGCGCGGATCCCCACACCTACATGCCGACGCCGGGGGATGCCCAGATGACCGCGAAAGCCGATCTGTGCATACAGAACGGATGGCATCTCGAGGGGAAGAACTGGATGTCCACCCTCGCCAAGGACGCGGGCAAGCCGATTGTGACCTGCGCAGACGGCGTCCAACCGATCGAACTCGAGACGCAAGGAGAGAAGATCCGGGACCCCCACACCTGGTTGGCTCCAAAGAACGCTGCGGTCTACGTCAACAACATCGTTCGCGGGGTTGCAAAGCTGGATCCGGCTAACAAGGCCGATTACGAAGCCCGGGCGAAGCTCTACCTCCAACAGCTTCGCGTGCTCGACTCGTGGATACGAGAGCAGTTCAACGTGATTCCTCCGGCCAAACGGATTCTCGTCACCAGCCACGATGCGTTCAATTATTTCTCCCAGGAGTACGGGTTCAAGAATCAGGCGCCTGTAGGTTGGTCCACTGGGAGCGAGGTCGGCGCAGGCATGACGCCCGAGCGGTTCAAGGCCGTGGTAAATTCTATCAGGAGCTTCGGCGTCAAGGCAGTCTTCGTCGAAACCAGCGTCAATCCGAAGCTGGTCCGGGAGATCGCCCGTGAGGCGGGAGTGGAGGTCGGCGGTGAGCTCTATTCGGATTCGATGGGCCCCGCCGGGTCTGCAGGAGAAAGCTATATCGGTATGATGCGTGAGAACGTGCTTACCATCATCTTAGCCCTGAAATAGAGGTCAATAGCATGCGGCCGCTGGTGGCAGCTCTCATTTGGTTGATCCTTCTTGGTGGCTTGACGCTCTACATGACAGCTCGGCAGGGCCCGAACAGGGCAATCAGCCAGGAACTCAGCCGCGCGGAGGGTCTCTATTCTCTCGTATTGACACCCACGTTCGACGTGGAACCCGATCCGTTCGCGCTTCAGACTGACAGCAGCGAAAAGCCTGCAGCACTCGTGGTCAAACTCAACGGAACCGAACTGGTGCGGATGGTCGAGAAAGTGGAAGGCGGCAAGACGATCCGCGTGGAGCCCATCAAGGGTCTTGTCCAGGGGAAGAACGAATTCTATTTCGAAGCGAGCCCGCTGATTCCAGAGGCCCAGCGTTCCGAGGCACTGCGAGTGCGGATCCTGCGTGACGGCCGTATCATCGAGGATCGATCGTTCTGGTCCGAGGATGGCGTTCGTATTGCCGAGACCTTCAGCGTGAATCTCGAAACCTCCAAACCTTCGCAGGAGAATGGACATGAGCACTGATCCAGTCGGCCCTCCTGCGATCCGGGTGGAACACCTGACCGTGAGCTTCGGTCCGAGACCGGCGCTGCTCGATCTCTCGGTCGAGATCGATCGGGGTCTGCTCGTGGGGGTCATCGGACCGAACGGCGCGGGCAAATCCACGTTCATCAAAGCGATCCTGGGATTCGTGAAGCCAGAAGTGGGGAAGATGTTCATCTTTGGCGTGCCTGCGGACCAATCCAAGGGGCGCCTGGCGTATGTGCCTCAACGCGGAGCGGTCGACTGGGACTACCCAATCACCGTCCAGGAGGTCGCCATGATGGGCAGGTACGGTCACATCCCCTGGTGGCGTGATCCGGGTCCGCAAGACCGAAAGCTCGTCGAGGAGGCCCTCATGATGGTCCGGATGGAGGAGCTCTCCAATCGGCAGATCGGCCAGCTCTCGGGAGGCCAACAGCAGCGGGTCTTCATGGCCCGGGCCCTGGCCCAGGGAGCGGACATCCTCCTCCTGGACGAACCGTTCGCCGGCGTCGATGCAGCCACAGAGCGGGCAATCCTCGAGGTGCTCGAACGAGCGAAGGTTTCCGGTCGAACCCTTGTGGTCGTACACCACGATCTTGGAACGGCCGCGGAGTATTTCGATCGCCTTGTACTCATCAAGCAGCGCCTCTACGCGTACGGACCTCCCGAGAAGGTGCTCAATCCAGAGCTGCTGAGTGAGGTCTACGAAGGGAAGCTTCGGATTTTCGCGGAGATCGAGAAGGAACGTTGCCAGTAACGGTTCGTTCAGTCGCAATCCTGAACCTTCAGGGCTTTCCCTTTGTACGGTTACCATGGCATGTGATCCTCACGTGAGGCTCCCGGCCTGATTCTCGCATAGGTGTGCTCGGAATGGATCTCCTTTACAACGCTCTGATACTACCTTTCGGCGAGACCTACTTCCAGAAGGCCCTTCTTGGTGGTTCGGTGGCTGCTATCGTGTGCAGCGTGGTCGGCTGTCTGGTGATCCTGCGGCGCATGGCGTTTCTCGGCGATGCGCTCTCCCATGCCATGATTGCAGGGGTCGCGGCTGGGTACCTCTTCATGAAGTTGCTGTTCAACACCGAGGCCCACGCGCCCTCGATGTTGGCGGGCTCACTCATCGCCGCGATCATCACCGTCGCATCAATCGGCGCGGTGGCACGCGTGTCACGGCTGAAAGAAGATACTGCCATCGGCATCATGTACACAGGGGTGTTCGCAGCCGGTGTGGTGCTCGTCTCGATTTTCCGAAACCACATCCACATCGACCTCGTCCACTTCATTATGGGCGACGTGTTGGGAGTCGCGGACGCGGATCTTTGGGTGGCCGTCATAGCCGCGGCGCTGGTTCTATCGATCATGGTGCTCTTCTTTCGTCATTTTCAGCTCACGAGCTTCGATCCGATCATGGCCGCGTCAATCGGCATGCCGGTGGTGCTTATCGACTACGTCCTGACGACGTGCGTCTCGCTGGTTGTTGTGAGCGCCGTGAGCATGGTGGGAGTGATCCTGGTGGTGGGGCTCCTCATTACCCCCGCGGCCACCGCCTATCTCCTGTGCGATCGGTTGGACCGCATGATGATACTGGCCGCACTTTTTGGCATGACCAGCGTCCTCGGTGGCCTCTATTTGTGTGTATGGCTCGATTCGTCGGGTGGCGGAGCGATCATGCTCTTCTGCACGTTCCAGTTCCTGGTCGTGCTGACGGTGGCCCCGCGGTATGGACTCCTTGCCGGATGGCTCCGCAGGCGGCGTTCAGTGCCGCAACAGCTTGTGGAGGACATTCTTGGATTCATATTGCGCTGTGACGATACTCCTGTCGCGCTCGCTTCGTTGACCGCCTCCCTCGAATCAGGCAGAGAGCGGCTCGCGACCGCTGTTGCGGCGATGACGCGCGACGGGTTCTTACGGCAGGAGGCGGACGGCTATCTATTGACCCAGGATGGAAAGAGCGAGGCCCGCCGCGTTCTCAGGGCCCACCGAATCTGGGAGACGTATCTCAGTCATACCGGAACCCCGGAGGCGGAACTGCATGAGCGCGCCCATCAGTTGGAACACTACCATGATAGGGACGCGATGAATTACCTCGACGATCTCCTCGGACACCCGACACACGACCCACACGGAGCGGAAATCCCCGAGAATTACGCGGAATGCCGTCCCGGCGCGTTGTGTAAGGTAAGTGTGCTCAGGGCAGGGAGGGCCGGCCTGGTCGCGTCCGTTGACAAAGAGGCCCTTGCCACAGGGTTACGGATCGGCGAATCCGTGACGATGGGGCCACGCAAGGAAGACGGGGCACTGTGGACCCTTGTCCGTGAAGACGGTGCCGAGACCTTGCTCGATCACCGAACTGCCGATGCGGTGACCGTGAAAGTCCTTGGCTCAGAGGCGGGCACTGACCTTTGAGCGGCGGCCTGGCCCCAATCGAGACGCCATCTCTCCGCTGTCCAACGAATTCCCCATCGAAGACGACTCCAAAGACACGTTTCACGCTTGGCATCAGAGCTTGCTGCAGGCCGGCGGTGTCTTATACCAATGCGCAGGGCCTTGCAGCACCGCGTTGCCGCGTAGGTTTTCCAACGAAAGCTTGACCGGCCTATCAATGTTTGATAGTATAATAATTGAAGGGAAGGAAAGGAAAGGCGTTTTCTTCAAACGGTAGCTATACTGCTGGCACTCAATTCTGACTGAATGACAGCGTCACGCATGAGACGTGGCGTCCTGCACCAAGCCACACCAATTCAGCTCCAGTCCCACACGTTTCAACAACATAGCATTTTGCCTCGACAAGTTGCCGACCACAGCAATCGGCTGCCAGCGCGACAAAACCCAAGAAAGGAGTTTGTTTATGAAACCGGTTCCGAGAGACGATAATGGCAATCCTCTCATCGACCGAGGCACCGAACTGTTCACCTACCGGATCGCCGGTCAGGGGACCGATCTGTCGGGCGTAGCCCTACCGGTTGACTTCAAGGAGGTGATGTTTCACGTGGAGAGCGGCACGGAAGTCCTCCATGTGAGCGGAACGGTCCCCGGCTCCACCACGGCAAGGCTCACGACTGCAGGCTATTCCTGGACATTACCGGTGACAGTCTCCCTCGGTGCTGCCTTTGCCTACATCGCGGCTCCTACTGGAACGGTCAATGTCAGCATTTTTGCATGGAGGTAATGCATGGGAACCATGGAAGTGAATCCCGGTGTTGGAGGTGAAGTCCAGACTTCCGCGCCGCGCCGGGAATTGTCCCCTGCCGGACGCCTGTACGTTCCGCCAGCTTACATCCAGACGAGCGGCGATCAGGCCGTTCAACTGACGAGCGCGAACCACAAGGTAGCAGTGGGGTTCACCTCGGAAATCGACTTCGCGCTCGATTCGCTCAGCCTGTACATCAAGGCTGTCGCCTCAGCAGGGAATCTCTCTGTTGCGCTCTATTCCAGCGGTACGGCCCCGGAGCCCGAAGGCCAGCTCAACCACAATCAAACCAAAGCAACTCAGGACATGACGGCCAACAACGCGCCAAGCCCGTGTGTCGTCGGCATTTGGGATGTGAACGGCGCGAATGCGGAGTCGGCCGGATTTGAGGCATGGTATGCGTGGGACGCGGGTGCCAGATATTCTGGGACTCCCGCGCGCAGCAATGCGGCTCCAACGCCATCTGCTCCACTCTATTTTGCGTTCGATTTCGGAGCTGGAAACGCGAAACAGATCAATCGGGTTCGGTTCACGGGGGACGCCACGAGCGAAGGTTCGCCCAAAGCCTGGACTTTTTGGGGCTCGAATGTCGCAGCTCCAACGGTGAACACGGATAACGACTGGACGGCAATCGTTTCGGGATTAGGTGGTAAAACATGGACTGCCGAGGCTGCAATCTATACTGCCCGATGTATAGAGTGCGATGTCTTCAATACGGTTGCGTATCGTCATTATAGAATTGCGTTCACTGACCGCAACGGTTCAGGAACCTACTTGTCTCTTCGCGACATTCAACTGATCGAAGCAGACAATCAAGAAGCGCCCGGAACGCAGGTCGCTTCTCTCGGCACGTTGGCCGTCAGTTCAACCGGATGGCAGAGGCTCACCTTTCCGGCGCAGCAGCTGCACCGCGGCATGCGCTATTGGCTGGCATTCAGTGGGACCGCATCGGTCGACATCAGCCTTTCTACGCGGCGAGCGAACACGAATCCTGGATCTTCGATTCCGTATACCTGCGTGTGTAAGAGCACGACCGACGGAGGAGCAAACTGGACGCAACAAATGCAGGATGGCGATCTCCGCCCCGCCATGCTGAATGTGGCACTTCAGTCGACAGCGAATCACTCACCTCAGCTCATGTACGGACGATACAATGGAACCGCTATCGCGCTGTACGACGGGACCTCATGGCAGATAAACACCATTCCGGAGGCAGGGGTTACGCTCAATTGCGAGCCGCTGGCAGCGGACACCTATCACGAAGTATACCTTTACAACGACAGCGGGACACTCGCGTTGGATGCATCCACAACGGGCTGGGTCCTTCAGGACGGGTTGGAAGTACAATCCGGTGCCGGCGGGAAACGCAATGTAGGCTGCATGGCCGCTATCACGTGTCAGGCCGGTTTGCAGGCTCCCGTCAAAGTGGAAGACCAAATGTACGTGTGGAACCGGCACAACAGATTACCGACCAGAATAGGCAGAGTGACCCCGTACGCGGCCCAGACGGCATACACTTTGACTAATCCGATCAGAGGAATAGATGCCCCTGGCGGTGTGATTGGGTGGACTCCGGTACACCCCTCCGATTTCCGCGTCGGATTTGTTTGTGGCGCTACGACTCAGATTGTCTTTCGCTGGACATCTTTCTTTGTGGATTTTTCGCCTGACGGCATATTCAGCATTGCGATGGATGGAGTGATTCCTGTGTGGCGGAACGGCGTTACGCATACGTCAACAGCGACGACACCTCAGGTAATAGACTTCATCGATTCGCCCAATCCCGGAACTCATTATTTGGATCTTGTCTATCAAGGCCAAGAAACATGGGGAAGCCTCCATACTTTCTATAGAGCGGCGAACTCGCAGTACTACGCAAACGCCACGGGGCTGGGAAGCCTCGAAGCATGAGAAGGAGGGCAGGTAATGTTGTGGAGTACGGTATTCACGAAGCTCGGGTTCTCCCATCATCTCCTGGGAGGTGAATGTAAGTGGCTCGCAGAAGGACCTTCCATTCAGGTCATGACCGCCATTTCTGAGTTGCCTGATAGTGAAGAAGGGTTCCTTCAGGTCGATCTCGATGCCCATGCGGCGGCAGGTGCCTTGTCGGCAGAGCATTTTTCAGCCTTGAAGGGCTGGCAATGCGAGCGGATAAGGGCCCTGCGTGCCGCGGCTTATCAGGCCGAGGCTGACGGGCTGTTTTTCAACGCCGAAGCGGACGGTCCGAGTCGTGATGTGTGGCTCGCCAAGCGAACGGAGATCAAGAGCCGCTATCCGTGGCCCGGCACGTACCGGTAACCTGCGGCGACCCGTTCCAACCCCCGCGATCACGGTGTGCTGTGCCGATGTCCCGCGCGATATGCGGCAGGCAAAGGAGCATCAATGGCGCCAATGTCCGATGAAGAGAGAATTCTCGTGATGCTGGAAAAGATCATGGAGAAACTGGGTCTCCTGGAAAGCAGGATCGCGGTGATCGAAGACCAAAACCGCGGTCAATTCAAGGAACTCGAAAACGTCAAGAAGTACCTTACCAACCTGAAGTGCCGGTGCGACAAACGGCACGAAGAACTCGAGGCCCACCGCCACGAAAAACATTCAAGACTTGGAGAGCGCGTGCAACGCGTGGAGACCACGATCTGGCTTCTTGGCTCGACTGTCTCCATCCTCGCCTTGATTCTCGGCGGCGGCATACTCGTCAAACTTATAGGGAGCTGAACCATGAAGGAAGAATTCTTCAAATGGAGTCTGCTGACGGTCCTCTTCGTAGGAGCGTTGTGCACCATCGCTGCTTTGAGCCTATATCTGGGTCCTGTGGTCAGTATTGACGATCCGTATTGCTTGATCCGGTACCTGCTCTTGCGTCTCGCAGCTATCTGTGTAGCCGCGCCTGCACTGATCGGGCTCATGCTCTTCGTCGATTTTATCACTCCCTCGGATTGGATGAAGGTGATAGGAGATGATCCGAAAGCTTCCAGTTACGTTATGTCTGCTGTCATTCTTGTTATCGGCGCCATTCTTTGCTGGACCTGAAGCATTAGCCCTCGCTGACCATTACAAGACGTCTCTCAAAAGCCAGCTCCATTTCATTATCGCGAAACATCCGAAATACACCTGGGGAGGAGCGAAAGACCTCGAAGAAGGGCTCGATTGCTCCGGGTACGTCTTCCTGGCTGCGAAGTGGGCCGGTATTCCCGGCATCTCGCGGACCACCTCCTTTCGGATGTCCCAGGGATTCGGTGGCTGGGAAAGTAGAGAGATCGGTCTGGGAGAGGCCGACGAATGCGATCTCCTTTTCTGGACATTCAGCGAGAGCCGCCCCGAGGGGCACGTAGGGGTCCTGCTTAGGGACGACCAGGGCCGACGGCGAGTTACCCATTCAAGCGCCCGGCGAGGAGTCGTGCTCGACATCCTCCGTGGGCCACTCAGAGAGAACCTGACGAAGGTTCGCAGATTAACCATAGGAGAGTGACACATGAACACACCAAAAGCGTGGTGGGCATCGAAGACAATCTGGACCAATCTCGTAGCTCTGGTCGGAGCACTCCTCATCTCCATGGGAACCGACCCGGGACGCTGGGCTGAAATCTCCACCGTGCTCCTGGCCGCGGTGAACGTGGCCTTGCGCCTGGTTACCAACGAGCCGGTGAGCCTCAACGCCAATCAGGACGTGTGAACATCTGATTCTGCGGGTCCGCCGTTTCGGTGGACCCCGCCACCCCACAACGAAGGAGGATATCTGCATGGCCCGGCCCAAAGGGAAACCCGGAAAAGTTGAAACCGATTCATCCGCGGAAGAGAAAGGCAATGGCATCGTGGCACCGGAGGAGCCTTCCTGGGATAACATCAAACATTTCACCCCGAGAGAATTCACGTGTAAATGCGACGGGTACTGCGACCATCCCGACGTCATCTCCCTCGGAACCGTAGCAAAGCTCGACCGCATCAGGGACCTCATCGGCAAGCCCGTTGAGGTCATCTCCGGAACACGGTGCGAACGACACAATAACAAAGTGGCAGGGCGCGTCCGATCGGCTCATCTGGCAAAAGACGGATGCAGTCGTGCCGTGGACGTCCGCTGTCCCGATGCGGCGTATCGGTTTGCATTTCTCACCGCGGCGCTTCCGCTGTTCAACCGTATCGGTATCGGGAAGGACTTCATCCACGTGGACGACGATCCCGAACTCCCGCCCGGCATGATCTGGACCTACTGATTCTGACCGGCATTCACAAATCTCCGACCGATATGCAGTCTCACGACTGGCGTCTCGGCTGTCCATGAATGGCCGGCAAGATGCCCGTTCTCCGAAACCCACCGCGCCCATCGCTCAGTTGTTTTCGACAATTCCTATAAACGCACCGTTCCCCTATCGGTTCTGCACGTCGAGAGAGGCTCACATGGCAGTAATACGTATCGAGAGGTTGATTCCATCTTCCGGCGCCGTTCCCGCTGAGGGGTACGATGCCACCTCGCTGGTCGGGTTCACCCAATGGGAGCCGGCCGATGAAGCCCGGTTCTCCATCGTCGTTCCAGACACGTACATGAGCGGGAGCAACGTCGTGCTCACGCTCCACGAATCCACGCCATCCGTTTCCGCGCGGCACGCGTGGCAAGTGAAGACGCTCCTGGTCAGGCCCGGGGTCCACGTAACCGCGCAGGATTCGGTGATGGAAACCGTTTCCGGCGAATACGAAGCCGCGACGGTCGCCGACCGGCTCACCACCAGAACGCTCGCGGTTACGGGAGCCACCGCGGCCGGCCGGATCGGCGAGACGAGCATCGAACCGGGGGACTATCTTTCGTTCGTCCTGAAACGACCTTCCGCGTCCGCGGGAGAAGATCCCAACCCGATCAAAGTATTTGCCCTTTCGCTGGAGATCGTCGCGGACGACACCGCGGTCTCCGACTGTCCCGGGAGGATCGGCCGGATCGTCGACACAGTGCGGGATCTGTTCAACGAAGCCGGTGGCGGATTCCTGTCAGATCAGTTCATCGTCCGGTCTATCAACCGATGCCTCCAGGAACTGGCTCAGGACGACTACTGGCGGGCAGAAACCTGGATTCCCAGCGTTGCAGGGGCCAATCGGATCGATCTCCTGGCCGCGATCCCTCGTTTCCAGGATGTGCATCAGGTTCGCTTCAGCGGCCGGGCCAACCCCATGGCGCCTCTGAGCGGATACAAAGAGTACGACGAGCTGAGAACCGCGTCCAACAGCATGGGTGTGCCGGAGTACTACGCGGTTCAAAACACCGCGTTGTTCGTCTGGCCTCCGCCACAGGAGAGTCTCGCATCAGGCTTCTGCATCTACCACTCGTATGTGCCTGACGATCTCACCTGCGGGCCGGAAAGTCCCGATCCGCCTCTGCCCAGGGCCCACGACACGGTCTTCGTGTACTACGTGCTCAGGCAGTCCTTCCTGAGGGACCGGCACGCACCCGGTGCGGACCTCAAGTTCCAAGAGTATTCCGCGCTCTACGACCGGGAAAAGCAAAAGCTCCTCGGTGAAGGGGACCCGCCGGGTCTGTCGCTGAGACCCTATCGGTGACCCTCATCGTGCAGCGGCCAACTCGTCTGACGTACCTGAAAGGAAGCGCAAATGCCTCGTAATAATACGGAACCCTACCGGGTGATCAACTTCTTCGATTGGACCGGCGGCATACAGGATCGTCGCAAAAACCCTCTCGCTTTTCCCCACAATGCCCTGATGGGCGGTGAGAACGTCGAACTCGTGGACGGCGGTCTGAAGACACGAGGCGGGATATCCATCGTCAGTGCGGGGAGCCTTCCAGACGGTGAAGTGATGGCGCTCAAGCAGGTGCGCTTCCCGACGAACGAGACGAGCTATGTGGTGGTGCAGGTTCGTACGGATGAAGTGATGCCAGAGGAATCTCCACCAGTTCACTTTATTGGGGGGTCTGCTGAGATTATCCCGAGACCACCTCACCGTATTTGGCCGAACACTGGTTACGACTCCCAGAACAATAGGATTTGGATTTGTAGCGGTTACGAAGAGGACGGGGTAACGCCAATCCTTGACCTATGGTATTTCGACTGCGAGACGCGCACATTCATCGAGGTCACCGACTACACTGGTGATGTCCCCGTATTCGAGTATCCCCCATCATCAGCCTACGACCCTACTCGGCATTGCTTATGGATCTTCGGAACCACAGCCACCGGAGGCGCAGAGACGAAGCTGGTCAAATACGACATTGCCCTTAATGCGTTCATCGAAGTCGTGATCCCACCGGAAAATCAGACCCACGAGGTGTATCCAGCTTATTCACCGATGATCTATCGACCGACCTCTGATTCCCTTATCCTGTTCGGTCGGAATGGTGGGGACATGTGGGTGAAGAACTATGCGAACCTGGCGCTAGGCACCCTCGTGTGGAGTCGGGTCGAATGCACCCGCTTCGATCTCGATCCTGGGGAAATTGGGGTCTGTGAACATCAACCCGCGGCTTATGACCCCGTGCGAGACAAGATTGTCCTCGGAACTACCGCGCCAGGGAGTGTAGCTTCTGCCACTTTTTGGCAACTAGATTGCTCGACCTCCGTGTGGACGTACATGCCATCAATCGTGTTTTCGCAACAGACCTATTACAGCGACCCGACGATGGTTTATTGCAGCACCAACGACTCCTATATCTGCATGGGGGGCGTGTGGGACCCCCCTACAGCCCCGTTCACTGAGACAACATGGCTATGGGTCCATGGCGATGATGCATGGCAGCACATTGAGGTGGACGCCCCTGCAAGTGACGAGCAATTAGTTGGGGCCAGAGGACACATTTCGGATGGCACCTTATACCTTATCTTCGGGCAAACAATCGATGATGCAGGAATGAATCACTATGGCCACGGAGTCGATATCTTCGAGGACATCTGTGATTACATACCGCCTCCCGAAGGGGGCGCTGAACCCATCCCAGCAACCAACGGCTTGTACGCCTGCCCCACCCATCTCCCTACCACCGAGGGAGTATTCCAGCAGATTTACGACCTGGGCGCGGGTGCTGGTGTCTGCTCCTTCGCCGTCCTGAACGACCGGCTCGTGGTCACGGAAGGGATAGCGGCTCCACCGCTGGTCACGGGCCTGTCACTTTCCGACGATGCATCCGACTGGCTGGTCCCGAAAGCGGTCCTTGTCCAGCAGGCGGGAACCTCCAGCACGGGCACCGAGGGCAACTACTACGACGTGAGCCCGCAGGTCTGCGACAAAGACCCGGACACCGTGGCCAATATCGGCAACATCCGGAGCTCCGGAGCGCTCTACATCTGCACTGACATGCCGCAGGTCCAAGCCTTCTGGATCGAGATGGCGACACCAAATACACTGAGCCTCGAAGACGATTCACGATCCTATTCCAACACGGTCGCTTTCACCAGCGCCGCTCATCTGAACCGACAAGACCTGAAAGCAACCATTGACCACTGGGTACAGGACGCCGGAGCAACCGGCCATTTTGAGGATGTTTCCAATACGCCTTTGACTGTGGGTGAAGGGAATGCCTGCCCCGACGTGGAGGTCGGGCTTGAAGTAACGCTTCCTGGTGGCACTCGATACATCGTTGACATCGTCGATGACGGCGAAGGGACCGGCGAAATCACATTAAGCGAGACGACTACAAGTCAAGCGGTAACTACAATTCACGGCATGACGCTGTCATCCGATCGAGTTAGCGTGCGATCCGGCTTTGGGGAGGCTGCCTCCGTCTGGTCGCTCGCAGCCATAGATGGCCTGTCTGGTTCCTTCGGGGGCGGATCTGTTCGCATTCCGTTGAGAGCTTCTGAGATATCCGCGAACGCGGGTCACATCCAAGTCACTGTAAAGAGCGGCGATCTTTCTGATTCCCAGAAGGTTTGGTGGTCTGATGACTTACTCGTTTGCAGCGCGTCGCATGTGTCCATAGTCGAACGTGCCGGCATGACCGCCAACGGGACGACGGCGCCTACTGAGATCACGTTCAATGGCGGGGAAAGCGGCTTCACGGCATCAACATGGTCGGAGGATATAGAGAGCGATATCATAACCTACGCAGTAGATGAGACGAAGGACTACCTTCTCATTATCGACGTGGCTCGTTCAGTGGCAACCTTGAGAAGTGGGCAGTCGGCAACCGCAGCTTTCCTCAGCCAGACGTCAAATGCGTATATTGATGCCAACAGTAAGCCATATTTCAGGATCGGGACCGCCACCCTGCCGGTGCAATCTTGGAATCAACAAACAGTCACCGGTTACGCTACTGCGTCCAATCGTTATGCGGTTACCGATGTTTCATCTAAGCCTGCGTTCCCTCAATCAGAGCGACTTTTTGTCGGCACGACCACTGACGTCAACCAGGTCAGCGTCATTTCTGCCGAAGACTTCCAGGGCGTTTCTGTTACCGAGAGTGTCCCGACTGGAACGACTCTCTGGCATGCGGTGAGCTTCGACGATCGGGAGTCCTTCTCAGTCTTCGTGAACGATGCGTGGCGCACCATCGTGCAGCACGATTCCGGTACTACTTGGCAATACAAAGACGCCGCGGATGCCTGGCAAAACGCCTCGACGAACGATCTCTACACAGCGCTCCGAGAGGCTTTCGCTATTGCCGAGAATCATATGAGCGGCACGCAGCTTGAAGCGATCGCGAGCGACCAGTGGAAAGAGACTGGAGGCATAGAACTCCATATCACTAATTACATGGATTTTGCGTTCGGAATGGCCGCAACAGCAAATGGATATCCGACCCTCACAAGCTACACCGTGCAGTACAACGACGCAGGTGACACGTACATTTATGGCTGGAGCGGTGGGGCCTGGGACGCAGGTCATGGATGGGATGATAACACGGCCCCAACTGGCATCCCGTGGTCACAAACCGGCACGGTGGAATATCTCGGCGCTGGACCCTTCGCGGCTGACTATTCGGTCCTGAACGAGGTGCCGGGTTTTTGGTTCAAGTTCGTTCCCTCGGGCACGAGTTCGGACTGCGCTGTCTCCCGGATACTGTACAAAGCCCCGTGCCAGCCGTTGAGCAACATCGGTGACGGTCAACCGGATGTGCCCATGGGGTTCGTGTACGTCGATACGAGCGCCAACATGACCCGGGATTACACCGTCGAGGTTAGCGATAACGCGCTGACGGAACTCTCGAAAGCCAGTGTCCCGATGGCCCCGGACGACTATCTCTACGTCGGGTTTTGCTGGCCGTTCAATGAGATCGAAGTTACGCCGTACGCGGCAAACAATACCAATCCCGCGGTGCTCTCAGCCGAGTATTGGAACGGCGAGGCCTGGACGTCCCTGACCGTGACTGATGGCACCAAGGGTTCTCAGGGGAAAACGGTTTCCGGCAAGGGAAAAATCTCTTGGAGCCTACCGATCGATTGGCGCGCCAACATCCCATTCGACGGCTTTTTCAGCCGAGGGTACTGGATTCGGCTCTCGGTGTCGGCAGCGCTCTCTTCCGCCGCGGCCATCTCCGAGGTGCGCATTTACGCGGTTCCGCCGAGGCTCCACAAGTACAAATTCGCAGCAGCGGTCAAGGATCGGGTTGCGCTCCTTTCCCGACCTGACGCTTGGGATCAGGCCGACCTGTCCAGGACCCTGGAAGAGTATGGCTTCTCGGGCCAGGACAGCGCCAGCTACCGCATTGGCGGCATGGATCGGATCCAGTGTGCAGTCGCGGCATGGAACGGGCTCCTGGTAGGCAAGACCGAGACGTGGCATCAGCTCCTCGGTTGTGACCCGTCCAACTTTGCCTTCGAAGGAGTTGAGGCCGCGAGACATATTCCCGTAAATTCCAACGTGATCGTAAAAGCACCCATGACCGGTTTGGACTCGGGAACCCGTTCCGGGCTCTTTTTCCTCAATCGGTTCGGCGGCTTCGTTTCCACCGGATTACACACCGACTCGGAATGGAACACCGGCCGAGGAACCGTGCTGTCGGATTCGGTCAATTGGTGGGACGGACGAGAAATACCGAGGTTGGCTCTCGATGCGCTCCACCGCGCCTGCGGAGAGTATTGGCCCGTAAAGAACTGGATCGTATGGGCCGTGCCGATGATTACTGAGCCGGGTCAGACCGTGCAAACGACCAATAACCGCCTGATCGTCTACGACCTGTCTCTCCGGACCTGGCTCCCTCCCTTCAGCATCGCTCTTGCATCGATCGCCGTGGCCTATCACCACAACGAAAACGCACCCGGCAAACTCGGAGAAATCGGATTGTACGGCGGTGATTACCACGGTCGCATCGTCAGGCTCTTTGGCCCTGCGGACGCAACCGACCTCGGGGCCGCGATACCCGGATGGGTAGAGACCGGGTGGCTCCATTTCGGTTCACCCGAATGGCTCAAGCTTATCCGCAGGCTTCGACTCTTCGGCCGAACCGCTGCGGGAAAGACCATCGGGCTCAAGATATGGGTGGACGGTAACACCGATTCCTCCCGCCCCGACAGCTCTCTGCTCCTCTCCGACCTGGACATCGCTGCCAGCAGATTTTTCGCGCGGGAAGATGAAAGCCTCAACCTACAGGGGCGGTTCTTCAAGCTCCGCATTGAATTCCAGGACATTACCCACCTGTACGGCTTACAGATCGGTGTTTCCCTGATCCGCGAGTGGGGGGCCCTGTGAGAGGAGGAATATCGGGAGAATCCTCTGTTCACAAACTAGCGAGATTACCTCTCTGAAAGAGAACCCATCGAAACCGTTCGAGAGAAAGTACCCTCAACGTTTTTCATGAATCCCATCCATCCAAGGAGGAACCACAATGGCGAACAAAGACCCCTATTTCGCCGCGCTCACAACGCGGCTGGACAACGAGCGTCGAACGCTCAGATCCAAACCATCCTACTCCGGATTCGACTACGGGAAGTCCTACGGAACCAGTCCGTTTTCGAGCGGATCAGAGAGGATCGGTCGGATCGTCGACCAGGAGTATGGGAATTATCGAGCGAACCGCTCCAAAGGCTTTCTCGGTTCTGCCGGGACCCATGTTGCGCGGCCCGGCGATCGAGAAGTCGGGGACTATATGGAGAACGCGCTCGCCGGTCAGCGCAACACCCTCGATGACTACGTACGCCGCGCGGCCGGCGCGGGCATCAGACGAGGGGGCATGAACGTGGTCGGAGGACCCGGCCTCGATTCGAGCCTCCACCAGCAGGCCATGAAATCGCTTGCCTCAGGCTACTCGGACCGTTTCTCCCGCGCCATGGACTACAACAAGTACGTGAAGAGCACCCAGTTCGCCCAGTCAGCAGAGGCGTTGAGGAACCTTCAGAATCTCCTCGACCTGCAGCATCGGTACGTGAGCGGTCAGGCGGATTGGCAGAACAGGCTTGGAGACCAGATGCACGAGGACTGGCGAGGCGACGTCACGTGGCAGCGCGGAAATCCCGAACGGGAACTCGCCCAGGAGAAGCAACTTCAGCAGATGCAGTTGGAGCGCGAGAGCGCTCAATTGGACCTGGACCTGCGCCGCCGGCGACTGCACGCGGCCTCGCGGCCGAGGTCGCAGGTCGTGGCACCCCGGCAGCCGTTTATGCTCAGATCCAACGCGCAACCGGACCCAGCGAAAAGCGAACAAACAGCCCTCGCAAGCCAGCGCCAGAAACTGGAGCTGGAGCTTCTCCGTCAGGAGTTGGAAAAGGCCAGAAAACAGATGGCATGGGCATCCGACGATCGGACTCGAACGCTGGATGAAGCGTCCCAGCGGGAAATGAAGTGGCGCCAGTTGGCGAACAGGGCCGGCTTGGCGTCGGCGCTGGGCGGGTACAACCCCGCCCTTATCGGCGAGGACACCTTGTGGGCTGACCGGCTCGGAGTCGAGCTGGGTTACCTGAAGCCCTGGCAACGCTCCATGCAACTGAGGGCGGGGGGCGGCGGGAGCAGCCGCTCGGGAGGCTCCAGCCAGTCCCGCACGAACGACAGTTCCAGCAGCTACTGAGACCAATCCCAGTTCATACAAGCACTGTCGAAAGAGAGCCGTTCCTTTCAGGGGAGTCGAGCCTTTGTCGAGCAGCGCGGCCGGAGAGGAGGGCTGCCGGAGCCGCGTGAGAGAGGTTCGACTTTGGAGTTGACACATTTGGTTAATTATGGTCCCATGGGGTCATATGGAGAACATACGTTCTCTCATGGAGCCGACACCCTTAGCCCACCGCAAACACCAGTCTCGACCGCGGGGTCGCCGGCTTCGTAGATTAATTCGCACGGTTAACCGCGCTGCTCACCCGCGAGGAAGCCATCCCGCGGATTTCCACCCTACAGGAGGCGTGTCATGTCAAACCCGGATACGCGAAAGTTGATTTCCAACTCCTTCAACAAGCTTCACGAGCAGCTTTCCGTGGTGCGATCCCACGTGGAATCGCTCGACGACCCGGATGCCCGGAATCTTCTCGATTCCATGGAGTTCGGTCTTCTCGCTCCCATGCGCCGGTTGCGGCTCCATCTGAACATCCCGTACGACTGGCACGAGGAGCGATCCTTGGCAGGGGAGACCGCGCCATGACACCCATAGAAGAGACCGTGGCCCAATGGAGAGAAGCCAACGCGCACCGCCTCGTGGACTGCAGATGGGGCTGTAAGATCACCATCGACGCGTGTCGGCTCTATCAATTACGGACGAGCCGCCACATCCTCCACTTCAATGGCGAGCGCGATCCGACAACAGTCAGAGTCAATGCCGACTACCTCAGATGCTCTCTGCCCACACCGTGTCCTCACGCATTATCCGACGCGGAGCAGCAGAAGCTCCGGGACGCGCAGGGACCGCTCTACGACGGGACCCATCGCAAACGGCTCGCACGGGTCAATCAGGAGCGCTATCGGGAGGGCCTCGTCAGTCCCGATACGATGGTCAGAGAAGCTGAATGGCACCGTTCGCTGGTCCGGAGGTAACGCGATCCTTATACATCGGCACATGGAAAACTGGCCGAAACCTCTGCCCAACCGTGCTGAAGGAACGCCGCAGAGTCCGGCCTTGGTTCGAGGATTTGCCGTAAGCAATCCAAAAGACTTTCCTGCAAGGGTGCCTCTGCTGGCACCCAACCCATGGTCCCCGGTTGCCTAAGGCCGAATCGAAAAAGACAATATTTTTGCCCAACAGGAACAATTTTCTTCGCGCGCGGGAGCGCTCGACCACCACCCTTCACGGAAAGGAAGCCGAACATGAAACGATCCGTCATGCTTTGCAGTACGTGCATCAAGATGGACGGCGACGTCTGCCGCCTTGGACCGGCGCCGCTGGAGATCGAGGAACCGGGAAAACACTGGTGTGCTCAGGGGGTCTGGCACCAGTGGTCGGAGAGGTACCAGGAGATGGAACCGTTCTACTGGGGGGAATGGGAGGAGGTCGTCTGACGCGAACGGGAGGACTCTCTTCCGAGAGAGTCCTCTTTACCCCTGGTTCTTGCCCGTATGTCCCAACATCACGATATCTGTCGAAAGGAGTCTCAGCATGCAAATTCCCGAGGAATTGATCGTCTTCGGCCGGATCTACCAGGTGCGCAACGTGTCTCCCGTTCAAAGCCTCGAAGGTATTCTGGGCGCGGCCTCCTACCGCGACGGGACCATCTATTTGGACGACGAAGTTGATATGGCTTTGGCACTGAGCGTCCTCTGGCATGAAGCGGTCCACGTGGCCCAGCAGGAGATCGCGGGGACCATCGACGAGGCCCAGGCCAGGTGGATAGCGCTCTTCGTGCACACCTTCCTCCTCAACAATCCCGACATCCTCGACTGCTACAGGTTCGGCATCGACGACGCCCCCTTTGACGACGAAGACGAAGAATGACGGACAGCGGCATGCCCGTTTTGAGGCTGCAAGGTGGGACGGTTCCGCACATCGCGGGATTGCCTGTCTACCTGTAAGTGACGGGCAAAATCGCTGTCCCACCGATTCAGCTCCGCATTCCACCCGACTGAAGACAGAAACCCTGGCTGACGTTGTACTCTCCGATCTTACGCTTCCTCCCACAGCCGATTCTTGCGCGCACCTCTCGAATTCAGCACCAGTGCAAACTATCAGGAAGAAGAACCATGCCCGGAAAGATTTGCGACAGAACCACAAGCACCGTCGATGTCCCGGAAGGGACGCTCCGCGATCCAACGGAACCTGCGAGTCCCTTCGATCCGTCGCTGGTCGACCAGATGCGGGAAATCGTCTCTGCCGGCCTGACCCCGTCATCTGCCTTGGACTTGGTCATGCGTCTCATCGCTGAGGTGCCCGCGGCATCCAAGGAGTCCATGGACCAGATCAAAGTCCTGGACAAGCTCATCAACACCGCCCGCGCCATGATGGAGACCAAGATCAAGAGCGAAGAAGCCGCGGCCATCGCCATGCGCCTGGACGACCTGGAACGCCGCATCCAGGAGCTACTCTCGGCCAGGCTCAGTGGCGCCGCGCGACCAGCGGAGGTCTGGAATGATGCCGGATGCGATGGGTGACCCTGCCCCGGCCGGATGAGGTCACCCTCAGGCAGGCCAAGAGTCGTGTGGGACAGCTCGAACAACTCCTCGAACAGATGCCCTTTTGGTCTGAGACCGACCTCTTCGACATTCAGAAATTCATAGAGGATCTCAAAATCGTGAACAAGCGGGGTGAGACGGTCTCGCTCCTTATGAACCGGTCGCAGGAGACCGTGTTTCACCGGCTCATGGAGTGCCGCGAACGGAACGTCCCCGCGCGGTTCATCTGCTGCAAGTCACGACAGTTGGGGATTTCCACGCTCATCGAGGCGTTCATCTTCGCCCTCGTTTCGCGGTACCCCAACCGATTCGCCCTGGTTGCAGCGCATTCCGTCGAGAGCGCGCAGACGATCTTTTCCATGACCAAACGGTTTTACCGGTTTCTCCCACGCGGTCTCGCTGCCCCTTTGGCCAGGGACAACGTCCGCTGCATCGAGTACGACGCGCCGCATTCTTCCAGGATACAGATCGACTCAGCGTCCAACAGCAATCTCGGCCGGGGAGGCACCTTTCACTACGTGCACGCGAGCGAGGTCGCTTTCTGGCAAAACCCCGAAGGACCGGTCCTGGCCATTAACCAGGCGGTCCCCCAGCATGCGGACACGCTGGTCTTTTGGGAATCGACCGCGAACGGGGTGCAGAACCTCTTCCATCAGGCGTGGGTAGCCGCGGAACGCGGCGAGTCGGACATGCAGCCCTTGTTCCTCTCCTGGAAAGGTTTTCCGGAGTACAGTCTGCCGGTGGCTCAGCGGGAGCGCCTGGAGCTGACCCCGGAAGAACAGGGCTATGTCCGCACCTACAAACTCGCTCCGGAAGAAATCAAGTGGGCCCGGCACACCAGGATAAATCAGTGCCACAACTCCTGGGAGAAGTTTCATCAGGAGTATCCCATCTCTCCGGAGGTCGCTTTCATCTTCACCGGCATGCCCTGGTTCGACCAGGGAGTGCTCCGCGAACTCCTGGGCAGTGTTGCCTGCAAGCCTTTCAAACGAGGCCACCTGGATTTCTCGGAGGACAACCCCCCGGAGCCGGTCTTTGTGAACGATCCGGGCGGTCCGCTGGAAATCTGGAAGGAGCCCGGCCCGTCACTGAGTTACAGCCTCGGCATGGATGTGGGGGAAGGAGTCGGCGGAGACTACACGGTGATCCAGGTGATCTGCAACCAGACGCGGGAGGTGGCAGCGCGCTATCGCTCGAACCGCGTCAGACCTGAAGCCGCGGGCGTGGACGCGTACCTCCTCGGCACGTACTACCGGCACGGTCTCCTCGGGATCGAACGCAACGGTCCGGGGCTGGCCACGCTCTCGGTATGCGAACGGGGTGTGTCGGACTATCCGCGCATGACGGGGTACCCGAATCTCTACTATCACACTTTTACCGACCGCAAGATCCCCGAAGAGACCCGCCGGCTGGGCTGGATAACGAACCGCACCACGAAAGAGGCCATGCTGAGCCGCCTCGCAGAGACGGTGGAGAGCCGCGGCCTATCTATCTTCAGCAGGACGACGCTCCTCGAGATGCAGGGTTTCGTCTGGGATTCCGAGCGGAAAACCTTCAGGCAGAACTACCGGTCGCCCGATGCGAAGCTCGCTCATGACGACGAAATCATAGCGCTGGCCATAGCCAACGAGATGCGGACCTACAACTGGGAGAATCGTTTCATGCGACCGAGTTTACCCTCAGGAGGCGAGTTTTAGGAGATGCACGCTGAAAATTGCCCGGACGGCACCATTGCGGTGTCCGGGATCGACAGGATCGAGCAATTCACCAAAATATGGGCCGGGATCGGCTGGCCTGAACGGGAGCCGGGCCACTTCTGCGTCGTCGGGGAGCGCACGGACGGACGGTATCACGCGCTCTGGGAGATGACCGGCGGGTTGTGGGAACTCGGCGACTCCGCGGTCCAGGCAAAGGATCGGTTTCTCATCGAGGGGGTCTGGGTCGATGCCCGGGATACCGTCGCCACCTCGTACTTCCGTACGCTCGATGGGTTGTGCTTTTACGGAGACGATGCGGACCGGGATGCAGCTTTTGTGGCTCGGATGGGCCTTGATGCTCCGAAACAGGCCTATGCGAAAATAAAACCCACTGCCACGGTCATGCCGGTCCCGGAGCGGGTGAGCCGCAACTACCGCTCCGCGCTGGAGAAGGTTCGAGGGGTCATCCTGAGAGGCGCGCTCCTGGTTCATGAGACGAACTGCCCGAAAATCGTGTACGCGATCAGGCAGCCGTTGGAATACCTCCTCACGTCGTCCGCCATGAAGGGGCTCGTGTGGGTTTTGACCGCGCTGGAAGAATCCAAAGGAAACGGCTCGGTCGCGAAAAACTCGTCCGATCCCTGGTACGGCAATCTGCCAAGGGAGATCGACTGACGAGCGAGGTCTTCTCACCGTTCGGCTTGACCCGTGTTGAGAAGTTCAGATAATGGCACTATACCGTATGACTCGCCGGCCGTTTCATGGTAATAAGCCACGAAGACCTTTTTCCAAGGAGCATGACCGTGACTCGACAAGATGACCTTGTTTCCGATGCTTTTTCGTTGCTGCCGGCTGCCGAGCCAGACGGGTCTGTCGCGAACCTCCTTTTGTTCACCCCCGATCGTGACCGGTCGCCGGCCGGCGGGCTTCCTGCCTTCTTCGCCGCACGGGACGAGGAAGACGAGGATGACGAATACGAGGAGGAAGAAGATGACGAGGAGGAGGACGACGACGAGGAAGAGGACGACTGGGACGAAGACGAGGATGACGAATACGACGAGGAAGAGGATGATGACGAAGACTATGACGAAGAGGAGGACGACGAGGAAGAAGACGACGACTGGGACGAAGAGGACGAGGACGAAGAGGATTTGACGTAGCTCAATACTCTCTCTCGCAAATATGGTGTCTTACTGGGGTCCTGGATCTCAGTAATCGATCGCCTGAATTCGGTGGCGTTGAAGCAGTAGAAGTCGGCGGCCGCGCCGGGTTTTCCGTCTTAAGGAGCGCCTCTTGCTGCCCCCCTTGCAAGCACAACACCGACACAGGCGTTGACTTCTCTCATGGGCAGGGCAGGTCCTGCCCCTCCATTCGATCCCCGGACCATGGGTGGCAGCTCCACGTCACCTCATCGCTATCAGTCCTCACGAGAGCGTCCGCTTACCTGGTACGCGGGCATACCGCCGAGAATTGCCGCAAGATGCTTGCTTACTCTGGTGACCTTCGCAACATCCACCCCGGTGGTGTACCCGAGGGACTCCAGGAGCGCGCAGACGGCCTCGGTGGCGATGTTCCCGGCCGCGCCGGGGATGAACGGGCATCCACCCAACCCGCCAACCGACGCATCGAACCGCCGCACTCCGGTATCCAGCGCGGCGCGGAGATTGACCAGGCCCATTCCCTGCGTGTCGTGCAGATGGACGGTCAAGCGGTCCACTCCGACCAGCTCCGCAACTGAGGCGATGACGGACTTGACCCCTTGCGGCTCCCCCAATCCGGCTGTGTCCGCGAGCCCTATCTCCACCGGCCCCACCGCATCGAACCTTGCCACCAGCTCCCGCACTTGTGTAATCGACATTGATCCTTCGTAATAACAACCGAATGCGCACATCACCCCCGCGGTGACCCCCGCGCCCATGCCGAGCGCCGTCTCCACCATACGGACCCCTTCAGCCAGTGCATCCCGGACGGATGCGCCCACATTCTTCAGGCTGTGGGTTTCCGAAGCAGAGACGTAGATCTCCACGTGCGGGACTCCTTCGGCGAGCGCGGTCTCCAGGCCTCGTTGATTGAGCACCAACGCACTGTACCGGACGTTCGGCCTGTGCTGCAATCGCCGCCACACCTCGCCGGTGCCGGCCATTTGCGGAACTTTCCGCGGGTTGACGAACGAACCGATTTGGATGCGCGTGAGACCTGTGTCGAGAAGTCGCTCGATGAGGTCGGCTCGCGTCTCGGGCGGCAGCGTCTGCGCCTCGTTTTGCAGGCCGTCCCTCGGACCGACTTCTTGCAAGCAGACCTTCCTGTCTCTTTGATCGTTGAAGTGCCTTTTCTCTTCTCGATCCACCATGGATCTCCGCTCATTCAGGGTCTTCCGGCCACGGCGCACTGGCCGCAGGAGCCATCATGGCCCAAAAAAGGGAACCTTAGAGTCGGGCGGTGGTCACATATTCGATATATGCCCGGCCCCCGTGAAATTCGATGTGAATTCCTCGCGCCATTCTCATCAAACTATTACATAGGCGACATATGCTTGGGGCCCATTATAGCATACCTCCCCGGCTCCAATGGGACCGGGCGCAAGGTGTCAGGAGCGGACAGGGCCAGGATCTCCGACGATGGGAGCACTGACCTGCTCCGGGTTGATAAGACTTGACAAGAGTCTACTGAGCCTCTATAAGGTCCAGTTCACCCGGACAGCGGCCCCTTACGGCTCTGGCCCGAGTTTTTGATAGACCAGGAGGAAGTCATGGACATAGTAAATTCTCTTCCTAATCCCGCAGAGTGTTCCGAGCTGATTTATGATCTCAGCGGCCACAAATTCGAACCCGAGGTCGCGTGTGACATCTGGATCAGGATTCTGGATCATAAATGGTTCCTCTCGGAAAAACTGGGCCGGGACGTGGGAACCAAAGTAGCAGTCCTGGACTATATCGAGAACACCGGCGCAGTCGATGAAGGGCTTATCAGTAGTGAGAATGCCGGCCTCCTGAAGGAACTCGGCGCAAAAATGGTCGACCAGAGTATCTGGGAGACGATCTCAGAATCCCAGCCCCCTAAACAGATCGTCGGCAAGAGGATCGTCCTGCCGCTGACCGAAGTGGAACTTGCGCAAAAACACGGGGTGACGCCACCCAAAACGATTCTGTTTTTCGGCCCTCCGGGAACGGGTAAGACGCACTTCGTCAAAGCGATCGCGGGCGTGCTGGGGTGGTGGTACATTGAGATCAGCCCGAGCGATCTCATGGTGGACGGAACGCATGCCATCGGCGCAAACCTGAAACGGTTGATGGAAAAGGCCCGGAACCTGGACGAAGCGGTGATCTTCATCGATGAGTTCGAAGAGATCGCGGGGAGCCGGGACAACGCGTCACGGCTGGACAAATCGATCACCAACGAGCTGCTCAAGCAGGTGCCTCTGCTCAAGCAATACGCGAAGAGGCTGCTCCTGGTCTGTGCGACCAACTATATCAGGGAACTGGATGCCGCGCTGCTGAGGCCGGGACGTTTCGACTGCATCATCCCGGTGGGAGGGTTGGACGATCAGGGCAGGAGGACGATTTTTGAGTACTACCTGTCGAAGACCAACAATCCTGATGTGGATGTCGATCGGATCCTTGCGATGATTCCGCTCTTCACCCCTGCGGACATCGAGTACCTCTTCCAACGGGTGACGCAGGTAGCCTTTGAGCGGGAACTGGCACAGAAGGAAGACTACCGGCTCACCACCGAACTCTTTCTCCAAGTGATGCCGAAGGTACGGCCGAGCCTGAACGTCGATTTGATCAATGATTTTAAGGAAGAATGCCGGGAATTCACCCGGTACTGACGGGAATGGTGGCTGTCCGTCGTGTTCTCGTCGGCGGGGCTCTCAGTAGCGCCGGCATCTTGCCGGCGTCTTCCCGTTCCGGCTTGGAGGAGACTCTGTGCTACTCCCCCTCCCACGCGGAGACGGTTGGGGTAAGGGCCTCAGGATTCCTCGTCTCACAGAATAATCGTATCAGCGGAAGCTGCCCCAGAGCTGCACGTTGTTCTTGCCGCGGCGTTTGGCTTCGTCGAGGGCTTGGTCTGCGCAGCGCACGAGTCCGGCAGAGCTGCTCGCGTGTTCCGGAAAGCAGGCTACTCCGATGGAAACGGTGAGCGTTCCCAGCGGGCAGCGTTCTTCACCCTCGAAGCTGGCGTCCCGGACCTCCTGGAGGATACGGCCTGCCATCTCCATGGAGTGCTCCAGCCCCGCACCGGGGAAGATGATCGCAAACTCCTCCCCACCGAATCGGGTCACGACATCGTAGACTCTGCAAGTAGTCTTGAACAGGTGGGCCATCTTCTTCAGGGCCTCGTCACCGCGTTGGTGGTCGTTGTTCTGATACTGTTTGAAGTCGTCGATGTCGATCATCAGGAGGACGAGAGGGGCCTTGTGCCGGAGGGATTTTTGAGTTTCCGCTTCCAGGGCCTCGTCAAAGTACCGGCGGTTGTGTATTCCGGTGAGGGGATCGAGGTAGGATAATTCTCGGTACAGCTCCCGTTCGAGGGCTCGTCGCCTGAGTTCCCGGTGGTCCAAGGCCTTGCGAACGGCTACCTGGATCTGGTCCACGGTGAAGGGCTTGATGATGTAATCGATGGCCCCGGCCTTCATGCATTCCACGGCATTCTCGACGGACCCGTAACCGGTGATGACGATCACGTCGGTATCACTATTATCGGCCTTGAGCCTCTTGATCAAGGACAGGCCGTCAAGGCCCGGCAGTTTCATATCGGTCAGGATCAGGTCATAGTGGGTGGCTTCGTTTTTCGCGAGAGCTTCCGCGCCGTCCTCACACGCGTCCGCGTTCAACCCTGCAGCCCTGATGGATTCCACCACGATATCGAGCACCATGGCATCGTCGTCTACCACCAGGATCTCGGGCGGTGCTTGTTTTTCTTCAAGTAAATGCAGATCTGCCATCGGGCTCTTCCGCCGGGGAGCAACTTACCGTAGAGCGAGCGTCTTTGAGGGCCGACATATGGTCCCAGCCGCAGGTACCTCTATAGCGTTATTGTATCAGGTATCGCAACTCTTTTCCGAGTCCAGACGGTTTGACTCGGAAACGGTCTGCTGACGTGGCAGAAAAACGGCCCCCCATCATTCACGCGTGCTGTCGGTATGTGTGGGCGATGTTTCGGGACGGTCTAATCAAGTCGAAATCCAGAGCGTGATTTTGGGGAGAAACCTTTTTTCCAAGAAGGTTCTCCCCGGATTACTTCTTGGAAAACGGCTTGGTATCAGGTTCCCATTTCCCAGGAACTCAGGTATTCCTTCTGCTCCGGAGTCAACGTGTCGATGTGAATGCCCATGGAAGCGAGCTTCAATCTTGCGATCTCGTTGTCCAGGTCTATCGGGAGACGGTGAACCTCTTTGGAAAGAGTCTTTCCTTGCTTGATGAGGTATTCCGATGCAAGGGCCTGATTGGCAAAGCTCATGTCCATAACCGAGGAAGGATGCCCTTCGGCAGACGCGAGGTTGATCAGGCGTCCTTCTCCCAGGAGCACCAGGCGCCGTCCGTCCGCCATGGTGAACTCCTCGACGAAGGGCCTGATGTCGCGACGGGATATTGCCATATTCTCCAGGGATTCGATGTCCACTTCCACGTTGAAGTGGCCCGAATTGCAGACGATGGCGCCGTCTTTCATGAGGTCGAAGTGCTCTTTTCTGATCACGCTTCTGTCACCGGTCACGGTGCAGAAGAAGTCTCCCAGAGGAGCCGCTTCTTCCATCGGCAGGACCACGTACCCGTCCATGGCTGCTTCCAGAGCGCGGAGCGGGTCCACCTCGGTCACAATCACACGCGCTCCCATGCCTGCCGCTCGCGTGGCAACGCCACGACCGCACCAGCCGTAGCCGCTCACCACAAACCAGCTCCCCGCGACCAGGCGGTTGGTCGCCCGGAGGATACCGTCTATGGTGCTCTGGCCGGTTCCGTAGCGGTTATCGAAGAAGTGCTTGGTATTCGAGTCGTTGACCGATATGACCGGAAACAGGAGCACTCCCGATGCAGCCATGCTCCGAAGCCGGATTACTCCGGTGGTGGTCTCTTCGGTGCCGCCGATGATGTTCGGCACGAGGTCCTTCCGTTCCGCGTGAACGGTCCCCACGAGATCCGCGCCGTCGTCCATGGTAATGTTCGGCCGGGCGTCCAGACAGGCGTTGATGTGCTTGTAATAGGTCTCTGTGTCCTCTCCCTTTATGGCAAACACGTTGTACCCTTCATCCACCAGCGCGGCAGCGACGTCGTCCTGCGTGGACAAGGGGTTGGAGGCACACACGTAGGCCTTTGCTCCACCAGCGGAAATGGTGCGAACCAATGCGGCGGTCTCGGTGGTGACGTGGAGGCACGCGGCAAGGACGATCCCTTCCAGAGGTTTTTCTTTCTGGAACCGGTCCCGTATCATGCGCAATACCGGCATGCTCCTTTCAGCCCATTCGATCCTCAGCTTGCCTGACGCGGCGAGGGAGAGGTCTTTTACGTCATAGTCCATACTCGTTCCTCACATTAGGTGTAGTAGTCGCCAAATCGACCGACCGCTTCCCAAGCCCGCCGGGAGGACCCCCGAACGGAGGTCCGACGGCTCTGAGCTGTCCGAAGTGCGGCGGTTCCCCGGGCGGGTTGCCATCCGGTCGGACATTATTCTTGGCAACTGCTTTGAAGCTGCGGAGCCTCGGCATTCCCGCAGACGTTGACGTATCCGGTACAACCTTCCCACGACGAAAAGCCCCTCCTGCCCCGCGCGGCCGTCGGCCTGCGGCAGAAGAGACAGCGCTTGAGGGCAATGGTCTTGCCTGAGCGACACCGAGCCGGGGAGAGAACCGTAGATTACAGCCCGGCCATTTCTCTCATTTCTGCGGCCCTGTTCGTTTTTTCCCAGGTAAAGTCCGGATCTTCTCGACCAAAGTGCCCGTTGGCCGCAGTCTTGTGGTAGATCGGCCTGAGCAGGTCGAGGTACCTGATGATCGATGCGGGCTTGAAACTGAACATCTTGGCGACGATGTCACTGATCTTTTCATCGGGGATCTTGCCGGTGCCCCTGCTGTCAACCATCAACGAAACCGGCTCTGGGTACCCGATGGCGTACGCAACCTGAAGCAGGCATCGCTCTGCGAGCCCGGCGGCCACTACCGTCTTGGCCACATGGCGAGCCATGTAGGCGCCGGAGCGATCCACTTTGCTGGGATCTTTCCCGGAAAACGCTCCGCCACCGTGGGCCCCATAGCCGCCGTACGTATCCACGATGATCTTGCGGCCGGTAAGTCCGCAGTCGCCGAGCGGCCCGCCGACGACGAACCGACCTGTCGTATTGATGAGATACCGGGTGCTGTCATCGATCAAGTGGGCCGGCACGACCCTTTTAATGACTTCTTCGACGATCCCTTCCTTGACCTGATCGAGCGTCACATCAGGTTCGTGCTGCGCTGCCACGACTACCGTGTCCACCTTGGTCGGTCTGCCGTTCATGTATCGCACGGTCACCTGAGACTTGCCGTCAGGTCTGAGGAAGTCGAGGATCCGCTCCTTGCGGACTTCGGTCAGTCGCTCGGTCAACCGGTGGGCGTACTGGATTGCCATCGGCATGAGTTCCGGGGTCTCGTTACACGCGAAGCCGAACATGAGACCCTGGTCGCCCGCTCCCTGTTCCTTGAAGAGACCCTCACCCTCGCTGACACCAATGGAGATGTCCGGGGACTGCCGGTCCAGGGTCACCAGCACTGCGCAGGTTTCGTAATCAAAGCCGAAAGCTGCGTCGGTGTAACCAATATCCTTGACCGCATTGCGAACGAGTGACGGAATGTCCACGACCGCCTTGGTGGTTATTTCGCCGGCCACGAGAGCCAGTCCCGTGGTTACCAGCGTTTCACACGCCACGCGGGAACGCGAGTCCTGTGCAATCATGGCATCGAGGACCGTATCGGATATTCTGTCGGCTATTTTGTCCGGATGACCTTCAGAAACCGATTCAGATGAGAACAAGTAACTGCTTGCCCCCATGAAGTACGCCTCCTTTCGGACCGCTTGCCAGGTCGTAATGTTAAGCACTCAAATTAAGCATAGTTCACGCGGCCCGTCAACAAAGAAATTCCGTCGCCTGTTCGCATCCGATTGTCTGGGGCAGTAGCCCAAGGCTGTTGGCTTGAGGACCGGCCCGTACCCCTCCCCGTCACCCCGGCGAAGGCCGGAAACCAGGAAGGAGTGAGCGGCCCCCCGCCTCCACCGGAATGACGGACACGGAGCTCCTCTTTGCAACGGCTGGGGCTGAACATTCAACTGGCCGCGGACGGGGAAGGACGCCATCACCCCTCGGCCTCGGGCCGCCTTTCAACGATCCTTATGGTTTTCCAGTACCCCGACCGAAAGCGAAGAAGAAAGACCGTGCCCGCAAGCAGGCTGTAGCAGACCAGGCAGGCCCACGCGGTAAACACGCTCATGCGAAGGTATTCGATGGTCACATAAACCGGCACCACCAGAACAAGCCATGCCAAGACGGTTTGAGCGGCCATCGCGAAACGCGTGTCGCCGGCCCCTTTGAGCGCACCCGATAGCACGATGACCATCGTGTCGAACACCGTGTAAACTGCCACCATACGCAACAGGATCGTGCCCGTGCGCACGACCTCCGGCAATGCGGTAGCCCCATGGTGCTCAGGGCTGAAGAGATGCAGGAACAGCTCGGGAACCGAGAAGAAGAGAGCCGCGAAAGCGAACGAATAGGCCAACGCAAGCTTGAGCGCGGAATAGGCGCTCTTTTCCGCGAACGCCGGCTCGTTTCGACCCATATACTTGCCGACAAGCGTGGCGGTTGCGATGGACATCCCCACCATGGGGAGAAACGAGAGCATGTCGATCGTCAACACAACGTTGTTCGCGGCAAGTGCCCCTTCTCCCAGTCGCCCCACCAGTAGGACGAACACCGTGAAGGAGGCGACGTCGAGAAATAGCTGGCCTCCGGCCGGGAACCCGTAGCGAACGAGCATCTTGAACAACCGGGGGTCCCATCGACACTCCTTGCGAGACCGGTATTCCCTCTGATAAGGGGGAGAGAGAAACAGGGCCCCCCAGTAGACCACAGGAATCACGCTCGTTATGGCAGTCGCAAGGCCCGCCCCGCGAATCCCCATTTCCGGGAACCCCAGCTTGCCGAAAATGAGCACGTAATCCAGTGCCACGTTCAGGCAGTTGGCCATGAGGTTCCCCCATAGCACGACCCTCGTCCTCCCGCGGCCGGAGAAGAATGACGCCAACGCAGCGTTGAATGGAAGGGCAACACCCGCAATCATGAGAAGGGAAAAGTATTCCTTCTCCAGCTCCTCCAGTTCGGGACCGTGCTGGCTCCAGGTGAGCATCTCTCTCCCAACCGGGATCAGAGCGAGAATCACTGGAGCCGACGCGAGAGAGAACCACACTCCTTGCCAGACCGACCGAGAACAGGCCGGCCTGTCACCCGCGCCGTGATGTTGGGCGACAAGGGCATTCACATATTCTGCCGTTCCCAGAAAAAACGAGCAGATCGTGAAGTACGTGATCCCCCCCGGTGTCGCGGCGGCCACGGAACTCTGTCCATACCAGGCGAGGAACATACGGTTCACGAAGAGCATCAGCGTCAGGGAAGCTGTCGAGAGCACGAGCGGAACGGCGACCCGGAGGACTTCCCGGTACCCGCCGGCGTCCGCCTCGCGTCTCGCGGCTGAAGGCCCCGCAGGCGAATCGTGCCGGTCTGTTTTCGGACGCGACAGAACACCGGGCGTCGATTCCCTAACTCGGCTCTGGAAGCCTTGCTCCGTCTCAGCCGAGTCCACCCCGGAGGGCTGCCGGGGGCTGCGGTCACCAGATTCTTCGGTCAACCGCGCAGGCGTTTGAGGTTTCTTGCTTGTGGGCATGTCAAGGGTTGGCGAGGCTGCGGAGCGCCGTAGAGGTCATGGTTTCCTGATTCTGGCGATCAGCGAGCGGACGGATTTGAACGGGGAAGCTTTCTCTGTAGGCTCGTCCTTTGGTGGGGCTGGTTTGTCCTTTGGTTCGTCCTTCGGCGCGATCGGGGGAAGACGTGGTCGCTCGGTCTGCCTATCCGTGGCATCTGTCGGCTCCGGCTTGGCCTCATGTGGCTCGATCGGTTCAGTGGTGTCTTCCGAGCTCTCCTCGGTGGTTGATTTGGGTACGGGAGGCTCCAACGGCTCCGTCTTCAGGTCTGCCCGCTGTTCCTCATCCTCTTCGACCTCCTCCCCCGCCGCTTCGTCCTCATCTTCCACGTAGAAGTGACCGCCTGTGGTAGTCACGCTTGCAACGCCGTGGTTCTGCGCCGGCTCCTCCGCTGGCTTAAAGCCGCACGCCGGACAGACGTCAAACTGCTCCGGATGAGGATGCCCGCAGTTGGGACAAATATAAAGGCTCTTCAGGAACTGGGTTTCTTTGACCTGCTCCTGCTGGGCCATCAGTTCTTTTCGCCTGGCGAGATCTTCCGGCTTGAGCACTTGTTTCTGGAGTAGGGCTTTGATGAGGGAAACGAAGTGGCTGGCCGCGAGACCGTACTTTTGCATGATCTCCCGGTCGCCCAGACCGGATTGATAGTCCGTTAGGAACTGTTTCAGTGGTATTTTCGCGCGTTTGGGGTCGGTTGCAACGGTCATTTCCCACGAATTCCCGCGTCGACGGCTGGACTTTACGCCATCGACGAACCCTCCATCGATTCAGTATAGCAGTTGCCCGGACTTCCGGTCGGTTCACTCCGTCGCCTGGGACGCCCCCGAACGCAGGTTTGACGGCTCCGCACTGTCCGGATCGGGGGAGTCTTGCAGGCGGGCTGCCGTCCAACCGGCCAGTAATTTTGGCAACTGCTCTATAGTATACCAAGCTTTTGAAGGGAGAGGCAACGGTCCTTCGGGTGTTTTCGATGTAAGTTGATCGGGCTGTTTGGTTATCCAACTGCCAGGGCGGAGTTCTCGGGAGCCGAGACGTCACCGACCACTGCGAGATCTGTCTGTCACTGGCCGGATTCCGAGGAGCCGGTGTTCACCGATTTCTTGAGAACGGGGGAGTACTTCCAGGTGACCACCCGGCGGGCGTCGAGGATGAGTTCTTCTCCGGTCTGGGGATTCCTTCCTCTGCGCGAGTGTTTCGCCTTGACGGTCCACTTGCCGAATCCCGATATCATGACGTCCTCGCCTGCTATAAGCCTCGCCTTTATTATATCCAGAAGTTTCTCCACTATCTCAGTGGCTTCACCCTTCATGAACCCGCAATCGTCGGCGATCTTTTTCGCGATGTCCGCTTTGGTTAGTGTCATCGATTCCCTCCACATTGAACAAACAGACCCACATGGGATTTCGCATGTGTCTCTTATAACAACCGAATTGTCAAAAGGCAAGAAATTTCTCAAACTTCCGCCAGAAAAGCCCGTGCAGCCGCGCTGCGAACTTTCCCTGATCCGGAGAATTCGAGGCAAGGTGCAAAAAGACATTATGCAGAACTTTTTAGCGTTTTGCCCTTCATGGCGTGTAACCCTGGATCAGGTGCCCGGAATAACCTTGGCGCCGCAAGGAATCTTTGAGCATTCCTGCCATGTCCGCCGGCCGGTACATGAAACGGATGCCTGTGCTCAGCCCAAACTGATTGGCAGCTCGGAAATAGCGCCAGTACGGGCCGGGAAATCCCAGGAAGTCGAATACCGTGGCCGCGATTTTGGAAAACACCAGGACCCGCTCATCGAATCCCAGGTAAACTTCGGGGCATAGAGATGCGGCTCGGTTCATCTGACCCACGGCCCGGTCAAGATCCAGTTTCTCGGACAGATACCAGAGCGGCTGCAACGGATCGACTAAATCCGGGAAGAAACCCTCGTTTCTCGCGATCTCCCACAGCTTGGTCCCCGGATAGACTCTGACTCCGATAAAGAAGTGCGCAACGTTGGTCACGGCACGCCCATTCTTCTGCAGGCGATCCAGCGCGAAATCGAGGGATTCCTGCAAGGTTTCATTGGTTTCGTCCGGGCCTCCGATCATGAAGAACCACCACGCGGAGAAAGCGGTCTGGTTGATTGCCTCCGCAGCCATGACCACATCATCTCGTGAGAATCCCTTCCGGTAACTTCTCAGCATGTGCTCCGAGGCAGACTCGGGAGTGATCATGAACGATCGGAAACCAGCTCTCCACATGAGATCGAGGTACCCTTTGTCCAGGTTGCTCGGATGAACGCCCATCGCGGTGAATTCCGCTTTCCAGGGCCTGCGTAAGATCTCCTCCATGAGTTCCACGGAGTGTTCCAGCGGATCGTTAAACACGGAATCGACAAATTCGAAGGTCTTGGGACGATACTTGTGGAGCGCTTCTTCCACCTCATCCACCACCTCGACGGCTGGGCGGATCCGTAGCCGGTTCCCTTCGATGGACTGGTTGTACGTGCAGTAAATGCAGCCCTGCCTGCATCCTCGTTTCGTCTGGATGTTGTAGCTGCCGCCGATTTTTTCGTACGGCTTCGTGTCGATCCAACGCCCCAGATCCGGCGTGCGCCCTCGGAATTCGGAAAGCAGTGGCGGTGTAAGGTGAAACCCGTCCCCGTTCATCATGCCCACCCCGGGGACGGCCTCGGGCGGTTCTCCCTTTTCGATGGACGCGAGAAGTTTCACGAAGGTCTCTTCGCCATCCGAAACCACGATGAAGTCCGCTGCCAGGAGCTCCAGCACGTTGGCAGGCATAAGACTGGCCCCTGAACCACCCACCACGAGCGGGACGCGGGTGAGTCTTTTGATGGAGTGCGCCATCTCTGCGATTTCCGGCAGATACGTGACCGGGTGCAACATGTTCACATTGTCGATGTTGCGCACCGAGATGCCGATCGTCTCAGGTTGGAAGGTCCGGATCGCGTTTTCGATGGAGCTTTGGACGCTCTTTAACGCAAAACACAGGTCCAGCACCTTGACTTGGTGCCCGGCCGCAGCAGCGGCCTCGGCAACATAGCACAGCCCGAGAGGGGGTGCAGCCAGGAGATCGTGTTTCCTGTTGCTGTTTATCAACAGGACTCGCACTTGATGCCTCCATGCTCCATCAGGAGCAGAATGAAAGACCGCCGGGATTTATCGACGGCTCTGCGGCATGTGCCGACAACAATGCCCCATCGGAGGGCTGCCGGCCAATCATCCACCCATACCCTCGATGTGGACTTCGATCAGAGCGATGGAGAGCCATGCCCGACTTTCTTTGAAGCTCATGATGCAGGTCCTGGCGCGCCTCAGTTCCGGAAATCGTTCCAGTACCCGGTTCGAGAAGCCGGCACGGCACCTGATTTGGTCTCTCTGTGTGTCGCAGGGAACGATCTCTACCTCGCGCGGAGCGATCAGGTGAAAACCGGACCCAATGGCTTTGACGACCGCTTCCTTGCCGGACCACACGAGCGCCGCGGTTTCGGGATAGGTCTCACGGCCACCAGTAAACCATGCGCCCCATTCCGGTTCGCCAAAAACTCGTTCGTAGGGGTAGGGTCCTTCAAACTCAGCCGCTTCGGAAGCGTCTATGCCTACTCCCGTTCCCTCGTCGGACAGAGCGGCCCAGAGTACCCCGGTCGTCCAGCTGAACGACACGGAGGCACATCGTCGGTCGGAGACCCTCAGGAGCGGTCTGTTCAGGATCGTTCGCACTATCCTCACGTCATGCGTGATTCCGTGCGAACTTGTGCCTTCGTACGAGGAACTAGCGCTCCGCGTCCACAATAGCTTTGCGAGCTGCTCTTGCAACGTCCGGCGAAGCGACGCGTCCCTTTTCTGTCTGCAGGAGAGAGTCGCTCGTGCGTACAGTACCGGATGATCGCCGACCAGTGCGCTCCTCACCTGAAGATCCCGGACTACCTCCGGCTGCCCAAGCCGAAGTTCCGCGACCGAATCAGACGAAACAGTTGCGCCACTCTTGCCCCGTTTAGCGCTCTCCATCAGTACGTAGCAGCCTCCGTCCTTCAAATGCCCCGACCCTGCGTTATTTCGGGAACCACCGCATCACCAGGTCCTTTGCGTACATGATGGTCTGCCCGTTCTTGTCTGCAGCCCGAGCGTCCCATGTGATTCCTTCCTCAGTTTGATGCCTGATCCTGGCTTCCACTGTTATGGCTTCCCCCGGGGAACACTTTCTTGAGAAAGCCATCTCGCCGATCCCGAAGGGGATCATGGACCGCTTCTCGTTGGGGTCCCTCATGATGATGTAAAAGTTCACCACTTGCATGAGCCCCTCCAGAAGATACGGCGGATACTGATAGTGCGTCTTCGCGGGGGGAGCGAAGTCAGCGGTCTCCGCGTACTGGATCCGACCCATAACTGCTCCAGAAGCCGATCCATACATCTCCTGGACCACACGGTATCTGCCTTTCAGGTCTGTACGGTTGTCGTACCATTTCAGGGCTTCACTCCGATTCATGGGCCGGCTCTCCAGCTCTTCACGGGTGACCCGCAGGTCGTGGGGTTCACGGAACCCACGGCCCGGTCCGCCGCCTAGTACCACCAGCGCTCGGTAGTTGGCCAGCTTGGGCTCGACGACTCTGCCCGTGGGAGAAAGCTCCCGCGCCGCAAGCGACACTTCGCAAACAACCTCCAGACCCGGAGATTCGAGTCGCCGGCAAAGGATCTCCGTTTGCCGTGGAGAACCGGGTGGGCATTCGATAATGTCCAGGAATTGAGCGTTCCTGATCCCCAGGGCCGTCAAATGCGGATAGAGGAGGCGTCCGGCCTCCAGAAACGTCTCCACAACCATGATCGCAGAAACAATGGGATCCTTCATAATCTTGAACGGCTTGTGATCGTTGATCCAGAGGTCCCGTTCATGGGAAAAAGTCCTGGCCACTTCCAGCAGCCCCTCGCTCATATCTATGCGTGAGACGGCATCGATCATCGGAAATTCTTCGCCGTTGAAAACGACCCCTCCAGCGTGGAGCCGTCCCGGAAACGGGAGGACCTCCGACTGGTCGAGTTTCACCGTAGGGACGTCCGGGAGTGAACGCATGAGCATGACCCACACGTCATCAGCGGGAGCCACGAACAACTCCCGGCAGAACAGCCCCGCAAGCTCCCGAACGTGGACGTATTCCGCGTTCATCCGCTTCATGAGGGAGCGAATCTCCTCATTCTCCGCCATGCCGGCTCCCTCGATGGGCGGCAGTATCAGCGCCTTGAAGCGAATCGAGCGATGGGTTCGTCGCAGGTGAGTGAGTAACGCGGACATGATCCGGTTGCCGGCCGCGTAGTTCACCTGTCCCGGGTTTCCCTGAATGGAAGCGGCAGAAGACAAGCACGCCATGAATCGCAAGCCTACCTTTTCCGCCGCGTTGAACAGATTCCACGCGCCGAGGAACTTGACGTTCACTACCGCGGAGAAGTCCTCGGAGCTCATCTGCTTCAAAAAGCTGTCTCGGAGGAGCCCGGCTGAATGTACAATACCGTCTATCTTCCCGTACTTCTTTACGATCTCCTCAACGGCCGCCTGGGTGGCCCGCGAGTCGGTCACGTTGCAACTGTGATACGACGCGTCGATTCCTGCCGAACGCAGTCCATTGATCGTCCGGAATATCTCCGCCCCGCGCACGATCTCGGCAATTTTTCGGCCCTGTTCGCCTGCGGCAAGCGGCGGTGCTTGGGCGAGGAGCTTTGAGGCAGCCTGTTCGGCCAACACGGGATCGTCGGGGATGCGGTCGTAGTCCACGTTCGGGTCTGGCGCGGTCCTTCCCAGGAAGACCATTCTGCACCCATAGGGGACCAGACTTCTGGCCAATTCTGGGGTTATCCCGTACGCGCCTCCGGAAAAGACCACCACATCGTCCGCGGTCAGCGCAGCCGGTTCCGGCTCTCCGAACGGCAGCGGGACGACCAGTCCCCGCCGGGTGAACAGGGACCCGCCCTTATACACGGTTTCCAGGACCTTCTGACTGCGGTCCAGCGATCCTCTGATCGCGTCGCGGAGATTGGTCTTGCTGTCGAGCCGCACCGTGCGGAACTGCACTGAACTGAATTCCTGAGCCATGCTCAGGAACATCCCGAGCAGCCCCTCGGACAGGAGCCGCCCGAGGCCGTTCGCGTGATCGGTGCGATGGAGGCAGATGGCGAACTTCCGGGAAGAAGACTCCGCAAATGCCTTCAGTATTCCGAAGAACCCTTTGAGAATCGCTGAGACGTCATCCACGGTCTCCAGCTTCTCGGCTAGTGCGTCGTCGAGTATGAAAGCCAGGCCGGCAAGCGATCCTATCTCTTCGAGCTGCCGCACGGCCAGCGTTCTCCCTTCCTCGGTTCGGAGGTCGAACGCACCGTCTTCCCGGCCCGATCCATCCCCGAGAAAGGCTACGGGAGCCAGGCCGACGCCGTAATCCCTCCGGAAGACATCCCCAACCGCTTTCCGAAGCCCGGTGCCGCCGACGGCCGACAGAATCGCAACAGATTCCAGCGGGTCGAGTTCCACGGGCTGGAAGCTTCCCGGTTCCAGTGGGACCTCTCTGAACACAACCCTCTTGATCGGCTGTCGTTCGCGGGACGCTGCCGGTTCAGCCGGGAGGGGCCGCCTTGCAGGAGACTGGGTTGCTTTGTTCGCAGCCGGCCTCGCGTCAACTTTCTTTACGAGTTTAGCGAGCCGCTCGGAAATGTCTCTGATCGTTCGCGCATCCATGAACTCTTCAAGCTCGATCTTCACTGCGAACTGGGCCTCCAGCGCGTCCATGATGACCGGCAGACGGCTCGATCGGATGGACAGATCTTCGCGGAGATCCATGTCCGGCTCGATCTCGTTCCGCTCGTACCCCGTGGCATCCATGATGATCCGGATCACGGTCTCGGTAAGATCTCCGGTTTCCGAGTCCGCGGGAGTGGATACATCATCGACCTTGACCGCCTGCACAGGAGCCCCGCCAGCTACCACAGGCTGCACCAACGATTGCGGAAGCACGGCTTCGGGAGCAGCGATGGGGATCGGCCCGGCAGGAACCGCCGCGGTCGGAAACATGGTCTTCAAGAGACTGTCGAGCTTCTCCACGGTGCAGCCAGGATCGTATTCCCTCCTGATGGCTGCCAGGAGATTCGGTTTCAGAAAGCGCCCGAAGCTCTCCATGACGAACGAATTGATTTCTCTTTGTATGACTCTCTCCACGGTCCCTTGAGGGCCGGGAGCAGAGGTTGCCGACGTCATCGCCGACGCGGGCGCGTACGGTTCCGGAGCTTTGGCTGTCGTGGGAAAGCTCACGAACTTCAGGCTGCTCCGGACCGGGAGGTTGCCCCGGGCAAAGAGCTGCGCGAGCGCGGTTCGGTAGATCAGCTCCTCCGCGGACGGGAGACAGGTCTGGACGCAGTGCGCTTCCTCAATGCTGTCCGCGATCAAATTGCTGAGGATGTCTCTCGGCCCTACCTCGACGAACACTCGGACGCCGTAGTCGTTCCACAAGGTTAGCGCGTTCTCCATCCAGTAGACCGGTGACTCCAGATGAGCCATCACGATCTTCTTAATCTCGGCCTCCTCCGCGGGGAAGGGCTCTTTCGTCGTGTTTGAAATGACCGGAATCTGCGGCGGATGGAATCGGACCCCCGCTATGAACTCCTCCAACTCGTCGTGGATGCACCGCATGATGGGCGAATGAAACGCCATGCTCACCCTCAGGAGTTTGCTCCTGTGGCCATGTTGCTTCAGTTCGGCTCCCAGGGCCTTCACCGTCTCGGTATTGCCGCCGAGCACCACCTGATGCGGAGAATTGAGGTTCGTTATGTAGACGTTCTCCACCCGTTGGAGCGCTTCCTCGATGAAGTCCATGGGTGCATCGACCGCCATCATCACGCCGGGGTCCACGTTATTCTCGCAGGCTTTATCCATGCAAATCGCCCGCTTGTTGACGATGCGGAACCCATCCTCGAACGAGTAGACCCCTGCCACGCACAGGGCGGTAAGCTCGCCCAAGCTGTGGCCGGCCACGGCCGTCGGCCGAACCCCGAGGGACATCAGGTGCTTCACCATGGCAAATTCCATGGTGAAGAGCGCGGGTTGCTGCCATCGAGTCTTCTGGAGATCCTCTTCGCTGTCGTGGAAGAGAAGCTGCAGCAGGTCAAATTCCGCAACGTTGGCCGCTCGATCCATCCATTCGCGCACGATCGGGAAGGTCTGATAGAGTTCGTGCCCCATACCGGCATAGTGGGAACCCTGACCGGGAAACACGAACGCGAGCGGCGACGGGGCTTCGCTCTCCACACCAAGGTGTATCCCCTGCCGCGCCAGGGCTCTCAGCCGCTTGGGCGCGATGGCGCCGTCATTGGCAAAAGGCTCGCATGCCTGCACCATTTCGATGGCCTGCCCTTCGTTCGCGGCGACCACGCCGAGCCGGTACGAGGCCCCACCGATCGTCGTCCTGAAGAACGAGATCCCTTCCACGGGGGCCGCGTCTGAAGGCCCTTCAACAGCTCGGTGGACCTGCGGAGGCGAGACCGTTACCGCCGCATCGTCATCCAGCGCCTGCTCCACCTGGACCACGTAATTGGAGCCGCCGAAACCGAAAGCATTCACTTCGAGCCTCCTGGGCCGACCATTCCGCTGCGGCCATTCGGCCGGTCCCCGATGCACGGTAAAGCCCGATCCTTCGATGCCGATCTCCGGGTCCGGGGTCTCGTAGTTTAGCGTGGCCGGGAAAAGGCCTGCCTTCATGGCCATCACACCCCGGACGAGGCTGTTGATGCCCGAAGCGCCCAAGGTGTGCCCGATCTGCGACTTGAAGGACGTCAGGACTGTCCCCTTGCCGGAGTTGTAGAAGGATTTCAGCGCCTGGACCTCTTCCACGTCCCCTTGCCGGGTGCTGGTGGCGTGGCACTCGATGAGATCCACCCCTTCAGGCCCGTACGAAGCATCTCTGAAGGATTCGCGAATCGCGATCTCCTGCGTGATCCGGGAAGACTCGACCATGCCCAGATGATTGTTGCTCGCGCCCATTGACGTGATGTACGAGTGAACCTTCGCTCCTCGCTTGCGGGCAAGGGATTCCCGTTCGATGATAATGACCCCGCCCCCTTCCCCGAGTACCATGCCGTCACGGTCCATGTCGAAGGGGCGGCTCGCCTGCGTCGGCGGTCGTTCAATTCCCGCGAGACCTGCGAGAGCGCCGAGCGCGGAAAACTCCAGGAAGTGCATAGGGGTGAGGAATTCTTCAGCGCCGCCGATGACCGCTGCATCGATGATGCCGTTGCGAATCATCTGGTACGCGCTGTACATCGCGACCAGAGACGTAGCACACGCGGCGGATACGGAGAAACTCGGTCCCATAAAGCCGTACTTGTTGCAGATGAAGCCGGCGGCCGAACAATTGAGCCTTCCGAGCAAGGTGGTGTCGTCTATCACGATCCTCCCGGCCTTGATCTGCTCCTCGACCGCGTGTTCGGCTTCCGCGGACAGGTTCACGACCTTCTTCATTGCGGAGACGATCTTCGAGAGTTCGCCCCGGATGATGACGTCCTGCAGAGTCGCCGCGGCCTCGCCGGAATTCTGTGAGATGAGAACCGCGATCCGCTCCCTCGGGATGTCCGATTCGAGTATGCCAGACTCCTCGACCGCTTTCGTGGCCAACCACATGGTGATCTTGGTGGAGTTGGTCATGGTCCGGAAATCCTGCGGTGGAATTCCGATGTCCTTGCGTGACACTTCGATGTTCTGGAACGCGCCGACCTTGCAATAGGTCTTTTCAGACATCCTGACTCTGGGATGGTAGAACTCGGCGTGGTCCCAGCGAGTGTGCGGCACGGCAATGATGCCGCTCTTCCCGGCCAAACATGC
The DNA here is from genome assembly GCA_016218715.1 of Desulfomonile tiedjei. Taxonomy (GTDB): domain Bacteria; phylum Desulfobacterota; class Desulfomonilia; order Desulfomonilales; family Desulfomonilaceae; genus JACRDG01. The sequence goes on along the minus strand of JACRDG010000032.1, from coordinate 253,363 downwards.
AGCCCAGACCTCCTCAGGGCTGTTCCCCAGAGCATTGACAACGCTCATACCGGTGATAGCGATTCTCTCCGGTTGCGGCCCAGCGTGGCCGGTTCTGCCGACGACACCGGACGCCGGGGACACTGCCAGCTCTTCGGGCCTCACTCTCGCGGCGGGCCGGTCCACGATCGGCCCTACGAAGGGGAGACCGACAGCCAGCGGCGCCTCTGCCAGGGCGCGATGGTAGTCTGCGATGGTGCGTACGCTGTTGATGGCCGCTGCGCAAGCGCCGCTCATGAACTGCCCGTAATCCATGCACTCCTGCTCGTCCAGTGGGGACCCGCCCGGTCTGTCCAAGCCTCGCGCGGCGACGAAGAGGCTCCCGGCGGAAAGCTCCTCGATCTTTCTACGGAACGCTCCCTCGTCGTGAGATCCCGCGGCGAAGTCCCTCTCGAGCGAACAGATCGCCTCAATCCGTGAGGTCCTCAGCGACCGGACCCTCAAGCCGGTCCCCTCGCCGGTGACCACGGTTCCGCCGAGGCGGGCGTCCAGGATCATGCGCTGGTATAAGCCGGTTAACGCGCCGGTCTCCACGATCTCCGCGGTGCTCAGGTACCCGGTCCCCGTCTGGATCGCGTCGGCCCCCAGCATCGCGGCCATGAATGCGGTCTCCCTATTGAATATCCCTCCCGCGAGGATGACGCTGCAGGCATTGAACAGGCTCGGCTCGCGGTCTTTCAGGTCGATGACGATCTGCGCCATGGTAAGCGAACTGTGCTGCCCGACGTGGCCGCCCGCCTCGTGCCCTTCGCAGATCACGTACCTGATACCCGCGTCGAGGGCCAGCTTCAGCAGTTCTTCGTTGGGAGCTATGTACACGGTGTCGATGCCGTCTGCCTGCAGTTCCTTTGCGTGGGAAGGTTCCCCTGCGGCAATCACTGCAAATCGCGGACGATTCGCGCGGATCCACTGCAACTGGGCCTGGCGTTGCGGATTCTCCTGCAGGGTAATGACGTTTACCGCATACGGTCGGCTCTCCATGACCTCGCCGAGGCGCCCGAGCTTGTCGGCCAGCACGTCCGGCCCCATTACTCCGAGGGCTACCGTCGGCAAGCCACCCGCGTCCGCGACCCGCTTGGCAAATTCCGGCACATCGGTAATGGACGACATTGCCCCCTGAATAAACGGGTATCTCGTTCCCATATCACGGGCCACCGGGCTGCTCGCGAACGCCGCGGCCCTGGCCGGGGCAGCGGCACAGCAGTCTTCCACCGCTTGCACGAATCGGTGGATCGCGTCCCGAGTCGAAGAGCCGAAGCGTCTCACGAACGACGCGGCAAAGGCTGCGTCCACGCCGAGGGGGATGAGTTCATCCCGGCTGAATGTACTGTCGAGCGGAGCGACCGCTTCCTTGTTGATCCGGTTGGCGAAGAACCTTCGCTGCTCGTCTCTGATCTCGGCCCCGCACAGGGACCCGGCGAACGCCCGCAGTTCCTTCACCGATTTCGAGTTCCCTTTGTTGAAGAGCCGGCAGGGGACTTGCAGATTCAAGCCGTTGAGGTCGGTGTGGTCCGGACGGAGGTTTGCGATGCGCTTGTGCTGTTCTGCGCTCAGGCCGACGAGGTCCGTGAGCCAGTGTACGCTCTCAAATACGAGACCTCCCGCTCCCGCGGCGAGAAATGCCGCAGCAGCCTCCGGGGTTGCCACTCCCCCCCAGATCGTCAGCTCCATCGGCTCTTCCCGGGAAACCAGCATCTCACGGACCGCGGAGTAGAGCGTGAATGTCGTTTCAGTGCTGACGAGTCCGGCCGCTTCGCTCCCCTTCAAGGCGAGCCGGCCGATGTCGGGACGGGAAAGCAGAATGTGCTGGATCAGGCCTACATCGCCGACTATGGGAACGATCGTGACCTCTCCGGAGAGCTCTCCGATCCTGCCCAGGTACCGATCGACATCACCGTTCAGAAGAAGCGGGTGCAATTCGGTGAAGAAAGTAGTAATGCCCGTTTCGTCAACGAGTTCTTGCAGGGTGTCATCCAGGAGGGCTTCGGGTGATATCTTCAAACCAACGGACCGTCCGTCTGCGTCGGCCTGCAAAAGGGCTCTGCTTGCTTCGTTCAGCTTATATTCAGATACATCGAAGATTGCCAGAGTCCCGGTGCTCCGTGCCGCGTCCACAACGGACGAGGCAATGTCGCCATAGCGCCAGACAAAGGCAATCAAAGGAAATTCACTACTCACGGACATATCTGACCCCTCACCGAGGATTTGAAATCAAACGCTTAATATAGCAGATTTTCCAACATCGCCAAACTGAAAAACGCCCCATCAGGCCACGGGCCGGGCTCCGTTTTCCCTTGCATGAACCTTCAGCCTGACTTAGACTCAATGATTACACGTTTGGACTCGGCCCGGCAAGCCCTTGGTTCCTGCCGGCCGAGACAACCGTCCCGCACGGAGGAAGAATGGGCCGATCTATGACAGTGCTTCTCACAGGGGCCACCGGATTCCTGGGAGAATACCTCCTCGCCGAACTGCTGGAACGAGGTCACAGCGTCTGGTGCCTCTACCGGAGCGAGCCTCGAAAGCTCGACACCATTCGCTTTCTCAGCAGCATCGGACTCCCCAGGAGCGCGGACAGCCTGCACTGGTTCCAGGGAGAAATCCTCGATGCGGCCGATCGCTGGAAGAGCTGGTGCCAGGAGTACCAGGGCCTCGAAGACGTCGACACGCTCCTGAACGCCGCGGCATCCACCCGGCTCCATCTCGACGCATACGGCGAACCGCTGAGAACGAATTTGGGCAGCGCAAAGGTGCTGCGCAAGCTCGTGGAAATCAAGCCCATGCAGGTCCACCTCTTCAGCACGGCCTACGTGTGCGGCCTCATCCAAGGAAAGCTCATGTACGAGGTCGACCATCCCCGGGGGGACTTCGTGAATGTGTACGAAGAGAGCAAATGGGAAGCGGAGCAAATCTGGATGGGTGATGCGACGATCCTGCGGCCTGCAGTGATCGTGGGCCATTCGGAGACCGGGAGGTGTTCATCCTTCTCCGGTTGGTACATCCTATTCCAGGCCGTGCACCTTCTCGACCGGCTCATAGGCGACAGCTCCGAATTCAACAGGCACGACCTGCGCATTGACATCCCGGCCGATCCCGAAGGGACCATCAATATGATTTCCGTGGACTGGGTGGCAAAAGCCGCGGTCCGCATCATCGAGAACCCCGAAAACCACAACAAGATCTTCCACCTGACCCATCCCAGCCCCCCAACGCACCAGTGGACGCTCGATCTCATTTGCCGCAGGTTCAATCTTAATGGATTTCGTTTTGCCGGTGTGGGTTCGCCTTTTACCCAGCCGAGGAACCGCGTCGAACGGATGGTGTGGAGGCAAATGCAGACCATCCTCCTCCACTTTTCAAACGACCCCTTGTTTGACAGGACCAATACGGAACGCGCAGTGCCGGATCTGCCAGCCCCTGTGATAGACGAACAGCGAGTCAAAAAGCTTATCGACTACGCTATCGAGGTGGATTGGGGCCAGTCGGCGCACTAGCGTTGCGGCTCGATGGGCCAAATTGTGTCATGCCCAACTGCTCCTCTTGGCAAGTTCGGTCATGCACTTCCGGAATCTTGGTGGGATAGGCATCTTCCCTGTCACGTCTTCATGGGCCGGCAAGATGCCGGCCCCACTGAACAGCCAAGAGCAAAGCCTCGAAGCGAGACCGTATTTATGAAAACAATTACTTAGCTTAAAACGATCTTCCCCTGCCCTGCCGAGACGCTACTTGATCAGATTGAGACGCACCGGCGCCTTGAGGATCACGTACGTGCCGTTCTCCGATTCCTGCCGGGACGCGATTCCCACATTGTCTTTGATGAGTTCGGCCACCTTCTTCACGTCCGCGGGGAGCATGCGGACGCACCCGTGCGACTCGTTTCGTCCTATGCTCCGCGGTGCGTTGGTCCCGTGGAATCGGTACCCATCATCGTCCAGCCGGACGAGCTCCGCGACGAAATCCTCTGAATCACCGGCCTTCTTCCTGGTGGGCAGCGTCCTCTTTTTCAGGAGCGGTGCCATGATGCCGCCATACACCTTGCGGCTGGGGGACTGCCCCCACGCCCACGGTCGGTTGGCGGGTGGTATCCACCAGGGATCGTCATCGTAGATGTGGGTCACAAAATAGACCCCCACCGGTGTGGGGAACTCGCGAGGGTTGCCGAGGCCGACCCTGCACTCATGAAGAATTTCCTTCTGCCCGAACGCGGGACCTCGCAATAACTTGAACTCGTGCCGGGAATGGCTCACCTCGATCTCGATGTGGCTGTACCCCTGCTCGGCACCAGTGGGCGACTCGCCATCGGGCGTCGTGGAGTCATTCGGGGACAAACGGGTCTGGAAACGACCTTTGTCCGGCGTCGCGTGCTCTGCGGCTGCGAGGGTCGCTGCATCTGCGGCGGAATCGGTGACCTTCTCAGGAACGGCGTGAGGGAACGACGCGGTCAGGATTTGCTGCACCACCGGAGGGAGCGCGCCGTCAGAGACCGCGGCCCGCGGCGATGAACCGTCCGGACGAGAGCCGCTCTGCGTATGGCGATCCGTGGGCTCGTCCGAACGCGCGGCAAGTCTGGTCCTCGCCTGGGAGACCGCCTGAGCGATCCGAATCGTGCCCTGCCCCGAGGCCGTGGGTGCGGCATAAGCCACCATGAACCCCGGAGGGACAGCGTTGACTTGGTACGCGACACCTGCAGAACTGAGGAGAAGCGTCGCGAGAAGACCCATACCCATCACAGAAAAGATACGACGGCACATAACCTCTTCTCTTCATCCCAGGAAATGTACAAAAATGATACGTATATTTACCATGTTATGGCCAAGAAATCAATAACAAAATAAACTTATGATATACCCTGCTGTTTTCAACGCGTTAACCTCGGCACCAGGTTCTGGGCCTGAAGGTTATCGCGTTTTTTCGCGGCCCTGTCCTGCCTCCCGAGTAGTCCACATCAGGGTTCTCCGTCAGGCGCGCGAAAAGGCTCAACAAACGGCAGCTCCCCCACAGGGGGATACTCCAGTGCCGCTGATTTTCCAAGCATATTCTGAGTCAATCCGTGTGGATGACCATCCCAGCATTACGAAAAACCTACTAACACGGCGCATCTTATTATTATTTCATATTCTTGAGGAGTAGTCACCCGGAAACTGCCATGAACCCGCCCCCCTCGGCCCCCTGGCCATCCAAGCGATGATAATTTTTCACATCTGTCATTATCTGTCAGGCAGTGGAGAGCGATGATCCGCGGCCCACAGATGGATTCACAATGGTGAACTAATTTTAAGCTCCAGCAGGCGACTATATTTCACGAAAAGGCCCTTCCTTAGTGGCCGTCTCACGAATTTACCCGATGGCGAGCGAGAGTCACCCTTCCCCTGTCTACTGAAATTCTTGACACCTCTTTCGACGCGGTCTAGGATGGAGGAACGGGTCACGAAGGAACGGCTTTGAGCCTGCGTCAGCCTTGAAGGCCGATCCCGGTTCGGGCGAGTTTCGCAACACAGTGAAAGAACCCGGTTTTTCTTTACCTCCACAGGGAGCCCCATCCCCTGACAGTCCTCTACGAAAGACCGCGCGACTCAGTCATGGCCGCGTCGCATGCCCCGAAGAGTGAAATCGCCTTCGAGGGTTCATCTTCAACCGGCAGTGCCGGGGATTAACGAAAGGTGAGGCAACCGTGAAACATCTCATTTCAGGAAACGAAGCCATAGCACGTGGAGCCTACGAGTACGGCGTCCGATTGGCCTCGGCCTACCCGGGAACTCCCAGCACCGAGATCCTGGAGGTCATCGGGGCTAGGTATCCGGAGATCAAGGCAGGCTGGGCCCCCAATGAGAAGGTGGCTTTGGAAGTAGCTGCAGGAGCCGCGTACGGAGGCGCCAGGGCCTTGGCTGCGATGAAGCACGTGGGGCTCAATGTGGCCGCGGATCCTTTCATGACGCTCTCCTATACGGGAGTGAACGGAGGGCTGGTCCTCGTCGTATGCGACGACCCGGAGATGCACTCCTCACAAAACGAGCAAGACACCCGGAATTATGCGAAGTTCGGTAAGGTTCCGTGCGTCGAGCCGTCCGACAGCCAGGAAGCGAAGGATTTGATCGGAGAAGCCCTCAGCATAAGCGAGAATTTCGACACCCCGGTACTTTTCCGCAGTTCTACCCGCATTTCCCACTCCATGTCGCTCGTCGAATTCCGGGATCGGGTGGAAGGACCGAAGGAACTGGGCCTCAAGAAAGACCCAATGAAATTCGTGATGCTCCCCGCCATGGCCAGGCGGCGGCATCCGATCGTGGAACAACGGTTGAAAGACGTGGCTCAGTTCGCGGAGACCTGGCCGTTCAACCAGATCGTCATGGGCGACCCGTCTCTCGGGATCATCGCCGCTGGAGTCCCATACCAGTACGCGCGGGAGGCCGTGCCCTGGGCTTCCTTCCTCAAGCTGGGGATGACCTGGCCGCTTCCGGAAAAGATGATCCGCGACTTTGCCTCCCGGGTGAAGCGCCTCGTGGTCATCGAGGACCTCGACCCGTTCATCGAGGAAGCGATCCGGCTCATGGGGATCAAGACGGAAGGAAAAGAGCTGACCGGCATGTGCGGCGAGCTTTCGCCGGAAAAGGTCGAGATCGCGCTCACCGGATCGTCGTCGGCCAAACCGGTCAAGCCGATCGAGATGGAGCTTCCCCTCCGGCCGCCCAACATGTGCCCAGGGTGTCCGCATCGCGCAACCTTCACCGCGCTGAAGAAGAACAAGGTCTACGTTGCGGGAGATATCGGTTGCTACACGCTCGGCGCGCTTCCGCCGGTGGGGATGCTGGACCACTGCCTCTGCATGGGAGCTGGGATAGGGATTGCCTCCGGCCTGGACAGGTCCCTGGGTGAGCTGGCCAAAGGCAAAGCGGTCGCGGTGATCGGCGATTCCACGTTCTTCCATTCAGGCATGACTCCGCTGCTGGAACTCGCTTACAACGGCGGCTCGACCACCGTGGTTATCATGGACAACCGCACCACCGCGATGACCGGGGCACAGCAACATCCCGGCACGGGGTACACACTTCGGGAAGAGCCCACCAACGCGGTCAGCATCGAGAAGATCGCGGACGCGTTCGGATTCAAGCGCATCCGGACTGTCAGTCCGTACGAGGTGAAGAAGACGCAGGAAGTGATCAAAGAGGAACTCGGGGCCGACGAGCCTTCACTGATCATCGCTCGCGCCCCCTGCGCGCTCTTGAAAACCGGCCGCGTACTGCCTGACAAGCCCCTGCACATCAAGGCCGACGTCTGCCTGGGGTGCAAGGCGTGCATCAACACCGGCTGTCCTGCATTGGAGTTCGTGAAGATCGAGGAGCCGGCGGAAGGCGACAAGCGCAAGGGATACACCCGCATCAACGAGGCGCTCTGTGTGGGATGCCGCACCTGTTTCGAGGTTTGCAAGAATGATGCGATCGAGGAGGCGTCATGAGCCAGGACCGTGTGTACAATGTTTTGATCGTCGGTGTCGGAGGCCAGGGAATCATTCTGGCCAGTGACGTGCTCGGACGGGTTGCCGCGGCAAACGGGTACGAAGTGAAGAAGAACGAGATTCACGGAATGGCGCAACGCGGCGGCTCGGTCTCCAGCCATGTCCGATTCGGCAAACGGGTCAGTTCACCCATCATCAAGACCGGGGAAGCAGACGTGCTCCTCTCCTTCGAGCAGTTGGAGACGCTGCGGTACTTCTCATTCCTGTCCGAGAAGGGGAAAGTGATCGTGAACGATCACAAGATCCTTCCCCCCGCGGTCTTTACCGGCAAGCAGGAGTATCCACCGGACATCCTGGAGAAAATTCAAGAACGCGTGCCGGATGCAGTCATCGTCGACGGGAACGCGGTCGCGGCCAAGATCGGCAATCCGAGAGTGGCCAACGTGATCTTCCTCGGGGTGCTCTCCAAGTACCTCGACATCCCCGCCGAAACCTACGAGACAGTGCTCAAAGAATCCATCAAGCCCAAACTCGTCGACATCAACCTCAAGGCATTCCACGAAGGCCGCAGCCTGGCCAAGGTATAGTACCAAGCCGCAATCCAAAGAGCAATTTGGGGGGACTTCTTTCTGCGAAGAAGTTCCCCCCGAGTCCCCAAAGGCGCCACCTTAAGGCTGGACTGTTCCGTCCTCCGTCATTCCGGCGAAGGCCGGAATCCAGGACGAGAGGCGAACCCCTGTGACCAAACAGCCTGCCGTCTACATCCTCGCGAGTAAGAGAAACGGCACCCTGTACGTCGGAGTGACGTCCGATTTGGTCAAGAGGGTATGGGAACACAAGAACGACGTGGCGGACGGATTTACCAAGCGCTACGGTGTGCATACCCTGGTTTGGTACGAATTGCACGGAAGCATGGAATCCGCGATTGAAAGGGAGAAGAGGTAGAAAGATTGGAGACGGTCATGGAAGGTCCGGTTAATCGAAGAGAGTAATCGGGAGTGGGAGGATTTGTACCAAACGCTCGTGTGACTGGATTCCGGCCTCCGCCGGAATGACGGCGGGGGCCGAGTTCTTGTCCTGGAATCCGACGAGCGTTTCGCTGGCTTCGGCGCCCTTATCGAGGCAACCAGCTTACATCAAAAAGGAGCGTACTGAAATTTGACGCTTATGAGCGTCTGGGGAGAGACCTGTTTTCAAACAAGTTCCCCCCAAAAAAACCTCTTTGAAAGCGACTTGGTATTAGTGTGCGGCTGCGCCGAGGAAGGCTTTTCGGACTTCGGGATTATTGCCGAGCGCGGAGCACATGTCCTCGAGGATGACTCATCCGGTCTCCAGGACGTGTCCGCGTTCGGCTGCAATCAGGTCTGGGGAGCACTCTTGACAAACGGATTACGCGCTTAGCTCAGCCGCCCGCGCACCCCGTTCTTGAACCACACGCCGCCGAAACGCGCCGGAGCTACTGTGATACATATCCCATCAGCCTGGGGAGCCAGAGGACCGTATCCGGCATGTAGGTCATCATCATGAGCACAGCGATCTGGATAATAAGAAACGGAAGACACGCCTTGGTAACCCAAATCAGATCCTTGTTGACCATCGCCCCGGTAATATAGAGGCTGACCCCGACGGGGGGGGTGCAGTAGCCGATGGCCAGGTTCACGGTCATGAGCAGGCCGAAGTGCATCGGGTCAATGTGAAAGGCAGCGAGCATCGGCAGAAACACGGGCCCGAGGATCATGGTGGCGGAAATAATGTCCATGAACATGCCTATCACCAGCAGCAGCAGGTTCATGACCAACAAGAAAACCACGGGGGATTGAATGGTAGACATGACCGCTTCAGTGATTTTCGGCGGGATGCTCTCCAGGGTCAGCAGCCTGCCGAAACAACTGGCGCCGGCCACGATGATCAGGAGCGTGGCGGAAGTGACTGCCGAGGAGACTATTACTTTCTTCACCTCGTTGAATTTCATGGAGCGGTGGATGAACAGCTCTACGATAAGCGCATAGACGCACGCGATGACAGCGGCCTCATTGGCGGTGAACATGCCGGAAAAAATCCCGACGAAGATGATGACCGGCAGCATCAGAGACCAGAACCCTTCTTTGAAGATTTCCACCATCTCTCGGAAGCTGCCCACCGTCGTACGCACAATCTGCGTATCCTTGCGGAACAGGAAGTACGTGTAACCACACGTCAAGACGGTGATGAGGATTCCCGGGACATAGCCGGTCAGAAAAAGACCTTCCAGGGAGACGTTGCTGATCATGCAGTAGAGGATCATCGAGATACTTGGGGGAATGATCACGCCGAGATTGCCTGAGGTGGTCATCAACCCCACAGTGTAATTTTTCGGATACCCCTTCTCCAGAAGCGACGGGATCATAAAGCCCCCGAGAGCCACCACGGTGGCCACGGTGGAACCGGAGATCGCTCCGAAGAGAGCGCAGGCCATGACACCGGCCATGCCGAGCCCACCGGGAAGCCAGCTCACCAGGGCGTTAGCCATCTTGATGAGCTTTTCGACAATGGTACCGGTGGTCATGATGTTGCCGCAAAGGATGAAAAAGAGGACCACCACCAGTGCGAAGTTGTCCATGCTCCGGAAGAGGGTCTGCGTGAGCAACAGAAGGGGAAGATCGGTGAAGAGGAGGAAGCCGAGGACCGCGGTAAAAAACAGGCACATGAAAACGGGAATGTAGGTGGCCATGCAGCCCAACAGAATCAGAAGGATGATGACGTGACTCGACTCCATGAGGGTGTGTCTCCTAATCGTTCATTGAGCCTAAAGGTTCCGTAGAGGCAGGGGCACGCAACATTTCGGGACGTCGGTCATTTCGCACCTGACCGCGCGGCGCGCTGTTCATGATAATCCTGGTACATGATCTGTATAGTACGGCAAAACATGGTCACCCCCGTGACGGGGATGATCGCATACAGATAGACGAGAGGAATGTCCATGATGATGGTCGTCTGGTGGGTCGCTGCCTGCATCACGGCCATCTTCGACCCGTAGTACATCATCATCAACGCAAAGATTATCGTGACCACGTTGCTGAAGTACACCAAGGGCATTTTCAGCTTGGGGACCAACTGCACCACCGCGTCGATCTTGATCATGGAGCGGTTCTTGATTGCCACACCCAGACCGATGAAGGTTGTGTAAATGATCACTTCCCGCACCAGCTCTTCCGACCAGGCCAGGGTGTAGTTAAAGCCGTACCTCAATACCACGTTGACAAACAGCGCCCCCAGGGCTGCCATCACCGCGATAAAAAGGGTCCATTCCTCGAAAAACGTGAGGACCTTGTCGACTATCTTGAGGATCTTTCCGAACATATTGAGATTCCTTCACATCTCTGGCGAATGGGCGTGGGGTTCTTGGATGTCGGACGTGGAGCGCATCCTGTCCGCGGACCGAGAGCCGGCCTGGAAATGCCCTCGCTGACTCCGTCAAGGTTTCGCAGCCTACATCGGAGGGCGGCCTGCCCCCCGATGTAGCTTAATCCCGACCTACGGCTTGTAACCTATGTACCCGTCGACCTCTTCGAGGTAGTTGGCCGGTCGGTAGGTATCCGTCGGATACAGCTTGTTGATTTCCGGGGCGTACTTCTTGTGGACCGCGTCACCCTTTTTCCGCAAGATGGCTATCTCATCCGCCGGCAGGGTGATAAACTCGATGCCGGCCTTCTTGGCCATTTCAATCTGTTCGGCTTCCTGCAGCACGGTTTCCTTGCGGATCTTGGCGCAGACTTCGTGGACGACTTCCTTGAAGGTCTTCTGTAGGTCGGCCGGCAGGGCGTTGAACCAGGCCTTGTTGAAAATCCAGATGAAAAGTCCCTGTGCGTAGTTGACGTAGGTAAAGTATTTCGCGTCCTCGAATTTCTTGGTGATATTGCAGACCATGGGGGTGTGGTCCAAGCCGGTGATGACCCCCTGCTTCAGGGCAATGGGAACGTCCGGCCATGGCATGACCACGGGGTTGAATCCCCACTCGTTATAGAGCAACTGGTTGACCTGAGCTTCAGCCGTGCGGAACTTGATCTTCTTTGCGTCCGCAAGGTTTCGGACCGGCGTCATCGTGGCCCAGCCGTAATTGCCGTAACCGGTAATGTCCAGGCCAATGATCCCCTGATGGTCCATGGCCATCATGAAATGATCGAAAATCTTCCCGCTGGCCACGAACTTGTCGAGCTTTTCGAATGAATCGATGAGAAACGGAAGGTTCACGAGCCCGAACCTGGGTCCCAGGTTGGTAGCGGCCACGGAGCTGCACCCCATGCCCTGGATCGCGCCCATCTGGAGTTGATTCAGGACTTCCACCTCTCCTCCGAGCATGGAGAAGGGTTTGAAATCGATGTAGATCTGGCCGTTGGTCCGTTTCCAGAGCTCATCCCGGATGGCGAATCCGGCAAAGACCCCTTTGATGACTGGATGAGAGACATTGGACACAATGCATTTGTACTTGGCCCCTGAAGGATCAAAGGCCGGTTTCCACTTATCCAGGCTGGGAGCTTGTCCCATGGTTGGACCGACCAGTAGACCCAAGCTGATCAAGCAGATCGCGGCGACGATTGCCAATCTTTTTGCTCTCACCTCTACCTCCTGTTCTCTTTGTGCTGTGTCTGCCAGTTTACCAAAGACCCTTCATTTGCCAAACACGAATGATGACCAAATTACCGGTACAATACCCGGGAGTCAAGAAAAACCGCTCCGTAATTGTTCAACTCCACGAACACCCAGAAGCGACGGCATCTCGCTCACCCCTCGTTTAAGAGGGCGCCCCCGACACGCAGCGCGTTCTCTGCGTTCAATCCGCTGTCTCCCTGGCAACCGGTACGGGGCGCAGGTGAGCATGTTACCTCCCTGGCTCGCGCCGCGGTACCCAGCCAAATTGATACAGGCTGAAGTCGAAACTCGTCGTGTTTGGCATCTCGCTCACTCTTCAGTAGTTCATCATTCGGAACTCACGCTCCTCTGCCACTCGTGAACCTCAAGATCGCCATGCAGCAACACGCGCGGACAAGATACGCGCCCCAGGAGCGACTGAACGGTCAAGCACATCGAAAAGGGGACGGGCAGAACCCCGCTTCACCCATGGGCTTTGGGGGCATCCCCCCATGGCGCTCTTTGTTCACATCGCATTGTCCGGCAAAAGTCGGGCATCGAGCTTGACAATCGAGCGTGGAATTGTTCTAATTCTGCACGACACGAGGTACGGGAATCACATTATACGGAGTTTGAACCATGAAAGAAAAATCAGGGTTGGCAGGGAAGCGCATTCTGGCCGTAGATGATGAACCCGACATACTCGGGTCCATAGAAGATATTCTTGAGGGAGCAATACTGGACACCGCCGCGAATTATGAAACCGCGTCCGAGAAATTGAAAGAAAATCGGTACGATCTGGTCATCCTGGATATCATGGGTGTGAACGGCATGAAACTGTTGGAAGAATCCGTGGATCGAAATTTTCCGACAGTCATGCTAACGGCCCATGCCATCGATCCCGAAACGCTGTTGGCCTGCATCCGAAAAGGCGCGATTGCCTATCTCCCCAAAGAGACACTCCCCGATCTCGATGAGCTGTTGACGGAGATCTTCAGCGCCCATGAGCGAGGAGAGCCGCCCTGGAAGCTGCTGTTCGAGCGGCTGGGAGTATTTTTCGACGAGCGCTTCGGCCCAGACTGGAAGAAGAAGGACAAAGCGTTCTGGACCGAATTCGAAGTGACTTACCAGGTCGGAAAAGGAATTCAAGAGCGGCTGATGCATGATGAGCGGATTACCGGCAAAGGAGTGTGAGGAAACCTCGATTCGCGAGGACCTTTGATACCCGATCGAAGCTGAAACGAACGCCCCGGGAGACCGTCTCGGCTCCCGGGGCTCACATGAATGACGCCTTCCAAACACACTCAGGTTGAGATCTCTGTTGCGCCTCGCAGCATTTCCGGCAATAATCGGGCGTATCTCGCAGAATAGCTGAATCATCTTTGCTTCGAGGAGGTGGGAATGCCCGAAGAGAAATGGACCATAGAGAGAATTCACAAGGAGATCACGAGCGCACGCGCCACCGTCTTTGTCGTGGCCAAGGTCCTCGAAACCGGGAGCATCAAGCCCTCGGATCACCCGGAATGGGTCCTCGTGATCGAGCCGCTACTCGACGATCTGACCAAGAACGCTGACCGGATTCGAGCACTGCTTGACGAGCAGAGCGGCCCGCAGAAACAAGATTAAAGTCAAATGGCTTGGGGAGGGGGCAGGAGGGGTTTGCGGGAGGCCGCGAAGCTGACAGGTCTGGCAACCCGTCAGCCCTGTGCGGCCTGAGTTTGGTCAAGTACGGCTCGGAAGCGCGCCCTCGACCTTAGTGCACGATGGCGGAAATACGGTTTCGTATTCGGGACACCCGTCAAGCCCCGAAGGGGCTGACCAACAGTAGCCACGGGTTTCAACCCGTGGAAGGAGGCGACCAGCCATTGTTCGAAACCGACCCTGAAGGGGTCGACCAGGCACGAGCCCTGGATTGCGGGATTGGTGGACCCTTTCAGGGTCCAGACCGTGTCCCTCGGGGCCTTCGTCCCACGGGTTGAAACCCGTGGCTATTCAAGGTGCGTCCCACCGGGACGCAACATGCAGCACCCGTACGGTCACGCAATTACGCCACCGTACTTGAGAAATGGTGTACTTAGTTTTGGCTTCCCCAAGAGAATTTCTTTTCGGGCGCACGGGATTCGACCTGCGGCCGAGCACTGGCCTCGGGGCGTCGCGCGTCCTCCGTCACCTGGGACGAGGCAGCGCCAGAATCCTGGCGAGACGGCAGTTCGGTCTTGCCCCATTGTATGCTCTTTTTGGGAGCGGGTGCTTCCTGTGCCGGGGCAGCAACACTGCTCGATTCCGCCTGCTCGGTCTTTCCCCATTTCATCGAGGACTTGGCTTCCGGGGCAGCGGTCTCCTGCTTACCCCACTGAGTGGATGTCCTAGATGGGGGCGGAGGGGTCACGGAACCTTCGCGGCGAACCACGTTTCGACGGCTCTTGCGCTGCTGGGTGGCCGAAGGCGAAGATGCAGGGGCCTGCTGGGGAGCCTGTCTCACGGCCTGCTGCCGCGGTTGCTGCTGCGGTTGCTGCGCGGCCTGGGGAGCAACCTGCTGGTCTTCGTCAGCGTAGTTGTCCTTACCATCCCAGTAGGCACTGTTGGGATCCTGCATGGTCACCATTGGGGCCGTGCCTTGGGTTGAGGAGACTTGGGGATCCACATAATAGTACTGGTTGCCGGTTCCCTGCCTTTGCGCGCGAGAAGACTGGGCGGCAGATCCTTGGGCAGGATACGCGCCGGATTGGCCGTAACCCTGCGGGTATGCCTGTTGGGCCTGGACGTTCTGCTGGGGGTACGCCGCGGCATTCTGGCCGTATTGGCCGTACTGGCCATACTGCCCGTACTGAGCGTAGGCAGCTTGAGCCTGGGCCTGAGCCTGAGCTTGAGCCTGGGCCTGAGCCTGAGACTGGGCGTATGCCTGAGCGTATGCCGCCTGATCGTAACCGGATTGACCGTATTGTCCGTAGTTTTGCCCGTACGATCCGTATCCCTGGGCCTGAGGAGAATAGGCGTCGTAACCCTGGCTGAAGGCGGCTCCGTGCAAGCCCAGCACTATAATGACTGCACACAGCGCAGCGATCCACCCTTTGATCATGACATGACTCCTTTGTCTCCCTTCCAGAGGCTCTCGCCCAGATGCCGGGAAACGGTTTCAATTAATGCCTGATATCAAGCATCGGGATTTTAATGGAATTCTAGTTAATTCAACGAAAAAAATCAAGCTGGTTTATCCACGAGTGAAGTCGCTTGGGAAGTTTTTCTTCGCGGCCGGCCCTGGAAGCCATCCCAGCGGCAGCCACCGCGGGGCAGGTCTTTTCGTAATGATACGATTTCGCACGCAGCCGGTGGAGGTGGCCAACCCTCACTCTGTCAGGAGCGCGACGTGGGGGGACTCCTCTCCGTGGCGCCGGCATCGTGCCGGTGACCTCACCCTCCCTCCGGGGGACGGCTGGGGCATCAGGATTCCTCGTTTGACACACAATCGCATCCGGACCGATACCGAGAAATCTCGGCGCCGCAACACGGACGCGAGACCGAGGTTGACTTGCGATCGTGCGGGTTCTATGCTCCTTTGTCATGAGACTTGCCCACATTTCGGACCTTCATTTCGGTCACAGCGTCAACGGGGGGCTCCTCCGGTCGTTTGGGGAAGATCTCGCCTCGCAAAACCTCGACCTGCTGGTGATCACCGGCGACATCACCGACCGCGGCCGACTCTCCCAGTTCAGACGCGCGCGGGCCTTTTTGGACTCTCTGGAGGTCCCTTATGTCAGCGTACCCGGAAACCGGGAAGTAGCCATTTCCGCCTTCTGGGAATGGACGGTACCTTCATTGGCCATGAGGCGCTATGAAGGTTTCTTTGGGAAACCGGACAGGGTCGTTCGCTGTCACGAGGAATCGCGGGTGGCGTTGTTCGGGCTGAACTCGGTGCACTTCTTCCCTTCCTGGCCCGGAACCGTTGCCCGAGCCACCCGTTATTGGCTCAAGGAAGCAGCCGCCCGGCTGCCGGATTACCGGAAGATCCTCTTCCTCCATCACCCGGTGATCCCGGTTATCCGGGGTTCGTCCTTTTGGGCCCACTCCCTGTCTGACGCGGGTGAGATCCTCAACATTTGCACTTCGTTGGGATTCGATCTCATTCTTCAGGGGCACAAGCATCGAGCGTCGATCCTGGAGGTCCGCGTTCCGGAACGAGAAGCCACCGTCGTGGTATGCGCCGGTGGTGCTCCTCTGGTAACCGACTGGGACACTACTTACCACGTGATCGACATCCTTGAGTCCCAGATGGTGATCAGGCCCAGGGAATACCTGGACGCGGGATTCCGGGAAACAGGTGCCTACCGGTTCAAGCTGCGCACATGAACGCCGCGGCATTATGGCTGTTGCTGGAATTTGCGAGCGATTGTTGTGATGGAACGCCGCTTGGATGGACCTCGATTCGAGAAGTTTCCTGGGGCTATTTGATTGATTCTCTGGAAACGGGTGCCACTTGGCCAGCAGTGCATGCTCCGGAAACACTGCTGGGCAAGCCAGCAGTGGCACCCAAACCATGAGTCTCTGATTCGGAAGGCAAGATCGGAAAGCGCAGGACTTCCGTCAACTGCTAGGTCGCCTGAAGGGGCAGTTGCTTCCTCAGGTTGACGCCCGGCGACCCAAGCCATAGAATGAGATCTGCCCCTCTCACGCATGCCGCGATCAGGAAGGGCGCCTCGTCATTCGAGCCGATTTGCGGCCCGCGTCGGCATGGGAAGGGGCGGTCCCATCGACGGGAGGGGGGAAGCCCTCCGAGCGGATCTTGCCTCGGCAAGAGAGCTTTTCTTGGACAACCTCTCCAACCCCATATCCGGTGCAGCCTTCGCGGCAGGATCCGCGTGTGGTCCTCCGTTTCGCATCCGGACAGGAGACTGATGCCATGGATGCCCGAGAACAGAAGTCATCCCACGAGCCGGGCGGGGCTGTGAGGAGTGTCGATGCAGCCCCGGTCCTCCAGCCTGACCGATCCGGTCGGGGCTCGCCACTGTCGACGATGGTTCTTGCCGTGTCCGATGATGCGACGCTCTTCGCTTTGCTGAGAAATTTGCTGGAAGCGGAGGATGCCGCGGTCCTACCCGTCGGCACGGACTCGGATGCCACACAACTGGTCCAGGACATTCGGCCCGGACTGGTCGTGGTGGATGCAGGGGAGCACGCGGCCCGCCGCATCGAGGCCGCACGCAACATCGGGGAATTCCACAAAGGAGTGCCGATCGTAGTGCTCGTGGACAAGGCAGATCGCGAGCTGGCTATCAGGGCGGTGCAGGAGGGGGCCCACGACTTTGTCGAGAAACCGCTTGATGAGAGGCTCCTCAAGTTCGCCTTGGTACGGGGCCTGGAAGTGAGCCGGCTTACCCAGTCGGAGCGCGAGCACCGGCGCCTCCTGGAAGAGACATCCGCGGAAAAAACACTCGAAATAGTGCGGGAGAAGGACTTTCTTCAGGGGATTCTGGACAGTTCGACGCTCGTCTCGGTGATCCTGACCGATCTGTCTCAACGCGTGCTCTTCTGGAACTCGGGAGCCGAAAACATCCTCGGCTTTACCGCGGAGGAGATGATCGGCAGCTCAATCACCCGCATCTATCCGCCCGATGCCGTGAGTACGGAAACCGTGGACAAGCTGCGAGAGATGGTCCAGACCAAGATCGGCATCGTGTACGGCAAAATGGAACAGCGCGCCAAGGACGGCCGGAGTGTTACCATGTCACTGGCGCTCACCCCCATGGTGGAGAAGGGCGGAGGGGTAGTCGGCATCCTGGGGATGGGCCTGGATGTCACGGAAGAGGTTCGGTTGCACGAGGAACTGGTCAAGTCCTTCGAACAGATCAAGGCCACCCAGGATGCGACGATATTCTCTCTGGCGAAATTGACCGAAAGCCGTGATCGTGAGACCGGCTTCCACCTTGTCCGCATCCGGAATTACTGCAGAAGCCTCGCCGCGCGCCTCGCACACCGTGAGGGCTACGAGGGCATTATGACCGAGGGGTTCATCGACGATCTCGTCCGGTCATCGATCCTGCACGACATCGGCAAGGTCGGCATCCCGGACTCGATTCTGCTCTCCACCGAGAAGTTTACCGCGGAAGAGTTCCTAAAGATGCAGGAGCACCCCAAGATCGGCGGGGACGCGCTGGCAGAGGCCGCGCGAGAATTGGGTGAAAAGAGCTTTCTCTCGCACGCTCGGGACATCGCGTACCATCACCACGAACGATGGGACGGCGGTGGGTACCCGTTTCGGTTGAGGGGCCCGGAGATCCCGCTTTCCGCGCGGATTGTCGCCATGGCCGACGTCTACGACGCCTTGACCAGCGAGCGGCGATACAAAAAGGCCTTCGCGCACGAGGAAGCGGTCAAGATTATGGTCGAGGGGAAAGGGAAACACTTCGATCCGGACCTGGTTGAGGTGTTCGTCGAGGTGGCCGCGGAATTCGACACCATTCGCAAAACCTATTCCGCGTGATACCAGGTCGCAATTCTAAAGAGGAATTTGGGGAGAAACCTTCTTTCAAAAAGGTTCTCCTCAGATTATTTCTTCGACTGCGAATCGATATCGTCCGAAATTTACTGCCGGTGTCTCCGTCGGACGAGGCAGGCGACCACGACGAGCAGGCTCAATGACCAAGAGGCGAACCAGAGCGGGCGGTAGATCCACGGGGCGAACGTCATCTCCACTCGATGAGATCCTTGAGGCACTCGTACTGCGCGAAAGCAGAAGTCAGCGCGCCGGATCGGCTCGGGTGAGCCGTCAACGGACGCTCTCCAACTCGGGGAGTAACGTTCCAGACAGAACAGCCACGCGTCCTCTGGCGCGTCGGCCCGGAGGACGATCTCTTCGGGCCGGTATTCAAGGACCTCGACCTTCCCGAAGCTCCCCGGCACAACCGGTTGTTCCAGGCGCTCACTGACGTAGGGAACCCTCGCGTGGATGAAGACCGGCACACCTGCTGCCGGCCCGGTATTGCGGAGGAGCGTCAAGGCATTCTTGTCCTGTTCGTCAGCGAAGGCCGCCCGAGGGGTCAACCAGAACCGGGGGGACTGCTCGAGGACGCCGAGGAACTCCGTCAGCACAGGATGAGACGCAGCTCCACCCACACTCCCCCCGACGAGGAAATCGTAGTCCGGAGAAATAGCCGAATTATAGCTCCTGATGTAGAACTTTCGATCGAACAGGCCCTGATTTGGATGATACTGGGGTGCGTCCAGGCGTTTCTCTCGACCGGTGAACGGAACGCCGGCTTGGGCTTGGGCCATGTCGGCGACCTGCAGCACAGGTGGAGCCTCCTCTACCTCGGCGCATACGAGTGTCCTGTTGCCGTAGAAATGCGCGGCAAGGTCGCCGCCTGCCAGCATGCAGACTGCGGCAAGGAACAGCAGCGGCCTCAGGTGTCCGGCCTTGTACAGGCCAAAGACAGTCAGATACGCCAGGATGATCGCGGCCTGGGTGCTCACGATCCAGGAAACGAGAAACGGCCCGTTCGCTTTCGGGACGAGCAGAACCCAGAGGAACACGCACCCGCACATTCCCAGAAGGACCGCCAGGATTACCAGACAGCGAGAGGTCAGCGTGGCTTGCTCCCCTGCATTTCTACTCTGCAGCCGGTCGATCAGCACTCCGGCCAAGACCGAGGCCCCGAGGATCCAGAACACCCTGAAGAGTGCGCTGTGGCGTACATACCGCAGGGGGGGAAACAGGTAATAGCCGATGATCCTCAAACCTCCCTCGGAGCCGAGGGAGAAGAGCCATGCAACGAGCATCCATACCAGCAGCCAACTCCAGGACTTCCGTAACCGCGGAGAGAAGATCACCGCAAGGACCGACATGAGCCCAAAGACACCCAGGTATCCGTCGGCCATGGAGCGGTCGCAATCGATCAGCTCTCGGAAGTTCAGCGGGAACTGGGGGGCGATCAATGAAACCATGGCTGACAGCGGAAAACGCTCGGAACGACACGCCACCTCCACGTCCAGCGGACCGGTTCGGTTCGTGATGCTTGCGGCTTCCACGAAAAACGAGAGATAAGCGGGTGCCACCACGATGCATCCCACGACCAAGGCCAAGGCGAGGGTCGCCAGGCTTCGCCGGCCCGTGCCGTATTTGAGGAGGCACCACACCACCAACATGATCGAGAGGTACACCGCCATCCCGGGGTATCCGGCAAGACCTGCCATGCCGAAGAGCACTCCGCCGAGCATCGCGTGACGGAGTCCCCCCTCCTGTGCGATATCGACGACCAGCAATACCCAGGGGATGTAACACGCGGTATTGAGGAAGGCCGTGTGTTGGGCGTTTCCAATAAAGAATCCGCTGAATCCGAACGTGATCGCGCCGATGAACGTTCCCAGCGGCGACAGGCCTAGCCGCTTGCCGAGAAAGAACATCCCGAGGATCCCGAAGAGCCAGTGCCCGAGCCACAGATACTGGAACACCCGGAAACTGCCTCCAAAGAGCCATCCCGCAGCAACATAGACCGGGTAGAACGTGCCGGCCTGAGGATTCGCGTAGAATGGGAAACCACAACTGGAATGCGGGTCCCAGAGCGGGAACCGACCCGCACCGAGGCTGTCCGCCAGGTATGCGAACCAGGGCCAAAGTGCGTCCCAGGCATCCTCCAGAAAAATACATTTCAGCATCAGGAGCTTGCGCACGACCAGGAGAAAGAACAGCGCGGTGCCGAGAAGGGCAAGGAGCCAATAGCTGCGCATTCTGCGCTCGTCCGGCATATGATTCTCCGGTCAGAGACTCAAGACGAGCATGTACTGCGCGCCGAGCGGGACAGAGCCGAGTTTCGATTCAAACCTCCTCAGCCCTCGAAGGAAATGGGGAAAGAACACGATGTACCGCCTGAGAACGACCTTCAAGCCGATTCGCGCGGCCATCTTCACCAGTTCGAATCTGAAGACGAGCTTCGCGTCCTTGTCGAACGGGCAGGTGTAGAAGAGGTGAAGCGTCAACGGGTTCCAGGGATTGTGCTCGAAGATGACGATTCTTCCTCCCGATTTCAGCGACTGCTTCAGGTCGAGCAGCACCTGCGGGCGTTCCTCGGGCTTCACGTGGTGGAACACGTTGGCCGCGTAGATAAGGTCGTACTGTGTCGCCGGCGGCAACGACGCGTGAAAAAAGAGGTTCTCGACGGCGGAAAACTCTCGGCGGGCAGCCTCGACGGATCGGTCCGACACGTCGTACCCGTGAACGACACTTCCCGGAACTGCACCGGCCACCAGCGAAGCGAGTTTACCCACCCCACATCCGAAGTCCAGGATCTCGAGATGCGCGCCTTGGTCCAAGACGCAATCCAGCAGACAGCGCAGCTTGTACTGAACGAAGTAGTCGCTGCTCTCTCCCGAGAACTTCAGGCACGGGTCGAGAGTCTCGGTATATCCGGCGGCGAATTTGTCAAATCCAAGATCGGTCATAGACTCATTCCCGACACCCTAACCGCATATCCTCTGGGATCCGGGTTTGGATGGGCCATCCTTTCCCGCGGCCTCGTCGACGATACCGAGGACCTCCATGGTGGTCCACAGCGGTCTGGCCTTCACTTCATCGTATATGCGAGCGATATACTCCCCGACGATACCCAGGCACGTGAGTTGTACTCCTCCGAGGAAAAAGACCGCTATGATGAGCGAGGCGAAACCGGGAACCATCGGGAAACCGATACCCTGAAAGAATGCGGGGAAAAGGCGGGTGAGGAGATAAAACACGGCAGCAATTATGGACAAGATGGAAGTGCCGATGCCCAGGAACGTGGCAAGCCGTAACGGGATCGCACTGAACGAAAAGATACCGTCGACGGCCAGCTTGAGCAGCTTCCAGTAGGTGTATTTCACCTCCCCAGCGGCTCTCGCCTGCCGCTCGTGAGGGATTCCGATCTGCTTGAAACCCACCCAGGACCGCAATCCTCTGACGAATCGATTTCGTTCCGGCATGGACTTCAAGATATCCACTACCTTCCGGTCCATGAGGCCGAAGTCGCCGGCGTCCAGCGGCATGTGCACATAGGACAGCGCAGCCAGCATGCGGTAGAAGACCTTGTAGGCCGCCTTCTTTGCGGAGGATTCCTTGCGCCGGGTTCGCACGGCATAGACCACGTGGTACCCTTCGCGCCACTTCTCGATAAAATGCCCGATGTCTTCCGGAGAGTCCTGCAGGTCCCCGTCCATGACTACCACGCAGTCGCCTCCGGCGAAGTGAATGCCTGCCGAGATAGCTGCCTGATGTCCAAAGTTGCGACCGAGTCGTACAGCCTTCCAGCGGGGATCCTGTGCATTCAAGGCACGGATTCCCTCCCAGGACGCGTCCGCAGAACCGTCATCCACGAGGAGGACTTCGAACGGCTCTCCCCACGTCTCTGCCGACGCGCCCAGCCGTCGGAAAAGCTCCGGCAGGGACTCCTGTTCATTGTATACAGGGACTACGATTGAAATCATTCGCAACCGCCCGCGTTGATTGGCGGATTATACCATCACTCGGGTCCCGGGCGCTACGTCTGCTGCTGCGCAACCCCAAACGGTGCAGCTCCGGTTGATTGCCGCAGCCTCCCAAGCGGAATTGGTGGGACAGCCGGGAGCACGGAGCCCAGGGAAGACACCGTGCTGGGGAATCCAGGAACAATTCCGTCTGGAAAGTTCCCGGATCGAGGCCAACCCGCGGACGTTCCCCACGTCCTGCGGCCACCGAAGGCCTTGCAAGGATTGGTTGTTTCGGCTAATTATAGTGAGCAATGGAGGCCTTGCCCACCGCCGGCTTGCCGACGCGTTCCGGGCGTGTCCGTCAGGAGGATCGTTGGTCGAACACCGTTCGCAATCATGGGTCATGCCATGCATGATGGCGCTCGTTATGTGCCTTGGAGCCATGACCGGGGAAGGCCTTGGTGAAGGCGAGGGTGCTTACGGTGTTTGTCGTCCGAGGCTCGATCCGGTCCCGCCCATCGAACTGGGAGATTCGGGACTTTTCTCGTGGACCTGTTCAGGCGGGACAGGAGCGGGGGCGGGCTATTTCGTGGTCTTCGTAAGACCCATTGGAACCTACGTCCTCCTGAAGGTCCCTACCGGACGCACCTCCTTCGAATTCACCCCCGATACCGCCGGCCCGTGGCGATGGGTAGTGATCAATACCGACCCCGACCGGAGCAGACCCGACGTGGAGTCGGATCAGGGCCGCTTTCAGGTGACCGCGTCGGGCCAGAAGATCCACTGAAGGGGCGCGAGCCGGCTATCCAAGAGGACACGATCCGTTCTACCCCTGTTTTGACCTCGTTGCGAACTTCTCGTCACCATTCTCTCCCCGGATTCACAACAAAGGGAAAAGTCTTTTGAGTGTGAGTACCACTGTGCTATAGACCCCGGGTGGTCGGCCAGGGGAACCTCGTGACGACCGGAGCAGAACCAAATCTGCGGACGTGGGTCCAAATACTTTATATTACACTTCCGAGAAGGAGAGACATCGATGACCAAACCCCCCTACTTTTCAATGGCGCCATGGGCAGTTGCTTTACTGGCGATCGGGCTGCTCGCAGCCGTCGCGGCAATGCCCGTCCGAGCAGAAGCTCCCGCGGCATTGAAGCAACTCGACCAGGCCTTTGTTGAGGTAGCGGCAAAGATAACCCCTTCCGTGGTGAACATCAGTTCCACGAAGAAAGCCAAGATGGAGTCTTCCGAGGGAGATACGGATCCGTCGCTCAGGAATCACCCGTTTCGGGAGTTCTTCGGAGACGAGTTCTTTAAACGCTTCAAGAAAGAGTTCGACGGACGGGGCATACCGCCGCAACAGGGATTGGGTTCCGGAGTGATTGTATCCGCGGACGGGTTCATCCTGACCAACTCCCACGTAGTCAAGGACGCCGACGAAGTCCAAGTAACTTTGAGCGACAGGAGGTCATTCAAGGCCAAGCTCATCGGTGCGGATCCGGAGAGCGATATCGCGGTGGTAAAGATCGATGCCACGGGATTGCCTGCAGCCAAGATAGGCGATTCCAGCAAGATTCGCGTGGGTGAGATCGTCGTTGCCGTGGGCAACCCCTTCGGATTCTCGCATACCGTCACGCAGGGGATCGTCAGCGCCAAAGGAAGGACCAACGTGGGTATCATCCGGTCCGCTGAAGGCGTGGGATACGAGGATTTCATTCAGACCGACGCGGCCATCAACCCCGGCAATTCGGGTGGCCCGCTCGTGAACATCGAGGCAGAGTTGATCGGTATCAATACCGCCATTGCTTCCCGATCCGGTGGCAACCAGGGGGTCGGCTTTGCCATTCCGTCGAACTCAGCCAAGCTGATTCTCGAAGACATCATGAAGGAAGGTAAGGTCCGGCGAGGCCTTCTGGGTGTGAACATTCAGGATTTGACTCAGCCACTGGCCAAGTCTTACGGCCGCGAAACGGAAGAGGGAGCACTCGTCCAGCAGGTCATCGAGGGGAGTCCCGCGGAAAAAGCCGGCATCAAGGCGGGGGACATTATCGTCCAGTTCAACGGGAAGCCGATACGAGGCGCCGCGGATCTCAAGAACCTCGTCGGCCGCGAGCGCCCCAACGCAACAAGTACCCTGACTGTCTATCGGGACAAGAAAACCTTTGACGTCTCGGTGCTGCTGGCTGAACGCACGAAAGAGGCCCTTGCTTCACTCTCGCCGAGCGCTCCTGCAAGTGAGACTGCCAACAACGACCTGGGCATCGAAATCGAAACGTTGCCTGCCGCGGCCGCGCAAAAGCTCGGGCTGCCGGATGGGGGCAGCCTCCGGGTCAAAGATTTGAAGCCGTCAGGCGCAGGTGCCAAGATGGGCATGAGGCCCGGTGACGTCATCCTTGAAGTCGACGGCAAGGCCGTATCCGACGTTACCGCGTTGAACACCGCAATAGCAGCAGCCAAAGAAAAGAAGGTCATTCGGGTCAAGGTGAAGAGAGGCAAGGGGACGCTGTTCCTTGCCGCCACGCTGGGCTGACAGAACTGCTCTTTCCGGGGTGAGTCGGACTACGGCTTGCCCCGGCCATCCTTCCGCCACCGGTCTTGACGAATTCCCTCGTTGCTCCGATCGATTGACAAGACGTGAAAGAGAAGAGAGAATGCCGACCGTGTTTCCGCGTTTGTACGGGACTTAGGCTGATTCTTCAGGAGTAATGCACTTGGACTTCGTACCCGTGGGGCTCGAGGTCTTTGGCTAGGGCTCGGATCGCTTGGCGAAACAGCGACTTGTGATCCCTCGCGCTGCCGAATCTGCGTAATTCGCCGGGAAAGATCGACTCCTTGGAATCGAAGGACCCTTCGTTGAAATAGGCGTCCAGAGCATCTTCCCAGCGTCCCTGAAGGCGGCCGTTCTCGGAATGGCGCAAATCCAGGGACACGGACAGACTCTGAAAGTCTTCCGCTACGTGGACTTCGACGTGGAAGCCGGTCCTATAGACGACTTCGGCAATCTTGGAGCCTTTGGACCATATGTAGGCTACTATTTCCATGGCCGTATTCCGGGGTGAGCGTAGGCCGACGGAGAAGTGAGTGATCTTCTTTCAGAAAGCTGTGGATGTTACCACCGCGGTCTGCTTGAGTCCAGACAATTTCGGTTTTCGCTCAGTTAGGCCGGACCATTTTGACTTGACAATGGCTTCACAGTGCTTTAAAGACCGTGTTTCGAGAGGTAAGGAAGCTTATCTGCGTCAAGTCTCAACGGTTTTGAGCGACCGTCACGCGGGCGGGATTCGCAGACAGGCCCTGAACTGACCGAACCGAAGACGACCTGCGCATCGCGTTGCCTCGTGGGGGTCTCTCCCGGGCCTTAAGTAAATTTGGCGTGCACGAATCAGGGAATGGAACAGGAGTTTCCGCACAATCTCCGGAACAGCCGGATTCAGCGCCTCAAATGAGGCCACTGCGGGAGCGGATAGGAGGTTTTATAGAAGACATGGAACCTCGCCCAATGTTGGTTAAGGGTAATCGGGAATCGGACAGGCCTTACCGAAAAGTGGATTGCGACCGCTACGGGGAGTGTCTCGACCTGGCTTTGCACAGCCGCTGGTCCGACTTCTCCTGTAGCGAATGTCCGGCGTACACGAGGACCCGCTTTATCGAACAGGCCACCGGGGTGGATGATTACTGGTGAAGGGTCCTCCCTCTCGGGGTATCCTGTGAAGCATCTGCCTGCCGTGATCGTTTGGGCCGTGGCTTTCGCCTTCGTCGAAGCGGCCGTGGTTGAATATCTGCGAGCGTTGTACTATCCCTTGGATCTGGGCGGTTTTCGCTTCCCGCTGCTGACTCTCGAACAACTTAATGTGCTGGGGGACCATCACTGGAGACGCCTCGCGATCGAGTTGGGGCGAGAGGTGTGCACCCTCGTGATGCTGGCCATGGTGGGGATCGTGGCAGCCAGGAACCGCAGGGAGGCCTGGGCCCACTTCATGGTCGCCTTCGCCGTCTGGGACATCTTCTTCTATGTTTGGCTCAAGATCTTTCTTGGGTGGCCGGCGGATTTCATGACCTGGGATCTGCTCTTCCTCATTCCCGTTCCCTGGGTATCCCCCGTGCTCGCCCCCCTGCTGGTCTCCGTGACCATGCTCGCTGCAGGGGTAACGGTGCTCTTCTTCGAATCGCAAACACGACCGCTCGCGCCTACTGGTTTGGATTGGGCGATTATTACGTGCGGCGGGCTCACGGTCATAGCGTCGTTCTGTCTCGACTACAGGAATATCATGGCCGGAGGATTGCCGAATCCCTTTAATTGGCTGTTATTCTTCGCGGGTCTCGGTACAGCCGCTATTACCTTCGTGCTGGTGGTGCGGCGGGAGCTTAACCGGGGGCCGGGTTCGGTGCGTCCCGTTCAATAGTTACCCTCTCTGAAAACCCCAACTTGACTCAGTTCCTCGGCTCTGGTAACGTGAGGTTCGGCCGCGATCGCTCGACCAGCGCCGGGACCTGGTTTCAAAACCCCCGGAGTTTTCGAGGCTTGACACAGAGGGCTCATTTTCGCAACGACTCCCTGCCATTCCTGCAAGAACTCACGGGTTTTGCGTCCACTTTTCCATAGCGCGTCTGACGACGCGGGGCGTGCTGGCTTCGAGAAGTAGGTCGCTAGGCCGGCTTCTCGCTATCCTGAACCGAACACCAGAGGGAGGATGTATGGCAACGGTACCGCGGAACAGGACTGGTTCCCCTGTCTACGATGAAGACAATCTCGGGTTTGGACAGATCTTCACCGATCACATGCTCACGATTCAGTATTCACCCGATCGCGGCGGATGGCACTCACCGGAAATCAAGCCCAGGGAAGATCTGGTCCTGCACCCGGCCACGATGATGCTGCATTACGGGCAGCAGGTATTCGAGGGTATGAAGGCGTTTGTCGGTCCCACCGACGACGACCTGCTCCTCTTCCGGCCTGACATGAACATCGCGCGTTTCAACAAGTCTTGCCAAAGAGTCTGCATACCCCCGTTGGATCCTGCCGTGTTCATGGATCAGATGTGTCGGCTCATCCGCAAAGACCGGGACTGGGTACCGAAGTCACCGGGAACCTCGCTGTACATTCGTCCGACCGTGATCGCGGTCGATCCGTTTCTCGGTGTGAGGCCCTCCAAGACGTATCTCTTCTACGTCATTCTGTCTCCGGTGGGCGCATACTATCCGGAAGGGTTTCAGCCGGTTAAGATCATGGTCACGGACAAATACGTCCGCGCGTGCCGAGGAGGAGTAGGAGAAGCCAAAACCGCTGCCAACTACGCGGCTTCCCTCCTCGCCGCGGAAGAAGCACATGAAGCGGGGTTCACTCAGGTGCTCTGGCTCAACGCGGTGGACAAGCGGTCCATCGAAGAGGTCGGCACCATGAACATATTCTTCCGCATTCGCGACGAAATAGTCACTCCTGCCCTGGAGGGGACGATCCTTCCTGGAGTCACCAGAGACTCCGTGATCCACTTCGCGCGCGACTTGGGCCTGAAGGTTACCGAGCGCACAATCTCGATTGACGAGCTTGTGAGCGCCGCAGAAGACGGCACACTCCAGGAGATTTTCGGCTCCGGCACCGCTGCGGTCATCTCGCCGGTCAGCCTATTCCGGTACAAGGGGAAGGACCACGTGGTCGCGGACGGCAAAACCGGAGAGGTGGCGGCAAAGTTGTTCGAGGAGATTACAGGGATGCAGACCGGCGCCAAACCTGACCCATACGGATGGGTTGTCAATATCGGCAGGTGATGCCGGCCTGCAGTCTGAACGGCTAATGGAAGGCGAATACCTTCTCCTCCCCGCCGGGAGAAGTTATGAAGAGCTGAATTCCGTTGGGGCCGGTGGAATCCATGAAGTCTAGGAACATTTCGTGGCTGCCGGCCTCAAGATTCACCGTGCCGGATTTCTCCTGAGTTTTGCCGGTCCCCTCCACGTCGAACACCATCTTTTTCCCGAGGATCAATCGCGCTGCGTCACGGCACACCACTCTGAACTTATAGTTCCCCGCCTCTTCTTGGGACAACGAGAACTTGACGTAGAACCTGAGTCCCAGCCATTCGTCCCGTTTGGGGACCCCGGGAAACTCGGTCGATCCCCTGTCTACCGGGTAGTTGATCGAGTCGGTAAAGAACATACCGGCCGGCGTCAGTTTGTTGAAATTGGGGAGCTTCTTCGTTCCGGGCTTAAGGAAATAGACGAACGCCGGAATTTGGCTGACCTCTTGCTCCTGCGCCTGATACCCTTCCAGGGTGCGCGCGGGGGAGAAAAACACCTCAGACTTGAGAGGCTGGCTCACGTAGAGTTCCAGACGCGGGGTTCCCGCAGGGTGAAAGTATTCTACCTTGATCGGATAGTTCCCCTTCTGCAGGAAAGCCCAGCCGAGCTTGCCCCCGGGCTCGGGGTGACCTCCACCGGTAATTTCCACGATGTCTTTTTCTCCGATGGTTACTTTCGCATAGTAATCGCTCAGTAATCTGAACGCGAAGATGCCTGCGCCTTCCACGGTGAAATACCCCTCATAGCGCAGCCCGACCATCTCGGTTCGGCCCGGCAATCCCGGAAAACCTTCGCCTCCGGAGACGGTAAGCTCGCTCGCGATGAGTCGGCCGATCGGCGCGAGCTTGCTGAAATCGGGTCCTCGGGGATAGTTGCCTTTGGGTACGAAATAGACCTGCCCCCAGAGCACATCGTAGGGTTTGGCAGGCTCCTTCCAGCCAGCCAACCCGTCGGCCATGGAGAAGAGTTGCTCCTTACCCAGAGGCGGGGTGACGAAGAGCTGCAGCACCGGCGCTCCCTGAGAATTGAAACCGTCCAGCACGATGGTGTGAATCCCTTCGGCCAGATGCACGAACCCAGTCTTGGACGTGGGGGGATGAACTCCGTCGTTTTCGATAAGGGTTTTGTCGTCAATGTGAAGGCGTGCGCCGTCCTTGGAATTCACCCTAAATTTGAAGATGCCCTCCCCTGCCACCACGAATATCCCGGAGCAACGCATCCCCAGTCCTTCGGTATTCTCCGGAAGCTCGGCAGGTTCCTTGGCACTTCGAGAGAGGTCCAGGTTGATCTTGTCAGCAGTGGTGGTTGATTTGGGTGTGAGCGCACTGAAGTCAGGGAGCGTCTTCACGTTTTCGGGCAACTTGTACAGGTTGACGAAGAACGTCCCCTTGCCTTTCGGCAGCTCGGCAGCCACCGGGCCTGAAATCAGAGGTTCTTCCCGCTCTCGGTACGTCTCACCGCGGGGACCTCTCTCCACCCGGGGAGTGGCAGCGGGCCCCTTTTCCCCCTCGGGCGTTCTCTTGAGAATCAGAGGGGTCGTGCCGGGTGCACCAGGTCGAAGCTCCATGGTCTTGGGCTCTTGTCCGGGCCCCGGTTCAGCTTGAGGTTTTCTCGTCCACGGCGCGGCAGACTCTTCAGACGGCCCGGGCCTTGCGGCCGGCGCCTCGCCTGCGCCCGGAGGTCCCGACTGCACCTCAAAGGACTCGATCTGGTCCGGAGGAATTGTCAGAGGCACCTTCTGGGTAGGACCACCTTTTTTCTTGATCACAAGATAGTCCTCGCCTGATGCGGCACCCGCAGCAACGAGGAATACAACGGCCATGGCGACGACTGCAAGCCGTAGGAACGAAGATCTCATCTGCTCACCTCATCCCCGGAAAACCACACTGGGGACCGCTCTGAAGAACCGGTTACTCGATCGGCTGCAACCGAGAATTCCTTCAATGATACCAGGTTAACCGCGACGGTCAAGTTTGGCGCCTCTTTCCGTATCTCTTGGGAGAGCCTCTCTCCTCGTTCGGACCGGATCACAAAAGAATCTCCGGTATCCCCGGGAGTGCGCTCGCCACGGCCCCCCGTGGAATGCCTGAAGATATCGTCGACTCGGGGCTTGCGCAGCGAGTCACGGAAACGGGAAACCTCACCGGCACGCGCCGGGAGAAGCGCCAATGTTCGGGCTCGTGGGCCGATCGTCCTCACGCGGGGTCGGTTCGCCCATTGCCACAGCCTGCTCCTCCATATCGTCCTCGGATTCGTCACCCGGCGCCCAGGAAGACGGGTACTTTTCCGCAAAATCGACCTGGAACGGCAGGAACTTGAGGCGCCCAAGATCTTTGGACAGTCGTCCCGATGTCTCAAGGCAGATCAGGTCCCGAACACCTTCCGGCGTAATCGACTCGGAAATCGCTTCGGCAGAAAAATACCTCACGTTAAAGGCACACGGACACAGCGGGTTGAACAAACGTTCGGGAGAGACAATCCCACCGAGGTCCGGCAGTACCTTCTTCTCGAAATCGCCCTTCGCCTCGACATAGACCAGACTGGACCTGAACCGGTAGACCGACAGCAATGCCCTGGCCTGTTCCAGAAAACTCTTTCCCAGCAGGATGATAGCTACGTTCAAGAGGATGTCCACCATCAGGCTCAGCACGTACGTACGGAGAAAATCGTCGTAGCCCACCGAAAAGGTCGGGTACTGCATGAGGATGATTTGGAGAAAGCCCACGAGAATCATTACCGAACCCAGAAAGAGGCTGACGAGTGCGGCCATTCGGCCCGAAGTCCTCACGTACTCGGGGAAACTCTCGATCATGGTGCCCAACAGCGCCTCTCCGTCATCACACAGCACCGGCCTGGACCGGTAGATTCGGTTCGGAAAACCCTTGTTGGCAAATATCTTGGACCCTTCTTCAAGCATGGCAAAGAACACCGAAGGATGTCCCTTCCCCTCTACGATCATGGAGTCCATCTCACGAGTTGCACCGGGTTTCCTCAACGGTATGAGGCTCAGGGCGATACAGAGCTTCAGCAGACACGCTACGACGAGCAGGTTGTAAAAGGGAGTCGCCGACGGCACCACGTAGCCTTCGCCCAGACCCGCTGCCTTGAGATAATCCGGTAAGAAATTCAGGCCTTGAAAGATGAAATGGACCAGGATACCCGCGGCCAACGCCTTCCACAGAAAGCGCATGTTGCGGCGAACGATCTCTCCCGGGATCTCGGAGATGAACTTGGCGTTCGACCAGAACTTGCCGACAAGAGAAAAGACGAGCGAGGGAGACCGTGCATAGGAGCGAAGCTTGCCTTCCTTCAGCCCGAGAGAGACGTTTTCCGGCCGATAGTAGTCGCCTGCCCACCGAAGGCGCACGCGCACACGCCCGAGCTGCCTCACCCCTCCGAGGGTCCAGTTAATCCCTACGATCAAGCCTGCCAACGCCGCCACAGTCGTGATGAAGGTGCCCAGAATAAAAGGAATATAGCTGAGAATGATGTCATTGACCTTTTCAGGCAACCGCAGAGGAAGAAACTCCCGAAACTCGTACAGACGCGTGGCGGCCCCTAATGCCACCAGAACCCCGAGCGTCATAAGGATGAGGCCGTACAGAATGGTGTGATTCGGCAGTTTCAGGATTTCCGTAGAGCGTTCAGAGCTTTTCGAAGCCATGCATAACCCCGGATCATGATCTCTTGGATGGCTTAACAGATATGATATCTTCTGTCAAATAAAAATGTTATGAAAATTAGTCCATCTTCTGGATTATGTGTGGCACGCTTCACCCTGACCAATCAGCTTTTTTGAATGGTACATGGCCTGTTCGCCGGTTCCCGCGCCGCGCCCCCGTTTCCTGTTGACAACTCGGCACATCTGGACTATTAGCCGTCCCATGATTCAAGGTACCCCATCGCACTCTTGATTCAGGAGAAGTAGGATGAGAACCCTTGACGCCTCGGGCCCAAAAACAACACGACGGCCGTACCGCCCCCTGCGCGAAGACCCCCGCTATGCGGAAATCAAGAAGATGATCGAAGAATTCCCTGCTGAGAATCTTGAAGAACTCAAACGATACCTGCGTCGATGGACGCGGTCTTAGGACTCTGATGGGCAATTACGATGGTGTTGAAGCAGTAGATCTCGGCAACCAATCCGGTTTGTGCGGCGTCGGGGCGCTGGCTGCTGCGTCCCATGAAATCGCATCTCACGCACACGCACGCTGACTTTCCTTCACGGGCGGGGTAAGCCCTGTCCCTGCCGTTGATCCCTCGACCATCCACGGCAGGTCCGGATCTCCCAATACGAGAGCGGATTTATGCAAAAGTGCGCTTGGCCTATGGTAGCTGGAGGTCGCTTCCTGGCTACCGGCCTCTCTATTCCCATTCTATGGTGCTCGGGGGTTTCGAGGATATGTCGTAAACCACCCGATTGATACCCCGCACCTCATTAATTATCCGATTGGAAATCGTTGCCATAACCTCCCACGGGATTTTGAACCAGTCTGCGGTCATCCCGTCGGTCGCTTCAACCGCGCGCAACGCGGCCACGTACTCGTACGTGCGCTCGTCCCCCATTACTCCTACGGAACGCACGGGGAGCAGCACGAGGAAAGCCTGCCAGATGTCTCGGTACAGGCCCGCTTTCCGGATCTCTTCCATGGCGATGGCATCCGCCTCCTGGAGCAGGGCGACGCGGTCCGCAGTTACCTCACCGAGGACCCGGATCGCCAACCCCGGGCCGGGGAAGGGATGCCGCCATATGATGGAATCGGGGAGGCCGAGCTGAGCCCCCAGAACCCTCACTTCGTCTTTGAAAAGTTCCCTGAGCGGCTCGATCAACTCCAGGACCATCCGGTCGGGGAGCCCACCCACGTTGTGATGGCTCTTGATGGTTGCCGAAGGCCCCCCCTTGAACGAGACGCTCTCTATAACGTCCGGGTACAGCGTTCCTTGCGCGAGGAATTTTACGTTGGGAAACTTTGCCGCCTCCTGTTCGAAGACCCCGATGAACTCCTCACCGATGATTTTCCGCTTCTCTTCAGGATCCTCCACGCCGGCGAGCTTCGCGAGAAAGCGATCCGCCGCATTCACGTAATGAAGGTCGATGTGGAGTTGGTCCCGGAACGTGGAGAGGACTTCTTCTGCCTCATTCTTCCGCAGGACGCCGTTGTTGACGAAGATCGGATGAAGTCGATCTCCGATAGCGCGGTGGAGCAGAGCGACCATAACCGAGGAATCCACCCCGCCGGACAGCGCCGCGACCGCGTGAGCGTCGCCTACCCGTTCCCGGACTTCCCGGCAGGTCGTCTGAATGAACGACGCCATGGTCCATTCCGGTTTGAGTAACGCGATCTTGTACAAGAAGTTGCGAATGATGGTCTCACCTTGAGGGGTATGCACTACCTCGGGATGAAACTGCACGCCCGCAATTCGGTGGTCCTCGCTCTCAAAGGCTGCTACCGCCGTATCGGGGGTCGAAGCCGAGGTGGAGAATCCCGCCGGGAGTCGCACGACCTTGTCTCCGTGACTCATCCAGATCAAGGCGCCTTCGGTAATTCCCTCGAGCAGCACCGAATCCCGATTGACGTAACTGAGATTCGCGCGACCGTACTCGCGCTGGACCGCGGGTTCGACCGTACCGCCCAGCACGTGTGCGATAGCTTGCAGTCCGTAGCAAATACCCAGGACCGGCAGGTCCTGCTGGAGGATTCTCGGATCGAGCTGTGGGGAGTCGAGGCCATAGACGCTGGCGGGACCGCCGGAAAGAATCACCGCGGCCGGTCGTTTCTGTTGAATGGCGTCAACTCCATGGCTGAAGGGATGTATCTCGCAGTAGACGCTTGCCTCGCGAACGCGGCGAGCAATGAGCTGAGTATACTGTGAACCGAAGTCAAGAATCAGAACATATGAAGATTCCGTCACGTGCGATCCTCCTGGTCGAGTACCTCACGGCAACTCGGGGTTACGGTGACTTGGGAGGAAACCATTGAGTTACCTGGGGTTACCGATTAGGGTTGTTGACTCAAGGACAAGCCCGTTGCCCCATGGCGTCGCCTCGGCGAAGGCCGGGGTCCAGACATCGTGCCGGCGGAAGTCGGAAAGCAAATTCTCTTTCCCCGATTCCAGCCTCCGCCGAAATGACGGACACGGAAGTACTCCTTTTGATGGTCCAGGTTGCGCACTCAGGTGCTCCGCGTAAGTGAATAGATCCTGCACGGATGCCGCCTGTCGCTCATCTTGGCTCTCCTCGGACCGAGGGCCGCAGCGACCTCCCCGCCGGCCCCTGGCTCAATGCGCGGGACACTCCCCTATCCTTCGGAATCCTCATGGCAGTGAATGGAGAGAGAGCGAAAACAGGTGTCACGGGAGAGACTTCTGTGCCGGATGGAAGCGGCGGTGCGAATCCCAACCTGGCGGCACCACCCCACTGACCAAAAAAACAAAAGACCGGGGGATCAGGCCCCGGTCTTTCGCTTGTATCCTTCTTAAGCAGTGCGTTACTTCACGACCTGCTTCTTCACCATTTCGTACTGCAGACCACCCTCTACACAAGGATTGCAGCCGGGGGAATCGATCTTGAATTTCTCAGCATTGCTGATCAGCTTGAAACCGGGTGCCAACGCGGGAGGTGCTCCCCAAGCGACAGGGCCGCCATAAGCGGGGGCCACGCACTTCGGCGGGAAAATCTGAACCTTACCGGTTACGGTTGTGCCCTTCCAGGTGCCCCAGGGGAAGGGGCCGTTGGTATACTGCTGGCAGCCGTCCATAAAGAAGGCGCTGAATGCCGCGGGACCGGTGACCTTCTGATAGGTGGTCTTGATCTTCATCGGGACCATGATCATGTCACCTTCAGTGTAGGCACACGGCAGGAACGCGCTAGCAGCACCGACCGCTGTCATGATCAGAGCTATTGCACTGAACATAACGATCATTTTCTTAACCATACCCAAATCCTCCTTTTATTAGGCCCCACCGACAAGCCGCCGGGGAACCGAATTTGGAATCATAGACAAATAAACCTGGTTCCCATTTTGATTATCAGTACCGACCCGGGAAGTCAAGACATTTTTTCCCGGGAAGGCCTGTTATGAACTACCGCTTTCGGGTACCAAGAATACCAGAACAAAATCGCTTTGCAACTTTTTTTTGCGCGATATGACGTCAAGGGCCGAAATTGAAGAGCACAGCCGCTCTGAACCGCCACCAGGCCGCTCCACGCCCCTCGGCGCAAAGGCGCCTCAATGCTCGGCGCAGCCCCCTCAGCGCGCTACATGACGTCCTCGGGATGCGCCAGGCAGCCCTTCACCGCCGTTGCGGCCGCCACCGCGGGTGATGCAAGGACAACTTCGCTTTCAGAGTGTCCCATCCTCCCTACGAAATTCCGGTTCGTCGTGGACACGGCGCGCTCTCCGCGAGCGAGAATCCCCATGTATCCCCCCAAGCACGGCCCGCAGGTCGGGGTCGAAACCGCACCGCCTGCCTGGATCACTTCCTGCACAATCCCCTCTGCTATGGCCTCCAGCATCACCCCCGGCGTAGCGGGAATGACAATGAGTCTTATCCCCTTGGCGACTTTCTTCCCTTTCAGGACCTTGGCTGCAATGCGCAGGTCTTCTATCCTACCGTTCGTGCATGACCCGATCACCACCTGGTCCACCTTCATCCCCTTGACTTCGGAGACCGGCCGCACGTTGGAAGGGAGAAACGGGAGGGCCACCACCGGTTCCAACGAGCTCAGATTCAACGTGAGGGTTTCCACGTACCGAGCATCCGGATCCGGGGTATGGACGACGTAAGGTCGTTGGCCGTGACCCTTGACGTATGCCTCGGTCTGTTCGTCAAAGGGGAAGATGCCGTTCTTCGCGCCCGCTTCTATGGCCATGTTCGTGATGGTGAAGCGATCCGCCATGCCCAGCCGGCTCACCCCTTCTCCGCAGAATTCCATTGCTCGGTACAGTGCTCCGTCTACCCCGATCTCCCCTATGATGGAAAGGATAACATCCTTTCCCCCGACCCACGGCCCAGGTTGGCCCGTTAATTCGATGCGCATGGATTCAGGCACCTTGAACCAGCACTTCCCCGTCAGCATGGCCGCGGCGAAGTCGGTGCTCCCCACCCCGGTCGAGAAGGCGGCCAGAGCGCCATACGTACACGTATGGCTGTCCGCTCCTACCACCAGGTCCCCGGGGACCA
Organism: Desulfomonile tiedjei; assembly: GCA_016218715.1. Taxonomy (GTDB): domain Bacteria; phylum Desulfobacterota; class Desulfomonilia; order Desulfomonilales; family Desulfomonilaceae; genus JACRDG01. Next base: position 216,858 of record JACRDG010000032.1, on the reverse strand, counting down.
CGAAACCTTGCTCGGGGAGCAATACATGCTCGATACCCATCGTCCCCACGTCAAACACGTGAACCAGCCCTGTTTCTCTGGCAAAGGCCCTGCATTCCGCGTGCATTTGAGCAGAATCGATGTCTTTGGCGGGATTGAAGTGATCCAGAACCACGACGACCTTTTCCGGGTCGAATACGCGTTGTCCCCCTGCGTCGCGAAACGGTTTGATCGCCAGCGGGAAGGTAATATCGTTCGCCAGAGCCAGGTCGATGCGTGCGTCGACCAGTTGACCCGGGGTTACCTCGTCCAGGTCCGCGTGTGCGGCGATTATTTTTTCAGTTATCGTCATACCCATGTCTGCAAACTCCTTTTCGATGGGTTACGGGTTCCGGTACGTCTCGGGGGCGGGCCCATCAGTCCTGACCGGGTCGCGGCACCCTCAGATAGTCATCCAGTGCGTCTTGCCAGCTTCTCAAGGGCTTGCCGGCCAACGCGACGAAGCGGGTCGTGTCCAGGACCGAATACAGCGGCCGCGGCGCGGGGCGACCCAACTCCCTTGTGGTCATCGGGTCCACTTTTACCGCCCCGAGGCCCGCGCGTTCGAGAATGCGCAGAGCGAACCCATACCAGGTCGTAATCCCGGAGTTGGTAACGTGAAACGTCCCCCGGGCCCCGGCGCGGCATAGTGTCAGGAGCGCGGCGGCCAGGTCCGGCGTGTACGTCGGAACGCCGTGCTGATCGTCGACGACTCTCAGCGTACCCTGTTCCTCGGCCAGATTGAGGATCGTCGCGACGAAGTTCTTTCCGTGCAGGCCGAAGAGCCACTGAGTTCGGACGATGCAGTGATCCTCCGGCAAGATTTGCCTGACGAGTACCTCGCCTTCGGTTTTCGATCTGCCGTACACTCCAAGCGGGTTCATCGGGTCTTCTTCCCGGTACGGGGTTCGCGTGAGGCCGTCGAAGACGTAATCGGTGCTGATGTGAACCAGTGAGCACCGTGCGTCCCGGCACGCTGTCGCCACCAGTTTGGGGCCGGTCGCGTTTACCCGAAAGGCCTGGTCCGGAACCGCTTCGCATCCATCCACATCCGTGAGGGCTGCAACATTGATCACGGTTCCAGGCTTGGCTGCCGCAAAGGCTCTCTTGACGGAGTCCGGATCGCCGATGTCTACCTCGTCCACATCCATCGATACGGTTCCGATTCCCTCCCTGTGAAGATGGGTGACAAGATCCGTCCCCAGCATGCCCTTCGCACCGATTACCAGGTAGGGCTCCTCGAATCCCCTCATGTGGCCTCCGCCCGCGTCTGGTACCGGCCAGCTTTCCAATAAGTAGCATCGGGGGGAACTTCTTTGTGTAAAGAAGTTCCCCCCAGATCGCTTCTTTGAAAGCAGGCCGGCATTAGCGGTTGAACTTTTCGGCTCTTTTCAATAGAATGGGCGCCGCTTCTCCCTCAGTTTTCCGTTGTTATGACACTGTTTGTCGATCGAGCGCAAGAACCATGATGAAGATGATTCTCAGAGAGGCCGTGGAGAAAGACCTTCCCGCGGTGAAAAGCATCCTCGAACCCTGGCGCGCAAGCGATCCCGGAATCCTGGAATTGGTCCACACTCTTGTCTCATCAGGTCCCTCGGCTCTTGCACACTGTCGAGTGCTCGAAGCAGACCATGTCGTGCGGTGCGTCTCTCTCTGGGTAGCCGAGGAGCAGAGCCACGTCCGGCTCCTGGCACTCGGTCTGGGACCCGGCGCATCTGATATTGGAGCAGACACCCGGTTCCTCAGAGAAGAAATCATGGAATGGGCCGACCTGGGGGTCTCCAAGGTCACGGCGCACATTCCGGACACCGTGGCCTCGGACCTGATCCCGTGCCTCAGAGAGTGCGGGTTCATGTTCGAGGGGATATGCACCACTTGCCGTTCCGAGGACAAGCCGTGGATCACGTTCTGCAAGCATTTCCTCTACCGGTCCATCGACGAGGCTGAAGTAATCGACTTCCTCCGCGATTTCCTGGTGAATCTCGGCTACGAGGTGCGCCGCGAAGGGGAAGGGTTCAGTTATCGGGTCCGGTCTGAATTCAGGCTTCCATTCATTTTTAGCTCGTGGCATCGAGTGACGCGGAGCGGTCCTGACCTCATCCTCCATCCTCCCGCTCGGGTGCTGGAATGGAATGAGTTGGAAACCCTCTTCTACCCTTTTACGGTTGGCGCCGGTTCCGAAAAGCCGCTCCTGATACCTTTGGAGAAAAAACGAGCGACCGATCTCATCGAGATGCCCCGGGACGATAACCACCAGGACAGCCTATTCGGCGCGGCTTCGGTGGCAGTGCCCAGACTGCTGCCCGGAACCAATGTTGCGTGCAGTGATGCCGTGGGCGTTCAAGGCCTTCGCAAGGGGCTCCGCGTGCTGTTCTACGTGAACCGAGTCGGTGCAGTGGGCACGGCCCGGGTTGAGGATTGGCTCTGGGAGGATGCTGCCACAGTCTCGAAAAACCTTCTCGAGTTGGCGTGGCTCCCGCGGCCGAATGGCCGGCAAGCCTCCGATACGCCGTGTCCCAAGGCCGGCAAAGTGCTGGCGGTGCGGTTTCAGTGGTACAAGCCGTTGAAGCGCCCGGTGCGGTTGGAGGACATCAAGAGCATGGACCACACGTTCAACCCGCAACGGCTCCGCTCGGTCTCACCGAGGCTGTTCGGCTCGATCGTAGAGTTTGCCGGGAGCGCGGCGCCGCGAGGCGTCTTCCGGTGAACCCTCACCCTTCCCTCTCCCAGAGGGAGAGGAGAAAGAAATCAATGCGGTGAGCATTCAGTTATCAGGGGCAAGTGTGGACTCTGTAGATGAAACCACAAGCCAGTGGTCACAGGTCGTCACCTCGGCGGAGGCCGGGATCCAGGAGATGTCGAATCCAGCGCGGGGTAAGACTGGATTCCGGCCTCCGCCGGAATAACGAAGAAAGAGCTCCTCTTCATTGTCGTCTAGGTTGAGCACTCACGCGCCTGGCGTAAGTGAAGGACTACTCAACCTGCTCCTGATCGTTTTTCCCACCTTGCCCGGTTTAGCTTTCCCACCTGGAGGAGACCATGGTTTACGAATACAGGGGTATCAGGCCAAGATTGGGAGCTGACGTCTTCCTGGCTCCGGGCGTTGTCGTGCTCGGAGACGTCGAAATAGGCGATGGGAGCAATCTCTGGTTCTACACCGTGGCCCGGGGGGACGTGAATTACATCCGAATCGGCAAGGACGTCAACATCCAGGACGCGTGCATGCTTCACGTCACGAGCGAGCGTTTCCCGCTGACCATCGGAGATCGCGTGATCGCCGGCCACCGGGCGGTCCTTCACGGATGCACTGTCCATGATGACGCGCTGGTGGGGATCGGCGCACTCGTGCTGGACGGCGCAGTCGTAGGCGAAGGGGCAATCGTGGCAGCCGGCGCGGTGGTGGCCCCAGGAACGGTCCTCCCACCGAACAGGCTCGCGGTCGGCGTCCCCGCTCGTCCTTCAAGAGAGGTCACCGCCCAGGAGCGGGAATTCAATCGCCTCAACTATACGAGATATCGCGAATATGGGAGACAGTTTTCCGAAATAACCAGAATGTTGGGAGACAGTGTAGCCCTCGGGTAGGCTCCGAAAGCACCCTCACCCCAACCCGCTCCCAGACGGAGCGGCAGACGAAATAAACCCTCTCCTGCACTAAGAGGGGACACGAGAGCACACCGATCAGCTTGAAGAGCCGTGGTCCTCCCCTTTTCCTCTGAGAGAGACCTCTGGCTCCTTTCTTCTCCCCCTGGGAGAGATCCGCCTTTCTTCCCCCTCCCTCCGGGAGCGGGCAGAGTGAGGGGCAGCGCGCAGGTCACATCATCCCCTTACCGCCCTTTCGTCACCGCCCAGTCCATCTTCCTTCGGACATCAACGAGACCGCCCGTTTTTCCCTCAACCATTACTTTAAGGATTGACATTAGCTCATTGTTATGCTTTAGTAATTTTGGTTGCTTGGCAACGGCAGAAATCATTTCCCCGGGAGGACACCGTATGCCCCACTCACACAACATAAATTACTATATCGGCCAAATGGAAGACGAGTCTCTGGCTGATGCCCTGGCAGATTTCGAGGACCCTCTCGAGGGCCGTCCCGCCGATTTCTTATCCTCCCTCGACATGGAAGACGATTTCGAGGACGTCGGAATGGACTACGACGACTATTGATGCCCCGCCCCGCTTCTCACCTCTCGGCCGGATCGGGCGACGTCCCCTCCGGCCGTTTTCGTTTCGTGCCCGGCGACCCATGTCCCATTGGTGGACCCCTGCAGGGTCCATTTCTCTTGTTGCCGTTTGCTCCCCGTGGGTTGAAACCCAATGCTATTCATGGTCTGCCCCTTCAGGGCAATCAGAAAGGGCGATAATTTAACCGAGCTCGGATGGTCACACAGCCTCTCAGCCGCCCACGAGTTCCAGGGCAATGCGGAAGGCTGTGGTTCCCATCGCGCCCGCCAGGGCGCACTGTGAATAGCCACGGGTTTCAACCCGTGGAAAGAGGCACTCCCCAACCCCCGACCGACCCTGGAGGGGTCGACCAATCAGGATCCACCCGTGTCCGGCATGAATTCACTTTCGTAGCCAAACAACGGAATGCATAAGTGGGGAGAACGAAAAAAGGCCCGGAGATTACTCTCCGGGCCTTGAGGTTTAAGCTAAGTCAGTTGGCTAGAAATCAACCAGTATGGAAGCTTGGAAGGCCTGGATTGCCGAACGGCTCTCCAGCCTGCCCTGACCGGTGAGGCCTGTTCCCAGAGGCGTGAACGCCTGATAGGCCCAGGTGAACCAGTCGCCCGGCTGCCAGTAGGAGTAACGGGTCTTGAAGGTCATGCCTTCCAGCAGTTTCCAGTCAACACCCACATTGGCTTCCCAGCCGATGAGACCGTCATCCACATACGGGTTGCGGAGCGGGAAACCGTTGGCAGTTCCGAAGTTGGTTCCCGCAGGGTTCGTCCAGGTAGAACCGTTGGTCTGGTTGGAAACAAAAACCGCTCCACCGGAGTTTCCGGTCTGGACTCCCGTGGCGCCGTTGGCGTCGGTGTTGCCGATGTACCAGCCGGCTTTCTCCAGACGATGCGCCCAGATATAGCTACCGTAAATGTTCAAGTTGGATGCCACGGCATAGTCGAGGCGGCCTGCGAAGGCAAAGCCGTCGGTCATGCCCATGTTCTCGTCATTGACGAAACTCACGTCCAGCACGCCCTGGCCGCCGTTGTTACCGCCGCCGTAGGTCTTGAACATCAGGAACTCATACGGTTCCATGGCCTGCCAGTTGATCGCGAAGGGCAGATAGACCCGCGGGTTCCCATATGCAGCGCCTGTAGCCGGGTTGACCAATCCGCCACCCATCAGCGGAAGTACCCGGTTCTGGTTGTTCGCGACGAAACCGGATGCCTGTGCCCACATGAAGGACAGCTTGGCAGGTCCGGCCATGATGCCCGCTTCCGCGAATGCATGGTATCCCTGTGCGTCGAAGCTGTTCAGGTTGGCCAACGGCGGCGCTGTCGTGGGAAGACCGACGAAGTACCGATCGACGTTCAGCCACGCATACTCCGCATTGGCGAAGAATCGGCCGTTGTTGAACTTGAAGTATCCCAGGTTGATCCAGGTGTTGTCATCCCGCTGGTTGGTGAGTGTCTGGCCGGCATGGCCGCCGTGATAGTACCGCACGATCGTGCCTGCGCCGAACTCGAACTCACCCGCGTTGTAGGTCATCAATGCGCCCTGGAAGAAGCTGTTCTTCTGATCCATATCGGGGTTGCTTACCCAGCCCTCGTAACCACGGCCACGTGCAAGCCACACACCGTGCAGGATACGGAACGGGCCGTAGGGAACGACCGTCAGGAAGGCCTCTGCCCGGGTGTTCTCGCCCAAGGTGGCGCCGGTGCCGAAGGGGAAGTCTTTGATACCGATCGAGAAAATTGCCCAGGGGGTCGTCATGGTGGCCCTGACCTGCTCCCAGGAACCGATTGCCGCGGTATCATACGCGTTGTTGCTCGTCTGGTGCGTGTAATAACGCTCGAACGGGGGCGCTCCCACGCCGCTCTGAATAAGCTGCTGGCCGAGCACCTGTACGGTCTGGTAATCGTTTCCGACGTACTGGTGGTACTTGTTGCGGTATCCACCGACGTTGTACACGCCGAAGACCCTGATCGCCGGGTTGACCTTAATCACGGGGCGAAGGGTCAGCCTCGTCTCATGCTGCAGTGCGTCAGACCCGTAGGCCGAAAAGCCGCCCCGCACGATCCTCACCTGCTGCGAAATGCGCTGGGCGAGAGTGAGCAGGTTGTACGCGGGCGCGTTGATCAACGCGTTTCCGGCGTTCAGGTTACGGGCCACCACGTTGGTCGGACCGAAGGTCGCGCCTGTGGTGGTCTTGTCCGGGCTGGCAGCGCCACGACCGTAGATGCTCGGTCCCGCGAAGCCCATGCCAGGGCCGGTCGCGCCGCCGGCGAGAACCGTGTCATAAATGCCGGGGCCGTAGAAGCCATTGGCAGCGCTCTGGTTGACCGGAGTAGGCACAAAGCCCGCCGCAGCGATCGTGTCCAGGTTCCCCACACCGAACAAGTCGGCGTTCCCGGTGCGTCCGAAGTAGCGAAGCCGATGCTCGAACTCGCCCTTCATCTCGAACTCCCACGCGATAGCGGGGAGGGCCATGGCTGCGACCAGCAGCCCAGCCAACAAGATAACCCAACTTTTTTTCATCTCGTCCTCCCAATCCAATAAGGGAAATGCAAAAAATGCCCGTAGGCAGTTAACACCTAAAGTCTACGCCACACCCTCATGGAGGTCGCCAAGCGGCACGCCCCCCCTTGACAAGCAAGGGCTTGGGATGAGTTCCCGTGTCGTTAAGCGGCCAAAACCATAATGCCGGAACACCCGGCTTTTTCGGATTTACACCTTTGTAGCACCGCCCATGATCCAGTGTCAAGAAAAAACTGGCGGAAATGGTGCATGGAGCCGTTTCTCCTCGCCGAACTGCTGTACGGTGGCCACCCTGGCTGCGGGCCGATCCTGATTTCCGCAGCAGACGCGGCGCATCTTCGGGCAAAGGCATCCTACCAGTAAGTAGGGGAGAATGCAATCAAAACCAGTCGGACTGCCCTTCCCTCACGAGCAGGGTGAAGGTTGGCATTCGAGGCTAACTAAACCTTCTTCTTCCCTCCGCCCGGCTTCCCCAACTGTTCCTTCGCATCCTCCAGGCGTTCCTCGACCTCGGCGCGATCCACCGCGCTAATCAACACGATTTTCTCCCGCGACGCGTGCCCGCGCAAAATCGTGATCGACGAGGGGGGGACTCGCAACATCTTCCCGAGCAGTTTCACGAGAGCCTTGTTCGCCTTCCCCTCGACCGGCGGCGCTGTGAGCTTGACGGCCAAGCCCCCTTCGCTCGTCCGCACCACGGCATTCCTGGACGAACCGGGGATCACTTTGACCTCCAGGACCACACCGTCCTCATGTTCCCTTAGATACATGCACGCGCTCCAGCGCACGTTTAGCGGAAGCTCGCTGCTATCTCATAGAGGGTCTGTGGGAGGAACTGCTGCAGGAACAACAAGATGAGCAGGACGATCAGGGGAGAGAAGTCGATCCCCATGGTATGCAGCGGAATGAAGCGGCCGAGTACCGACCGGACCCGGGAAAAGACCGGCTCGGTCACACTGTAGAGAAATCGTACAACAGGATTGTACGGGTCCGGATTCACCCACGTGATCAGGGCCGCGATGATGACGACCCACGTGTAGATGTGGAGAAATGTATAGAGGACGCCCGCTAGGGCGGATATCAAGTTGCCGACCACGAACATGAACGTCTCCCCAAGAGCCGGCGCGGCCGAAGCCCGCCCGACGTCCTCGCGCAAGCTTCTTCGCTGGGCTCGATGACGCCACCTCCGCGAGATTCTTGCCTGTTAATGCAGCTTTGCGCGATCCATTATCAGCTTCTGCCTGCCGGTGTCAAGTTGTTGTGCACGCGTCGAGGTCGCTCCCCGGGAGGAGCTTGGCACACACGCTGTTGGCCCTTGGACCACTAGCCTTGAGTCTGTTCGAGCCTCTGCATTTCTCGTCTCGAAGGGACGCACCTTTCGATCCATGGGTTTCAACCCATGGATCGAAAGGCGGCCATCAAAACGCTCTGGACCCTGGAGGTGTCCACCGATGCCCTAATTGGTCGACCCTTTCAGGGTCGTTTCTGGATAATGGTCGGACGTTTCATTCCACGGGTTGAAACCCGTGGCCATTCAGAGTGCGCCCCTCTGGGGCGCTATCCACTATGGCTATCCCCCACAACTCAATGGATTCCGCGCGCGGATAATAAGGGTTGACGGAAAGTAGCGGACGTTGTAAATCTCTCAGGATAAACACCCCTTATTTTCCCCAAGCGGAAATATTCGGAAAGGAGAAGCAATGGCAAAGACAGTGGTAGTGGATGAAGAGGCCTGCACGGGATGCGGAACGTGCGCGGCCATAGCAGAAGACTGCTTTCAGTTGAATGAAGATACGGAGAAGGCGTCGGTCACCAGCCAGGATTGCTCCGAGGACTTGATGCAGGAAGCCATCGACACCTGCCCGGAAGAAGCTATCAGTTGGAAGTAGGGAGAAAGCCTGCGATCCGTCAGCCTCTTCCTGCCAGGATCGGACCGGTTCGGTTTTCGCAAGGTCCCCAAACGCAGCGGAGAGCGCAAAAGCTACGACGGAGACATTGCTTTCTCGAAATCTCGGAGTTTCATAATGTCGACCGAGGAGGAATTGATACCCCGTCTCGTCGAACTCTACCATCGTATGGACGATGCCTATAGCGCAGTTGCCGAGAAGGTGGGACTGACCTGCGAGGGGTGCGACGGCGTCAAATGCTGCACCGTAGACCTCACGCTTCATACCTTCATGGAAATGCACTATCTGAGACGGGGTTTCGATTCCTTGAACGACGCGGCACAGCTCGCGATCCTCGATCGGTGCCGGACGATACTCAAAGCGAAACAGCAGGACCCGTGGGGTGAGGCGTACCGGGAATCGGTCTGTGCGCTGAACCTTCACGGAAGCTGTATCCTTTACGCCCACCGCCCGATGATCTGCCGGCTGGCCGGGTTGCCCCACTTTTTCGTCCGACCGGACGGCAGCCAGAAGCACAGCGGGGGCTGCACTACCTTCCAGAATAAGATCGACACCCTCCACCCTGAACTCGAAATCGATCGAACCGACTTCTACCGCGGCATGGCCGAGCTCGAAATGGAGGCGTCTCTCCAACGCGGGCAACGCACGTCCCCGCGAACCATCGCCGAAACCCTGTGCCTGTAAAGCCGCCGCAACGCCGAAACCAAACCGGATGCAAGGAGTAGATTTGGGGGGAACTTCTTTGTGTAAAGAAGTTCCCCCCAGATTATTTCTTTGCATGCGGCTTGGTATCAGGGTTCTCGGGCTTTGGCGAGGCCGGTTGAGGCGCTCTTCCAGAGGGTTTCTTTCCTGATGCCGTGGTCGACGACATCCCAGGGGAAGATCTCGTCAGGACCCCGCTCCCGGTGCGCGTAGAACCGCGCTTCCGTCTGTCCTTTCTTGAAGATGCGGGACCACGGGATCTCCTGCCGGGCGGCCCGGAGCAGGGCGGCTTCGATCCGCCTGTCCCCTCGCGAGACCACCCCTTGAAACACCGCCTGCCGTGATGGCTCGACCCGGACCACCGTGTTGGCTTCTTTCTTCAGCCCCTCCTGTATGATGCGCAGCCTGATGTCCAGGTCTCGGGCAGGGCACATCCCCACCCATTGGAAGGGCGTCCAGGGCTTGGGAACGAATGGGTTCACCTGAACCCCGATCCTGCCTATTTTTCCGAGCGGCCGCGACGCATCAACGAAGATCCTGCGCGCCTCTCGCACGAACGCCACCACAGCTTCCACGTCCTCTTCGGTCTCGGTCGGGAGGCCAACCATGAAGTAGAAGCGAAGGTTCGGGATCCCCGCCGCGACGACTTTTTCCACGAGGTCGTAGAAGGTGCTGTTGGGTATCTCTTTTCCAATGACGCGTTTGAGTCGAGGAGAGGCGACTTCGGGCGCGAGGGTGACGGTCTTTTGGCCGGTGGCTACAATCAACTCCATAATCCTCGGCGTCAGCCCCTCGGCCCTGATCGAGGAGAGCGAGAACTTGCCCCCGCGGCGCACGATATCGCTCAGGATGCGTTCCAGCTCCGGATGCCCCGCCACGTCCGACCCGATGAGACCCACCGACCGGCCTTCGTCGAGCGCGCGTTCCATTTCCGGCTGGAAGCGCCCGTATTTGGCGTACCGCACCGGGAAGTGAACCCACGAGGCCACACAGAAGCGGCAGCCTCGGCCGCACCCGCGGTTGGATTCCACGAGGAGCGTGTCGCCGAACTCCGCTTCCGGAGAGAACAACACCGATACCGGGACGGGACCGCTCTTGGAAAGTCGTTTGGCAGCCTTGACCTGTTCCGGGAAACCAGACTCGGGGACGATCGCGTTAATCGTGCCGTCCGGGGCGTGGTCGAAGCGATACGCGGACGGGACGTAAACCGCGGGGATGTCTCTGAACCGCCTTTGCAGCTCCCTCCGATCCGGGCCGCGGCCTGAGTCACCGGAAAGCAGCTCGGCCAAAAGCGAAAAGAAATTCTCAGCGGCCGAGTCCGCCGCGTCTTCCAACTCGCCGATGAAACAGAGGTCGAGGAACGGCGCGAGCGGCTCGGGATTCATGGACAAAGAGACCCCGCCCGCAATGACCACCGGGTCAGAAGCACCGCGGTCGCGTTCCAGGGGAGGAATCCCCGCGGCCAGGAGCATGCCGGGAACCGCGGGATAATCGTTTTCAAAGGGGAGGCTGAACGCGATTACCGGGAAATCGTTCAGAGGCCGCCCGGTCTCTTCGGAACGAGGGACCGCGCCGGAGACCTGCTTCCCGGTCGAAGGATCGGGCGAGAAGAACCGCTCCGCGGTGAAACCATCCCGGCTGTTGAGGTAATCGTAGAGCACCTGAAAGCCCAGGTTCCCCATGCCTATGCGAAACACGTTTGGAAAAACCAGCGCGAAGCGCAAACCGGAAATTCCGCGCCTGCAGGCCACCAGACCGGAAGGCCGGTTCCTGCGAGGACCGGTTTCTCGTGCCCGTGCTCCAAGAAATATGCGATCGTGTTCCATACAGCCTTCCTGCTCCTTTGGCGGTGCCGTGTTTTCTATCAGGCGATTGTGCCACGATTTTCAGAGACAAGGAATCGAGTGGATTCTTTTTCATCGGAAGAAAATTATTGCTTAGTTCCAAGACATTGTTGTATATACAATGTTCAAGAAGACGAACCACCATGAACGATCCGGAAACACGAGATCTAATCCAGACCATGGCCCATGAGTGCATCGCCGTGCGTGTCCGCCTTATCAACCGCCTTGTCACAGCGGTGTACGACGAGGCGCTGCGAGGTGTCGGGATCAAGGCGAGCCAGATGAACATCCTCGTGGCCGTGTCGATGTTCGGCCCTTCCAAGCCCGCGAAAATATGCTCGCTCTTGCGCCTGGACCCTTCGACGCTCAGTCGCAACGTGGAGAGGATGAAGAAAAAAGGCTGGTTGGAGGCCGTCCCTGGCGCCGACGCCCGAAGTCACCTCCTCGCAGTGCTCGCTCCAGGCAACGCGATCCTGCGCGACGCGTATCCCGCCTGGCGTGAAGCTCAGAAGAAAGCTGCCGCCATCCTGGGCGGCGAGGCGCTCGACGCCCTGCTTGCCAGAGGAAGCAGATTATTGAACGAGGGTCTCAGCCCAGACGAACCGTAATTTTTTTTCACCGGGTAGTTGTATATACAAACAAAGGAGGCTCCCATGAGTCTCGAAGATCACCCCACCGTAAAGTGGTACCAAGACGAGGTAGCAGCAACCGGTCCCCGGGATCGTCACCATTGCCTGGATGCCCAGGAGCTCCGGGAGCTCTGCATCCAGGCCGGCGCGGACGATGCCGGCTTTGTGGAGATCGACCGGCCCGCCCTTGCGGATCAGAAGGCTGACCTGCTCTATCTCATGCCTTCCACCAGGACCATCGCGTCGTTGGTCTTTCGGCTCAATAGAGAGCCTCTTCGGACCCTCGCTCATTCAGTGACGAACCTCGAATTCTCATCCGTATCCAAGCAGGCCAACGCAACCGCACGGACGATTGTCTCCGCGCTTGAGCGCCGGGGGATTCGCTGCCTCAACACGACCGCGGGTTTTCCGTACGAAGCGGACCGCTGGCTCGGCCAGACCTGGTTGACCTGCGACAAGATTTTGGCTGAACAGGCCGGTCTCGGGCGCATGGGGTGGAATCGGCTGGTGATTCATCCCGAGTTCGGGGACGGGATCATGTTGGCGAACGTGTTGCTCGACGCGGAGGTCTCGTCGAACGGCGCGAAACTCAAGGAAAACCCATGTCTGGAGTGCAAGTTGTGCGTTTCGGTCTGCCCGACCGGCGCTATCGCGCAAGACGGGCATTTCGATTTCGTTTCCTGCTACACCCACAACTACCGCGAGCGACTCGGCGGCTTCTCCCACTGGATCGAAACGATCGTGTCCAGCAAAAATCCGAAGGAATACCGCAAGAGGGTCACGGACGCGGAGACCATTTCGATGTGGCAGAATCTCTCCATTGGTCCGCAAACGCGCTGCGACCGGTGCATGGCGGTCTGTCCCGCGGGGAAGGAGGTCATCGGCGAATACCTCTCCGACCGGAAAGGGTACGTGCAGAGCCTGGTGAAACCGATGAAGGCCAAGGAAGAGACGATTTACGCAGTTGCCGGATCGGACGCGGAGGCCCATGTCAAGGCGCGTCTTTCGCACAAACGCCTGAAACGAGTCTCCAACGGGTTGCGGCCCAGTTCCACCCAAGGGTTTCTGCGGAGTCTGCCCATCGTCTTCCAACGGAACCAATCTGAAGGGCTCAATGCGACGTTCCACTTCACCTTTGTGGGCGCGGAACCGTGCAAAGGGACCGCGGTCATTCGGGACCGCAAGATCGAGGTATTCCCCGACCATGTGGGTTCGGCAGACCTGCACCTGACCGCGGACAGCAACACCTGGCTCAAGTTCCTGGCCAAAGAGACAAGCCTGCCCTGGGCCTTAATTACGCGGAAGATTCGCATCAAAGGATCGCCGAAGCTGATGGCTGCCTTCGCGCGGTGCTTCCCTGCTTAGTACCCGATTTCACAAATACGGTCACTGTTTCTAGCACGTCACTCCGGCGGAGGCCGGGGTCCAGGAATCCTGGATTCCGGCCTCCGCCGGAATGACGATCAAGGATTCTGGAAAGTAATCTACGCGGCACCGAATTTGCGAAAAGGAGCACTCAGTCCTATGGGCGTTCGCGAAACTTCTCACGAAACGGGCTCGCACTGATGGACCAGCCAAGTGGCACCCATCAGTGAATCCGTGATCACTCTAGAGAACTGCTTTACGACCCCACACGGCGGCCATAGGTTCCTGGGGATGATGGTGACAGCGGGGAGTCTTCTATCAGCTAGGGTAGCAGCGAGGGAGGGACTAGGAGATTCGGAGGGGCAGGGTTTGACCTGCCCCTGGTAAAAATCTCCGCGCGTGCCGGTGAAGTGATTGCATGGGGAAATCCCGTGTCAGTGCGAGACTTCTCTACTGGTCGGCCTGTTTGCGCAGGAAAGTGGGGATATCCAGGTCTTCTTCCGAGTCCATCGCGTAGTCGTCCGCGAGGCCGAGGATCCGGCTGTTCTTTTCTCGTTGCGTCCGGCGGATGAACGCGGGGGTGTTCATGTTCCGCGGTTGCGTGGGTACGACGGTAGTGGCCCGCGGCCGTTCGCTCCCTGCAGCGTCCACCGGGATGGCAACCGGACGGGACAGGGACTTGGATTCCGACCGATCCACCACGGTCCCGGATTCCTGCCTGCCAAAGCCCGTGGCGATGACGGTGACGTTCACCGCGTCCCCCATCTCCTCGTCGATGACCGCACCGAAGATGATGTTCGCGTCTTCGTGAGCCTCGTTCTGAATGATAGAGACCGCGTCGTTGATTTCCGCGAGCCCGAGGTTGGAGGAGCCGGTAATGTTGATCAGCACCCCGCGAGCGCCGGCCATGGAGACGTCCTCAAGGAGCGGGCTGTTGATGGCCATGCGGGTCGCCTCCTCGACGCGGCCCTCGCCCAGGGCGGAACCGGTCCCCATGAGCGCGACCCCTTTCTCCTGCATGATGGTCTTTACATCGGCGAAGTCGAGGTTGATCAGGCCGTTGACCGTCACGAGGTCGGATATACCGCGAACGCCCTGCAGCAGCACGTCGTCAGCCTTGCGGAACGCATCCAGGAACGAGATGTCCTTCTTCAGCGACAGGAGCCTCTGATTGGGAATGATAATGAGGGTGTCCACCTCTCGGCGGAGCATCTCAATCCCTTCCTCGGCCTGGCGCATTCTCTTTTTGCCTTCGAAAAGGAAGGGTTTGGTCACCACGGCAACGGTCAAAGCGCCGATTTCCTGCCGCGCAATGCGGGCCAACACCGGCGCGGCACCTGTCCCGGTCCCGCCGCCAAGGCCCGCGGTGATGAAGATCATATCAGACCCTTCCAGCGCGTCCCGAATGGTGTCGTAATCTTCATTCGCGGCTATCCGGCCGATCTCCGGATCGGCGCCGGCGCCGAGCCCTTTGGTCTGTTGTTCTCCGATCTGCAGCTTGGTGGCAGCGAGATTCCCGTCGAGGGCCTGCGCGTCCGTATTGGCCGCGACGAATTCGACCCCCGTCAGCCCCGCGTTGATCATGTTGTTGACCGCGTTGCCTCCGCCGCCGCCGACTCCGATAACCCTTATCAAAGCATTACGATTGGATTGCACATCAAAGTCCAGCATAGCCGGGACCTCCTGAATTCAAATATCGTCGCCCTCGCCTTATTCGCCAAGAATCCTGGCCGGTCCGAAACGCCAGGGTCTCACGCTAGAACGCTTCAGCAAACCACTGCCGCATCCGTCCCATGACGCGTTCGAACATTCCGCCAGCTTCGTAGCTCGGTACCAGTTCCACGCCCTTGTTGCGCGCACCCCACAGCACCAATCCGACCCCGGTTGCATATACCGGAGAGTTCACCACGTCAACCAGGCCGCTGATCCCCTCGGGATACCCGAGCCGAACCGGGATGTCGAAAAGCTGTTCTGCAAGCTCGCACACCCCTTCGATCGCCACGCTGCCTCCGGTGAGCACGATCCCCGACGCGATGGCGGAAAGGAGGCTGTGTCGATCCAATTCCCGCCTTGCCAGCCCGAGGATCTCCTCCATTCGCGGCTCGGTGATGTCCGCCAGAACCGCCCGGGAGAGGATGCGCGGCTGACGGCCCCCCACTCCGGGGACCGCTACCGTCTCGTCCTTATCCACAAGCGAGCCCAAAGCGCAACCATATTTTTTCTTGATGTGCTCGGCTTCCACCATCGGGGTTCTCAGACCGACCGCGATGTCGTTGGTCAATTGGTCGCCACCCACCGAGATAACCGAGGTATGCAGGATCGCTCCTTCGGAGAAAACCGCAATGTCGGTGGTTCCGCCGCCGATATCGACCAGAGCGACGCCCAGCTCTCGTTCATCGGGGGAGAGGACTGCTTCCGCAGCGGCCATCTGCTGAAGCACCAGGTCGCTGACTCTCAGCCCGCTCCTCAGCGCGCACCGCACGATGTTCTGGGCAGCGGAGACCGCTCCGGTCACGATGTGCACCTTGGCCTCCAACCGGACGCCGGCCATGCCGATGGGTTCCTTGATCCCTTCCTGATCGTCGACCATGAATTCTTGAGGAAGGATGTGGATCACCTCACGGTCGGTAGGTATGGCCACTGCTCGGGCCGCGTCGATGACCCGCGCCACGTCGACCGCGGTCACCTCACGGCTCTTGATGGCAATGACGCCGTGAGAGTTGATCCCCTTAATGTGCCCGCCCGAGATCCCCGCGTACACGGTTTCGGCCCGGCATCCGGCCATGAGTTCCGCGTCGTCGATCGCCTTTCTGATGCTCGCGACCGTGTGGTCGATGTTCACCACCACACCCCTTCGAAGCCCGCGCGACGGTGCGGTGCCGAGGCCTATGATATCGACCATGCCCTCGTCATTTACTTCACCGATGATCGCACAGACCTTTGTGGTGCCAACATCAAGACCGACGACGATATTCTCGCTTCGTGACATATTCCTACCCCTGGACCCGCGGCTTGTCCCAGCGGACGACCGCACGATCCTTGAAGTCGAGATTTATGATCCGAGCGTTCTGCCATTCTCCGCGCCGGATCAGGAAGCCCTTCAGCCGCGCGTACCGCTGAAGTTTGCTCTCAAAGTTGTCGTTGCCGAGGACGACCCTTCGGTCGTCCCGAGTCCTCAGGGTCAGGCCCTCGTCGAGACTGAGGCGGATCTCCGCGACCGCGGAGGGTTCCATCCCTCTGCCGTCTCGTTCCATGACGTCCAGCATCCCGAGCCCTCGCCGGATAAGCTCCTGAATCTCCGGTCCACGTGACTTAAGATCCTCGGGCGAAATCCCCGTAAAGAGCGGATAATCCACCGAATCGCCAGGGAGGAGCCGCGTGAAGAACTGCGCGCGGTCATCCACGTAGTAGAGCTTTTCCGCGGAGAGTATCGCTCGGGGGGTCCGCTCCTCGATTTCGATGATGAGTGAGCCCGGGAATTTTCGGTACACCGCGGCCGAGTGAATCCAGGGGTGCCGTTGGAGCCGCGCGGCAATGGCAGCGAGGTCCACGGTGAGCAGATTGATCCCCGCGACCGTTTCCGACGCCTCGACAACCTCGGCCCTGGAGAGCCGTCGATTTCCCGTCACTTCGACCTGCTGCAGATTGAAGTACGGCATATGAAGAAAAAACAGATAGACCATGAGAAGAACCAGGATCGCGTCGATAACTCCACAAGTGATGAGCAGCCGCCTCAGAACGACCCGATTCCTCTTGGCGGTCTCCACCGGGTCGGCCGTGTTCGTCTGCGCCAGTCGCTTGTCCGCGAGGAGCGGGCTGGTGACACTGGTCATGACCGGCCTCCTCCCATAACGCGAATTTCAAGCTCCAGGTCGATATTCTCTTTTTCCTTCACGGTTCTGCGGACCGTTTCGATCAACTCCAGCACGTCCCGTGCCCGGGCGTTGCCAAGGTTGACGATGAAGTTCGCGTGCAACGGAGACACCTGCGCGCCACCGACGGTCATCCCTTTGAACCCGAGCCGGTCGATGATCGCCCCAGCGGGATTCTCAGGAGATGGATTCTTGAACACGCACCCTGCACTGGGCCGATCCGAGGGTTGCCGGCCCCGACGGCGAGCGCGAGCCGCTTCCAGGGCGCTCTCGATGGCATCGCGGTCTCCGCGGCGCAATCTCGCAATCCCTTCCACTACCACAGCGTCCGCAGGGAGCCTCAGCGATCGGTACCCGTACTCGAGGTCATCGCGGCCGAGAACCAGCTCCTCCCCCCGGTCGGTCAGGAGCTTCAAGGAGATCAATCGGTCCGCGACGGAAATCCCGCCAGCACCCGCATTGGTCGCAACCGCGCCGCCAAAAGAGCCCGGAATACCCCAAAGCTCTTCCAAACCGCTCCACCCTTCCTTGCAAGCCTTAGATATCACGACAGGAAACGGCTGGCCTGCCGCTGCGCGTACCGCCGCGTCATCCGACCCGTTCGCGTGAACATCCAGGCCTGTCAACGAACCGGTACGCACGACCACGCCGCGCACCCCTTCATCCCGGAACAGCACGTTCGTCCCCGAGCCGAGGATGATGCGCGGGATCTTCTCCTCATGCAGGTACCGGAGCAGTTCCGCCAGGGTCTCGACGCGGTCCGGTTCTGCGACGAGATCCGCAGGCCCCCCAATCCTGAACGAGGTGAATCGGCTCAGGGGAACGTCCGTAAGGACACGTCCTTGAAGGAGCTTGCGTATCTCGTCGATGTGGCGGGGCGTAAGCTTCAAGCCCGGCTCGCCTCCTTCTTCCTAAGCTGGTCGAGGATCAGGGGACCGACCGCGGTCACGTTTCCCGCTCCCAGCGTTATGAGCATGTCGCCGGGTTCGAGATCCCGGGCAACCTCGGCCGCGACGTGGTCGCCCTGGCCGACGAAGCGAACCGCCTTGTGCCCTCGCCCGCGAATTCCTTCTGAAAGCGCTTGGCCGGTTACCCCTTCAATGGGTTGCTCGCTCGCGGGGTAGATTTCCATGATGTACAGGAGATCCGCGTCGTGAAAGCAGGTGAGGAACTCCTCGAACAGTCCCTTGGTTCGGGTGTACCGATGCGGCTGGAACAGGACCGCGACTCGCCGCGGAGCGATCTGCCTGGCTGCTTGAAGCACCGCTCGGATTTCGGTGGGGTGGTGACCGTAATCGTCCACCACCGTGACGCCCGCCGCGGTCCCCCGAACCGTGAAACGACGGTTCACGCCGGCGAACGATTCCAGGGCCGCTTTCGTCGCTGGGAACGAAACCTCGAACAGATCGGCCACTGCCGCTACGGCCAGGGAATTCACCACATTGTGTACGCCGGGCATGGGGAGCAGCACTTCTCCCAGCTCGAGGTCTTTCTTATACAGCGTGTACCTGCTGGCAGCGCCTTCGGCTTGAGGCTTCTCCGCGCGGAAGGTCGCCTCTGGCGATAGCCCGTACGTGATGACCTTTTTTTTGATATCCGGGAGTATTTTTCGCACCTCAGGATCGTCGACACAGACGATCGCGTACCCGTAAAACGGAATGCGATTGATAAACTCCAGAAAAGCCGCGGCAACCTCCTTGATGGACGCGTACGCATCCACATGCTCGAAATCGAGGTTCGTCACGATGGCTATGGTCGGGAAAAGCCTCAAAAAAGACTTGTCCGATTCGTCCGCCTCCGCGACGAGAAGGTTCCCCTGGCCTACTCTGGCGCCGCCACCCAGCGCATCCAGCTTACCGCCGATGACCACGGTCGGGTCCAACCCCGCATGAGAGAGGAGCCACGCAATCATTGATGTCGTGGTGGTCTTCCCGTGCATACCTGCCACCGTGACGGACGTCTGCATACGCATCAGTTCTGCAAGCATTTCCGCCCGAGGAATCACCGGGATTCTTCGTGCCCGTGCCTCTGCCAGTTCCGGGTTGTCCCGGGGCACGGCGGAGGAATACACGACAACTTCGGCATTTTCCAGATGATTTTTATGGTGACCGATCCAAATTTTCGCCCCGAGCCCTTCCAGCCGCCTCAGGGCCTCCGAACTCTTCACGTCCGAGCCGCTGACGCGGAAGTCCAGTGCGAGGAGTATCTCCGCGATACCGCTCATCCCTACACCGCCGATGCCGACGAAGTGAATGTCTCTCACCCTTCTGAACAGGGTCCCGATCATCGGCGGTTCCTTTCCATGGTGATGAGTTCCCGCGCGATGGTGCGCGCGGCGTCAGGCCGCCCGAGCTTCCGGGAATTCTCCGAGAGCGCGTGCCGCGCTTCCGGTTGTTCCACGAGCCGCCGAATCTCCTTTACCAGCGCGGCGTTCCCGAGATCCTTGTCGAGAATCGTCCTCACCGCGCCGCGAGACTCCAGCTCGCGAGCGTTCTTTGCCTGGTGATCGCCGATCGCGTACGGGTACGGAATGACAATGGCCGCCTTTCCCAGCGCGGTGATCTCCGCCAGGGAGCTTGCCCCGCTTCGACACACCACCAGATCGGCCCAGCGGTACGCGGGCCCCATCTCATGGATGAATTCCGTCGCCTCTGCCGTGATCCCCGCGTTCCGGTACCGCTCGCCGATCTCGTCGGCTACGCCCACTCCCGTCTGGTGGCGGATACTGATTCGATCCGCGATGGGAGCCAGGACATCCAGATTCTCGGCAACGGCCAGGTTGATGCTCCGCGCTCCTCGGGAGCCACCGAAGATCAGGATATTGAATCGCTCGGGGTTCGGCTCCGGTCCTGAGTTAATCACTACATCCTCTCGAACCGGATTGCCGGCGAGCAGCGTCTTTTGTGCGGGAGGGGGCGGGTCGGTCTTCTCCCACGAGGTGAAGATCCGATCGACAAAGCGCGCCAGGAGCCGGTTGGTGGTGCCCATGACCGAATTCTGTTCCTGAATTGCCGTGGGTACCCTCAGGAGAAGCGCCGCAGCAACGGTCGGACCTGACGCGTACCCCCCCACGCCGAGCGCCACGCTGGGCCGAAACTCTCGGATCAGCCCCAGAGACTGGATGACCCCGAGCGGAATCTCCACCGCGCCTCGCAGCGTATTGAGGATACCGGTTTTCCGCATGCCATGCGCGGTGATGAACCGAATCGGGAACTCTGTGCCGGGGATGATCTTCGCCTCGATTCCATGTTTCGTGCCCACAAAGAGCACTTCTGCACTCGCTTCTTCGCGTTTCATAGCCCTGGCCACCGCAAGCGCGGGGAAAAGATGACCGCCTGTTCCGCCGCCGGCAACCAGCAACCTCATGGTTTCTTCCCCGCAGAACCGGACGCCGCGGACCGGGAAATACTCATCAGGATTCCCAGGCCGGCGAGGTTCATAACCAGTGAAGTCCCACCCAGCGAAATCAGCGGAAGCGGGAGCCCTTTGGTGGGGAGCAGCCCCATGCACACGGCCATGTTCACGAGGGCCTGTAGGCCGATGAGTGACGTGATCCCGAACGCGAGATGCCTCTGAAACGGATCGCCCGCCCGGATCGCGACCACCAGGCCGCGGCACACGAGGAGATAGAAGAGCAAAATCAACGCGATCACGCCGACGAGACCAAGCTCTTCGCCTACCACCGAGAATACGAAGTCCGTATGGGGCTGAGGGAGGAAGAACAGCTTCTGGATGCTCTTACCGATCCCCACCCCCGTGACGCCGCCGCAGGCAAACGCAATGAGGCTCTGAATGATGTGAAAGCCCGAATTCAGTGGATCGCCCCAGGGATCGAGGAACGCACTCCACCGGCGCCAACGATAGGGCGCGCTGATGCCCACATAGAACAGGAACGGCAGGCAGAGGATCGCGCCCCCAAGCAAATGCTGGAGCCGCACTCCGGCGACGAACAGCATCAAGAAAACGACCGACGTGACGATCACCGCTGCCCCGAAATCCGGTTGCATCAAAATGAAAAAGACCACCAGCCCCGTGACCAGGACATGGGGCAAGAATCCAGTGGCAAAATCCCTGATGCTGTCACCCTTCTTCGCAAGGGAATCGGCCATGAACATGATCAGCGCATATTTGATGAACTCCGACGGCTGGACGAAGAATCCAAACGGCAGCCGAACCCACCGGTGAGAACCGCCCATCTCCACACCGATGTTGGGGACAAACACCAGCGCGAGGAAAATCATTCCCATACCCAGGAGCGGTAGCGACGCGCGTTTCCAGAAATTTGGGTTGATTTGGGAAAAGACGCACATAACGGTGAGGCCGAGCACCATCGCCAGCCCCTGCTTCTTCGCGTAATAGAAGCCGTCTCCGAACTTGCCCGATGCGATGATGTAACTCGCGGAGGTCACCATCACGATCCCGGCCGTCAGGATCAGCACGATCAACGTCAGGCAGAACGGATCGAGCCCGCTGAGCCTTCCCGGAGTTGCGGCGGTTACCGCTATGTTCTCATCCGCAGTTGCGGCCATGCTCTCATCCTGGAATGTGCCCCGAGGGCGTTTCCTATGCCGGATTCATCGCGTACTTTACCGGAGTTTCAACGTGCTGATCGCCATCAAGGCCAGCACTACCGATATGATCCAAAACCGCACGATTACTTTCGGCTCCGGCCACCCCTTCAGCTCGAAATGGTGATGGATCGGGGCCATATTGAAAATCCGCTTGCCCGTAGCCTGAAATGAAATCACCTGGAGGATCACCGACAGCGCCTCGATGACAAAGATGCCGCCTGCAATCACCAGCAGGATCTCATGCTTGGTCACCACCGCGAGCGTACCGAGCAATCCGCCCAGGGAGAGCGATCCCACGTCCCCCATGAAGACCTCGGCCGGGTACGCGTTGTACCAGAGAAAACCCATCCCCGCACCCAGCATCGCGCCGCAGAGAACCGCCAGCTCGCCGGTGCCCGGGACATAGGTTACCTGCAGGTACTGGGCAAGCTTCAGGTGACCGCTCACGTACGCGAACAACAAGTACGTGGCTCCGCAGATCATCACCGGACCGATGGCCAACCCGTCCAGACCGTCAGTGAGGTTCACCGCGTTGGACGCTCCCGCAATGACCAGAGCGGCAAAGGGTATGTACCAGTATCCAAGGTCAGGATTGACGGTCTTGAAGAACGGCACGGACAGGGTCGTTTTGAATGTCGGGTCCATGCACAGAATGAACCCCACGACCCCGGCGACAAGCAATTGCAGACCGAGCTTACGTTTTGCCGATAATCCTTTCGGGCTCTTGCGCGTGATCTTGAGGTAATCGTCGCAGAATCCGATCACACCGTACGCGAGAGTGACCAGGAGGACCATCCCCACATAGAGGTTGTCCAGCCTGGACCAGAGCAGGACAGAAAAGGTCATGGCAAAGAGAATGAGGAGCCCGCCCATGGTGGGGGTGCCGCTCTTCTCCAGATGGGTCTGCGGACCATCATCTCGTACGGTCTGCCCGATCTGAAACGCGCGCAGATAGTCCACGAGGGGTCGTCCCAACAGGTAACTGATCATGAGCGCGGTGAGCGTCGCCATGATCGCTCGAAACGAGATGTACCTGAACACATTGAAGACAATGAGTTCTTCGCCCATGGGGTAGAGCAAATGGTAGAGCATGGGCTAGTTTTCCTCCACTATTCGATCCGCCAGGATCTCCATCCTCATCATGCGTGACCCCTTCACGAGAATTGCGTCGAAGTCCCTGACCACGGGAGCTATCGCATGCCACGCCGTGTCCTTGTCCTCGGCCAGCGTGACCGCGCGTTCGTTCCCGCCGCCCGCGACAAACCCCTCGTGAACGGCCCTGCCAAAACTCCCCACGTAGATAAGCCGTTCGATTCCGAGGCGGGCCGCTTCTTTGCCGATCTCTCGGTGAAGCGCCTCCGAACGGGCTCCCAGTTCCGCCATGTCTGCAAGCACGGCCAGCCTCGCGCCGGTCCCGGCCTTTGCAAGGACTTCCAGGGCAGCTTTGACCGAAAGGGGATTGGCATTATAGCAGTCCCTGATGAGTTTCCGATTCCCCGACAGGCCGAGAACCTCCATGCGCCACCGAGGCGCGGTAAACCGGTCGAGCGCTTCGCCGACCTCTTCGATCGTCGCTCCCACGGCCATGGCTGCCGCGGCTGCCGCAAGGGAATTGGCTATGTTGTGGCGTCCCGGGCACTGCAATTTGATCGTCCTGCTTCCAGACGGGGTTATCATTTGGAACGTCGTTCCGTCCCGACCGTTTACCGCCGCGGCCCGGTAATCGCCGGTGTCAATGCCGAATCGAACCACTCGGCACGAGCAATCTTGCAGCAGCGGCTCGATAAACGGATTATCCTCCGGAACAACAGCGGTCCCCGTCGCCGCGAGGCCGCGGACCAGCTTGAACTTTTCTGCAGCCACGGTCTCCGTGGTGCCCAAGCCTTCCAGGTGTACGGGGCCCACGGTGGTAATCACCGCGACGTCAGGCCGCGCGGCCCGAGCCAGTGAATCCATCTCGCCCACGACGTTGATGCCCGCTTCCACCACCGCCACGTCGTGTTCGGGGCGGAGGTTCAGCACAGTCATGGGCAGGCCGATGAGGTTGTTGAAATTGCCTTCCGACACGAGGGGACGATGCGACCTGCGTAGAATGGCCGCAATCATCTCCTTCACCGTGGTTTTGCCCGAGGAGCCTGTAACCGCGATCAGGGGGGTGGGATAGAGTATTCGGTGGGCTGATGCAAGAGTAGACAAAGCTTGGAGGGTGTCCTGCACCTGGATCAGGACAGAGTTGGCGAGAAATTGGGGGATGTCCCTGTGTGCATCGCGGTTCACGAGGCTGCCTCGAGCTCCGGCTTCCAGGGCCGGAAACAGAAAATCGTGGCCATCGTAACTCAGGCCTTTGAGCGGCACGAAGAGATCGCCTTCCTTGATCTCGCGGGAATCGGTGCAGATAGCCGGGAACATCGCTGAAGGGTCGCCGGACATCACGGTCCCCTCGCACGCGCGGGCTATTGCGTCTGCCTGGAATGGTCCGCCTTCGGCTCTCATTCGCCGATTCTCCCCGATGTGGGCTTTTCGCCGCCGCTGATAGCGTTCCCGGGAGTCTTGTGACCGGAAACACTCTCCAAATTCAAATTCTTGGTCAGCTCCTCGCGGAGCACGTCCCTGTCGTCGAACGGGTAGCGAACCCCTTCGATCTCCTGATAGGTTTCGTGTCCCTTGCCCGCCACGAGCAATATGTCCTCTTTCCGGAGGTGCTTCACGGCCCAGGCAATGGCTTCCCGCCGGTCGGCGATCACCTGGTAATGGCCGGGTCTGAGCTGCAGGCCATTGGTCTGTTCCGAATGCGGAGCGAACCCGTACTCCTTCACTCCTTGCTCTACCTGACGGACGATGGTCCCCGGGTCTTCGCTCCGAGGATTATCCGAGGTGACCACGACGAAGTCGCTCCCTGCCGCGGCTTCTTTCCCCATGACGGGTCGTTTGGTCCGGTCCCGATCGCCGCCGCAGCCCATCACGGTGATGATGCGGCCCGCGCGTATGATCCGGAGCGCGGCGAGCACGTTCTTCAATGCGTCGGGGGTGTGAGCGTAATCGACGAATACGAAGCCGCGCTCGGACGGGACCCGTTCCAGCCTCCCGGGTACCACCTCGACCGACCGGATGCCGTCCCGAATGGCCTGTGCCGGAAAGCCCAGGACTTGGGCAACCGCCACGGCAGCCATGATGTTCTCGAGATTGAACGACCCGGTGAGCCGCGACTCCAGTGAGAGCGGACCGGAAGGGGTCTGCAAAGTACCTGAGATTCCCGAGATGCCCAGAGAAACCTTCAGCGGGTGAACTTCACATTCGGCACGCGTCCCGTAGCGGAGCACGGGGACTTTCGCCGTTTCCCGGGCCAACCGCTCGCCGTAGGGATCGTCCAGGTTGATTGCCGCGACAGGGTTCCCCTTCGCCGACACGGGGAGGAGTTCGTCGAAGAGCATGCGCTTCGCCAGGTAGTAATCCTCGAAGTTGCCGTGATAATCCAGGTGATCCTGGGTCAAGTTGGTGAAGACCCCTACGTCGAAATCGCAACCGTCCAGCCGCCCGAGATGCAGGCCGTGCGAGGACACTTCCATGAGCGTATGCGTCACCCCGGACTCGACCATCTCCTTGAACATCCACTGGAGGTCCGACGCTTCGGGGGTCGTGCGCGCAGCCGGTTTGGTTTTGCCGCCCCACCGGTAGGTTATGGTGCCGATCACGCCGGGATTGCCGCCCGCGGCCGTTACAATGGCTTCCAGAAGATAGGTGAGGCTGGTCTTCCCATTGGTTCCCGTGATCCCCACCAGTGCCATCTTGCTCGTGGGCCTGCCGTAAACCGCAGCGGCGACTTTGCCTAATGCCCTGCGGGTATTGGGAATACAGATCCAGCCGATCGCTTCGTTCACATCCGCCGGCCGAGGCTTCTCGGCCAGAGCCGCCACTGCGCCGCGGCGCAGCGCGTCGCGAACAAAGTCATGCCCGTCACTCTTTTCACCCGGCATGGCCGCAAAAAGCCATCCCGGCTCGATCTGCCGGCTATCGTGCGTCACTCCGAGAATCGGGACGGTCGTATCTCCGCCGAAGCTCGGGGTATCCAGAACGGCCAAAATTTCCTTCAGCTCGATCATCAGGACTGTTGATCCTCAAAGGAAACCTTCAGGGCTTCCCCTTCCTTCAGAATCCTTCCCGGCTTGGGGTCCTGTTCCACTGCGTGACCGATCCCTTGAAAAGCCGCGTCACACTTCATTTTCCCACAAATATCCAGCACCTGTCGCATGTCCAACCCTTTGAGATCAGGCACGACCCATTCTCCTGAATGGGGCCCCTTGCGGACCTTGACCTTCTTTCGCGGGCACTGACTGAATTTCTTGAATGGCGATTCAGCCGAAGCCAGAATCCGGTCAGCCTGGTTCGGGCCGCTCCCGCAGAGGGCAAGGATCCCTTCCGCGATCTTCCTAAACACCGGGGCCGCAATTTTTCCACCCGTCCTGTTTCGGCCTCCAGGCTCGTCCACCGCGACGGAAATCACCAGCCTCGGCGTTGTGCCCATCATCGCACCGATAAACGAGCCGACATAGCGATCCTTGGCGTATCCACCGGCAGGATCGGCCTTTTGGGCCGTTCCGGTCTTACCCACCACGTCAACACCGGCTATGGCGGCTCCCTTTCCGGTCCCTTCCTGCACTACGTCCCGGAGAATCCGTACCACCTCCTCCGAGGTGGACTGCTTGATCACCCTGCGCACCGGCGTGGCAGCATCTTCTCGAACGACTTCGCCGAGAGCGTTGGTCATTCGCTTCATCGCATGGGGCTTGTAGAGCAGGCCGCCATTGACGGCAGCGGCAAAGGCCGCGGTCAACTGGATCGGATTGACGCTGATCCCCTGGCCGAACGCTATATTCGCCTTGGTCAGAACAGACCATTTCCCCGGCAACGGCAAAGCACCGGGCCGCTCGCCCGGGAGATCCACCCCGGTGACCGACCCGAACCCGAAGCCTTGGAGTATTCTGAAAAATTCAGTCTTCTTGAGCTTTTCTGAAATATTCACCGCGCCGATATTGCTGGAATGAACGATGACCTCCCGGAAGGTGAGCAACTTATGCGGGACAATATCGTGAATTTCCACTCCGTTATATCTATACAGCCCCTTGTGACAGTCAAATTTCTCCCCCGGATCTATCCTCCCCAGATCCAGCGCGGCAGCAGCTAAGAATACCTTAAAAGTGGACCCCGGTTCAAATGTATCGGCAACCGCGCGATTTCTTCTCGTATCCGCAGGCGTCTTCCCGAACACATTGAGATTGTACCCCGGACTCACCGCACATGCCAAGATCTCGCCGGAATCCGCGTCCATGACAATGGCCACGCCGCCCTTGGCCTGCTCTTTCCGGACCGCCTCCTCCAGTTCTCTCTCCGCGATGTATTGGATGTTGCGGTCAACGGTCAGATGGAGGTCACGCCGCTTGGGGTCCTCCCCCATGGCCGTGAACATCACTGGGCGCCCGAGCGCGTCCCGCTGCGCGGTAACAGGAATCGGATCGGCCTTCAGGTCCTCGTCGTAGTACAACTCGACCCCTTCCAGGCCCTGGGAATCCATACCCGCGAAGCCGACTACGTGGGCAGCCAGATTGCGCAACGGATAAAACCGCTGGTACTCGGTATCCGTGAACACTCCCTGGAGATCCGCCTTGGCGACCCGATCCGCGATCAGAGGCGAAACGCGGCGGCGCATCCAGACAAAATGCTTGTTCTCGTTCAGTTTCTTCAGGGCTTCGTTCTCATCCATCTCGAGGATTTCCGCTAACACCTTCGCGGTCTGTTGCTTGTCGGAAATCCTACGCGGATTGACGTACACGGAATTGACCTCGATGCTGGCCGCTACCGGCTCGCCGTAGCGGTCCACGATCATGCCGCGACGGGCCTCCAAGTGGAGCACGAGTTTCCGCTGTTTGCCGGCAAGCTTCTTGAGCGCCTCGGCATCGGATATGCTCAGTCGGTACGCCCGAACCATCAGGAGGACCGTGCCGGCTGCAAAGAGAACCGCCACGAGGACGATTCTGAATGCCACCCAGTTTATCGGCTTTGCATCACGGTACATGGACTACGTTCCCCATCGCGGGAAGCGTCAGGCCGATCTTGGACGCCTTCTTTTCCAACTCGCCGGGAGACTGTAGCGAGGCTATCTCCAGCATGAGTTCCCGTGCGCGCTTCTTCAGCTGCCTGTTCTTCTGCTCCAGCGTAGATATCTCGTAACCGATCTGCACCATCTGCATTCTGGTCCAAACATAGTACAGCCCCACGAAGAGCACCGCGGCGCAGAGAACCACCGCCATGAACGCTCCTGCCCGCTGAATACCGGCCCTCCCGGCAACGCGACGCCACGCGCCAGCCAGCGTGCCGGTTACCCGGAAGGTCTTTTGGGGCGTTGTCTTCACTGGTCTCTCCCTGCGACGGGCTCGGCTGACGGCTCGGTCGCCTGGGCTTGCAACGCCATGAGGACCCGCATCCGTGCGGATCTGGCCCGTGGATTGGCCCGGATCTCTTCATCACGCGGTCTCACCGGGCGCAGGGTGAACGTGGACCACCGTTCGGAGTCCTTGACCTTCTCTTTGAAGGAGAGCTTCACCGCACGATCCTCCAGTGAATGGTAAGAGATCACGCAGAAGCGTCCCCCTTTCTTGAGTAAAAGAGGAATGTCTCTCAACGCGATCTCCAGATTCTCCAGCTCCCGGTTCACCGCGATTCTCAATGCCTGGAACGTCCTCGTGGCGGGATGGATCTTCTCCCGCTTCTTCCCATAGACTCTCGCCACCAGTTCTGCGAGATCATGGGTGTTTTTCAGCTTCCCCTGGGCAAGCGCGTCAACTATCCCTCGGGCCAGTTTTTTGCAATACCTTTCCTCTCCGTATGTTGCAAGTATTTCCTCAAGTTTTTTGGTGGAAATCTTCATCAACTGCTCGAAGAGCGGTTCTCCTGAAGTCGGATCGAATCTCATGTCCAACGGGCCGCTTCGCTGGAAACTGAATCCGCGCGCCGCCGCTTCCAACTGGTCCGAAGAGAGCCCCAGGTCGATCACCGCGCCGTCTAGAGCGGCAATTCCCAGTGAGCCGAGAATACCCCTCGCCTCGTGGAAACCGCCGTGAACGGCACGAAACCGGTCTCCGTACCACTGCAACTTTTCCCGGGCTCGCTCGACGGCAAAGGGATCGAGGTCCAGACCCACAAGCCGACCGTCCGGCTCCGACGCCAGGAGAATTGCCTCCGCATACCCGCCGGCTCCCAGTGTTCCGTCGAGGTACACCCCGCCGGAGCGAGGCCTGATGGCATCAAGCATTTCGTGTAAGAGCACCGGGACATGCACCATGTGCCTCCTGTCCTGATTTGCATCCCGCAGTACGCCGGAGAAGTTGGGGTGCATTCCTTTTGGATACGACCGTAGGCAGTGCACTGGAAATCGAGCGGAGTCGTCCAATTCTTGCGTCTTACCGGCAAGCGAATCAGATGATTGCACCTGCCGGCGCCAGTCGGGCCCGGATAGCACTGGTTCTTACTCTTCTAAAAGAACCATATATCCGCGTAGTTTGATTGTCAAGCTCTTTTTTACTTGAGATTTTCTTTTCTGTTTAGTAAAATAGTTGCCCTTTTTGGTTGGTCACCTCGTTTCTTCCCTCGCCTTGCAACCCTCGTGATGACCGACTATAATCTGCCCGCATGTTCCGCTCGGAATCTCGCGATGGAGGTCACTGGAAGGATGAAGGACTGCAGGATCACCTACTGCTCGGTTTGAAACTACAAGCCGAGAGCTGCCAGTTTGGCTGATGAGTTGAATAGGGAATTCGGCATAGACGTGGAACTGATCCCGGCCAGCGGCGGGGTGTTCGAGGTCGAATATCGTGGGAAGCTCCTCTTTTCCAAGAAGGAGCGTGGTCGGTTTCCCAATGAAGGCGAAGTAGCTTCTGCGATCAAATCGCGAACGTGATGCCGGTTTGGTGCATGAATAGCAATTGCCAAGAATAACGTTCGGTTGGAGGCTCGCCGATTTTGGGAGGAGTTGATGGAACTGCAGCACAGGACAGTAGTGCCTGCGATTTCGCTTCTCTCGTCTCTGCTCTACGTAGTCCGGGGCGCGCGATTTTTGTGGACCCATCGGAGCCTGTGGAAGTATGCAGCGGCACCGACAGCTATCAGCACGGTTCTCGTGGGCGGGACGTACGTCCTCTTGTACAAGCTCTCCGGGAACATCTCCCGGTTCGTCGACACCTCCGCATGGTACGGGCAAGTCGTCTACTACGCAGTAGTCGTCTTGGTCGCGGTGGTGGTGACGCTGGTCGTCGTCTTCCTCTTTACCCGCATTGCTTCTGCCCTGGCTGCACCTTTCAACGACCTGATCTCCCAGAGAACCGAGCAATTGGCCACCGGGATCGGAGATGAAGAGCCTTTTTCGGTGATCCTGCTCCTGAAGGACTCACTGCGGTCTCTCCACCATTCGCTGAAAATCCTGGGGATCTATCTGGCGCTGATGGTGGGAGGACTCCCGCTGCTCCTGATTCCGGGCCTCGGTCACTTGATTTATACGGTCGGTGGGGCTTTACTTTCCGCCTACATGTTTTCCTACGAGTACCTCGGATACCCGATGGATCGCCGCCGATTCTCGTGGGAAGAGAAGAAGGGCTTTCTCCGGTCGCGGCTGCGTGCGGTCTTCGGCTTTGGGCTCGGCAGCGTTGTCATGGCATCGATACCGGTGGTCAACCTGCTCTTCATCCCGGTCGCCGTGGTCGGTGCAACGCTCCTCTTCCTGGATCTGTGCCCCAGAGACAGATCCTGAAGCCCCCAGGCACAGGAAGCTTCATCCTCTCAGAATGTTCTCAGCATGTATTCGAGATCGGTTTCTCGTCCGAGCGTCCCCCGTTGGAGTTCCAGAAAGTCGTCGACCCGGTTGTTGCGGTCCCAATGCCGTATCGTCTCAGGAACTGATTTGGACCGGAAGAATGGGCGCAGGCCTGCCCAAGTGCCCTTTGCACCTGCTCGTGGCTGCTGAGGCCGCTGGATCTGGGCGTTAGGAACCTGGGGATTGGGCGGTGGGGCGGAGTTGTAAGCGGGAGGATACTGGTACACATATCCGTTGTAGTAGTAGTATTGTGCCCAGCTCACTCCCGACAGCAAACATATCGACAGCACGAGCAAAACAGCACCAATTGGCTTCATTGGGTGACCCTTCCGCCGGCCGCGGCGCATGGCCCTGGTACCAAGTCGCCTTCAAAGAATAATCTTGGGGGGAACTTCTTTGTGTAAAGAGGTTCCCTCCAGGTTATTTCTTTGCAACCGAATCAATATCTATGGTGCGAGAGGGGGGACTCGAACCCCCATGGGTTGCCCCGCCGGATCCTAAGTCCGGTGCGTCTGCCAAATTCCGCCACTCTCGCGGCCGGCTCCACCAGCCGTTCTTGCAAGTACGGCCAGAGAGCAATTCAGCGGGAGCCCTCTCTCTGCGGTTATCCCGCGGGGAGACTCCCGGTTCGTCTGGAATTTTCACACAAAACGCGGGGAAAATAAAGCTCTTTCAGAGCCTCCACTGCCCCTCGACTCCGCGCAAGATGCTTGGCGGGCCTATTTTTGGTCATCGACTCGGACGGCAAGTCGGTTTGCCAGTTCGACGAGCAACGGGGAGAGCTTATCGGGCCCTCTCCCTTCGCCGGACCGCACGATCCGGAAGAAGAGGATCTGGGCATCTGCCAGGTCGAGCGGCATGTCCAGATTTGAAGCAACGTCGAGGAGATCCACGATCTGGCGGGGGACGGCTTCGTCCTCCATATGGTGTGCGAGCCAGCGGAGTAGCTCCAGGATGCGCGCACCCATCAGCCTTTGCACCGAGGAGAGGTCCGGCTCGATCTTCCATATGCGCTCTTCATCCAGGACATTCGCCAGCCTGTCGGGGAACTCGCCCCGAGAGAGCTTCTCCAGCTCCATAAGGAAGTTCCGGGTGAGCACGAACCTGGCTGCCGCGAGGAACGTATCGGGGAGAATGGCATCGTGCTCGATCACCATTTTCGCCACGTCCCTGTTTCGTTTGTAAAAGCTTTCCAGCAGCCGCGCCTGTTCTTCGAACATCCTCGTGGTGAGTAACCGGACGATTTTCCGGCGTTGGTCCACGAAAAGGTCGCCAAGCGAAAAATACTTTCCAGGAAAATAGTGGTCGAGCCTCCTGACCAGTTCCGTGGATGACTGGCTCTGGAACGTGGCGAGGATGTCTCGAACGGCCGACTTGAACTTCGCCTCCGTGGTAAATGCGGCGAGCGAGCACCGCAGATCCACCCCGCCGAGATGAACGACGACAAAAGCGAGCTTTCGGGCCTCACCCGTCACCTGGCTTCTGACCCAAATCCGGCCCATCAGCAGCGTTCGTTCCCCCGATTCCTCTCGAACCGTGTCCCAGATCTTGACGTCGTAACAATAGATCCTCCCCCTTGCGGGCACATCTTCAAACGCGGACGATATGACCTCGTGCGCGGCCACCCGGGGAAGATCCACGACCTGAGGAGCGATCTTCTGTCGGAACAGTTCGTCCCCGGTGAGGTGCGGCCTCATATTGCTCCGAGCGCGCGAGAGCACCTTGAGAAAGGCCGCGGAAAGTTCCGAGTCGAAAGGGTATGCGAGTTGCAGCACTCGGGCAGCGTACGAGAGATTCTGCGCGGTCTCGATACCGCTTATGTCGTCGAAGAACCACCCGCAGCTCGTGTACATCAGCATGCGATGCCGCTGCATTTCAAGAAGCTGCAGGACTGCCTCGTGCTCCCCTTTCAGGAGTCCTTGCTTCCCGTGGACCGCGAGAAACTCATGCATGGTGGTCCGGTGATCCAGGACCAGGCCGATGTACGCATCACGCGCGGCCCATGGATCTTTGAGCAACGATCGGCCCTGTTTCACAAAGATCTTGTCCACGCGATCGCGCAGGAGATCCATGGCTTGCCTGAGCGGCTTGCGCCACTGCTGGTTCCAGTCGGGCCTCTGCGACAGCGAGCAGCCGCAGTCGTCGTTCCAGCGCCCTATGCCGTGAGCGCAGCTCCACGAGGAGTTTTCGACGAAGTCCGCTTCAGCCACCGGAGGGGAATTCTCGAGGTATTCTCCGTAATTGGTCAAGCGGATCGTGGCATCTTCCCACAATTGCTCCAGCGCGTACGCAAGAGCCATCTCCCCGAACCGGTGATGGTGCCCGTACGATTCGCCGTCCGTAGCGATGTGCACCAGTTGCGGCCACGATCTTTCGTGAGCGAACCCGTCGAGGAGACGATCCCGTAAGGCCGCTCCGTTGTCCAGCAGTCGCTCGAACGCTATGGAATGTGAAATCGGGGCATCGTAGAAGAACAGCACAATGGAACGGCCGCGAGGGAGCGGGCATACGTACGGGCGCGACGGATCGATGGACCCGGGGTTCAACTCAGTCCACGGGTCTCGATGGGAGGCCCGGAACCTCCGGGCCTGCTGCGGAGCCAGAATGGTAAAGCGAATCCCGTGATCAGCCAGAACCGCGAGCGTTTCGCCGTCCACTGCGGTCTCCGGGAGCCATATCCCTTCAGGGTCGCGGTTGAAGCGCTTCGCAAAGTCCTCGATTCCCCAGACGACCTGGGTGATCTTGTCACGGCGGGAAGCCAACGGCATGATCATGTGGCTGTAGGCATGAGCCAATGCGTTCCCGTGTCCCGAACGAGTCTTCTGACTGACCTTATCCGCGTCAAGAATGGCCTGGTACGTTTCGGGGCAGTGCCTCTGCAGCCAGGAGAGCAGGGTCGGCCCGAAATCGAAGCTTATGTATTCGTAATTGTTGATAATACGTCTCAGCCTGCCCCTGCGGTCCAAAAGGCGGGCCTGAGCATTCGTCGTATAGCATTCCGCTGCAATTCGTTCGTTCCAGTCATGGTACGGGTGGGCGGACTCTTCGATTTCCAGTTCTTCCAGCCACGGGTTTTCGCGAGGTGGCTGGTAGAAGTGGCCATGAATACAGATGGAGCGTTTGAAATCGGCCGTGGAATGGGGTCGCGTCGTCTTCATATCGACACACGTGGTTTCGGGTTTCAAGCAGGTTTTTCTGAATCCGGTCTTGATGATATTCGCGGGATCGATATGGGTCAAGCCGGAAGCGGATAGGGTAGAACCCGCCATTCGGTCATTGCTCGGCAGCCATGCCCTCGAACGGTGCGGTTCGATTCGCTCACCACACCCTGCGATAGCGTATTTCCGGAGAACGCGTTTTCCGTGCATCCTCGCGGCCTCTCTGGCTGTATTTGGTGGGACAGGCCTCTTGCCTGTCACGGCTTAATGGACCGGCAAGATGCCGGCCCCACTGAACAGCCGAGGGCAGAGCCTCCAAGCGAGACCGTATTTATGAAAACGAGTAATTAGTCACGTTCCTCGAACGCAGCAAGGGCAGCCTGGGCAAACGCGCGTATCTTATCAAAGCTTCTGGTGCCGTCCGGTTCTTCCAGGCCGGTGTGCGCATCTACCCCGTGCGGCCGGACTGAACGTATCGCGGCCGCCACATTATCCGGGTTGAGCCCTCCTGCGAGAATAACCGGCACGCGGGCAGCCTTCACGATACGGCTGCTGATGGACCAGTCGTGGATACGCCCCGTCGCTCCGACGCGCCCGGTCCCCGGGTCGAGAGAATCAAGGATCAACGCATCCCAGAGAGGTCGCGTGAATCGTTGCGCGTCAGGGATCGCGGCCTCGCCGGAAACCGTGACCCGGCCGATGATTTTGACCACCGGGCAAAGGGTCCGGAAGAGACGGAGTTCCTGTTCCGATATCCCGCCGTGGAACTGGACCGCGTCCGCGGTGATCCCGCGGGCCAGCCGTGCCGCTGCCTCGGCCGTGTCGAGGTACGTAATCAGGACCACGAGTAGATCTTGCGGGAGTTGCCCGACGATGGAGACCGCACGCTCGGTGGTCAGCCCGTCGTGTATTCCGCTCGGCAGCTCGATGGTCAAGCCGACCGCGTCCACGCCGACGCTGTGGCAGAATAGCGCTTCCTCCAGTGACGAAACCCCTGCAACCTGGATTTTCGGCGGCCACTCCACTGTTTTTTCTCTTACTCCGGCTCTGAGGTCGTTCATTCACTGACGGCGGGTAAGCGCACGCAATCGCGGCAAGGGTGACCCCTCAAAAGCCTTGTCCGCGATGAGTCAACGCCTGGACCGCTCAAGGTCAATGAGGCGCTTTTTGGTGTCCAGACCGCCACCGAATCCGGTCAGCGAGCCGTCGCTGCCGACGCACCGATGGCACGGCACAATGATAGGGATGGGGTTCTTTCCGATGGCTGCGCCTACAGCCCTGCAGGCTTTTGGGTTGCCGATAGCCTCGGCGATGGTTTTATAGCTGACCAGTTCTCCGTAGGGGATGGTGAGCAATGCCTCCCATACTTTGAGCTGAAAAGGAGTTCCCGCAAGCGCCAGTTCAAGACCGAACCGTTTGAGTTCCCCCTTGAAATAAGCCTGCAGTTGGGCTTCGATCGGTGCAAAGAACTCAGGCTGCTTCTGCCAATCGTCCTGGACCACGGTGGAGTTTTCTTTCTTTGAAAAAACGATGTGCCGCAGCCCTTGTTCGTCTCCCACAAGGGTCAGGGTTCCAATCAAGCCTGTATCAAAATGGTCGTAGAACATAACGTTCTCCCGTTCAGCCGTGCCAGAGGAACATGGCCGCGTAAGCACGCCATGGGCGCCACTGTTCGGCTCTTTGCCGGATTTGTTTCGGGGTAAGCCGCTTATCGCCGTGCTGCAGCGCCTTGATAATGCCCAAATCCGCGGCTGGAAATGCGTCGGGTTCACCCATTGCCCGCATGGCGATGTACTGGGCCGTCCAGTCCCCGATACCGGGAATCCGAGTCAATCGTTCAATGAAATTCGAAAGCGACCCTTTCACCACAAAGGAAAACCTTTCTCGATCCACTTCCTCCGCTAGCGCTCGGACCGTCCGAGCGCGCGATTCGGGCATGCCGACCATTCCCAGGTCACAAGCGTTCAACTCACGCGCGGTTGGGAAGAAGCGCGTGAGTTCCGGATCGTCCGCGGATTCAAACAGCGGCCCAGCCTTTGCGGCGATCCGTCCGATAACGGTACGGGCTCCTTTGACGGAAACCTGCTGGCCCACCACCGCCCGGACGGCAGTCTCAAACGGATCCCACGCGCCGGGAAGCCTGAGGCCGGGCTGTTTGCGCACCAGCCTTTCCAGGACGCTATCTCCGGCCAAGGCATCATGAATGGCCGTCATATTGGCATCCAGGTCGAACATGCGTCGAACCCTCTCAACAATGTGCATGAGGTCGCGGCTGTCCGATAAGGCCACTGTCAGAATCAACGCGTTATTCCGTGGTTGGTGGGCCACGGAAATCACACCGGTGGTCTCGTTAATCCGTATCGTACGACGATAGACACCGCGTTCAACGAACTCCACGCCCGGTATGGCCCGTACCTCGAAGAACCCCAGCATGCTCTGCCAGTGAAATGGCGGGCGGTAGGACAAGGTCAACGTGCATTGGAACAGTGCGTTCCCGGAGGTCTTGTTGCTCTTGCTCCTCCTGCGAAGCGCCGATGGGGTTGCGCCATAGATCCTGGTAAACGCGGCATTGAACCGCCGGATGCTGCCAAAACCCGATGCGAACGCAATCTGGGTGACGGGCAGCGCTGTTTCGCTCAGCAGCCTCTTTGCAAACAGGATTTTCTGGGTTGTTGCGAGACTTTTGGGCGAAGCGCCGATATGGGTTTGAAACAATCTCCGCAAGTGGCGACTGCCCACACCAAGCCTCGATGCCAGGTCGTCCAGGCTCCCTTCATTCAACGCCCCCTGACGGATCAGCATCATGGCCCGGGAAACCGTGGCGGATGTACCGTTCCACGCCGGACTGCCCGGCGCCGCCTCGGGCCGGCATCGCAGACAAGGGCGTAACCCGGCTTCAGCCGCTGCAGCCGCCGAAGCGAAGTAGACAATGTTCTCCTGCTTCGGCGAACGCGCAGGGCATATGGGGCGGCAATAAATACCGGTGCTCAAAACACCTACGAAAAACAGGCCGTCGAACCGAGGATCCCGCGCCAACCGCGCCCTCTCGCAAATCCGCGTATCGAGGCTCATGTCTATCACCTCCGGCGCATGGATGCCGAAATCCCTGCCAAATTTTACCCTATCGGTGTTTTGAACAACGATTCACACGATCCACGACTGTAACCCTATGTTGATCACATTTCACTAATGAGGCAAGACGTTTTCGGACATGATTGCGACAAGCGGCTGCAGCGCTGGAGCGGATGGGGACAGGTCTATTTTCTTTGGTTAACCTGTACTTGTCCGAGCCTCAGTGACAACCAAGTGCGCACCTGCACAAATACGGTGGCGTATTCGACCTCCCCATCACAGGCTCGTAGATCGGGGTGCCACTACCGGCAATCGGTATCAAGCAACACTGGTTCGGGGACAACCCCTCAGTCCCTATCCAAGGCCTCTCGCACGGTCCGGAGGAATTGAGCCATCTCAAGGGGCTTGCTGACGAATCCCCTTGCGCCGGCCTCGATGAGCTGATCCCGGTTCGCTTCGTCGGAATACCCGGTGGCGATAATGACCTTGAGCTGCGGGTTTCTCTGCAAGAGGTGACCGAGGCACTCCCTGCCCCCCATCTGGGGCATAATCAGGTCCAGAACCACGAGGGAAATCCGCCCGCGTTCCTCGTCGTAGACAGTGAGGGCCTCCCGCCCGTTGGTAGCAGCGAGCACTCCATATCCAACCCTCCTGAGCATCTCGGTCAAGAGGTTCCTCACCAGTTCTTCGTCCTCCACGACCAGGACCGTCTCGGTTCCCCCCTGGATCGCTACCTTTTCCCTGACACGTTCGATTCGTTCCGGCTCTGACGTTGCCGGGAGGTAGATTCTGAACGTCGTTCCGCTGCCGACCTTGCTCTCGCACGCGATGTGGCCGCCATGCTGCTCAACGATCCCGTGGACCATGGCAAGCCCCAGGCCGGACCTGTTGGCCAGACCCCGGGTCGTGAAGAACGGCTCGAAGACGCGGGAAGCCGTTTCATCATCCATCCCATGTCCGGTATCGGTAACCGTGAGCTGGACGTAATCACCGGCCTTCGCTCCGAGGTGCGCTCGGC
The DNA here is from genome assembly GCA_016218715.1 of Desulfomonile tiedjei. Lineage (GTDB taxonomy): Bacteria > Desulfobacterota > Desulfomonilia > Desulfomonilales > Desulfomonilaceae > JACRDG01. Next base: position 179,143 of record JACRDG010000032.1, on the reverse strand, counting down.
AATATTCTTCATCGAGCGTGCAGTTCTTGGTTTCAATGGTCAGTTGTCCTCCCTCGGACATCGCATCGACTGCATTCATCATCAGGTTCACCACAAGCTGCGCCACCTGGCTCGAATCAGCTCTGATTTGCCGGAGTGAAGCATCCAGGCGGAGGTCTATCGCAACATTCGCCGGGAGCCTGGGAGACAGTAGCTCCACTGTTTCATTAAGCTCGCGGTTCAGATCCAGAGTGCGAAACGCGTACTCTGCTTTTCTGGCGAGGAGGCGGAGCTTGGTCACGAGTTCGGCCCCTCTCGTGCATGATGCGGCTATCTTCTGCAGGTCCGCATAATCCCGATCCCCTTCCCTTTTCCCGGCCATGAGAAGCTCGGTGTACCCCGAGGCTACGGTGAGCAGATTATTGAACTCGTGAGCGATACCTGCGGCCAGCGTTCCTATAGCTTCCATCTTCTGCGCGTGAAGAAGCTGCCCGCGCATCGCCTTGGACTCGGTGATGTCCGCGGTAAAGACAAGGATGGCCGGCTCTCCCTGGTACGCGGTCAGCCTCGGCCACACAGCTATGTCAATGTTCTCTCCGTTCGGTTTGAGGCCGGTTGCCTCGTAGTAGAGGGAAACCGGTTTGCCGGCCATTCGGTCCGCGTATCGTTCCCGGACCGTCTCCCTTTCCGCGGGGATGACGAACTGTTCCACCGGAGTACCGATGTAGGCTTCAGCACTCTCGAGACCGAAGATCCTCATGACTGCCGGGTTTACGTAGACGACTTTGCCCTGCTGCAGAATAGCAATTCCGATGGGGGATTCCTCGATAAGTAGGCGACTCCTCTTTTCAAGGGCTTTCAATTCGTCTTCCGCGCGCTTGCGCTCGGTGATGTCAACAGCGTATTCGATAACCCCCGTGAGCTTACCTGTCGCCGGATCGAACATCGGAAAAGCATGAAGCTCGGCCCAGCATAACCCGTCGCGGCCGGGGCTCTCGTCGCTGACCACCTGGTGTGCGGGCTGCCCGGTCTTGATGGCCCGTTGAGTGGGACATGTCTCGCAAGGGAGGCTCCTTCCATGGAACGCCTCGTAGCATTTCTTTCCGACCACCGGCATGGCGTGGGCAAACCGTCGCTCCACCGAGGGATTGGCCCGCACAATGTTCAGTTCGGTGTCCTGGACGGTAATACCATCCTGTATGCTCGTAAAGATGTTGGAGAGGAATTGTTCGCTCTCTCGCAGGGCTTTTTCCGCAGCTTTGCGTTCCGCAATTTCGCGCTGAAGTACGTCTCGTTGCTTCCGATTGACCAGCAACTGGGTCTTCTCACGAGTCAGATCCTCAACCAGGACCAGTACGAACCGTTCGTTGAAGATGCGAATGGATCTGAACGTCAAGCGTCCCCACATGCCGTTATCTCCGACGCTGAGCCTGGCCTCCGCGACCCGAGGCTTTCTGTCGGCAAAGACCATATCCAGCACCGCTTCGGCCTTCGGTCCGGCCGCTGGCGAGGAAAAAAGACTCGCGAACGTGGAGCCAAAGATGCCGCGGTAATCCCGATTGACTCTACCCCAGGCTTCGTTCGCCACAGAGATGGTCGACGCCTCATCAACGAGCAACGCGGGAATGGGGAGCGCTCGCATTACCTTTCCGAAAGTAGTGGCCCATATCTCGCTCCTTACGTCGAAGCTGCCCGATGCCGTGAGGTCCTTGGAAAAGAGCGAACTCAGGTCAATGCTTTCCGTGAATGTGTCGCCAGAAGGAAAAGGTTTGAGGGAGGGGGTGCCGTTGTCGGCAGGTTCCGGGGTCGGGGATTCGGCAAACCCGAAATGGTTGGGCGCAGAAGCAGAAACCGCAGGCTCTTCGCCCGTGGATCTTGCGGCCGAAAGGCGGTCTCGCAACTCTTGAATCTCGCGGATGAGTTGCTCACGAGTCTTGTTTTCGTCATCCATTCTGTCCCCCCGGTTCATCCAGACGACGGCATCGGAACGCGCCAGCTACTGAGATCGTATATCTTTTTCGGGTCCGTCGCAAGCGGGGAAAATCTTGATTCCCAATACCAAGCCCGCGCTCCACGCATTCGAGAATGGATACGGCGTGGGAGGGAGCGTTCAATCTGGTCTTTCTGCGTTCGGGCTGCTATAACCGCTGCCAACCGCTACCAGATAAGACGGCTGACAGGAGTTCACCATGAACCCTCTTCGATCGAATAGGATCATTCTCGCAAGGCATGGCGAGACTTTTTTCAATCGTGACTCCCGCATCATGGGGCAATTCGACTCACCGCTGACCCCGGAAGGCCTTGCTGTTGCCGGGCAGGTGGGACGGCTCCTCGACGGAGAGGCGATCGCCGCGGTGTATTCCAGCCCGCTCGGTCGAGCCCTGGCCAGCGCGAAAATCTATACACAAAGCCTCGGCCTACCGATCACCCCGACAGAGGCTATGGCAGAGCTTTCATTCGGATCTTGGGAAGGTTTGTTGCGCGTGGTCGTCAAACCCGAACCGGGACCTCTGCGAGCTTCATGGGATGAGAGACCACCGGGGGGGGAAAGCTATCGAGACGCGGAGGCTCGCGTCGGAGCGTTTATCAAGAGAATCGAGGAACTCCCCGAGACAGGGACGATCTTCATCGTGGGTCACGCGGGGGTCAACCGCGTCTTTCTCAGGCTTTGGGTAGGATTAGAGCCCGGGTATGCCGTGCGGCTCCTCTGCCCTCACGACACTCTCTTCATTCTCGAGGGGGACAACCGTGTTCTCACACGGTCATTGACCCGAGGGGACTCACGAGATCTCCCCCTCGCTCCGGAGTGATCCGCGCGAGATCAGGGCAGGCTCCGCGGGGAATACGGCAGCTACCGGCGACCGGCGCGTCACTCGCTGCGAAACCAGCGGGGACGCGTCCGCGCGCACGACAATGTTCCAGCCGAGCCTGTTGTACGGAAAGATCGCGCCCAACCGCCGGTCGAACCAGCTCAGCGCGTCGATCCTCAGAAAAGGCTTTCCGAGCCACCGCGGCGCGGGGAGTTTGTACGGAATCAGGTAGACGGACCTCCACTTCCGACTCCGTAAACCGACCGAGACCAGCTTCCTCGTGAGGCTCATGGGGGTGTAAAACCTCAGGTGGGTCGGATCCCAGCCGATCCATTCCTTGTCCCCTTTCAGAAGCCGATGATAGGAACCTTCGAGCAGGTAATTCAACGACAGGGAATTCTGCGTGCTCAGCACGAGTCTCCCGGCCGGAACGAGCGCGCGGGATGCGGCATCGAGCAGCGCCTGATCGTCGGGCACGTGCTCGATGACATCTTTCATCAGGATGACATCAACGCTCCCACTGACTCGAAGCGGCGGGAACCGGTCGCTCTTGATGAACTCACACGCGTTTTGCACCCCTTCCTTCGCGGCAAAGTATTTCGCGGCGGCAAGGGCGGTCTCCTCCGCATCTACGCAAAGGACGCGCCGCGCCCCGCGAAGCGCCGCATGGACGGTGAACATGCCGGCGCCGCAGCCGTAATCCAGGACCACTTTCCCTTTCAGGTCACCCAGCAGTTCGCGGATGAACGCGTTCTTGACTCTGCTGTAGGCTTTGTCCTGCTGGTCCAGGTACGCCTGAAGCACGGCCTCCGGATCGTGCGACTTCAGCCAGTGATCCTCCGGATAAGATTTCCGCAGAACGCCCATCTAAGAATCCACCAACTCTCTGTACAGGGTTTCCCACGCCTGGCGTTCTCTCCTGACAGAGAAATCCGCCATCTTTCCCCTGCCCTCGGTGCCCAGAGACTCGCCGAGCCCGGGATTCTCGACGAGTTCCGCCAAGGCCGCCGCGAGCGATGCCGAATCACCCCACGGGACGAGAAGGCCCGAAACATGATCCTCGATCAGCTCTTCGTTGGCCCCGGTTCGCGTGGCCACTGACGGAACTCCGCTTGCAAGCGCTTCCATAAGAATATTCGGGCAACCTTCCGAGACCGAGGGGAGGACAAAGGCATCCAGACTCCGCAGCCATTTCGGCACGTCCGGATGCTGCAGAGGTTCCAGGAGCTGGACCACCTGCCCGATTCCGGTCTTCACCAGAGCTTCTTCGTAGGCCTTGCGCTCCGAGGGGCGCACATGCCCGACCAGTTGAACCACCACCTTGTGGACCCGATTCAGCTCGGCCACCGCCTTAAACAAGTACGGCAGGCCTTTCGCATACTTGAAGATCCCCGCGCACCCGATACGGAACGGACCGTTTCCGCGCGCACGGGGGACCCATCGCTCTTCGGGGGTATCAACAGAATTGTAAATGATTCTGCATTTGTCGGCTATAGGCGTCAAGGCATCGGCCATTTCTCCGAGGTCCCGGCTCAGCGCAACGATCCGGTCGGCATTTTCCAGGCCGCTCCTGCACACCGCGGCCTTTTCGGGACTGAAAATGTATTTCTTGACGTCGTTTCCCACCACCGTCAGAACGGACGGCACGCGCATGCGCCTCGCGAGTAAGCCGGTCACATACCCCACCGGGTACAGGAAGAACGAGTGGAGCAGATCGAACCGCTCGCTGCGATAGAGCTTCTCCAGCGACTGGTACATCATCAGGAGCGTGAGATTGTGGGGACATTCCCACAGGTCGCGCTGATTCAGCGGGATCTCTTCTCTGGCTACGGCGAGTCGGTGAACGTGTATCCCGTCATCCATGCGGCTCTCCCGGTTCTCGTCCAGCAGCACGAAGGGGTCCGTTCCCACTGTCAGATGGGCCACATGGACATCCAGTCCCAGGTCCCGGGCATGACGAGCGACCCGAAACACGGTCCTGGCCAGCCCCCCCCATTGATCCGGCGGATATTCGGGGGTAGCGATGCAAATTTTGCGGGTCTTTCCGGCAAACACCATGGGGGACCGTGCCTTCCGGTACTGTTCGAGGCTGGTGACTCAAGCCGTCCGAGCCTAATGGGCCGAGTGTCATCGCTATTGTCGGCGAAGGCAGGCGGGACACAGCCGAGCCGCGACCAGCATACTACGTAATATATAGCAGTCACCGAAATTTGTGACCGCCTGTGCCAGGAAATCCCTCCGGGTTCGCCCTCGCTTCGGTGACGTGCCAAAGGCAGGGCGAACGATTCGCCTGCAAACGGTGGGTGATACCAATGTGCGATTCAATAAGCAATATTGCTGAAGGGCGCTCCTGGGGGGTCTCCGGAGCGCAGTCAGGCTGTGCCGTTCGTAGCGGAGGAGACCTCCCAGGAAAAGCCCAGAGCAGAGTCCTCGGATGTTACAAATTGAACTGCACATTGGTATGACATCTGTAGAGGCAGGGCGTGCCCTGCTATTGGACTAGGTGAGCGCAGTTGTGGGCCACGTGGTTTCTCGGGCACAGCAAGCGGCGCCTCTACCGGGCAGCAGCAGTGGCACCCAGACCACGATCGCCAGGGGCCTACGGCGAAAGACCAGAAGACAGGATTTTTCCCAACTGCTCGCCATATCAGTGCTCCGGACAAATGCCGCACTTCGGGAGAGCTTCGGCGCCTGTTTACTTTATGTTTTTATGATAACCTGTTTAATTATCTATCATTCATTGACTCACTAACGTCATCTGTGCTATGATCGCAACCCAGCGGTGTACCCTACGGAAACGCCCAATCCTGAACTGATTGTGCCTTCGCTTCCGGCCGTTCATCGGGTTAGGGCCGCATTATAGGCCCGGAGGTCCTCATGATACGTTCAAGTAAAACTCCTGCGATCGTAGGCGCACTTACAATGGTCCTGGCAGGAATCCTGGCAAATGGTGCGGCGTTCGGCGCGGGCAACATTACCGATGTGAAGGTGAGTCCTGATTTGCGGCGCGTCGTCGTCTCGTGCGACGGCCCGATGAGCGAACAGGGAACGTTCACCTTGGACCCGCCGTCCAGGCTCGTTATCGATATACCGGGCATCGGTCCCGGCGATGTGGAGGCGAAAAGCGGCCACGGTCCCGGAGCAGGCCTGGGCGTAGAGGTTTCAAAGGGAAGATCCGGCGCGAGGCTCACCCTCGATTTCAGGGGAGCGGCAGTCCCGGAGCATAAAATCCAGCGGCTCGGCAACTGTCTGTTGGTCTTCTTGAAGCCTTGGACTCCGACACGCGTTGCGTCAACTCCTAAACCCGCGGCTGTGAGGCCTTCAGCCCGAAACGCGCTTGCGAAAGCTCCTCACCAGAGGCTTCAGCGTGCCGTTTCCACGGTTGCTGCGGGGGGCCTGACGGTCGAGTCGGCCGAGGTGGTAAATGGTACGATCGTGCTGAAGGTGGCCAGCAAAGACAGACCAGACCAGACATTTCGGATAAACCTCGGCATCGATTTCGACCGGTTGGGCTTCAATGAGGCGTCTATCCGACCGGTCCGCGTGGAGACCGCGTCCAGCGGCGCGGCTTCGAGGGCTACCGGTCCCGTCGCAAGATCTTCGCATGGTGAGGACGGGGCGAGTCCGGGACATGCTGAGTGGTTAGCGCCCGCGTCGGTCGGGAAACACCAGCAGTGACGCCCCTCGCGAGCCACCAGGCGAGAGATCCGATGATTGAGGCTGTTTTGGTGAAATGGCGTTGGCAGCAGAGGCATCTTGCCTGTCATCACCTGATAGACGGTCGAGACGCCCGTCCCACGAATTGCCTGAGATGAGCGACAACCCTTGCGCGAAGAGGCACCGAGTGCGTGGATGGCGGTCGGAACATTTTCAGCTTCTTTTCTCGGCAAACATTGGCTAGAATGAATAGATCCGAAGGACTGCCCGCGCGCCCACGCCGGTAGGTCCCGGTGCTTTGTGGTTCCAGCACGAAGGAATTGCATTTTCTCCGCTCGTGGCGAGCGTTTCCGTCTGGTCCGGGTTCCCTTGCCGGGCCACTGATGAAGGGAGATTGGAGACCCCGCTTGAACAACCGAATTCCTGTCTTAATTGCCCTCGTTTTCCTGGTCACAGCTCTCGTTCCCTTTAGTCACGGATCCGAGCTCAGCGCTGACGACTTCTTCCGGGAAGGGTATCTGGCCTCGATGTCCCGGGATTGGGACGAGGCTATCACTCTGTACAGCAAAGCGATCCAACTGAATCCCCAGCACGCGGAGGCGTACTTTCAGCGTGCCGTGACCCTGGAGATCGCGAATCGGATGACCGAGGCCGTCGCGGACTACGAAAAGACGCTCCAGTTGCGTCCGGATTACTACCTTGCCCTGGAGTACCTGGCCAAATTGTACGATGCCAGGGGGGAACACACCAAGGCTATCGATCTGTACCTCAGGGCTCTGCCGCTGGTGTCCGACACCAAGTGGAAATCGATTGTCCGATGGTGGATTTCCGAGGCCAGGCGAAAGATGTCACAACCAGGCGCGAGCTCACACAGGACCCGCCGAGAACGCACGGGTGGTTCACCGTCCGAGTAGAGGTGCTCGCAAGAGCCTTGTCTTTTCCGATTCAGCCTCTGCACCGAAAGATCGTGGTCGAGGAACCACTTCTGGTTCACGGCAGGGGCGTCCCGGGCTGACGCGAGACTGCGCCCTATGAAATGACGTCACTCGCGCACACGTACCGTCCTCAGAGGCAGGGCCGGCCCTGCCCCTACCGATCCTCTACATGAGCGCTCCTGCGGCCTGATACCGATTCGCTTTCAAAGAGGTGACTGAAGGGGGCGTCTTTGGAAAAGGGTTTCTCCTCAGACCCCTCACCAGAGACTTCTACCTGCCCGGGATTTCCGGTCTTCCTCGACGAAGAAAGCCTGTCATCCCAGGGTGATAGAGTTTCTTGAGAGAGGTTCGGGGGAACCTCTCTACACAGAGAAGTTCCCCCCGAAGTAACTCTTTGGATGCCGACTCGGTATCAGGCTGCTCTGAGGGCATCGACGATGGCCAGTCGGGCCGCGCGCCAGGCGGGGAGCGCTCCGCCAATGAAACCCATTCCCGCAGAGAATCCGACTGAGTACAACGCGATCGACGGGGTAAGGGCGAAGCCGAAGGCCAACTCGGAAAAGGTCTCCCAGTTGATCGTGGAGATGGTCAGGAACTGGAGCAGAGAAGCCGCACCCACTCCTGCCGCGCCCCCCACCGTGCCGAGGAGCAGCGACTCCATGACAAAAGCCCCCAGAATGTCCCGTCTCTTGAAGCCGAGGGCGCGCAGGGTCCCAATTTCGCGGGTTCGATTCGCCACCGCAGTGTACATGGTGACCATCGCGCCGAGGATCGCGCCGATACTGAAGAATGCGGTCATCGCGAGCCCAAGGATGCGAATGAACTTGGCCATCACATCCGATTGTTCTTTATAGAAATCCATCTCTCGTTTGACTTGCGCACTGAGGCGCGGGTCGCTTTCGAGACGTTGCCTGAGCCTGCTGAAGCCGTCGCGGCCGGGCACCTTCAGAATGACCACCGAGTAGTCATTGCGCCGGAACGCGGACATGAGCTGATCCGCGTCAGCCCACACCTCAGAGTCAAACGCGGTCCCTTTACCGTCCAGGACTCCCACCACGTCCCAATCGGCCAGTGCAAAATGCACTTTTCCGCCGAGACCTGCAGACTTTATACGCTCAGCGATGCTCTTTCCCGCGATGACGTCTCTCGAGCCAGGCCGCGGTTCACGTCCCGCCACGAGACTTACCTGGCGCCTCAATTCCAGAGATCGGGGACCTATCCCGCGAACCACGACATTGGTCGGTTTGTCGGTCCCTCTCTTGGGCAAGGTGACCAGCACGAGGCACTCTTTGGCAGCGACCGGTTGGCTGGCGGAGTCGAGGACGACTTCGGGCTGAACTTCTATGATTGCCGCCGAGTCTCTGCTCACGATACTCGACACCTCGGTCTCGGCCGAGCCTCTCAGGACAATGGCATTATCCGGCGAGCCGGTATCGACGAGGGTCTTTTCCAGTCCTTCCGCGAGCATGAGCACCGCGGCGAAAACAAAGGTGACCAACGCCATGCCCCCAGCGGTGAGAACGGTGGTCAATTTCCTCGTCCAGAGATTTCCCCAGCAATAACCGAGCGGTATAGCCATGATGGTGAACTGTTATCCGCGGTCTCCCAAAGCTCCGTCGGCCGAGCATGGTTCCAGGGTTACCCCGAAGACCTCTCGAAAGCACTGCAACAGAGGGGGCTTCACGGTTTCCATGGCCACCGGGACTGTGGCAAGCGCATTCATGCTCACGTGGCGCGTCTGAGGCATGCCGCAGGAGATGACGAACCGGGATGGATCATGCTCCAGGCTCACGTTCAGACTGAAGCCATGATACGCGACCCGACGGTCGATTCTGACGCCGATGGACGCGATCTTCTCCAACTCCGCAATCCAGACGCCGGGCTTCCCTTTCTGACGGAAGCCGTCTATGCCAAACTCTCCGAGGGTCTTCAGGATCGTTTCTTCCAGCGCATGAACGTAAGCACGAGCGGAAAGCCCCAATCCTCTCAAATCCACCACCGGATAGCACACCAGTTGCCCGGGACCGTGGTAAGTTGCCTCACCTCCGCGATCGGACCTATACAGAGCCACTCCCAAAGACCGGAGTGTTTCTTCCGGGACCAGGAGATCGCTCGTTCGGCCTCTGACTCCAAGCGTCACGGTCGGCGGATGGGCCACGAGCAGCAGAATGTCGGGACAGCGGCCCGCGATCCTCTTCCTCGCCAGGGAGCGCTGCAACTCGAGGCACTCGGGATAAGCGATGTTCTCCAGTTCTACGAGGAGCATGTTCGTCGCGCAATCTCAGCGCATCTTAGACCGGTCCGATTGCAAACGAGTCAGCTTGGGGGGAGCTTCTTTGCACAAAGAGGTTCTCCTCAAGCCCCTTCAAGAAGCTCTATTGCTCCTGGCGTTCGACGCTCCTCGCTGAGGAGCGCCGAAAGCCAAGGAAATTAGAAGTTTTTGGAGAGGGGTCTGGGGAGAAACCTTTTTTCAAAAAGGTTCTCCCCAGATTACTTCTTTGAAAGCAGCTTGCTGTCAGATCTTTTCCACGATCATGGCAGCGCCCATGCCGCCTCCGACGCAGAGGGTCGCGAGGCCTCGTTTCACGTTGTCTCTCTTGCGCATTTCGTAGAGGAGCGTGGTGAGTATCCTGGCCCCCGAGGCCCCGATGGGGTGTCCCAGAGCGATCGCGCCGCCGTTGACGTTCGTTTTGGCCATATCCAGTCCGAGATCCTTTTTCACGGCCACGCACTGTGCAGCGAAGGCCTCGTTGGCTTCCACGAGGTCGATGTCCTCGATCTTCAGCCCCGCTTTGGCCAAGGCCTTCTTCGTCGCCGGTATCGGCCCGACTCCCATGATCTTGGGGTCCACCCCAGCGGCCGCGTAGGAGACGATCTTCGCCATGGGCTTGAGCCCGAGTTCTTTCGCCTTGTCCGCGGACATGACGAGGATCGCGACCGCGCCGTCGTTGATGCCGGACGCGTTCCCCGCGGTGACCGTCCCGTCCTTTTTGAAGGCAGATCTCAGCTTGGTCAGCCCTTCTTTGGTCGTGCCAGCCCGCGGGTGTTCGTCCGTGTCGAACACCTTGGGGTCTCCCTTGCGCTGCGGCACCATCACCGGGACGATCTCGTCTTTGAAGCGCCCCTCCGCGATAGCATTCGCCGCCCGCTCCTGGCTGATCAGTCCCATCTCATCCTGATCTTCTCGGGTGACGCCCCACTGTTCGGCCACGTTTTCCGCGGTGTTACCCATGTGATAGTTGTTGAAGATTTCCCACAGTCCGTCATGGATCATCAAGTCCACGAGGGTGTCGTTGTTCATTCTGACTCCCCAGCGGGCCTTGCTGATCGCGTACGGCGCCAGAGACATGTTTTCGGTTCCCCCTGCTACGACAACGTCCGCGTCGCCGGCCTTGATGACCTGCGCGGCAAGAGAGACCGACCTCAGTCCTGAGGCGCACACTTTGTTAATTGTCATGGCCGGTACTTCCTGCGGAATACCGGATCGAATAAGGACCTGTCGGGCAACGTTTTGACCCTGTCCTCCCTGTAGCACGCAGCCGAAGATCAGCTCATCGACTTGGGCCGGATCAACTCCGGTCCGTTTGAGCAACTCCTTGACCACGATCGTGCCAAGCTCCACTGCGGGTACTCCGGCCAGGCCGCCGCCGAAAGACCCGACGGGGGTGCGTACTGCGTCTACAATGACCACTTCCTTCATAAAAAAACCTCCTCGGTCGATTGGCTGAATGGTAATCGTTCACCGGGCTTGAGGCGGCTCTGCGCCCGGTCAGGATGGAGGGGGAGACCATCTCCCCGTCCAAACCTCACCCACCGTGATCTCAGGGGACTGGGTTCGTCCCGGCGAACGGCTACACTGATTGTCCTGTCTGCGGGTCAGACCCGCTGTTGGCTATTTCCTCATTTCGTACTTCATTCCGCGGGTGCCTTCCGTCCCTCGGACTTGTCCGGTGGAATCAGGTGCTCCGGGATCTCGATGTCCTGCTCCTGAAAGTAACGGATCGCACCGGGATGCAGCGGGACGGTTAACCTCTCCAGCGCGTGGTCGAGCGACATGCTGCGGCAGGCCGGGTGAACTCTCGCCAGGTAATCGAGATTCTCGTACAGACTCTTGGTCAGGGCGTAGACCACTTCCGGGTCGAGCGTATCGGTGACCGCAAGAATGCACGGCTGGCCGATGGTATGGATCGGTTTGTCCTGACTCGGATACGTTCGGGCCGCGATCTCCTGCCGGAAGAAGAACGGTCCGCCGCCCGCCTTGAGTGCTTCGAGCTGCGCGTCAGTAATTTCCAGAAACGCCAGCGCAGGATTACCCTCGTTGAGCAGCGTGGTAACCAGCGGAACCGGCGGCCCTCCCGTCAGGTCGAGCGCTTGAACTGCCCCTTTCCTGAGCGCCTCGACGCCGGCCATGTTCGTCATATAACGGAGGCGCACTTTTCGCTTCCCGGGTTTCAAGATCCGCACCAGCATCTCTGCGGTCAATCGATTCCCGCTATCGGGCAGGCCTGTGGCCAGCACCAGCCCATGAAGGTCCTCGATATTCCCCGTATGCTTTTTGTCGGCCCGGATCAGGAGATGAACCGTATCGGGCCAGAGGGTCGTCACGCTCCTCAATTCAGGGACAGGCCGGCCTTTGTACAGGCCTGTGCCGTGGTACGCCATGGAACATAAGAAATCTTCCGCGAGAATCAGGTCCGCGTCCGCGATCCGGATCGCCTGGATATTCTCGCGAGAACCTTCCGAAGCCGCGGCTGAAACGCGTATCTCTTCGTCTTGCAGTTTGGTGGTCCAGAGGGAGGCCATTCCGAGCCCTACGTGGTAGTACGTTCCCCCGGGCATTCCGGTCACGATGAGTACTGAAATCCTGGCCGGGTTCTTGGCCTCCGCGGGCATGTCACAGCAGAGTGCGCAAAGGACGAGCAAGGCGGTCAAACCTTGGACAAATCGACCGACGCGTTTCTCATGGGAACTAATTGGGTAGTCGGCGGGTCTATTCATTCATTGCCGGTCTTTGCGGATAGATGTTTTCCAGCTTTTCCAGTATAGAACCCCCTGGACCGCATGGCAACGGGAATTTTCCCGGCGAGTTCTCCACGAGAGGAGCCATGAGAGGGGTAATGGCGGAAATCCTGGGACACGGCACTTATCGTTGGTTCTACGGCCACAGTGGTTGGCAGTCGATGCCCGTGAGACTGCTGGCCTTCGCGGCTCTGGTTTTTCTGGGCTGTATGGATCCCAGCTACGGAGCTGAGAAGAACTCGGCCAAGGCGGATCGCGAACCCGAGACTTCGGTCACCCGGACCGAGGTGCATATGATGGAGGAGGAGATCCTGCGTCTAACAAATATAGAGCGACGTCGGGAGAGTCTGAAGCCTCTCCAGCACAGTGTAGCGCTCCATGGCCTGGCCGTCCGGCACAGCAAAGACATGTGCCAGACGAAGACGCTGGAACACGAGTCGGAGGTTTTCCCGAAAGGGCGGCAGCGGTTCCCCGAAAGATTGGCTTCAATAGGTGTGCGAAACGGCGGGGAGAACATTGCGTACCGCACGCTGACCAAGAAACCGAAGGTTTGGGCCCAGGAGGTGGTCTCGGGGTGGTTGAAGAGCCCCCGCCACAAAAAGAACATGCTGAATCCGAAGTTCCGGTTCCTCGGAGTCGGGGTCATGCCGTGCCGCAACGACCTTGGGTACGCGACTCAGGTCTTTTCGACGGAGCCGGGACGCGCATCCAATGCGCACAACCACTGACGGATTGAGCGTTTCCCCGGTCCGGCATCCATCACCCATCGTGATCCCGGGGGATGGCCATTGTCCCGGTGGTCGGTCACCGGCTCTGATCCCGGCTCGTGTGAGCCAATGCCGCTTGGAGGTTGACGAGCTGTCCAGCACCCGAATAATATGCTTCGCGAAAGGGAAGCTTCGATGAGTCGAAAACTCATGCGTTCGACACTCTGGGTGCTCGTGCTTGCTTGCTGCTGGGGATGCTCGACCCTCCTGCCGGAACGGAAGGAACCGTTGTCACAGCCGAAGATACAGGAAGAAGACGTTTCCGAGGGCCCGACTAAGCCGGAAACACCCGTGCAGCAACCTACACCCATTGGGCCCGGTCCCGCGACCGCCGGCCAGCAGGGGACCACGGAACCGGCTCCGCCGGTGGTGACTTCGCCGTCAGGCGGTCCAGTGGAGACCCAGGACCGACACCGACGCCGTTTCATTAACCGAGGCGGTAAATGGGAACCGGCTCAAGAAAGGCCTGAAGCAAGTCAGCCGAGGTCTTTCTATTGAGAATCGATCGAGTATGTCGTCAATCTTTCTGAACGCACACTTTCTGCTCGTCGCGGCCGTCAATTTCTGTTTGTTCCTGATTGTCGCGACATGGAGCTTTCTCCCCGTAGTCATCGTGGAAATGGGCGGGGACAAGGCCGACGTGGGCATGGTTATGGGGTCCCTCGGCATCACGTCGCTGGGATCGCTCCCGTTTGTGGCGCCCCTCATCGACCGCTGGGGTCGCAAGTTCTTCATGGTGAGCGGCATACTCCTCATGGGCCTGACCAACGGCGGCTACATGCTCTTCGATCACTACTCACCCCTGATGATTTGCGTCAGATTGCTGCAGGGGCTGGCTTTCGCCATGTGTTTCAATGCCTGTGCCACGTCGGTGGTCGATCTGGTACCGTCCGACAAGCGCGCTCAAGGGATAGGCCTGTTCGGCGTCTCGGGATCGCTGGCGGTTTCAGTCGGGCCGTATATTGGGGAGACGTGTCTGCTGACCTGGGGGCGCGACGCATATTTCGTGCTGATGATGGGTTTCGGGCTTATCGGTTTCCTGATGGCCCTGCTCGTGCGCGAGCCGGAACGAAAGAACGCGGGAACGACTACCATGATGGGTTTCTTCCCCACCGCGGCGCGTGACGGGCATCTGGGGATGATGACTACCGCGGTGATATTCGGATCGGGTTTCGCCGCGATGACGACCTTCTTTCCTTTGCTGGCCCGCGACCTGGGGCTACGTGCAGGGATCTTCTTCGTGTGCTACGGCCTCACGCTCATTCTCGTCAGGTTTCTGCTGGGAACCCTCGCAGATTCCCTCAATCGGGACCGACTGATCTTTGCGTGTCTCCTGGGGTTCGGGGTCATGCTGGCAGCCACGTCGGGGATTAGTTCTCTGACTCAGACGATGTTCCTCGGCGCCTTGTTCGGATTGGTTCAAGGCCTTTCCTATCCAGCCATGATGGCGCGGATGGTGGACCGTTCCAACGATCAGAACCGGGCCGTGGTGGTCGCGCTGTTCACCGGATCTTTCGGGGTGGGAATCAATGTGTCGGTTCTTGCGTGGGGTTTCCTAGCAAAGACCGAGGGGCTGCCGTTGATGTTCCTTGCGGCAGGGATCCTCATGTTCGCAGCCGCAGCGCTCCACGCCTACGTCGGTGTGTCTCGAAGCGCAGAGAGCGAATCCAGTTGGGGGCTGGTTGCCTCTCGTCAGCGGACCGTAAACGTCAGCCGCCGCGCCAGGACGTCGTCGAGGTAGACGCTCACCTTCCAGATGCCCGGTTTGTGCTGGAACAGTTCTGCGGTCTCGACAGTATGGACGCGCGTGGTCGCTTGTTTCTGGCCGCGATCTATCCCTTCCTTTCCTTCCTGTTGTTTGTCGTAGGTGGCCCTGATAGTGCGAAACTCCTGATGGTTCGGGTCTTCCCAGACGGTCTTGGCCACGTACGTGTTCTTCTCGCTCCTTGGTTTGAAGATCAGATTTACGGTCTCATGCATCTTGTGATCGAAGCTGTCCCGCGGGAGGGCTGCGGAACCGCCCGTGAGGAAAACCTCTTTCAGCAAAAAGTAACTCTCGTCTCGTCCCGAGACTTCGAGTCCCTTAAACTTTCCCAGGTTAAGCGCTCCGCAGCCGACCAGAAAGGAGAACCCCACCAGGATTGTTGCCCACGTCGCGAGACTCCGGACTCTCGTCCGGAAGCTCTTTGTGCTGCCCGTCGCCAGAGCGTCGGGCGAGGTTTCGGCCGCGGCACTTGCCGGCGGCCGGGCGAACCGACGCGGCTCCCCGCCCGCGGCCGTGGAAGCTTCAGTGAATGTGCCGTCGCTCATCAGGGAGTCCTCGCAAGCGCTATTTCGTCGCAGTCAGGAAACTTGGTGCATCGGAGGCAGTCGGCCCATATCTTGTGCGGAAGAAGATTTTTCTCCATGACCGCGAAGCCGCATCGCTCGAACAGGCTTGTCCTGTTGGCTAGTACGAACACCTGTTTGACCTCCATCTGCCGCGCTTCTTCCAGGAGAGCCTCTATCAACTCGGCCCCTATCCCTTTATGCTGATAATTCGTTGTCACCGCGAGGGATCGAACCTCCGCGAGATCTTCCCAGACAAAGTGGAGCGCGCCGCACCCGACGATCTCGTCCGATCCATCGACGCAATGGACGGTGAAGTCTCTCACTTGGGCATACAGCTCGGTCAACGCGCGCAGGAGAATATGGCCGTCCTTGGCCTGTTCCGAGATCAATCGATGGATCGCTCTGACATCCCGCAGTGTCGCTTTTCGAATCATCCCGATCCCTCCACGACTCTCCCCTCCATGAGCCTTCTCACGTGCTCTTTCACCGACTCCGAAGAAGGAGACGCGCCCAGCATACGCGCCAGCTCATCCACCCGCTGGTCGCGATCGAGCGGTTCCACCCTGATACGGGTCCGCCCTCTGCTCACCGATTTGCTCACCGAGAGGTGGTGGTCCGCGAGCGCCGCTATCTGATGCAAATGCGTTACGCAAAGCACCTGCTGGCGCTCCGCCACTCTCGCCAGCCGCGTCCCCACCGAGAAAGCCGTGTGCCCGCCGATACCCGCGTCGACTTCGTCGAAAATCATGGTGCCCGCCCCGCGCGCATCGAGCTGGAGCGCCTTGAGAGACAACATGATCCGGGAGAGTTCCCCGCCGGAAGCGATTCGCGCCAGCGGCCGCGGCGCCTCGCCGGGGTTGGATGCCAGAAAGAATTCCACCTTTTCCAAACCTAGAGTGGAGCCTTTTTGCTCGTCGATCTCGTGCATATGGACCCGAAACAGGGCTTCGGGCATTGCCAGTTCCCTCAGTTCCTCGGACATCGATGATTCGAGTTTCGCCGCGGTGTCTCGTCTCTCCGAGGAGAGCCGGTGCGCAGCCGCCAGGTAATCCTTGCGGGTGCTTTCGACAGCAGCCCTGAGATTCTTCACGAGGGTTCGGGCTTCCAGCACGTCTCCTGCCTCGCGGCCGAGCGTTTCCAGGTACTGGATGAGGCCGGGAACGTCTGCGCCGTATTTCTTCTTGAGACGTCTAATGAGAGCGAGCCTCTCTTCAATTTGCTCCAACCGGCCCGGATCTGAGCGTGACTTCTCGGATAGGCCTCTCAGTTCCATGGCCACGTCTTCCAGTCGGTACACCGCTTCCTGGAAGTTCTCGCGGAGACTTTCGAGTTTGGGGTTGGCCGAAGCCAAATAATCCATTCCTTTCTTGACCTCGGACAACCGTTCCAGCAGGCTCCCGGAGCGTGAGTAGAGGTTCTCGTACGCCTCGTACGCCTTCTCGCGGATCTGGGAAGCCTTCTTGAGGACCTCTCTCTCCTCGAGGATTTCTTGCTCCTCACCGTCTCTCAGCGCGGCTTGAGTCAGTTCCTCCGCGGCTGCCGCGTTCTCTTGAACCTGCCGCTTGATCTCCTCCTGGCGGCGCTCGGCCTGGGCCAGATCTCTCGTGGCTTTCGTCCAGGCTCCAAAAGTGTCTGCGGCCGCTTGCCGTGACTTCAGCAAACCGCCGAAGCGATCGAGGATCTCCACGTGTTCCTCCGGGTCCAACAGGACCCGATGTTCGTGCTGGCCGAATATGTTGACCAGTTGGCGTCCCAGGGCCTGGAGCATGGTCAGCGTGGCCAAATTCCCGTTGACCGAGCACCGGGACCTTCCGGAACGGGTCAATCTCCGCGAGAGGAGCAGTTCACCGGTTGCCGCGGCTTCGGCATCGAGGCCTTCCGGGAGGGCCATGTCCGTGGGGATCTCGAAGAGCCCTTCCACCGATGCCTCGTCTTCTCCGGTTCGAATAAGATCGCCCGAAGCCTTCGAGCCCAGGAGCAGGTCCAGCGCGCCGATGAGAATCGACTTCCCGGCCCCGGTTTCGCCGGTCAGGACGTTGAATCCCTTGGCGAATTCCACCTCGACCTGGTCGATAATGGCTACGTTGGAGATTTTGAGATACCTGAGCATTCTGGCCAACACGATACTCGCGGGAGCGCGCCTCCGAGGTCCGGCTTCAGCGATCAGTACATATGGCCCTGAAGCTAATTTTTCAAGAGCTCCGTGCGGTTCGATCGAAAAAAGGCCACCATCGGAGCTCTCCTTCTTCTGTGCCAGACAGGTTTATCCCTGCCGGCAACCAGACATGTCGGATTAGAGTAAGCCCAGCTTTTCTTTGAGCACGTCAAAATAATCCCGAGCCTTGGTCTTCACCATGACGAAGGGCAGTTGCGAACGAACCACTCGGATGGACTGATTCTGCTGCAGATCGACCGTGGTATGTCCGTCGAGGGTGAGTGTGAGATCCTCGCCTCGTTTCAGGACGATTTCGGTCTCCAGGTGAGCCGGGATCAAGAGAGGGCGCTTCAGTCCGGCGTACGGGCAGATGGGGGTCAGGAGTATCCCTTCCACATCCGGATGGATCAGCGGGCCGCTGGCAGCAAAAGAATAGGCGCTGGACCCGACCGGGGTAGAGACGATGAGGCCGTCGGCCCGCAACTCGATCTCCCGCGAGTTGCCCGGTCGTATGCCCAGGTCGATCAACCGCGCGATCCCGCCCCAATGAATGACCAGCTCATTGAGCACTCTAGCGGTTTTCCCGTCAGGCAGCGTGATCTGCAGCAGCATTCTCTTGACGAGGAGTGCGGTCCCCGCCATGGCTGACTTGAGTTCTGAAATGGCTTCATCGGGGGACACCTCGGCCATGAAGCCTACACGTCCCAGGTTGATCCCCAGTACCGGCGTCGGTTTGGCGTTGAGCAGGGCAGCGGCCCGCAGGATCGTCCCGTCGCCTCCAAGAACGACCAGGAGATCGACTTCGTCGGGGAGGGTTTCCGTTACGTTCGCGCTCCACGCGACAGCCAGCTCTTTGCAGGATTCCTCGAGAAGAACCTCCTTCCCGCTCTCCTTCAGAAAGTGGCACATCTTCGCGCCCAACAGTACCGCTTTCTCTTCGGAGCGCTTCAGGAGCAATCCGATGCGCCTCATTCAAGCCTCGACCGTTTTTCGCTGAGTATTATCAGAGTGAGTAACACGAATCGGCCCGAAAATCCAGAAAATGGCGTAATCCCTTTAAGAACAAGGTAAATACGCTTGCGTGAGGGACGAGACAGGAGTACCTTGCAAAGAGGGCTTTTGGAAACCCTCACGGTGACGGAGAACACTTGCAACCATGGACCTCTTCGACAGCGCCATACTCACCGATTCGGATCGTCCGCTGGCCGACCGAATGCGCCCGCGAGATCTCGACGAATTCCTGGGCCAGGAAAACCTCGTGGGACCTGGAAAGATTCTGCGTCGAGCCATCGAAGAAGACCGTCTCTTTTCGATGCTCTTCTGGGGTCCGCCGGGGACCGGGAAGACCACGCTCGCTCAGATCGTCGCGCGCAAGTGCAAGGCCCGTTTCGTGCACTACTCGGCCGTGACCGCGGGGGTGAAGGAGATCAGGGAGTTGGCGCATCAGGCTCGGGAAGATCTCAAATACTCGCGGACCCGCACGATCCTGTTCCTCGACGAGATTCACCGCTTCAACAAGTCACAACAGGACTACCTCCTCCCTCATGTGGAGAACGGCACCATTGTGCTCATCGGTGCGACAACCGAAAACCCGAGCTTCGAGGTCAACGCGGCCCTTCTGTCGCGGCTCAGGGTGTTCATCCTGGAACCACTGCCGTTCGAAGCAGTGCACGAGATTCTCCTGCGTGCCGTCAAAGATTCCGAACGAGGTGTGGGAGCCCTGTCGGTACAGTTCGAGCCGGATTCCGCGGAACTCATCGTCGCCCTGTCCGGCGGCGATGCCAGAGCGGCCCTGAATATCTTGGAGGTGGTGGCGGTTGAGGCGCATCGGCATCACGAAGGCGTCATCTCACAGGACCTGATCCGGGAGACCGTGCAGAAACGGAATTTGCTCTACGACAAGTCGGGCGAAGAACATTACAACCTGATCAGCGCTCTGCACAAATCATTGCGCGACAGCGATCCCGACGCGGGCCTCTACTGGATGGGGCGTATGATCGAAGCCGGCGAAGATCCCCTGTACATCGCACGACGCTTGATTCGGTTTGCCAGTGAAGACGTCGGGTTGGCGTCTCCGCGCGCACTCGAACAGGCCGTGGCAGCCTTTCAGGCTTGCCGGTACGTCGGGCTCCCCGAGGCTGGGCTGGCTTTGGCCCAGGCAGTGGTCTTCCTCGCCACCGCCCCCAAATCCAATGCCCTGGAGACTGCGTACATAAGCATCAAGGAAGAGATCGCCCGTTCGGGCCATCTTCCCGTGCCCCTTCACCTGAGAAATGCACCGACTCATTTCATGAAGAAGATCGGGTACGGGAAAGGCTACCAGTATGCACACGACTTCCCTGATGCGAAGGTCGATCAGCAGCATCTCCCGTCGGAACTCAAAGGAAAGCGCTTCTATCATCCCTCGGACAGGGGCTTCGAACAAACCGTCCGAGAACGAATGGGCCTCACGGACGAAGACGAGCAGTAACGCCAAACCTCATCCCAAGACGCTTTCGGAAGAGTAATCGGGGGGAACTTCTTTGTGTAAACAAGTTCCCCCCAGTATACCTCTTCGAAATCGGCTTGGAATCAGTTCTTAACCGGGGTGGTCTTTTTTTGGATGTTCTCGAGCAATTCTTTGGTGATCACCTTGACGTCCTTGAGGTAGCCGATCATGAGATCGCTGACCGGCACGGCAGACTGGTCGAGGACCCGCGCTTTGTCCCGAAACATCGAGTAACCGTCTCCGCCTGCCGCGAGGAAGTCGTTGGTGATCACCACATAGGTCTTCTTCGGGTCGAACGGTTCGCCTCTGACATAGTCCGCGGTAACCCTGCCATTCTCCGCAGTGTAGGAAACCCCGTACGTCTGCAATCTGCCACCGCTGCCGTTCGGCAGGTTGGCGCCCCGTTCCAATGCACTCAGGAGATCCTCACCGGTCAGTCCGAGTTTCACCATCGAACCCCCGAACGGGAGCGCGGTATACACATCGGCTGGGGTGATGTTCCCTGCGGGAATGCTCGCTCGTACAGACCCACCGTTGAGGACAGCGACGTCCGCTTGCTGGCCTGCCGCCATTGTGGAAGTAATGAGCAGACCGAGGTTCGTATTGGTTCCCGGGTTGGCCACTCTGCAGTTCCCGTCGAGGAACACTTCTGTGCTGCCGATGACCTGTTTGAATTCATTGTCGAGCAACGCGGTATGGTCCGCGATCAGGGAGGCGATCTCCGAGTCTTCCGGAACGTCAGGGTCCAGACGGATCAGGCGGCCCTGGTACCCGGCTACCTTGCCGTCGGTGACGTCCAGGTCCAGACGGCCGACGAACTTGGCGTATGCTCCGGCCTGGCAAACGATCGTCCCACCGACTTCGATCGGGTCCTTCAATTCGGTATGGGAATGCCCGCCGACGATGACGTCGATGAGCGGGCACGCCGCGGCGAGTCTCTTGTCCTCGTACAGACCGAGATGGGTAACCGCAATTACCAGGTCCTCTTGTTTGGCATCCGTGAGGAGTTCCCGCGCGGTTTGAATCGAGTCCTGGAACGCGATTCCGTTGACGTTCCCGGGATGCGTGGTCTGGGGAGTCTCGGCGGTGGTGAGCCCGAAAATGAGCACTCTGGTGCTGGAACCGGGAAATCGCATTTCCACCGACCTCTGGAACAACTCTTCACCCGAGGCTGACCGGATGTTTGCGGAAAGAAGCGGAACCTTGGCCAGAGGCTTGAGAACCCGGAGCAGGTGGTCCGCGCCGTAGTCAAACTCATGATTGCCCACCGTCATGGCCGTGAACTGCATCTTTTCCAGCAGCTCCAAGCCGAGCCGGCCTTTGAACATGGTTGAATAGGGGGTCCCCATGAGCAGGTCGCCGGAAAGGAATTTCAGTGTCTCTCGGCCGTCCGCTCGGTTGGCCGCTTCGATCCCTGACATCACGGTCCTGGCCTTGGCAAACCCTCCGATGAGGCCCGTTGCCTCTTTGTCCTTGTACGGCACGTAATGGGCGTGCGGGTCGTTCATGTGCAAAATCGTGAGCTTGAGCGACTCCGCAGCAATGCCGCTGCCAGACGCAAACCAAAGCGACAGAAAACAGACCAAAAGGCTCAACCGTACCGATCTAGCGGCCGGTTCGATCTTCCATCGGCTCATTGCAAGTGTTCCTTATACGGTAATGTCGGCTCCGCAGACGTCGTGGGTGTTATGCTGAAGCGCACTGAGAATAGTCTTATTCTCACTGCGCTTCAGCATGAGTCGACCAAGAAACTCTTATCAGAACAATGCCTAGTTTGTAGAACTAAACCGCCCAATGCCGCTGCGCTAGTCGGATTCTCTATGACGTCCGGTACAGGAGGCCACATGGAGGGCGAGAGAACGCGCTGAATTCGGCAGCAGGCTGCAGACATTGGGGGTTCGAGGGAATCCGTGGTCGGGGTGGCCGGATTTGAACCGGCGGCCTCGTGCTCCCAAGGCACGCGCGCTAACCAGGCTGCGCTACACCCCGGTGAGTAACCTTATAGTTGCTGGACGCCCAAAGCGCAAGACCCTTTCGTGCTGCATTGGAGTCAGGAGTGACACGGCCCCTGCAAATGCACCTGACCGGATCGTGTGCTATAGTGGTCGCGGCGCATTTCGGCATAACGGGTGAAACGGATGAAACAGCAACACGCAGGGACGATCTGGTTTACCGGCCTCTCCGGTTCCGGAAAGTCCACGCTCAGTTCGAAACTGAAAGAGGTTCTCGAGGCCAGAGGCAAATCGGTTGTTCTGCTGGACGGTGATTCGCTGCGCGCGGGATTGAACCGCGACCTGGGATTCTCTCCCCTGGAGCGAGCCGAGAACATCCGCCGTGCGGGGGAAGTGGCAAAGATCCTCACCGACACGGGGATCACGGTGGTTGCCGCGTTTATTACGCCACTCGATAGCCTGCGACGCGCGGTTCGGGGGCTTTTCGAGTCGGACCGATTTGTCGAGATCTTCCTCGACTGCCCCATCGAGGTCTGTGAACAGCGCGATTTCAAAGGACTGTACGCCCGGGCCCGGAGCGGGGAAGTCCCCGCGTTCACGGGTATTTCCGCGCCGTTCGAGCGGCCCGGTTCGTCGGAACTGGAGGTGCCGACGGGAGTGCAAACCATTGAGGAATCGCTCGACATGATTGTTTCGTTCCTCGACACGGGTTTCGCGTCTATCAGCGACGCTGGCGCGCTGCGGCATGCCGTGGCCTCGGGAGCCAAACGCAGGGTTGCCGTCATTGGACTCGACGGCGTCCCTCCCTCCCTGGTTTTCGGTTCGGCAGGCGAAGATCTTGTCAACCTCAGGGCCTTGATGGATCACGGGCTGTGGGGTCCCTTGCGATCGACCGATCCGCCGATCACTGTCCCTGCCTGGGCCTCCATTACTACGGGGAGAGATCCCGGCGAGCTGGGTATGTACGGTTTTCGCAATCGACTCGGTTACGATTATCGGGAAATGACTACGTTCAACGCTTCGCACGTCCAGGCTCCCCGCTGCTGGGACTACGTGGAAGAGGCGGGCGGGTCCTCGATCGTCGTGGCTCTGCCGCAGACGTACCCGCCACGGCCTCACCAGGGAATTACGGTCGCGGGGTTTCCCTTCCCGGACGGTTCCCCAGGGTGGGTTTATCCGGAAAGCGTGCGTGACGAGATCCCTCTCCTGGCCGAGGGCGATTACATTCCGGACGTGACGGGATTCCGAAACCGCGAGCGGGGGCAGCTCCTGCAAGATATTTACACGATGATCGAACGGCGTTTCCGGCTGGCTCGGGATCTGGTAATTCACCGGCCCTGGGATTTCTTCATGATGGTGGAGATAGCCCCCGACCGGCTTCACCATGCGTTCTGGAGGTACGCGAATCCCGATCATCGCCTGTACGAGCCGGGCAACCGGTTCGAGCATGCAATCCGCGACGCGTACCGATATCTGGATTCATGCATCGGATCGCTCCTGGCCCTCCTCGATGACGACACGACCGTCCTGGTGGTCTCCGACCACGGCGCGAAGACCATGGCCGGCGGCATTTGCATCAACGAATGGTTGATTCGCAACGGCCTGCTCGTCTTACACGCGCAGCCGGACGAGGAGACTCCGCTCAAGTCCGACATGGTCGACTGGTCTCGGACCCGGGTATGGAGTGAAGGCGGTTATTACGCCAGGATTTTTCTTAACGTGAAAGGGAGAGAGCCTCAGGGGACCATCGAACCTTACGAGTACGAGTCCTTTCGCAATGACCTGGCTGAGAAGCTGAGGCAAATACCTGACGAACGCGGCGTCCCGATGGCCAACAAGGTCCTGAAGCCGGAGGAGATCTATCGCACCTGCAACCACGTCGCTCCTGACCTGATCCTCTATTTCGACAATCTCTCGCGCCGTTCCATTGGCACGATAGGCCACGGAGACCTCTACCGGGCCGGGAACGATACCGGGCCGGATGACGCGAACCACGATCCCGACGGGATATTCATCGCGGCTCGGCTCTCCGACCTCAGGCAAGGGAGGCGGAAAGGTACGCAGGTGAGCGACGCGTCCTGTCTGGACATTACCCCCACGATACTCCATGAATTCGGCTTACGCCCCCCGGAGGATCTGACCGGGAAGATTATCGACCTGGATGGTCACCTCTGCGGGTCAACAGCAGAGGGAGCGAGCCCTCACTTGCCCGCTGCAGCACCGGCGAGCGCGCATCCGGAACCCGCTTCCGGATTCACCGCGGAAGAAGAGGAAATCGTCAAGAAGAGACTGATGGACCTCGGGTACCTTTGACCCGCCTTGGCAATCAGACGGTGAAGTTCATGAATCCGCACCCTGTCCCCCTTCAAAAGGAGACAGGACGGGCGCAGCAAGCAGCGCCCTTACCGGACCCGCGCGCGTTTGGAGCGCGCCTGAGCCCGGTAGGGGCAGGGCTTGCCCTGCCCGTGAAGAACGGTAACTGCAGTTAAGAGGGAGCGCATCTGTGAAGAGGGTTCCTCTCTCCCCCTCGTCTCTCGAGACTCACCCGTCACTCTTCACGAAATTTGGTCTCTCCTCACTTCTTCTTTTCGGGTTTGGGGCACGCAACGGCTTTTGCTTTTTGGGCCTCCTCTTTGGTGGCAAAGGGACCTTCAATGGTCTTTTCAGTCTTGCCTTTCGTGGTAGACCGCACCGAACATTTTCCCTTGCTGTCCTTGATGACGACCCATTGTTTTTCCGCGGCGAAAGAGAGTCCACAAACGAGACAGAACACGAGCGCCAAAAGGAGAACGGTTAGTCTTTTCAACGGATTGCTTCTCATGATCCAACCTCCATGGAAAAGTGCAGCAGTGAAACGCGACTAGCACGGATTGCGGCTCGCTGCAACAACGAACAGCGAACGGATAACGATTTATCTCACCGTGTCGCAACAACGGTCGAGTATTGGCAGGGTTTCGGGCTCGACCGGGTGAACCCCCTTGGTAATGGCCGACGAGGTCCCGGATCACTCGGCGGTTTGACGGAGCGCCAGCCCTTGCCGATCCACGCGGTAAGGCAAGACCGTTCCTCCGGCCCCTTCTATTGCCTTTTCCACCGCGGCCCTGTCCGGAGGATCCGCGAAGGTAATCATACAGCCGCCACCACCGGCGCCACAGACCTTGCTCGCCAGCGCGCCGGCAGCGGATGCGGCGGACATCATCCCCTCAATTCGCGGGGTACTCACCCCCGGGGCCAGCGTGCGCCGTATCTGCCACTCTCGGTTGACCAGCTCCGGGATGCGATTCCACCCTCCCTCCAGCAAGGCGGATCCCAGTTCCCGTGCTACTTCCCTGATTTCCATCAGTTTTTCTTTGACTTCCCCGTTTCCATCGATAATGGCCCGGGTGATCTCCCAATTGTTCATCCCTGAAAATCGCCCCTCGCCGGTATAAGAGAGGACGACCATCTGTTCGAGACGATCCTGCGGCTCCGACCCTATATCTTGCCGGTGAAAATCCCGATACCCAAAGTCGATGCGTGACACGCCGCCGTACACGGCGGCAATGTGATCCTGCTTGCCTGCCGGAACCGCAATAGCCGCAGTCTCGATGTTCGCGGCGAGATCCACAACCTCCCGACGGCTCTGCTCCTCTCCGCGCACGTGTAAGAGACCCGCCAGAGCGGCCGCCAGGAGCGCGCTGGAAGCGCCGAGCCCCGATCCGGCCGGCGCACTGTTCTGCACCACCATCTCCATGCCGCCAGGCGGGGGGACGGCCCGGACCGCTCTTCCCAGCAATCCCAGGGGCCCGTCAACCGGCAACCCCGCGGGCGCGGGCGCTGCGACGGACGCTCCGAGGTCCTCCGACACGATCCTGATGCGTGAACCCTCATGGGTTCGGATCGTAACCCGGCTGTGAATCGTCACGGCAGCGTTCACCGTGCACCCGCCGTCCATGAACAGGTAGAGCGGATAGATGTCGGTCGTGCCTCCGGCCAGATCGACCCTGTTGGGCGCGGTGACGGTGATTTCCATGCTAGTAACCCAGCTCTTCGTCCAGGATAAGAACCGTGATCTTGGTGAACATGGGCTGGCGGTGGATGATGCTGGTGACCCGACAGATCCGCTCGGGTGAATCGCAGTCCATACAGTACCCGGTGGAGACGCATGGGGTTTTCCTGTTCAGACTCATTGCCCTGGTCGGCGCCGCGACCTCCTCGATTCTCCCGATTGCCCCGTCGAGGTCGGGAACGATCTTGTTCCTGCCCGCCACCAGCACAACTTTTCCGGGACCGAAGGTCATGGAGTTGGTCCGATTCCCGCATCCGTCCCGGTTCACAATCTCACCGGTCATGGTCAGGGCGTTGACCGATGCAAGAAACAGATCGGCCGTCATCTGCGTCTTGCGGCATTCGAGTTCTTCGGGGGTTCCGATCTTCAAGGCCCAATGGTCGTGAACGACCTTTCCCGCTTCGGTCAACTTGGGAATGATTCCCAGAGCCCGTACGGTATGGGTCCCTGCTATTCCCACGCTCCCGCAATCAGCCGCAAGTTCCATAATGGCGCTGACCGCTTCTTCCCGTGACGCGCAGAACCGCGCGTCGAACCCGTGTTTCTTTAATGATTCTATCGTAGTGTCAAAAACGATCTTCTGATGCGCTCGTACAAATTCATCCATACCGGGCCTCCTTGTGTCTTGCTTGGGGAGTTGCAGGATAGTGGAGCGCCGACGGCCGACCGGTAAGCTTCGGCACGATCGACAGCCGTCGATATACCTCTCCCAACGTTTTCAGGGCACCACTATAGCACCTCTCTCGTTTGGGCAGCAAAGGGAGTTCCACTCACATCAAATCGCCATCCAAAGAGTAACTTCGTCGAAAGCAGATCCGTGTCAGGTTGCCCGTGGTCATTTTCCCGCCGCGCGGCCGGCCGGGCCGGGATCGTGGCGGAGCGGGCACCACTCGGACGGCTGGGTCCCTTTGAAAAAAGGTTCCCGTATTACCCTCGGACAGATGGAAGTGCCGAGAAATCCGGAATCCGCACATATTTTTCGAAACACCAGTCCATCGGGCGACCGCGGTGCGGTTTCGGACGCGTGAGCCACCCCGGAGAGAAGGCGCCGGAGCGTACGTTCAACCTTGCGGTCGTTGAAGCTCGTCCCCTGCAGTCGGAGGAGGAGCACGGCATCGTCCCGATACGCGACGCTCCAGATGCCCGATGAATCATGGGCAGTGAACACCGAAGGTTGCATCGAGCTGCGATCCGTGGGATCGGTTCGAAGCGAGGCTGGGCCGATCCCCTTCATCAAATGATTCACCATGAACATTCCGGCTGGACTCACAGAAATGGCCTTGGGTCCATCCTGGGATTGCGCGGTCGCCATCCCGCCGACTCGTACTCCCGGCCTGAGAGTCCCCGCGTTGCCGAGGGTGGCCAGGACACAGTAACTGTGGGCCATCGCCATCGGCGTCACCGGCTTAAGGGTTATTCCGCGATCTTTGTTCCATTCGGCAGGGAAGCCGAATTCTCTCAGCGCGGCGGCCATCCGTTCCGGTCCGATGGAGCCGAGGATTCTCTCGGCCAGGAGGGCCTTCTCTCCGGCAAAGGCGTGCCGCAGGGTTATGGTTTTGTCAGGGCTCCCTTTGACGATTAACTGGGAATTCAACGTGTACGGCGGTGGCTGCTGTTTTTCCGGGACCAGCGCGGGAACGGTGACGAACGGGAGCAGGCTCACGAGGTCCCCCCCGTCTCCTGACCATCGCGAAGCTCCCGAAGGGGTGATTAATCCTCCGATCTCGCCGGATCGCGGGTCCGCAAGGATGAGATAAGCCTGTGTCCCGGCTTTCCCAAATGCCCGCAGGGCCATTTCTCCGTCGTGTTGAAGCAACGGATCGAGGGAGGTCAGCACGTGTTGCTGGAGCGCGTTGAGATCCTTCCCAGGAATATCCGCCGGAAGGGAGTCCTTCACCAGTTCCACGAACGCGGGCGCCCTGACCGGCACAGGAGTGTTTCTGCTCATGCGAACAGGAGCGCTGACCGCCTCGTCGTACGATTCCCGAGAGATCTTGCCTTCCTTGAACAACAAGCCCAGGACCATGTTGCGCCTTCCCCTTGCCCGCTCGGAATTCCGCTGGGGATTGATGACATTGGGCGCCTTGATGGTGGCCGCGATGAGCGCGCATTCGGCAGCGTTCAGTTCAGCCAGATCCTTACCGAAAAAATGCCTCGCGGCCTCCGCCACACCGCGGACGGGGAACGGTCCCGCGTGCCCCAGATAGACGCGGTTGAGGTACGCTTCCAGAATGGTTCGCTTGTTGTACAAAACTTCGGTCAGGAGCGCCATGACTACCTCATTGACCTTGCGGGCAAGCGTTTTCTCCGCGCTGAGGACGCTCATCCTGATCAATTGCTGGGAGATGGTGCTCCCCCCCTCCACGTACCTTCCCGCCTTCAAATTCATCCGGAAGGCGCGCACGATGGAATAGACATCGATGCCGCTATGGGAAAAAAAG
This sequence comes from Desulfomonile tiedjei, assembly GCA_016218715.1. Classification (GTDB taxonomy): domain Bacteria; phylum Desulfobacterota; class Desulfomonilia; order Desulfomonilales; family Desulfomonilaceae; genus JACRDG01. Next base: position 150,561 of record JACRDG010000032.1, on the reverse strand, counting down.
CGCCCATCCTCGGTAAGGACAATCGCGTCCACAAGGAGTTGCGGGATTTTGTCGAGCTGCGCAGGGCAACACATCTCCGGCTCGTCCCCTTCCGCCGGAATGATCTGGATAAGTTCAGACTCGATGGCAATCCGTTCAACCTCCTGAAGGGACCGCAGGAGACGAATGGAACGGATTCGGTCAAAATCGAGGCCGAAACTTATAGGACCGGTCACAGTACCTTCCGCCCGGAACGGGACCGGCTTGAGAAAGACCGCGATCTCCCCCAGGGAGCGATTCCAATACCCCGGCTCGGGAACGGGATCCGAACTCCCCGCGTAGCCCAGCCGCTTCAATCGATCGAAGAGCCCTGTCTGCGAGATTTGATCGCCGACGACGATGGTCAAGGGGGCGGAATAGAGATAGATTGGCCATCGCTTGAGCTTCGCCTCGAAGGTCCAGAGAACGACCCCCGCGAGCACCAATGCATACGCTGCCAGACCAACAAGCAGCACCTGCACGGTTCGCTTCAGGACCGTCCAGACCTTCTTGGGATTCAGTGCCAACTGCTCGACCTTCTGAGCGCGCCTCGGAATGCCCGGGAAACCAGGTTTCCCGTTCCTGCAGGCAGTGTTGGCCTAACTATACCAAAGGTGACGCAAGATCAAGGGCCGCGCCTCCCTGCCTGCATGCATACGGGACGGCAGGAATGCGGTGGAAGTTCGTTCAGTTTCGCCGCATCAGGTGGATGACTGCACGCTCCAGGCCGTCCAGGGTAAGTTCGAACATGGGAAAGATCTGGTTGACCACGCCAATGGTCCGTGTCATGGGCCACAGTCGCAGTGGGGTGGGATTGAGCCACACTGCGTGCCGGAAAAACTTGGCGAGAAAGTTCAGGCGATCGATGCTGGGGAGCCCGCTCCGTTCTTCGATATGTATCGAGCCATCGGTGGCCATCAGCTCGTACGGTGCCATGCTGGCGTCCCCCACGATGATGATCCTCGTTTCCGGATCCCACGCGCCGAAGTCACCTACGCGCTGCGGTTTGAACCTCCTGGGGGGGTCTTCCCAAACGAAATCGTAAATCGTGTTGTGAAAGTAAAAGGTCTTGAGGTCCTTGAATTGAGACCGGGAATAGGAAAACAGGGTTTGGACCAGGTCCACGTATGGATCCATCGACCATCCGCCATTGTCGATGAGCAAGACCACCTTGAGTCTGTCCCGCATGCTGCGATCGAAGATGATCTCGATTTCCCCGGCATTCCGGGTCGTGGCATAGATGGTTTCCTCGACGTTCACCCGGTCCTTGGGTCCTACCGGCACCATTCTCCGCAGGCGTTTCAGCGCCTCGCTAATCTGGGACTCCGTCAACGGTCCGTCGAGGGAATAATCGCGATAGCGCCTTTCCATGGCTACCTTCACGGCAGACTTGTTCATGGACCTCCCCCCGACTCTCATGCCACCCGGATGGTGTCCCGAATGGCCGACCGGGGAAGTCCCTCTTGTGCCGATCCAGCGGCTTCCGCCGTGGTGTTGCCCCGTCTGCTCCTTGAGCCGGTCCAGGAAATACTTGATCAGGTCTTCCGGGGACATGCTCTTGATCTCTTCTTTACTCAACCCGAGCGCCTCAGCAAGCGCCTCTGGATCCTTGAGCCATTCCTGAAGGAGTTCCCGGGCCGCTGCGTCGAGATCGATTCCGGTGAAATCCGGGAGTTCCGCGCCCTGGAAGAAGTGCGCAAACACCCGGTCGTAAATGTCAAAATACCGTTCGCTCTTGACCAGAATGCCCCGCGCCGCGGTGTAAAAATCGTCGAGCCCCTGAACCAGATCCATCTGCAATGCCTTGAGCAGGCGCAGGTACGATGTCGGCGATACCGGTACTCCTGATTCCCTAAGAATATAGAAGAAATCTACAAACATGTCCGCGTCCGTGCCTTCCGTCACATACGGAAACGACGGCCCTGCACGACCGCCTGCTGGTAATCGGAACTCTTCTTGAACAACACCCCCAAGAACGGGATCTTCCCCGCTACGAGGTCCTTGGGCCTGAAATCGGCATCCCGCATCAGTGCCCTGATCCAGTTGATCAGTTCCCGGGTGGCAGGTTTCTTCTCCATCCCCTGGAATTCCCGCAAGCGATAGAATGTCTTGACGCACAGTTCGAGCAGTTCCTTGTCGAGATCGGGGAAGTGGACCCTGACGATGTCCCGCATCATGTCCGGCTCGGGGAACGCGATATGATGAAAGTTGCATCTGCCCAGAAACGGATCGGAGAGGTCTTTCTTGGCATTGGACGTAATGATGATGACGGGCCGATGCGCGGCCGTAACCGTCTTGTCGATTTCCTGAATGTCGAACTGCATCTGATCGAGCACGTCGAGCATGTCGTCCTGAAAATCGGTATCGGCTTTGTCGATTTCATCGATGAGCAGCACGACCTTCGCCTCTGCAACGAAGGCCTGGCCGATCTTTCCCATCCGGATGTAATCCTCGATATTGCTCACGTTCCTGGAGGAGTCGCCGAACCTGCTGTCATTGAGCCGCGTGAGCGTGTCGTACTGGTAGAGGCTCTCCACCAGTTTCATGCTCGACTTGACGTTGAGCACGATGAGGGGCATCGTCAGGCTCTCGGCGATCGCGTGAGCCAGCATGGTCTTTCCGGTGCCCGGTTCACCCTTGAGAAGCAAGGGCAATTCAAGGGCCATTGATATATTGACGATTTTTGCCAATTCTTCGTCAAGGACGTATGTGGACGCGCCGCTGAAAACGGGGTTGCTCGCATGATTCGCCATGAACGGTCGTTCCTCCTCTTTTCTGAACCACTTTGATCTGATGAATTTACTGAGCATACGGGAGAGTCCTTCTGAATCCTTCTCCAGATCCATGGGGCCGACTTAATGGAATCCCCTTCCTTTGTACCGCTCATCCGCGGCTGAGTCAACGCCCTCGCGGTACCCCGTGGTCCTGGAGACGAGCGCGCACGCCCGCTTCTGCGGAAAGGACGACCGATCCCGGATCCTCCTCCCGTCTCAGGTCCCGAAACACAGGTTAGCGTGTTCCGTCCGGGGGGGACCGCTGCCCCGCGCCGGTTCGGTACCGCTGCCGCGATTTTTCCCTTGACAAGCAGTTGGGGGGACCGTTACTTTAGGCCCACTAAACGCAGCGCCTTCTATTCCCCCGGCACCGGTGCCATGGGGAAAAAAAAGGGGTTGACATTGGGGTTTATTTCTGTAATAAAGTCCTAAACACGTCCAGAATATTGTTCTTTTGGAGGCAATCCAAATCTGGCTTTAAGTTTCCTTGGAAAAGGGATTGATGAAAGGAGGATTAGGGTATGGTCAAGAGAACTACGGTCGTTCTCAGTATTCTCGCAATGCTCGCGCTGGGAGCAGGGGTGTGCAGCGCTACAGGTATCTCACTTGGTGCCCCACCGCCTCCCCAAAGCTGGGTGAATCCGTTCCCCGATACTGGCGCTGGCTGCTTGCCGATGTTCGTTCCCGTTCCGTGCCCCGAGTATCCGGGCTCCCGGACGATAGTCAAGACATGGTCCGCCAAAATCGAAGGCCCGTGTCCCCCTCCCGGCATGCCCATGGGTGGCTGTGGCGCCGTGGAAAGACCGTGCCAGCTTCTTGGCTCGCTGCTGTTCCTGCTGACCTCCGTTGCAACCCCGTTTGACATGCTCTTCGGCGGTTTCGACGGTGTGTACGGTTGCTGCCCCGGAATCGGCGGTCCCGAGGGTCCTGCTGGTCCCTTCTACGGCCCCATCCCGGGTGCCGTTCATGGGGTCATGAACTTGGTCAGCCCGCCGCCGGTTATGTTCGGTTGCTTCTGGTAACAGAGCGTCGCGGCCGGAGGAGTTGGTTGAACGTATAACTGCGAAAGAGGCCGGACCGACACAGATACGATCCGGTCCTTTCGCTTCGGTTCCCGGTGAGCACACGGTTCGGCTAGGGTGTGACCCTTGATCCAGACCCTCCTGTGGCCACGAGAAAGTGCTTGACAACCGGCTGTTTTTGAGATAGACATCAGTAGTCCCAGAAGATTATAGATTATAAAGTAAGTTCCGCTATCAAAGCTGGAAGCTCTTTGGATGAGATGAAAGGAGGATGAGGGTATGGTCAAGAAAACCGCTGTAATTCTTGGAATCCTTGCGATGCTGGCAATTAGCTGTGGGATCTCCTGGGGTTACACCGTAAGCAAGTGGCCCGTTCCGGGTATTCCCAACACGGTGTATCAAGCAGGCGTCAGCCCCTGCCTACCCGGTGGTGGTTGTGGTAGCACGTTGAGGGGCCCTGTTGCCCCGTCCTGCGAGCCGCCCTTGATTCCGGGAGTCATTCATGCCGCACTGAGCGTCCCCTTCCGGGCCGTCGGTCTGGCACTGTCCCCGCTCTTCACCGGTGGATGCCCTGGATCAGAGTGCTGCCAGGTCCGCCTTGGCGAGCCCGCATATGTGCTCGCAGCAGTGCCCTGCACCCCGGTTAACGCGTACATCCCGCCCAGAGGCTGGTAACGCAGAGGACCTAGAATCGATAGATAAAGGCCGGGATGTTCCCGGCCTTTTCTGTTTTCGAATCCAGCAGCTTGGTTTGTATGCGCGCTCGCGTCACAGCCCCCCCGACGGCCCATGTCCATGCTCCCCCTCGATCCTGTCGCGTCGATGACCATGGCCCCTCCCCCGTGTCCGCTCAGGCGCGCTCCCGCGACCAAGTCCTCGATCCCACGGGTACGCACGCGTTCAGGGTAGGTCCAGGAGTTGGCGTTCTCCTCGCCCCGCGGGACAGGAGATGATCTGGCGCTCGACCACGCAACAGGTTATCGTTTTACGCAATTGCCGTGTCACCACTGTTGCGCGCCGGGTCGCGTGGTCCTCGATCTTGCTTTCCGGCCCAAACTCGGTGACGCCATTGCTTGCAATGACGCGCCGGAGTTGGTAATATAGCCAAAAAAAGCCCATAGTCCGGAGGCTTGGTGAAAATTACAGGAAACGACATCATATTCGGGAAGATTTCTCGACGCTTGGCTTCCGCCTTTCGCAGGGGAGACTTACCGCCTCGGCTAATTGAATCGATTTTTGCAGCCTGGCTCGGACGCGCACGGCACCTGTGGCAGCTCCCCCGAATCCTGCTCGGAGCGGGTTTCCTTGCTGCCCTGACCTGCCCTTGCCTCTTTTCCGCCTCACCGGTGATGGCGGATAGGGTCTACGCCCCCGAGTACCTGTGGCAGCGCAAAATCGCCGAGAAGACCGACCCTGTTGGGATTGCCGACACCCACCTGGGGATCGCGTATCGGGATGATGGGACTCTCGACGCGGAGGGTCGCTTCACCACCTTCGCACACCCGGAGGTGCTCTTCGAGACTCCCGGGCTCAACTGCAGCGGCCTGGTAGTGTCGGTCTCGCGTTTTCTGTTCGACAAGAATTGGTCGTTGCAGGAGGTGTCTCGGGATCGTCGAGGGGACAGCGGGCCCGGTTCGTCGCTCGGCCGCGACTGGGACTTCGGGTGGGATCTCATTCGCAACCTTACGGAAACGGTACCGCGACGCGTCGTGCTGCCGGACCGGCGGGACTATGACCCTGATCAGATTGACGGCCTGAGTCTTCGCGGCTTCAGCCTTCTCGATCAGGCGGCCTGGCAAAATGTCCTCGGCCAGATGCGGCCGGGGTACGTGTATCTCGGGAGTATCAGCAAAGACTCCAGGCGACCCGGCTATAAGGTCTTACACTACCACGTGGTCCTTATGATCCCCGATCCGAAGGGCTCTGTTTGGCTCTATCATGCGACCCATCGCAGCAACGTCCACCGCATCGATATGAACTCTAGGCAGGGGCTCAGGCGGTTCATGTCTCAATTCAGCGGGGGCCGGGACGAACCGAAGCAGATGATCGTCATCGAGGCGAAGCTCCCGCAGCTCGAACCTGCCACCGAAACCGCCGGCGAACCCGATCCCGCCACCACCACAGGGGCTTCTCGCGGGTCAGCCCAGCCCCTTTCTGCGCCGGGCCAGCCGGCTGCCGACACTGCTGCGGCAGGTCCCGTACCAGGGAGCGGAGGCGCTTTACAGGGCGGGGAGCAGTCCGGGCCGGTCTCACCCGTCTCACCGAAGGCTCCACAGCAGGCAGCAGCTCCATCGCTCGTGATTACCCACCTCTGGGGGAAGGTCTTCGCGGCCAGGCCAGAGCTGAACACACAGGTCCCGCGTTTCGCCGATGACTCAAGAGAGCAGGTCAAGTTCTGGTTCCGCAATTTCGGCGACCAACCGAGAGACCTCGAGCTTCTGATGAAGGGCCCCGAGGGAGAATCGCATTTTCAGGGGCGCCTTCAGCCGGACGGCCGGGACACGGCCGTTCTGTACCCGAGAGATTTCGGCCCCAAGCGCCCTCGGTCGCTCACTTCCGGGAAGTACGTTGCGGACGCACGGATTGACGGCCAGCGGTGGGTCGCTGACGCCTTTGAGATAGGACTTCCGCGCGAAGCTGCGCCGAAGATCACCGCAATCGCAGTCCCGACGACCGTAAAAGCCGGGAGCACCTTTGCCGTAAAGGTCGAGGCGGAGAACCAGGGTGCGGAATCCGATTACGGCGGTATTACCGTTTCCTGTCCTGACCCGGGACTCAGGATCAAGGCGGCCAATCCGGGTAAGGTTTTCGCTCCCGGCAGCACGGTCCTTTCCGTCACAACCGACAGGGTGCGTACGAAAGTCCCCATGGCCGAGCGGTGGATTGAACTGTGGGGCGAGGGGGTCAAGAACGACATCACGGTGACCATACAGGCAGGCAAGCCCGGGACCTATCCGATCTACGTACGGTCCACCCTGAGAGGGGTAAATGTGAAGAGCAGCGTCGTCTTGATGGATCCCGCAACTTCAGATAAGGTGGATCAGCAAGGCTTCCCGGTCCACGTCCGCCTCATAACGGTGCAGTGATGGGCTGGCGGAATCTACTCTTTATACGCCCCTATCCCTTGAGACCCGAATACGGCTGTTTCAACCATGTGCGATCAGGTGCCAGGAGACAATTATGATGAGCCCACTACCCGACTATGGCCTGCTGACCGGCCGTAGTAACAACTTCTATCGTGTGCGTGGGACAATGGGGAGACCGTGCGGTTGCCTCGGTTCGAAAGAGACGCCTCGACGAGGTCGCTGGTACGATCACTGTGCCGGACTCGCAGACCGGATGTTGCCGGCGTTCTGGATGGTCGTCGCGCTGCTGCTGTCGCTCGGCATTTCCGCCTTACCCGCGTTCGCGAAGCCTGTCGAGGAGCCCTGGTCTCAGATTGAGGCTCGGACGAAGTTTCTTCGCACGCAGCACTATATCGATGTGGTGCGGGTTCACTCGGACGCGTACCGCAGTGCGCGCGCCAAGGGGGGCAAGGACGTGCCGGGGCCATTCCCGGTTCATGTGATCCTCCCCGACGACTACGAACAGAACGTGAACCGACGCTACGGCGTGGTGTACATGCTCGGCGGGAAATCCGGCTGGGACAACGGACCCGAGCTGGGTGGAGCGACGTACTGGTCGGTGTGGTGCAAGATCCCATTGACCTTGGACAACTTGAAGTCCGGGCGACTCACGGAAGCAAGCTTTCAGGATAACATCACTGACCAGGAGCTACGCGCGTTTAACGCTTGGCTCCAGCAGGACCCATTCGACGAAATGATCGTGGTGTCGCTCTGGAACCCGGGCGGCGGCAACACGGGTCAGTACGAGAAGTACTTGATTGATGAGGTGATCCCGTTCATCGACACCCATTACCGGACCCTACCGGATCGGCGGTTCAGGGGGATTGACGGCGCGTGCGCCGGGGCCGCACAGGCAATCATGATTTCCGCTCGCAGACCGGACGTTTTCGGCTACTGCGGTGGACAGCAGACCGACCTGGGGAGCTATCCCATGGTCCCCCAAGTGTGGGGAAGCAATGTCTCCCGTATTCGCAAGGCGGGCAACATAGCGTACAACATCAACACGAACGTGAAGGACGGCTGCAACACGTACAGCAACGGCGGCAGGCTATACCAGTTGGTGCAGGAGATGAAAGCCGCCGGATTTCCCGTTGAAGTCAATGTGTTCCAGAGCTGTGGTCACGGCTATTGCGCATACCGCTACCCGAATGGACATCAGGCGCTCTACTGGTTCTCCAGGCAATTCAAGAGAAACATGCAAGCCCTTGGCATAAACCGGGACATTCCTCGAGAGCCGGCCGCCTCAGGCAGTGCAACGGATGACACCAGGAAAACCGTTCGGGAAACCGGCAGCGCTCAGGAGCAGCCCTTGAAGGTGGGGCCGTTTCCCGGTCTGTGGTAGGCATCTGGCAGAAGCCTCCTTTGCAACGCGGCGAGAGCTGTCGGATTGCGGAACCGGGGCCTGATTCACGATGACGTACAGGTTGAATGTCTGGAGGCAGCGCATGAGATCCGCAACTGGAGGCCGGGTGGCGCGGCTCGTGGTGGGTAGCCTTTTCGCATCTGTCGTCTATCTGGTCGCGGGTTGTCTCAGTACTGGAGACGGGCCGTCGTCAGCCTCGGAAGTTTCCAGGACCGGAAGGGACGACCCGCCCGCATCTTCGGTCCGGCAGGTCTCCCCGGTCTCGCGCCAACAGGACCGCGCGGCAGTTGGCAGCCACGTGCCTGCAAGGCCGCGGGCAGCAAGGACCGATCTTCCCGGTGCAGACCCCGAAAAACTCCGGCTGCTCCCTCCACCGCCGAGCGAGTCGGCCGCCGGGCCTGGCGTGAAGAAACCAGCGACGGCAACGGCAGTGAAGATCGCCGGATACGAGACCCCCGCCGAGTACCTCTCCATTCCTTCCGCCAACTATGCTAATGCGATCGTGGTGGTGATGCTTCCGGCGGACTACAGGGAACAGCCGGACAGGACGTACCCTCTGGTGATCGCGTTCGGCGGCGCGGGAGAATGTGCGAAGACCCCGCGGCTCGGTGCGCTGGCCTGGATGCACTACTACCGGACAGATGAGGCAGTGCAGGCCCTCCATCAAGGGCGTCTCGAATCACGCGACTTCAGAGGGCTGGTCACGGATAAACAGCTTACAGATTTTAACCGTCGCCTGAAGCGGCATCCGTACCGAGGAGTGATCCTCGCCTGCCCCTCCTCTCCCGTTCTCTCCCCTCAATCAAAGCTGGAGTTTCCCGAATACGAAGCGTTCATTATCAAGGAATTGATCCCGGAGCTGGAGAAGCGTTATCGGGTCGCGGGGGACCAGATCGGCGTAGACGGGGTTTCCATGGGAGGAGCCCGCTCCATGTACTACGGGTTCAAGTATCCCGAGATATTCTCGAGCATCGGTTCGGTGCAAGGAGCGTTCGGGCCGTATCTGGACATCTATCGGGAACTCCTCAAACGAAACACGGATGCCATCAGGACGCGATCCATTCAGCTCGTCACCAGTGACGGAGATGTCATGCAGTCTTCTGTCCAGCAGATGCAAAAGCTCCTGCAGGGCGCTGGGATCCGACATCGCTACTTGCAGCTCACCGGACCGCATGACTACATCTTCAATCAGGGACCGGGGGCTCTGGCTCTCCTGGTATTTCACGATCAGGCTCTGGCATCGAGACGCAACGGCCCCGGCAGGTGAAGGGCGGCGGCGCCATGACTTTTGAACAAGTCGATGACCTGATGGTCGGAGCCAGGCAGGACCGGCTCTTCACCGCAGCCGCTCTCTTCGTCTCTCGGAGGGGAGAACGGCTCTTTCTCAGGTCGTACGGCACCCTGGGAGGCCCGGGCACAGGCCCGGTCACCACCGAGACCCTCTTTGACCTCGCCTCGCTGACCAAAGTCGTGGTGACGACTCCGTGCTGGATGTTGCTCGCCTCACAGAACCCCGGCCTGCTGGACGAACCGCTGTCGAAGTGGTTTCCCGAGTTGTCCGGGCCGAAGGCACGCATCACTCCGAGATGGCTGCTCGCTCACAGCTCCGGTCTCCCGGCATGGCGGCCGTACTATCTGTATCACGACGGCAAATCCTTGCAGCGCCTGGTCCGCCAGGTGATCCTGTGCGAAGAGCTCGCATATACGCCCGGAGAAGGTTGCCTCTATTCAGACCTGGGTTTCATGGTCCTCGCCGCGATCGCGGAGTTGGAAGCAGGGGCGCCTTTGGAGCGCTTTGCAGCCCGTGAGCTGTTCGAGCCCTTGCGTGTCGATCGAGATGTTCTTTTCACCCCTCCGGACGATAAGCGGGGCATAGCCCTCACGCGGCCCGGCGAGCCGGCAGGGCTGGTCAACGACCTGAATACCCGCGTGCTCCATGGCGTCTCCGGTCATGCCGGCGCGTTCGGCACCGCTGAGGCGGTGGCGGTAATGGCCGAAGAAGTCCTCAAAGGTTTTAGATCGGAAAGCCGCCTCTTGCCGGGTTCGGTTTCCCGGACGTTCTGTCGGAGAGCCGACCTGGTGCCGGGATCGACGCGGGCACTGGGATTCGACACCCCCTCCGAAGAAGGGTCTGCAGGCGGGCATTTCCTTTCCCGCGAGAGTGTGGGGCACACCGGATTCACTGGAACCTCCCTTTGGATTGACCTGGATCGGGAACTCGTCGTGGTTCTCCTGACGAACCGCGTATTCATGGGAGAGTCCGATCAGCGCATCAAGTCCTTCCGCCCCAGAATCCACGATACGATCGTGCGGGAAGTCATATAACAAGGCCGCCAGCGCTGTATAATGCTTCCAGAAGGCGAGCGGCCTCTGATCCCGCGGCTCCAGCGGCGGTTTCGGGAACGAACCGTTCGATGATACCAATGCGCGATTACAGTTTTTCTCAGAAGCAATTTCGGAATGAGACAGCACTGCTGGACAAGCCAGCAGTGGCACCCCGAAGTCAATCCGTGATTACTTTCGAGAACTGCTATAGACAAGGAGTACTCGTGGAGGGCGCTCCTGGGAGGTCTCCGGAGCGCCCTCCACGAGTACTCCGTTTCTTATCGCGAAATGGTGTAAGGAGTTTTGCGTTAGGCTCGGGGTCCGAAGAGTGCTGTGCCTATTCTCACGAGAGTGGCACCTTCCTCCACGGCAACCTCGAAGTCGCCAGTCATACCCATGGAGAGTTCATGCATCTCGGGGGTGAGGATGCCGGCTGACGTCAATTTGTCGCGAAGCTCCCGCAGGCGGGCAAAGTACGGTCGCGCGCGATCGGGATCGTCAAAGAACGGGGGCATGGTCATCAGACCGACGAGTCTCAAGCTCGGCAGGTGACGGATGGCGGACGCTAAGGCCTCGACACCGGCCGGGTCGATCCCGGATTTCTGCACCTCGCCGGCCAGGTTGACTTGGATCATGACGCCCAGAACCCGTCCCACAGCTTCCGCGCGGTGGTCGAGAGCGGATGCCAGTTCCGAGTCATCAACCGTTTGGATCGTGTGAAAGAGTTCCACTGCCTTCCCCGCTTTGTTCTTCTGGAGATGCCCGATCATGTGAAACTCGGCCGCCTCCGCAGCGGTCGATGGTATTTCTCGGGAGGCTTCCTGCACGTAGTTGTGTCCGATGATCCGCACTCCCGCTGCGATGGCCTCTTCGATCCTGAGTCGGCCCTGCCCTTTTGCAGCCGCGACCAGGTGTACCTCGTCAGGTTTTCGGTGTGCTCGGGCTGCAGCTTCCCCGATCCTCTTTCGGATCGCTTCGAGATTCGCTGCGATCATGGCTGTCGATCCCTCCGGAGGAAGTCGAAAATCCCTAACGCCTGCAAGTCTGCGGCCACCTCGCACAGCGGAAGTCCCACCACGTTTGTATACGATCCTGCCACCGTGGAGACGATTGCCGCGCCGATCCCTTGAATCGCGTAGGCCCCGGCTTTGCCCATCGGTTCTCCCGAGTCGACGTATCCGTCGATCTCTTCGGCAGAGAGGTGACGCATGGTAACCTCCGAACAGACGCTTCGGACGCGCTCCTTTTCCGGGAAGCAAGGGTGCGCCAGCGCATATCCCGTGTACACGCGGTGGGTCTGGTCGGCGAGAAGCGAAAGCATGGTTCGCGCGTCGTCCCGGTCCAGGGGCTTGCCGAGGATCCTGTCGCCAAGCACGACAACCGTGTCCGCACCGATCACCCAGAATCCGGGGACCTGCCGCGCCACATCGTGCGCCTTGGCCCGGGCCAGCCGCTGCACGTGAGCTTCCGGGGCCTCGCCGTCCACGAGGGTCTCGTCGATGGACGATGGGACCACGCGAAATGAGATCCCCAGGAGGCCGAGGAGTTCTCTCCTCCTTGGAGAAGAAGATGCCAGGATGAGGGCCGCCTGTGAAGGGTCGTTCGGTTCTTTCATCGGGTGCGGTTCAAGGAATGAACGTCCTTCCGTCTAGGATTAGGAGCGATCTGCCAGAGTATTCGATCTGATCGCCCGGCCGCGACCGCTCATTTCTGCGCGAAATGGCAGCGCCTGTCAAGTGAAGGGTGACCGCTCAGCCGGTTTTCCTCTGGACAGATTCCGGTCGGGCTGCTAAAAGAGCTGGGTCGGATTCCACTGCCCAAGGAGTAGACTTTGGAGAAACACCTTGTTTTGATGGTAGCATTGATGTTGAGCGTTTCGTTTGTAGCGGTCATGGTTACCGCCGCGGGAGCGCAGGTGACCACTCCGTCAGGACTTCAAATAGACGTGATCAAGGAGGGCCAAGGCCCGCAACCCAAACCCGGGCAGACGGTGGTGGTCCACTACACCGGGACCTTGCCGGATGGCAAGAAGTTCGATAGCTCCCGGGATCGCGGCCAGCCGTTCAGTTTTCAGCTCGGCGCGGGGCAAGTCATCAAAGGCTGGGACGAAGGCCTTGCCGCAATGAAAGTCGGAAGCCGCGCAAAGCTGACTATTCCGGCGAATCTGGGTTATGGCGCACGGGGCGCGGGCGGGGTCATTCCTCCCAATGCGACCCTCATTTTCGACGTGGAATTGCTCGACGCGAAGTGATCCCGGTTGCGGAGCGCGCAACGCCTCGGCGGGAAGAAGTCCCATGTTGGAGGGTTTCTTCCCGCCGTCTGTTTCGTGGGCTTTCCAATGGAGCAGTCTCATGAGCGACGTCGTCGTTGCCGTTGCCCTCGGAATCGTTGAGGGGATAACGGAATTCTTGCCCGTTTCTTCGACCGGTCATCTGATCGTTGCCGGCACGTTGCTGGATTTCTCAGGAGAAAAAGCCGCGTGTTTCGAGATATTCATTCAGTTGGGAGCGATCCTTGCCGTGGTGGTTCTGTACTGGCGGCGCTTCCTCGCACTGATTCCCTCCACGGGTTTTCGGTGGGGAATCGACGCAGGCTTTTCCGGAGTAAGAGGGCTGGCGTTGCTGGCGATCACCTCATTGCCGGCTGTCGTGGTCGGTCTGCTCGCGCATCGGTATATCAAGGATCATCTGTTCGGTCCCATGACCGTGGCGTTGGCTCTGGGAGTGGGTGGTGTCGGCATCCTGCTGGCTGAGAAGTTCAAGCCTGCGCCGCGGGTGAGCGATCTGGACCACCTCGGTTACGGACAGGCATTGCTGGTGGGGCTTTTCCAGTGCGTGTCCCTGTGGCCCGGAATGTCGCGGGCAGCGGCTACTATTATCGGAGGACTGTTCTCGGGCGCGGATCGCAAGACAGCAACCGAGTACTCGTTTCTCGCGGCGGTTCCCATCATGTGCGCGGCCACGCTCTACAGTCTCTACTCGGATTGGAGGCTTCTGCAGTCTTCGGACTTCACCTTTTTCGCAGTGGGGCTCGTGGTCTCTTTTGTTGCGGCCGCTGCAGCGGTAAAGACCTTCATCGCGCTCGTTCAGCGCTGGTCTTTGGCCCCGTACGCATGGTACAGGATCGCTATTGCCCCTCTAATCTACTTCTTTTTGAGATGATGCTGTCTACTTGAGGAGAGTGGAAGAAAGAGCGTCATGGAAAACAGGGTTCAGAAGGAATGATGGGAAGGTTGGGAGAAGATAGGCCACGACCCTTGGCCGGGCTCGGTTCAGCCGGCCTGTGCGCTGCCGCAAGGCGCGACATGGGCGACGTCTCGGACGTCCGGGTCAATCGGTCAAGTCCTGAGACCTCTCCTGGATGAAGTGATCGCAGAAGGAATCCGCGTACTTCACGATCCAGTCTATGACAGCGTCCATACCCAGATCTCTACCCGCCTTTTCGGATTCGATCCACTTATGTCGCTCAATTTCTCGGGTTTGAACCTCTAGATACTGTTTAAGGTCCATCTTCACATCCACCACCGTCGTTGTAGATATCCCCCGTCTCGTGTAATATCTCCCAGAGTGCATGTTAGTCCTGGTCTTGGTTTGTGTCAAGCAGTTTGGGCCGCGTGCCCATCACATAGCAGGAGGTTCTGATGGCCAATCCGTTGAATGGCATCGCTGCCCTGGGACAGTCTGTCTGGTACGACAACCTGGGCCGCGAACTTGTCCGGTCCGGCGAACTCCAGAGGCTGATAGAAGAGGACGGGATTACCGGGGTCACTTCCAATCCAACGATTTTCGAGAGGTCTATCAGCAACGAACGCGTGTATGACCACGACATTCACCTCCTCGTCGATACCGGCCTGGCCGTCGAGGGAATTTACGAGGCCCTGGCCGTGGCGGACATCAGAGAAGCCGCGGACCTCTTGCTCCCTGTCTATAAGCGAACTTCCGGCGAAGACGGTTACGTCAGCCTCGAGGTTTCGCCGCATCTTGCCTACGACACCGCGGGGACCGTGGAACAGGCACGGCGTCTGTTCGGCCTGGTGGACCGCCGAAACCTTCTCATCAAGGTCCCTGGGACCCCGCAAGGGATCGATGCGGTAAGGGAACTGATCGCTCACGGCGTCAACGTAAACGTGACCTTGATCTTCTCCGTGGAGCAGTACCGCGACGCTGCCGACGCATACGTCGAAGGGCTGGAACGATGGATTGCCGACGACGGTGACCCGCGTCACGTCGCGAGTGTCGCGTCGTTCTTCGTGAGTCGGCTCGACACGGCAATCGACCGAATGCTCAAAGACATGGCAGATCCGGAAAGGAAGACGGCCGCGCGCAACCTCGTGGGGAAAGCGGCCATCGCGAATGCCAAGATAGCTTACACGCTCTACAGAGAAGTGGTGCACGGCGAACGCTTCGCGGACCTCAGCGCGAAGGGGGCCCGGCCCCAGCGCATTGTCTGGGCCAGCACCAGTACCAAAGATGCAGATTTCCCGGACATCTACTATGTCGAGGCCTTGATCGGGCCCGAAACCGTCAATACCATCCCCACGGCAACGCTCAACGCGTATCGTAACCACGGCCGACCCGCGACCAGGCTTCAGCAGGATTTGGATCGCGCCAGGGAAGTATTCCCGTCGCTGGCTGACCTGGGGATCGACATGGAAGAGGTCACCGACACCCTTCTTTTTGACGGCGTAAAGGCCTTCGCCGAATCCTACGACCTCCTTCTGGACGGGATAGCCAAGAAGCGGCGTCGTTTGCTGCGCGGCTGGGGGCACCGATCCGCCTCACTGGGAGACCTCCAGAAGGCGGTGGACGAGAGCCTGACCCGATGCGATAAGGAAAGGATTTCCGAGCGCATGTGGGATGGGGACGTCTCCCTGTGGACAGAAGACCCGGAATGCGGTGCCGCGATTACGCAGCGGCTCGGCTGGCTGACCATTGTTGAAACCATGGCCAGTGAGACGACCAAGCTGAAGAATTTTGCTGACGAGGTCCGGTCTTCAGGTTTCAAGACCGCGGTCTTGCTGGGAATGGGGGGGAGCAGCCTGGCCTCCGACGTCTTCATTACATGCTTCGGTGCGGCAGAGGGTTACCTCGACCTGAAGGTCCTCGACACCACGGTTCCTGATTCCATCCTGGAAGTGGAACGCGGCCTCGACCTGGAACGGACTCTCTTCATCGTCGCGAGCAAGTCCGGTGGAACCATCGAAGTGGCGTCCCTCAGCGAGTATTTTTGGGACCGGATGAAGCAGATACGTGGAAACCAGGCCGGAAGTCATTTCATCGTCATAACCGATCCGGGCACCAGTCTCGGGAAACTCGCGGCTGACCGGAAATTTAGAAAGACCTTTCTCAACCCCGCGGACATCGGGGGTCGCTTCAGTGCCTTGTCGTACTTTGGGCTGGTACCGGCTGCACTCATCGGCATGGATATCGACAGGTTTATCATGCGGGCAGCACAGGCAGTCGAATCCGCGGGGCCCGAAGTCCCGACCCTCGAAAACCAGGGGTTCTGGCTCGGCACCTGCGCGGCTGAAGCGGCCCTGGCCGGGCGAGACAAGCTCACCTTGATCATTTCGCCTGCTATAGGCGCTTTCGGCTGTTGGTTGGAACAGCTCATCGCGGAGAGCACCGGCAAGAGCGGAGTGGGAATCCTCCCCGTCGATAGCGAGCCGCTCGGAACACCCGACAGGTACGCTTCAGACCGTCTGTTCGTTTACCTTCGGGTGGACGACGACGGAACGCACGATCAGGAAGTCTCGGTGCTGGAGCAGGCCGGGCATCCGGTAATCACCTTGCGCCTTCACACCCCGTTCGATCTGGGTCGAGAGATGTTTCGATGGGAACTGGCCACGGCGCTGGCCGGCATCATCCTGCAGATAAACCCTTTTGATGAGCCCAATGTCACCGAATCGAAGCAGATCACGAAGCGGTTCCTCGAAACCTACCAGCAAGAGAATCGCCTCCCCGACGCGGACAGGCTCGACGTGGACGACCCGGCCCTGGCCGAAAAGATCGCGGCCTTTCTGCAAGCTGCGCGGCCCGGCGACTATGCCGCGTTCAACGTCTTCATGCGGATGGCCGCGGAAAACCGGGAAATGCTCCAGTCCGTACGCGCCCTGGTCAGAGACAGGTTCAGGATCGCCACGACGGTCGGGTTCGGCCCCAGGTACTTGCACTCCACCGGGCAATTTCACAAAGGCGGCCCCGATAAGGGACTCTTCTTCCATATTACCTGCGAGGATGCCGAAGACATCGCCATACCAGGAGCGCCCTATTCTTTCGGGGTCCTCAAGGCGGCCCAGGGTCTCGGAGACGGTGAAGCGTTGAAGCACAAAAGGAGGCGCATCATCCGGATTCATCTCCAACGGGAGGCGGATCTTGCAAAGTTGTTGAACGCCATGAGAGAGGTCGTTGCTTAGCAGGGGCACCCAAACTATGACCCTCAGGTGTCGGAGACCAAATCGAGAAAGACAGGAGTCTTGGCAATGGCTATAATAGATTAGGAACCGCGCGGCTTGGAGCAGTCGCTCGCGGCGAGGGCCATACAGGAGAGTTAATCGATGCATTCAAACGGATTTAGAACCAGATCCGACGCGGAGCTTACCCACTATCAGAAGAAGGTTCAGGCCATCGACAATGTCATCCTCTGTGTCTCAGAGGCTGAACGGATGATAAACTCCATAGGTGACGATCTGATTGCGGACCTTCCCGAGATCAAGAAATCCCGGCGCAGGCGCTCGCCTCACCAGAAAGAGCCCTGGGCGGACCGGAGGAATCTCTTCAAACGATAAGGTTCGGAAACTCCGCCGCCGTGCCGTGTCTTGTCAATGCGCTTTCAAGGACGTAATGAGGTTGGAAGCTTTCTGAGGAAAGGGTTTACCCCGACATTACGCCCTTACACGAGACTTGGAGTCATTCGGCGCCAGTTCTTGCGTGGATCTCCTCAAACACCTGCCGGGCAGCGGTCAGTCCGTTGAGCGCCGCAGGGAAACCCGCATAAATGACCATATGCATCATCAGCTCGACGATCTCCTGTTGGGTGCAGCCCACGTTCAGTGCCGCGTGGATATGGACCTTCATTTGAGGTTCCATGGTCCCTTTCGCGACGCACACCGCGATCATGGCGATTTCCTTGTGCTGCGGACTGATGATATTCCTGGAGATTACATCCCCGTACGAGAACTCGATGATGAAATAGGCCATGTCAGGCGCTATATCTGCAAGGCTTCGGATCACCCGCTCACCGGCGTCCTTGCTGGTTCGGCTCAATGCCGCCAGGCCCCGATCGCGCCGGGTGCCGCTTGCACCAGTACGAGTCCCCCCGAGACTTGGCGAAACGCCCTTTGCCTGGAACACCTCTCTCGCAGCACTAATCCCGTTGAGGCCGCTGGGAAAGCCTGCAAACACCGTGGTCACGTACATGACTTCGATGATTTCGTCAGGGGTCAGGCCGGCAGTCAGTGCCGCTCCGATATGAAAGCGGAGTTGAGGCGCCGAGTGTCCCAACGCAGTCAATGCCGCCACTGTGGCAACCTGCCTCGATTTGCGGTCCAAGCCCGGCCGGGTGTAGATGTCGCCGTAAGCGAATTCGACGAGGAAGCGCGACATCTCAGGAGCAATCTCTTTAAGGCTGTCGAGTACGGCCTGGATTCCCTCAGGATCCAAGGCCTTCAGGGCGACCAGGCCCCGTTCGTAACGTTCTCTGTTCTCTCCTGACATCATGTTCTCCTCAATAGCGGCTGAGTGGGTCAAGGTCTGTGTCCGTTTACCCTGTTCACCGTTTGACCGAGAAAGCGTATGACAATCGGTTACTATTTGTACCTGAAGACCCTCCCATCGATGTCGAGCGGCTTGGGTCCGGCGATCGATACCTGTGAGAATTGCGGGTGGCTCCGGTTGATTAGATAATTGTGCTCACCGGGCACAATCGCACTGGGTACGCGAAGAAGAAGTGAAGGTGCACTCTCTATCCAGTCGTCACCAAGTGCCTGAGTCTCCGGTGGAGCTGGGAAGTGCCGCCAATTCTTCGGCAACCGGCTCTTGTCCAGAACTTGGACCAATTCCTCCGAGAAATCCCCGGTGAAGACAACATAGTGGCGCAATGCTGGGCTCATGTGGAGATGGACCAAGACTTCCAGAATCGCCAACGAAAGGGTCTCGGAAACAAAAACAACACGATTACCCGGAGTTGACCAGCGGCTCCCATACAGCCGCGCCCCCTCCCCGTCAAAGGCATGTGCCGCGTGCTTCTTCTTGACGATGCGCCAAGCCCTGAGCATCACGACGGGACCCCATACTCGAGGCGTCCTATGAGCGCTTCCACTTCCCGGGCTCCTACCTCGGTTGCCGCGAACTCAATGGGGGTGGATCCTCCCAGCGCAGGCTGCGAGATGGTAAGCCACTCGCGGGCGGATTCAACGTCGCCTTCGAACAGATCCAGTGCTTGAGCAAAGATCTGTGCTGCTCGGACCAACCGATCCGACTCTTCAGGCATAAGGCGACCCTGATCTTTCCGTCTACTGAGTGTCCTGGAAGAGATTCGCACTAAGGTGATGGCATCTTCCTTCCGAAGATCGGTTGCGGCCATGAAATGGACCAACGAACGGTAGGGGAGTCCTTGTCGAATCTGTCGGAGCAGTTCCGCGGTTTCCTTGACATCGAGGCCGAGCAAGGAGAGGTACCTGCGGCTTGCACGCCTGCCGGTGCCGGAAGGCGCCCTCTTCCGAGCGGCCGATTTTGGATCGTGCGAAGTCGTCTGTCCTCTGGTCCCAGACATGGGGCAACCTCTCATTTTCGATCTCCACATACTATCGATCGACTAGTGCCATCTGTCAATATATTATTTGCCATTTGGCTCGACGTCAAGAAGCAGCGACGGCATGTCTGTTGCCAGATACGAATCTGCTTTCCAAGACGGGGGTTGCTAGATCTTCCGGGCAGCGCCGACGATCCCGAACCGGGAATCCGTGCAGACTCCCGGCTGCAATTGTAATCCGTTCGATTGGAGCGCGGTCAGAAAATCCGGGCCGTAGAAACGATCTTCCGTCGGATGGCGGAGCATGCGTTTCAGGAGGAAATTCGCGTAAAGGGGTGGGTAGATCTCTTCGAAATAGAAGAAACCGCCGGGTTCGAGCACTCGGCTGATTTCCGCGATGCAGCCGCGCCAGTCGAGGACGTGGTGGATGATCCCGAAATTGACCACCGCGTCAAAGCCCGCGTCGGGGAACGGGAGGTCCTGAGCGTCTCCCACAAAGAAGGTCACCGTCTCTGCAAGGCCGCTCGGCAGGATTCGCCTGGCTCGGCGGATGAGGATCTCTTCCAGATCGAACGCGACCACGTTTCTGAAGCCCATCTTTCGCGCGAGCAGCGCTGCCCCGCGTCCGAGACCGCATCCGATTTCCAGCACCCGTTCGAGCTTCGCGGGCTTCGCGATCTTGAGCCATTTTCCGATCTCTCTCCGCTGAAATAGAGGCCGAATGGGGCTGTAGATCCAGACCCGTTCGGGCCAGTTCATGAGCATCTGGTCTCTGTCAGCGGAATCTGCTGTCACAATGTCTCTCGTAGGCTCAGTACTCTGTGGCGTAAATACGGTGACGTATTCTTGGACGCAGGTGTAGGATGCGGTGACCATCGGGAACCGCATCGTTCGAGGTATTCTCTCGGCAGTTGCGGTTCGCTTCGCTCACCACATCCTGCGGGACCTTTCCGTCAGACGGGGAGCAGGATGGAGACCACCACGAGTGCGAGGAACGTCACCGGTACGTAGCTGGCTTGATTGAACAGCTTTGCCGCGGTGCCCGGCGTTGGATTTCTGTAGACCTCGCGGGCAGGACCTACCAGGAACTTCCATCCCAGCAATGCCGCGCCGATGGGATACAACCACCCAACCCCTTGGCCTGCCAGCCAGTAGATAGCCACTCCGCCGAACGCAGACATTCCGACCGCACAGAGCAGCCTGAACACCGATTCCGGTATCCCTTTCACGGTCGGGGTCGTTTTCGCGGCAACTCGGGAATCGTCATCCAGGTCAGCAATATCGTTGGCGATATTCTGGCCTCCAACCTCCCAGGCAGCAAGCCAGAGGGTCAACACCGCGACGAATCCGAGGGACGGGCTCGGATCGACGGCAAGGACGCCGGCCAGCCCGCCGCTCGCCTTCACGATTGCCGACGGGACGATCTTCAGATGAGTGACCCGCAAGAGCTTGCAATAGATAGCCTCCATCCCCGCGGACGCAGCAAAGAGGAGCGCGCAGAACGGATTGAGCCACCAGGCACCTACAAGCGCAACCACCGACCAGAAGGCAAACCATGTGAGGCCGCTGGCAAACGGCAGCGCCCCTTGAGCCACCGGATGTCGCATCATGAATTCGTCCACATCGAAATGGGCTTCCGTTCTCTCCCGCAGTGACAGGCGTTCCTGGTCCACCCGGTAATCGACGAGATCGTTGAGCGCATAGACCGCGGTATAGCCTGCAAACGCAGTGATCAAGCCCACCACCACGACGGAAGTAGGCGGAAAGTGGCCGAGCCAGAGCAAGGCTGCCATACAAGGGGTCGCGAGGTCGAGTACGCCGTGGGGAGTGCGCGAGAGTCCCAGAAAGAGCTTCCAGCTCGCGACAGGCGCGAACCCTTCAGGCTGAAGCGTCTCACTGGTCGTGTGGTTCATGGCGGTTACTCCTTCCGCGTCAAGTTCTCATGCTCCGCCACTGTCAAACGAACCCCGCAGCCACTCGCTCCTCCCGGAAGGAAGGGACGGGGCCTCAGTGGCGCCGGGATCTTCCCGGCGATCCTCCACGTCAGGACAGGTGCCGCTCATAGGGGAACGTGAGCGTTCCTCCCAGATAGCCGATAACCGAACCCAGCGCGGCCAGAACGATCAGGCCAACAAGGTAAACGATAACGTAAGGATCTTCCAGACGCAGCGCATCTCGCACAAATACGCCCCGCAGGAGAACCTCCAAGGACACGGCGACCAGCAGCACCCACGCAAGCCGACGCTTCGCCCGAATAGTCGGGCTCTCCGCCTTCGCATAGTTCATCCACCATGTGAAGTAGCCGGTGGCAATGGCCGCAGGGAGCACCAACAGGACTGCGATCAGACAACAAAAGGCCGCCCATTCGGTACGGGCCGAACCGGTGACCCGGGCAGCCACGGCGAAGCAGAGCGCTGCGGGTAACAAGGCCACCGGGAAATGGACCACCGCGGGGTGGGGATGCCGGCGAAAGAACGGATTCGTGTCCAGCCAGGCCTCGACCTTTCCCTTGATCCCCACCGTAGGCTCTACCGGCTTCTCCTCGTACGTGCCGACGACCTCGAATCGTTCCAACACTTCCGGTCCATGGGGAGCCGCGTTGATCGCGTCGGTCAAATCAGACCCTGCGTCATGGCGGTTCATGTGCTTGCCGCCAGCCCATCGCTTGCTGGAAGAGACGTCGTACACGTTCCCGTTCACTGCGACCAAAGTCCGTGCCCGATCCTGACGAGCAAGCTCTTCGGGTGAAAAAACCTTCATCGACGACTCTCTCTCGATCAATGGAGGGCTACAGCTATCCTTGACCCCCATGACATGCAGTACGTGTTGTGGTTCGGCAATCGTTTGGGCAAGATAGGGGCCGGTGCGCCCCAGACAGAATAGTGTTCTGTGCCTGCCTACCGGGAGCGGGCGCATGTCAGCCGGGAATTCCACACGGAGAGCCTGCCCGTCTCAACCGGGACCGGCAGGCTTCTTCCCGAGTGGTGTATCGGCTTCCTGAGCCCGACCGGCTGGGCATCCAGGGCCCTGCCTGTTTCGCTTCGAGATCAGATGAGGGCGGAAAGCTTCCAGCACGTCTCGCCAGCGGTTTGAGAGACTTCAAACGTCTCGCTCTCCGCGGCCCCGCTCTTGGGGCCTTTGAGAATAAGCTGAGGCCTCAGGGTAAAGCAATCGCAGGCCTCGTCGCAATTGTCCGAGAGCACCGTTACGATCATCTGGACTTGATTGTCCGAATACATTGCCTGCTTTCCGACTAATATGTGAGGGTAACGCGGGTTGTCCGACCTCTCCCCCTTCTGAAGTTTTTCGGCCTTCCCCACGGGTTTACAGGTCGCGTCAGGTGATCTGCCTGAACAACTTTTACATCCAGCCATTGAGATCTCCTATGAAAAAATTCCACGCTCTTCAAGGTTAAAATCTTGAGCGGCGTCTGTCAAGGGAACGACGCAGCCTCCACGGCCAACAATCACCAGAAGGCTCGCGGTGCGCGGCTGCCACTCCTAAGACTTTGGGGCCAGGATCTTGATGAACTCGATGGAGCTGTCCTCGAATTCAGCGAGGACAGCCTTGGTCACGGGATTGTCCTGGGCCTCGTGTCGCAGCGCTCTGTCCAGGTCCGTTTGACCGTCCGGGGGCGGAGCGTACGGTTTTTCGGTATCGAGGGGGGTCTCCGTGGCCAGGGTGAGCGTTTTGATCTTGGCCTTGCCGAAGATCTCCTCGAAGACCCGCTTGACTTCGCTTCTCGATGTGAGCCGGTTCTCGAATTCGCTCCGGTAGAAAGCCTTGGTGAAGCCGATTTCCACTTCAGTAGGCCCTACGGAGATGAGTTTGCCGTGATCCATCACCGAGCGGAGGGCCGCGTCCCGGGCCGACTGACCGACACGTTCCTTCAGGATGGCCCACAGCTCGTCAGGCGACTCGCTCGGCAACGGAGTCACCTCCATGATCGTGAAGCTCTCAGCAGGGATCTCTTCGGCTTCTTCGCGTTCCGCTTTCGCTGGAGCGACCGGAGCTGCCGCGGCCTGGCTCGTCCGAGGGGCATGCTTTGCTGCCGGCGCTGACGCGCGAGGAGAAGGCGCCTGCGGCCGCGCCGCTATCCTCGTTGGGGTTGAGCCACCCGAGTCCATTCTCCGGAGCAGCTCGGCGAGATCCACGACGTCAGGGGCGTGGGCCATCTTCAGCGCCAACATGTCCAGAGCGATCCACGGGTTCGAGGATCGCTTCACTTCCGGTTCCGCGCGCAGGAGCACCGCGAAGAGGTTCTGCAGGTGCTCGGGAGACGTGCGGCCCGCCAGGTGTTCCAACTGCTCGATTTCCGAGGGGAGCGCATCGATCGTCCCGGTTCCTCGATCGGCTGGCGGAATCGTCTTCACGACGACCATGTTCCGCACGTAATGGAGGAGGTCCATCACAAACTGTTCCGGATCGTAACCCTCTTCAAAAAGCTCGTGAACCACCGCGAGGGCTCCAGACGGATCGCGATCCAGCACCGCTGCCATGAGGCGGCTGAAACATTCCCGCCCTGCGATTCCGAGGATACCGATCACGTCGGCCGCGGTAATGGTGCCCGGGCTGAACGCGATCACCTGGTCGAGAAGGCTCAATGCGTCCCTGAACGAGCCCTGGGCCTCACGCGCAACGAGAGCCAGCGCCTCGTCGTCTGCGTCGATCCCTTCCTGTACCAGTATGCGAGCCATCCCGTCGACGATCTCCCGCAGAGCTATGGTACGGAAGTTGAACCGCTGGCAGCGGGAATTAATCGTCGCGGGTACCTTGTGGGACTCGGTAGTGGCAAACATGAACTTGGCGTGCGGTGGAGGTTCTTCGAGGGTTTTCAACAACGCGTTAAACGCGTTGATGGAGATCATATGGACTTCGTCAATGATGATGATTTTGTACGGGGAACTGACAGGAGGATACTTGATGTTTTCGTTGATCTCCCTAATGTTTTCCACCGATGTGTTCGATGCGCCGTCGATTTCCTGGACGTCGAGACTCGTCCCGCCCGCGATTTCCCGACAGTTCGTACACTGGTTACAGGGGTTCGCGTCCCCTTCCCCGCGTGAGGTGCAGTTCAGCGACTTGGCGAGAATGCGCGCGACCGTCGTCTTGCCGACCCCGCGAACCCCACAAAAAAGGAACGCGTGAGCGACACGACCCGACAAGATAGAATTGACCAACGTCTTGATGACGTGGTCCTGGCCGACCACTTCACTGAAGGTCGTGGGTCTGTATTTTCGGGCAAGAACCAGATAGGACGGCATGCGGCTGGATTTTCCGTGAGAGGGGACGCGACCGCGGTCGGTGACCGGTGTTGAAGGCCGACCCCCGAGATTACTTCCGCTGCTTCTTTCCAGACCTGACGGGGTAAGTAACTCCAGGTCGCCCTCTACCGATCACCGACCACGGTCACGTCCGTCGGAAACCGATTTTGGGATCTGCGTGTGAAACCGTGAAACGCGGCTACAGTTTCCGCGGGCTTCCTGCACTTCTCGACCGTGCCACCGCGGCTCAAGCCGCGTTCTGCCGCACAGCCAAGGATTGATAGTACTATCAGATAACGGGCGGTCCCGTCAAGAGCAGCTTTTGCGAGAGTGAATCCCATTGACTGTGAAAGAGAGGTGGAGTACCCGCCGGTTCATTGCTCGGCACCGTAGTTGAAGAGGGACAGGAATCACGCATACCGATTCGTAGTCAACGAAATAATCCGGGCGGAAACCTCTTTTCAAATAGGTTCCCCCCATCGTTACTCTTTGGATCGCGACGCGGTATCGAGGCGTCTATCCGCCGGTCTCTGCCGTCACGCTCAGGAGCCGTTGCAGATTGCCCGAAAGGATCGCCGAGCGATCGCTCCCCGTGAAAAGGTCGAGAATCTTCTCTTTCTCCTGCGGAGGGTTGCCGAAGGGATAGTCCGATCCGAACAGGATGCGCTCCGTACCATACGTCTCGGCAAAGTCTCTGATTTCGGAGACCCCTGCCAGGGCGGTATCCACCCACACGCTCTTGCTTGAGAAGACCCCGATGCTCTTAAGGCGGTCGTATCCGCCGCTGAGTCCACCCATGTGGGGAATGATCACGGTGGTCCGCTCGGCGACTCTCATGATGAATGCCAGAGTGTTCGAAAACTCCTCTTCCAGGACGACCGGAAGCTGTCGCGCACAGATCTCTTCCAGCAACCTTGCACACTCCGGGCTGTCGTAGCGATAGTCGGGCTCGTTGGGGTGTCTATGCCATTTGACCCCCGCGAAACCCTCGGGGATGGAAGCAAAATCGTTCCACACGAAAAAAAACGGATAGATGTGTTCCCTCATCGCAACGTCCAGGAGATACTTATGCACTCGGCGGCGGCTCTTCTGGTAGTCGGTCGAATCGGTGAAACGCGGATCGTCGCGGTCGTAGATCTCTTCGACCGGCGAAAAGAGGACCCCACCTTCTATTTCACCTGTGTCCCATTCCGCGCAGAGTCCCTGGAACGGTACCGTGAGTCCACAATGAGCGTGGGAGTCGAGCACAAGATCATCCACAGCCAACCTCCGGTTTCCTTGTGCACAAAATACACTTTTGCATGAATTCGATGCCGTATTCCCGTGGCACGCGTTCTCCGTGCATCACCGGGACCTCTCTGGCTGTATTGGCGGGACAGGCATCTTGCCGGTCATTTTGTTCTCCACCGACGGAGTACCCCTGGCTGAATCCGGGTTGCCCGCAATCCGCCCGGTCACAAGTCAATGAATTTGGGCGGCAGCGCCACCTCTCGGTTGAACGACAAGCCAGGCAACACCATGAGCGTTGACGTGCCGTGAGCCAGGACCTTGCTGTCCTCGTCCATGACCTGAGCCTCCGCCAGGCCCAAGGTTTTTCCCAGCTTGATGCGGCGTCCGATCGCGATGAGCTTTCCCCCTGCGCTCGGAGCGAGATAGTTCAGTTTCAGGTCGACCGACGTCATGCCGACGTCCTCTTCCACTTCGGCAAAGCAAGCCCAGAAAGCCGCGGCATCGATTATGCTGCAAAACACGCCGCCATGTACGTTTCCGAAAGGCTGAAGATGCTTGCGATTCACGGGGATCTCGATCCGAGACCGGCCGATGTCGAATTCGATCAGTTCCATGGAAAGCAACTGAAAATAAGGGCTGGCGTTGGTCAGTGCGCTGACGATGTTCACAAAGTCGGGGTTCAGTTCAGGCATCGAGCTTCCTCTCCAGTGCGATTAAACCATCAAACGAATCTCAGTCTATAGCCTGCCCTTTGATCGAGCCGCTCGATCCCTTCCTCTCGCGCCACGTCGATAGCCCACAGCCATTCATCTCGGGTCACGGACCGGTCAATTTCCGGTCTTTCGTACGCGCGACCGCAGGGCCGATACTGGTCCATGATATTCACGTACGTGTTCCGGGAAATCTCCGTGGCCAGGAAGCGCATCGTCTTCCGGGTCTCGGCCAGGTCATCCGGCATGACGAGATGCCGGACGAGGAGTCCGCGAGTGGCCACCCCCTGGTCGTTCGTCTGCAGGTCGCCCACCTGACGGTGCATCTCCCGAACCGCAGCCCGCACCACATCGGGATAGTCGGGCGCGGCCATTAGCTCCTGGCTGACGGTCGGGTCCATGAACTTGATGTCGGGCATGTAGATGTCTACCACGCCCTCGAGTAATTTCAAGGTCTCTACGAGATCGTACCCGCCGGTGTTGTACACGAGGGGGACCCGGAGTCCATTCTGTGCGGCCCAATGAACCGCGTCGAGAATCTGCGGGACCACGTGGCTAGGGGTCACGAAATTGATGTTGTGACATCCGAGACGCTGGAGTCCGACCATCAGCTTTCCGAGAACGGGGGTGTCCACTTCCTCCCCTTCATTGAGATGGCTGATCTCGAAATTCTGGCAAAAAATGCACTTCAGGTTGCACGATGTGAAGAAGATGGTACCCGACCCGCCGGTCCCCACCAGCGGTGATTCTTCACCAAAGTGCGGATTGGCTGACGACACTATCGCCCGTTCGCCGGTGCCGCAGAAGCCCGTCTCTCCCATGAGCCGGTTCACGTGGCAGTCGCGGGGGCAGACCGTGCAGTCCTTGAGCAGTTCACGAGCCTTCAGAGCCTTGTCCTCCAAGGCCCCCTCCCGCAGACTATTCAGATAGGCAGGTTCAGACATGTTTCACTCCGAGGCTCCTCCAGAGCAAAGGGAGCGCCTCCATCATCGTAGTGCACCGACATGAGAAACAGCCCGAGGGGCGGAGCGGTGGGGCCGGATCTCGAGCGCTGCCGCGATTCCAGGGCAAAACGCAGTTCCTCCGGGGCAATCTTCCTTCTTCCCACCTGCACCAGGGTCCCCACGATGGCGCGGACCATGTACCGCAAGAATCCTGTGGCGCGAATCGAAAAACGCAACATCCCTTCGTTTCCTGCCTCCCAGCGGGCTTCCAGGACTTCCCTCACCGTAGAAGGGGTTCCGTCGGTGGGGGCTCCGAAGGTGGCAAAATCGTGGGTTCCTTCCAGGAATGCGGCCGCCTCCTGCATGCGCCCAAGATCCAGGGGGTCAGGAAGGTGCCACGCGTACCTCCGGTGAAATGGCGACCGAAGCACACGGTTGAGAATCTGGTACGTGTAAGCCTTGTTGCGAGCGGAATGCCTCGCGTGAAAATCCTCTGGAGCCCGATCGAGGGCACGTAACGCGATGCTCGCCGGCAGGAGTGCGTTGCAGCCTCGCTGGAGTTCCTCCGAGGAGCGCGGCCAGTCTGCCAGAAAGTGCGCCACCTGCCCCTGTGCGTGAACCCCCGCATCAGTCCGCCCAGCGCCGTAGACCCGCGTGGGGGTCCTGAGAATACGTCCCAGTGCGGACTCCAACTCACCCTGTATGGTCGGAAGAACTTTCTGTAGCTGCCAGCCGTGGTAGTCGGTCCCGTCGTACTCCACGACCGCCCTTAATTTCGTCATGCTTGGCGCAACCCCGGTTTGAGTCATCCTCTGAGAGCAGTTGCCAAAAGTATTGTCCGAATGAACTCCCCTGGCCTTTCCCGAGAAAAGGGGGGAGAAAGGCAGCTCTTATCCCCTGTTTCGTAAAGGGAGGTGAGGGGAGATTTTTGCCCCTGAGGGCGTTGCCGCGACCGACCGACCGCCCTGGGAGGCTGCAAGGCCGAGGAAGTACCGGTGCAAACGGTCGTCCCGCGTCAACTCGGGATGGAATGAGGTTACCAGCAATCGGCCCTGTTGCGCGGCCACTATGCGACCGTCCGCGAGACGGCACAGAACCCGGACGTTCGGGCCGACCGACTTCACCTCAGGCGCACGAATGAAGACTCCGTGGAACGGGCCGCCTTCGATCCCGGCGATTTCCAGGTCTTCCTCGAAGCTGTCAACCTGACGTCCGAAAGCGTTGCGCTCGACGAGCATGTCCATGATGCCCAGAAGAGGCTGCTCATGCCCGACTTCCCGGGCCATGAAGACGAGGCCGCCGCACGTTCCCCACATGGGCAAAGAATCAGCCTTACCGCGCAGGGCATCCAGGAGTCCGTACTCGTGCGCGAGCTTTCCTATGGTGGTGCTTTCCCCGCCAGGGAGTATAATCCCATCAAGCCCTTCCAGGTGTTCGGGAAGCCGTACCTCTACTGCTTCCACCCCAAGTCGTCGAAGTACAGCGGCGTGTTCCTGGAAATCCCCCTGGAGAGCCAAGACGCCGATCTTCTTCACCACGTCACCAGCCCCTGCCGGCAAGTCTCGCGTTCTGGGGGAGTTCGGTGACCCCGATGCCGACCATCGGCTCCCCGAGATTCTTGCTGACCTCAGCCAGTATCTTGGCATCAGTATAATGTGTCACGGCCTTGACGATGGCATCGGCCCGTTTCGCCGGGTTGCCGCTCTTGAAAATGCCTGAACCGACAAAGACTCCGTCCATGCCGAGCTGCATCATCATGGCCGCATCCGCGGGGGTTGCTACGCCACCTGCCGCGAAGTTCACCACCGGCATGCGGCCCAGCGCCGCGGTCTCCTGGACGAGGTGGTACGGCGCACCGATCTCTTTTGCGTACGCCATCTGCTCGTCCGGTCTCATGGTGGAGAGTCGCCGGATTTCCCCCATTACCGCACGGGCGTGACGCACGGCCTCCACCACATCGCCCGTGCCCGCCTCTCCTTTGGTACGGATCATGGCCGCGCCTTCGCCGATCCTTCTGAGAGCTTCGCCCAGGTTACGGCAACCGCAGACAAAGGGGACCGTGAACGCCTGCTTGTCAATATGGTGCTCTTCATCCGCCGGGGTAAGGACTTCACTCTCGTCTATATAGTCAACGCCGATGGCTTCGAGTATCTGTGCCTCGACAAAGTGCCCGATTCTACATTTGGCCATTACCGGAATCGTGACGGCGTCCATGATCGCGAGGATGAGGTCGGGATCGCTCATTCGGGCCACTCCGCCCTGAGCCCGGATGTCCGCAGGTACGCGTTCCAGAGCCATTACTGCGCAAGCCCCTGCGTCTTCTGCAATTCGGGCATGTTCGGGAGTGACCACATCCATAATCACTCCACCTTTCAGCATCTGGGCATGGCCCTTTTTCACTGTTTCAGTCCCAGTTTCCATCTATCCTCTCCAGACTTGGTCAGTAGTAAACGGGTGTCCCGTCGCAGGGACATCTCACAGAACAGTATACCACGTTGCTCGTGATCTTGGAGACCCATAGTGGGGCGCACGGCAAATTGGAAAAAGGCTTGTAGCTCTCCGGTACCGTTTCGCAATTCAAAGAGTAATTTGGGGGGAACTTCTTTGTGTAAAGAAGTTCCCCCCAAATAGCTTCTTTGGATTGCAGCTCGAGATGCGCGCGGTCAGGGATGGGAGATGCTCTGGTGCTCCCCTTTGTCCTCTGCTATGAAGGTCGGCACTCCGGTATCGATGTTCAGCCGGTCCTCAGGTTGGGACCTTTTCCACACCCTGCTTACACTCTTGATCCCCGGGAGTTGCCGCGACCCGTGGGAACGATCCTCCCGTGCGGGTATCGGCTTGCCGGTGACCTCGCCGTAGATCGCGTTGAGGATTTCTTGCAGGCTGTTGAAGACCGTCAGCACGATGGAAGGATCGAATTCGTGATCTCCCCTCGGGGTACGCCCTTTTTCGAGAGTATCTTCCGCGATGTTGTACGCGGCGACCACGCTGCGAATGATATTCTGCTTGCGGTGTATCTCACGCCAGGCAATCCAGGAGGCGAACAGAGAAATCATTCCAAAGAGCACGCATAGAACGAATACGATGACGTTGAAGTATCGTATGGTAATATCGAGCAAATTCAGGCTCTCCATACAAGGCTCCCTTCCCGGACCCACCACGAGGAGGTCCTCTGGCAAGATCGACGGTCCATGAGTAGCAGGAATTCCGGGGTGCGTCAACCGAAACAGGAAGTCAACCTTTTGGTTTTTGGTCCGACATTTCGATTTTAGGAGCTATCTGGTACGGCGAGAGGCTATCCATCGCCAATACAGAATATTACACTCTATTGGTGAGTATCGAATTCTTTGATGTGGGTAGCTCTTTCGATGAAGCGATTCGGGGAGAACCCCTCTGTGACGAAGCTCCCCGCAATCAACTCTTTGCACGGGCACGGGTATCCTGCCGGATTTCCACGGTAAAGTCCGGCCAAAGGAGACGGTGGATCACCCTTTTTGTTCTTCGATCCTTTTAATCTCTTCGCCGATGAATTGCTTGAAGGCTTCATCCGGGTCCATGAGATTGCCCAATTCGGCCGCGAGGTTTGAAGGCCGGATCTTGCAGATCCACCCGACGGTATAGGGGTCCTCGTTGATCTTTTCCGGCTCGTCTTCCAGCTCCCCGTTCACTTCGGTCACTTCGCCGGAGACCGCCGCATAGATTCTTCCCACCCATTTCCCGGATTCGATACTGCCGAAGGGTTTGCCTTGAGTGACGTCGTCGCCCTCTTCGGGGAGATCCACGAAGGTGATTTCGCCGGCCTGCTTGGAGATGAACTCGGTCGCGCCGGTGACCACCAGATCACCCTCGATCTTTGCCCAGAAGTGGTTCTTGTCGTATTTCACGTCATCGGGGAACGAATAGCCCTCAAGTTCCATGACAGCCTCCTTTCGACGGAGAATCGGCAGTTGAAGGGAAAACCTGGCCCCCCCTCCTATTCGCAAATCGGACGCATGCAGTGGCGGGGGGAAGCGATCAGCCTTCCACGATGTTCAGAAGCTCCGAAGGTTTGACGCGGTTGAGCTTGAATCCAAGCTCTTCAGAAGACAACCCGAGAGCAAGACCCAAAACTTGGGGATAATAAACCACCGGCACCTTGCGGTCAAGGCCGATGGCTTTGGCAATCTTTTTCTGCTGACCCTCGTACATCACGTTGCAGAACGGGCAGACCAGTACCAGCGCATGTGCCCCGGTACCGGCAACATCGGCGAGCTTGATCGCAGCCAGGGCATTGGCAACGTCTTCCGACACGCCCAGCACCCCGCCGCCACAGCATTCCTTGAGCGAAGAATAGTCGGCCACCTGCGCGCCCGTCGCCGCAATCAGCCCGGAAAGGGTTTTCGGGACGTCCGGGGAATCAAACCCCTTCGTAAGCTCGGAGGGCTTCAGATAGTGGCATCCGTAATGCGGCGCCACGAGCACGCCGTTCAGAGGGCGGGTAACCGCGCGCTGGATCGCCTCAACTCCAACTTCTTCCCAAAGCACGCGCATGTAGTGCCGCACTCGAACCGGTCCTTCGTATTTCAGGCCGAGTGGTGCAAGCCGGAGATTGACCTCTTCCTTCAGCTCGGGGTGATGATCCAACACATGAGCGGCCTCAGCGAGTGTCCCCGCGCACGCGTTGCACAGCGCGCAGATCTCGAGGCCTTCACGCTCCGCGATGGCCAAGTTTCGTGCTGCAATCGCCAGCGTATCCCTGACATCGAGCGACTTGAGCGGGTACCCGCAACACCCGAAATCCTCATGATCGCGAAAGGTGATGCCGAGACGTTCCGCGGTGAGCCGGGCAGAAACCTCGTAGTTCAGGTTTCTCACCGGTACCGTGCATCCGAGATATAAGAGCGCTTCCATACAAATCCTCGTTCAAACCTGCCCCGTCGGACCGCCGGGATCACCCCAGCAGCGCGTCGTAATCCTCCGGGTGTTCTTTAATACGCGGCAGGCCCATCTTCTCGCGCTTCTCGTTCTCGAAGTCGCTGATTTCGTACAGGCGGCCATGCGCCTTCAAGAGCAGCCTCTGGCCGGTGAGCCCAGGCGGGACGCACGCCTCTGCCGCGGCGAGGTTTTTGATCGCGAACATCACCTCGGTGAAGCTCACGTTTTGCGGGCACACCTCCTGGCATCCGTAACAAGAGGAACAGAGCCAGATGAAGTCGCTGTGCAGGATCTCTTCCGTCATTCCCAGAAGCGCCATCCGTATGATCTTGCGCGGATCGTACCGGGCGTCCACTGCGGTGATAGGACAGGCTGCTGTGCAGGCCTTGCACGCGAAACAGGCCTTTATCCCCTGACCGCCCGGCTGTTCGGCGACGCGGTGTTTGAAAGAAGGGTCCAGATCGTTCAAGTTGATGCGGCTCATAACTGCCTTCCTCAATTCCTCCAAACCGGTGTCGAGAATCGACTCATACCAGCGATTCTTCCAACTCTCGCACGGCTCTGGCCAGCGTTCCCGGCGTATTGCTCGCGACCGGCGCGTACTGGACTCTTGCGGGGTCAATCCCTGCGCTTCCGAGCACGCGAGTTATCTCTGCAACTCGCTCCGAAGCGAGCGCGGTGCCGTAGACCGACGCGCAGTTGCCTTTGAAGCACCCTGCCACGAGCACTCCTCGCGCGCCCTCACGCAATGCCGTCAGTATATGGGACGTGCTCACGGTCCCCGCGCACGGGACCTTCACCACGCTCAGGTGGTCGCTTGCGATCCCGGCAGATTCCAGCGCATCTGTGGCAGAGCGGGAACAGAGAAATGCCACGATCTTCCCGGGTGCCGAGACGCGGGCAAGGTCGCGATCGACCTGAGCCTTGGTCTCGTTTCCCTCGACTCCCCCGAGGAGCACGATGGCCTTCATCGGGCACTCGGCAGCGCAGATACCGCACCGCACGCAGGAAAACGGATCGGCCAGCGCGCGGTCTCGAAACCCCATCGCTCCATGCGGGCAAATGCGGACGCACGTCAGGCACATGGTGCACTTTTCGGGATCTACTTCCGGAGCGCTGAGCCCGGTCCAGGGCGCGGGCTCTGAAAGAGGCTTCCTCAGAGCCGCGACAACCGCTTCCACGTCTCCCACGATCAGGTCCGGAGCAAACACGCCCCGGGATGGTCCCACTGCGTAGATACCCGCCTTGGCTGTTTCCACCCCGCAGAAGCGAGTCGATTCCGGCTGCAGGAACGGACTTCCAGCCGGCGAAGCCGGAATTGCGCGCAGGAGCGGTTCCAGCGAAGCGGGCGGCAACAAATCCTCGTCCACCACCAGGAGATTGGGGCTGAGTTCCATTTCCCGGCCCAGCAGCGGGTCTGAAAAGACCATTTTGACCCCTTCCGGAGTCTGCTCGAACGCGCATCCTTGTTCGTCGAACTTGAAATAGAGCGTGCCGCGCTCTCTGCTCTCCCGGTAACGCCGCTCCAGGTCGGCACCTGCCACCTTGAGATGCCTGGTGAAGACGTAGGTCTGAACATTCTGGAGTTGACCGAGCTGCTCGACCGCATCGAGCACCCGGGAGAAGACCGCGGGGTGTGACCCTGCTTCGAGCCCGCAGAGGAATGCCGCGTGGAACCACTTTCCGTCCCGAGAAGTCGACGGATCGGACCGAGCGATCCATTCCGGGAATTCCGACAACGCAAGGGCACCATCGGTCCTCGACAGACCGTATGCCGAGAACTTGGGCGCCACTTCAGCCGGAGCCGCGGCTATTATGTGCCCGATCCGCTCGCGAATACGGCCGTTTTGGGCGCTGAGCGTCACGTCGAAGCCGCCGAGGAAGCCTCGCACCTCGGAAAGCCGGCCGTGAGGCACGAACGTCACGCCTCCGGTCCCGCTCCCGTTTTGGGCCTGCCCCAAGAGCACTACTTCAAAACCTTCGGCAGCGAGACGTTCTGCCAGCTCCAGACCGACCCGATCGCCGCCCAGAACCAGGACCTTCCTCAGGTTCCGCTCCTCAGGAGGCGCTGCTCCGCCGAGAGGAATTGGTTGTTCGACCGGCGTTTTCACTGCTTCTCCCTGTTTGCCATTCGCCTGAGGTATCTATCGGCCGCCGCCGCGGCCTTGATTGCGTGAGAAACCGAATCTTCAATGGAGCGCGGGGCCTGGACCGCCCCTGCGACGAAGAGCCCGTCCTGGCTGGTGGTCACCGCCTCGCCGTCAGGGCCGAGGAAGCCATCGCTGTTGAGGTCGATCCCGAACGTCGAACAGAGGTTCCCCAGCGATTGACCCGGACTGATGCCGACGCTCAGCACCACCATGTCATACGGCTCTGCCACCCGTTTTTCGTCCATGCCTTCGTACACGACTTCCGGCCGACCATCGCTGCCGGTCCGGATCTCAGCGGGCATAGACCGGATGAGCCTGGCCTCGCGTGCTGCCTCGCCCAGACGGGCCTCAAAATCCCGCTCGAAGGATTGAATGTCCATGTAGAACATCGTCGGCTCGATGTCGGGATAACGGCTGCGGAGTAGTCTCGCCAACCGGAGCGCGTACCCGCAACAGACTCGCGAGCAATAGTTCCGTCCGATTTTCGCGTCGCGGCTCCCCACGCATTGAATGAATGCGACCGAGCGGGTCCTGGACGCTCCGGCCCCAGGAAACCACTTGTCGGTTCTGATCAGTTCATCAAGTTCGGCAGCGGTCACCACCCCGGGGACCCGCCCGTACCCGAGCCGCGGCTTCTCCAGGGGGTCAAACGGGCGAAAACCCGCTGCCAGCACTACAGCGGAAGCGCTCACCGGGATCTTCTGTGCCGGCATGTCCAGGTTGACCGCGCCGCGGGTACATGCCTCCTCGCAAGCACGGCATTCTCCTCCCTGAAAGCGCAGGCACCTCTGCTGATCGAGGACCATCCGCCGGTCGAAGGGTGACTGCACCAGGGCACCGGGGACCGGACAAACGTCCGTGCATGCTCCGCACCCGTCACAACGGTCCGGGAAGATGCGCGGGGGCCGGCACAACAGGGTCAGGTCGAACCCGCGATCCGTGTCGGAAGCCTCGAGAACCGTGCTCCCCAAAAGGGTGGTGATGCGATCCGACCCACGGACCTTACGGAGCACATCCTCCAGAAGGCAAGCTCCACACTTCTGGCACCGGCCGGTAGCTTTGCAGCAGAACCGGGCTACATGGCCTCCCGGGTACGGCGCGGCTTCCACGATAGTGGCGGTGGCCCCATGTAGTGCGAGTTCCCACGCGCTCCACAACCCAGCGACGCCCGCGCCTACTATGAGAGCATCAGTTTCCATTCGCTCGCTCACACGATCCAGGGTTTTCTCTATATACAGCCAAAAGTGTCAGTCGAAAGAGAACCGCTTCTGATAATCCTGCCGGACGATCTTCCAGGGCTGGGTATCCAGATCGTTCTTTCTGGGCGGGAGTACCCGCGTCAGGATATCGAGCCGCGATTGTCGACCCAACCTGTCGATAATCTGCACCCAGGCGCAATCTCTGTCCGGATCGGTTTCACACTTGCCGTTCTTCGGTCCGCCACAGGGACCGTTGAGTAGGCTCTTGGCGCACATAGTAACCGGACAGATCCCGCCGGTGATCCCGAGGTAGCACTGATTGCACGACTTGCAGCGCTCGGTCCAGACGCCAACGCCTTCCGCGACGCCGATAAAGCTCGTGTCCACTCCAGGAAACACGGGAGTGTCCGGGTAAACCTGAGCCATAAATTGAATGCCCGCGCCACAGGCGAGCGAAATCACCGCGTCGGCCTGTTCCACCTGGTCGGCAAAGAGCTGGAGGAACTCGCGATCGCACTGGCGTTCCACGGTCGCGGCCCGCGCGCTGAAGTCGCGTTTCTGCGCGGTAGCTGCGAGCGAGAGTTCAGTGGCGAGAATTTCCGCTTCCTTCGCTCCACCCGCCAGACACACGGCCACGCAGGTGCCGCAACCTGCCACGAGTACGCGTGAAAAGCCTCGCACCATCTCTTGGACTTCGCTGAACGATTTCTGCTTGGCGACGATCAAACCTACCTCCAACGCAGAGGGGTTGGTGTTCGAAACATCCTAATAAAACATTACCGGAGCCGCTTGCAGGTGTCAAGGCGAGGGCAAGATCTTACCGGACAATCCTGAAGAAGAATGGTTGTTACCATGGCCACCAAGTTCAGGATGCAGAATCGAGGAGACTGCGAGCCGCATCACGGGATCAGAGCCGCGCCTCCGCGCAGGGTGCTCTCTTTCATCATGCGGAGCACGCGGTTGGCCTGGTCGAGCGGGAACGTTTCCACGACAGTCCGCACCGGAACGTTGGCGGCTGCTTCGAGCAGTTCTTCCGCGTCTCTCCGGGTGGTATTGGCAACGCTCCTGACGGTACGCTCGCCGTAAATGAGGCTGTAGTCCATTGCCGGGATCCGTGTCATAGTGATTCCAGCCAAGGCGAGGGTGCCTCCCTTGACCAGTACGCGCAGCGCGTCGAGAACCAGCGGCCCCGCCGGGGCAAAGATGATTGAACTGTCCATGAGTTCGCCGGGGTCGTCCTGCGGAGTGCCCACCCACACCGCGCCGAGGTCCCCGGCCAATTCTTGATGTTTTTGACTTCGCGTGAACACGTAAACCCGGCAGCCCATCTTTGCCGCTATCTGAATCACCACATGCGCGGAATTGCCGAACCCGTACATCCCCAGCTTTTGACCGGGTTTGATTTCGCTCAGCCGGAGCGCGCGGTACCCGATCACACCGCCACAGAGCAGTGGGGTAGCATCCGCGTCGGAGAAGATCTCAGGAATGCTAAACGCGGAGATCTCGGGGGCGATCATGAAATCCGCGTACCCGCCGTTTGCGTGATACCCGGTAAATCTTGCATCAGAGCAGAGATTCTCTCGTCCTTCCCGGCAGAACGGGCACGATCCGCAACTCGAGTAGAACCACGTCATCCCAACCCGCGCGCCCACGGAAAAACGACCCGCTCTCGGTCCGACCGTCTCGACGCGACCGACCACCTGGTGACCCGGCACGAGTGGGAGCCGGGGCAAACTGAGGTCCCCTTCAACGGTGTGGAGGTCGGTGTGACAGACTCCGCAGGCCGTCACCTTGATCAGAATCTCTCGGTCCTGCGGCTCGGGTCGGGCAAGTTCCCCCATTTGGAGCGGCTCGTCTTCTACAGGGCGCGTCCGTTCCAAAACCATAGCTTTCATAGGGTAAGAAACTCACTTGACGACCACGGTGGACAGCTGGCTCTTGTCCGAAAAAGTCACGTTCACACGGAGAACGGCTTTCGGATCGGAGAGCATCCCATTATCCGCGGCGTACAGAAAGACTGTGCGCTTCCCCGACAAAGGAACATTCATCTTTCCCGGTTGCTCGTTTATCAATTTGGTGATTTGCGGGTAGAGCGCGACTCCGAGGAACATCATGGGTGGTTTCGGTTCGCTGGACCAGCGGACGATCCCGTCGCCGCCGCTGACTTCAACCTTGACCATCTTCTTGTCCTCCACCTCGAGCTTCAGGATGAACGTTCCATCGAGGTAGCCGTCCTTGCCGGGCCGTGTGGAGGTGTTGACAAAATCGTAGAGGAACCCGCGGAACTCGCAGGTCATGGCCCCCTTGGATTTAGGCGATTCGTCCACCCCGGGGATCACCGAGGGGGTCGTGCCCGAAGGCTGACGCAGCAATTGCTGGTACGAAGAGCCATCCGCAAGATGCACGATGATTCTCAGCCCCTGGTGGATTCGTCTCAGATCTCCCGGATCCGCGACATAAAGGTAGAACTGACCCCTACCCTCGATCGGGATGCGCACGGAACCGTCGACCCGGTTGAGCAGTGCAGTCGGCGCGGTCTGATACGCCACCCCTATCCCCCACACTTTGGGGGTAGTGCCTGTGGTACCCCATCTGGTCGTTCCACCGGCCATGCTGTTGATCTCGATGCCACTGATATAATTCTTTGGAGAAACCTCGATGTCCAGGCCGAAGACCGCATCTGCCTTGCCATCAGGCTTCAGTCCCGGATAGAGGCCGACCGAGTCGGTGGACACGTACCCGAGCCAGGTCCCGAGAAAATTGACCTTGGACGGCCGTAACGGCTGCTCCTGCGGCGCTTCCGCCGTCTCCTCGGAGGCCTTCTTGACCGGGCACCACGCGATCTCGCCGTCGCGGAACGTTACTGCGATGCGGTAATTGACCGTCCCCTTCGCGATGCTGCCGTTGTCAGCCACATAGAGGTTGAGATCCACGCGACCGTGCAGCGGGATGGCGACCGTTCCGTCCCTCTTGTTGAGCAGCTTGATCGGGTCCGACACCGCAGCCACCCCGATCCCCCAGTTCTTGCTGCTCGGAATCGTATCCCACGCGGCTGGCTCTCCTTCGGTCGTCCGTATCTCGATACCGGTGATCTCCTTGTCTCTCGCCTCGACGCTCAGGACAAAGAGCCCGTCCGGTTTGTCGTCCCCCTTTATGGTCTTACCGGGGCTCACGGCATC
Organism: Desulfomonile tiedjei; assembly: GCA_016218715.1. Classification (GTDB taxonomy): domain Bacteria; phylum Desulfobacterota; class Desulfomonilia; order Desulfomonilales; family Desulfomonilaceae; genus JACRDG01. The sequence continues at coordinate 111,593 of JACRDG010000032.1, read as the reverse complement.
GTAGTTTGATATCCCTTTGAGCACCGCGGACATACGAACCGGGAAGACCCCTGTGGCACCCGGGGGGGACTCCTCTTTCCCGGGCTCTTCCGCGAGAACAGGCAACACGAAAGACGTGCCGTCCGCGTTGACGATCTTGGCCTGGAACTTGCGATTCTTGTCCGAAAACTTCCCGTCGTCGGTAACAAACAGCAGGAGACTGAGTTCCTCGTCAGCCTTCAGATTCAGCGCTTCAGCCTTGGGGTTGAGGAGGAAAGACGGCTCCTTGGCCTTGGCGGCACCCAGGAAGTCCGCGCCCGCGATCTTCCGGGAACTCCACGCCCCCCGCGGTCCCGCGGTGGTTCGGATTTCAATGGCCGCTATTTCCGGCGCGGAAGCACGCGCCTTCAGACTGAGAGAGAAGACCGCATCGGGCTCTCCGTCAGGGGACGCAGAGCTTTTCGCCACCATGTCGGTCTGTTTGACGCCGATGAAATGGCTTTCTCCTCGGGGGGAATCCTGGGCAAACGAATCCGCTTGAGGAAAGAGGGCTATCCCCACCAGGACAAACAATAAAACATTCAAACTATTCCTAAAAAGCAGAGGGAGCCTCCCCTCAACTGGTGGTCTGACACAGACAAAACTCCTCTATGTTTGGCAATCTATTTGACAACATCTTGGAATGTCAACCAGAAATTCCCTTTCCTCGCCGCATTGTGAAACTCGTCGATTCCCGCATCTCTGCACACGCAGGCTGGCACCCGCCCGCGAGGCCTCACGCCTTTGTGTTGACAGGGTCTGCACCTCGCCCGTAGAATTTCGGTTCATCGTAGAGGGTACCAGGAGATTGTGTGCGATTCAATGGCAGCCGGCCCGGCGAACGAGTTGGAAGTCGTGGCATCTGCCCTGTTGCGGTGTATCGCTCCCGATAATCATCCTCCATCGTCATCACGGGGGACTACGCTTGTCCCAGTGAACGATTACCTCTCTTGTACCGGAAGGAGGGCTCGTCGTGATTAGAATTGGCATGATCGGCGGCTCGGGCTTCGACGACCCCGATTTTCTGACAGATGTGCGAATCGTCAAGAAAGGGACCCCGTTCGGTGCGCTCTCCCATGACCTCGTGATAGGTCGGGTGGGCGACATCGAAGTGGTTCTGATGCTCCGACACGGCCGCGGCCACAGAATTCGGCCGTCCGCGGTGAACTACCGCGCCAACATCTGGGCCATGAAGGACCTTGGAGTGACCCATATCATAGCGACCACTGCCTGCGGATCGCTCCGAGAAGAGATCTTTCCCGGGCACTTGGTCTTCCCGGATCAGTTCATCGATTTTACCCGGACGCGCAAAAGCACGTTCCACGAAGGGGATCAGGTCGTCCACATCGGTATGGGGGATCCCTTCTGCGCCAGGTTGAGAGATCTCCTCATCCAGACCGCTGCACGTCTCGACATCGCGCATCACCCCACGGGAACAGTTGTCACCATCGAAGGCCCGCGGTTCTCCACCCGTGCGGAAAGCCGCATGTTCCGTATCCTGGGGGCAGACGTGATCAACATGTCCACGGTTCCCGAGGTCGTCCTGGCTCGTGAGGCCGGCATATGCTACGCCGCGGCTGCCATGAGCACCGACTACGACGCATGGCATCATAGCGAGGAACCCGTGACCTGGGACGTCATCGCAGCCACCATGGCAAAGAACGTGGACCACGTGAAGAAGATCTTCTTCGAGACGGTTCGGGCGATAGATTATGAAGAGTGCTCGTGTCGGACGGCCGTCGATGCTGCAATCGTATAGTTCTCGGAAGAAACGGAGGCACAAGAGGGATGGACACAGCTCAGAGAATAGGAATGGCGCTCGGAACACGACCGGTGGATCTCTTGCTGAAAAACGGCCGGCTGGTCAACGTCTTTTCCGGTGAGATTCACGAGGCATCGGTGGCGATCCACGGAGATCGCATCGTCGGGCTGGAAGATTACGACGCGGTGGAAACCGTCGATCTCGAGGGGCGTTACATAACCCCCGGCTTCATCGACGGCCACCTGCACATAGAATCCACCATGCTGAGCATTCCGGAGTTTGCACGGCACGTCGTGCCGCGGGGAACCACCACCGTAATCGGGGACCCCCATGAAATCGCCAACGTTCACGGGGTTGAAGGAATTCGGTTCATGCTGGACTCCAGTGAGGGGCTGCCCTTACGCGTGTTCCTGATGTTCCCGTCGTGTGTCCCCGCCACGCCGTTCGAGACTTCCGGCGCCCATCTCACGGCCAAGGACATGGAACCGTTCAAGGACCACGAGCGCGTACTCGGCCTTGCGGAGATGATGAACTTCCCCGGCGTCCTCGCCGCCGATCCGGAGATCCTGGCAAAAATCGAGGTGTTCAGGGACAAGGTCCTCGACGGGCATGCCCCGGGCCTTGTGGGTAAGGGCCTGTTCGCGTACGTGAACGCAGGCATCGGTTCGGATCATGAGTGCACCCAACTCGAAGAGGCGCGAGCAAAACTGCGCGCCGGGATGCGCATTATGATCCGCGAGGGCTCTGCCGCGAAAAATCTCGACGCGCTCCTGCCCGTGATCAACGCGCAGAACTCACGGAACTGTTTCCTGGTCACCGACGATCTCGACCCGCGGGACATCCTCGAAAAAGGTCATCTGAACAACCTGGTTCGCACTGCCATCCGCAAGGGGCTCGATCCGGTCACCGCTATTCAGATGGCGTCTCTCAACACAGCCACGTATTTCAAGCTCAAGGGGCTGGGTGCGGTGCTCCCGGGGTACCTGGCAGACCTGCTGATCCTGGAGGACCTGAAGGAGCTTGCAATCGCCAGGGTCTATCAAGGGGGTCGGCTCGTGGCCCGGGACGGCAGCCTCGTTGCGCCAATTAGGCCGGCTGCACGGACCACTCTCCCGGGTAGCATGAACGTGGACTGGGACAAGGTTGGAGATCTCTCCATCGAGGCCACTGGCACCACGGTGCGCGTCATCGAGGTCGTGCCCGGCCAGATCGTTACGAAACACGCGCAGGACCTGGCCGTGGTCGTAAACGGGAAAGCCGTGGCCGATCCGGACCGAGACCTGCTCAAGATGGCAGTCATCGAGCGGCACCACGGGTCAGGCAATTTCTCCGTGGGCTTCATACGGGGATTCGGCCTGAAACATGGGGCCATAGCCTCAACCGTGGGTCACGACTCGCACAACATCATTGTGGTGGGGGTGAACGACCGGGAGATGCTTGCTGCGGCCCGGGAGACTGCGCGCATGGGAGGCGGTTTTGCCGTAGTGCGGGATGGTCAGCTCCTGGCCGCTCTGCCTCTCCCTATCGCGGGGCTCATGTCGGATCGTCCGGTGGAAGAAGTCGACCGTTCCCTGGAAGGGGTTGTTCGCGCGGCCAGAGAGCTGGGGTGCAGACTGGAAGCTCCCTTTGCCACACTCTCGTTCATGGCGCTGACCCCGATTCCGGAATTGAAGCTCACGGATCAGGGACTCTTTGACTCGGTAAATTTCCGCTTTGTGCCGCTGTTTGCCGATTGAGTACTGCGTTTCACAAATACGGTCAAGTATTCTGCCTGACAAGGTAGTGGCTCCTCAGTCCCGTAGGATGTGGTGAGCGAAGCGAACCGCATCTGTCGCGAGAAAACCTCGAACGATGCGGTTCCCGTTGGTCAACGCATCCTACGCTTGCTGTTCGACAGGAGCGTCGTCCACAGGAGCCTTCGCCAGGGAAGCATGGAGTCCTGACCGGGATTGTCGAACACTGCCCGGATGAATGCATCGGCCGATTCGGACTCGCGAGAGCCTGACTTCAGGCCCGTTCCGGCCAGGTTGAACTTTTTTTGCCATGACCGCGATTCCTTCTTGACAGGGGTGGGAGAGTCGTCTAGGCTACCTAGTAATAGTTACTATTCCTAACCAAGAGGCGCGTGTGAATTCCGGAAGACCATTCATCATGACCGAGCAGCGTCGGGTGATCCTCGAGGAGTTGAAGAAACTCAAAAGCCACCCGACCGCGGACGAGTTGTACCTCCTGGTCCGGAATCGCCTGCCCAATATCAGCCTCGGAACCGTGTACCGAAATCTCGAAATCCTGAGCGAGGCAGGTATGATTCTGAAGCTGGAAACGGCAGGGAGCCAGAAACGTTTCGACGGCACCGCGGAAAACCACTACCACGTGCGGTGTGTGGGATGCGGTCGCGTTGAAGATGTGTCGCTCGAAGTAATGTCGGCGGTCGAGAACGCAGCGCAGAACGCGAGCGGGTATCGGATTCTGTCGCATCGGCTCGAGTTCCTCGGCATTTGCCCCTCGTGCCGTCACATTCGTTCGCAAGAGGCTTCACGGGCCAACAACGGGCCTTTTAGTCCGGATTTCGGCGGCAAGAGGAAGAACGCGGTTTCATGAAACTATATCGGGTGACCGCATGTCTTAATAGTGAGGCCGGCGTCGGAGAAGCCGACCCATGGGGTGGGTGGTATCCGGGCAACTTTCCGGAAATTGGGGTAATGGCAGACTTTTCCTTCAGACCTTGACACAGATTAGCGCGAAGCGAGGGAGGCAACGGCAAAGGATTTACTATAGCTGGGAGCACATTTCCGCTGCCTGTCCGTGAAACGGCCGGCGAGCGGCCAACCAATTGAAAAGAGGAGGAGATACAATAAGATGACGCAATTCAAAGGTTCACGCACCGAGAAAAACCTCATTACTTCTTTTGCAGGCGAATCGCAGGCCAGAAACCGGTACACCTATTTTGCTTCCAAAGCCAGGCAAGAAGGATACGTCCAAATTGCGCTGATCTTCGAGGAGACAGCCAACCAGGAGAAGGAACACGCGAAGAGATTCTTTCATCAATTGCAGGGCGGCGACGTAGTGGTAGAAACCCCATTTCCCGCGGGCAAGGTGGGATCCACCATGGAGAACCTCAAGGCATCAGCTGCCGGCGAACGTTACGAATGGACGGAGATGTATCCGGAATTCGCCGCCGTAGCCCGGCAGGAAGGGTTCGAGGTTGCAGCGAAGATCTGGGACTCAGTGAGCGTCGCGGAAAAGCAACACGAAAGGCGATATCAGGGCCTCCTTGCAAATGTGGAGGCAGGCAAGGTATTCAAGAAAGATAAGCCGGTAGTGTGGCGATGCATCAACTGCGGCTATCTCCACGAGGGGCCCGATGCGCCCGACTCGTGTCCCGCGTGCGCGCATCCCCAGGCATATTACGAACTGCTCAGCGAAAACTGGTAGTCACCCGCGGCCGCGCTGGCCGGCAGCCGCGGCCGGACACGCATACCGCATCCGGGGCGCCGGTTTCTGATGACGATCGGATGCATAGAACCGTCGGATGCCGTACAGGCGGTTTCCGGCAAAATCCATGGAGGTCAGGTGAGATGACGGCGTTGCTCGAGATTTACAAGTGCGAAGTCTGTGGAAACATCGTTGAAATGGTTCACATGGGTGACGGAGAACTCGTCTGCTGCGGTCAGCCCATGAAGCTGTTCGTCGAAAACACCGTCGACGCAGCCAAGGAAAAGCACGTGCCCGTCAAGGAGCCCGGGCCAAAGGGCCTGACGGTCAAGGTCGGGGCAGTGCCTCATCCGATGATCGACACGCACTGGATCGAATGGGTCGAGATCATTCAGGACGGGAAGACTTACCGGCAATTCCTGAACCCCGGAGACAAGCCCGAGGCCTACTTTCCCGTGGAAGGGGAGTGGACCGCCCGAGAGTACTGCAATCTCCACGGCCTCTGGAAGTCATAATTGCCGGCTCGGCACCAACGCGGCAAGAGCCGGCACGCGTAAGACCTTCTTGCGCGAGGTGGGCCGTACATCCTGCCCGGATCGGGGCGGGAACATTTCAACGGGTTCCCGGGGTTCACGGTCTTCCGGGAGGAGGCCGCATCCCGGGTCTCGATACGATGGAGGTGTGAAAGCGTGGGCGATCTATCAAAGGTTTATCAGTGTCAGACCCCCAATTGCGGGTACATGTACAACCCTGAAAAGGGAGACCGAAAGGGGAAGATCCCGAAAGGAACGCAGTTCGAGGACTTGCCCGATGATTGGCGCTGTCCGATCTGTGGGGCGGGGAAAAAAATGTTCAAACCAATGATGCCTTCTTAAGAGAGCACCTCCCGGGTAAGTCGATCCACGGGAGGTGCGCGCATGCCGGAGATTCGGCATTCGCGGAGAACATAGCAATGCAGAGGATAGTTGTGCTCTTAGCCTTGACGGGCTGCTTGCTCGGTTTGGTTCAAGGCGTTTCGTTGGCTGCCGAAAAATTTCAGGTGGACGCGGCAGCGCTTGCGAAGCTGGCATTCGAGCCACCAAAAACCGAGCAGGAAAAGCAATACCTCGGGCTTTCGGGCACGGAGAAGTTCACCTTGCCTCGGATCAAGGCTCGGGTGATAGTGGTCGAAGTGTTCAGCATGTATTGCCCGATTTGCCAGGCCGAGGCGGAAAACGTGAACGAACTGCACCGACTCGTCGAGAGCGACGCGGCCCTGAAGGGAAAAGTGAAGTTCCTCGGTGTCGGAGCCGGCAATACACCCTTTGAAGTGAACGTCTTTCGGGAGAAATTCAACGTCGCGTTCGCCCTGGTCCCTGATGACGGGTTCCAGTTCCAGAAAGTCAGTACGGGCGTTCTGAAGACTCCGACCTTTGTGGTTCTGAGCACGGATCGCAGAAAGGGGCTCACGGTGGTCGAGACCCATGTCGGCCGCCTCGGGGATGTCACGAAATACCTCAAGACGATAAAGAAGGCCATGAAAGGCTCTTAGGAGAACAGGTTATGGCCGAGCACGGGAAAAGATTCGCTTACCGCGAAATAATAGTGATTGTCACCGGGCTTTGCCTGCTTGCCGGTGCGTGGGCACAGGGGCGATCGGCGGGGCTGGACAAGGATATCTACGATCCGGGGAAGATGAAGCCCACGGCCAGTCAAACAAAGCTCAAGGTCGGAGACGCGGCCCCCGATTTTTCGTTGCCGGACATTTCGGGAAACGCGGTAAAGCTCAGCGAGTTTCGGGGAAAGAAGAACGTGATTCTCTCGTTTATTCCTGCCGCGTGGACGCCTGTTTGTTCGCAACAGTGGCCGGGATACAACATCGCCAGGGCCTTCTTCGAGGAGAACGACGCGGTAGTGCTTGGCATAAGTGTGGACAATACGCCAACGTTGTACGCGTGGACGAACCAAATGGGGGACCTCTGGTTTCCCGTCCTTTCGGACTTCTGGCCTCACGGTGCGGTGGCTCAGAGTTACGGGGTGCTGCGGGAAGACGGTGTTTCTGAACGTGCAATCTTTATCGTCGATAAGCAAGGGACTATTCGGTACATCGATGTCCACGACATCAACACCATGCCAAGGCTGGAAGATCTCATCGGAGAGCTGAAGAAGATCGGCAAGTAGTACGGCTCTCTCATCTGGGAGCCATGTGGGCGAAGCGATCGTTGCGCGTAATTGCCGTCGGGCGGAGTAGCGCGGCGAATTTCAAGGTGCGACACCAAAACCCCCGATCGCTGGCAAGAAGAGGCAACTAAGGGGAGGAACGGGTATGGCTCAGCGGATTATCCTGCAAGGTTTTCTCCTGTCGGCAATTCTTTTTGCCGTGCTCGGCGATGCATTGTGCCAGGAGCCCCCGATCAGCGACACGTCCCAGGATTGCATTTCGTGTCATGTGGACGCCACGCCTGCGTTGGTGGAGGACTGGAAAAAGAGTGTCCATGCAAAGGTGACTCCGGCGGACGCGCTGAAAAAGTCAGAGTTGCAGCGAAAAATCTCCGCAACCAACCTCCCGAAAGAGACGGCCGGGTTTGTAGTGGGGTGCGCGGAGTGTCATACGGTGAATGCCGGCGCACACAAGGACACCTTTGACCACAATGACGTCAAGACGCACGTGACGGTGACTCCGAAGGACTGCGGTGTCTGCCATCCGACCGAGGCGTCGCAGTTCGACAAGAACCTCATGTCCCATGCGTGGACGAATCTCGTGAAGAATCCCCTGTATCAGAGCCTGGTGAAGTCGGTCAACGGTGTGCAGACGCTGAAAGGCCTGAGAACACAGACTGCCGAGCCCGACGAAAAGACCAACGCGGAGTCATGCAATCACTGCCACGGAACCGCAGTCGAGGTTGTCGGCAAGGAGCGGAAGAGCACCGACCAGGGGGATATGGAGTTCCCCAAGCTGTCCGGTTGGCCCAATCAGGGGGTCGGGCGCTCCAATCCCGACGGCACCACGGGACCGTGTAATCCGTGCCACAGCCGGCACCAGTTCAGCCTTCAGGTGGCCAGGAAGCCCTATACATGCTCGCAGTGCCACAAGGGTCCTGATGTTCCCGCGTACAAGGCCTATGAGGTGAGCAAGCACGGCAATCTTCAGTCTTCGCTGGCGGCTGAATGGAATTTCAAGGAAGTCCCCTGGACCGTGGGGAAGGATTTTAGCGCTCCGACCTGCGCGGCCTGTCATGCGAGCCTGCTCGTGACCGGTGACGGCCAGGTCGTCGCGGAGAGAACCCATCAGATGAACGATCGGCTGCCGTGGCGCATTCTCGGGCTGATCTACGCGGCCCCGCATCCAATCTCTCCGGACACTTCCATTATCAAGAACAAGGACGGCATGCCGCTCCCGACGACCTTGCGGAATGAGCCTGCGACGGAATACCTCATCGGACCTGACGAACAGGCGAAGAGACGTGAGACCATGCAGAAGGTTTGTCGTTCGTGCCACTCCGGCGACTGGGTTGCAGGCCACTGGGAGCGGTTCGAGCATACCATTAAGACCTCGAATCAAATGGTCCTCACCGCGACGGAGATCTTGACGAAAGCCTGGGAAGAAAAGCTCGCGGACAACAAAGAGAGCCTCTTCGACGAAGCCATTGAAAAACAGTGGGTCGAACAGTGGTTGTTCCATGCGAACTCGACGCGGTTTGCTTCCGCCATGATGGGCGCGGATTACGGGGCTTTCGACAGCGGCCGATGGCATATGTCAAAGAGCATTCAGGATATGCTCGATCGTCTGAAGTTCCTGCGGGCAACGAAGAAATAGCCCTAAATGCGGGGGTCGAGACCGATCCGGGCCTGACGCTGCCCCCCGGCGCGGCTCATTACTATCCGATGGAGGAACGATCATGGAAAAGATAACGTGGCGATGTAAAGACTGTGGCTACACGTTCGAGTCGGACGCGGGCAAGCCGCCGCCCGAATCGTGCCCCGGCTGCAAGGAGAAGTGCGAATTCCTGAACGTGACCTGTTACGTTCCCGAATGCGGCATGGAAGGCCAGGACCCGCGTCTGAAATGACGGCTGCTCCCTTCCTGTAATCGTCCCCCATCGCGAATTCGGGGGACTGCCTTTGTCCCGGTAAACGGTTACCCCTCCGGGCCCGTGAGGGCTGGAACGGAAGCGAGCGATCTATGAAAGTGTTGGGAATCTATGGCAGCCCCAGGCAAGGGGGCAATTCCGACATGTTACTGGATGAAGCCCTCAGAGGGGCTCGGGATGCGGGTGGAGAAGTGTTCTCCGTGCATTGTTGCGAACTGCAAATCGCGGGATGTGTGGAATGCGGCGGTTGTGATGAAACAGGAGAGTGCGTGGTCGGGGATGACATGCAGAAGGTCTATCCCTTGCTCGTGCAATGTGACGTGATTGTCCTCGCCTCTCCGATGTTCTTCTACGGGATAACTTCTCAGGCTAAGGCCGTCATTGACCGATGCCAGGCCCTGTGGTGCAAGGTAAAGCTGGGGCTGCTCCCCGGGCAGAAACGAGTCTTCCGTGAAGGGGCCGGCTACCTGATCTGCGTCGGCGCCACCAAGGGGAAGACCCTGTTCGACGGCGCCGAACTCGTAGCCAAGTACTTCTACGACGCTCTGGATTTGCGGTACGGCCGCGGCGTCTTCGTCCGGTCCGTCGAGGGGAAGGGGGACATAGCCCAGCACCCCGATGCGCTGGCTCAAGCGTACCGGTTGGGTCAAAACGCGGTCGCCACGCCGGGCTGGATAGTGGAGAATCAGTGAACCACGGGCCAGGCGGAGCGGGAGCCGGCCTTACGTTATAAGAGAGGAGCACAAGATTATGGCGAAAGCCCTCATCGTCTACGCTACCAGAGCGGGTCAGACGCAGGACATTGCCCAGTACATTGCAGAAGGGATCAGGTTTACCGGCTCGGACGCGAAGCTCTTCAATGCCTCCGATGTAAAGAAGGAAGAAGACTTTTCCGGGTACGACGCTTATGTCTTCGGTTCCGCTACATATCACGGCGAGATGATGTCGACCATGAAGACGGTACTCTTCCTCGCGGCAAAGGTCGACCTCGCGGGGAAAATCGGGGGCAGCTTCGGAGCATTCGGCTGGAGCGGCGAGGCGCCCGACCGCATTTACGACACCATGGCGAACATATTCAAGATGGACATGGTGGGTTCTCCCTTGCGGCTCAAGTCCGCGCTTCTGCAGGGCGGCATGGTAATGGCTCAGGATTACGGCCGAGAAATCGGCAAGAGGTTGTCGGCCAAATAGGTCGTTGGAGATTTGCGACGGAACCGCAGGCTCGATGGCCTGTCGGCGTGAAGGATGGCAAGACGTGAAAGGAGGAAAGGATGCAGAAGTATACATGTCAGGTGTGTGGTTACGTGTATGACCCAGCCCTGGGTGACCCGGACAACGGGATAGCTCCCGGGACCTCGTTTGACCAGCTGCCCGACGACTGGGTGTGCCCTGTGTGCGGAGCGGACAAAGCGAGCTTCGAACCTGAATAGCATAAGCCCGCGCGACATCGGACCGGCTGTCTGTTCGTGCAGGATAAGGGGCGACCGGGAGAGGTCCTTGCGTTCTCGGATGAGAACCGTACGGCCCACGACCGGTGCTGGTGCGGCGACGCGCGCAAGGGCCGGCGGTTGCCCGTTGACGACTAATCATGGAGGAAAATTTTGAGAATCAGTGTTGAAATAAAGGACGACATCTTTTGGGTTGGCGCATTGGACTGGAGCGTACGCGACTTCCACGGGTATTCCACCATGAAAGGGACCACGTACAACGCGTACCTTGTGAAGGACGACAAGGTAACGCTCTTTGACACGGTCAAAAAACCTTTCAAGGGCGATTTGTTGCATTGCATTTACAAGGTCGTGGAACCGAGCAAGATCGACTATCTCGTCGTGAATCATGTGGAACCCGACCATTCCGGCGCACTGCCTGAGATCATGGAGGCGATCAAACCCGAAAAGCTTTTCTGCTCGCCGCGGGGCAAGAAGGCCCTGCTGGAGCACTATCACCGGGAAGACTGGCCGTACGAGGTGGTCCCGTCAGGGTCTGAAATCAGTCTGGGAAAGCGCACGGTGCAGTTCCTGGAGACGCGTATGGTGCACTGGCCGGACAGCATGTTTTCTTACCTCAAAGAAGACCGGGTGCTCATTTCCAGCGACGCCTTCGGTCAGCACTGGGCCACCACGGAACGTTTCAACGACGAGGTCCCCGGCGGGGAACTCATGCAACACGCGGCCAAGTATTACGCGAACATTCTTCTCCCCTATTCCGGGCTTATCCAGAAACTCATTGCCGAAGTGCAGAAGATGGATCTGAAGATCGACATGATCTGTCCGGATCATGGGCTGATTTGGCGCGAAAACCCGCTGCAAATAGTCGCGGCGTACGACGCATGGACCAGGCAGATTTCCAAACGGAAAGCGGTCATCGTCTTTGACAGCATGTGGAACAGCACCGCAACGATGGCCAAGGCGATCTGCGACGGTCTCGCTGAAGAAGGAGTCGCGGCAAAGATGATGGATCTCCGAGTCGACCACCGGAGCGACGTCATGACCGAAGTGATGGACGCTCGAGCCGTGATAGCCGGATCTTCAACGCTGAACAATAACATGCTGCCGCGCATGGCGGACATGCTGACGTATATGAAAGGCCTACGCCCGCAGAACAAGATCGCAGCGGCCTTCGGTTCCTTCGGCTGGAGCGGAGAGTCAGTGCGGATGATAACCAAGACATTGGAAGAAATGAAGTTCAAGGTGATCAATCCGGGGGTCAGTCTTCAGTACGTGCCCGCGCATGAGGGGTTGCGGCAGTGTGTGGAGCTGGGCCGCGACATTGCTCGAGCGGTTAAAGCAGAGGGTTGAGGGACCGGGAAGCCGGCATGATTCCACTCTGACGATAATGAAGCGCACAGGGACTCCTTTACCAGAGTCTCGTTGGCCGGAGGTTCGTCAATGTCACCGTTCTTTCGAGTGAGGCGATTCAATTGAACGCAGGAATCAGAGGAGGGCGGGCCCTCAAACAGCACGTTCTTGCCATCTTGCAGGAGGATGACGTGCAGCGTCGGTTCAGCGAGCTGTCCACGCTGCGGGCCCGGCAAGCAATCAATCCTCTCCTCTCGTTCCTGCTCCACGAGAACGAGACCGTTCGGTGGAGGGCCGTCGCCGCCATCGGACACGTGATTGCGGGACTGGCCGACGAGGACATGGAATCCGCCCGAGTCATCATGCGAAGGCTCATGTGGACGCTCAACGACGAGTCCGGAGGCATCGGCTGGGGAGCCCCGGAGGCGATGGCGGAGATCATGGCCCGCCACCGGCGCCTCGCCGAAGAATTCTCGCCCGTTGTCGTGTCTTACCTCGACACAGGCGGCAATTTCATCGAGTACGAAATGCTCCAGCGGGGCCTTCTCTGGGGCATCGCAAGGCTTGCCGCTGTGAGACCGGAGTTGCTCGGCAGAGCTACCGAGCATTTGGACAAATATCTCTATTCCGGGGACTCGTCAGTGAGGGGTCTTGCCGCTGTGGCCTCGGGTCTGCTGGGAGCGACGCAGAATCGGGACCGGCTGAAACAGCTCCTCGAAGACGGGTCCCGCCTGAAGATCTATTCCGACGATACGTTCGTAGAGCGTACCGTCGGCGAACTTGCACAACAAAGTTTGACCCGGATGGACCGGAAATCGTCATAAGAAACGGATTCCGGGCAGGGGTCGCCCACACGTACTCGGGGGGATAATCTTCTCGAGCGTCGATCCGAAGGGGGTAAAGCCATTATGGACGTTCTGTGGTTATCCAGACTACAGTTTGCTGTTGCCACCCATTTTCATTTCCTGTTTGTGCCTTTGACGCTTGGCTTGGGGTTGCTGGTGGCAATTATGGAAACCATCTATGTGCGATCCGGTGACGAATCGTACAAACGGATGGCGAAATTCTGGGGCAAGATATTCCTCATCAATTTCGGGGTTGGTGTTGTAACCGGAATCACGTTGGAATTCCAGTTCGGCACCAATTGGGCCGGTTACTCGAAGTACGTGGGGGACATCTTCGGGTCTCTCCTCGCGATTGAGGCGACCCTATCATTTTTCCTCGAATCGACCTTTATTGCTATCTGGGTGTTCGGGTGGAAGAGACTATCGCCGAAGGTTCATTGCGCGTGTATCTGGCTGGTGGCCGGCGCGGCCATTCTCTCCGCGTACTGGATCCTGGTGGCGAATGCTTGGATGCAACACCCTGTCGGCTATGTCGTCAGAGGGGGCCGAGCGGAACTCGCTGATTTCTGGCAGGTGGTCAGTCAACCTTTCGCTATCCTGACATGGCTCCACACCACGTTTGCGGGGTACATAGTGGGTGGATTCTTCGTGATGGGAGTCAGTGCATACCACCTGCTCCGCAAGAGCCACACAGACTTCTTCACCAAATCGTTCCGAATCGCCCTGGTGTTTGCTCTGATTTTCTCGATCCTGGAAGTCGTGGTGGGGGACCTGCACGGTAGGGCCATGGCCGAAGCGCAACCTGCAAAGCTTGCCGCGGTGGAGGCCCAGTGGGAGACCGCCAGGGGAGTTCCGTTCTCCATGCTGGTCATCCCGGATGAAGCAAACGAGCGCAATATCGTGGAAGCGTTCCAGATACCCAAGTTCATGAGCTTCCTCGTGTACCACGACTGGAATGCGGAAGTGAAAGGCCTCAAGGAATGGCCAAAAGACGAGCGACCCCCGGTAACTTCGGTCTTCTGGTCGTTCAGGTTCATGGTGGGTCTGGGTTTCCTCTTCCCGATCCTCACCCTGATCGGGTGGTACTACCGCAACCGACTGGAATCCGCTCCCTGGTTCCTGAAGACCATGATGTATGCAATTCCGCTTCCTTACATCGCTTCGGGACTAGGTTGGTTTGTCACGGAAGTGGGGCGGCAACCCTGGATTGTCTACGGAGTGATGAAGACTTCCGATGCGGTATCCAATATTGCAGGGTCACAGGTTGCGATCTCGCTGGCCGCGTTCATTCTGCTCTATTCGCTCCTGGGACTGACGGCTTTTATATTGATTGCCAAAATCGCGGGGAAAGGGCCTGCTGAGCCTGCTCCCGCCGTAACCGGTCCCCAGGGCTGAGAAAGGGAGGTTGCGCCATGTTGGAAACGATCTGGTTCTTACTCTGGGGATTGCTCTGGGGCATATATTTCATGCTTGGCGGCTTCGACCTCGGCCTGGGAACCGCAATGCCCTTTATGGCCAAAGACGAAAAAGAGGTCAGAACCGTCTACAACGCCATGGGTCCGTTCTGGAACGGGAACGAGGTATGGCTCATCACCGCGGGTGGCGTGACGTTCGCCGCGTTCCCGACGACTTATGCAGTGATGTTCAGCACGCTGTATACGCCGCTCCTGATGCTCCTGTTCGGTCTGATTATCCGCGCGGTCTCCTTTGAGTTTCGCAGCCAGGTGGACAGCCCGGGATGGAGGAAGCTGTGGGACACCTGCCTCTTTATTGGAAGCTTTGTCCCCGCGCTGCTCCTCGGAGTAGCCTTCGCGAACATCTTTCAGGGGATTCCCTTTGACGACAAAGGGGCGTTTCACGGGAACCTCTTGACGCTGCTCAACCCGTACGGGATTGTCGGCGGGGTCTTCTTTGTCGTCGCGTTCGTGGTCCACGGGCTCTTGTGGCTCGCGATCAGGTCCGAGGGTGCGATCCACGATCGCGCGGCGTCTTGCCTGTCAACGGCCTGGGTCGTGCTGCTGGCGGTCGCTGTGATCTTCCTCATCCACACCTGGTTTGCGACTCGGCTCTACGCGAACTATTTGAGTAACCCGATCCTCTTTGTGGTTCCGTTGATCGCGGTGGCCGCTCTGCTCGTAGTGAGGGCCTTCATCGCGAAGCAAGCGTGGTGGAACGCGTGGTTCGCGTCGAGTCTGTTCATTCTCTCGGCAACGCTGTTCGGCGTGATCGGCCTGTTTCCGAACCTCTACCCGTCCAGTTTGAACCCGAATTACAGTCTTACCGCGTTCAACTCGTCCTCGAGTCCTTTAACGCTCACGGTCATGCTGGTGGTGGCGCTCATTTTCGTCCCGATCGTCATCGCATACCAGACCTGGGCTTACACGCTGTTTCGCGGCAAAGTTACGGACGAAGATCTGACATCGGAAGAAGCTTATTGATGCGGCGGTTGACCGTTTGGCGACCGCTCTAGGCAAAACCATTTGGAGACAGAAAGGAACTCTGATGACTGAACGTCCCGGTCTGGTAACCATGAGAGGTAATCCGGTGGTGTTGTTGGGGACCAGAATCAACGTGGGCGACGCGGCTCCGAATTTCACCGCGGTGGGAACCGATCTCACGCCCGTCGATTTCTCGTCCTTTCGCGGCAAGGTCTGCGTGATCTACGCGGTCCCCTCGCTGGACACGCCCGTTTGCGACACGTCCACGAGAAGGTTCAACGAGGAAGCGGCACGCCTCGGACCTGACGTGAGCATCCTGACCGTGAGCATGGACCTGCCCTTCGCACAGGCACGCTGGTGCGGCGCAGCGGGCATCGAGGCGGTCAAGACCCTGTCGGACCACCGGGATGCTTCCTTTGGCACGGCCTACGGTGTATTGATCAAGGACCTGAGGCTCCTATCGCGCGCGGTCTTCGTCGTGGATCGCACCGGAAAGGTCCAGCACGTCGAGATCGTCAAAGAAATCGCCCAGGAACCGAACTACGACGCGGTTCTCGGCGCGGTCCGAAAACTCATGTGACGGCCCGAAGTGTATTTCGGGGGTGAGCATCCGTACGAGTCCATGAAGGAGATCGTCCCGTTCGCCACCCGTTCCTGAAGGGTCACCACAAAAGCAGTTTTCTTGTCCGCGGAAAAGCGTTATCTTTCTCCACGTGCGTTTCAGGGTAGGCCGGCGTGCCTCCCCTTCACATTCAGGCTCGGAGGTGCCGCTATGCAGCAGTGGAAATCGGTCGATGAGGTCCTGGACTTCGCTATCGGGCAGGAAGAACAGGCCTTCCAGTTCTATACCGAGTTGGCCGGTCGTATGGATCGGCCCTGGATGAGCAAGATCTTCAAGGATTTTGCACAGGAAGAAATGGGCCACAAGAAGAAGCTGGAAGACGTCAAATCAGGCAAGCGGCTCATCGCAGCCGCGCAGAAGGTCCTGGATCTGAAGCTCTCCGATTACCTTGTGGATGCGGAGCCTTCCGCTCACATGGACTATCAGCAGGCCTTGCTCCTCGCCATGAAAAAAGAGAAGAAGGCATTCAAGATGTACACCGATCTCGCCGGGTCCACCGAAGACGCGGGCCTCCAGACGGTGTTCCTCTCCCTGGCCCAGGAGGAGGCCAAGCACAAGCTCCGCTTCGAGATCGAGTACGACGACTTCGTAATGACCGATAATTGATGCCAGGCTGCTTTCAGAGACAAAGCCACAGGCGCTGACCTGACACGGGGCGGTCCCGGTGTCCGTCATTCCGGCGCAGGCCGGAATCCAGTATTCTGAGCCCTTCTGGACCCCGGCCTCCGCCGGGGTGACGGGGCCGACTCTGAGGCCACTGACTGAAGGTAAGAGGAACCGTCCTGAGAGTTCGCGCCTGTGAGGGTTTGGGAGCAGCTTCCTTGCACAAAGTAGTTCCCCCCCAGCTCATAGGCCGGAACGGTCTCTGTCGGGGATTTCACGGGAGATGGGACGGAATGACCCGTAAGAAAGTGTTGATGGCCGCCGGCGCCCTGGTGGGCATGATCGTGGTTCTGATCTGGGTGCAGGGTGGATTTCACTCGAAGGTCCCCGGCGGGGCAACGCCGATCCCGGAGACCGGACAGAAGCCCGTACAGACGGTCAAAGCCGAGGTGAGCCAGTCCTCAGGCGGGGTCACGGTTTCGGGAACGGTGATTCCGCGGGAGACTGCGCGGGTGGCTTCCCGTGTCTCGGGTTACGTGGTCGAGCTGAACGTGGACGCGGGCCAACAGGTGAAGAAGGGGCAGGTTCTCCTGCGGATCGATGCACGGGAACTGACCGAGCGGGAGGCCCAGGCCCGTGCCGCGCTCGACGGTGCGAAGGCCGACATGGCCAAGGCCAAGACAGATTTCGAGCGTTACAGCACGCTCTTCGAGCAGCAAGCCGTGGCAAAACAGGCGTACGACGACGCCAAGACCAAGTACGAAACCGCGCAGGCCGGTGAAGCGCGGGCTGAGTCCCTCCTGGAAGAAGCGAAGACCCAACTCGAGTATGCCCGCGTGGTCGCTCCGTTCGACGGCATCATCGCGACGCGTGAGGTGAACGTCGGCGACCTGGCCTCGCCCGGCCAGGCGCTCCTGACCGTCTACATGCCCGGCACGCTGGAGCTGGTCGCTCCGGTTGGCGAGCAGTACGGCCCGTTCCTCAAGGCGAGCGATCCGGTCACCGTGGAGGTCGATTCCGTCGGCCTGAAACAGGCGTCCACCATCCGCGAAGTGGTTCCGCAACGGGAGCCGAAAACGCGCACCATCACCGTGAAGGTTCCGCTCCCCGAACACGCGGGATTGGTTCCGGGCCTGTACGGAACGCTCACCTTCAAGACCCGCGCGTCTGAAGTGATCACCATCCCCGCGGAAGCGGTCAAATCGGTCGGGCAACTGACCACCGTGCGTGTCCTCGAAGGAGGAAAGATCAGCATCCGCCACGTAAAGACCGGCCGAAACCTCGAGGGCGACCGCATCGAAATACTCTCCGGCCTCAATCCCGGCGAAGAGGTGGTGGTGAAGTAGACCCTCAGGCAAGGCCACACGAAAAGAAGCCGCTTCGAAGGCACGAATTATTGCGGCCTCCCCTACTCCTGATCACTCCTCGCAGAAATTCCTTCAGACGAACATCAGCAAAGTGCGCAACGCGAGACATATCTTCCCTTCCCAAGTTCTCTCTTGACTACGTCCCAAGATGGTTATAAACATATGAGTATGCTCTGTAGGAGGAGTGCTATGCCCACAGGATTCGGAGCCAAGGTGGTCAAGGATATAACCGGCGTCTCCCGGATGCAGCTCCAGCATTGGGACAGGACCGCCATCGTTCGGCCCTCGATACGAATCGGAGCTGGAAAGGGATCGAGAAGAGAATACTCATTCAAGGATCTGGTCCAGCTCAAGGTCGCCAAGAGGCTCAGGGAAGAAGGGATCAGCCTCCAGAAGATCAGGAAGGCCCTGGAATACCTGAGAAAGAACTTCCCGGACGTGAAGGCTCCTCTGGCGGAACTCCGGTTCCTTACCAACGGCGTGGACCTCTTCATTCTGACCAAAGACCCCGAGGTCATCCTCGATGCCTTGAAAGGGCAATTCGTCTTCTCGTTCGCCCTCGGAGAGCTGATCGCCGGACTCAAAGGCTCGGTTAAGAACCTGGAGATTCCCCGAGAAGAGAAGATCCTTGTCGGTGACAAGGCCTTCACCGCGATCCTGACACCGGATCTGGAAGACGGCGGGTACACCGTCACCTGCAGAGAGATCCCCGCCGCGATCTCTCAGGGAGAGACGATGCAAGAAGCCCTGGACAACCTCCAGGATGCCATCAAGCTTTGCGTGGAGGCTGAGGCAGAACTGAAGGGTGCCAGAGTCCGGGCAAGATGAACCTCACTGCCAGGCAGTTGAAGAAGGTCGCGCTCAAGCTCGGCTACCGGATCAAGGAAGGGAACAAACACCTGCTGGTTTATAGCGAATCGGGCCTGGTGAGCACTATCCCAAGGGGCCGCATTAAGGCGGGAACCCTGGCGGCGATACTGAAACAGATGGGAATCGGCAAAGATGACCTGGCTACCTTACTCTGACAATCGGTGCTTCCCCTGGATTCGCCCGCCGATGACCATGGGACAGCGGTTTCAAGCCTTTTTGGACTGCCTCATGCTCACCTCAAAGCAGCAAGTTGATGGGTACGTGAAGTGTTGGGGAGTCGTATCCTGCCTGAATAGGCACTATTATGGTGTTGGCTCATCCTTGGCCAACACCATATTCGTAGGATCGTGGGGGAAAGCCACCGAGATCCGACCCCCTAGAGACATAGATTTGCTGTTCATCCTCCCGGAAAGCGTCTACTACAAATATCAATGGCTGTGGGGGAACCGGCAGTCCAGGCTCCTTCAGGAAGTGAGAGGCGTTCTGGGGAACACATACAGCAGGACTCAATTGCGTGGAGACGGGCAGGTCGTGGTGATTCCTTTTGATTCCTACGCCGTGGAACTGCTTCCCGCCTTCGCGCTTGAGAACGGAAAATACCTCATATGCAACACACATCGGGGCGGGTCTTACAAGGTCGCCGATCCGACAACTGAAATCCTGGAAATTGAAGTCTCGGATCGAACCACCAGCGGAAATACACGAGACCTGATACGGATAATCAAACGGTGGCAGGAATACTGCCAGGTGCCACTAAAGTCATTCTGGATTGAGCTGTTGTGCATGGAATTTCTGGCCATATGGCCGCATTCGGGCAAAGGGTACATCTGGTACGACTTGATGGTCCGAGACTTTTTTGCACATCTTCTAAATCGTTCATTCTCATGGCTGTTTGCCCCCGGTACGTGCGAGCCAATATTTCTGGGAGAAAACTGGAGGAGCCAGGCAGAGACAGCGCACCGGCGGGCAACGACAGCTTGCACATTGGACTCCTTACGGCTATCCCTGTCCGCAGCAGACGAGTGGAGACTGATCTTTGGACCCGATTTCCCATCAATGTGAGGACTGATGCCATCAAAGAGCGTTGAACTCGCGTTAGAATGCCAGAGGTTGGCGGAAAGCTGCTTGTATACCTCCACGTCCCTCTTCGACTGGCTCAGGTGGCTCCGACGGATCAAAGTAGCTTTCGTCGCAGGGTCTCTGCTCTTGGGATCCTTCGCTGGATGGAAGTTCTTGACAAGTTTCGATTCGGACTGGATTCGAGTGGTCACTGCGCTAAGCGCATTCATAGCCGGTTTCCTTCCCTCAGTGTACTCGGCTCTCAAAATCGACGATCACATTGAAGAATGTCGGCACCTAGCAGGAGAGTTCAAGAATCTCCAGGACCGGTTCCGGCAGGCTGCGCTCGTGTCATCCAAGAAATCCTTTTTGGAATTTGACGAGGACCTCAAGCCCATTATGGATAGACTTGAAAAAGCGAGAAGCCGTAGTGTTACAGCGCCAGAGTGGTGTTTCCGCAGGGCCAAGGCAAAAATCAAATCTGGTGATTATGAGTTCGATATAGACGTCAAATCGATAGACCAAAGGCGTGAGTAGACTCGGGCAATTAACAAAGAGCGGTGAGCTGAACTGCAAGAGGTCGGACCTCGTCGGACCGCGGTGATTTGACGAAAATCTGGGCCAGCTCAGGCCCAAATTCCTTTGGACACGCTCCTGACAATTTCCATGAACGCGTTTAACGTCGGAGAGACCCATCTCCCCTTGGACCAGATCATGAGGACCGAGACCTCAAGCTCACCCTCTTCCCATCGGAGACGAGCCAGCTTGGACGTCTCGATCTCCTCCGACACGGCAACCTCAGGGAGAATGGTGATCCCCGAACCCGCCATCACGCACTGCTTGAGAAACGCAACGCTGTGAAAACTTCGGGTGGCCTCCAGAGGAATACCTTCCTGTGCCAGGATCCTCTCAAACAGTCGCCGGTAGCTGCAATCGACCTTGGATAGGAGCAAGGTCTCTCCCGCCAGGTCCCTCGTGCGGACAAGCTTCTTTCTTGTCAGGGGGTTGCTTGGAGCGGCCACCAGTACAAGAGACTCGGCGCCCAGGGCCTGTACCTCCACATCCGCTGCATGAAACGATTCCGCGAGCAGAAAAGCCAGGTCGATCGCGCCGTTCCGCAGTTCTTTCTGAAGGCTCTCGTGGGCGCAATTTATGAGATTGAGCCGAATACTTGGGAACCGCACGCTGAACTCATAAACGACAGACGGGAGACGGTGGACGCCCAGAGACTCGGGAAGTCGGATGGTGAGCGATCCCTCAGGCGCTGGACCGCCACCGATTTCGACTCGCGTTTCATCCGCGAGGTCGATAATCTTCTCCGCGTACGGTATGAGGCGCTCACCCGCATCCGTGAGCAAAATGCGCCTTCCCAGCCGATCGAAAAGTTGCACGCCAAGCTCTTCCTCAAGAGCCTGGATCTGTGCAGATATGCTCGACTGAGCGTAGTGGAGGCGTTCCGCGGCCTTGTTGAAGCTCAGGAGTTTGGCCACGGTCAAAAAGGTTCTGAGGTGCCGGATCTCCATTTCGTTCTCCCGCGGTAATCGGCCCTTCCGATCCAATCCATCGGAATAAATCGTTTGCGTCGATACTTAAAGCCTTATAATCTGTATCACAGATAAGCGGAATGTCAAGCAGAGGAGGTGTGACTATGAACGACGTGGAGAAAACGGTGGAGCTCTTTTCCTCAGGATTGAACTGCTCCCAGGCGGTACTGACCGTGTTCGGACAGCCTCACGGGTTGGATTCCGAGATGGCCAAAAATCTGGGGCGGTCGCTCGGGGGCGGTATGGGGCACATGGCCAGGACCTGCGGCGCGGTGACCGCTGCAGTTCTGGTCCTGGGACTGGTCAACGGCAATCATGACGAAGGTCACGCGCGGAAAGTCTCGTTTGCAAAAGTCCAAGAACTGTTCAGGCGTTTCGAGACGCTCCATGGGACGACGGACTGCAGGGGCTTGCTCGGCGCGGATATGAGCACGGAGGCGGGGTTGAAGAAGATCCAGGAGGAGCAACTGGTCCGCAAGCTGTGTCCGGCCTTCGTGAGGGATGCAGCGAACACGCTGGAACAACTACTGCAACCCTGATACCGATGTGCAGTCCAATGTGTAACATCCGAGGACTCTGCTCTGGGCTTTTCCCGGGAGGTCTCCTCCGTTACCAACGGCACAGCCTGACTGCGCTCCGGAGACCTCCCAGGAGCACTTTTCAGCAATATTACTTATTGAATCGCACATTGGTATAAGCTAACCAAAGCGAACCTTTCCCGGGGTTTTACGGTATGTCAGCAAATTTGACACCTCTTCGGTCCAGACGCTGCGGTGGAATTCGCAAGCATCACGGACTGACAGGCGAGGTCGAGCGGTTGACCCCGGCACGTCACCGGAAGTCCTGGTACGCGACTTGCATCGCGAGGAAGTTGAGACGAAGATCGGTTGTGCTGGAGAAGAAGGAGGTGTGTCTCATGGTACCGAAAAAGATCTTGTTCTGCACCGACTTTTCGGAGAACAGCCAGCCTGCATGGAAACTGGCTGTGGACTATGCAAAAGCCTTTGGAGCGCAACTTTTCATCCTCCATGTGATCGATCATAAAGATCTTCCCGGCTATGTCGATTGGGCCGAAAGGCTGCGTGAGATCCGCGGAGATATTGAACGAGCTGCCCAAGAGCGCCTGCAATTGATGGTCAAGGACTGTGGCCAGATGGTGAAGGATGTGAAAATCTATTGCCGAACGGGCATCACCTCCAAGGAGATCGTTGGATTGGCTCAAGAAGAATCCGTCGATCTGATCGTGGTAGGGAGCCACGGATGGACTGGCATGAAGGAGCTTGTCGTCGGGAGCGTTGCCAGGAGCGTTCTGAAGAGAGCGCATCGTCCTGTTTTGATTGTGGAGGCGCTGGGAGCAAAGGAGAATCCTTAAACGGGATCTGATGTCCGGTTTCCAAGAACAGGATTTTCACCATTGATTGACGGGGCCAGGCCTGAGGATCTCAGCCACTTACCGCCTCCCATAAGGGTCAACCTCGCTTCGTGCCAGGCGACCAGGGTGTTGCGGTGGCCCACGCTGATTACCGTTGTCCGGCCCAGCCGCGACCTCATGAGTCGGTAGAGCGCACCTTCCATTTCTTCGTCGAGGGACGCGGTCGCTTCGTCGAGAAACACGTAGTCGGGTTGCTGGAGGAATACCCTGGCAAAGGCAATGCGCTGCTGCTCGCCCAGTGAAAGGGCCAGGGCCCAATTGTTGCTGTGATCCAGATCCTGCGCCAGATGGCTGAGATGACAGAGCCCTAGGATCTCCGGCATCCTGCGATCTGCATCCTGGGGCTTGTGCGGATAGTACAGCGCCTGGCGCAGGGTCCCCAAAGGCAAATACGGTTTCTGGGGCAGGAACATCACCTTCGCGGTTTCGGGCAACCGGACCGTGCCGGTGGCAAACGGCCAGATACCCGCCATCGCGCGGATCAACGTGCTCTTGCCAACGCCGGAAGGGCCGGTGATAAGCAGTGAGCCGCCGCGCTGCAGATCCAGATCCAAGTCCTCGATAAGGACCTGCTCGTCGGGCAAGAAGACGTTCAGAGACCTCACCTGAAAAGTCCCGTCCGCTGAGACGAGTTCTCTGAAATCGTCTCGATCCTTGAGCGCTTCAGCCTGCTCGATCGCGCCGGCAAATCCACTTAGACGATTCATGACCGCATTCCAACTCGCAATGGTGATATAGCTGTTGACCAGATACGAGAGTGCACCGTGTACGGACGCGAACGCTGCGGTAGTTTGCATCAGGCCGCCCAGGTGCATCTGTCCTGAAAAGAACCGGGGAGCAGCCATCAACACGGGAAAGATGACCGCAAGCTGATTGTATCCGCTGGTCAGCCAGTTGACCTTTTTTTGCCGCCTCATGATTTGCCGGTAATTATTGACCACTGCGGTGAAGCGATCTACGAAATTGACCTTCTCGTCCTTCTCCCCGCGGTACAGCGCGACGGGTTCGCTGTTTTCGCGCAGGCGAACCATACTGAACCGAAAATCCGCTTCGAATCGTTGTTGCTTGAAGTTCAGTTGAACCAGCGGATTCCCGACCCGCAGGGTGAGCCACGTTCCAAGAGCTGAATAGGCGAGAGCAGCCCACACCATATAACCGGGGATCTTCAAGGTCCCCGCATGGCCCAGCGGGATGCTGAGGGTGCCGGAGAGTCCCCACAGGATTGCAACGAACGAGATTAAGGTCGCGAGTGAACCCAGGAGCGAAATGGACAGGCTCATGGTGAGATCTATGAACGAATTGATGTCTTCACTGATTCTCTGATCGGGGTTGTCGCTCGTATTCCGCAGAAACTGCATCCGATAGTATGCTTGATTGTGGAGCCACTTGGACAGATATCTCTGGGTGAGCCAGCGCCGCCATCTGATCTGCAGCATCTGGTTCAGGTAGAGCATGTACACATACTGCACGATATAAGCTGCCGCCAGCTCGGCAAAACGTTTCAGTTGCGTCAGGAATGCAACCTTATTGACCGCTTGCAGCGCGTCATAGAAGACTTTAATCCATGTGTTGAGCAACACCTGGACGTAGACCGTGCCGAGGTTCATGGCCATGATCGCGGCCAACAGCAATAGTGCGATCCATTTTTCCCGGGAAGACCAGTACGGTGCGGTTAGAGTCCAGAATCTGCTGCAGAATGAGGGGGTTGTGTCATTTCCGTTGTCGGTCGCCAAATTGGATGGGAACATCCTCTCATGCCTTTCCGGCCTGGTTTACAGGGGTTCCCTCTCAGGAATATCTCCCTTCCAGAGGGACGCCCCTCCGCGAAGACAGCGCGGTTTCGACGCAGCCGCTGTGGCCGACCGCGTTTCCGGCTGCTTTTCAAGACAGTCTGCTTTCGAATAGGTTCCCTGGGATAAGGTTCATCGAGGGGCAGGGCAGAGGCCGAGAGTTGTTTTGGATAGCGATCGTCTTTCCCGGAATGGCCGCCGCTTCGTCAGTAGGAGCGGTCGCGCGCGAAGGCTCTTCCACAAGCCTCACTCGTCGATGAAATCGGCAGGATTCGATCCGGTCTGTCTCGCGTTCCGGTCGCCGAGGCCGAGAACCTCGATGAGTCTTCTGATTCCGGCCAAACCGGTGGCAGTGGCGTGATCTATGTGATAGCCACTCTCGTGAAGTCCTCTCTCGCTGGAGTCAACCCTGTGCCATCTGCACGTGGCCCGGACCTCCACATCTTCGACATCGCACACATCGCTCGCGTGAATCACCAGCCGTTTTTCTTCGCCGATGAACGCCATGATGCCTCTGACCCGGAAGCCGTCTTCAGAGAGGTCTGTGACAAATCCCTTATGAGCCGGATTCTCGCGATCGTGTATGAACGGAGCAACCCTCAAATAATGTCTGGGGACCCCACGCGTCACGCTGCGGTTTGCCGGATCGTCAAACCAAGCCCCCCGCTCATCCAATTCCGCGTTTCGTATGACACCGGCTTCAGCGAGACAGTGTAGCACCCGCTGCAGCTCCTCCGGCGAAAGCTCGTATTTGTCCATCAACTCGAAATCTGACAGTCGAGCGCGAATGTCGGCCACGACTTTCTTCGCCTTGATTCTCCGTCGCACCGTCATGCCCCCCTTCACTATACTGAACGTCATTGAGAATGGCGTCAACGGCGCAGTACTGCCGCCCCAGATTTCTCAGGCAACGTAGAGATATACTTACAAGTTTCGGTCGACTTACCCTGGAGCGCTCGCAAGTATGGAGTCCGCTCCCAGTGCGCTCTACCACAACCTATACCACATCTCCGGCCGTTGCGAAAAACAATATCAGACTGATTTGATCGTCCCGGTTTTCGCGGTGGGCAGGCTCGTTTATCGGCAATAGGAAGACGAACTTACGCGGCTACGCGCATCCTGTCATGCCGTTAAAAGTTGACGGAGGGAGTCTAACCATGTATAGGTTGACCGTATATATGCCACGTTATCGGGGGGGGAATGGCCCGAAAGATTCCAGCTCGTGATATCGTCATCGATCTGGTGGGGGGAATGTCCAAGACTGAACTAATGGACAAGTACGGCCTGTCCCCCGGCCAGGTCCGCCGGATATTGCAACAGGTCGCTCGGGAACGCACCGCGCGCGCGGCCGCTATAGCGACCGATTTGAAAGCGGGCCTCTCGGACTCCGAGCTGAGGGATAAGCACCAGCTTTCAGCAAGGGGGCTTGCAAGGGTGCTGAAGGCCTTGATTGAGGGCAAATTGGTGACGGCGGCCGACCTTGACCGACGGCATGCTGGAGCGAGCGATAGCGTCATCGTAAACATTCGGCGAGATACTCGACACGCCCCTACCGTGACGATAACCGTTTTCGATCACCATAATCCAGGCCGCAGATGCCTGTTGCGAGACATCTCGGAGCACGGATTGGCGGTGGTCGGGACCGACGTTTGTGTGAACCAGCGCAAGACCTTCGCTGTTCTGGGCGACGACTTCGGCGAAGTCGCGCCCTTCGAGTTGGAAGCACAATGCCGCTGGGTTCGGCAACCGGGACCCGAGGATCTCCCTATCGCCGGATTCGAGATAACCAAGATTTCACAGGAAGACTTGATCAAGCTCCGGCTGTTTGTTGAGAGGTTCTCGCACCTCCCTTCTGACGGTTAATCACTTCTCTGCGTAGGTTCGTTCACGTTTCGCAGGGAGCATCCAGGAATTCATCGCCGGAGCATGCGGGGGAGGTCATGGACGACGAATATGGAAAGAAGAACGAGCAAATCAAAGGTATCGATCCGTTCTTTCGCGGCGACCAAAGACAACCGGGAGGAGAGGATTTTGGGAAGCCCGCTACCGACGATGACCCTTCCCCCATGCTGGATTTTCTCCTGGATGAACAGGGCCGGATTCCTCTGGATCTGAGGGACGACAAGACCGAAACCATAGACCTGGCTGCCTTGTTCACAAACGATGTATCGACCACGGGAAGCTTCGATGTGCGGGGCGATATCTGGGCGACCACGTTCGGACAAGTCATACAGGCACTCCCGATTCCCGCAATCTTGATCGGCGAGAACTACAACGCCCTGTACGCCAACCAAGCCTGCTCCAAGATCAGTCCCGCCTACAAGGACAAGCTGGGAACACCTTTCTCTCTGCTTTTCTCCAAGCCCTCTGTTTCCGAGAGGATCCAGTCACTCGTGGAAGCCGTCTTCGCCACGAGGAAGACCAAAGTCGGTGAGGCAATGCTGATGATCGGCAGCAGGAACATATGGGCGCGCGTGACGTTCCGATCCGTAAGAATCATGCGCGACAGGTTCGTGCTCGCCTTGATGGAAGATCTGACCAATGAGAAGAAACAGCTTGCCGTCAATGAAAGGTTGCGGCAGGAGCTGGAAACCCGCGTGGCAGAACGAACCGCGGAACTCGCCGATTCCAATCGAAAGTTACGGCAGGAAATCACCGAACGAAAACGAGTCGAGGCGGCATTGAGAGAAAGCGAGACCCGGTATCGTGACCTCTTCGAGAATGCCAGCGATGCCATCTACACGCACGACCTGCGCGGAAGATACACCTCAGCCAACCGCGCTGCGGAAAGATTGTTAGGGCACAGTCGAGACCGACTGCTCACTCTCAGTTTCAAAGACCTCGTGTACCCCGAACACTTGCCCCAAACCGTCGAGCACATGAGGAGGAAAATTGAGAATGGGATCGAACGAACCGACCCGTACGAAATCCGGATCCGAGCAGGGGACGGGACGTCTCGCTGGGTTGAAGTTACCAGTCGCATTCTCAGGAAGGATGAGCGTCCGGTCGGCATCCAGGGGTCTGCGCGGGATATCACTGACCGGAAGAGCACAGAAGAAGCCTTGAGGCAAAGCGAAGAGAAATTCAGAGAGGTCGTCGAGTTGCTCCCGCAACCTTTCTTCGAGATGGACCAGGGAGGAAGCGTCACGTTCGCAAGCCGTAAGGCGTTTGAGTCCTTGGGCTACTCCCCCGAGGACCTGGAGAGAGGCATCCATATCCTGCAACTGATTGCTCCCGAGGATCGGGCCAGGGCATGGGACAATATCGAGCGAACCATGCTTGGTGAGCCTCAAGGGGGTCGGGAATATGTCGCGTTGAGAAAAGACGGCAGCACCTTCCCCGGTTTCGTCCATTCCGTTCCCGTGGTCAGTCAAGGTACGACCGTCGGGGTGCGGGGTATTATCACCGATTTCTCGGAACGGAAGAAGTACGAGGAAGCTCTGGAGCTGAGCAAGCGTCGCCTCAGGCAGGTAATCGACCTCGTCCCTCATTTCATATTTGCCAAGGGTCGAGACGGCAAGTTTATCCTCGCCAATAAGGCAGTGGCTGAGGCTTACGGAACCACGGTCGAAGATCTCATCGGCAAGACCGATGCTGACCTCAATCCCGGTTCGGTGAGCGCGGGTCCCCTGCTGGGGAGAGATCCAAAGGTTATCGAGACTGACCCTTTCCAATCGACCACTGAAGAGTTCGTCATCGACGCGGCCGGAGCGTCGCACATCCTGCAGACGACCGAGATACCGTTCACTGAGTCCGGATCGGAGATTCCGGCGGTGCTCGGTATTTCCGTAGACGTAACGGAACGCAAGCGGTTGGAAGAACAGCTTCGTCAGGCAGCCAAGATGGAGGCCATCGGAAGGCTCGCCGGCGGCGTAGCGCATGATTTCAATAACCTGCTCTCCGTCGTTATGGGCTACACGGATCTGCTGATGCACCAGATTCCTCAGGATAGCCCGCAATACGGGAAGCTCGTGCAGATCGGCCAAGCAGCCGACCGGGCGGCCGCGCTCACGAGGCAGCTCCTCGCGTTCAGTCGCAAACAACTGCTCGACGTGAAGGTGTTGAGCCTCAACGACGTGATCTCGGGCCTCGAACCGATGCTGCGACGCCTAATAGGGGAAGACATTGAACTCAAGATGCTGTGCCGTTCCTCCCTTGGGGCGGTGCGTGCAGATCAGGCCCAGGTCGAGCAGATCCTGATGAACCTCGTGGTAAACGCACGAGATGCCATGCCCAAAGGGGGATCGCTCACAATCGAGACGGCAAACGTGGACCTGGATGCGCAATACTCTCAGAGCTGCGATGACGTCATCGCGGGGCCGTACGTCATGCTTGTGGTGAGCGACGACGGACATGGAATGGATGCTCGGACGGTCTCGTGCATCTTCGATCCGTTCTTTTCCACCAAAGAAAAGGGAGTGGGCACCGGTCTCGGCCTTTCCACCGTGTACGGCATAGTGAAACAACACGGTGGACACGTCTCGGTCTACAGCGAGGTCGACCGTGGCACGACATTCAAGATCTATCTCCCTCGCGTGGACGAACTCCCCGAGCACGAGCCCGAGGGGATAGCCGCTGAACCGCGGCCGCAAGGTACCGAGACGATCTTGCTGGTGGAAGACGAGGAGATGGTGCGGCAGGTCGCGCACGAAGCGCTCGAGGTGCTGGGATATGTCCTTCTCCCCGCCCGGGATGCAGAAGAGGCGCAGAGAATCTCTGCAGGCCACAAAGGCCGTATTCACCTGCTGTTGACCGATGTCGTGCTCCCGAAGATGGATGGGAAAACCCTCTTCGAGCGTCTCGCACCCTCACGACCCGACATGAAGGTCCTGTTCGTATCGGGTTACACGGAGAATTTCATTGTGCATCACGGCGTTCTTGACCGTGGAGTTCACTTCATCCAGAAGCCCTTCACGTTGGACGGCCTGGCGAGAAAGGTGAGAGAAGTGCTCGATCTCGCACAGGAATGAACCAGTTGACGCTAAGCCGAAAAAAAGAGAAACTGCAGGGGAGCTTCTTGGTGCAAAGACGTTCCCCCAGATTAGTATTTTGAAAGCGAGCGGTGACACTCACTCACGGACGCTCTGCTAAAGGCTTCCGCGGAATCAGTTTCCCCATTGGCACCTTCGAGATCGAGCCGTCTTCGCCTGGGAAGAAGAGCGACAAGGGGGAATTAAACACCGGCCAGTGCCCCTTGAGCACGTTTGCCGGCTCGTCACCCCTGAACACGAGGTAGCTGTACTTGTCGTAATGCGGGACCTTTCGTGCCAGCCCTGCAAGAGCGTCCACGCGATCGCTGGCCACCCAGGCCGCAACCAGATTGCGTTCTCCCGGGCGCCGAACAATCAGCACCACGGAGTGGTCTGCACGTGGGAATGTGCTTTCTCCGATGGTCAAGCCTTGCTCGGTTACGCGAACTCCGTATTTCGCCAGTTCCGGCGATAGTTCGCTCAGGAAACGATTCTCCCATCCGAATATGATGAGCGGGCTGTCCGTGAGAAGGCCTTTCATGTCTGAATCGTCCACTGCCTGCACCGCCTCCGGGCCGGACGCGGCCCAGGATTGCGCAAACGCCTGATATGCGTTTCTCATCGTTTTGTCCGCAGGTCGGGGAATGAGGAACGTCAGTTTCTTGGCCCCGAAGATCTGCGTCAAGGCGGGCGGGATCTCTCCGCGATCGAGCCTGCGGAACACGTCGAACTCGGGGTCCACATCTATTCGCAACGGCCTGTGGGAAAGCCTGAATTCTGCTTCATGCCGCTTGTCTTCCATCAGCACTGAAGTCTGGTGTGCCTGTTCTTGCCCTTCCAGGGTCAGTGCCACAGGAACACGCAAGCGGTACGCAGGACCTGGTTGCACCTGCTCGAGGAGCGCTGTGGCCACGTAGGAGTCGCCGCTTCTCTCCATCCTGGCCTTCGTGACCTTCAATTGCGGAGCGCCGGTCCTGTCGACCCATTGAGCGAACATGGGGCCAAGGTCTTTTCCTGAAACGGTTTCAAAGCTCTTGCGGATGTCGTCATAGCGGGCGTACTTGAACTTGTAGTTGCGGTACAGCCCTCTGAGCCCGTTGCGAAAGGTTTCGTCTCCAAGGTCCAGGCGCAGCATGTGGAAAAACATGAGCGCCTTTCCGTATCCGATCGCTTCGGTGGCGGAACTGTGCCGCGATCGGAATTCGGTGAGCGGGAAATCGTTCTGTCGGGACACGTAGTCGGTGTATTTCTGGAGCACATCGCGGCGATACTCGACTGCCGTGCCACGCTGCTCTCTAATAAGATGATCGGCAAGATATGCGGTCAATCCTTCCGACCAGTTGCCGCCGCGGGGATCGGGAAACACGCCGTTCCCCCACCAGTTATGCAGTATCTCATGGGGATATGAAGAGTCGATGATGAACGGGAAGCGGATTATTTTCGACCCCATGAGCGTGAACGAGGGCAAGCCATAACCCGTCTCCCAGTAGTTTTCTACCAGAGCGAATTTCTTGTACGCGTACGGCCCGATTAAGGTGTCGTACATGGCCAGATACACGGCCGTAGCGTCGAGATACCTCTTGGCCAGCGCTTCATCCGGTTCGCGCAGGAAGACCATCGTTTCGGTGTTTCCCGCAGGCCGAGCAGACTCGAAGAAGCGGGCGGCGGCCAGGGCTATCTCCTCCTGGGGCTGCGTGCACGCCCAGCGCACCGACTTGAAGCCGTCCCGGGAATCGTGGGAGGTGCGCTCCCCCTGGCTGACGGCCTCCCAATCGGCAGGCAGGTTGAGTTCGAGGTCGAAGGTAATCAGTCCGTCGTCGAATCGGGGATACCAATATGACTCGCCAGTGAGATAGACCCCTTCGGCCGAGATCATGCCGGGGGTGTGACGGAAGCCTCTGGCAGTCTCCGTCCCGTGCGACTGGAGCGCATGGTAGATCTCTCCCTCGTAGGTGATGTCGCATGTCCGTGTTCCATGGGGAAGAGTCACGCGGTACGACGTGACGGGGACCTCTGCTTGCCGCTCAGACTCTCTCACCAGAGTCACTCCGAGGGTGACCGCCTTCGGTTCAAGCCCTCCGTGCAACTCGAAATGAAAGCTGTGGGCCGAACCTTCTGCCAGGGTGACCCGGTCCTCTGCGCTGAGACGATGCTCTGCCGGATGCAGAGTAACCTTCAGGTCGTGGTGAACCCGGGAGTTCGGCTTAGGCGACACCTGCCGTCCCATTGAATCGGTGCTCAGGATTGCGAGACAGATACACACGATAGCGTGCGCAGCAAACTTGGCAGGTTTCTTTATCATGGTTGTCGGTTCTCATGCCAAGTCGCAATCCAAGGAGTAGCTTTGGGTGAGACTTCTTCATGCAAAGAAGGTTTTCCCCAGATTACTTCCTGGAAGGCGTCGTGGTATAGCCTGTGCGTGATCCGCGTCGGGATTTCCACCACAGCCAGGACGCGATGGACCATAGGACCGCCGCGTCGGCATTCCGGATCAGCAGGTACCAAGACAAGGCACAGCTCCACAGCCGAAGAAAGAACCGGGCCAGGCCAAAACCCACATGATCGAGGAGGTGTTTTTCGGGAAGTGCGAAGGAGAGTTGATCGAGACTGTGGTCCACTACCTCCCGGGTGCGTTCCAGTGTGCCGAAACCGAGCGCAAAGAGCTTCCTGCTCCGGTAGTGCTTCGCGTACCCCGGCGGGAAAAGGTCCTTATAGTTCTCCGAGGAGATGATGGCGACCGCACGCTGTATGTAGGAGCAGGCCCTTTCTCCGTCCGCTGCCGTAGCTGAAGCAAAACCCTCCGGCATTTTTCTCCACTGCATGAGCCACTCGGGAATAAAGCAAGCCCCATGCTGCAGCGCCATGATCTCGCAGAGAAAACTGTCGCAGTACGAGCCGAGTTCTCTATCGAAACCACCCGCTTGGCCGACCGCTTCTTTCCGATAAATGGTGGAGAACGTCTGAATCCACGAACCCCATTTCCCCAGCAGGCCGCGCACGTCCTGCGGGGTGAAATAGCACGCCCGCTCAGAGACCATGGGGATAGGCAGCAGGCCCATGCCTTCCCCTTGTTCACTGATGCGTTCGACGAGAGAGGAGCAGAACGCGGCCTCGGGGTAATCCGACAGGAGCCGCATCGACTTCTCGAAGAGCCCTGGCAGCGCTTTGTCATCGGCCGCGGCAAAGAAAAAATAGTCACTCGAACAACTACGCAGCAACTGGTTGATGCAAAACACCACCCCCTGGTTGCGCTCATGTTGGATGACCTGGAGCAACGGCTCACGGCGGGCGAACTCCTCGATGATCTCCAACGAGTCGTCCGTGGACGCGTCATCGATGAGAATGAACTCATCGGGTCGCCGGGACTGATCCAGGACTGCATTAATACTCTCACGGAGAAAGCGCGCGTGATTATAGTTGGGCATAAGGACTGAAAGTGTCGGCTGGGTCATTCCGCGATGAACCAATAGCTGTTTTCCTTGGATCCGGGCTTGTCGAAGAGTCTCATCCGATCGTTCACATGCCTGTACGGCAGCGCTCACAAATCTTCTTCTGTGGCATCCGGAGGCAGCACGAGTTCAAACGACCGCTGCGCCTTCTTCAGGCGCTCGTGCACTGACCTGGCGAGCCTTGGCGGCAGCGCCAAGTACACGGAAGAATTCACCGGCGCGTCCTCCACGCTCAGGACAGGCTTGTTAAGGTGGGTTTGGTTGATCCTGAAAAGATCTTCATCCACAAAGAATTGTACCGCGGGTCCGACGGTTCCGGCCAACCATGTTCCCGCAATAGCTGTTCCGAAGATGCCAAAGGAACCCCCGGCGGATACCTGTCGCGCGTGGGCGGCCATTTCCAGCAGATAGTCTGAGCTGGATTTGACAACGGCCCGGGCCACGACCACCTGAGAGGGAAGATTAGACAAAGGTCGGGCGTCAATCCGCACTGACTGTGGCACGGCCGATGTCGCCGACCCAGCGGGTTTTCCATCCTCAGACTGGCCGCGAACCGGCCATGCGCGGCTCACTACGCTGATCTCCTTGGGTACCCAGTCTGTGGCTGTGAGAACCACGTCAAGTCCTGCCGCTTTCATGAGTCCCACGAGGCTCTCCGTGAGGAAATGCGAGCAATGGTCCGCCACGACCAGATCAAACGGGTTTTCCCGGAGATCCGGTACCTGAACGAGGAGGAGGCCGTCAGGAGCCAACTTCCGGGCGAGCTTTTCCAGAAAAGGAACAGGGTCGCACACGTGTTCCAGCGTGTGAATCAGGGTGATCAGATCGAAAGGGCCCTGAAGCGCCTCGATCGATTCACAATGGAAGCGTTCGACGCCGGGGATTTCCTCAACTTCCCCGCGCCAGCGGTCGTTCTGTTCCAATCCGGTCAGACGCCACTGAGGGAACACTCGTGAAGAAATTCTCAGGAGCGAACCATTTCCGCAGCCCGCATCCAGGAGCCGCCCCTCTTTGGGTATGCGGACCTCCTCCTGAAGCCGACTGAGAATTCTCGCTGAACGGTCGATGGACGGCGAACCCCAGAGCACCTGCTGCTCGACACCTCCACTGAGCAAGTACATATCATACTGGTCGTATATCGCCTTCACATCCTGGTGCCATTGAATCGTAACCGCCGTTTGCACGTGGCCGCACTCTTCGCACAGGATTATCTTCCCGGCGCGCGGCCATGGTTTGCAGTCCGAGGTGACCCCGGACAGGCTCTCGGTGCGGCCCTCTGCAGAGAGAGAATTGGCGTTGCACATAATGCATCGCAACGATTCTTGTGGTGACTTAATCAATGAGGTACCGCCATGATAGGAGATTTGACTCCACTTCTTCGAATCAGCCAGTGCATAGCGCCCAGCATGCTGAGAAAGGTGTTGGAGGACTTGCTCTCATCCGCTCGGACAGCACGTCAGGGAGCGGGTTGGAGTACAGTCACGGCCTCGGACTTCCTCACCGCGTCGGCAACGGTCCATCTGGCGTCGGGGATTTCGAGCCCGAGCCGCGCTCTGAGTGTTTCAGTACTCAACGTAGTATGGTCGGGAACGTGCTCTTCATACCCTGCGCTCCGGCTGTCCAACGGGCGAATCAGGCTCGAGTCGGCACCCACCGTGACCGCGGTGATTCGAGCCGCCTCCTCATAGGAGATGTCCTCTGGCGCAGACACCTGCCAGATTCCCGGCAGATGCCTGTCTGCGATGAGACGGAGCACTGACACCACCCCCGAGAGCGGTATGGGAGCAAAAACCATGTCCGAAAAGGGCCGGATAGATTCGCCACGTTTCAGAGCACCGGTCCACTCGGCCAGCAGGGGCTGCCGAGGGCCCAGGACCTTGGTCAGACGAACGATTGCAGTCTCGTTCTTCCATTGAGCGATCTCACGCTCGACGGCCGCCTTCTCGCGCCCGTACTCGGTGACTGGAGCGAGAGGCCAGTCCGCGGGACAGACGGGCCACGACCCGTCGAACACCAGGTTAGACGACAGATAGATCACGAACGAACCCTTCCGGAGCAGTTTTTCCATGAGGACTAGTGTTGCGCGAACGTTTATCCGGGCCGTCCCCTCCGGATCCTTCCGGCAAGATTGCAGCCGCGTCACGCCGGCACACACGACCGCAATCCCGACAGGACAGGGGCAATCCCAGGCCCTCACATCCTCTGAGAGGTCCAGGTGCAGAATGCTTCCGTCTGCTCTCTCCACCCGTCTGCTCGTCCCCAGTACGGATGATCCAGCTCTCTGGAAATCGGCCAGGAGAGCACTCCCGATAAGGCTGTCAGAACCGACTATAAGGGTACTCAACGGACTGACCTCGGGGAGTTGGTTACATGGTTCGTCGATATCCGGCCGGTCCCGGGAATCACCACAAACGGCACTCCTTCTCTCCTCTGCCACGCATTCCCTGCGGACCGGCGCTCCAGCTCTACGTTCAAGAACCGTCTCTCACTGGTTCTTCTTTCCCACCCCTATTGCAAACAGATAGTGGGCCATCGGATAAAAGCCCGTGTGGACCACCTCGTCGTTCATGGAAAAGATAAAGACAGTGTGGAAATACGTAGACACCAACTTCTTGAGCTCCTTGTGGTCCTTGCAGTTGATATGGCCCTGGCGGCTCGGTTCTGAGGCATGCACCTGCGACTGAAGGGACGGAGTCCCGAGAATCAGCACCCCGTGTTCGCCGAGGGATTGACAGATGTTCGAAAGGAACGGATGCTCCTTCTCCGGAGCAATGTGCTCGATTACGTCGAGCGAATAGGCAGCGTCGAATTCCCCTTCGACGGGACCGGCGAGCATGTCGTGAACCCGACAATCGAATCGCCAACGGTCTGCCATACGGTCGTTCACATCGATGACAAAGACCGGCTCGATGTCTGTAGCACAGATCCGCCCGACCTCCTGCAGCACCAGCCTCGTCCCGAACGCGTCCCCGCACCCGACCTCGAGAACTGCTTTCTTGCCGCTCAGCATTTTGGCAACGAACTTGTATCGAGCGAGCAGGAAGAGGAGATGTCTCGGATCGTGATGCCAGAGCTGATTCGCAGTCAGTCCGAGCCTGGTGACGCCGATTTCCTCTCGAACGTCTAGAAGCACCTGAAACACCGGATCCAGCAGCGTGTCCGTAGCCATGTCTCGATCCCTAAGATATCGGGCAGAAACTCACGGCAAGCGCCTGCTCGTTCACCGCTTCCGCGAACCGATCGTTCAAGACGAACAAGCGCCGTCCGTTGGAAGGTGTTTCTCGACGGATGGTATGTCCTGTTCGTGAACAAAGAAACATTGCCCGTGCCAACCGTACGAAAACCAGTGAGAGTAAGAATATCTACCGTGACCTTCAAACGCTTCTGCAAGGGCGAGGCGCTCTCCCATGGCGGGGTTGGCCCTGTTGCAGTTAAAATCATCCATGAGGAGTACCGTGCCATCTTGAAACTTCTCATGCTGGATCAAGGCATCCAGGACGTACCTGGCCGAGGAGTACAAGTCGCAGTCGATGTGGACAAGCGCCAGTTTTCCTGGCGGCATGTGGGTCCTCAGGGTGTCTTCGAAATACCCCTCAACAACGTGAATGCAGTCTCGGGGCAGGAGGCAACAAAGGTCTCGCCTTATGAGTTCGGGTATGCCGGGAACCACTCTCATCTGTCCTCGGAACCAGACTTTGTTCAACGAGACTTCATAACTGGACAGATCCGCCTCTTCCGTGATCTCCGGTAATCCCTGAAAGGAATCGAATAACCAAAGATGGGCACCCATTTTGAATTGTCTTATCAGTTTTGCAAATCTTCTGGCCGTGTACCCGTAGAGCGTGCCGAATTCCGCGAAATCCCCCTCGATGCTCGAGTATTTGAGAAATTCCACGCACCTTCGAAAAGACTCCCCATACACATGCCGGGCTCTTCTTATCGTGTAAGATGGGGGTGGAAGGAACGTGGGACCTATCACATGGCGCAAGAGCAAATATCTGAGGCGTCGCCCCAGATCAGAATCCGACGCCAGCCCAGGAATGCCACGCTCGAAGAAACGCCCCCAATCTCGCACTCTTACAAGCTCCTTGTCCGAACAGTTCTAGGACACCCTCGTGTAATGATCATTCAAAATAGATGAATCCGTGATCGCCGGTATACCCCGTCTGCTCGAAGATCCAATCCCACTCCTCCGGGCTGAAAAAGGATTCGCAGGTCAATTGCCAATACAGGAGATTTACCTTCTCCTCTTCGTTCCGGTAGGACTCCACGCAGGTGAACTTGTCTCCTCGACCAACCCGCTCGATCTCCCGGAAAGCCTCGAACAAGTCGAAGATTTTCAGGTTGTGCAGCGTGTTTACCGAAATCACCAGGTCAAAGCTTTTGGACTCATACGGCAGCTCCTTGGCGTGACCGACCCGCAGGAAGGGCCGGACCTCCTCCTTGGAATTCTCTATCGCGTAGGCGGAGATGTCGATCCCCGCCACTTCGACTCCGGGAACTGCCCTGGTGAACTCATAGAGCAGGAAGCCTTTCCCACAACCCACGTCAAGGATTCTGTCGCCGCTCTTGATGCCGTAGTGTTGTGCAATGGCTTCCGCGACAGCGAGCCAACGGCCGTCGTATCGATACCCACCGTAACCCACATTGCGATCGCCATCCCAATAATCATAGCCGAATTGCTTGGCCACCTTGGCTGCCTCGGCTTTGGGATATTCATTCACGCGGCCGACATAATCGCGTTTGGTCCGTTTGTGCACTACGGAAATAAAATCAAGAAATGCCATGTATCCTTCATACTCCGATGAGCCTGTCGCGTTATCCCACTAGCCCTTGTGCAGGTACTCGAGCGGCTGGTCCACGATCTCGCACCAGTAAGCCTCCACCCAGTCGATAACCTCGGATATGCCCCGTGCAACACTAACCTCGGGAGACCACCCAAAGCTTGTGCGGGCCAGCGAGGAATCTATCACGTAGGCTTTGTCCTGTCCAGGTCTTTCCTCGACAGCTGTAACGCAGTCATCGAAGCTCTTCCCCATGCTTTCGCAGATGAGCCGAACAACATCAGCTACTGCCACGCCGGAATCCGGCGACAAGTGGTAGATGCGGCCAAGCTCTCCGTTCTCCAAGATTGCCATCTCTCCTCGAGAGATGTCCCGGATGTGAATGTATGACTTAATTGCCTTTCCACCACCATGGAGTTCGATTCGCTTGCCGAGCTTCAGATAGATCGCGGTCCGGGGGATTATCTTGAACAACTGCTGCCTGGCGCCGTACACGTTTGTAGATCGAACGGTGATCGAGGGAAAGCCGAACTGCCGCTGGTACGTGCGCAACAACATGTCCGCGGCAGCCTTCGATGCAGCATACGGTGTGCTCGGATTGAATGGAGCGTCTTCGCCTACCGTTCCCTCGCAGGTGCCGTAGACCTCGGGCGAAGAGATGTGGAGATAGCGTTGCAGGTAGTCTCTCCGCCGAAGGTGGTTGACCAGGAGGCTCAGGGCAACACAATTGGTCTGGAACCAGTGCTCGGGATGAACCCAGCTCGGTGCGACTTCGCTCTGCGCGGCAAAATTCACGATACGTTCCGGCTGTTCCTCGTCCAATAGCTCAAGAATGCCGGCCATCTGGGTGTTTAGGTCCATCTGGAAGTAGCGATACCTTGAGAGGTCGGGCCGCAACTTGTAGGTCAGAAACAGGCTTGAGCGTTCCGGAGAGCGGCTGATACCGATAACTTCGTTCCTCGGATCGTCCAGTAACAGGTCCACGAAGTCTTGACCTGAAAAGGAATTGGCACCGATTACTACCGTTTTCATGGGGTCAGTTCCTCTATATTCAGCGCCTGCCGGGCCTTCTGAAGCTGAGCGGTTTTCCTTTGTGAGGGATCTTCGCCGGCCGCGGAAAACCGGCGCCGCTCGTCGCCAGCGGGCAGGAAATCGTTCAACAAAATCGTGCACCACTTCAGCACATAGACGGGCCTCAAGATCTTGGTTCGCCGGTAATGGAGATCCGGGGCGGATAGATCGGCCAGCACCCGGCGGGAGAAGTCGTCACGGTACTCGACAGGGACGGGAACGGCCGGTTGACAAAAGAAGTCGCTAATCGTCTTCGCCGGGTCATCCCATCCCGCATATTCAAAATCGATGAACCGCAACCTACAGTCGCCCTGCAAGAGAGCATTGTGGAAGCCAAAATCCGATGGCGATATGCGCCGGTCTTCTTTTGCGACCTCTTCGTCCAGGGACAGACCCATCTCTTCTACTCCACGGCCGACGAACGCCCTAACACGCTCCCAGGCTGGAGAGAGGTCGGTTCTGACGAATAGGGCTAATTCTCGATCGAGATCCGTGAGCACCTGCATATCCAGTAATCGTTCGAGCCTTCGCTCCACACAAGCGAGATGAGCCCTCATGCTGAAACAGGCTTCCGACCCCACGGGGAGGTCTCTTGCGCTATCCGAGGCTCGATGAAGGTTCAACTGCACGTAGAATTCCAGGGCTTGTGCAACTTGTTCACGATTCACGCTTCCTGAGGTAAGCCCTCGGCCTTCGATGAATTCGTACAAACCCAGCCGTTCATCGAAGTCGGCGGCGAGTGGTTGCGGCGTCCAATGCAGGCCGTTTTCCCAGGCAAATTTGCAGAAGGCGTATTCCGCTCCCAGTCTGTCTCTTGGATCGTCCGGGTGCCTGAAGTAGACCTTGAGAAGGACCGATTCTCGTCCCGAACGGATGCGGAACACGCGATTGTTGGCTCCTCCGGATATCCGGTCCCAGGTGAAGTCAGCAGACATCCCTGCTTCCCGCAGCAGCCTGCCCACCGCATGCTCGGGAAAATCAGGTCTCATGATAGGTCGAGCTTTCGATCGATGAGGATCTCTTTGACTTCCTCCCACGTCTGGACGCGGGCAAGATCGTGTCCGTCGCGGTACACGCCGCCGGGGTCAAAGAGGATCCGGTTCACGTCCCGCGGAAATTCGGCCTCCTCAAGGAATTCGGGAAGATCGTCGATGAAGTGGCTACAGCCCATGGCTGCAATCCGATCCAGTTTCCCTTTCTTCGTAAGCTCGAAATGCACGAGCGACCGCGAAAGCCCTATCTGCAGTGGATCGTAGAATCCCAGCGCTTCCAGCCAGCGGTCCGCTGCCGCGTGGAGATCGTACTGTGGCCCCTCGAAGGGGTAATGCGTCTTGTGACTCACGATGCAAACGGGTACGGCCCGCGCTCTGCAGCCGCGGAAGAAGTCGAGGACTCCCGGAAAAGGCTTGGCTTCCTGAATCATCACGCCGTAGACGAAACCCTGCAGTTCCGTCCACTGATCCTCTCTGCCGGCTCTCCTCAGGTAATCGCGTACCTGGCCCTTGGTCGGTGGCAAGTCCCGGGGTATGAGTCCGTGCATCACCGCTGCGCGGTGGAACACCCGGTCGTAACAGACGATGGTATTGTCAAAGTCGACGCCGACTAGCATATGCGTCCCTAATCTTTGGACATGTCAATCAAAGGACGGGCCACCTTGCCTGCCTCCAAGTCATCAATGGCTTGGTTAATTTGGCTCAACCCGTAGACGGTCGATCGCAGAGGGTCGAGGTTGAGCCTGCCCGACTGCAGGAGGTTCACGTATCGGGGAAAATCACGATCGGGGATGTTGTCGCCGCCCCAGGTGCCTCGCAGTTGTTTGCCTTGATTTAGTTGCGCGGGGTCCAGTTCGAGGCGTTCTCCGTATCTGGCGTTCCCCACGATTGCCGCAACTCCGCCCTGACTGCGTACCGCCTGGAGGGCCTGCAGCATGACGTCCGGTCTTCCACTCGCCTCTACCGCGTAATCGACACCTCCACCGCACGTGGCGGCAATCTCCTGAACCGGATTCGTTCGGGAAGCATCGATACACATTGTCGCACCCATGCGCCGCGCGAGTTCCAGCTTTTCCGGAAGGATGTCCACCGCGATGACCGGGGTACAACCGGAAATAGCCGCGGCCCCGATAGCGCACAGGCCGATGCCTCCGGCCCCGAACACTGCGACCGCCTGTCCCGGTCGCGGCGCTAGGGTGTTGAAGACCACTCCGAGGCCTGTGGGGACCGCGCAGCCCATCAGGGCCGCGTCCTCCATGGAAACCCCGTCCCGCAGCGGAGTGAGCCGATTCTCTGCGAT
This sequence comes from Desulfomonile tiedjei, assembly GCA_016218715.1. Lineage (GTDB taxonomy): Bacteria > Desulfobacterota > Desulfomonilia > Desulfomonilales > Desulfomonilaceae > JACRDG01. The sequence goes on along the minus strand of JACRDG010000032.1, from coordinate 70,374 downwards.
CACCGCGTGGCGGCTGAAGGTGGTAATGCCGCCGGCGTTCACGTTTCGGCCGTTCCACTGGTACACGGTCCCGAGCACGTCGCAACCGCTCCCCTTTATCCAGGACAGGATTGCACGATCGCCCGTTTTGACCTTGGTAACCCCCGGACTCGTTTCCAGGACTACACCGCTCCCCTCGTGTCCGAGGCAGTGCGGCATCCAGCGGTCTTCACCCCTCCGCCCGCGGCATTCGAGGACTTGCGTGTGGCAGACCCCGCTGTAGACGATCTCTACCAGCACCTGGCCGGGTCTGAGAGCCGGTATCTCCAGCTCCGCCAGAACCAGCGGTTTCCCGGTTTCATTCAATACCGCAGCTACGGTTTTCATCTTCACACTCGCACTCTTCTCCGCCAAGGTGAAATTTGAGGGCCTTGTCCGCTATTCCGGCAGCGGTAAGTCCGAAGCGCTCGCGCATGTATTGATGGCTTCCCGCCTGGTGCACGAACGAATCCGGCGTGCTCACGCAGCACAGCCTCGCCCGGCGTCTTGGCCCTGAAGAAAGCCACTGTGCTACGCTTGCGCCAAGACCGCCGATGATGCTGTGCTCTTCAACCGTTAATACCGTCGTGAACTTGGCGAAGGCCTCGGCGAGCAACGCCGTGTCCAGCGGCTTGACTGTGTGGCAACTCACCACCTGAGCCGAAACGCCCGCGCGTGCCAGCTCTTCGGCAGCCTCGACCACTACGGGGAGCATGTTACCTGTGCTCAACAGGCAGACGTCGTTGCCTGGCCGGATCGTTATTCCTTTGCCGATGGAGAACTGCGGCATCTCTCGATGGACCACCGGTTCGTTCTTCTTGCCCAGGCGGATGTACACGGGGGTTCCCAGATCGAAAGCCGCCTTCAGGGCTCCACGGACTTCCCACACGTCTCCCGGACAGACGACGCTCATGTTAGGTAGGGCTCGAAGCAGTGCAATGTCCTCGCAGGAATGGTGAGTGGCTCCCCCTTCCGAGTACGCCAATCCGGCCCCAACCCCCACGATGATGACCGGCAGGTTGTGGTAGCAGACGTCGACTCGGATCTGCTCGAGACACCGAACCGTGTTGAACGAGGCTATGGTATACGTCACGGGGAGCAGCCCTGACAGCGCCATTCCAGCGGCAACGCCTATCATGTTGGCCTCAGCCACTCCGCAGTTGAGAAACCGATCGGGAAAGCGTTCCTTGAAATCGTTGAACAGGCGATTCCCGATGTCTCCAGACAGGAGCACGATGCGCGGGTCCTCTGCGGCAAGCCTACCCAGTTCTTCGGCAAAGGCATTTCTCATGACAGACCCAGTTCTCTCTTGGCCTTCCCGACCTCGTCGGCGCTGGGGATGCGATAGTGCCAGTTGTTGTCGTCCTCCATGAAGGAGACACCCTTTCCTTTGACGGTATGAGCTATCACCACTGCAGGCTTACCCGTGCCATCGGGGAGCTTGTCGAGCGTGTTCACCAGCGCATGCAGGTCGTGACCGTCCAACTCGTATGCGCTCCAGCCGAACGCCTCCCACTTCTGTTTGAGAGGCCGGAGAGCCATGACTTCCTCGCTCCTGCCGGTCGCCTGCCATTTGTTGTAGTCGATGATCGCTATCACGTTGTCAGCGCCGCGAGCTGCGGCAAGCAATGCCGCTTCCCATACGGAGCCTTCGTTGCACTCTCCATCACTCATGACCACAAAGACGCGATAATTCGCTTTCTGAATGCGGCCGGCCAAGGCCATTCCCAATCCGATGGAGAGACCGTGACCTAACGATCCGGTGGCCGCTTCCACACCCGGAGCGCACCGCGGCAGCGGGTGCTCCGCAAGAGAACCCCCGGACTGCACGTAGGAGTCCAGATAGTCTTCCGGGAAAAAGCCCCGAAAGGCCAGAGCCGCATAGAGAGCCGACGCGGCATGTCCTTTGCTCAGGATGCACCTGTCGCGGTTGACGTCACAAGGGTTGGCCGGATCTATGGACATAGCCGCCCAATACACTGCGACAAGGATGTCTACGCACGAAAGAGACGATCCCAGGTGCGGGGCACGGGCCTTGTGGGACATCTCCACGACCCGGCCGCGAATCCGCTTTGCCATGAATTCCAATTCTGACAGATTGACAGACGAGTTCATTTCTCGTGATCCGCGGACATGCTGTGACGTCTCGCGCTCAGACACTCAAGATCGCTGCCTGTGCATTACTTCAGGCGAATGGTCTGCATTGTCTTGATATTGTAATAGCGGATGTCGTCCATAGCATCGGGAATCTTGCCCGCCTGGAAAGCCTTGTACAGGTCGAGCACCGCTTCCTCGATGGAATGCTTCGGCACGAAGCCGATCTCGCGTTTAATCTTATCCGAACATACGTGATACGAACGATTGTCGTTGCTGGGGGTTACCTGGATGGAAACGTTCCCGTCAAGCGTTCGCGCTACGATTTCGGCTATTTCTCTCACCGTGCAGTTCTGATATCCCGCGTTGAAGATCTGCTTCTGTATTGTCTGCGAAGGCTGCTTCAACAGCATGACGTAAAGATCGGTCATGTCCTCGATGTGGAGGTTGGGGCGCTTCTGTTCGCCGCCAAAGACCGTGATCGTTCCTCTGTTCACGGCATGGTTCGTCAAGATATTCACCGTCAGATCCAGCCGCAGCCGCGGCGAGTATCCGCACACCGTGGACGGCCTGATCACCGTAACGACGAAATCGTCGGTGGCCGCGGCCAGGAGCACGTCCTCACACTTTGCTTTGTAGAGCGAATAATCGGTGAGCGGCTCCAGCGTGAGGTCTTCCGTCACCTGAGGCTCGGTCTTGATGCCATAGACACTGGAACTGGATGCGTAAATGAATCTCTTCACACCGCAGGCCTTCGCAATCTCCACCAGGGGGATGAAGGCATCGTAGTTGATGGATCTTCCCAGGTCCGGGTCGAGCTCGTAACTGGGATCGTTGGAGATGCACGCGAGGTGTATCACCGCATCGACCCCCTTCAATTCTCGCTCCAAAAGAGCCTTGTCTCGTATATCCCCCTTGATCTCGACCAATCTGCCGTTTGCGGGCATGAGCACGTCCTCGCCGTACATGTACAGGTCGATAACCTTCACCTTGTAGCCCTGCGCGATAAGCTTCGGCACCAGGGCCGATCCGACATAGCCGGCCCCTCCGGTGACGAGGATAGTATGCAGATCACTCATCCCAACCCTCCTTATTGCGCCGTTCTTGGCAATTCGCGGCACTCCTCAAAAGAACGAAGACCACTGTGCCTTCGATGATCGCATTTTCAAGGACGGCCTCACCGGTTTGAGAGGCACAGTCCTTGCGTTCGGCTCATAGCCGACAAGACAATTAATAAACGATTCTCCATACTTTGTCAAAGGCGGCTTGTCAATGGCCTTGGAGTTCCTGCCCAATGCTCATCGCAATCGGCGCTGCGCGATCGCGAGCTCTCCATCAGTCGGCATAGATTTCAGTCTTGCGAACTCCCCCGGCTTTGATCCGATCAATAATTTGCCGAGTGATCTCAAAGACGTTTTCCCGAATGTCCCCTGCCACCACGACGAAGAGGAGATCGTCACCCACGTGAAGCTCGCCTTCCATCGCCTGGATGGCCACGGTCACGATCCCCGGTTGTGATTCGCCCCAGGAGCGGATACGCTCTATGGCCGAGGAGTCCACTGCCACCTTCAGCGCACGTACGCTCCTTGCGCCGGAGCGATCGGACCCTCTCACGATTCCGTTATGACACAGGATCATCCCGGCCCGCGAGATCTCCGGGTGCGCCTTGACCCCTGCTACCAGACGATCCAGAGTCACCGATTTGCCTTCCATTGCCATACCTCGCTTTAATGGCTCCCTTCATCACTGGGAAGGACTGCGTTCGTCCCGGTGAAGGGTCAGCCTTTCTTTTCGTAAGCTTAATTCGTCTTAATTGGGGCTGCAACCAGCTTCTTGTAATAGGAATCCTGCAGATAAATCGCTGCCAACGGGTTATGGCCGGTCACGCGATCCTTTACCGCCAGAACCGTCGTGTACGCCTGCGCGTGCTTTAAGAAGAGCGAATCATGGCCCACACAGAGGCCGAGCAAGACGTTCAGCTCGGTCTTCTCCTCATTGACCACCATTGCCTGAAATATAGGGTTGCACATTGCTTCGTCGGTCCCCTGGAAGATCTTATCGCGGTCTTCTATACCAAGAATATCTTTTGAGGTCCGTCCTGCCTTGCAACAGACCGATACGACATCAAAGTCGTTTTTCTTCAGTATCCTCTCAACGGCCGCTGCCTCACTCTTGAGCCCCACACAGAAAACAAGGCCGAGGCGCTTATAGCCCATGCGGTTCGCAAATTCGCAGATTTCTACTATACGGGTCTTGGTGGGTTGCATGATGTAAGGCCGCTCGTGGCGGTTGGCGTAGCAGGATGCCTCCTGGATCGAGGCCTGGCGCGCGAACCGGCCGGCTTCGGCATTTTCATACTCCCGGTTGGCCTGCGCCAAGGTCTTTTTTCGGCTCAACGTGGGACAGCCTTTATGGCTGGAACCCGTACTGTACATGCAGATTTTGTTGGGCATGTCGTGCGAACAAGAGGCACAGGCAGGGGCGATCTTTTTTTTCTTCTGTGTCACGGGGACCTCCTTTTGTATGATCGTTTTCTCTTCGCGATGCAGAGGGATGTTCTTTGTGCCGGTGACCGGCGACCCTTTGCGGGGTTTCGAAAGGAAATGCCGATTGGATGGCCGCCGATCTGGGAGGGTCCCAATCTAGTGTTTGACGGCTCTGCGTTGTCCGAAGTGAAGGAGCCCGCAGGTCGGAATGAGTGAATCGGCCGGAAATTTTGGCAATTACTCTAAACGATCTCAAGGAAGGTTTCCAGGAGTCTTTCCAGGCTCGCCGTATCCTCCGCCGTTCTGATGGAACCAAGAATTCCGAGTCCTTCAGTGCGAAGGTGAACCGCTTCCTCGTCTTCATCGGCGATCAGGATGGTGGAGGTCGTCCAGGAGACCTTGAGCAGCTCGGCCAGGAAGCGGGTGCCGGCCATGGCGCCTAACTCGCTCGCGACGATGGCAAGATGCGGCGGGTTTGCGCGGCATTCGTCAAGAGCTTTCGCAGGTTCGGCCATCACCTGGGCGGAGATTCCCCTTTTCCAGAGGGTTTCAATCAGCCTTGATTCCCCCTCAAGCCCTTCCACGAGGATTATCGCTCTCGGTCCGGTTTCTCTCGGCGGTTTCGTCATGGCAGCATCTCCGGGAACCTGCCCCATCGTCGTTTCGACGGGCCGTCTTTGTCCCAATGAAGGCGGTTCCACCTCTGGACAAATGACTTGATCGGAAAGGAGGTAACCCTAGTCGAACGCATGATCGGTCCAATCCTTCTGCCGCAACAACGAGCGCTTCCACGGGGTAATGAGTGGCATCACGTGCGGCAGAAGCCGGAGTGAATAGTAGGAACTCGGCATGGGAACCCCGAGCATGTCGCCAAACAGGGTCAAGAGGAGCGCCTGCTCGAGAATGGCCTTTTCCTTCAGCGCCACCAGCATGGGCTCGCGAACGACTGCACCTTCGAGGAACTCCCTGATCGCGACAAGGAATTTCGAGCTCTTTCCTTGCTTGTCGGCCATGACACTCCCTCCGCGATGCCTGGTGTTCGGAAGATTAATTCACCTTCAGGCGGACGTTCCACTTGGACACGAACGGCTTGAAGAACCGCGTGCCGCCGCCTTCGCTCACCACCTGCAACAATCCTTCTGCATCATGGACGGCCATCCCTGACAGCCATGTTACCGCGGTCGGCTCAAAAACGTCAGGGATCAGCGGAGTGGATGGGCCGAGTACGACACTCTCACGGCAGTGCCGCGCGGCTTCGAGCAGTTCGTCGATAGTGTCGTTGACGATGCTCGTGGCCGTGATCAATGCCACATCGCAGGTCGGGATCACCGAGACCGCGTCGGAGGAGGGTCGCAGATGAGCCACCGATCCGCTATGCTCCTCGAATATCTCGAGATCGGCCACCCGGTCCTGCAGCGCTGCAACGAGCGGCGCAAAGAAGCCCACCATGGCCACGCGGTCGGTCAGGAGAAGCTCCACTACCTGCGACACGTCACCCGCCACCCCGCGCGATGGAGCCGCGTTGGCGAGCGCGTTGGCAGTCGCCAACCCCAGTGAGGATTCCACGAGACTCTCGGAACTGAGATAGCGAAGCAAGTCCGCGACCGGCCTGCCGGAAAGAGGCCGCGTCCCCGTGAACGCAGAACAGCCGCCAAAGCTGCCCCTCGCGAGCGTGTACGCCACACCGGCACGGCCGTCATCGATCTGAACCGCAGTGTAACCGAGCCCGATGCGCACATCGCGGACCGTGTGCCCTGCGCATGACGGTTCGAGGGTGTCGATGAGCCGTTTCCGAAGCTCCATTTCCCACCACACCTTTGCAGGGGCGTTGCACAGGGGGCTCACGAAGAGCCGCAGCAGCTCCCGGGGATGCACCCTTTGTTTGACGGGTTGCTCCCGCAGCAAGTGGAACCGGCCGCGTGTCCTGCAGGTCCGTCATTGATCGATACAACCGGCGCGGACATCAGTTGCTTCAGTCCGGTTGCACCACAAGACGCGCAAACGAGGTCATCCGAGTTCCTCCCGATTCCCACGAGGAGTTCGCTCACATGCCCGCATTCCGCACATAGGTATTCGTAGATCGGCATCAGTTGACCTTTCTTGGGACGCTCTTTCTCGGCTACTGGATCAGGCTTTCAAGATGAGCGGCCCGTTCGAAATTCTCCACTATTATCTTGACCGAGTCAACCCGGCTGGAATCATGATGGGGAAGGATACGATAAAATACCCCGAATGATGCAGGTTCCTGCGCCAAGGTGAGGTCGCCGCATCATTCGGGGCTGAGACGGGCGGCCTTGGTGGGGCACGCCCGCGCGTCGCGTCAATGCCCGTCATCCGTGGACGCGCGGGATTCCTGTCCCACCAAGGCTGCCCAACAAGCGTTACCGACCGTATGAAACGAGGCACCGGCTCAACCGGACTCCCTGTCAGCACTTGGTTTCATCTTGAGCCTGGGGCCAGCCGAGGATGCTTGTGCGTCTCCCACGAGATAGTGCCTGACCGCTTCCTGCAACGTTCCGGCAGCAAGGGTCGCACAGTGCAGCTCCTCATCGGGGAGTCCGCCCACTTCTCTCTCGATGGCGACGTGGTCGATGTCTGCTATCTCTTCAGGGGTCTTGTGTAGAGCCACTCTGGCAGCCGCGGCCCCGCATGCGCTGCTCATTCGGCAGCCATCGGTCCAGTACTTCGCTTCGACCACCCGGTCCTGGGAAAACCTGAGCGAGATCTTCATCGCGTCGCCGCAATTCCCCCGGAGAAAAGCTGTCGCATCGGGAGCGTCAATCGTCCCTCGCTCAGGGTCCGACCTGGCCGTGAACCAGGTCCATCCGCCGATCAGCAGGAAGATCAGAATCGCCCCGGCTGTTACCGAACTCCAGGGGATCGCAGAGAAGAAGGTGACATCCATGGGCACTACATCCCGCTTCGTTCCCTGGTGCACAATAATGTGGAAGCGGGCTTGAGACCGTCCGTCTCCCGTGAACGCGGGTTTCTCAAGCCCCTTCCACTGGCTGAGGAGGAGGAGATTCCTCGCCAAGCAACACCGCCCGAGCGCCACGACCTTGCGCCCTTGGGCGGACGCACCAAGTCGCTACCAGTGGGCTTCGACATTCGGCTGATCGGCAAACTTCGCTTCGCCTCGATTGAGGCGGTCCAACGCTTCTTCCACCGTGCCTGATTGCTCGACCGCGACCTTTATCCCCGCAGCCTTGAGTGTGGTGAACGCATTCGGACCGCAGTGTCCGGTCATGAGCACATCGACCTTGCGGTCGGCTATGAGCTTCGCCGCCTGAATGCCGGCTCCTTTCATGGCGTTCAGGTTTTGCGAGTTGTCCACAACCTCCAGGATCGTTCCGCCCTCATCCAGGATCACTATGTACTGCGCCCTGCCGAATCGGGGGTCCATCCGGGAGCCTATCTCCCTTCCCGTAGACGTTACTGCGATTTTCATGACCACCTCCGGGTTCCCCGCTTCAGAATTGGCCGCCGCCGCAAACCTGGTTTGCCTGGATCAGAGCAAGCTTTCCCTGGAGTAGATCATCGACCACGGCCCCGACGGTCTCGCCTTCCGGGCCGTAATAGACCTCGATCCCCGCCTGGTGGAACCCCATAAGAGGCCTCATTCCGATTCCGCCCACGATTAAGGCCTCTGCCTGGCTCTGATGGAGCAGATTGACAGGCGCCTGGCATCCTCCCTGTTGGTGCGGAGGGTTTTGGAGAACGGACACGTCGCGAATCTGGCCGTTTTCCACTTGTATCAGCGTGAAGACGTCACAATGCCCGAAGTGCCCGGAACGCATCGCGTCGAGTCCTCCCGGGTGCATGGACGGTACGGCTATGGTTTTGGAAAACATCGGTAAGAATCTCCTTTAGAATCGTAATATTTGATTTCGGGCAGTCTGAACTTTGCTGAACGGCGTCGCACCCGCGAGCTGTTGCGACACCTTCTCCAGGAGCCTGTCGCGCAACCTGACTCATCGGAGAAATGATGGCAGGTCAGCGAAGCACACGGCCGGCTTCGATCTGGAGGCTCCTATGAGGCTGACATTCTAAACTTTTCAGGTGGCAGCCTTGAAAGATGCATTGTCTCAATCGACACCACCCTGCTGCGATTACTGGAAAGCATTGCGTTACGCAACCGCCTCCTAGACCGGCTCGTGATGGTTGTTCACCGTCTCGTCGATGTGCTCGGCCAATTCGCGCAAGATCCGTGAGACCGATGCATCAGGGTCAACTGAAGCTACAGGAATGCCGGCGTCTCCCGCGATGACAACACGGGGATCGATGGGGATCGCTCCGAGAAACGGCACCATGAGTTCCCGAGCTGCCCTCTCGCCGCCGCCCCTCTTGAACAGGTCGATCTCCTCCGCGCAGTGGGGGCACACGAGGCCGCTCATGTTCTCAACGATACCGAGCATGTTCATGTCGAGGCTGCCGCCGAAAACCACGGATTTTCGGGAATCCAGAAGCGCCACGTCCTGCGGTGTCGTCACGACTATCGCCCACAAGGGCTTTCCGAGGATCTGGGCAATACTCATCGGCTCATCGCCGGTTCCCGGGGGTAGATCCACGATGAGGTAGTCCAGGTCACCCCATTGCACGTCCGAGACGAATTGCTGAAACAAGGTATGCTTCATCGGCCCCCGCCACGCCACCGGCGTGTCTGAATTGGGCAGAAGAAACGCCATGGACATAACCTTCAGACCCGGAGCCGCCTCCAGGGGAAGGAGCCCGGACGGTCCCGCCTCGGGGCTCGCCCCTTCCAATCCCAACATCTTGGGTATATTCGGCCCGTGAACGTCCCCGTCGAGAATCCCCACCTTCTTTCCCATCGCAGCAAGTGCCCGAGCGAGGTTTGCCGCAACGGTCGATTTGCCGACCCCTCCTTTGCCGCTCATGATCACGATACGATGCCTGATGGTGGAAAGACCCGCCGCCAGGCGGGCGTCCATGTGCTCCTGTTGTGCCTGCGTATCGCAGGAAATGGCGGAATCGCAGCCGCCGCATGATTTTTCTGACGAACAATCGTTGTTTCTCGCCATGTCTTCGCTTAGCTTCCTTCTCACGTGCAGTCGGTTTCCGTAGTTCTCGGTTTCTCAAACACGATCGCGTATTTCTGTGGGACGCGGTTTCCGTTCATTGCCGCGGCCTCTCTGGCTGTATTGGTGTGACAGACGCCTTTCCTGTCATTTCTCGATGAACGGGAAAGGTGCCTGTCCCACCATGCTCCTCGAAACGCGGGACCGAATCTGCGAAAAGGAGTACTTGATCCCAACAAATCAGGGGACCGTCGGGCATAACCGTCGGAGACTGCTGACCCATCGCGCCGATCGGCGGATGCCCGACTGACCCCAAACCGACCCTCACAGGGACGGGTTCTGTTTTTCCAGCTCCTCCAGACGGACCTGCATTGCAGCCAACTGTTCCTTGGCAGCAGCCAATTCGGCCCGCAGAATCTCGGCCTCCTTCGCAGGAGTCACCGACGGCCCGCCAGGGAAAGGACTCGACTCACCCCGGAAACGGGCACCTCCAAAACACAGGCCCCTCCCTCCGCCGCGGGGCATACCTCCGCGACCGACTCCCCGCAGGATTCCTCCCAATGCAGCAATTCCTCTTCTCGCCGCGACCGTGCAACGACCTAGACCCCAACCGGTTCCGGGACCGGCTCCCAATGGTCCTGTCTTATCAGACCCTGGCATGACTATTTCTCCTTTGCTTTCGCGCTCCCGCTTTGATTCTGGTGGTTTCTGCGCCGCCGCATCTGCCGGCGTTGCCTGCAGAGGAGCGTCCCCGGCATCGCATATTCCGGGTTCATGATCCTTCCTTTTCTGAACGCGGTCAGGATCGCCGGCACATCGCCGGCCAACCACGACACGAGCCGGATGCCGTGCAGATGAATCTGGTCCTCGATCCCGCAACTGATACCTCCGCAGAGCAACACCTCGACACCCAGCTCCTTGAGACGAATAGCTCGTCCCTGACGGGAGATTGCGGACCAGTCTTCGCGGGTGACGACCGCCTCGCCATCACCCTGCTGGGCGAAAACGAGAATCCGTTGGCATGTGTCAAAGACCGGCGCAATTCGGCCTTGATGTTCGGGAATAGCAATCCTGATCATCGTCCTCGGCTCCCACCATCTGGAAGCAACTCGCGTGCCAACGCGTTCATTTCGGCGGAAAGCTTGTAGGGAAGGGATTAACGGCGAGGTGTCCCCATGGAGGGTCTGAGCGTAATGATGCACGATGCACCCGCATGAACGTTGCCATGGTGCATGATGCACCACTTCTTCATGAAGGTGAAGTGGAGCCTCTGCGGACCGGAAGTGCGGCAGTTGCCGGAAGCAATCTGCGATTGGAGCGGAGCCGGCTTGCAGCCTTCGGTCACCGTACTACGGGCACGAGGAGCACACGTCCCCTTCCTCGTCCAAGCGCATCAGACCTCGACGGACCGCTTCTCTCTTCAGAATCAGTTCACCGATCTTTTCCCGGCACTTCTCTCTCCTCGGGGACCATTCTGCTTGCGAACACGCCCGCAACTCTTCTATTTGCGTGTCCCACGCGGCGATCATGGCCTCGACGGTCCTTTCATAGCCACCTGTTGGATTTTCCACGGCAATTCCCTCCTTCAGCGGCCGGCCCTTGGATGAGCCGCATCGAGTCCGCCTGTCCTTCATTAGATTAGTGCATCGAAGAGGATTGTCAAAAACACTGCCATGGTTCGGGCGAGGGTGGTGTCCTCGGGAAGAACCTGCCGCAGCCTCACTGGAAACCGTGAGGCAGGAGTCATCGGCCAACCGCCTCGGAGTCGGAAAGCATCTTCAAGAAGATTCTCCGTGCCGCCGCATCGAGGCTTCGGTTCCCTGGGTTGCCGTTGGCAAGGGCTACGATGCCGACCCGATCCGCTCGGCTGAACGCGGTGAAGCTCTGGAAACCGGTCACTCCGCCGTTTTTGGACACGATCTCCCGGCCGCGCAGCTTGCGTACGTGCCAAGTGAGCCCCATGAACGCGTTCTCCTTGCCCGGGACCCTCCGGCGAGGTTGTTGCGCGTCCAGGAGTGCCTTCACGATCCCCGCGTCCGAAAGGCCTACGTTAGCGGCGAGGTACTTCATCATGTCGTCTGCGGTCGAATAGAGGCCGCCGGAACTCTTCCCCACGTCGAAAGGCTTCAGCCCGACGGGTTTCAGCTGCCTGTTGTACCCTTGGGCCATGCGGCGACGCATGGCAGTCGTCGGGGTGACGCGAGTGCTCTCCATCCCCAACGGGCGACAAATCCGACGTTCCACCATCGTTTCGTACGGAGTGCTTCCCGCGATCTCGAGAATATGTCCCAGCAGCCCAATACCGATATTGGAATACTCGAATGTCGCGCCGGGCGGGCGGACCGGCCGGTAGTGAGTTAGGAAATCGTACAGCTGCGCGACGCTGTACGGGCGTCCAGGGGTTTGCCGGCCGCGCGTCGCGGTATTGGTGGGCATCCGGGGCAGTCCCGACGTGTGCGTGGCCAGATCGAGCAGCGTGATACGTGCGAGCGGATTATCCTGCCCGATCACGCCACGCGGAAGGTACTTGCCGATGGGATCGTTCAGGCGCACGCGCCCTCGCAGGGCGAAGTCTGCCAACAGAACGCCGGTAAAGGTCTTGGTAATCGACGCCAGTGGGTAAACCGTGTCTCCTGATGGTCGTCGGCCGCGATCTCGGCTCGTGCTGCCGAACCCGAATGCCTGCCGGCCCATTGGGCTGACGATCCCCACGGCGATCCCGGTGTACGAGCCGTCATCGATCAGCGGTCGGATGTAAGACGCGATCGTGCTCCGGTCGAGTAAGCCGCGAGCTGACAGGTCCTCGGACAATGCGCGGCTGCCCCCCATCACGGTGAGGCCGACAGCCAAGGCCGCGACGACTCTGAACCGGTTCATGAACGAACGCTTGGAGGCCATCATAGGCTCTCTCCCCTCCCTGAGGCAATGCGGGTACGCAATGCCGCCGGCGGTCCGGTATGTTGCATACCATAATACATTAGGACTGAGGAACAGAGGAGGCTGGGCAGGAATCTCGCGCCACCCCTCTACTCATAGGGCGCAGAAATATGCCATAATGCCTTGGTGCTTCTGTTCGCAGTTTCAGTATCGGATGACGGGAAGCTCTGGTGGGACAGGCATCTCGCTTGTCCGTCAACAAATGAGCGGCACGATGTCGGTCCCACTGAAAAGCCGGGAGCAGGGACGCCAGGAAAGAAATCGTATTCTGCGAACCCAGTACCTACGCGGGACTCCGTGCTCCCCGATTGGGCTGATGTGCGGAAAGGCCGCGTGAAGCCGTGAGGGACAGTAATGTGCGAAAGGAAGATCGGCGTCTGGTTGATCGGCGCCCTCGGCTCCATTTCCGCAACGGTGATCCTTGGAGCGCTCGCCCTGCAAAAAGGGCTGACCGATTCCACCGGGATGATCACCGCACAGGAACCATTTGCAGGCCTTGGCCTCGCTCCAGTCGAAACCATGGAGTTCGGAGGATGCGATATTCGCCGGGGCAGCTTGCGCGAGTCGGCTCACGAGATCGCCCGTGAGACCGGGTGCATCGACCGAGGGATGCTGAATGAACTGGAACCGGAACTTGCCCGAATCGAACGAAGTATTTGCCCGGGAACCGTGACGAACTGCGGTGAAGCCATCGACATGCTGGCCGGCGCCCCTTCCCCGTGCCGGACATCCCTTCGCGAAGAGATAGCGCGTGCAACCGGGTTTCTCGAGGATTTCAAGGCGTCCGGCGGATTCCGCGACGTGGTGGTCGTGAATCTCGCCTCCACCGAACCGCCTCTGGAAATGCAGGAGTGCCACCACGATCTTGCGCTCTTTGAAGGGTGCCTCGACCGGAACGATAGCGGGGTGGTTCGTGCGAGCACGATTTATGCCTACGCCGCGATCCGAGCGGGATGCCCGTACATCAATTTCACCCCGTCCAGCGGAGCCCTTTTCCCTGCGCTCGTCCGGCTCGCGGAACGAGAAGGGGTGGCGGTGATGGGGAATGACGGCAAGACGGGAGAAACCCTCGTAAAGTCGGCATTGGCCCCTCTTTTCACCTGCCGGAATCTGGACGTCATGAGTTGGGAAGGCTTCAACATTCTGGGCAACATGGACGGCCGCGTCCTCGATCATCCCCAGAACCGGCAATCCAAGATCCAGACCAAAGACGCTGTTCTGTCCAAGATTCTTGGGTATGCCCCGCATTCCCGCGTCCGGATCGACTACGTCCCGTCTCTCCACGATCAGAAAACTGCATGGGATTTCATCCACTTTCGAGGGTTCCTCGGCGCGAAGATGTCGCTCCAGTTCGTCTGGCAGGGGTACGATTCGCTCCTTGCCGCACCGCTGATTCTGGATCTCGTCCGCTGGGCGGAGTTTGCCACGAGCCGAGGTGAATCGGGGCTCATGCCCCATCTCGCCTGTTATTTCAAGGACCCTCTGGGGGTCGATGAACATCGTCTGTACGAGCAATTCCGTATGCTCGTCGAATACGCGAACCGAGCAGCGGAGACCGGGGCTGAGCCACCGGAGCGGTCATGAGGTTTTCCTTCAGCACCAACGCGTTCGGAAGGCATTCGGTCTTTGAGGCGGTCGAACGCATCGCGGCCGTGGGGTACGAAGGGGTGGAGCTCCTGGCCGATTCCCCCCATCTGTACGCCGAGTCCGTAACACTCTCCGATGTGGATCGGCTGAAAGAGATTCTCCGACGAACAAGTCTGTCGGTCGCGAATGTCAATGCAAACACCGCGATGGGGTACTATGGGAGACAGTTCTGGGAACCACTTTTCGAGCCGTCACTCGCCAATCCCGACCCGGCCGCGAGGCGATGGCGGATCGACTACACGAAAAAGTGCATCGACCTGGCGCACGCCTTGGCCGCACGGTGCGTCAGCGTGACGTCGGGACGGCCCGTGCCGGGGTGCGAGCCGGAGCAATCCATGGACTTCCTCCGGGAATCTGTGGGAGAGGTCCTCTCGTATGCGAAAGAACGTTCCGTTCGCATCGGTATCGAGTACGAACCGGGCTTGCTCATCGAGCGGTACGAGGAACTCGCCACGCTCCTGGAAGCGATGGATTCACCCTTTCTCGGAGCGAACCTCGATCTCGGCCACAGCCACGTCCTGGGAGAGGATCCTGCAACGGTGATCCGCGGCCTTTCAGCAAAGATCTTTCACCTCCATATCGAGGACATTCGGGCTCGCAAACATTACCACCTGATCCCGGGAGCCGGAGACATGGATTTTATAGGACTCTTTCAGATGCTGGAGGAACGGGGTTACACAGGCTTCGCGACGGTGGAACTCTATACGTACCCTCACCGGCCAGAGGCTGCGGGGGCGGAAGCCTTGCACTACCTCCGTAATCTCCCCTTGGATGAGTGAGGACATTACCGCAGCCAAGCAAGCAGTTTCATGAATTCGGCGGCCATCCAATCGGACATTATTCTTGGCAACCGCTCTGGGGAGCGCACGGAGAGACAGAAAGGAACGCGATGAAGTTTGCCTTCAGTTCCAATGCCTTTTTGAGATGCGATCTGTTGGAAGCCATCAGAATCATCTCCGCCACAGGGTACCAGGGGATTGAAATCATGGCGGATGTCCCGCACGCGTATCCGCTTCATCTGACACCTCGCGATATCAGAGCCATTCGGACGGCGCTCGACGACGCCAATCTGGAAATCTCGAACATCAACGCGTTCATGCACCATGCTGACGGTGACACGTATCATCCGTCCTGGATCGAAAGGGACCCTGCCCTGAGGGCCAAACGCATCGATTACACCCTTCGATGCCTCGATTTAGCGGAGGCCCTCGGGGCCCGGACGCTTTCCACCGAACCGGGCGGGCCGCTCGACGGGATGACCGCGGAAGAAGGGCTATACCTCTATCGGGAAGGGCTCCATGCGGTTGAAGGGCGAGCAAGAGAACGAGGGGTCCGCATACTCATCGAACCCGAACCGGGTCTTCTTATCGAGAACAGCAACCAGTTCCTGAAACTCTTTCAGGAACTCGATCCCGAGGTATTCGGCCTCAATTTCGACGTCGGGCATTTCTTCTGTGTCCGGGAAGACCCGGCTCAACTGGTCCGCAGCATGCGAGGGATCATGCACCATTTCCACCTTGAAGATATTGCCGAGACGCGCGTGCACCATCATTTGATGCTCGGCGAGGGTGCCATAGACCTCCCGGACGTGTTGCACACCATCCAAGAGATCGGGTTCACCGGCTTCGTGACCGTAGAGCTGTACACGTACGAGCATGCCGCGGCGGAAGCAGCCTCGCAAGCCTTCCGATACCTGCAGAACTGGAAGCACCAGGCGGCTTTCAAAGAAGTAATCGGGGAAGAACTATTTTGAAAAAAGGTTTCTCCCCAGATTACTCTTTGGATTGCAGCTTGGTCTTACGCCATACGGCAAGGCAGGTCTTGCCGACGCGCCGCCCGAGCAGCGGATCGAGGACGCGCGACAGAGGAATACAAACCCGGTCCCAAATCATGATGTTGGTCATGTTTGGCATGGCTTTTCGAAGGATGAGACGATTGCCCAGCGACGCAAGCAATCCCATTGAATCGAGATAGACGATCTCTTCTTCCACGAGCCCTTCGGGGACAATCCGCCGAATCGAGTTTCTGTCATAGCGCCGGTGATGTCCGATGGCCGCGTCGAATTCGCTGAAAAGGAACTGATGCGCCGGCGCCAACACGCTGAGCGTTCCATTCGGGCGAAGATGAGACGCGGCGGAACGCAGTTCGGCAGCGTCATCTTCGATGTGTTCCAGAACGTCAATGTAGAGGATCGAGTCGAACTTCCGGTCAGGGGGAATGTCAGCCACGGTTCCCACCATGATTTCGATCTTGTCGTCGATCCCGAAAACCCGGAGGTTCCTGGACAGTTCCTCGGCAAGGTCCGCATCCGGTTCGAGACACACCCAGCTCGAAAGATCCGCCCGATAGAGAGAGCGCGTCGTGGCCCCTTTACCGGCGCCCACTTCCAGTACATCGCCTCTGATGTACTTGTTCAGCCTGGTGGGGATGTACGACTTCCAATTTGTGGCGTGTTCGAAGAGATCCAGTTCGGTCCCCACGTATTGGTAAGGTTCATTCATCGAAGGCGACCGTCAGAACTCTCAGTACAAAATAGTTGTAGTCTCGAACAGGCAGGAACTGGAGATTGCTGCGCCCGTGAAGGGCCACGAACACGAATATGGTAGAAATGACGAATAGTTGCAGGAGCGTGATCCAGAAGCACGCTGCGGCTATGAGGACCCAACCCGGTATGGCAACACCGGCACTCAGGCCGAAGCCTACGAGCGTCAACAGGCCGGCTACCACCGCCACGCCGAGGAGACCCGTTGCAAGAAGCAGCCGCACCGCGACCTCTTCCGCATAAACCGATATTGCACTGAGGCCGTGGGAAACCAACGATGTGAACTTCATCTTCGACTTCCCTTGGATCCGTCTTCCTCGATCGATGGGAATCATGCCGTAGGGGATTCTCGCCTTGAACACCGACGCAGCGTAATGGTTCCAGATGTCCGGGACCGCCACGAGCCGGTTCAAATGCTCGAACGGAATAATGCTGAAGTTCCCCACCTCTACCTTGCGAAAGGTAGCGACAAGATGCACCAGCTTGAACAGACCGTAGAAAAAACGGAATGCAGGTCCTTCAGTGCGCCGCTGTCGTTTTGCAAAGATGATGCGAGGAGCGTCGCTCCTTCGGGCCGCATCGACCAGCCTGGGGATGTCTTCCGGGTTGTCCTCTCCGTCCGCGTCCATGACAACCACGCTGTCGCACGGCCGATTCTGCTGAATGAAACTGAGTCCTACTGCAATAGCCCTCTGATGGCCCAGGTTGGTCCGCAGTTGCAGAATCTCGACGTCGGCCACCGAGCGAAGGGGCGCGTTCAGACGGGCGGGCGGCGGCTGCGTCGAACCGTCATCCACGTACAGCACTCTCCACGAAAGAGGAGAGGTAGCAGCTATCGCATCTATGCGTCGCAGCAACTCGATGGCCGGTCCCCAATCGTTGAAGACCGGCATACAAATGATGACTGTTTCGGGAGCGGCCGATTCGGATTCCGACCCCATAGAGTGGCCTCGTGCGGCTGAGTTCGTATCTTAGTTATTTTACATCATATTTTCACGGTGCACAAGGGAATTCAGCCGCCCGTGCTGAGCGAACACCCTCGAGAGTCCTCCCGTACCGCATCAATCTTCAAGGCGGTAGACGGAATATCCGTTGAGAGCGACCAGGAATGCATAATTGCTCATATACTCTTTCATCCAACCGTTTTTTTGCAGGTATTCCTCCATGATGAAACCTGCGGGTCGTGTGGTGGGCGCATCTACCGCATGGATGAATACGAGCCTGGGTCGATTCCTCTGCATATCCGTTCCCAGGTCACTGAGAAACAATCGTTCCTCTTCAGGCGCTTGCTTCATCGTCCTGTAGGGAAAAGGACCGGCGGCGGTCCGACTCACGTCTTTGTACAGCATCGCAAGAGGCCACGCGCCGGAGAAGCGAGAACCGGAGATACGCTTCGCATAAATCACAGCTTGAGTCCCGGGATTCAGGCTGGGTGAAATCCACGCCACACGTTCGTCAGGGGAACTGTATTTCTCGATGAGCTCAATAAAGGGATCGGTCTCGGAACGTACGGTGTCGCGTTTCGAGAGCCTGTGCGCCGCTACCAGGCAGCTCCCGGCAATGAGCACGGAACAAATCACCGCCAGCAGGGCCGAGCGCAATCCCCTGGGTTCTTTCAACGTCGGCTCTGCGAACACCGAGGCCGGTTCGATGGCTGCCATGGCCATGATCCCTGCCAGCAAGAACGAGAAGCCGAGCATCGGATACACCTGGTACGGCCACCCTTTGTGCTGGATGAGAAACATGCCGTACGCTGCGAGCGTGCCGACGACCAGCGCCTCCACGTTAAGGCGAGCCCCAGAGGAAAACTTCCGCGCTATGAAAACGCAAGCGGGGAGAGACATGAGCGCGAGCGGCACGTAGTGCGGCAATGCAGGAAGCCCGCGCAATGCGAAATCCTTCAGGGGCAGGTCAAACACATTGTAGTTCCGTGCCACGAAGGGAAGCCATCGGCCCCAGAATGCTTCCTTCATCTCGGCAGGAGCAACGGCAAACGACACTGCATAGGCAACCCCCCAACCAACGGCGAGGAGGGCTTCAGCACGCAGCAAGCTCGAAAAACGCCGCGTGCGGAACAGCATCCAGGCCTCGACGGCAAGGGCGATTACACAGAAGTGAGGCTTAACCAGGGCAAACGGGCCGAGAATCGCGCCGATGACCGCCGCGGCTGTCGATCCGACGTGAGCGCCGACGTGGCGGGCCTGGCGGCAGAAGAGAAAGGGGACGTAGGCGAGCATGAAGAGCTGCTCCCTCTCCCCAAACCATCCGAAACAGACGACGTACACGGAGAAGGAAATCCAGGTGGTTGTCACCACGAGAAGCACCGGGATCGAAGCGCTCGGATAGAGCCTCAGCAAAAGATGCAGAAGCATCCCGGAAGAATACGCAATCAGGGCTGCCACCATCAGGTGAAAGACGATAGTTCCGTCCATGCCGAACAGGTCCGACACGAAAACAGCAGGGATATGAATGTAGAAGCTCATCGGCGGGTTAACGTCGACGCAATCCACATACGGAATGCCTCCACGCACCAGCTTGCGTGCACAATCAAGGAAAAGGGCGCAGTCCAGGTTCAGCGGTAAATTGGAAAACAGTATCACGATCAGCAAGGCGCAGAGCGTGGCACCCATAGTTCCGAGGGCAAAGCCCAAATCACCCCGACGAGCGCAACGCCGCGGCGAACGTGCGTAAACTTGGTCCTCGGCACCGAAAGCCTGACCTGGCGGTTCTTGCGGCCGGCTCATTCCGTGCTCCGGTGAGATTGCATTAGGTTTCACCGTCCGGCCGTCCCAGAAGGGATGCCAGATATCCGCTGCCAAAGATGCACTGTCATCTTGCTTCGCATGATAACCTGATCACAGAGATGTTGTTGCCATCTCCTGTCATTTCGAGGACCGTGAGGTTTTCGAATCCCTCTGCGAGGCATCGTGCACAGAGTCTCCCTTTGTCCACCGTGCCCTTTCCAGCCTGCAGATGTTTCGGTTGGTGTATTTCAAACGTGTAACCGAGCAGCGGCTCACAGCGTTCGTCCGGCAAACCTTCGATCATGGCCATTCCGGTCAGCCCCGGTGCGATGTAAGGAACCGCTCTGCACTGGTCTGAGATATTCCAATAACGCACATTGGAACGGGGGATGAAGAGGAGAGTTTTCCTCTTTTCATGTATCGGGCTACGGCCCAACTGCTTCAACGCTTCTATGGTCTTGTATCCCGGCAACCGCCGTAGCTTGTCTTCTGGAACCGAGCAAGCCTGGCCAATTGCGCGGCGCAGCCCAATCATCCCGCTGCGGTTCCTTTTCTCGATCCAACCGATCCAACCGCCACTGTTCCCAGTCGCACGGGAATCACTTGAAGCAGAGTCGGCGGCGGCAACCAGTTCTGCCCTGATTTCCAAGTTGTTTCTCACTGCCCTGAACATACTGCTCGCGATGTTGTAACACACAGTGGCCAGTGCCGTCAGGAACACCATGCTCAGGAATAGGTATTTCGGCTTCGCAAGCCCGGTGAGTTCCCGGAGCCAGTCTCTTCTCGCTTCACTTTGCTTGAACCAATGCGCAAAGAACCCCACGTAGCCCATTAAGAACCCAAGAGATAGCCATCTTTGAAAGTCACCAAAAAAATGAACGGTATCCCAAGGAATGGCCAAGGCCACTCCAGGCCCCACGGACAAAAGGCATGTTACGATAACCACTTCAATATCCAGCAATCTGCGGTCGGTCAAGGCCGCTCGAACTTCTTGCCAGGTGTCGAGGCCTTGAACCCACACTCTCATGCTTATGAATATCCATGCCCACAGAAAGTAAAATAGTGGAAACAATGCTTTTGACGGCCCTTCGACGACAGCCCATAGTATATGAAAGGGAAAGACGCGATATTCGAGAGGCGGTGACACCAAACGCAAAAGCATTAAACAGGCCGCCACAGCAACAAGCGCGGAAACAAGAATGTGCAATCTCTTATACAGACGAAAACGCCAGATGATAAACAAGAACAGGGGCAAGAGGATACACATCGGGGCGACCTTCGACCAACCGATAACGCACAACAAAAGCGGCACCGCACCGATGACCACCACCTGGCCGAAGCGTTGTGCGAAGTCCCCCAACCGAGGCAGAACGAAGAAGAGAGACACTGAGGCAGATAGGGCAAGAAACGCAAGCATCAGCCCCAGGGCTTGACTTTCCGATGATAGATGCCAGTTTCTCCCGAGCCCGAGCCCGACATGCAACGGCTCGGGTAACACCCCGATGTTTGCAATCGCCAAGAGCAGCCAAAACCATGCATCGGAGCGCAAATTCCAGTCCGTTCCGGGATCGTACAGGAACTTCCTGAGACAAACAGCAAAGAGCAGCAGGCTCCTGAAGAATAGCGGCACAATAATTGCGGGGAAGCCTAGGCCGTAGGCCTTGAAGATGCTCAGGCCCAAAATCTCGGATAACCTAACGAGCAACCAGTGGCTACCAAAATGATAGGGAAAATATTTTACCCCATCCAGACCATCGCTCGGGATGCCGAATGTCTTTACCATGTTGGCAATGGCTGGATGGCAAAGCGAATCGGCAAACACCTTGCCAACGAGCATCTCCTCGTCAGACAGCGGATTCTGGAATATGTGCCCCCACAGTTCGCTGGCCACCCAACAAGAAAACAATGCGGTGCCCCCCAGAAATAGTAAGCTGCGCTTAATAGATGCTTCGCCGAGCCATTTCCAAAATACCCACAGGGACAAGGATACGCCCACCCCCGAAAACAGATATACCATGGGCAGATCTGTGTGAGAGGCCAGCAACCCAGCCAAGGAGAGCAGGAGCAGCCCTGCCAGGGAGAGCAGCGGATCCACCAGTAGTGCAACCCCGGAAGCGGTGCGCCGTGGGCTTCTCATGGCATAATCAGCAGCATGGGGTAAGAAAATAAGAAAAAGAGACACCGCCAGCGTCTTCAACACTGGCCCCGAGGGGTTCTCAGGAAATCCGACTCGAGCCAGCAAATAGAGGCCCGAAACCACGATGGCCATTGTGCCGGCAAAGACCGAAACGGTCACTCTAGGGTCGCCGGAGGCCGGGAAACGAGTGTCATGTTCACTCATGCGTTCGCAGGCCTCCCGCCTCTATCGGCAGACCAATCTTTCCTCCGCCAGTCGGCAAAGAACCGGGCTTCCAAGTGGGGGCCCAGCAGGAGACTCCTCTCGGCAAGAGCCCCAGCCAACGCCCATCTCTGGCAGGAGCTTCGCGTGCTGACATGCTGGAAGAGACTGTTCGCTGGGATCATGAAGGGAAATTAGCATTCTTCCAGGGCAGGAGCAAGAGGTCCCGCCACGCCCCTGGTAGAATCAGGAGCGGGTTGGGATCTCCGCCGGATTACTGCACTGACGCCTTGAGTTGGTCAAGGGCCTCGCGATCCACGGCCGCGCGTCCTTCAAAGGTCATGAGCGGAACGACTTCCCAGTTCAAAAGCCCCCACAACGGGATGCTTCGCACAAGCCGATCCACTTCTTCATGGGAGGATGCATCCACGATGAAGACGAAAGCGCGCTCGCCTACCGGCAATCCGCCAGCCACAATCTTGTTCTCAGCTTCGAGTTTCAGAAGCATCTCGAAGCTTGGTAGAACCAGGTTCTCCAATAGATCGACGGCTTCTTCGGGAGAAGCGAACCCAGGTCCTTCTGTGCCCCATACCAGGTATTTCATCGTCCTCTCTCCTCGTGCCAAGCAGCTCTCGGCAGAGCTTCCCGGTGGTCGGTCGCAGGCAAGCCTCTCAGTGAAGCCATTGGTGCCCCATCCCCGCGTGGGTGTCTGCCTCGGTTCGCGGGGAAGAGATCGGCATATCCATGTCGTGCATCACCTGAATTTCCCATCCATGCGGCTCCCTGACCATTATGAGACTCATGAGCCCTTTGCGCGGCGGTCGCGGGTTTCCTGCGGGGTCTGTTGCGCCTGTCATTTCCCACTTCGCATCCACCGCGGCAATGTCCGGTCTCACGAATCGTATGCGAACATCCTCGATCATGAGCCGGCTCTCGCGAAACGTAGTTTCAAAGACCGGCGTGTAATGCTCCTCGACCCCCTCTCGGCCGTCGGCCCTCGCTCCCGTAACGTCGGTAAAATCGGATTCCTCTGCAAACAAGCTTGCCAAAGCATGAGCGTCGTGGCGATTCCACGCATCTTCCAAAGCAACGATTACTCTGTTGATCGACCCCTCATCGGTGTGTCCCATCTGGTGCCTCCTGCTGGAGAATTCGCCCGCGACGCCCTCCCCCGCGAGCGGCGTCCACAAAGTTCATCAGGTGCCAGCGAACGGTTTGCGGAAGGCGTGATCCCACGTCCGTGACCCGGTGGAGCCCAACGATTCACTCTGGGGCGTTTGCCTTGGCCAAAAGAACGACCGCTCCTCGGGACTGGAGAGCGGTCATCTCTGTATTCATCACGACCATCACCGGCGCCGGCTTAGTGAGAGCCGGTGCCGCAGAAAGGCGTGTCTCTCAACTCAGGTGTATTGCAGATCACAGTCTGCGAAGCACGCTCGTGGCAGGCAAGCCATTCCGCGAAGTCATCTTCACCCGCTACCGACTCGATCAAGGGTCGCGTATCGCGCTCCTGACTCCGAGCTTCGAGCATGCTCTTGATGTTCTCATTAAACTCTTCTCTGAAGGTCATCGGTAATTCCTCCTCAATCGTCTCTTCGACGCGCACAAGAATCTCCTAGAACTTTAGATGCGTAGGAAGAGGGAAAGGATTCGCGGGTGCGACGGAACGATGCCGTGATACGATTGCGCTATCCAAGGAGGAATCCTGACGCCCTCATCCCGACCCACTTCCGGAAGGAGAAGGAAATCACCGGCACGATGCCGGCGCGACGGGGAGTCCCTTCTCCCCGTGGGTGGGGACAGGGTGAGGCTTACCCAATTACATCACTTGAGCGCGACATCGTATGAGAGGAGAAAGGGGCAGATCTTACCGTGCCGGACTCGCGTCCGCAGGTTCCGGGAACCATTTCAAAAGGCCTCGACAGCACTGCTTCGGGAACTGGGTGTACCGCAAGAAAGTCTGTTCTCCACAACCTCGACCTCTGCCCGCTCACGTGCCTTGAGGTATAATGATGGTTGAGCCCCTGTCGCCTGGCAGTACCGAGGCACGTAAAAGCTGCGTTTCAAAGGAAGTCTCACCAGGCCGATGTCTCCGGGTGACGGAATTGTGCGCAGAAGCAGGCCGCGTGTCTCCCTTGCGAGAGCGCCGAGTCATGATTAAGTAAAGTAGAGAGAGGTCAATGGGGCGCGGAGGTGGCACGATGAAAGTGATTCCGATGAGCCAGCACAAGCGACAGATACGGGGAAACGGAGTGGGAACGACGAGAATCTCGCCATGGAGGAAGAGGGCTCCTCTTTCCTGGCGCAGATTGCCTCTGGACCGAAGGGTCGTCTGGTGGACAGCCTTTGCCTGCGCCGTCTATGGACTCTTGACCCTCCTTCATATCGTGGTCGTTCCCGCGCTCGCAGGATATTCGTTCTGGATCGTGCTGGGCGGCCTGGTTCTGCTGCTCATCGCCACGAGAGGGCGGTAGCCGCAATGGCGGCTAGTCCGGAGAAACCGAAACCAAAGGCGGACCCTCTCCGGGCGTGTCCGCGATCTCTGAGCGCCTGACATCAGATCCGCAGGGAGCTAGCCAGGTACGAGACGACACTCACCACGAGCGAACCCAGAAGGGCCGGCCAGAAACCGGCGACCTGAAACCCGTGGATTACCGAGCCCGCGAGCAGAAGCATCAAGGCGTTGATGACGAAAAGGAAGAGCCCCAACGTAAGCAACGTGATAGGAAGCGTGAGAACGATGAGAATCGGTTTTATCACCGCATTCACGATTCCCAGAATTGCCGCACCGATCAGAGCAGCCCCCAAATCGCTCACTCGGATCCCCGGAATGATGTGAGCCGCGATGAGTATTGCGATCGTTGCGACGAGCCAACTCACCAAAAGACCTGTCATGATACTCCCTCCCTATGGCGACGGCGTGTCGCCGGATGCAGTACCGAGCCGTCCCCAGAGCAGTAACGTTTTCTCCGAGCCACAGAGAACAGCCTGCACATCGGTTTCTCCAGCCTGTAATGCATAGCTAGGACGCTAGCACAGGACCTCCTTTCACATTAAGATGCGTCTCGGACCAAAAAGGTTCCCAAGTTGTAAAGACAGGGTATTTCCAGCGCAACTCATAGGATTCCGGCCTCTTTCCTCCAGGTCCTCCGGCCGGTAATCGAAAATCGGGCTTCACTGCGGCAAGAGAAATGGGTATTATGTAAATAAGTGAACTCGGTTCTCGTGGAAAACCATGCGATGGGGAGTGTTCATGACTGTAGACTCACACATCGGCACGGGTTCGACGTATCTGGGGTCTGAACGATGCAGTTTTTGTGTATGGGCTCCGTCGGCAAGGTCAATTGAGGTTCATCTGGTAGCCCCTGACGATCGGATTGTCCCTCTGTCCAAAGGCCCACGCGGTTTCCATGTCGGGACGCTGACCGGCACGCGGCCGGGAAGCCTTTACTTCTACCGTCTGGATGGCCAGGTGGAACGGCCCGATCCTGCTTCTCGATTTCAGCCTAAGGGGGTGCACGGCCCCTCACAGGTTGTCGACACCCGGTTCCCGTGGAGGGACCATGCGTGGGCCGGACTCTCTCTTTCCAAATACCTTCTGTACGAGCTGCACGTCGGCACCTTCACTCCGGAAGGCACGTTCGATGCTCTCACTGCTTACCTGGACTATTTTGAGGAACTCGGTATCACCGCGCTAGAGCTGATGCCGGTGGCTCAGTTTCCCGGAAAGCGCAACTGGGGCTACGACGGAGTCTACCCGTATGCGGTTCAGAACTCCTACGGGGGCACTGACGCGCTCAAGAGATTGGTCGACGCCTGTCACTCGAGGGGGATTGCCGTGGTCCTGGATGTGGTCTACAACCACATGGGACCCGAAGGGAACTATCTGTGGGATTTCGGACCGTATTTTACCGACCGGTACCGGACCCCATGGGGACCGGCCATCAACCTCGACGGCCCGTACAGCGACGAGGTACGGCGATTCTTCCTTGAAAATGCCCTCTACTGGGTAACCGATTTCCACATTGACGCGCTCCGCATCGATGCAATCCACGGAATCTGTGACTTCTCCGCACGGCATTTCCTCAAGGAACTGGCCACGACCGTACACGAGCAAGGAGAACGGCTTAACAGACGCATCTACGTCATACCTGAAAGCGACCTCAACGATTCCCGGGTAATTCGGTCGCACGATGTTGGCGGCTATGGGTTGGACGCCCAGTGGAACGACGATTTTCACCACGCGCTGCATGCGCTGCTCACCCATGAGCGTGACGGCTATTACGCGGATTTCGGCGAATTACGCCACCTGACAACGGCACTGCGCAACGGGTTCGTCTACGCGGGCGATTATTCCGTGTACCGCAAGCGGCGACACGGAAATTCCTCGGCCGATCTTCCGGCCCGCCAATTTGTGGTCTTCTCCCAGAATCACGACCAGGTAGGCAACCGCGCCCTGGGAGACCGCCTTACGCAAACGATGGCACTGGACGGGCTCAAACTGGCGGCAGCAGTCGTGATCCTTGCACCGTTCATTCCGCTCCTGTTCATGGGAGAAGAATACGGCGAAACAGCCCCGTTCCCCTATTTCGTTAGCCACGAGGATCCTGGCCTTGTGGAGGCGGTTCGGCAGAGCCGTCGCGAGGAGTTTCAGGGCTTCCTGTGGTCGCAGGAAATGCCGGACCCTCATGACGAATCCACCTTTCTCAAGGCAACGCTGGATCACGGCTTACGAGACACGGGGTATCACAGGGCCCTCTACAACTTCTACCGAACCTTGATCGCATTGCGTAAGGAATGTGAAGCCTTCTGTCATTGCAGCAAGGAGAACATGGAGGTTCTCGAACTCCAACGGGAAAACGTGCTGCTCATACGGCGCTGGAATCGTTCACAGGAGGCCGCGATCGTCTGTCACTTTGGCGAGATCGACACCTCGGTGCCCCTTCCCCTGTCGGAAGGGCGTTGGCTGAAGCTCCTCGATTCCGCCGAACACCGGTGGGACGGCCCCGGCAGCACCGTCCCGCGGGAGCTGGACTCGAACGGCGAGATCTCCGTGTTTCTTACTGCTCATGCGGTATTGGTTTTGGTGAAGTCGGAGGAGGTTTGAACAGATGGAGCGTTACGCATGCATCCACGGCCATTTCTATCAGCCACCTCGAGAGAATCCTTGGCTGGAGGCCATTGAACTTCAGGATTCCGCCTATCCCTATCATGACTGGAACGAACGGATTACCGCGGAGTGTTATGCTTCCAATGCTACTTCGCGCATATTGGACGGTGAGAGCAGGATAACCCGCCTGGTGAACAACTACTCCAGGATCAGCTTCAACTTTGGGCCGACGCTCCTGGCCTGGATGGAACAGCACGCTCCGGCTACGTACGAAGCGATTCTGGAGGCCGATCGGGAGAGCCGGCAGCGCTTTTCGGGGCATGGCTCGGCGCTCTCCCAGCCCTACAATCACATGATCCTCCCCCTTGCCAACCGCAGAGACAAAGGAACGCAGGTCATCTGGGGAATTGCCGACTTCGAATACCGGTTCGGGCGCAGGCCCG
Source organism: Desulfomonile tiedjei (assembly GCA_016218715.1). GTDB lineage: Bacteria > Desulfobacterota > Desulfomonilia > Desulfomonilales > Desulfomonilaceae > JACRDG01. The sequence continues at coordinate 42,979 of JACRDG010000032.1, read as the reverse complement.
AGGGGATGTGGCTGCCGGAAACCGCGGTGGACATCGAGACGCTGGAAATCCTCAGCGAGAACGGAATCCTTTTTACGCTCCTCGCACCGAATCAGGCTCATCGCGTTCGGCCCGTCGGAAAAGGCGATTGGCAGGACGTGAGCGGCGGGAGAATCGACCCGACGATGGCCTACAAGCTTGTATTGCCGTCAGGCCGATCCATAAGCCTTTTCTTTTACGACGGTCCCATATCCCAGGCAGTGGCGTTCGAGGGTCTGCTGAACAATGGTGAGGCTTTTGCCGACAGGCTGCTCGAAGCGTTCAACGCAGAACGGACATGGCCTCAGCTTGCGCACATAGCCACCGACGGGGAGAGTTACGGCCATCACCACAAGAACGGCGACATGGCGCTCGCCTATGCACTCGATCACATCGAATCCCAAGGCCTTGCTCGCCTCACCAACTACGCGGAATATCTCGAATTGTGCCCACCGACGCACGAGGTGGAGATCTTCGCGAACAGCTCCTGGAGCTGCGTGCACGGGATAGAACGCTGGCGGGCAAACTGCGGGTGCAATTCCGGCGGATATCCCCACTGGAATCAGGAGTGGCGCGGCCCGCTCAGGGCTGCCTTGGACTGGCTCAGAGACCCCCTGGCGCTCGCGTACCAGGTTGCCGCGGGCGTGCTTCTCAAGAATCCCTGGGGAGCGCGAAACGATTACATCACGATTATGTCGGAGCGTTCCCCGGAGTCTGTCGAAGTATTCTTTCACCGGCACGCGCTCCACACCCTGACCGAGGCCGAGACGATCCGTGCCTTGAAGCTTCTTGAGCTGCAACGTCACGCGATGCTCATGTACACCAGTTGTGGGTGGTTCTTTGACGAGCTTTCCGGCATCGAGACCGTCCAAGTCCTGCGGTATGCCGGCCGTGCGGTGCAGCTCGCGGAAGAACTGTTCGGTGCCGCCCTCGAAGAGCCGTTCCTCGAGCGGCTGGAGCAGGCTCGCAGCAACATTCCGGAGTATCGAAATGGGCGGAATATTTACGAGAAGTGGGTCAGACCTTCCATGGTGGACCTGACCAAGGTGGCGGTTCATTATGCCATCAACTCCATGTTTGAAGAATATGCCGAGGAAAGCTCGGTTTTCTCGTACTCCGTGACCCAGGAAGATTACCAGGGTTCCCAGGTCGGGAGGGTCAAGTGTGCGGTGGGCCGCGCCAGGTTTACCTCGAACATTACCCGGGAATCTGCAACATTGATGTTCGGCGTCCTGCACATGGGAGACCATAACCTCAACTGCGGCGTCAGCGAGTACGAGGATGAAGAACAGTACGAGGCCGTGCTGCAGGAGCTATCCGAGGCTTTTACCCGGGCGGACTTTCCGGAAAGCATCCGCCTCATGGACAAGCATTTCGGCGCGGCCAACTACTCGATTACCTCGCTCTTTTACGATCAGCAACGTGAGGCCTTGGCGCTGATCCTCGAACCGACCCAGGCCGAAGCATTGGCGCTGTACAGCCAGATCTACGACCGCTACGCCCCGTTGATACGCTTCCTCTTCGATTCTGGCATACCGTTGCCCCAGCAACTCCACGCGGCCGCGGGATTTGTTTTGAATGACAAGCTTCGCCATGCGTTCCAGGAAGACCCGGTCGATCCTCAGTCAGTCGAGGCCCTACTTGAAGAGACGCGTCTGGCCGGGATCCCGTTGGATGCGACCACGCTCGAATTCGCCCTGAGAAAAGGGATGGAGCGAACAGCGGACCGCTTCTCGGAAGATCCGCAAAACGTGGAGCTGCTCCGGAACCTCCGTGCATCCGTCACCCTCGTGGGATCGATGCCGTTCGAGGTCAACCTTCGGAGTATCCAGAACGTCTGTTACAAAATAATCGAGGACCGATACTCGGATTTTCAACGCCAGGCGGATCGAGGCGACGCCCACGCGGCGGAATGGATCGATCATATCAGCGATGTGGCGGAGAAGCTCTGGATAAATATCCGCGCATGAGCCGTTACGAGCAGCTTTTCAACCAGTAATGACTCGCTTGAACGCGAAGCGGCACAAATTTCGCCGCGGAAGGGGTATTTGCCGATGCGTGTTCCCGTAGCGACCTATCGCATCCAATTCAGTCCCTCCTTCGGCTTCGAAGACGCACGCAAGGTCGTACCTTATCTCGCCAAGCTCGGCGTCACCCATCTTTACGCGTCACCCATTTTCAAGGCCAGGAAGGGCAGCCAACACGGCTACGACGTGGTCGACCCAAATCAACTGAACCCCGAATTGGGCTCGGTTCAGGATTTCGAGCACCTCGTGGACGCCTTGAAGGAAAAGGGAATGGACTGGGTACAGGACGTGGTACCGAACCACATGGCTTTCGATTCCCAGAACGAGATGCTGATGGACATCCTCGAAAGCGGGCAACGGTCCGGATACTTTCCCTTCTTCGATATCGATTGGGAACACAGCTACGAAAACATCAAGGGGAGGGTCCTTGCCCCGTTCCTCGGGCGCTTTTACGGCCAGACGCTGGAAGACGGGGAGATAACCTTGCATTATGCACAGGAAGGGCTGGCAGTGCGATACTTCCACCTCGTCTTTCCGGTGAGCATCGATTATTATGCAAGTTTCTTTTCGCATGGATTGGGATCTCTGAAGAAAAAACTCGGGGAAGATCATCCCGATTTTATTAAGCTCTTGGGCGTGCTCTATGTGTTGCGAACGATCACTTCCGAAGAGTCAATCGAGGGGAGCTACTACCAGCAGGTCAAATTCATTAAGAGGATGCTCTGGGATCTCTATTCGTCCAACAGCGACTTCAAGGCCTTCGTCCGCAAGAACCTTCGTGCATTCAACGGAGAGAGAGGGAATCCCGACAGCTTCGCCCTACTCGACGATCTGTTGTTCCGGCAGCACTTCCGGCTCTCTTTCTGGAAAATCGCCACCAAGGAAATAAACTATCGACGGTTTTTCAATGTCAACGATCTTATTTCGGTCAAGGTTGAAGAACAAGGGGTGCTGGAGCATACACACCGCCTGACATTCGATCTGATCGACAGAGGACACATCGCCGGCTTGCGCATCGACCACGTCGACGGGCTGCACGACCCGCATATGTACCTCCAGCGCATAAGAAGCAGAGCCCCGGACATATACGTGCTCGTGGAAAAAATACTGGACCCGAATGAGGACCTTCCCCATTCCTGGCCCGTTCAGGGTACAACCGGCTATGACTTCCTCAATTATGTCAACGCATTGTTTTGTGTGAGAAGGAACGAGCGGACCTTCAGAAGGATCTACTCCGAGTTCACCGGGGCCAGGGTTCATTTCGGAGACTTGGCCCGAGAGAAGAAGAGGCTGATAATCCTGGAACACATGGCCGGTGACGTCAATAACTTGGCGCAGCTCCTCAAAACCGTGTCCAGCCGAGATCGACACGGCATGGACGTAACCCTCTACGGGCTGCGGAGAGCCTTGATGGAGGTCCTTGCAGCGTTCCCGGTGTACAGGACCTACACGCATCGGGAAGCCGTTGCTGATACCGACCGTGAGTATATCCGCACGGCCATCGCCCAAGCCGTCAGTTCCAATCCAGCGCTCTTCGACGAGCTGATGTTTATCAAACGCTTTCTCCTGCTGGAATACCCCGCATACCTGGAAGAAGCGCACAAGGCCGATTGGCTGAAGGTGGCCATGCGGTTTCAGCAGTTGACCGGACCGTTGATGGCCAAAGGATTCGAAGACACTGCGCTCTACGTGTACAACAGGCTGCTTTCTCTCAACGAAGTGGGCGGCCGACCTGACCTTTTCGGGTGCCCGGTCAAAAGGTTTCATCGTTTCAACCGGAAGAGGCAGAGGCGCTGGCCGGACACGCTCAATGCCACTGCGACGCACGACACGAAGAGAGGCGAAGACGTGAGAGCCCGCATAAACGTGCTCTCCGAGATCCCGGCGGAATGGGAAAGTAAGATCAAACTCTGGAGCAGACTGAACAGGAACAAGAAGACACGGCTGAAACGCGCGACCATGCCGGACAAGAACGACGAATACTTCCTCTACCAGACGTTGGTAGGAGCGTTCCCATTTGGTGCGATCGATTACCCCGCGTTTGTGGAACGAATATGCAGCTACATCATCAAAGCCGTCCGGGAGGCGAAGGTGCATACTGCGTGGATAAAGCCGGATGCCGAGTACGAAGAGGCCTACCTGTCCTTTGCCAAAGCAATCCTGGAGCCGTCAAAAGAAAATCTCTTCCTACCCGAGTTCGTGCCGTTCCAGAAGAAGATTGCCCATTACGGAATACTGAACAGCCTCTCACAGGTTTTGATCAAGATGACTTCACCCGGTGTTCCCGATTTGTACCAGGGGACGGAACTCTGGGATCTGAGTCTAGTGGACCCCGACAATCGACGCCCTGTCGATTTCCGGCAGAGAGCTTCATGGCTCCGGGAACTGAGCCGGCAAGCCCGCTCGGGCCTCCTGGGCCTGGTGCAGGAACTGCTTTCCCACAAGGAGGACGGAAGGGTCAAACTCTTTCTGATCGCAAAAGTGCTCGAGGCGCGAAACTTCTACAGCACCCTCTTCCAGCGAGGCGTTTATGTAGGTCTCAGGGTTTCCGGGACCTTTGCGAACCATATCATGGCCTTTGCACGGGAAGAGTCCGGCAGTTGGAGCCTCACCATCGCTCCCAGGTTCCTGACCTCGGTCGTTGAAGAGGGTGCGCTCCCCCTCGGCCGCGAGGTATGGCCCGACACTGAGATAGTGTTGCCCCCTGCCGCGCCTTCCGAGTGGACAAACGTGCTCACGAATCAGCCTGTTTTTACCGGGAATTCTCATGCCGTGGCCGAAGCCTTGGAACATTTTCCTGTGGCATTGCTCGTACATTCCAAGAACCGCAGCCGCGCAGCGCCTCGAACGTCGCGCCGGTCAGGCTAAAAGTGAATGAATGGGAACTGGGGTATGGCTGCGCGGGAATGTTTTTGTGGAGGAAAGTCCAATGTCCTTGGAAAATGGCAGTAAGGAACCCTTTTCGGTTAAGGACTGCTCTCTCATCGCCATCGCGACAGGAGATAAGGCCCAGAACCTGAGAGAGCTGCGAGAAGGGTTGCTGAAGACTCATCCGGGAAGCGTCTATTACCACTTCTGGGGGGGGCGTCTACGGCCGGCGTTCGCCGACCCGCAGTTCCACAATGATTTTGCCACTTGGTGCCATTATGCACTACACGACGACATCCTGGCCGAACGTCTCGCGGTGATCGATCCCACCGATTACTATACGCTGGACCTTCTCCGGCAGGAGGTGGTCGAAATCATCGAGCAGAGACTGGAGGATGTAGAACACCCCAGGTGGGTCGAGCTGGATCAGCAATTTCACTTCATCCGCTCCCAAATAGTCGTTTTCGATACCGGGAGAAGGATTGAACGCCCTGAGGAACTCCCGGAGGTCGTACCGAGAATCTCCGTGGGGTCCATTTTTTACCACTTCGTTGATGCGAGGCGCCGGCATCCGATCAGTCTGGACGACTTTCGCTCCTGGCTGAGATGTTCCGATGAACCTGACCAGGAGTTGTGCTACCTGCTGGCATCGGTGGACCCCTATTTCGTTACGCTCAAGGAATTGCGCGAGCAGTTGGCGTCCATATTCGAGGATTATTTCAAAGGGAGGCAGCAATGACCGCGATCCAAGATTATGCTGCCGTTGCGGGCGAAGATGTCATAAACCACCTCCGTCAATTGGCAGCTCCGCTCCAGGGGCTCAAGGTCGTTCACGTCAATTCGACGAGACTCGGCGGCGGCGTTGCCGAGATACTTGTCAAGCTCGTCCCCCTTACGAAAGAACTGGGATTGGACGCTGTATGGGAAGTGATACGCGGCGGGGAAAGGTTCTATGAATGCACGAAAAACTTCCACAACGGCGTGCAAGGAAAACAAGTTCCCATGGCCGACACGCTCCTGAAGGTCTACGAGCGTACCAACGCGGAAAATGCCGAGGAACTTCGTCGCATCCTGGAAGAGGCGGATATCGTCTTTATCCACGATCCGCAGCCTTTACCGCTGTTGAAAGCGTGCCCGAACCGAAAGGGGAAGTGGGTCTGGCGCTGCCATATCGACCTCAGCCATCCTTACCGGCCCGTGTGGAAGTATCTCCGCAAGTTCGTGGTCGACTATGATGCGAGCGTCTTTTCCCTGTCCGATTTCGCTCAGCCTCTGCCGCACACCCTCTATCTCATACCGCCGAGTATCGATCCTTTGAGCGAAAAGAACATGGATTTACCGGAAAGCGAAGTGCTCGGGATTCGCACGAAATTCAACATTGATCCGGACAGGCCGATGATGCTGCAGGTCTCGCGGTTCGATCGCTTCAAGGACCCGGTTGGGGTGATCCGCGCGTATCGCTTGGCCAAAACCTTCGCTCCTTCGCTGCAACTGGTTCTTGCCGGCGGCGAAGCGACCGACGATCCGGAGGGGGAAGCCGTTTTGGCGGAAGTTCGTTCCGAAGTCAATGAGGACAAGGACGCACACATCCTTCTGCTTCCTCCCGACGCGCATGTGACAATCAACGCGCTCCAGCGGTCGGCCGACATCGTGGTGCAGAAATCCATCAAGGAAGGCTTCGGCCTGACCGTTACCGAGGCCATGTGGAAAGGGAAAGCAGTGATCGGAGGCAATACCGGAGGGATTCGCCTTCAGGTGGTGAACCATCATACCGGTTTTCTTGTCAACACTCCCGAGGGTGCTGCGTTGCGGATCAGGCATCTGCTGCAGCGTCCGGAGAGGGCCCAGGAAATGGGTCTGAAGGCGAAGGAACTTGTCCGAGAGGATTTCCTCATCACCCGTCACGTCAAAGAGTACCTGAGCCTTATGGTCGCCCTAATATACGGGGATGAGGAACGGGTCGAGCTTGAGATGAAACCGCACGAGTAAACCGATTGCACCCGCGAAGGCAACCGATCAGTTGGGGATTTTCTCTTCGCCAGGCGCGGAGTTCACGAGAGGCCGCGGGTGCACCCCTTCTCTACCGATGGTTCTCAGGAACTTGCACACCAGCTTCTGGGGCAGTTCGGCCTGATCTTCGGGACTCAGGTCACCGACGGGAATCTGGCCTCCTGCCATCCTCCTGTGCCCGCCCGCAGCCCCGGACTTTCCCACTAGCCGGCGAATAACCATTCCCGCGTCGTGAAGCCGGGCCGTCGACCTCAGCGAAACGATTAACAGGTTGTCGGAGATCCCGAAACAGAGAGCCCAGCAGACTCCGTCGATTCTGAGAAGGAGATCCGCCAGTTCCGGTATGATCGCCCCGGAATGAATCTCGCCGAGCCAGGCGACTGCCACGTCCTTGTAGAGCTTCGCGTTTGTCAAACCGCGGTGGTAATCTTCGAAGTATTCCTGCGACAGGCACGGTTTTTCGATGAGCCCGACCACCCGAGGGTTCGTGAACGGGAAGAGATACCGAAATGCCAAAAAATCAGCCCTGGACGCACCTCTTACCAGAGAATCAGTATCAGTCTTTATCCCGTAGAGGAGCGCGTTCGCCAGCGATCGAGTCGGCGTCAGTCCCGCGGCGGCGATGTATTCGGCGACGATGGTCGAGGTGGCGCCGTAATCGGGTCGGATGTCGTGGAAATTAGCCTTGAGAGATGCCTTCCGCAGGGGATGGTGGTCGATGACGATCATCGGGGCCATGCCGCCTTTCGGGCAGAGGTTGTTCCCCGTGCCGGGCTGAGCGTCTACCATGGCGATTGCATAGTATTGATGCGGCTTGACACGAGACATCTGGGTCATCTTGATGCGCAGCCGCTTCACCATGGCCTGGTTTTCAGCCCGCGTTACGACCCCACCATACCCCAGAGTCGAACGAACGTTGAATTTCTTGCTGAGGAGAAACTGTAAGCCGAACGCGCTGGCCATCGTGTCGGGATCCGGGTTGTTATGGCAGAGGATCAGAATCCTCCGCCGACTCGCCCCCTCCACAACGGATGCAAGCTCGGCTATCTTGTCTTCGGACGCGCACAGATCCCATTTGAATTGCGTCATGGGAGTTCTCGCACCACACTGGCGGTGCTCTTACCGCATCGGGAGGACGTGGTCACCCGGCTAAGCGGGATTTCGCGTCCGTAACACGACCTTCCGTACCAGAGGCGACCGTGCAGGTCAAGCCAATAAAACCCTCGCCCCAAAACCAACTTCGTCGTTCATTCCAAAAAGTATCCATCCCGCCGGGAGAATTGAAGTCCCTCGGCAAGAAGTTTCTTGAGGCGGGGCGGGGAGGACTTCGTGTCAAGAACGGTCGTTTCCGGATTCCTTCGTACGCCTTTTCACAAGTTCGGTCGCGGATTTCGGGGCCTTGGTGGGCCAGGCACCTTGCCTGTCATTTTTTAGTGGACCGGCGAGATGCCGGCCCCGCTGAACGGCCACGAGCAGGGGCCCAGATTAGAACCGTATTTGTGAAATTGATTCAGCAGTGCACTACTGCCCAATGCGATAGGGTATGTGCGGCAGGTAAGCAGCAACAAAAAAAGCCAGCGGTGCGGTTCGCTCGCCATACAGCTCTGTATTTACGCTATGGATTACGCGCTCTGCACGCAAAGCCTCATCAATCGTCGTCGGAGCTGAAAGACGTCATGGTCTTGCGGACGAGACGTTCCGGGATAACCATCCCGCGAACCGTGCCCCGGGATCGAGCGAAACGATTCTCGATGAACGCTTCGCACGCGAGGAGCCGCTTGCCTTGGAGACGAATGGTACCCATCATGGCAAGCTTTTCTCCCGGCGGCGCCATGGTATTGAGGTTGGGAAATTCCGTGCCGGTCAGAATAGGGACCAGTCTCTTCTCTTTCTGAAGCTTCAATATCATGAAGGTCCCTAGCTGCGCGACCGCCTCCATCTGGAGGTGCCCGCCGAAGAGGGGGAGGCCGACGAAATGGTCCTTGAGAATCGGGTTCTCCTCGGGCGTCGGGACGGTGAAGGAGCCGAATCCGATCAACCCGTCCCTGATGTCCCCCACTTCGATCACCGCTCGATCCAAAAACAGGAAGTTCTTCCCGTACATGCTGAGAGTCTCTCGAATCTCGTCCTTTCCGAAGGCCAGCCAGGTGCGATTCCTATCCGATGCCGAGCGTAGCGGTTCCCAGGGCGCCGCGGTTTTGATGTCGGTCCGGCAGGTCAGATCGCTGTAAAAGACCTGCCGCACGTCTCCGGGCTGATACCTGCCCGCGTCGAGAAACTCACTCGCGACGATGAAACCGGATGCGGCTCGGACGAATTCCGAAATGGTCTCCACCGCTCGGCGCAAGACCGGGAACCTCCCGTCTGCTCTCAAACGTGCGAAGAGATCTTGCACGGCACCATACAATATCCCGGAGTCAGCTGACGACGTGATGTCGGGCCATTGATCCTTCAGGAAGCCCTGCAAGGTGTCCAGCAAGCCAGGAAACCCCTCCAAATCCTCGAGAGATCGCTCCATGTCGTGATAGGCTTGTGCTAATTCTTCTCTGACCACCGGTCGCTCTCTGAGGTCCGCAAGGTAATTATGAAGGATGGCAACTTCGATCCCGGTGAAGAACTGGGACGATTGGGTCCAGGCTTCGGGCAAGGCCGCGACGAGCGTGCGTTTCCCCTTTCGAGCCATTCGGAGGGCAATCCGTTCGAGATATTTCTTGCTGTGCCAGATAAAGTACGGCAAGTCGCCCCGGTAGGTGAGCGCGACGAAGTGAGTTCCGTCGTGGGTCAGCCCTGCCAGGCCGTTGATCGTATCCTGAAAAGACCCTGCGTTGACGTAGTACACGTTCCGCTTGACCGTGGTAGCCATGTTCGTGAAGGTGTCGTTCCCCTTGAGTATCTCGCCGACCGCCTTCATGACCGACGGTTGCCGTGGGAAGCCGCCTGCGACCGTGTGTACGATCGCGTCCAGGCGCTCCACGCCGTGGGATCTGAGCCATTCCTCTATGGCCGCCAGTTGCCCGAAGACCGCGCGCCTCTTGTCGAAATGATATTTCAGGGGCACCCCGACGAGTTCGACCCCGAGTAGCTCGAAGAAAGCGGTTTCTCTTGGGTCTTCAGGGCTCAGGGAGGTGCCGAAGACTCTGGCCCCCGCCTGCACTGCGGATCGCGCAATCGCTTCGCCATATCCGCCGGATCGTGCTCCAACGATCAGGATATTCTTGCCATCCAGCATGACTCTTTTCCCTGTTCATCACCGGGTATTTTTCTGCAACAAATTGGATACACTACCGTATAGCGCCCCCTGAGTCAACCTCCGGTCCCCAGGCATGATCTGCAAACCGGCGCGCGGTTATGGAGTCTGTGTGCATTCATTCAGTTATCCGGGGCAATAGCTAGAGGCTGGTGACTCAACGACAAGCCGATCCCCCTTCTTCATCCCCGCGAAGGCCGGGGTCCAGAAGATACTCAATGCCGCGAAGCGTGAGGCTGGGTTCCGGCCTCCGCCGGAATTCCGGATAAGGACCTCCTCTCCGTGATGGATTTGGTTGAGCGGTCAAGCGGCCCGCGCAACGTGAATGAATACCGGTCTCGACGCTATTTACTTGACAGTCGCTCGGTTTTTCGACACGGTTCACCGGTACCTCTTCGGTCACCACCAATGATTGTCAGGCCGACGCCGAGCCGCGCGCGATATGTCGCGGCAGGACCGCATTCCAGGAGAGACGAGAAAAGATGAACTGGAGCAATGAGAAGGAAAGCCTGGGGAGAGAAATCCTGCGGCTTCTGTACGAACACAGGTTGATACGCACTTTTTATCGGGACAACCCCGACGGTTGGACCCTCGTATCAGGGTTGTACAGCCCCCTGTACATTCAGCTCAGGCCGCTGGTCTCCTATCCTCCAGTCTTCGAGACCGTCTGTCGCGGCATGGCACGCCTTATCCGGGAAGAAGCGCCGGAAATCACCCGGGTGATCGGCATCGCCATGGCGGGCGTCCCCATCGCAGCGGGAATGGCCTTGGCAGGAGGCATCCCCGCTGGATTTACGAGAAAGATCGAAAACGTCAAATCAGCCGAGGCCTTTCGGGAGGCGATCGCAAGTTACGGTGAGCACAGCATGCTGGAAGGTGAGCTTGCGGCCGGCGACCGGGTCGCACTCGTTGACGATTTGGTGACCCGCTTCGACAGCAAGGTCGTCGCACTCGAGCAGGTGCGGTACGAAATTGAAAAGAGACGCCTCGGCGATATCCAGTGCCACACGGTCGCAGTGGTGCTCGACCGAGAGCAGGGAGGTCAGGAAGCCGCGCACAACGCGGGGATCGCATTGCTGAGCTTGATCCCGTTCAAGACCGTCGGCCTGCCACTCCTGGAAGGGGTGATGCATCCCGCCGAATGGGAGGCGATCACTAGATACCTCAACGATCCCGGCTACTTCCAGAATGCCGAGGTCCGGACGGAATTGGCCGCTCTGGCCAAGAAGGGGTGAAGGAGCGCAGCGGCCTAGGTTTTGAATTGCAGGAGTTGCATGCAATTTGTCTTGACGGCGTGTGGATCTTGCCTTATTTTTTAAGTTTAGCAGGGGGCGTGACATCGCGAACACGTTTGCACGCGCCCGGCCGATTCTGAGGAGCGTTTCCGCGAGAGCGGGCTCAGAGAAAGCCCCGAAACGCTCTGTAGAAGGGATTTGATACCTCCAGCCATCAGGCCACGGTTCTAGAAAATCTTTGGGCATCGGTTCCTGCAGGGGACAGGTGTCACGCTTTTCCAAAAACATTCAATACGTATGTACGAACGAAATCCTTCGCGGGCTAACGGGGCAGTCCGGACGCGCGAGCCGTGTAGCGGCTTAACGGCCGGGACTCCGGTTGTCGTGTCCCGAAGGTGAGTCTTATCCAACAAAGGAGATTCTGAATGCCAGGTGTTTATGTAAAGGAAGACGAACCCTTTGAAAATGCGTTGAGACGCTTTAAGAAACAGGTGCAGAAATCAGGAGTCCTCACGGAGACCAAGAAACGCCGAGCCTATGAGAAACCGAGCGTCAAGAAGAAACGCAAGGCCATGGCGGCGAGAAAGCGGCTTCTGAAGAAGCTGAGAAGAATGAAGAACAAGTAGCGGCGGCCCTGTTCGGGGAGCGCTTCCGTTTGCCAGCCATGGTCCGGGTCGAGCACTGCCCGCGATACCGAGCAACGGTTCGCCCGTTGGTTGCATCGCCCCGGTCACCGCGTGGAGGCCGGGCCGCACTCCTCCGTGAAGGCAGAAATTGACGTCTAAGGTTATGAAAAGGCTGGAATGGCTCCAAGAGAGTCGATTGCCCACCGTCGCATCCTATGCCGTAGCGCTCGTCGTCGTGGGAGCGATTGCAGTGGATACGGGATTCATCGGGCGGGCGCTCGGGACGTACGAGTTAATCGGCTTATTGGCAGCCGCAGTACCCGCGGGATTCCTCTTGGTCTTTTCTCTGACCGGGCTGGTCAGCTACTTTCTGTTCATGCCGTCCGTATCCGAGGACGGACACCTGTTTGCGCGTGTCCACGGAACATACCTCATCCATCCGCTCACCACATCCATCCTCTTGGGATTGCTGGCACTCTGTATCCTCACCGGGAGCGCGTGGGGATGGGTCGCGTGGGGCGTTCTCGCAGTGGTATATGCGGCTCAGACCGCGCTGATCCTGGGACCGGTTTCCCGGGAACACGTCATGGACGGCCTGCAAGGGAATGGACCGGGGACCGGGATGTTGTTGCTCCACCTGATCCTCGGTGGCGAACTGGTGACCGTCGCCGGCGGGGCACGGCCAATTGCGCCGTGGCGCCTCGACACACTGCCGGAAGACACGTGGATCGTGGATGTGCGCACCAAACCCGAGTTCTACTGGAACCGGATGCAGGGAGCGGAAAACTTCCCGTGGGGCGCGGGGGTGAGCGAAGCCGCCCGGGATAAACCAAAGGACCGACCGGTCCTGGTGACCTGCTTCTCCGGGCACCGATCTCCTGCTGTCGCTCTCATGCTCAGAAAGCTCGGTTTCACGTCGGTCTACAATTTGAATTGGGGCATCCTCTACCTGATTCTGATCGAGCGAGGGAAAAAGAGCACCGGCCCGTTCGGCCTGACTCGGCCGCATCGGGACGCGGAGCGCCGTGGAGCAGACGTTCGCGCCATTTCGTACGGGTACATTACCATGGCCCTGCTCACCCTGATCGGCGCGCCCGTCGAGCACACGATCTTTTCCCGAGAGGTAACGCCCATACACCAGATAGTCGGCGGGGTTCTAGGGTTGGTCGGGTTGTTGTTGGGGCTGTTGAGCTTTCGTGCGCTCGGGAGGAATTTCCGCGTCTTTGCCGCGCCCAGACGGAGCGGGACTCTCGTCACCACCGGAGTCTACTCGCTGATCCGGCACCCGATGTACACAGGGGTTGTGGCTGGCTTGGCAGGGTACGTCATCGCGTGGGGGGCGTGGTTTTCCATCGTTCCCCTGGTTTTGTGCGCAGGGCTCTACGTATTGAAGTCCATCAAAGAAGAGCCCCTGCTCGTACAGAAGTTCCCTGACTACGCAGAATATCGGAAGCGCACCTGGAAGTTCATTCCCTACCTGTACTGACTTCCCGGTTGCATGGTTCCCTTGATTGTCCGAACTCCGGCTGTTATCCCAGTGTGCCGATCTTTTCCGTCCGGACGCTCTTCCTGATCCTGGAACTCTCCCGGCAAATCCTTTCCACCGTCTGTTCGGTGACCGGGCTCACCGTGAGGTCCTCGAAGCCAGCAAGCCCCTGGTTCAAGAACATAATCGCGACCCATCCTATGGGGAGGGCGTTTTGAGCCGTCACCGCATAGGTAGCCTCCTTCACCGCCCAGTCATTCCCGTTGAACGAGACCGCCAGTCCTCCCCCGCGTTTCACCATCCGGAACGCATCCACATCGGTGATGCTGTCTCCAACGTAAATCACGTCCTGGAGGCTCGCGTCTTCAAGTTCGATAATCTGCTCGATCGCTCTGGCTTTTTCCCGGCCTCCGATGGGATTGACGTCCTCGATGATTCGGAAAATCCGCATCCCGGGCAGAACTCCCCAGAAGATCTCATCCAAGTCTTTCAAGGCCTGCTTGTCCTCCGCCGACAGGTCGTCCAGCGACCCTCCCACGGACGGGATCAGGAAATCCGGCAGGTCGAGGATACGAGCGTGGATACCTTTGAGCGCCTTGTGCTCCTCCCCGGAGAGCTCGTACCGATCCAGATCCACCACGGTGGAATACGTGTTCATGAACGGAAACTCGATCACCTCACACACTGATTTGATGTAGGGCGAATAACTGGTGCTCACGATGTAGGTCGGCATCACGTCCGATACCTGCTGGAGCATACAGTCGGCCTGGGGAATCAATTCGATATTGCGTCGGGAAAATTTTCCCATGCTGCGGTTATCCAGGCCGAAGGCCTTGAAGAACGGCAGAATGAGCCGAAGTGTGTCCCCGGCCTTGTAGCCTCGCTTCTTCACCACTTCAGCAAGGTAGTCGTCGTACAGGCTGATCTTGCGGAAGAATCGGTCCCCTCCCGGGATAAAGGCTTCCGCAAGCTCCGCAGCGTTGTCGTTCTTGGTAATGGGTCCCTCGCAATCGGTGATGAAGACTCGCCCAGCTTTCTCTTCCATGTAGGCCCTCCGTTAACTCCCAGAAAGTGATACAAATCGCTCAGGTCTGCCCGGAAACACGCCGTTTTACGAACTGTTCGAAGAAGACTCGATCCGGGTACTTGTGGCGGCCGTACCCCTCGATGCTCCGGGATGCCGCGGCAGCAGCCAGCTCCAAGGACGCAGCGAGGTCGAGTGACGCGATCAGGCCTGCCAGGAACCCAGCAGCCGCAACGTCGCCCGCTCCGGTGCGATCCCTGATTTGCCGCGGTGGTATCGACTCTTGATGTATGACCTGCTCCCGGGTAATCGCCCGTATCCCCTGGTCGCCGAGCTTCGTGACGATGGTCCGCACGCCCAGTTCAAAGAGGGTCGCGGCTGCCATCCGCGCTTCCGAAGCTCCAGTCATCGTCTCGAGTTCCTCTTCGGTGACAAACAGGAGGTCGCTCCGCCTGAGGATCGGCTCCAGGACCGTCAACCCGAGCGCAGCGTACACCGCTCCCGGATCGAAGGAGACCCCGGTCGTTCCAGACACGGACTGCATCAGCTCGATCTGGGCCCGCAGCGGCTCACGGGAAACGAAGGAGGTCAAATGCACCCACTTCGCCGCCGCGAAATAATCCGGATCCATCCGATCGGAACCAGCAAGGTCGTTCGCATTGGGGAGGATCACCAGGGCGCGGTCCTTCCTCGGGTCTTCACGATCGATGAGTGCGAGGCATCTTCCTGCGGGAAGGTCCACCAGCTGAATCCGGAGGTCTTCCTCCCGGCCCAGTTCCGTCAGTCTCAGCGCTTCCGCGTCCCTGCCGCCGGCAGCTCCGTAGAAACCGGTGCGAAACCCCATCCTGCAGAGAGCTGCTATCATATTCGCTGCCGACCCGCCGGGATCGCGCGCCAGCAACTCCCCGGTCGAACAGAGGTCCGCGCAGATCCTTTCGAACCATTCCAGATCCTTCACATATTCTTCACCGGTGCGCAGACCGTACCTGCGGAGGAACTCAGGGGAAACCTCCCAGAATTCATCGAGGTTCAAAGACCCGAAACCGATGGCGTGCATCTGATGAAACATTCTCCCCGGCATTGCTCCTTTGGCAGAGAAGCTGGTTGAGTGCCTCACTGGTCTCTTTTGCGCAGAATCACGATGTAATTCGACGCGAACGAGTCCCCGAGTCCGGACCAGCGGTCGAAGGTCTTGGCCAGAGCCACCCAGAAGCGGGTCGTGGGACGAATGAGAAAGCGTGCGCCCAGCGCTTGCCACACGATCGACAACACGATCGACGGCACATTGAGGACCAGATGGAACAAGCCGCCGTTCACAACCACCTCCTTGACTTCAAAGCCGGCCTTGCTTGCAAGATACTCGATGCCGTACCGCGTGAACCGGTAGTAATCGTGGGGCTCGTCGTGCAGATGGAGCAGGAAAGGCAAGGAAACGATGGCAACGCCGCCTCTCGTCAGCACCCGGGACATCTCGGAGAACGCATCCCACGGCTCCGGGGCGTGTTCCAGCACCGAGCAACAGAATAGCGTGTCGAAACTTCCGTCCGGGAACGGGAATCGCGCGGTGAGGTCGAAGACGACATCGAGCTGATCGTGCTCCACGTTCAAATCTCCGCTGAGGTACGTGCCGACGTGCCGGCTCAACAGCTCCCGCCACGCGAGCCGCCCCGCTCCGGCGTCAAGCGCTCGACCGTACGCGTACTGCTCGACCACCCGTTTCATGTCCTCGTAGAAGGTGGCGCTCTCCACTGCAATCCACCAGTACGCGTCGGTGCCGATGGTTTCCGCGTTCAGTTTTCGCCAGCCCTCCTTGAGCCGGTCGGTCATCTAAGTGCTCCTCTATAGTTGCCTGATACCAATGCGCTGGCAAGGAAGTGGTACCGCTGATGCGCGCTCCTGGAAGGTTTCCCCAACACAGTCAGGTCGTGCCGTCCGGAGCAAAAGAGACCTGCCGGGGGCGGCCCTGAACGGGGTTCTCGAACGTCCCGTGTGTGAAAACGCATTGGTAGGACAGCGGCATGTCCGGCAATCTACCATGCGATGCCGGCGGAGGCAAGTGCGGGAGCGGCTCCGGTCCACAAAATCATCGCCGCACGTATGCGGCTGCCCTGAGAGAAAACGGACGCGTATATCTAAAGCAATTCATGCAGTATGAATCATCTATATTCTTGAAAAAACTCTCAACCACCGAAAAGACATTAAAAAATTGTTGACAACAATCCAGATATGAGGTTTAACCCACCCCAGAGGTTGGATGTGGGTTCACACCACCGGGTACCGGGTGGAACCCGAGCGGACGGTATACAGGGAGTTCGTTGTTCGAGAAGTGGTGAGGTTGGGGCTAAGACCACGGGTCCAAAAGCACGAAAACGGCATCTAAATGGCCGTTTACGTGCGTTCCACTGGGATGGAAAAGTATGTTGAGAAGTGCCCCCCTCATATCACAGTGATGACGGCTGTCAATGAAAAAATACCCCTTGATCGGGTCAAGGGGTATTTTTTTGTACGTATTAATATTCGAGGAGTTCTGCCAGGTCGACCCCGAATCGTCTCTTCAGGTAGAGATTGAGGAACTCCATGATGGTGGGTTTGAACGGCTTTCGCACCAGTTGCATGCCGGCCTGCCTGGGCGTGCGGCCGCCCTTTCTTATGTTGCACGCGCGGCAGCAGGCTACCACGTTTGTCCATTCGTTGGGCCCGCCTTGCACTTTGGGGACGATGTGGTCGACGGTGAGGTCTCCCGACTGAAAGTCTCGCCCGCAGTACTGGCAACTGAAGCCGTCTCGCGTCAGAATGTTCTTTCGGGAAAAGGGGACCTCGCGGCGGTAGATCTGGCGGATAAATTTGATGAGCCGAATCACCGCAGGGACACGGAACGTTCGGGACACCGTCCTGACGGTCCGATTGGATTCCTTAACCACCTCCACTTTGCCGGTGAACAGGAGAGTGAGGGCGCGCTGCCACGAGACGAGCCCCATGAACTCATAGCCGGCATTCAGGACAATCACGGCCTCCATGGGAATAACCTGCTTTGGATCTCGTTCGTTGAGTAATGCTCAATTTCCGGTCACGGTTATCGTTTAACAAGGGCTGGGGTGGCGTGTCAAGCGGAAAGCGAGGCAGGGACGCGTCCGCACGCTTCTGCCGCCCTCGTACGTTACCGTGTCTCGAGAACGACGCGGTGACCGGTCAGATCGAGTTCCTTCAGGGTCGCTTCGACGACCGTTTCCTCTCCGAATATACTCCGGATAAGGACGTTCTTACCCTCAGGCACGAGCAGGCCGACGCTCTCCATGATCAATTCTTCTTTACCGTCCTTGATGAGGTAGACGTTGGATTCACACATGATAGCTCTCCTGAGCAGCAGTTTTCTTGGTACAACTCCCCCGTCACGATCCGAGGGACTGCGTTTGTCCCGGCAAGAGATGACGTTTCCCTCTCTCAATCTCACCATATACCATGGAAGTGGAATATCAAGGCCCAAACGAATCCGTGGCGCTTCCTTGTTCCGTGGTTTTGGTCTATAATGGGTTTGCTTATAACTCCTGGAAACCCCGAATAGACTACCGTGGAACTTAGCGACGAAAAAATACGCGTTGAATTCGCCGATCCCGAGGTCACCCGAACCGTCGGGCGGTACGAGATCCTTGGAACCCTGGGCCGCGGCAACATGGGCGAGGTGTTCAAGGCCAGGGACCCCATGATCGGCCGGTTGGTCGCGCTCAAAACGCGGCGGTTCGATCTGGTCTACGACAAGAAAGACCTCAAGTTCGTTATCGATAAATTCTTCGAGGAAGCCCGGATCGCGGGGAACCTGATCCACCCGAACATCGTCACCGTTTTTGACCTGGGTCAGGACGGCGACTACTGCTTCATAGCCATGGAGCTCCTCGGGGGGGAGACGCTCACCTCCTACAACCGGGAAGGGTCGCTCCTGCCCAAAGAGACGGTGATCGAGATCGTCAAGAGCATTTGCCTCGCCCTCGATTTCGCTCACCGGAACAACGTGATTCATCGGGACATCAAGCCCGCAAACCTGATGTTCACCGCGGACCGGCGTATCAAGATCACCGATTTCGGTATCGCTGTGATGGCACGGGCCAATCACACGAGTGAGTTCCAGGTCATCGGCACGCCGAGTTACATGTCGCCGGAGCAGACCAAAGGGCTCAAGCTCACCCCGCAAACAGACTTCTTTTCGCTGGCGGTGGTCTTCTTCGAGCTGCTGGTCGGCAGACGTCCCTTCCAGGGGCGCACCCTCTACGAACTCATGGAGAGCATCCGCTATTCGCCTGCACCGTCACTCCTGAGTTTCGATCCGCAGCTTCCGCCCGCTCTGGACCAGGTCATTCAAAAGGCCCTCGAAAAAGAACCTGAACTGAGATACCGATCCGGCGCGGAATTCGCGGAAGAAATCGACCGGGCCGTACGGGGCGAACGGATCTCCATCCGCGACATCAAGGCCGGCAAGAAGGCTTCTCTGCTCAAATCGATCGAGTTCTTCCGATCCTTCGACAAGAAAGAGATCGAGGAAATCTCGCGCTATGGCAAGTTCATCCGCTACGAGCCGTCGCAAGTGATCGTGAGAGAAGGGGACATCGATACGACGTTCTTCATCATCCTCTCCGGCTCGGTGCGTGTGGTAAAGAATAACCGACGCATCACGACGCTCCCTTCAGGTGCGTGCTTTGGGGAGATGGGCGCGCTCACCGCTACCGCGAGAACGGCTCACGTCATCGCACGGGAACCCTGCATTGTCCTGAAGCTCGACCTCAAGGTGTTGGAACGAGAAAGCCCCGATCTCAAGGTGAAGTTCTACCAGGTCTTCATTGAAACCCTCATCGACCGCCTGGAGAAGACCACCCGCCGCTTGAGCAACGCACAAAGAGCCTTCACAAAAAAGAAAAATCTGCCCGAAAAAGATTAGAAGGACCGGGGGCGGTACGCGCTGAGGAGGCTTTCTCCGGCCGGGAGTCTGACTGCTTTGAACGTCTCGAAAAGGCTTTCGATGGGGACGGATCGGCCGTTGACTTATGCGATCCAGCCAGGGTCCGAGTTGTCTATGAAACTCGGGTAGAGTGGTTCTGTGGTCCTCGCCTCTGCTATCAGCCGGTAATCAGCGCCATACCGAATGGCGATCGCGAGTCGCATCGGTTGCCACGATCGCCTACGACAGGGTCCTGGGGCACAGTTGTTCCAGTTTCAGGCTGAGCAGGCAGTCGTCCATGCACTCTTCCGCGGACTTCAGGCGAATCACCCCGTACCCTTTCTGGCGGTAGCGCTCGTCGTCGTGCATCACGATCGCCTCGGGAATGAATTTCAACTCGTACCCTGCCTCAAAGAGCTTGCGTGAGAAGGAGACATCCTCCCCCTGATAGAAGCCCAGGTCGTCATTCCACGAATGGTCCACGAAAAGGTGATCCTTGTAGATCCCGTACCCGCCCGTCACGTACTGGCATTTGGCGAATGTCTCGCTGTACGACCTGAGGAACGTATAATTCTCGATGATATTCACCCAGTCGCAGTATCTGCTCAGATCGGGGTTCACGATAATCCCAGTGGCGAGGTCGAAGTCCCCCTTGACCGCTTCCACAGCATTCGACCATCCTGAATGAAGCAGGAAATCATCGTCGAGGCAGACGAATTTGTTGAATGTGGCCGCCTTCGCCAGCACGTTGCGCATCGCGCCGAGCCTCCCTTGCTCTGCCGCCTCAGTCAGCGAGAAGGTCCGGAGGCCGTCACGACCGGAAAACTCATCGACGCAGCCAGCGATAAGAATTTCGTACACGTCGTTCGTGAGATTCTGGCGTCGGATGGATTCGATCAACCTGACCAACTTCTCGTTTCGCTGACCGTTGGTGATGATGCCGAAACTGTATCCTCTCGGTTTGATGGAGGTTCTGGTCCTCCCCGCGACGGTCGGAGGGAGTTCCTTGCCAAAATCGTTCAGAAGTTGAATGCGTTGTCCAAGGGTCAGAATTTCGAGCCGATTGAGCGCAGCGATGTTCTCCAGCATCTCATTCCTGAGTATCTCGATTTCCTGCCTCAGCACTCGCATTTCCCGGTGGTCGTGCGCCTCCGACGCTGCAGTACGGGGGGTATGCTGTTCAGGATTGTCACCACCGTTGCCCCGAGATGGATGCAGTCCGGCCTTGAGCAGCTCCATTTCGTTTCTCAGCGCCTCAAGCTCCCGACCTTCAGGCATGGGGAACGCTTTGCTCAGGAGCGAACCGATCCTGCGTCTCAAGTCTTGACCGAACATACCTTGTTCCTCCATGCAGTCAGGTGGCGAGATGACCCGGCAGCCATCGCCGCGCTTCGGCACCGGCAACCGGTGCATAACCCTTCAGAATATAGACAAGATTACCGAATAATTCAACTCAAACCATTAGTCTTCGCTGGGATAAGAGCTTCTCCAAACAGGCAGCGGAAGTCAGTCCAGACCAGGTTCAGCAATTCTTGTTTTCCCGCGGCGGTTATGCTCGGTGCGTCCACTACCTTTTCCTTCAGATCCTGAGCCACTTTGGCCACGAGTGCGTCCCTTTCGGAACCTTCGACCGCGAAGCGCCGGCAAAACCCAGCCAGAGTCTCCACGACGCGCTCGTATCCGTGAAGGGGAACTTCTTTGTATTGGAATTGCCAATACAGAGCGCGCACCTCAGCCGCCTGGTCTTCGGTGAGCCGCGGATTGCACGCCATGAGGTTCCGGTTGCTGATCTCTACCGCAGCCGCGAGCTGTGCGTCGTAGTTTCGGACTGACGCCTGATTGCTGTCGCGCACGAGCCGATATTGGTACAGAGGCTCGGCAATCACGTTCGTATTTTGTCTTTCGGATAGGCGGGACCAGAGGTCGTAATCCTGAGCGTACGACAATCGTTCGTCATACCCGCCGACGTCCAGGAGCGCCTGTTTCTTCGCCATGATGGAGCCGTGACCGTAGTTGTTGTGGAATTGCAGTCGCCACAACCGGTAGATCGAGTCGGTGATGAGGCTCTTCCGTTCGAGCAGCCGTCCGTCCGCGTCAACTACGTCGAAGAACGTCCCCACGAGATCGAGCCGGGGATTCCGGTCGAACTCCCCTATCTGAGTCTCCAACCGGGTCGGGAGGCTCACGTCGTCTGCATCCATCCTCGCGATATACGTTCCTGCCGCGGAGCGCAGCCCTCGGTTGAGGGACCGCGTCAAGCCCATGTTCTCGTGCCGTATCATCACGATACGAGGATCCCGACACGCTGCAAGAATATGGTCGAAGGGCTGTGTGGATCCGTCGTCGATAATGAGGAACTCGAAATCCCGGAAGGTCTGATTGAGAATGCTCTCGATGGCTTCCCGCAGGTATCCCTGGTCGTTGAAGACCGACATCAACACCGTTACCCGCGGACCGGATCTCTGCACAGGGTGCTCCGAAGGAGAGAATGCCTGGGGTACTCGTTCAGGCAGCTGGATTTCCCACTTTTCTCCATTTGTTCCGCCACGGAAAAAACGGTGTGGGCCGGGTTGCTGGATCTTGTAGGGGCGGACCCCTGTATCCGCCCGTGGCCGATCCTTATAAGACAGGTTCGGGCAGGCGCGGGGGCCTGTCCCTACAGTCACCGGTGTCTGGTTGCGGCCGGCGGACACTCAATAAACAAAGAAGCTGCCCCAGGGTGACGCTTAGAACTCGTTTTCATGAATACGGTCTCGTTTGGAGGCTCTGCTCTTGGCTGTTCAGTGGGGCCGGCATCTTGCCGGTCCATTAAGAAGTGACAGGCAAGATGCCTGTCCCACCAACAAACCTAAAATCCGCGACCGTACTGATGAAATCCTGTACTTAGGCATGTTCTTCATTTTCCGGCCAGGTCTTGGAGGACCGCCAGTTCCAGGTCCAGAATTCTGTCGAGCGAATAGTGATCCAGCACGTATTTCCGTGCGTTGCGGCCCAACTCGGCACGCAGATCAGGATTCGCCATCAGCTCTTCGATGGATGACCGGATGCTCAGTGGATCGGTACCGCAGAGGAGTCCGGTGCGCCGGTGCTCGACTACCTCGCGAATTCCCGGCGAATTCGCCGCGATCACGGGTATGCCGCAGGACATCGCTTCGAGCAGGGCCTTCGGGTGGCCTTCGTAGAATGACGGCAGCACGAACATCCCGGCGCGGTTCAAGTACTCGGGGAGTTGGCGGTTCGGGATGTTCCCTTCCCAGGTCACCTGCCCGTCCAGGGCCGCGAATTTTTCGTGCAGTTCCGGCCGGAGCTTCCCTTCGCCGATGAGCGTCAAAGCGACTCCGAGCGGCTCCACTGCCTGAAGGAGCGCTTCCAGGTTCTTTTCAGGCGCTATTCTCCCCACAAATACCAGCGACGGGCGGTCGGCCGCGGGCCCGAGCGGGCGGAAGGTGTCGGTATCAACGTAATTGGGAATGACGCGAATGCGATCCGCGACCTCGGGGAGTCTTTCCGAGACGCTGATCCGCATTGCCGGGGCGGTCACCACCACCCGGTCTGCACCCCGGAAGGCCTTCGCCTCGACGCGGCGGGCTTCCATGGCAGCCGCGGAATCCTCGCCGCGCTCCCGTGCCGCGTTGAGGGACCACATATACCCGCAGCGGGCCACGAATCGCGTCCCGAGAAGGCGGGAAGCCCACAGAGCCAACTCAGCTCCATAGGTCTGGTTGGTCTTGATGATGTCAGATTCGGCCAGGGCCCTGCCGTGCAGCGAAAAGAGCATGGCCTCGTACCGCTCCAGCGGCAGAGACCGCTCGTTGCAGAGCACGCGGATGCCGCCCAGGGTCGACGCATACCCCAGGTCGGAGGCATCGCCGTACGTGACGAAACTTACCGCGTACCCATGTTCCAGCAGTCGTTTGTACAGGGCGACCTCTCGTTCGAGCGAGCCCATCATGCTCCAGGTGCGCAGCGACACCCCTCGGGTGAAGAACAGTGTGAGATGCCGGCTCATTGGACCACTTCCTGCACCAGGGCCAGGTACTTCGCAGCCACGTCATCCAGGGTGGATACGGCGATAAGCCGCTGGAACGTTTCATAATTCTCCACGATCTGTTCCAATTGAGTCAGAATCTCCGCTTCCTCTTTGAACGGCAAACCGCCCTGCCCCACCAGCTCAGGGTGCCCCCCGTCCTCGAGATAGAGGGCAGGAAGTCCGCAGGCCATCGCTTCGATCAACGCGTTGGAGCACGGGTCGTTGCGGCTGGCCGTAATGTACACATCGTGGGTGCGGAGCAGCTCGGCCAGCTCTTCGGACGAGACCGGCGGAACGTGCCGAGCGCGGGTGAAGTTTTCCGAGGCATTCCCCACAAACGTATACTCGAACCGATCCCAGTCGAGATGCTCCTCGATCCATTTGTACACCGGCCCGCCCTTTCTCGGGTTGTTGGACCAGCTCGTGGAGATCAGGCGTATCTTGCGCCGCGGATCGAACGCGATTCGGCCGCGGGAATGAAAGATCTCCGAGTCCACCGCGTTGCGGATGATGACCGCGTTGACCGGCTGATACCCCATTTCAACGATGCGCTGGTAGGTCCACGAAGATTGGATTACGGTCGCGGACGCGAACTTCGCGTTCAAGTCGAAGCAGAGTTCGTCCTTTTCCCGGTCGTATCCTCTGATGAGATGAATGGGTCCGTCAATGCGGTGAATCACATTGATACGGTGCCTGGCGCTAAATTCCATGAACCGATCCACATCGAAATGGATGGAATTGAGCACGTACGCGTCTATATCCTCGGTCAGTTCGTTTTCTCGGACTTCGACCCCTTGCCGCAGCAGACCCTTTCGCAGGGCCATCATGAACTGATTGCCTCCACCGTACGGCGGCGCGTAAAAGGTGTGCCACAGCCCGACCGTGAGCGTGTTTTTCTTTGATCGTCTTCCCGGAGTGATTTCCGTGTCTCCTTTTTCCTCGATGGATGCGCGCGTTCGGATCGCTGGAGGCTGCACCCCGCGAAATCGCGGTATCGAGTCGAGATTCGCGTAAAGCCGCTGGAACAGATGGGCCGTGCTTTCCGGGCGGTGATTGACCTGCACTCGTTCGTATTGAATGTCGCGCGTGTCATCCAGGAAGCGCTCGCTGACATCCCTTTCGATGATTGCCACAGCGTCGGGAGCTGACCTGAAGATGCAGCGAGGCTCCAGGACGTCCGGAGCCATCCCGACAAGGGAGCTGATCACCTTGCATCGGGACGCGGCCGCCTCGAGAATCGCATGTGGCCCTCCTTCGGTTCGGCTGGCCACCACGTAGAGGTCCAGCATGTTGTAGAGCACGTTGAGCGTCGACCTCGGGAGTGAATTGATTTTGAGGTCATCCTCTTCAGAAAGCTCGCCAAGGTAGGTAAATGGGATTCCCCGTGCGGCACACTGCCGTACCAGCCAGTGGCGCCTCGGCCCGGCAAGGATCAAGTGGAACCTGACGTGTCTCCGCTGGAGTCCGATCAGTATCTCCAGGAGCACGTCAGGGCCCTTCATCAGCTTTGGGGACCTCAGGTCAGCTCCTTCGGTGTCCCGCTGGAAGCTCCCGATGAGGTAAGCGTCCGTCGGGATATTCCATCTGGCCCGTAGCTCCGCGCTTGCGTTGTCGTCCTTTTCGAGCGGTCTGAAGGTCTCCACGTCAATCAGATACGGGATTTGCACCGAGTGAATGCCAAACCCCTTCATCTGATCGAATCCCTGCGACGTGCGCGTCACCCATTGCCCGACCAGCGGCAATGCACGCCGATGCCCGGGAATGGAGAAGTACCGGGACGGTTCACCAGGCACGTTACAGACGACATGCTTGCCGATCAGATCGTCCGGGGAGAGCATCATGAGCCCTTCCCACCACATCGAATGGACCACGTCGCACGCGGAAAGGTCCACCAGATACGCGACCCGTTCCACGGCCTGCCGGGTGAGCCGCAGATCTTCGTCCACGGCCCAGCCGACGTCGTCACCACCGGTCAAGAAAACTTTCGGTCCGTTCATTCTTCGGTCACTGTGTAAGCGGATCGGTACTATAGCTGCGTTTCACAAACACGGTCGCGGATTCCGGTGAAGCGCCGTTTCAGTTCATGGCCGCGGCTTCACTGGCTGTTCGGTGGGACAGGCGTCCCGCCTGTCATTTCTCGAT
The DNA here is from genome assembly GCA_016218715.1 of Desulfomonile tiedjei. Lineage (GTDB taxonomy): Bacteria > Desulfobacterota > Desulfomonilia > Desulfomonilales > Desulfomonilaceae > JACRDG01. The sequence goes on along the minus strand of JACRDG010000032.1, from coordinate 17,339 downwards.
GGACAGGCAAGATGCCTATCCCACCAAGCTCCCGGAATCGCTCGATCGAACTTCCGAAAAGCAGCACTAGGCTTTTCGCGCGGTAATGCCAAATCCCGTCGTGTAGCCCACCGGGGTCCGGCCTCCCTGGTCATCCGCCACGGCGTCCCATTCCAGGGCCTTCCTCTTGCACATTGCCATAACGGTGGCCAAAAGGCGAATCGCCGACGGTTTTGCGAGCACGCCGCTAGCGGTCTTCCGGACGACCAGGTCTCGTACCATGTCGACCAGCACGCACCAGAAACGACCCTGTTTTTCGATGCGTGTGTCGCGGAAGCCGGCAGTTTGCAGGGCATGCGACCAGTAAGAATCGGTGTACCGGCCGTAATCGTGCGGATCGCCGTGAATCCGGTTCAGCAACGGGACGCACAGGAGAAGCACGCCGCCTTTCCGGAGCACCCGATGCGCCTCAGCCAGTACCGCGGGCGGGTGCGGCACGTGCTCGAGCAGTTCCGCACAGATCACAGCGTCGAACACCTCGCTGTCGAAAGGGATCGCCCCCGCGTCAGCTTGGACGTGAGGCTGCTTCGCTGTGGAGAGGTTGGCATAGAAGACCTGAAGGCCGAACTGATCTATGTCGAAGAATCCCCTCTTGCGGATCCGGTTTCCGCCCAGGTCCAGCACGAGCCCTCCCTCGGGGAGCGTCACCACGTGGCGGAAGTGGAAATCGTCCACCAGGTACCGCCTGAGCGAATAGCCCAGGGTGCCGAACTGGTCCCGAGAGACCTGGAGAGGCGCGCTATCCATCACGTCACGCTCCGGCAAGAAGGTGCTCGTCTACGAAACGGGCCCATTCCTCCGCACCAATCCCTTTCCGGTGCTCGCCAATGGACCTGCGTACCCCGCGACCGAGATGCAGAAAGATCACTTCTCCGTTGTCGTTGAAAGCCCTGTCCACGTGGAGATGCCGCAGTGGTGAAGAAGGCGGAATCGTCTCGGCGAGTTCAGGTTCCCAGACGGTGTTCGGGCAGGCGAACACCTCGTACCCCGCTTCACGGAGCCTTATCGTGACGCGATCCCCGACATCCAGATGTGGGAGGTCCGGGAAGAAGTCGAGTCCCAGTCCGCGGAAGATCTGAAAATCCACCATATAGCCGAGGACGTGCAGCACCCCTTCCGGAGTGCGGGTCCGGTCGATCCGGACACCGGAAGCGGCGATGCGCCCAGTGATCTTCGACTGCAGGAAAGAGAGCCATCCCTCGCTGCACGGTAGCGCATCCATGTGCATGGTCACGAGAAAACTCGTTTCGGGATCGATGGCCTTCAGCCCCAGTTCGAGCCCCACTGCGTTCGCGTAACTCCCCCAGTTCTTCTGGCCGTGCTGACCGGTCTCCGCGTGCGATCGGTCCAGTTCTTCCCGCGGCAACGGTTCCGTCCGATTGAGTGCAAGGTTGATACCGGGCCACTCGATGAGCCAATCCAGGTGCTCTTCCGGCGAGTTGTTATCGACGATCCACAATTCGTGAGGTTCCGGCGTGAATCGCTGGACCCCGGCAATGCACACCCGCAGAAGCTCGCGGGCCGCTGCGTTCCCCTGATACGAGACCACGACGATTCTGGGAGCTTCCGGGGCCAGAGACACCTTGCGGCGCACGTCCACCTGGTACTCCCGATCGTCCAACAGCATGGTGCGGACCGTCAAAGCCTGAGCTTCTGCATTTCGGTGCGCTTCCATCACCCGGTCTGCTCCGGTCCGTCGGAGGGCCGGTCGTTCTCCTCGATAGGGATCAGCTCCCACTGGCAGTCTCCGCACACGATCCCGCGCGCGCGGTTGTCCCCGATGACCGCAAAACTCACAAGCCCGGCGAGGCGTTCCAGGGTTTCGAAGGAAGTCGCGTCCCGTACCGCGAAATGCACCTCGTATGCGCCGCACATCAGGTGGTTTTCCGGGTACCATGCCCGAATAAGGTACCGCCCGCACGGCCCGGGTTCCGCGAGTCCGTCTTCTTCCGAGATGTTCCATTTGCACAGGATGCCCTGCGCATTCAGGATGCCCGCCGAAAACATGGGCCTCAACAGGGGCCGGTTCAGACGGAACTCGACCTCTATTCCGAAGGATGTTCCGACGGGGACCTCAGTGAGAGTTTCGCCGTTCCCCCCGAAAATCCGCGCGCTGTAGATGTTGGCTTCCTGCGTGGAGATACGGTTCTTGGCCCGATGCTCCAATCGCTCCTGCTCCGCACGGAAGACGAGCCTTTCGTACGCGGTCACCGCTTCCAGCGAGGATCCGGTTGCGATCACCTTCCCTTGTTCCATCAGGATACCGCGGCGAGCCACAAATTGGAGCGTTTCGAGGCTGTGGCTGACCAGCAGGACCGTCGCGCCGCTCTCCCGCATTTCTCTGATCCTGGCGAGACTCTTGTTCTGGAACTTCAGGTCACCCACCGAAAAGGTCTCGTCGATGAGGATCACGTCGCTCTCGACGTTCACCGCAACCCCGAAACCCAGGCGGGCAAGCATACCGCTGGAGTAGGTCCTTACCGGCCTGTCGAACCATTCGCTCAGTTCGGTAAAGTCTTCTATGTCCGGCAATTTGGACTCGATCTCTTCTCGCGACAGCCCCATGACCGCGGCCAGGAGGCGCACGTTCTCACGGCCGGTCAACTCCATGTTCAGGCCGGCATTGAGTTCGATCATGGGAAAGATCCTGCCGTAGATCTCGACTCTTCCACGCGTGGGGGTAGTCACCCCTGCCAGGACCTTCAGGAGCGTGCTCTTTCCCGCGCCGTTGCGTCCAACGATCCCGACGGTTTCACCCCGGCGGATTTCGAGGTTGACCTCCTTCAAGGCCCACGGGCCGTCGTCCTCCGGCCGGCCGGAGTTCTTGGAGCGCCTCGCGAGGTTCCACACTTTGCGGACCACTTCAGGAACGGGCAGTCCGTACCGTTTCCACAGACCGTCTATTTTGACAACCACATCATCGGACATGGGCTCACTCATAGTACATCCGCAAAATAGCTCGACAGGCTACGGAACACCGGCCAGGCAATCGCCAGCAGAATCCCCGTGATGACGACGGCGCACGCGAGCGGTTCCATGGGCGGCGGCTCCGCCTTGAGGAGCACGTTGCGGAACCCCTCAACCACCCCGACCATCGGGTTCATCATGTACAACAGGCGCCAGCTCTCGGGAACCGTGCTCAACGGATAGATCACCGGGGTAACGAACAGCCACGCCTGCATGAGAAAGGGGGTTGCGAAGATGAAGTCTTTTCTGAAGGTCCCCAGCCCCGAGATCAGGAGCCCCACCGAGAACGCCACCGCAGCCATGAGCACGATCAGGACCGGTAGCCACAAGAGGGACAATCCAACCGGCACGCCGAACCAGGCCATCATCCCCGCCAAGAGAATGCACGACACGGCAAAATCGAACAGGGTCGCGACGACGCATGCGAGAGGAAATACCTCGCGGGGCAAAGCGATCTTCTTGATCACTTCCGCGTTCGTGATAATACTCGGGCCGCAGGACGATACCGAATTGCTGACAAAGGTCCAGGGGGTCAGAGCTGCATAACTGAAGAGCACATAGGGAATCCCGTCGCTCGGGATGTTGACGAAACCACGCAACATGTTGAAGAGCAGCATCAGGATCAGCGGCTGCAGGAAAGCCCACCACATCCCCAGAGAAGAGCGCCGGTACCGACTGGTGAGGTCTCTGACCACCAGCGCTGAAAGGAGTGAAAAGAATCGTGGCCATCTCCGGGCCGACGGGGAGGTGTTTACGTAAACGCCCCGGTTCCAAAAATCTGTTGTTGGCAACTCACCTGCTCCTGAAAGTCCCCAAAAAAAGAACGGACTCGAAACGATGAATCGAAACGAGCCCTCTGCCGATTCCGCGCCTCGAAGCCGAGGGAAGATCACCGCGGATTCTCTGAAAAAACGCGCTGCTTTGTCAAGGGGAGCGCCTCGGAGGCCTCAGAAATTCGGTCACGAATAGGCCCAGGGAGCCTCCTGGCGATCGCGAGACCGGCTCTCGTCTCTGTCGAGGTCATGCCCCATCAGGGCTTCCAGCCGATGGACCAGGCGTTGGTATCCGAAGATGCGATGCGCCTCCATCCCGGCCCGGTACCCTTCCAGGCGTTGCTCGAAGATGCCGAGGATTCTTTCCGCTGCCGCCAGTGACAAGCCGTACGCCCCGAGCCCGTGTTTCGACAGAAAATACGCATTCAGCAGTTGTTCGTACTCATAATTTCTCGGGAATGCGAGGACCGGTTTCGCGTAGTAAAGGGCCTCACTGATCAACGAATGTCCAGCATTGGATATGACGTACCGGCAGGAGGCCAAATCTTCCAGGAAACCGTGAATCGACTCTCCTTTGAAAACGAGGTTCTTAGTCGGAGGCCGCTCTCCCAGTCCGTAGATGATGCACTTGGCCTTCCTCGCTTCCAGAACAGGGAGCAGGCTGTGGAAGGCCCCATCGGCAAAGTAGACGAGCACGTGATCGCCCGGGGTGGGGACGATCTCTTTGACCACGCCCCTCACGATCGGTGCGAAGACCTCGGTGTTCGAGTCATCTGTAGGCGGCAGCGGATAGAAAGAGACGATGAAGAAGCGATCCGCCGCACTATAGAACTGCCGGATCGCGGAGCAAGTAAGGAATCGGTTCAGATACTGACCCGGCGGAGGTTGGTACGTACAGTGGGTCAGGATGTGCTGGTGGTCGAGGCTCACCGCGGGTCGGCCCAGCGCGGCAGCGGCCAGCGGCGTAAAGAACTCGTAGTCGGTCAGGATGAGATCAGGATCGAACGATTTGACGATCTCAGCAATACGTTTCACTACCGGCCCCCGCGACGCGAAGACCTTCGCCGCGTTGGCCAAGGTTGCCCGGAGGTGAACCCGGTTGTTCCGACGAATCGTCGAGGCCATAGGGACATTCTCGACGGCGTACCCCGCTTGCGCGAGCTCGTGGACCGTTCCCCCGCCCACAAAGAGGTACTCGTGACGAGGCATTGCCTGTGCTACAGCCAGAGAACGGCTAAGGTGTCCTCGAGAATCACCCATTACACCGTATAAAATGCGTGCCATTTCGCAATTCCGTCCTTCTCGTGGGTAGGAGAGAAGCACTATGTGCGTCACTCAGCCTCCCAGGGACTATTGGAGGCCTTTCACCGAGCGGGGCTTCTTGAGCCCAACCAGAGCCAATTCATATGTCAACGCCGGGAGCGACCGGCCGTCACGGCCCTGATGCGCCTCAACGGAAGGGCACTATACTGCTTGAAAGACATTTTGCAAGTAATTCTTTGATTTGGTATTAAAACTGGTTGATTTAAAAGGTGAATCTTTGTGAAGTATGACACGACAACCTTTCCCTTTCCCTTTTGGAGAGGGAAAGGGAAAGAACGAAGAGTGTCTTCACAGAGCAGAAGGGCTAACTGAACGCTGGGCTGTTCTTCTGTCCGTCATTCCGGCGGAGGCCGGCATCCGGGATTGCTTGCCTCCGCCTTTCGCCGGGGTGACGTCGATGGGGGGACCGGTTTGGAAAGAATGGCCGGCAAGATGCCGGCCCCACTGAACAGCCAAGAGCTGGGACTCGGAGAGAGACATCGTATTTATGAAATCGAGCACTCAGGCTTCTTTTGGCTCGTCGAACCGGAACCTGATGGTGATGACTCCGTCTGAAACAGTCTTGTGGAGCACGTACGGCTGCTTCTCGAAGACCTTGATCATCGGCGCGTTGGAGACGAGAACATCCGCCTGGAAACCCTTTACCCCGCGTTCCTTCGCGATCTCGGCCAGGTAGTTCAGCAGGAACGTTCCGATGCCGTACCCGTGATAGGACTCGTCCACCATGAACGCCACTTCAGCGTACCCGTCTTTCTCCACGACGTACCGGCTCTCGGCAATCATGCGGCGGTTTTCTCGCGGGCCCACTGTAACCACCACTGATAATCCCTTCTCCTCGGAAAGGCTCACGTACTCCCGGATATTGTCGTGCGGCATGGCCCGACGCGGGCTGAAGTAGCGGAAATAGACGGAACCTTGCGACAGATTGTAGAACAGGTCCCGAACCATGGATTCGTCCGTGGGCTTGACGACCCGAACATGCCCGATGAGACCGTGCTTGAACTCATGCTCGCAGCGGACTCGCTGCCGCAGGTCAGGCGAAGCGGTGCGGACATAGACCTGATCTGAATACACATACCCCAGTTCGCGGGCCTCCCGCATCAGATCTTCGCGGTGGTCCGGGTGGGCTATCTCGATGAGGGCCATGGCCCGCTCGCGCACCGATTTACCGCCGAGATACGCCACGCCGTGCTCGGTGACGATGTAGTTGGCTTCCCCGCGGTTCATGATCACCGACGCCTTCGCGCCGAACGACGGCACAATCGTGGAACGGCCGCTTCGGAGTGAGGTCGAACGCAGACATACGATCGATCGTCCACCTCTGGAGAGCCCTGCGCCGCGCATGAAGTCGTGATCGCCACCGGATCCTTCGAAGACGGTCCAGGTGGGGTTTCCTTGCCGTATCTGACCCCGCAGATCCACCTGTACCGCCAGGTTGATTGCCACCATCTTCGCGTTGGACCCGATAAAGGTTGGATACAGAAGAATATCCGACGGGTAGAATTCTACCAGCTTATTATCATTGACAAAGTTGTACACGCGGCGGGTCCCCATGCAGCAGGTCGCGAGCGATCTGCCGGTGTAGATCTTCTTCGTGCTGTTATCGATCACCCCCGCTTCGATAAGGTCGCAGAGCGAATCGGTGAAGATCTCCGTGTGGATTCCCAGATGGCGACGATCCATCAGAAATTCCATCAGCCCTTTCGAAATGCCTGCGAATCCGAAATGGAGCACCGATCCGTCGTCGACCAGTTCGCTGCAGTACCGGGTAATTTCCTTTTCCACCGGCCCGAGCATCTCCGGTGGCGCCTCCCAGAGTTCCTCAGGACCGTCCACCAGATTGTTGATTCGATCGCCGGGGATGAGCGTATCTCCGCGGGTTCGGGGCATGCGAGGGTTGACCTGAGCGATGACGGTCCGGGCCGATTCCACAGCGGAGAGGGACACGTCCACCGAGACGCCGAGACTGAAACGCCCCGATTCGTCAGGTTCCGAAACCTGGACGACGGCCACGTCGATGGGTATGCGGCGGGTTCTGAAGAACTCGGGGATCTGAGAGTGAAAAAGTGGCACGTAGTACGCTTCCGACGCGGAACTGGTAGCCTGCGCCAGTCCTCCGAGAAAGAAAGTCTTTAACCTGAACCTGTGGTGACCTTTTGCCCCCAACGCAACCGCATGCTCTCCCGGTATGAACTGGAGCATTTCCAGGTCTTCGAGGTACGAGGCCCCAAGGGCTTCTATTATCTTCGTCGGTTCGCAACACCGGCTCCCCAAATAGATGCGGTCGCCGTTCTTGATTTTGGCCGCAGCGTCTTCAGCCGAGAGAAGTTTGGATCCATATGTTTTCCGCCAATTCTCCATGCGGTTTTCATCCTTGCGCGTTCTGTCGGTCCTATCACCGGAGTGGATGAAGAATCCGAGATTGCCCCTTGAAAGTCAATGGTTTTGCCGACGCGCGGGATGTGGTATGCTCGGCAGGTCTCGATCGGCCGGTCTTCGCCCGGAGTTCCATCGTGCCGGAGCACGGATCGGCTTGAAGCACGGAGCGACGACCCGTTACGCAAGGAACCGCTCTATGACTGAAGTCGGAGTCATTCACGGCCGATTCCAGGGGTTGCACAACGACCACCTCACCTACCTGTTGGCGGGGAAAGCCCGATGCAGGCACCTCGTGGTAGGAATTACCAACCCCGATCCCACCCTCGCCAAAGAAGACCCTGCCGATCCGGGCCGCAGCGGGACCGCTCGCAATCCCCTCACCTATTTCGAGCGCTACACACTGATCAGGGCCGCTCTCGTCGAAGCAGGGACCCCATGGGAGGAGTTCTCCGTCGTGCCGCTCCCCATAAACTTTCCCGAATTGTACCGGCACTACGTACCTCTGGATGCGGTATTCTATCTGACCATCTATGATTCCTGGGGCAGGAAGAAGCTCGATATGTTCCGTTCGCTCGGTCTGAAAACCGAGGTCATGTGGGAAAAACCTCCCTCAGGAAAGGGGATCACGGGATCCGAGCTGCGGAGGCGGATGATCGCGGGGGAGTCGTGGGAAGACCTGGTACCGACGAGTTCCGCGGTCCTGATGGCCAAGTGGCGTGTGCCGGAACGACTCAGACGAATGCAAGGCCTTCCTGGTGGGGCGAGCCAATAGCGTCGCTGCACCGCTCTCTCCTCGTGAATGTACCGCGACTCGACGCGTTCCCCTATAACAAGCGGGTGGTTCATGTTCTTTGACTCCCGGAGGCTGAGCTGATAAGGGTGTCTCGGTTCGGAGCCCAAGCCGGGGTTAGCCCTCTATGGTATGGAAAGACCTATTAAGAACAGCCTTCAAACAGGTCTATCGCAACAGGCGACGGTACAAGGGGGCCATCATCGGCACCGCTCTGGGCATCGCCGGGCTTATTACAGTCATCACCATGGGGGATTCGGTCGAAAGCACGCTTGGCAAAAACCTCGAGGTGCTGGGTAGCGCCACCGTCGTCAAGGCCGGCTGGGATTACCTCAACACGCTCAGGTGGCATCACGGCCGCTTTACCGACGGAGATGTGGAGGATCTGAGACAGCTCCAGGGCGCTCTTCACGTTTCTCCTGCCGAATGGAGGGGCAGGGTGCCTACCTCTTATGGAAAGAAAACGTTGAGGCTCAACGTCGCGGGAATTGAGGCAAACTTTTTCGAGGCGTTCTACCTGCCCATGGAAAGCGGGAGGCGGATAACCAAGGAAGACGAGGTCTCTTTGCGCCAGGTCTGCATCATCGGCCAGACCGTTCAGAAAGAATTGTTCGGCCCCACAAACCCGTTAGGGCGAGACCTTCTCGTCGGCGGGATCGTGTTCCATGTGATCGGCGTGCTGGGAGGAGTGGAAGACCTGTCATACATGGAGAGTGTGTTCGTGCCCCTATCCACGGCAAGAGCGAAATTGACCGGTATGCGTGACATACGTCACATCTATGTGAGAGCCGTGGATTGGAATTCGGTGGCCGAACTTCATCGCCAGGTCTATACTGTATTAAGCGCGAACCACCCCGGATACTCCGAATCGTTGTCCATCGTGTATTATCCGGAACGGATCGTGGCGATCCAGACTATTGTGTTCGTCTTCAAGTTCTTTCTCTACTCGGCTATTGGCGTTACGCTCATCCTCGGCGGGCTTGGGATCACGAATGTGATGCTCGCGGTGGTCAACGAACGCACCAAGGAAATCGGTCTGCGCAAGGCTGTCGGAGCCACCGAAGGGATGATCGTGTACCAGTTTCTGTTCGAGTCCTTGACGGTCAGTCTGGTTGGGGCTCTTATCGGTATCATTTGCGGTCTGTGGGCCGTCGAGGTTCTCCAGACCCTTTTTCAGACCGCGGCCGAGTACGGCATGTTCCTTTCCAGTGTGATTGGTTCCGTGCTCCTGGCTGTTTTTCTCGGGGTCGCTTCCGGTCTCCTCCCTGCGGCACGGGCCGGAAGACTCAGCGCCGTTGAAGCAATGAAGTTCGAGTGAACGGTGCATCAGAACCGGATCGGGACTCAAACGGGGCCTTCAGTTCACCCACTCCGGAGTCATGAACCAGTGCGGAGAAGGTAATGATCGTCGGCATTCCGAAAGAAATCAAGGAAGACGAATCCCGAGTCGGGATCGTTCCTTCAGGGGTGCGTGTGCTGGTACAGCACGGGCACACGGTACTCATTCAATCCACCGCGGGCCACGGTTGCCGTATTCTCGACGAAGAATATGTAGCAGCCGGCGGGAGTGTCGTTGGCACCGCTGCGGATGTCTACGCGGCTTCAGACATGGTCATGAAGGTCAAGGAGCCGCTCGAACCCGAGTACGGGCTGCTCCGCGAGGACCAGATCGTGTATGCCTATCTGCATCTCGCACCCGCACCGGAACTCACCGCGGCCCTGGTCAAGAGCAAGGTGATTGCAGTCGCCTATGAAACGATCCAGTTGGACGACGGTTCCCTGCCGCTCCTCGTGCCGATGAGCGAAGTCGCCGGCCGTATGTCCGTGCAGGTTGGGGCGCACTTCCTCGAGGAACCTCAGGGCGGCCGGGGGGTCCTGCTCGGGGGCGTGCCGGGTGTCAAACGCGGCCGGGTCTCCATACTGGGAGCGGGGACGGTCGGCAGGGCTGCGCTCAAGATAGCCGTGGGGTTCGGCGCGGAAGTCCACATTCTGGATGTGGATCAGCAGCGGCTTGGTTCCATCGACGACCTGTACGGCAACCAGGCCACCACGATTACCTCCAACATGGACAATATTACCGAAGCGGTAGTGGGATCACACCTCGTGATCGGGTCGGTCCTCATACCCGGAGCCCGAGCGCCGAGGCTCGTCACCCGTGAGATGATCCGGGCCATGAAGTCGGGGACCGTGATCGTGGACGTGGCGGTGGATCAGGGCGGATGTGTCGAGACTTCCCGGCCTACCACCCACCGCAACCCTACCTTTGTCGTCGATGACGTCATCCACTACTGCGTCCCGAATATGCCCGGGGCTGTTGCCCGCACCTCGACGTTCGCCCTGACCAACGTTACGTTGCCCTACGCGGTGAAGCTTGCCGACCTGGGATTTCATGCCGCGGTCGCCAACGACGTCCCCCTGGCAAAAGGGGTCAATGTGTACAAAGGATGCGTGACCCATGAAGGTGTGGCCAGGTCGCTGGGGTACGAACACCAGCCCCTCGCGGCTTTGACAGGCCGTCCGGACCGCTGATTACTCAATGACGTAAAGAAGGTCGCGTACTCGTCCTGCCCTTCACGAGTTCCTGGTTCAGGGTGCCACCGCTGGACGGGAGTGTCACCGGCAAGATGCCGGTCCCACTGAACAGCCGTGGGCAGGGATCTGATACCAATGCGCAGTTCAATTTGTAACGTCCGAGGACTCTGCTCTGGGCTTTTCCTGGGAGGTCTCCTCCGCTACGAACGGCACAGCCTGACTGCGCTCCGGAGACCTCCCAGGAGCGCCCTTCAGCAATATTGCTTATTGAATCGCACATTGGTATGAGACGGGACGGCATATTTGAGAAACCGAGCAATAAGAAGTCGGCTTCTTGGATTCGGTTGGGTTACGGCGCGGGCTTCTTGAACTTGATCCCTTTCACGCTTTTGATGCTGGCTCCCCTCATACTGGCGCCGGCAACTTTCGCACCTGAAAAATCGACATTTTCCATATATGCCCACGAAAAATTCGCACGAGTAATGTCAGCCCTGACAAAGCAAACGTCGGTCATTTTCACGCCGCTGAGATTGGCTCCGCTGAAGGTGCTCCCCGTAAAATCCGCGCCATTCAGCCTGGCGTTCTGAATGTCCGCGTCGGTGAAGTCTGCGCCATGCGCCCTGGCACTGGACATGTCGGAATCATAGAACGACGTGGTCGTGCACGAAGCGGATGACAGGTCCGCGGAGACCAACTTCGCTTTCTGGAACGTTGCCTCCTCCAGATGCGCACCGGTCAAATCTGCTTCGGAAAGGTTGGCGTTTTCGAGCACAGCTCCCCTCGCATCGACCTCCTGCATTTGAGCCGCAACGAAGGTGGCTTCGGAAAGGTTGGCCTTGAGCAGTGTGGCTTTGCGCATGTCAACGCGGGTCAAATTGATTCCCGGCGAAATCGCCCGCGACAGTGTGGCCCCAACGAGTTGGCCCGAGGAGAAATCCGCAGCAGTGATGTCCGCATCGCTCAAATCCGCACCACTGAGGTCACATCCGGGACCGACCGCCCTGACCAGTTTTGCTCCGTCCAGTTTCGCGTTCACCACCTTGGTATTCTTCATGATCGCTTCAGTGAGGTTCGCACTGGATAGATCGGCACCGTCCAGGATGGCGCCGGTCAGATCAGCCCCCTGAAGGTTAGCGCTGGTAAGATTCGCGCCGGTGAAGTTGCTGCCGATGAGTTTCGCACCGCTCAAATCCGACCGCTCCAGATTCGCGCCGCTCAAATCCGACCGCTCCATACGCAACTTGGAGAGATTCGCCCACGACAGGTCCGCACCGGCCAAGTTGATGCCGCTCAACTGGCCCTTGGATGCGTCCGCGGACTGCATCCGGGCACCCTGGAGATCGGCTCGCGTGAAGTTGGCCTTGCCGATCCTCGTACCAGAAAGATTCGCCCCCATGAGCTTCGCGCCGGTGAAATTGGTTCCATCCAGAACGGCTTTCGTCAAATCCGCGTCTTTCATGTCGGCTTCCGTAAGATCGGCTTCGACGAGCGCGGATCGGGACAGGTTGGCCCTGACCCACGTGGACCGGGACAGGCTGGCCTTGTTCAGAAGCGATCCTTCGAGATTGGAGGACGAGAAATCCGAACCGGTCATGTCGGCTTCGGTCAGGTCTATCTCCGACAAGTCTTTCTCTCTCAGATCCGCCCCGTACAATCTGGCTTTCGATGTCTTCTTCAGTTTGGAGAACAGCAGTCCCGCGATGGAGGCATCCACGCCCGCGGTAGCGGCCGACTGAACCAGCTCTTTCAGGGACCCGCCTCGCCCCGAGAAGATAACTTCCCCGGTTTTCTTGTGTACGATCTCGAATTTCGGCAAGTTACATCTGCTCCTGCGACCCTTTTTGACGCGAATAATACCACAACGGGACGAAAAAATAGACAAAAACATCAGCGGAACCGCGACCCTGGACCTGCACGGAGACGGACTCAACGACCCATCATCCGGTCAAAGGCCAGCTTCGGCCGAATGATACCCGCACCGGTATGGGCATTCCATCCGGGCTCGCCGATCTGTTTAGCGGTCTCCATCAACAGTTTCTTTGCCACCTGCTGCGAGAGTCGCGGATTCGCCCCTTTGAGCAGCGCGACCACCCCGGCGGCTACGGGGCACGCTGCAGAGGTGCCATTGTCGCACTTCGCCCAACCGGTGAAATGCGTTATGGACGCGAAATCGGGTTTGTTCTTTTCAACCGCGCTCGGCCCTTGGCTGCTGTACCCCACCCATTCCTCCCGGAGATTCACCGCGGCAACCGTCATGACTTCCGACAGTGCGCCAGGAGCCCAAATGCTTTTTCCAGGTCCCACATACTCACCGCACCGCTGGTCCGGGCACGTCTCACCACAGTTGGCCGCGGCGAACAGGACTATAATCCCATTCTGCATCGCCTCCGCAACCTTGCGATTCACCGGGTGCTTCGGATTCCGGGGAAAGGAACGTTGATCTTTCACCCCCTTGGCCGATGCCCCCCAACTGTTCGACAGGATCTGCGGGGTCTTGTGACGTTGAAACTGGCCAACGACCCAGGTATACGCCTTGGCAATGTCAGAACCGTGTTTTCCCAGGATTCGGATGTCGAGAATCTTCGCGTCCGGAGCCATTCCCAGGGCATCCGTGGCGGTCATCATGCCGTGGTTGTCACTCATGGTGCCCCAATTCTCGGGATAACCTCCTATCACTCGCGCGATCTTCTTCTCGGTACCCTGGTAGCGACCTTCCGCACGAATCCCGTCATCGACAATCCCGATAACGACACCCTCCCCGCGGTATCCCTCAGCCCAGAGCTTGTCGACGCCCAGATACTTCGCCACGTCCAACAACGTCCCCTTGGGCTCTCCGGGTTTACAGTCACAAGAGGTGAACGGTTTGGGACAGGGCTTCTCACAAAATTCGAATTCATCGTCTCTCCATACGCCAATGACACCCGGTTCTTTCTCCATCATGGACAGTCGGCTCTCGTCGAGTGCGCCGCGCACGAGCACAACTTCTTCGCCGGCCGCCAGCAACTTAGATTCCATCTCCTCGGTCCCGGCTTCTATCGGCAGCGGTTCATAGGTGTCGTCCAGGCGGAATCCCAGCGCGCTCAGGCCGTCGGCCCTTTTCATGACCAAGCCTTTCGATGCCTCTCGGGGGACCTGCATTTCCACGATGACCGGCACCAATCCGACCGATGCCCCGGACGCACCAGCCCGGCCAATGCGCACGTCGGCTTGAGCAGTACCCCACCTGACATCGTGCGGGAGTTGTTTCACGCGTCTGCTGAAGGTGTCGACCAGCTCGACGTGGTCCCCACGGAAGACGGTCCGCGTGCCGCCACCGGAATGATCCTGGAAATCCGCTTCGTCAAAGATCGTCCCCTGTTCGGTCGTCGCATAGGCAACAATCTTTTCCACCGGCCTGCTTCCGTCGAGTATGACCATGAACGGCGCCCCAGCGGGCGGTATCCGTATCGGCGTGTTCGCCCGAACTCGATTGTCAGGCCCGGAATAAGCATTCGGCCACAGGCGGATGATTCTTCCCGGGGTCCCCACGTTCAGGACGGTCAGAAAGCAATCCCGGTCTGTTTCTGCGGTGATGGCTATCGCGTCCCCGGCCTCAACGGATGGCCTGTCAACACTGAGAAAGATCCTGATTTCTTGGGACGGCGCGGGGCTGAGGCCGAATATCGTCTTCACCTCCGCGGACAGAGAATCGTTTGCTTCAAAGCCCGACCGGTCGCGGGCCGGAGTCGTGAAGCCTGCGTTCTCACCGGAGACGAAGCCTATCCAGACAAGGCACAGGCACGCGGACAGTGCGACAACTGAGACCAGTAGTCTTCTCGTGGCATACATCGGCGCTCCTCCCCAAGGATCTCTGAACGGGTCCGATACCTCACGTTTTAGTATCCGACGCGGTGGGGACGGAAAGCAAGCACAATGCTCGTCGCATTCATTAACTTACGCGAGGGCTCTTGAGTGTCCCACTTGGATTCTCAAAACGAGGAGTCCCTTGTCCGTCATGCCGGCTGAGGCCGGAATCGAAATTGCTCGGCATCTGCCGGCCTCCCGACTTCGCCGGGGTGAGGCGATGGGCCACAGGATTGTCCGCGAGGCAACAGCGCTGGGTTCTTGCCCCGGATCGCTGGTTGGATGCTCTTCTCAACAGATTTGTCTTGATATGCCAGACTACTATGATTATAATGACAAGAAACATCGAGGAAAGGTTCATGACGATTCGACTCTTATTTCTGTTGGGATCGCTTTATATTGTCGCAACTTCATTAGCTTTTGCTTGAGGATGCGGCGGATAGCCTCAGGTTGAGGCTACATGAGAAAGGCCGACCGGCCTATCACGAGGATAGCCGCTCAAAGGGGCCGGCAGAATCGATATCAACGAGAAACAGGCTGTCCTCCGGCAGACGAAGAAAGACGGGACTTCCCCTTAACAGCCCCAATTTCTTCGCCACCATGCGGGGAAGAACCGTTTCCAATGAGGTCGAGGAACCGCGACCTGTGGCGATAAGAGTCAGGAAAGCCCCGTTTTCAAAGGTATCCCGGACGATTCCTTCTATGATATTCGTGACGTGGGGCGTCAGCTCTCCCGGCATCAGAACCGCTATCTCTTCAGACCTTATCCCCAAGGCCAATGAAGATGTTTCGAGTGATCTCGACTTCAGGGAGGAGAGCGGCAATGTCAATGTCGTACCGAGATCTTCACAGTACATCAGGAGAGAATCAGCCGAGACGCTTGCCCTGTTGACGTGAAAGAGGTTCCTGATGCCCAAGAAACCAGCCACCTCAACGCTGCTCGGATGCTCGTAGACGTCCTCTTTTCTTCCCTGCTGACAGAGCTTTCCCTCCAGGATGACGCTCACGGTATCGCCCAAGAAGAAAGCCTCTTCCAGATCGTGGGTGACCATCAGTATGGCAAGCTCGTACCGCCTCTGTAAGTCTTTCAGAAGGTACCACAGCTCTTTCTTCAAGCTTTCATGGAGCGCGGAAAGCGGTTCGTCCAATATCAAGTACTTGCGGCCGGAGGCCACCGCTCTCGCCAGAGCCGTTCTCTGGCGTTCTCCACCGCTGAGATTTCGTACTGAACGGTCCAGAATGTGCCTTATCCCCAGCGAGTCAACCAGTTCCCGTACAATGCCATTCTCGATGTCTTCATTGCTGCCTCGAATTCTGATGGGGTAAAGAATATTCTCCCGCACGGTCATGTGGGGAAACAATGCCAGATCTTGCGGCACGTAGGAGAGTCCCCGTCGCTCTATGGGAAGGCCGGTGATCTCTTGGCCCTCTAAGACCACTCTCCCCCCTTGCGGGTTTCTCAATCCAATGACGGACTCCAGAAGAAGGGTCTTGCCGCTGCCGGTCGGCCCGAGGATCACGTGGCACGCTGACGGGATAACTGCGAGGGACACGTTATTGAGGACAAAACATCCTGCGCTTGCGGAGAGGTTGATAACCTCAAGCATACGAAGCTCCCGTGGAGAGAAAGCGGACGACATAGAGAATGCTCAGCCCGATAGACACGAGTATGAGAATCAACACCACGGTGCCCTCTATCTCGGCACTGGAAAGCCGCATAAAGATTGCGATGGGCAAAGTCTCGGTCTTCATCGACATAGACCCCGCTATGGTAATGGTCGCTCCGAATTCCCCAAGCGCCTTTGCCCACGACAGGATGGCCGCGGCATAAATGCCTCTTCTGCTCAAAGGAAGCGTAACAGTGCGGAAAGCTTGCGCCGGGGACGCCCCAAGGGTCCTAGCGACCGCCTCATACCGCACAGGTATCTCGTCCATCGCAGCCTTTATGAGTCTCGTCGCCACGCCGGCCACGGTTACGAACTGTGCCAGGACAATGCCGTAGAAGGTGAACACGAACTGAGGCCCGTGATCCTGGATCCATAAGCCGAGTGGGTTATTGAAGAAAATCAACAACATTGCACCCAGCGCCGCCGGAGACACGATCATAGGAAGTTCTAAAATCGTGTCAACGGCCCTCTTCCCGAGGAAGTCATACCGGGATAACGCAAACGCCGATGGAACCGCGATGACGATCGAGAGCAAAGTGCTGATTGTGGCTGCCATGATACTCAGACGTATGGAGAAGAGGGTTCTTTCGGAGAGCAACGTGTCCCACAACGTCTCTCTCCGAAAGAAGTAGAACAGGGACAAAATGAGGATCGCATAGACGCCGAATGTGGCGACCGAGCATGCGATTGATATTCTTTTGAAGCTCATTTCTTGATCCAGTCCCTGGGAACCACGTACTCTCCGCCCACCGGTTTTGTCTCTCCGACCCAAGCTATGGCCTCATCAGCACTCATGAAGTAATGGTACTTCCTGAAGATACGCTTGCCGTCCTCTGACAAGAGGAAGTCGATAAACTTCTGAGCCATCGGGCGGCTCGACGTGGACTTTGCTATGGCGATGGGGATATAACCGATGCGAATGACTTGGGACTTATCGAGCGGGATGGTCTCGATCCTTTCTGGGTCCCAGTAATGAAAGACTCTCCAACCAATTACCGCGTCAGCCGCTTTCAGCGAGATTGCGGT
>JACRDG010000034.1 GCA_016218715.1 Desulfomonile tiedjei | reverse complement strand
TAGAATTGATGAGGGCTTGATCGAAGACCCAGATGCAATCCAAGAGAGAGCAAAGATGAGTAAAAGTGAGAAGAAAATATTCAAGTCTAGCTATAAGACGACGAGGAAATACATCGAATATTCTATTAAAGTCTAGTTCCAGAAAAGATCGCTTCAATAATTCAGGATGGTGCGGTAATCGCGACGCAACGGCCTATGACGCTGTTTCTTTTAAAGATTAACTCTTAGGTCGGCGACACCAAGGGATGTGATAAATATGACTAATAGGCGGATGAGGTGGCTGATTTCGGTTTGTCGAGGGCCACTTCATTCCCCACGGGCAGGGCCATCATATTCCCCACCCCCCTTGCGGTTAGCTCGTGGTAGTATAGTTCATGGTTGAACCACAGTCAAGCGCTATTTTCTCTCCTGCGATGGTTTCAGTTTCTTCCGATACGATTCACCCTTGATGACGATCTGGTGTGCGTTATGCGCCAGGCGGTCCATCAGGGCGTTGGCCATGATGGGATCGGGGAAGATGGCGTCCCAATCACTCAGAGCCCGGTTGCTCGTAAGGATGATGGACCTGGTGGCATAGCGGGCGTCGACGATCATGTAGAAGTACTCGGCCGATTGCTGATCGAGTTTCTTGAAGGCAAAATCATCCAGGATGAGCAGGTCGGTTGTCTTGAGCGTTCGCATCCGGCGATGGAGCGTGTTCGCAAGATCGGCCTGTTTGAGCGTGTGGAAGAGCTCCTGGAAGTTGAAGAAGTCGACACAGTGGTGCTGCCGGCAGGCGGCGTGGGCCAGGGCTTTGGCGAGGTGGGTCTTTCCGGTGCCGGTCGGCCCGATGAAGAAGATGTTCTCTCCTTTTTCGATGAAGCGGCCCGTGGAGAGTTCCCGGATCTGGCTTGCTTTGACACCCGGGGCGAAGGCGAAGTCAAAACTCTCCAGCGTCTTGCTTGATTCGGCATGCGCGCGCACCAGGAGCCGCTGGAGCTTCCTGTTGGAACGCACCTGGAGCTCATCGGTGAGGATCATCGCCATAAACTCCGAGAAGCTCAGGTCGTTACTCTGTGCCTCCTTGAGTCTCATCTCCAACGATTCAGCGATGCCGGAGAGTTTGAGCGCCTTGAGGTGAGCGTGAAGTTGTGCAAGATGTGACATCAGCGATCCTTTAGGTTGTTGTGGGATGTTGAAAATAGCCAGCCGGTCGTACAAACGATTGCGTCTCCTCAGAAAGAGGCACCCCGGTGGCCGTGCGTGCCTCTTCGTCCTCGATGGAACACAATTTCTCGACGAAGGCCCGGAAGTGCTTCGGACTTTTCACCTCAGCCGGCGTGAGACCCCGCGCCGAGCGTTCGATGAGCTCCCGGGGATAGGCCTCGGAGATCGTGAGCACGCCTTGAGCCCGGCGCATGTTCATGAAGGCGTGGGGAGTGAGGATGCCCCGCACCAGTCGAGCGAATGACGGCCCGACCTCCGCAGCCTTGTCCTGGAGAAAACGCGGGAAGCCCCGGTCGAGCACCACCTGGAGGTTCTCCGGGAAGTCCTTGCGGTCGGTCTGGCGGTTCCCGGCCACCGGAACGGTGTGTTGCTTGATGAGTTGCTCGTTATGGTAGATTTGGACGATCCGATGAGCCACCTTGACCCAGACGGTTTTGCCGACATAGGCTGAGGGAACGGAGTAACTGATCCTCTGGACCTGGATGTAGTGATCGGGGTGGACCTTCGCTTCGCGCCAGTAGGCCGCCTCGAAGGGCTCCCGGGGCAGGGGGAGCAGCCGGGGTTGTTCGGTGTCCAGGAACACCGGATACGGATTTACGCCGGTCGTGCCGTGTTTGCGCGTGCCGTATTCGGTCAGGAGCCAGTGACCCATCTGCTGATTGAGTTCGCCGAGCGTGATCCGGGATCCACCGACCGCCATCAGCGCTTTGAACTGCTCTCGGACGGTCTGTACATCGCGCTCCACCTTGCCCTTATCCTTCGGGCTTGCGACACGGGCCGGGTCGATGAAGCACTGGTGATACTCAGCCATCTCCCGGTACACGCGGTTGAACACCGGGTCATAGAGTGACGGCGAGATCACACCCGCCTTCAGGTTGTCAATGATGACGGTCGTGGGGACTCCGCCAAAAAAGCTGAAGGCCCGAACGTGACTCATGGCAAAGCCTTGCTGGTCCTGGCTGTAGGTGAACTCGACATACTTGTGCCGGCTGAAGGAGAGTGTCGCGATAAAGGCGTAGACGGTCCTGACCTTGGCGCTTTCCGGATCGAGCAGGAGACCCATTTTGCCGTAATCGATCTGGAGCTGGCTTCCGGGCTCCACTTCGATGCGGCACGTCAGCGACGAAGGACGTGAAAGAGCGATCTCGTGCCGTCTGACGAAGCGTTTGAAGCTCGTGTAACTGACCTTGCCGGTGAGATCGTGCAACTGGCAAAGGACGCTGAAGGCAGTCTTGGGTTTGAGCCGTTTTTCACTGATGAGTCCTTTGAGCTCCTCCAGATACGGATGAAAGATGTCCTGTTTCTCGGCCGGTCTCTCGTTGAACCAGGCTTTGATCTCCTGCAGGAGGAGCATGATCTGTTCTTTGTCCAGGGGTGTCTCTGGATCAAACGATACACCCTTCTCGTGAAGGAACGTCAGATACTTCCGGACCGTCTTGCGGTCATAGCCGAGTGTCCGGGCAATGGATTGAATGTATTGACCGTCCCGGCGGCGGCGAACAAGGTCCCAGATATCCATAATGGTGATCTCTTTGAATGCCATGCGGCTCCTTCTCCAGTGATTGGTGAAGGGCCAAAATGGCGTTTATGCTCGAATGAACCTACCGGGGGGGTGGGGAATGAGGTGGCCCTGGGGGTGAGGAATAACCTGGCCCCAGGGGTGGGGAATGAGATGGCCCTAAATCTCTCTACGGTGGGGAATTAACCTGGCCCCTGACAACCAGAGGGCCTCAACCGAGCCTGATCGGTTATTTTCACTTTAGAGTGATATTGGGGTGTCAGGCCCAGTTGGGAGGAT
>JACRDG010000030.1 GCA_016218715.1 Desulfomonile tiedjei | reverse complement strand
TGTAGAGTCGAGGTGTGACGCGGTGGTTTAGATGCGGCCTATCCATTACCGACCCTTTCGTCTGTCGGTGCCTCACTAGCCTCATCGTGCTCCGTTTCCACACCCCGCTCATCGAACCGGACAGGCGCGTTTCGCGCATCCGGCTCTCGGAGAAAGGTTCACGAGGTCGCCCACGGAAAGCTGCGGGTTCGCGTGGTAAGGCGAACCAGGCCGAGCACATCATGTAAGCCGGCTTCTGGAAACTGCTTCGTCGCCGGCCAGGACACTTTATGCTTGGCGCACAGCCACTGACGCAGCCTCTTCCGGGCGTGTCGTTCCACCGCCCGGTAGGCTTTACTGACCGGACCGAGGCAGAAGTAGTTGGCCCACCCAATCATCATTCGGTTGAGAGTCCCTACCACGGTCTGCTGATCCAGCAGGGTTTTGTTCCGTCCGGTCTCGCTGCTGATCGCCTCACAGATGCGAACCACCCGTTTCTTGGACGGCACGGTGCCCAGATAGGCCCGCCCCGTCTGCGGCGAGTAGCAGCGTCCGAACGTGTATCCCAGAAAATCGAACTTCTCTTCCGGCAGCTTGCAAACCCGCGTCTTCGTCTCGTTCATCGTCAGTCTCAGCTTCTTCATGATTCCCCGCATCGTGGCGAGCGCTTCTTCCGCGTTGCCCCGACAGCAGATCACCAGATCGTCGGCATAGTTAACGATGTACGCTCTCAAACGCTTCTCGTGTCCCAGCTTCTTCCAGCCGAGCACGAACCGGCGCATGTATAAATTGCTGAGCAAGGGACTGATCGGTGCCCCTTGCGGGGTCCCCCGACCGTCATCCCGATTTCGCGTACTTCGATGCTTCCTTCCGTGCTCGCCCGTTTCCTCAACCGGAGCTTCCAGCCACATCTTGATCAGATGCAGCATCGCCCCGTCAACGACCCGGCGTGCTACCGACTGGAGTAGCTCGGCGTGCGGAATCGAGTCAAAGTAGCCGCTTAAATCCGCGTCCACAATTTCTCCATGGCCCGTGTTGATCAGCTTATGGACGTGTTTGACGGCGTCCAGTGCACTGCGGTCTCGCCGATAGGCGTACTGTTCCGGCTGCAGATCGGCCTCGAAAATCGGTTCGAGCACCAAAACTGCCGCCGTTTCCACCGTCCGGTCCCGGATAGTGGGCACGCCTAACGGCCGCTGCTTTCCGTCCGGTTTGGGGATGTATACCCGCCTCACCGGAAGGGGTCGATATGTTCGCCTTTTCAGATCTTCCGCCAGTTCGTCCAGCCATTGCTCTGCTCCGTGCTCCTCGATGTCCTCAAAACTCCGACCGTCTACTCCGGCTGCTCCACCGTTGGCTCGGCAGCATTGGTAGGCATGCGCCAGAACGTCTTTTCGGTACACCTTGTCGTACAGCGCGTAGAAGCGGAAACTAGGCGATCCCTTCGCTTTGTCGTGCAACGCCTTCTGCAACTTCTGAACACTCAATGGGGTTGTTAGGTTCATCACCAATCCCGCAGTCCCTTGTCGCTTCCTGCGTCTCCTTTCAACTGAGGCCCCTTCCCTCCCCCGGCATTACCCGGCTTCACCGGTACTACGGGCCTCTCCGCCACCCCAAACGGCCCGGACTGACTCTCACGAGTTTCCGGTTGATCCGACTGCGATCACCGCTGGGGCTTCCCGTGTTGCGTCTGGTCCCCTTTGTCTGCATGCCGTCGCCAATACCCCGGCAGGACCGATGGGACCTGTTCGCTCGTCCTTCCCATCGGCTTCGGCTTTCCCTCGTTTCGCGGCGGGTCAGCTCCTGCATCACCCGTTTCGGGGCCTGCACAGCGTTCACCATTGTTACGGCCTGCAAACTTGCCAAGTCGCCTACGCGACCCTCTACACCAGAGGCTTCAGCAGCTTCGTTACCTCCACTGCTGCTCCGATCGCTACCGGGTGGAGCGAACCAGTTCCCGGGCGGGATATTCCCCGCTGTGGACCAGCGCCTTTTCACGGCGCACGCGAAAGTAGGGCTAGCGCCCCTGCCGGTAGATATCCATGCGTCACTGATCCCAAGAAAAATCTACGAAATCATTCCTGATGAACAAGCGGAACAGGATGATTTTGTTCGCGTGATAGATGAAAGTGGCGAGGACTATCTATATCATATGAGCCACTTTGTCTTTATTGAACTACCCGTAGAAGTAGAACGTGTGTTAGTTGCCGCATGAATTGTTCGCCGCGTAACCGACGAGTGAGCCGTCGTTCGCGGATGGCAGAGCAAGCCGAAGATGCACGATGGGAGTTTTCACCAACCCAAGGAGGCGCT
>JACRDG010000031.1 GCA_016218715.1 Desulfomonile tiedjei | reverse complement strand
GTGCAATGCGTCAGGTCACCTTCACAGGTCCGGAGTCTTTTTTCCAGGAGACGATGCTGGCCCTCGTCGAAAAGGGGTGGGAACAAGGGCTGGGATCTCTCGTCTCAGGGCTTCCTCCTTTTGAAACCGTGATCGGTCAACTTCGGCCCCAGATCACAGCGCTTCTTGCGAGCGGGAAAAATTGAACGATGTGCCCAAAAATGTGCCCATTTCGGTCGGAATCAGGCGGAAACTCACGGTACGTCATAGTACGATGGTCTACGACGTAATTTGAATTGAATCAGCAAGTTACGTCATAAATCGGCTGGTCTAAATCAGTTACGAAAACAGGCGTGAGCGGTTTCGTAAACAGCAGGCCGGAGGTTCGACTCCTCTCGGCGGCTTGTTTTCTTCGTTGTCATTGTTTGTGAAGGAAAGGAGAAGTCGGTAGGCATGGCAAAGAAATCGTCCGATTGAGAACGCCTCTCGGTATTTTGACTCCAATGACCGCCTGACGGTGGATACCCTCGAGGCCGTCTACGGGCAAGGAAGCAGTTGTTGATTACGCATCTTCTGCCGCGGCACGATTGGAGAACTGCCTGATCCCTTAGACGCAGAGCTTATTCGTCAGCTCCGGAGCCGCCTTTTTTTCCCGCTTTTTTTGCTACAATGGGGCTATGTCGCGCCCAGACAAGCTGCATGCGACCAGCGGGTGAGAGACCCGTCGGGGTAAGGGCCGAGACGCCCCGTAGCTGACCCGAGTTGGGAGGCCGAGAGGCGCCCATAGGAGCCGGGTGACGAACCAGCGGCAAAAAAAAAGCAGGCTGGTGCAAGTGAGCAGCCCGTAACATGACGTGAATCCTGCAGCCTCGTTACATTATATCGCCGAAAGGCAGAGAGGGCCGAGCAGCTCATGACGAGCGAAGGCAACAGACAGCGATGGTGGAGACTCGGAGATACCGGCGCTGGACCTCTTCGGGGTACGGGGAGCGGAATGCTCACAAGGTCGGGTGTGGAACTGGGGAGACCCTCCTTGGCCGAGGTTGAAAGACCGGGAGAAGGCCGTGGTCATAAGTCGACAGACGAAAGGCCATGGAGCCAAGAGGGAGTCCGATCAGGCCATAGTACCGGAAGGCAGGGACAACACAACCCTGCCGAGCGCGAGCAAGGGAAGGGCCTGTCATTGAGTCGGTGCTTGCGGAGGGGGTAAGTGGAGGGCATGGTTCGACAATCGCTCGAATCCAACCACCCGACGATCCCTGGGGATCGTCTTAAAACACGACGACTCCAACGCAAGCTGTGGGCATGTGCCAAGCGGGACAAGAGCCGCCGGTTCCATGCGTTGTACGACCGGCTTTATCGCTGGGACGTGATGGAAGAATCCTGGCGAAGGGTGCGGAACAACGGAGGGGCCGGTGGAGTGGATGGCCAAAGGATCGAAGCGATTGAAGCCCAAGGGGTCGAGGCTTTCTTGAAGGGGATTCAGGCAGAACTTCAAGAAGGGCAATACCGGCCAGCGCCGGTGCGGAGGGTGTACATTCCCAAGCCGGATGGCCGACAGCGGCCCTTAGGGATACCGACGGTGAAAGATCGGGTGGTGCAGACGGCGGCGAGGATCGTGCTGGAGCCGATCTTCGAGGCAGACTTTAAGGAGTGCTCGTTTGGGTTCCGACCCAAGCGCAGCGCGCTGGAAGCCTTGGAGCGGGTTCGGCGAGCCGCTAACGGGGGCGGGAACTTCGTGGTGGATGCGGACATCGAGGATTTCTTTGGCAGCGTGGATCACGGTCTGCTGATGGAGGAAGTCCAACGCCGCGTCTGCGACCGAAGGGTGCTCAAGTTAATCCGGCAGTGGTTGGAAGCAGGGGTGATGGAAGAAGGGAGATACAGAGCCAGCGTCTTGGGGACACCCCAGGGCGGAGGGATCAGTCCTCTTCTGTCGAACATTCTGCTTCATCGGCTGGACAGGGTTTGGGAGGAACGCTACCCGCATTTGGGTCTGATAACCCGGTACGCGGATGATTTTATTATCCAATGCCGGAACGCCTATCAGGCGGCGAAAGCCCAGCAGGTAGTGGCGGGGATTCTCCAAGCCATGGGCTTGAGACTGCACCCGGACAAGACTCGGAGGGTGGAGCTCTCCTGGGGGAAGCAAGGGTTTGAGTTCCTGGGGCACCATTTGCGGAAGAGGCCCTCGTATCGGTTCAAAGGGAAGTATTACTTGAATCGATGGCCGTCGCAGCGAGCGCTCAAACGGCTGCGGGAGCGGGTCAGGCAGGTGGTGTGCCGCAGCCGCAACGGGGTAGGACAGGTGCGGGAACTGGTGAGGGAACTCAATCCGATTCTTCGAGGATGGGCGAATTACTTCCGCAGCGGCAATGCTGCGCGACAGTTTGCCCAAGTCGAGAAATATGTTTGGGAGAGACTGGCGCGGTTTGAGTGCAAGCGCCGCAAGCGGGTGGCTCCCTACCGAGACCCGAGGTATGATTACCGTTGGTACCGATCGCTGGGAGTGGTGCCGCTGGTGGGAACGGTGCGGTATCCACAGTCCAGCCTTGTTCTGGTGAAAGCCAATGCCTGAACGACTCTCTGTCAGCCGTATGATCGAAAAGGTCACGTACGGTTGGAAAGGGGGACACAGGAAACCGGAGCCAGTAATGGCCACCGGCGCCTGAGTTCTACCAATGGATCACACGACCACCCTCGATCTGGAGAAGATTCACCAATCACAGCTTCTTCGCCACGTCGTGGCCAATAAGATCACTCTCCCCATGACGGTTCTTGGTGAGCTTTCAGAGGGAAAATCTGTGGACCTCGTCCTCATCGAACGGGCGATTCGCGATCTGAAAGCGATCATCCAATTTGTGGAGGAGGGCAAGGAACCCGAAGCCTGACACCCGTGCCTGACGTAATGCGCTCGCGGGAGTATAGTGCAAAAACGGCTCCCTGCTTTTTCAGCAGTGAGGAGTCGTTTTTTGCTTTTTATGGGAGGATTATGTGACAGAAGAGAAATCTTTGGGGCAGCTTCTGGTTTGTGAAAATTACCCAGGCATGCGGGAGGCCTTCAAGCTGGTGCTGGCAAGCCAGTACCAATTGATCTTTGCCGACGACCCCTCGCAAATAACAACGCTCCTTCGCCTTCACCCGGTGCGTTTGGTGATTTGGGACCTCGACCGCACCCACGGCTCCTTGGACGAAACCTTTGGCGTCATCCGTGCCGGTAACTTCGAACCTTTTCTCAAAGCATACGACGGGGCCCTTGAAACCTTAAAGCGGATCCGTCAGACTCACCCAACGCTCAAGATTCTGTTGATTGCTGGCGAGTTCGAGTACGATTTTCAAATCGCAGC
>JACRDG010000027.1 GCA_016218715.1 Desulfomonile tiedjei | reverse complement strand
CGAGTTTCGTACAAACAGGAGCCACGAATTGCGTACTCCGCTGAACGCGATTACGGGTTCTCATAGATTTTCCATGGCGAGACCGACGGAGATCCCGACGATCGGCCGATGAAATACATTTTTCACGTTTCCAACCGCTGACGGCACTTGCTCCACCTGATACACGACAGTCTGGATCTTGCCAAGGTCGAATCAGGCAACATGGATAGGACAGTCTCTCGGGTGAACATACGGCAACTTCTGGAGAACAGCCTGTGCATGATCGAGGAGAGGGCCCGGGAAAACGGTCTCCGGCTCGAACCGGTGACGGCCGGCGAGCTTGCCGAGGTCGAGGTGCAAACGGATGAGGTTACGCTGAAGCAGATCACCTTCGATCTGCTGCCTAATGCCCCAGTCTGACCCTTGCCCGGGGCCGCCATCCGCGTTGGGGCCGGCGTTGACCCGGCGGCTCGTAGTGTTGCACGGCGGCCGCGTCGGGGCCGAGAGCCAGGGAGATGGCAAAAGGAACACGTTCCTTCCGGACATTCCGATTGTTGAGATCCACTGACCGAAAGCCCAGGTGCATCATAGTTCGAAGTAATGTCGGGATGGAGTCCGTTCTCGTCTCAATGGGTACGGGATTGCGCGGGACGGGCAGGCTCGCTATTATGGTGGTGATATAACCATGTCGCAGTCTTCAGGGCGCGCCGCTACAGTTCCGGTCCTCCCCATGAACCACTCGAACAACGTGACTAAGCGCTTCTTTTCTCTGAGGCATCCTCTGTCGAACAGGACCCGTAGTGCGTCGGGCCTTTCGATGCACGCGTTTCCTTCTCCGTCGCTGCGCGGCTTCCTGATTGCACTGATCACCCTTTCGGTCGCTTCCGCATGCATCGAGAACGGCCTCCATCCCGCGACTCTCCTCACTCTGCCTCTTGTGATTGCCGCGCTCCTGCGCCGCGACTACGACCGGCCGTTATGGTCTGAGAGGCTCACGGTCACCGGCTTCTTTCTCTACCTCGTGCTGGCAACCCTGGGCATCTGGCTTTTTGCACGAGAGACTTTCTTGCCGGTCTTCGTGGTCTACTTTACCTTCGGCACCCTGCTGGCGCGGGTGGTCTCGCGCCTGAGCCGCCGCAATGTGGGGCAGCTCATATTCCTCACCGTGGGACTCGTGTTGATCAACTGCATTCTCACGAACCACATGCTGTTCGGGCTTGTACTGCCGGTCTATTTGTTCACGCTCATGTGCACGCTGGTGCTTTTTCAGGCTTCGGGGAGCCGTTCCTTTGCGGAGGATCTTGTCCGCCCCGCGCTTTCGCCCAAGGTTTGTAGGCCGTTGTATCGTGCGTTTGCGCGGGCTACGCTGGTCATCCTGGTTGTCACGGCCGTGGCTTTTGTGATTCTTCCGAGACCTTTCGTGGTGATTCCTGGCTTGCGGTCGTCAATATCTCCTGGAGGTGCAGCCGAGCTCGCCCAGCAGATCAGTTACCGGGATATGGTGGACATGGCGGGACGGCAAAGGATCGCGTTTACCGCGGAAGTGGAGTCAGGTACGCTTCCCGATTTTCCGTACTGGAGAGGCCGCGTGCTCGAAAAGACCGACGGCAGAACCTGGTCTCAGGGGAAAGAGATCGCCGAGGTGAGAAAGCTCTTCGATCCCAAGCCATCGGAAGTGGTGAACTACCGGGTTACTCCGTACAAGCTCCACTCATCCACCGTGTATGCATGCACGACCCCGACTCATGCCACGGGTCGCGGGGATCAACCTCTCCACATAACCAATCGTGGAGAGGTCATCGTAGACTCACCCTTTCTCTTTTCGGACAGCTATAGTGTTGATTCCGTCAAGCTTCCCGTTCCGGCTTTGCGGCGAGACACCGCGTTGAATGTGAGTCAAGAGGGCATAACCCCGCGAATAGGGGATCTGGCACGACGATGGACTCGCGGATTGACCTCGCCGCGCGACATGGCCCTTGCGCTGGTATCCAGGCTGGAAAAGGACTTCCATTACAGCCTCCGAACGCCACCCCCACCGGCAGAGGTTCATCCCATCGAGTACTTTCTTTTCCAGACCAAAGCCGGGCACTGCGAGTATTTCGCCGGGGCACTCGCGTTGATGCTGCGCTCTCTCGATATTCCTGCTCGAGTTGTGGAGGGTTTTGCCGGTGCAGAACCAACGGACAATCCCAATCAGGTAGTGGTCCGTTTTGCAAGGGCCCATGCGTGGGTCGAGGCGATTCTCGATGGTGCGGTCTGGACTCAGCTCGATCCGGTTCCTCCGTCGCGATCCGCAGGACTTCTGAGCGAAATGATTATGGGGATCATACAGGATTTCTACGATAGAATGGATCGCCGATGGACCAAGCACGTGATCTATTTCGACCGGTCCGACCAGGCTCGGATCTTCGAGCGGCTGTCGGAAACCTTCTCAGACATTGAAATAAGTTGGCTCTCTGACCCAGCCATGGGACAGATCGGGGGAATCGGGGGGGCGCTCGTTATCGCAGTCCTCATCGGGGCACTGCTCATGCGACGATCCCGCCTGAGGCACAGAGACCCGGCGGAGTTCTACCTGGCCACCATGACCGCGCTCGTACGAAAGGGGGTCTTGCGGGAGATCTATCCCTGGCACGAAGACAACGTATCGGAAATCCAGTTGAATTCCCCAGGATCGACGGATGCGCTCCTCCGATTCATGGAGATCTATCTCCGCGGCCGATTCGGCAATGGGAGCGCCGAGGCGCGAAAAGATCTGAGAAAAGCAGGCGCCGCACTCGTCCAAAGCGTCCCAGCGCAGCCCGTTCGCTCATACGGCGTTCACTTGGAGCGCCATCGGTCACGAGGATAGGCTGTCAAGAACATGATCGTTGCTCGCTCCCAAGTGCCGACCGCCGCTCTGTGCCAGGACCCGGCGCACCTCGTCATCAGTCAGATCGTGGAAATCCTCGTAAAAAGAAGCCACCGCGAAGCGCGATCGTTCTTGCACGAAGAGCAGGCCGATCTCGTCGAAATAAGGAGTGACAGTCAAGAGCGTATTCCAGGGGGAAACCGGCGCACACAGATTAAGGGACTTGGGTTCCAGTTTCCTCAGCATCTTCCCCGCCGCGACCGCCGTGTACCCCGAGGCCAGTCCATCGTCCACCACGTATACGTCCTTGCCTCGCACCTCGGGGGGTTCCTCCGAGCCGAGATAGACCCTGGCACGGCGCCGAATCTCCTCGACCACCTCCTGCGCAATCGCTTCGATGACCGTATCGGATAAGCCGTACTCCGCCACCAGGAAATCGTTGAGCACTCGCCCGCCGTCGATCGTGACTGCCCCAAAACCCGCCTCGGGGCTCGTGGGAATGGGGAGTTTCCGCACCATCACCATACTGAGTGGCGCTCTCAGCCTTTCTGCCAGAGGCTGGGCCACTGGCACGCCTCCGCGAGGAAGCGCCAGCACCAGGGCGTCATCGGACGCCTGGAGGTTCAGGAACCCCGCGAGCTGCACGCCAGCGTCCCGTCGATTCCGGAAGGCATGAAACGGTGCCCAGATCCTTTGATGTACTTTGATTCGGTCCTCGGTCATAGCCACTCCACTCTCTTAATACCCGATCTGCGCAAATACGGCCGCCTATGCCTGTGCTTCCGATCTCTGTCGGCGGATCTCCTTTGGTAGCGGCCGGCAAGATGCGGGGGCAGCACTGGCCGACCCAGGAGCGGGACTCCGAGTGGGATGCCGTATTTGCAAAACCGAGCACGTGGGCCTTTTCACCGCGAACTCCTGGCACACTCATTGCACCGCAAAACCCTACTCGTTTGGACACATGGGTGCCCGGACGGTTTCCGCGTGGCAGATCCAGAGACCTCTCTGTGAGCCTCAGAATAGAGAGGAGCGCCCGGCGATCCGGAGGGACTCAACTGAAAACTTTTCGTTTCACGAGCGGCACGGTAATGCTAAGCTGAAGCGCATCGAGAATGATCCCATTCGCAGTGGCGCTTCAGCATGAGTCGACCGGAAGACTTTTCTCAGAATAAAACAGTCGATGCAGAACCGAACCATCCGATCTCGAAGCGGTTTTTGGATTGTCCATGACGTCCGGTCGAACCCCCGGAACGTGAGAAGAGACGATGATTGCAGCGACGGACGTCTATTATCAGAATGATTCGGCTGTAGGGGCCGCGGTGTTGTTCAGCCGATGGGACGCTCCCACCGTGAACCGAGAGGTGCGCTCGACTCTGGCACCCATCGCAGCGTATCAACCCGGATACTTCTACAAGCGCGAGCTTCCCTGTATTCTGGATCTGTTGCGCAGGATAGACGACACCCTTGAGGCGATCGTCATCGACGGGTTCGTGTGGCTGGATGCCATGAACAGGCCCGGTCTGGGCGCTCACCTCTATCGCTGCCTGGATGACCGAACCCCCGTCATCGGCGTGGCCAAGAATCCATTCAAGGGAGCCCTGCATGCAGCGGAGGTCTATCGGGGTCGGAGCCAGAAGCCGCTCTACGTCACCGCTGCCGGGATGGATCAGGTCGCCGCGGCAGAAAATATCAGGCGTATGCACGGGTCGCACCGCATTCCCACGTTACTTAAGAGGGTGGACCGGCTTTGCAGGAGCGGCGCTCTGGTGTAACATGCAGAGAAAGGAATGCGGCGACTGCTCGTCGCGTCACCAAGATCGTGCGCGAAAACTTCCCGCAGCAAGCGCCTCGCGGCCGAACCCGCATTTTCAGCCTTCGTTGGAGTCGGGTTTCGGAGTGGAACCAGCAAATGCGTTTCAGCGGCCACTCAACCTCGCAATACCACCATCCGTGGGAGGTTCACCGTGTCTCCAGTGAACGAAATCCGAGATGACGAGATCCTGGCGGACATCCAGGCCGGCGCCATGGACACGGAACTGATGGAAAAATACAACCTGTCCGCGAAAGAACTCAGATCCTCGTTTCAGCGACTGACCGATTCCGGAAGGCTTGAGGTGAGTGAAATCTGCCATAGTCCGGTATTCTGGGACGAAACGATCGACTGCGAGTCGAGACGAGGCTATCCGAGGCTCTTGCTCGCCTTCGTGCAGCGCATTCACGAAGAGGAGTGTCCGGAAAAACAGGGCCTCGTCATCGATGTGACGGAAAAGGGGATGCAAGTCAAAGGGATCGCCGGAACCCTCGGTGAAGTGAGGACATTCCAGGTCGTACCGCGACGGTTTACCGGTGTGGCAGCGTTTCGGTTCACCGCGGAGTGCGTCTGGAACTGCACCGATCCGACAGATGCACAGCCCCTCCTGGGACTCAGGGTGGCCGAGATTTCCGCCGAAGACAAGGGACGACTCCGGGCATTCATTCGCTTCATCACCCTCGGCAAGTGACCGGCAAGGGCTGCTAGCTCTGCCGCATTCCGTGCACTGCTGAAAGGACCTCGTTCCCATGACGGAAGACAACACGATCGACCATCGCCGCGACGCAGACGATCCGGCCGCCAAAGCTGAAGTGCAACCCGAGGTTCTGCCCGAACCCGACGGGCCGGTCCCTTTCGTCTACAAAGTGATAGCCTTCGCGATTCTGGCTCTCCCCTGGTCTTTCCTGCTCTCCCAGGTGCAGGAACTGCTCGAGGAACAGCAATACGGCTATCTGAGCCGCGTCAGCCTGCTCGTCGGTATCGTGGCCTTTCTGCTCCTGGTGGGCGCTCTGGCGAAACGCCTGTACCGGTTTCACAAAGGGATGTCCCGCTCATAGCATTTGGCAATGATGTCCCATCCGCGGAGGATGCTAACGGTAGGGGAACGCGTGATCTCGGAGACGGTACGAGCGTGCCGACCCGTTCTGCGACACTTCCAGATGCCCTTCCTCCTCCAGTATCTCCAGGTGCGCCCGAACCGCACAGACGCGATAGAAGACCTCTATGCCGCTCATGCCGGGAAAGAGGCGAGCCGCGACGCCGAACTCGGTTGCATCGTCTCCGTTACCTGTTTCCCGGAGGATTCTCGCGACGTCGTTTCGTCTCCGGTCGTGATCGGCCAGGATGCGCTGAATGCGCTGCCGATGCTTCGAATGCGGCACGCCGTGTCCGGGCAACACCGACTTCACCGGTAGCCCCCGGAGCAGCTCCAGCGACTCACGATGCTCGGACAAGGCCCGGTACGGCCCGGAGCCGGCAGGGTTCGCTGCATCGAAGAGAGGATTGCACGTCACCTCCTGATAGACCGCGTCTCCGGTAAAGAGGGTGCCGTCCTTTCTATTGAAAAGGCACATGGATCCTGGAGTGTGCCCCGGAGTGTGGATCGCGTCGAGGTCGAAGTCATCGAAGGGGATCACATCGCCATGTTTCAGAGGCATGTCATCGGGCATCACGCTGATCATCCGCGCGGAACGGCTCATGATCAGGTCGACCAGCTCCGAGACCTGTGTTTCAGGGAGACCGGCTTCCTGCAGAAAGGTCCGGAAACACTCTGTGGAGCGTTCGATCTGTTCCGCATGCGCGACAGTTATGATACTCCTGTCCCATGGATGAACGAACACGTCCGCGCCTGCGATTTCCGCGATCCGTCCCGCAAGTCCCGAGTGGTCGAGATGGCCGTGCGTGAGGATGATGCGCCGGATGTCCTCGAGTCGCGCGCCGCGATCTTTGAGAAACGATGCGATGAATTCGAGACTCCCGGGAGTATTCAACGGGGTATCGACAAGCGTCGGCAGCGAATCCTCGATGTAATAGCAGTTGACCCATTTGACGGGAAAAGGTATCGGAACTTCTATTCTGTGCACGCGTGACATATGGCATCCACATCCGTTCAGGCGAGTTCGCTTTACGTGGAATTATCATAGACCAGATTCGGAGACCACGAAAGACCTCTTGGTGCTCATGAATGACTGATTACGCCTCTCACCTCTCCTGGCTGGACGGACAACGCTCTGCGATGATCGACCTGGTGCGGCAATGGGCCGACCAAAATTCCGGCAGTCGTAACCTTCCCGGGCTCGAACAGATGCTTGCGCTCCTGCAAACCGGTTTCGCCGTGCTGGGTGGTACCATGGAGACCAAAGAACTCCCACCGGAAACCCTGGTAACCCCAGAAGGGACGCTGCGCCGGATGCCGCTGGGAAAGGCTTTGCGCATCAGGAAACGGCCTGAGGCTCCCGTGAAGGTGTTTCTGGGCATTCACTATGACACGGTCTACGCGGCTGACCATGCGTTCCAACGATGCGAACCTCCCGATGAAAACCGGCTCCGGGGTCCGGGTGTGGCTGACGCGAAGGGGGGACTCGCAGTGATGCTCAAGGCTCTTGAGGCCCTGGAGGCAAGCCCGTGGAAGGAGAACCTCGGGTGGGAGGTCCTCATCAACCCGGATGAGGAAATAGGCTCTCCGGGATCGGCCCATCTGCTGGCTGAAGCTGCCCGCCGCAATGATGTCGGGCTCGTTTTTGAGCCGGCGTTTGCAGACGGGTCCCTCGTCCGGGCTCGCAAAGGTTCCGGGAATTTCCATGTGGTGATCCGCGGCCGAGCGGCACATGCCGGACGGGATCCGGAGTCCGGCCGTAACGCGATCAATGCGCTCGCCCAATTCATTGTCGACCTGAACGCGCTCTTTGCGGGCGAAACGGGGATTATCCTCAACGTGGCAAACGTCAAAGGGGGCGGACCCGCCAACATGGTCCCCGATCTTGCGCTCTGCACGTTCAACGTACGGGTTGAAGCCGCGGACGACCAGAGGAAAGTTCTAGCCGGTGTTGCAGCGCTCACAGCGAAGATCGACGCTCTCGACGGAATATTCATGGAGACGTACGGCGGTTTTGGCCGGCCCCCCAAACTGCTCGACGATCGCACGGTCGCTCTGTTCGAGCACGTGGCGCAATGCGCTCAAGAGTTAGGGATACCGATAAAATGGGTCGACAGCGGCGGTGCATCGGACGGCAACATCCTCTCCGCTGCAGGTCTTCCCACGATAGACAGTCTGGGGGTTCGCGGAGCACACCTCCACAGTCCCGAGGAGTACTTGAAAGTGGATAGCCTCACCGAACGCGCTAAATTGACCGCCCTACTGTTGATGAAGCATGCTTCCGGAGAAATTCGACCGGCCGATGCTGCTCGACGGGGATGATGGACAAGGCGGGAGTTGTCAAGAACAGCTTTTCGCAAGTGCGGTCGCGTGTTCGCCCTCCCTTTCACAGGCTCGCATGAGTGCCACTGGAACAGCGCCGATGGAGAAGACTGGCTCCCGAAGAGTGACCGGCAAGATGCCGGTCCCACTGAACAGCCGAGAACGGGAGCTCCAAGCGAGACACCGGATTTATGAAATGCAGTAATAGAGCCACCGTTGACCCCGCGTTCGTGTGGGTCGCGTATCGGCTGAGACAAAACGCGGGCTTGGGATCTTCCAGGTCTCGTCTGTGGTCTGAGAGAGTGTGGACCCTGTGAAAGGCCGGAGGCACGCGCATAGTGACGGGTATCGGGCATGTGATGCGCGCGGTGTCCGGCTCCAGACCTCCCGAGGAGTGTACGGATATGGTTGACAGTCTTGCTCGGCAGCTTTTTTCCGATCCTCGCGTGGCACGGGCAAAGGCACTCATGCTCGAAGCCCTTAAGGACCATCAGGGGCGTATCAGCGGTGTGAAGCCTCCGGATCAGGCATTGCGCGCACCCTATGAGGAAGTGCTGCAGGAATTCGGCCGAATCCGCGCGGGCAACTTGTTCTATCCATACATCGGCAGCGGGATCGGCCGAGGGCCACTGGTAGAACTGGCTGACGGGAGCGTCAAATACGACTTCATTTCCGGCATCGGAGTCCATCACTGGGGACACTCGAACCCTGTCCTGGTTGAAGCTGCGCTGGACGCGGCCCTACGAGACACCATTATGCAGGGGAATCTTCAGCAGAATTTGGAGAGCACGGAATTGGCTCGCATGCTGCTTGACGCTGCCAGAGCGACGGGAGCCGGCCTCAAACACTGCTTCTTTTCCACCAGCGGCGCGATGGCCAACGAAAACGCCCTGAAGATCATATTCAACGAACGGGCTCCGGCAGATCGATTGCTCGCCTTTGACGGATGCTTTGCCGGCCGTACGCTGGGGCTGTCGCAGGTGACCGATCGGCCCGCGTATCGAGCCGGCTTACCTGCCATGCTTGCCGTCGATTACGTGCCCTTTTTCGATCCCGAACAGCCGGGGGAGAGCATCCGGGCAGCGATGAACCGCGTCAAAAGCCACTTGGCCAGGTATCCCGGCCGGTACGCAGCCATGATATTCGAACTCGTGCTCGGAGAAGGAGGCTTTTTGCCGGGTGACCGGGCCTTCTTCATCTCACTGATGGAGGTTCTCAAGGAGAACAACATCACGATCCTGCTGGACGAGGTTCAGACCTTCGGTCGCACGACGCAGCTCTTTGCGTTTCAACATTTCCAGCTCGAAGAGTACGTGGATGTGGTAACCCTGGGAAAGCTCTCACAGGTGTGCGCCACTCTTTTCCGCGCAGAGTACGCACCACCACCGGGCCTGCTCAGCCAAACGTTCACCGGAAGCACCTCGGCCATATTTGCCTCACGCGCTATGGTCAAAGGCATGCTTGAAGGAGGTTTTTTCGGGTCTGACGGGAAGAACGCCCGGCTCCACCAACACTTCGCCAAACGCCTCTCGGAGCTGGAAGAACGTCATCCGGACCTGATTGAGGGACCTTTCGGCCTGGGAACGATGATCGCTTTTACGCCGTTCGGCGGTGATCCGGCCAAGACGAATCGGTTCATCCATGCACTCTTCGATGCCGGCGTGATTGCGTTCTACTGCGGTGCGGATCTGTCGAGGGTCCGTTTTCTCGTCCCCGCGGGAGCCGTCACCTTCGACCACATCGACGAAGTGATGGGAATCGTCGAGGAGACGCTGATCGGAGTAGCTGCCGCACCATAAGGAGAGGATCTCATGGTCATTGTTCGCCCGGTCGCCATGGCCGATTTGGATCAGCTTGTGGAGTTGGCCGCGACGGCAAGCTTCGGACTGACGAACCTTCCGAAAGACCGTGAGTTGCTCGTTCGCCGGATCGATCAGTCGGAGCTGAGCTTCGCAAGAACATGGGACAAGCCGCGCGGCGAACTCTACATGTTCATCATGAAAGACATGGAAACCGGCACAATCATCGGCACGAGCAGCATCGTTTCCAAGGTCGGCGGGTTTGAGCCGTTCTGGGCGTACAAAATGGAGATCTCCGTCCATGAGTCCGAGATGCTCCAAGTTCGCAAAGAAGTCCCAACGCTCCACCTGCTTGCGGAACATAGCGGACCGTGCGAGATCGGCGGCCTCTTCCTCGACCCAAACCATCGAAAGCACGGAAACGGTCGGCTCCTCTCGCTCTTCCGGTTCTTGTTCATGACAGAGTATCCCGAACGCTTCGAACCGCTCGTCATCGCGGAAATGCGCGGGGTGATGGACGAGGAAGGACGTTCTCCCTTCTGGGAGGCTGTCGGACGGCATTTCTTCGACATGGACTATCCGAAGGCAGACTACTTGACTATCAAAGATAAACGATTCATCGCGGATCTGATGCCGCGCCACCCGATTTACGTCCCGCTGCTCCCTCCCGCGGCTCAGGAAGTGATCGGTAAGGTGCACCACAACACCCGGCCGGCTCTGAAGATGCTCACGGATGAGGGCTTCACGTTCACCGGTATGGTAGACATCTTCGAGGCCGGGCCGGTCATCAGTTGCGCGCGCGAGCAAATCCGGATCGTCAAAGAGAGCGTACGAGTTCCCTTGGTCGACATCACGCCGGAACGCCCAGAATCCGAAGACTTCATTGTCATCAAGACCGACGGAGGCTTTCGGGCTTGCGTAGGAAAAGTGGGACAAACCCCTGACGGCGGCGCGGCGATCCATACGTCAACCGCCCAAGCGCTTCGGGTGGGCACGGGGCAGACAATACGCTTCGGTCCTCTGAGGCCGTCCCGTGAACGCCCGGAGACTCAACGATGACAGGACGCAGCCACTTCGTACGGAATCAATGGATCGACGGGTCTGGTGTTCCGTTTCATTCGACCGATCCTGCAACAGGACAGGTCACCTGGGATGGGAAAACAGCCTCGGAGTCGGAGGCAAACGCTGCAGTGGAAGCCGCGGCCGACGCGTTCGAGCCGTGGGCGGATCTCGCGGTGTCGGACCGCCTGGCATTCCTCGAGGCGTTCCGCGAGCAGCTCACAGCTCACAAGCAATCCGTTGCAGATGCGATCTCGCGGGAAACGGGCAAGCCCAGGTGGGAAGCCCTGACCGAAGTGCAGTCGATGATCGGCAAGATAGGGATCTCCAAAGAGGCGTATAATGACAGGTGCCGCGTCGTGACGCAGGATATTGCCGGCGTTACCGGGGCCACGCGGTACAAGCCACATGGCGTAGTCGCTGTCTTTGGACCGTTCAACCTGCCGGGTCACCTCCCCAACGGCCATATCGTCCCGGCGCTCCTTGCCGGAAATACGGTCGTGTTCAAGCCGAGCAGGCAAGCGCCGCTCGTCGCGGTGCGGATGATGGAGCTTTGGGAAGCCGTTGGCCTCCCATCCGGCGTGGTCAATATGGTCCAGGGGGGCAGAGAGACCGGCACCGCGCTGATCCAGCATCCCCGAATTGCGGGGCTGTTCTTCACCGGGAGCGTGGAAACGGGCCGGGCCATCCACAGGGCATGGGCCGGGCGACCGGACAAGATACTCGCACTCGAAATGGGGGGGAAC
The DNA here is from genome assembly GCA_016218715.1 of Desulfomonile tiedjei. Taxonomy (GTDB): domain Bacteria; phylum Desulfobacterota; class Desulfomonilia; order Desulfomonilales; family Desulfomonilaceae; genus JACRDG01. The sequence goes on along the minus strand of JACRDG010000027.1, from coordinate 23,696 downwards.
AATCCGCTCGTCGTCCATGAAGTCGGTGATGTGGAGACCGCGGTCTATCTGACAATAGTCTCCGCCTTCATAACCGCGGGGCAGCGCTGCACGTGTGCGCGGCGGCTGATCGTTCCGGACGGTCCGGCCGGGGATACTTTCCTGGCCCGACTGATTGAGATGACCCGAACGATCCGAGTGGGACCGTGCACCGATGTTCCGGAACCGTTCATGGGGCCGGTGATTTCAGCCGAGGCAGCGGAAAAGCTCTTGGACGCTCAGGGGAAACTCGTGGCCGCAGGAGGCCGAATACTCGTCGAGATGAAGAGAGTGCGCTCGATCGACACGTTGTTATCACCAGGGATTGTGGATGTCACGCGGGTTCGCGATCGCGAGGATGAGGAACTATTCGGCCCGTTCCTCCAGGTGATCCGGGTGCGGGATTTCCCCGAAGCGATCCGTGAGGCAAACCGTACCGCGTACGGGCTCGCCGCGGGCTTGCTGAGCGACAACAAAGCGATGTACGACGAGTTCTACCGAAGAGTGCGCGCGGGAGTCATCAACTGGAATCAGCAGACCACGGGAGCGAGCGGAAAAATGCCTTTCGGCGGAGTCGGCGCGAGCGGCAACCATCGGCCGAGCGGCTATTTCGCCGCGGACTACTGCTCGTACCCCATCGCGTCCATCGAAAGCGATCGCCTGAAGAAGCCGGACAAAGTGCTCCCCGGGCTCTCGATAGCAAGCTCCAGTCCGTCATCGTAGCACTTTCCGACAGGTGAACATGCCGGAACAAGCGTTTGAGGCAAATTTCGACGCGCTGGTCGGGCCGACTCACAACTATGCTGGGCTGGCGTACGGCAATCTTGCCTCGACCGAGCACGGGTTAACGAGGTCCCAGCCCCGGGCCGCGCTGCTTCAGGGATTGCGCAAGATGAAGCTGCTGGCAGACCTCGGGCTCAAGCAAGGGGTGTTGCCGCCGCACGAACGCCCCGACATCGGCACGTTGAGGCGGCTGGGTTTCGGCGGTTCGGATGCGCAAATCCTCGCGGCCGCGACCCGAAAAGCTCCTCTTCTCCTGGCGGCATGCTACAGCTCGTCGGGCATGTGGGCGGCCAACGCTGCCACGGTCTCTCCGGGCGCTGATACGGCAGACGCGAAAGTTCACTTCACCCCTGCCAACCTGATCAGCCAGGCTCATCGATCCATCGAAACTTCCTTCACAGCTTCGGTCCTGCGAGCCATCTTTCCTGACCCGGATGCCTTCCTACACCATGAGCCTTTGCCGGCAAATGCTCTCCTTTCCGATGAAGGAGCTGCGAACCACACGCGGTTTTGCGCAGACTTCTCTCACCCAGGGATCGAGCTGTTTGTGTACGGGAGAGAAGGTCTCAATCCTGCCGACCGTGGGCCTGCCCTGTTTCCTGCACGACAGACCCTGGAAGCATCACAGGCAGTCGCGCGGCTCCACCAGTTGGACCCGCTGCGAAAGATCTTCGCCCGCCAAAACCCCGAAGTCATCGACCAGGGAGTGTTTCATAACGACGTGATATCCGTCGGCAACGGGAACGTTTTCTTTTACCATGCCCACGCCTTTCAGGACCCACCGAGCGTGCTGGAGGAGCTGAAAAGCGCGTTCGGGCGATGCTGTGAAGGGGACCTCGTTCTCCTCGCAGTAACCCAGGATGAGGTCACCGTTGCCGAAGCGGTGCAATCGTACCTTTTCAACAGTCAGCTCGTGACGCTCCCTGACGGCTCTATGTGCCTGATCGCGCCGACCGAATGCCGAGAAACCGCAACGACTAAGGCCTGCCTGGACAAGATCCTCGCGGAGCCCAACCCCGTCGTATCCCTTCACTACGTGGATGTGAGAGAAAGCATGAAGAACGGCGGCGGGCCTGCATGCTTGAGACTGCGGGTAGTACTGACCGAGCGGGATCTGGCCCGAACCCACCAAGGTATTCTCCTCACCGATCGACTCTACAACAACCTGATAGACTGGGGTACCCGGCGCTATCGGGAGGAACTGCACGTGGACGACCTCGCCGACCCGGCCTTGCTTGAAGAGAGTCGCTCTGCGCTGGATGAGTTGACCCAGATCCTGAGAATCGGTTCGGTGTACCCCTTTCAGCAATCCACAGAGTAGGTTTCGGGGAACTTCTTTGGGCAAAGAGGCTCTCCCCGGATTGCTTCCTTGATAGGGAATCTGCAGACCGGGTCTGCGTTGTCCGAAGTGTGAGGCCGCTCGGGCCGTCAACCGTCCGAGAGGACATTATTTTTCCATCTGCCATATCTTGAAGGGGTTCACCAGGCTCCGCCTCTGATCCGGTCGCTGGCGGCCTGGATGTCCTGCTCGATGTCATCGATATCCGGTTGCCAGACTTTCCTCGTAAAATCGAAGCCATTCCACTGGACTAGCCGTTCTTTTCCGTCGAGCCCCATCTCCCACCTGAACTGCACCCCCATGGGCGGGGTCTTATATCCGCTTCCCGTGTTCAGCGAGAATCCCGATTCCGACGGACTTGAGGGCGAAACCATGAAAAGACTCATGTTGAGGACCATGGCAACGACGAGCATCAACTTTCGGCGTGTTCTTCTTGATGCCACGGTTGTTCTCCTTTCCGCGCGGATGGACACATGCATGCGCATCCCGCTTTCTATTAGATGCACAGGCTGTTGAAAGGGTTCACGAGAGGTGCGAGGGGTGGAGGCGCTTCATTTCACAAATACGGTAGGTACTTTCGGCCGCCTTCGTAGGGGCGATGAGCGACGTGAACCGCACCGTTCGCTGGATTTTCGGAAGGCGACTCAACCACCATAACAGCAAACGGTGCGGTTCGCGCGCCACTGCCGTGCTCACCAGCACTTTACGCGAGCCGCATGCCGCGTCCCGGAGGGACGGACGTTGGATGGCCGCGGGATTCTCCAACCATACCTCCTGCCATAACTGGCTGACTTGGCACCGCGACTCCAGGTAGCGGCCGGCGACTACGGCCGCATCCGACCGCTACCCCATTCAGCGAGCACCATGCGAGCCGTGTCAAACTGGCGCAGGTTCAGAAGCAGTCCGGGTTAGTGGACTTGGATCTCGATCTTTCTGGGCTTGCTCGACTCAGCCTTGGGGAGTCGCAAGTCGAGCACACCATGCTCGTACGTAGCCTGAATCTTGTCCTCCTGGACATCGCACGGCAGAATGAAAGACCGGGCGAAGCTACCGAAGACACGCTCCAATCGGTGCATGTTCTTGTTTTGCGACTCCCGTTCCTCTTTCTTCTCACCTTTGATGGTGAGCACGTTCCCCGTAAGGCTGACATCCACGTCCTTCGGATCGACCTCCGGGAACTCTGCCTTCACGATGATCTCGCTCTCCGTTTCAGAGATGTCGAAGGCCGGGGTGAAGTGCTCGCCGAAAATGCCGGGCATAGCCATCGGCTCTCTCAAAAACCCGTCAAAGAGTCTGTCCATTTCCCTTCGGAGATCATCCATCATCGTCTCCGGCAGGGTTGAAACTTCTCTTCGCCTCCATGGCACCATGCTACCGAACATGTCTGCGTCCGCCTTTTTCGACGTTGGCTCTCAGCCGCTCCGTCTGCCGAGATTACCGTTTTAGTTAACTCGGTACTCAGATCATCACGCTTTTCCGGATGTCAAGCAAGGGAACCGATATTTCTCAGAATGGTGGTGAAATAGAGGCAGGATTGCAGAGAACTTTGCGGGGCTCTACAGAGTATGGATGGTTCGGGTGGTGATGCGGGAGAGTTTTGGGAAAGTACGCCCCTGCCGAACGCGATCCGGCACGGGGCTTTCCGATCTCCTGCGCGGATCAGGCAGGCAGGAGAGCTTCGGCGTGGTTGAATTCGAGTTCCCGGCGCAGTTTGCCAAGTGCGCGCTCTTCCAGTTGCCGGATTCTGTCCCTGGTCGTGCCGTAGTGGTTCCCGATCTGCTGGAGTGTCCAGGGTGATTCTTCCAGGAACCGCTTGTTAATAATGAAGCGCTCTCTCGGGTCCAGTTTCTCGATGGCCTTGTGCGTCAGGACGCTCAGTTCCCGTTCCGCCTGCTTATTCATGAGAAGTTCTTCTTGGTCCGGCCCTGGATCTTCGAGCAGGTCAATCCCCGTAACGGTTTTGTCGTCCAGGATCGCCTGGTCGAGAGACCAGTCCCGAGCCCGGAGCCGTGCCTCGGTCTCGATGACGTCGTCTTCCTTGACGTGGAGTTCCGCGGCCAGTTCTCTGATGCGCTCGAGCTTGGACTCGGCATCGGGATGTTCCCCAATCTCGCCGATCCGGTAGAAGAGCTTCCTCTGCGCGTCGGTGGTTCCCAGCTTGACAAGGCTCCACGACCGCACAATGAAGTTCTTGATATACGCCTTGATCCACCAGACGGCGAATGAAATCAGGCGGAATCCCTTGTGAGGATCGAAGCGTTGCAGGGCCTTCATTAACCCGATCATCCCCTCTTGCACGAGATCCTGCACGGGGAGCAGATAATGGCGATACCGTAATGCCACTCGCACCACGAACGGCAGGTGGGCGATGATCAATTCCTGTGCCGCTTCTCGGTCTTCGAGGTCCTTGTACCGCACAGCCAGTTCGAATTCTCGTTCCGCGGACAGAGGTTTTGCCTGTCTTATCTGCGTCAGATAACGGTCGAATCTATCGGGGACCACAGGATAGCTCATCGGCCCTCTCCTTCGCCTGACAACTCAGTCAAATTCTGCCTCCTGGTTAGTGGTTGCGGGGCAATACTATAACGTATCACCATACATCCCCTAGTCACCCATGTCAAGAATGTCAAGGCCTTGGGTAGTGGGTCAGTTTGAAAATCTTCCCCCTAGATTTCGGAGCGCGCCCGTGGCATAATGGGATGCATGAGCGCACAAGAATCTAAAAAGAAAAAAAGACCCCGAGACCTCAACGCACTGGCCTTTGCCATCCTGAAAGAGGCTACGGGAGAAGAACAGCCTGAAACGGCCCCGGAAGAATCCGAGAAGAATCCCGCCGCGGTCGAACTTGGTCGCCTGGGGGGGCTGAAGGGGGGCAAAGCGCGCGCTGAAAAGCTTACCCCGGAGGAAAGATCAGAGATAGCGCGCAAGGCTGCACAAGCGCGTTGGGCCAAGAATACCAGCCAATAAATTCACTTCTCAACGTTGTTTTTTTCACAAACCAAGTACATATTTGCCCACCATAAAGTCATCCCTCACTAATCAAGCTTTGCGTAAGTAGTTGTTTTCGAAAGAGAAAATATCTAGGACACGTCAGATTTCTCTTCTGACGACCGAGGTGGTGTGATACAAGTGCTTTCGCTATGTGGGCGCGCCAGCGGTGGAGACCTCCTGGCAAGAAAGATCCACCGCGGCGCAGGTCCTAATCCGGTCTCAACGACCGGAATCCTCAAAAAGGAGGCTCTCGTATGAGAAGACCCCAAGGGCCGAGCAGGGCTCGGCGTTCAACACGTAAGGCGGTCCTTTGTTGGGCCGCGCGAAACCCAGAAGCCGTGGTGTTGATAGCAAAACTGCTCTGGGCTGTCATGACTTGGGCTGTTGGATAACAGCTCCCCTTCCGAGGACAAACGGATCGCGATGCTAAGCACCCGTTTGTCCTTATTACAATAGATGGGCATGGATTTGTCAACAAATAATACAACCTGTAGAAAAAAGTACTTGACACTGCCTGACTGCTCAAGCATAATGGTCATTATGAACAGATTGACCACACAAAAAAGAGCCCAGATCCTCGGTTGCCTAGTTGAAGGCAATTCGATTCGTTCAACTGTTCGTATGACCGGAGCGAGCAAAAACACGGTGAGTAAGCTCCTGGTCGATATCGGGCGCGCATGCTCGGAATACCAAGACAAGGTGTTGCGGAGCCTGCCTTGCAAGCGCCTTCAATGTGACGAGATCTGGGCTTTCTGCTACGCTAAAGAGAAGAACCTGCCCGATGACAAGAAGGGTCAGTTTGGATACGGGGACGTTTGGACCTGGACGGCCATTGATGCTGATACCAAGTTGGTGCCGTCTTTCATGGTAGGAGCCAGGGATAGTGAGACGGGGAGTGTGTTCATAGAAGACCTGGCAGGACGGCTGGCTAACAAGGTGCAACTGACCACGGATGGCAACGCGGTCTATCTGACCGCGGTCGAGGGTGCTTTTGGTGGCGACATCGACTACGCCATGCTGATTAAGATTTATGGAAGTGAGCTTGAAGGACAGAAACGGTACAGCCCACCGAAGTGCTTGGGGGCTGAAAAGCACAGGATTACCGGTCAACCAGCCGTCGAGCACATCTCCACGAGTTACGTCGAGCGGCAGAATCTCACGATGCGCATGGGAATGCGGAGATTCACGCGGCTCACGAACGCTTTCTCAAAGAAAGTCGAGAATTTAGCCGCCGCAGTAGCTTTGCACTTCATGTATTACAACTTCGGCCGGATTCACCGAACGCTTCGGGTCACCCCCGCGATGGAAGCTGGAGTATCTGATCACGTGTGGACGCTAGAAGAGATCGCCAAATTGGTGAATTGCGGTTAATTTCTTGACTTTCCGTGTTTTATTTCTGTAATCTTGAAATAAACGAACGCGGTTATACTAAGCCACAAACATACTAAAAAGAAGACTATAGGCCACAATGGCGGCCAGGAGAAGTCAATGTGGGAAGAATCTTTGTCACATTGGAAAGCGGTATCTTCATGGGCTGCGATTATTGCTGCAATCGCGGGGGGAATAAGTGTAACCTCGGCCTTCATCTCGGGAATAGTAGCTAGGCGGGTTTCTGAAGTTGTCCAACGAGAATCTAATGAAAGAATCTTTGTCGCCGTACAAAGAGCTGCAGAGGCAAACGCGAAGGCCGCCGAGGCAAACGAAAAAGCAGAACAAGAGCGATTGGCAAGGGTAAGAATAGAAGAGAAGTTGGCACCAAGGTCGTTGTCGCAAAGCCAAGCCCTGGCTTTGCGTGACAAACTGAAGCCCTTTGCAGGGACTTCTATCGCTGTTGACAAATTATTGGACAGCGCAGACGTGGGGCCATTGACGGACCAAGTTCTTGCTGCATTAACCGCTGCTGGATGGCGAATAACCGCTGTCAATGATAGACTTGCTTCAGGAATAACCGCTTCAGGAATTGAAATCGCAGCTTCTTCAGAATCAAACGACCAAATTTGCTCTGCCGCAAGCATGTTGATAGAGGGACTTAATTCCCATGGTGTCTTTGCAAAAGCAGGAGCACCTTTCCCAATTCCAATTCCAAACATAATTAGGATGGTCATCGGCACTAAACCATAAAGACGAATCGGACGAAAAATTATATCCATGCCCTCCACCTAGATTAGGGTGCTTTTTGGTTCCCCTTCCACACAAAAATCATATGTGTTTTGTGCTTAGCAACACTTATGCCAACGCGCTCCATCCCCCCGATCGAGAATTTTCAAACTGACCCACTACCAAGGCCTTGTGCTTCGTGCGGAATCCCAAAGGCGTGCTATAACCGTGGCCCGGCACAAACGTTTCACGAGCGCTGAAAGACCACCAGATCGCCCTTTCCTCCCCACGGCAGGACAAGACGTGGCTGGAAACGGCTCTTGAGGAGTGCAGGAACAAAATGAGCGTGCCACGGTTTCCCCAGATCCACCTCGAAGAAGATACACGGAATCCCTTCAGCGCCAAAGAGTTCCGCGTGCGCGGCGACGACCTCCCCACAATCACGGCCTCGCCAGCCAGGACGCAGAGTGACTCGCCTCTGCCCGCGATCGACTTCAGCGGAAATCACCGAACATGGCCACTCGGTTTCCCCTTCGTCGGTAACCGATCGAATCTCTCGCGGAAAGACCAGCCGCCGGTACTCCGCGGAGAGGAACGCCTCGAGAGATGGATGCGTCCACACAGTGCTCCCCAGGTCTTCTTCGAGCTCGCGATAGTACGCTTCCAGCTCGACCTCCGTTCCGTCGGTCTCGCAGAGCACGAGGGAGCCCAGGCGCTCGAAGTATTCCGTCGGAAACTCCGGAGTCGGAGCACGGTTGATCAGTCCCACCACCTTACTCCGGGCGATCGCCCCGATACACGCGTCGAGGAGTTCCTTGGCCATTGCCGATCCGTGGGGTTGATTGAATACGTAAGGCCCGAAGCATTCCACCAGTCTGGCACCTTCTCGGCGCCACACAAGCCCGCCGCCAATATGCCCGGCCCGATCGGCGACTACGAGAACACGGTATTCACCGGACGCGACCATGTCCGTAACCTTTCCCGGGTAGGCGAAGTCCCTCGGCACGACGTGAGGATTGTGATACCCGGCTACCATGCGGACGAATACCTTCAGCTCTTCCGGCTCGGCACTGCGCACCACGTACTGTTCCAATGGTCTCGCAGGCGGGAGCTGACGGTCCTCGGCCGCCGGATAAACTCGCTCCTTGATCAGCTTGAGACGGAGACCTTCGTTGGACTCCCCGAACTTGAACCGGTCAACCATTCGCGATGCAATGAGGAGTCCGGTCTCTTCCAGTGCGGCATCTTCTCCGGGTTTCACCGACGCGGTCAGATTGAAGGCCCGCATGTTGAAGTCTTCCGCCTGGAACACGAACTCTTCCGCCACGTAATAACCACCGGACGTGAGGCGTATCCGGACCTGTCGGTCAGGAGCGGCCTTACGGCAGAGGTACGAGAAGATTTCCTCCGTCGCGAGCCGGAGACTGAGGGCTTCGAGTTCGCCCAATCCAAGGGCAATGGCCGACGTCTCCGCGAATGACATGGCCACAGGCAAGAAAACCGCCTGTGCGCGCACATTCAACATGGCTTCCGGTCTGGGGCTTGGCTGCAATGACGGCTCCTTCGGGAACGTGGGGCTTGGCATTGCCTATGTACCACTTCACGTGGGCGCAAACAAGCCCCGATGACCATCACGAACCGGTGTGGGGACAATCGTTGATCAGATCGGAGCGATACAGGAGAATCGCGATGACGGGAGCGGGACAATCTCGTAGAGGTCAAGATCCGGTCAGAGCCGTTGGGGCAGGCTACGGCAGGCAGGGTGGTTGCGGGGGAACACAGGCGTTCCCCCGCGCGGTTGTTAGTGTCCGATAGCCTCGGCAACACCTACGCCAGTATTTTGGCGTACATAGAGTTCGTCGAACGCATCCTCTTCTTTCTTGCTCGGGAAGAGCAACGAGAAGATGATCGCTGCCAAAAAGCCCATCGGAATGGAGACGATACCCGGGTTCTTCAAGCCGTAAAGCGGCTTGTCCAGACCGAAGATGAACGACGTGCCGTTCTTGTTCTTTTCGTAAGAGGCCTTGGCCCGGGCCAGTTCCTTCGTTTCGACCTCAGTAAGCGTTGCGCCACCGGCCTGCTTCTTTTCCAATCCGGTGTATATCTTCTGATCGCCCGCGGCGATCGCCTTCGGATACTGCATGTTCGGAGACACCAGCACGAGACCTATCGATGCCACCACTCCTATCACAAGTCCGGCGACGATCCCGGCAGTGCTCATTTTACGCCAGAAGAGCGAGAGCACGACCGTGGGGAGGTTGCCGGCGGATGCCACGGCAAAGGCCAGGGCTACCAGGTGAGCCACGTTCTGCCCTTCTGCCAGGATTCCGATGACCACCGCGCATGCACCGACGCAGATCGAGGCGATTCTCGCTGCCCTAACCTGCTCCCGCTGTTCGGCCTTTCCACCTTTGATCACACTCACGTATATGTCGTGCGAGATGGCCGCAGCAGATGCGAGCACGAGGCCCGACACAACTGCGAGAATCGTGGCAAAGGCGACTGCACACAGGAATGCCAGGAGGACGTCGCCAGCCAGAGGATAGATCTCGTTCCCGAGCATCTGTGCCAGGAGCATATTGGACATGTTGCCGCCCTTGTCCACGGCAAAGGAGAGCTGCGGGGTGACATGGATGGCGGAGCCGAACCCCAGGAGAGTCGTCAGGATGTAGAAGGTTCCGATAATGAACATGGCTATGATAACGGACTTACGTGCCTCCTGCGCAGTGGGGACCGTGAAGAAGCGCATAAGAATGTGCGGCATACCGGCAGTGCCAAGGACAAGCGCCATGCCGAGGGATATCTGGTCCCAGACGTCCTTCAAGAGGAGCCCGGGTTCCAAGAACCGCTGTCCGTAATCAAAGCCCGCTTGAGGCACCGCGTCCTTCAGAAGGCCAATCCGGACCCAGTCCTGGATTTGCTGGCTGGTAGCAATGTCATGAAAGAACGTAACCGGATTGAATCCAGCCTTTGCGGATACCAGCACGCACAGGACGGTGGCCCCTGACATCAGAAGGCCGGCCTTGACGATCTGGACCCAAGTGGTGGCGATCATGCCGCCCAAGGCCACGTAAACGATCATGAGGCAGCCGACCCCCGAGATCGCGAACCGGAAGGGGATGCCGAGAAGCAGTTCCATGAGCTTACCGGCTCCGACCATCTGTGCCGTAAGGTAGAAGATCGAGACGAGCACGGTAGAGAATGCGGCCGCCGCGCGGACAGGCCTTGGGGACGACCGGAAGGCAAGGATGTCACCCATGGTGTACTTTCCGGCGTTCCGGCACGGTTCGGCGACGATGAGCAGCACGGTCACGTACGCGACCAACCATCCCACCGAATACATGAAGCCGTCGTACCCGTAGAGGCAGATCAGCCCCGCGATCCCCAGGAACGAGGCCGCGGACATGTAATCCCCCGCGATGGCCCATCCGTTCTGGGTCCCGGTGATGGCACCGCGTGCAGCGTAAAAGTCGGCCGTGGTTTTGGTACGTTTCGCGGCCCAGTACACGATGTACATGGTTATCAAAACGATGATAATGAACATCGTTATGGTGATGGTCTTATTGGCCTCGACCTTTGTGATCTTTTTCGCCTGCGCCGCTTTTTCAGGCGCGGCCGGCGCTTGAGCGACTACCGTCGCGGTTATCGATGTTTCCGGGCCCGCGTAACTCGGTGCGGGAACCGCTGCGCTCATCATGAAGCCCAGAGCGGCTACCAGAGTGAAGGCGACTAGAAGTTTACGCATCCGTTCCATCCTCCTCATTTCAGTTTGAGCTCGCGGCACAGCTCGTCGGTTAAACGGTCGGAAACCCTGTTGGCCCAACCCGCGTAGTAGAGCGCAATGCCCCACGAGACAAAGAACTGTGATAGTGCGAACAGGTAACCGATGTTGATGTTCCCTATCACCTTCACGCTGAAAAAGCCGGGCGCAGAGCCCGCGCCGATGGGGAGGAGGAAATAGTAGACGGTCGAAAAAATCCACCAACCGAAAAGGAAATAGGTCTTCCTGCGATGTAGCTCGATGAATTTCGGGTTCTTGGCTATCTCTGCCCATTTTGCCTGCGTTTCTGTCACAGCAGTCCCTCCTTGTCGCTTGAGTTGCGTTCGAGACTTTCGACACTGCATTCAGTGCCGTGCACTCTGCCATTGTTCGAAAGTTACGCAGCTTACGTGTCTGCGGCATGGATCTTCTGCGGAGCGTGCCCCATTCAGGTCCGCGCGTGAAGAACGCGAAGCAAGGAGCAGGAGTTAACCTCGAGGTCATCACTCCCAGGACGAGGCTCCTGAGAATTGCCGCAATTTCATCGACAATGAGCCATTTCCCGTCAGGATACCTTCGTGCCGTTCGATCTGTGTGAGCGGCGTTCATCCCCCGACGCAGGCCTGATCGGTTATGACTTCCCTCTGGTTCACGGATGCCCCGGAAACGTCGAAGGCCAACCGTACCCTCTCCGTTTCGGTCATCGCGTCCGTTGCACGGCTCAGTCATCGACGCTGAGACGAGCCCCACAACCGGGCCAGCACGTTTGGTCCGTCTCACCTCCTCTCCGAGGAATCCTTTGCTGATATTGAGGTCAGTTTGCTCTAATCGACGACGCGGAAGCGCGTCTATGTGCTGAAATGCCCTGAGCAACATCAAGCATTTTTCGGGCCAAGTTCGGTTATATGGGGAAAATGGCAGAATAAGATTGAGATACCGGCAGGTTATTGATATCCAGCAAGTTCGAGCGTGGCCACGAACGGGGAGCCAAAATTTCAGCGGGCGAGCCAAAATTGTACACGGTCGCGCGGCCTCTAATCATTTCGCCTGGTTAGGACTACGGGTGCTGTCACAATTCCGCACGGGGTTCACTCCGCTGTCACTTTTTCGCCCTCTTCGATGTCATAGTACGTCATGTACCGATAGAGGGAGTACCGTGATATGCCCAGAAGCTCCGCCGCAGCTTTCTTGTTTCCGTCGGCTCGCCGCAATGCCTCCATGCAGAGGGCCTGGGTGATTTGATGTCTGAGTTCGTGGAGGCTCATCTGAGAAGGAAACCGCAATTTATACGACCACTCGTCCGGCGTTGCCTCTCTCCCCGAGAACGGAAATTCGAGGCTCCCGCGGTCGGGCAGGATCAGTGCTCGTTCGATGACGTTCCTTAGTTCACGCACGTTTCCCGGCCAGTCGTGTTTGGTCATGTCCTTGACCGTGTTCGCGTCGAGAGGAGGGGCGTCCGTCAGGTGCAGGTCGACCATGAGTTTTGCCGTCAATTCTTCCACGAGGAGAGGAATATCCTCCCGTCTCTCTCGTAACGCCGGTACGCGGATCGAAAACACGTCCAGGCGATAGAACAACGCGCTCAGAAAGCGCCCATGGGCGATCTCTTCCCGGAGATCCCGGTGGGTGGCCGCGATCAGCCGTGCGTTGACCGAAATGGTCTTTTCACCGCCCACACGCGTGAATGACCTCGTGTCCAGGAACGTCAGAAGCTTGGATTGCAAGGTGAGAGAAAGCTCGCCAATCTCGTTCAGGAGCAGCGTTCCTCCTTCGGCCAGTTCCAGCAGCCCTCTCTTTCGTCCCCGTGCGCCGGTGAACGCCCCCGGTTCGTGCCCGAAGAGCTCCGATTCGGCCAGTTCGTGGGACAGTGCCGCACAGTTGATGGCAAAAAACGGTCCCTTGTCTCGGCGGGAATGGGCGTGAATGTACCGAGCTAGAAAGTCCTTTCCACTCCCACTCTCCCCCAACAGAAGCACCACGCTGTCGGTCGCTGCCGCGTAGCGGGCCTTGGCCAAAGTCGAACGCATCGCTGAAGATGGATAATCCGCCGTGGAAGGGTCAAAGGTATGAGTGGCCAGCTTCCGTTCCGTAACGTTGCGGGAAATCCCGCAGATACCGATGATCTCTCCCTCCGCGTTCCGCAGCGGCTCCCTGATGTCGAGGAAGGTGAAGTGAAATCCGTTGATCGGCCGGGAATGTTCTTCTTCGATGGACTCCCCGGACAACGCCCGCAGATCCACCTCCCGGATGTGTTTTCCGGCCTCTTCGCCGTAGATGTCTTCGCTCCTGAGCCCGATAAGTAGCGACGCCGGCCGCATGAGCAGCTTTTCCATGGCGGGGTTGACGTGACTGTATCGGAGATCGCGGTCTTTGATGAAAATGCAGTCCCGCGCGCCTTCAAAAATCGCACGAAAGCGTTCTTCGCTTCTCCGCAGAGCTTGTTCTGCCTGCTTCGAATCGGAAATATCCATAACCGACAAGAGCATATGCCTGAAATCGGAGAGGCTGGACGGAATCGCGATGCGGACCAAGACGTTGCGGCGTTCTCCGCGAAGGGTATGCGTCAGCCCTTCTGTTTCGAAGGTGTTTTTCCCTTCTGCTATGGCAATGAGTTCTTCCCGGAAGGCATCCCACGATTGGGGCAGGAGGACTCTGGAGGGTGAGCCGAGCAGTTCCTCTTTGCTTTCGGCACGATACATTTTTAAGGTTTCATCGTTGACGTCAGCCACTTTGATCATGAGCGCGGCCTGATGGATGAAGTCCGGGTGGTCGTCCAGCCAGCCGCGGAAATCGGTGACCCCCTGGGCTTTCAGAGTGGCTATAGCTTCACTGAGGCGGGTGTAGTCCTCTTCCCAGATCGAGACGGGAACCATCTGGAAGATGCTGCGGTATCGTTCTTCGCTCTGCTTGAGAGCTTCTTCAGCCACCCTGCGGGCTTGGTCCGCTTCCTCCAGGTGGGCGACTCTGCGGCGTAGGATCAGGAGTTCACGGATAAGTTCTTCTCTGGTCTTGTCCTGATCGTTCATTTGCCTTCCCGCCAGACGGCCGTGCTCGAACCGACATCCACCAGACGTGGGGCAAGCCCCAGAGTAATACGGCACTCTACACAAAACAGGGGGTTAAGTCAAAAGGTAACCATTGGGTCAGGCGGGGGGGAATCTCTCCAGCCCGCGGGTAGCTGAGGGCTTTCCGATGGACTCCTTCCTCGCTCGCTTTTTTGAGGAACCTGGGATATATTCGGTGGTCAGAGTAGGGGGTTGGGGATTGGCGAAAGAGTCTCACAACCACGCGTAGCCCCGCTCGACAAAGGCGTGCGATGATGGCGGAGCGCGATGCGATAGTAAAAGACTCATTGGCTTTCAACCTGTGGAGTGCCGCGAAATTCGTGGAGCGGCATTGGAGTCGGCGCGAGCAAGAGTCCGGCGGGATCTCCGGACTACCGGGAGAGGCAAGGAGAATGAAGTTTTCTAAACCAATACTCGCAATAACGTTGACGGCGCTCCTCGTCTTCGGCGGCCTGGCAATACTTGCTGGAGAGCTGAGCGCTCAGGGACGATCCTTTGGATCTCGGGGAAGCTTTTCTTCCTCTCGCAGCATGGGTTTCACCCGGAGCGCTCCGTGGTCCGCGACCACCCACAACACCTGGAACCGGAGCGGCGGTGGGTACTTTGGCAAGGGTGACGCACCGGCGCAGGGTTACTCGAAGCCGTCGCTGCAGACGCCGTCATCTTCCTCGGGGTATTCGAAGCCCACACCGCAGCAGCCGTCCCCGGGAAGTGCTACCAAGCCGTCCGGCACGAATAGTTCCGGCGGGTACTCCAAGCCCTCGCTGCAGGGTCCCTCTACCGGGAGCACCACTCGGGTCGGAGAACCGAAGGCTTCGGGCGGTTACGCGAAGCCGACAGGCCCGGCGGCAGCCAAGGAGACCTTTGCCGGCGGGAGCAAGTTCGACAAGACGACCCTGAACCAGGAGAAGAAGAAGCGGGCCCAGGAATCACTCGAAGCGTACAAGGCCGATCAAGGGAAGTTCCGCAAACCGGAAGAGAAGTTCGATCGGTCCGCCTATGAATCGAATCCGCTGTATCAAAATACAAAGGTTTACTCCGGCTTTGATTACAAGACCTACGCCGGGAGCCGGGACGGCTTCTTTCGAAATCAGGCCTATCAACCTCCCGCATTCGCATTCGGCGGCCCTTCCAGCTTCGGTCTGTTCAACACCATGTTTCTCTTTTGGATGCTCGACCACATGCGGGACAAGAATGTTGCAGCGACGGCCTACAACCATCAAGACGATCCGGGATTCCAGAAGTGGCGCAAGGAAGTCGAAGAACTCGCCAAAAACGATACCGATCTGAAGACGAAACTGGCGGAGATGGACAAACAGATCAAGTCCATGCAGGGCACACCCAAAGACCCGAGTTACTTGCCGCCGGGAGTGCCTCCGGAAGCGGTGTTGTCAGCGGCTGCGCTCGCGAGCAAACAACCCGAAAAGCCCGTGGTCAGGGTCGCCACCGGCTCGAAAGGCGGCTGGTACGAGAAGGTCGGCGAACTCCTCCGGAAGACCGCCGAGAGCATCACGGTGCAACTGGTTCCGAGCGAGGGATCTCTTGAGAACATAAAACTCCTCGTAGGGGACAAGGCGGATATAGCCGTGGTCCAGTCCGACGTGTTGGCGATGATGGGGAAGGATTCGGCCGGCAAGAAGCTTCTCTCGGAACAAACGACCCTGTACCCCGAGTTCGTCCAGTTGATCGCCAATCGGGACAGTGGCATCGAGACCCTGAAAGATCTGGACCCGCGGCGGCATGTCATCTACATCGGGCCCAAAGGGTCCGGGACCTCGCTTACCTGGCAAGGCCTCTGCGATGCGAATCGGCGCTACCAGAAGATCCCCACAAGGAACGGAGACTACTCCTCTGCCTTGACCGAGGTGGAAACCAACCCCAAGGCGGTCATGATGTTCGTGGGCGGGCTCAACAGCGAGTTCCTGAAGAAGGCCGAGGCGGACGCGGAAAGATCCGGCAAGTTGCGCCTGGTACCATTTGATGACCGTTCCCTGCTCAGCAAGGTCGATCAACACGGGAACAAGATCTATACCCTGGCCACGATCCCCAGCGGCGTGTACAAGGCTTTGCAAAAAGGCTGGTTCTTCGGTTCCGACGTGGAGACCCTGGCGATCAAGGCTGTGGCGGTTCTCAGAACCGAATGGGCCAAGAAGTACGGCCCCGAAGCGATGGATGCGCTCTCCGCAGCAGTCCTGCAAACCAAGAGCGAATTGCAGAGCGCTGTGAATGCTCCCGGAATGAAGCTCGGCTCAACCCAACGGGCCGAGGAATCCCTCCTCGCTCGTGCGGCTGCTTTGGAAGCGCGACCGTAAACCTCGTGGGAGAGCCCACTGCGCTCCCCTGCTCAAGGAGTGATAATGGCTGATACGTTGAATCTGCTCAAAAGGATCGCCCTGAAGAAGGTCGATCAGCTCAAAGAGTCCGCGTCGAAAGGATGGACGGAGCGAATCGACAAGAATCTGCCGATGGGTGTGCGAATCGGCGGCATGGTGGAAATACCTCAAGTCGATTTCGTGCTGGGTGGTGACGCTCTGAAGGTCAAGTATCCTGGGACCAGTTCGATCGTTCTGTCCTACGGGACGTTTCCGGTCGGAGGTTCGTTGGTTCACCGGTTCTACCTTGACGGGGAGGACAAGGTCTATTTGTGGCAGCTTGTCACCGACCCAAAACAGACCTTCGAGGAGTCTAAGCTCTTTATGCCGTACGATGAGGTCTACCCAGAGGACTGGGATTTCTGGCTATCGTCGACGGACGGATATATCGGTTTGAGCGCCTTTCAGCTCAAAGACGGAACCCAGTACGTTCGGGTGTGGGAGGATGAGGAAGCCGAAACGGTGCTCCAGGAGGATGCATCCCAAAACCGGCTGACGAGAATCCCTCCAGTCCAGTTCATGGAAAAGATATTCCTCGACCCGTACGGCGAGACCACGGAGATGGTAAAACACGATTCCATGCTCTACGGTCGGCAGGTGAACGAAAATGTCGCGGAGTACCTGCTCGTCTCCGCGGTGAACGAGAAAGCTGGAGCGTCCGTTCAGATCATGGTGGGGATCGAACTGGAACCGTCAACCGTAAAAGTGATATGACGCTCGAAACAATCCACCCACATCGCAAGCTCGACCGGTTGCCCAATCGCGGTAAACGGTTACCTTTTGAAAACCTGGAGGTAAGTGAATGGCAAGTATTTTCGGATTCCTGAAGTCTTTCGGCAAAGAGAAGCTCGGCCAGGTCGGCGAAAACATAACGCAGAAGATCGTCTCCTGGGACCCCGAGACGGCCACCCAGGCGGAGATCGAACAGATGATCGAACAGCTGGACAAGATCACCCGCGAGGCGGCAAAAGCCAAGACCTTGTACGACAAGGAAAAGGCCGAGGCCGACGCGGTGCAGAAGAACTACGACCGATACCTTGCGGCGGCCGAGATGCTCAACAAGCAAATGGATGAAGCCCAGGCGGGCGGAGACCAGGCCAAGGCCCTCGAACTCGGCACGAGCCTAGAAAAACTCCTCGCGGAACTCGAGAAGCTCCGGCCCGAGGTCGAACGAGAAGCGCGAGAAGCCGAGGAAGCCAAGACGTACTTCGACGAAATCAAAGATCTGGCCGAGGTGACCGCAGGGAAGGTCAAGACTGCCAAAGCTCAGCTCGAGCAAGCCCAGCGGGATATGCGTCGGGCGGAATTGGAAAAACAGCGCGCCCAGGAGAGAGGCGAGAGGGCCGAACAAGTTGCGGGCCTGAGGAACGAGTCCTCAAGCTTAGGGGTCGCTTTGGCCGCGATGAACAAACAGGCGGAAGAGGCCAGAGCCTCCGCGACGGCATCCGACATGAAGGCCAGACTGCTCACCCCTGTGGCCGAAAAGAAGGACGAGAACATCGAAGCTGCCCTGAAGGCGGTGTCTCCAGAGGCCACGCCGTCTCCGTCGAGCATTGCCGATCGCCTTGCCGCTCTGAAAAAAAAGTAATTCCAACAGGCAATCCAAAGAGTAACTGGGGAGAAACCTTCTTTCAAAAAGGTTCTCCCCCGACAACTTTTTTTAAAGCGAATCGGTATCAGTCGCAGTTATCCAACAACAGGTGGGTTTGGCGGGGCTTACGAATCCCGAGGTCCCTTTCCGTCGGCCTCGCTGTCGAGTCGCTCAAGAAGCTGTTCGTAGGTCATGTTGAGCTGCCTCGCGGCCTTCTCGCACCGGCGCTTTTGAACCTCCAGCGTAATGAAGTACCCGGGAACAGCCGACACGAGTCCGACAATCGTTCCTCCTACAAACCATCGGACGAGAAACTCGCGGCCGATCTGAGTGAAAGATGTAAAAGCCTCCCAGAAATAGGTCTTGCTCATCACAGGGTTTATGAGGCTTTCCACTGCCGCGATGTCCAGAGTGGTGGTCTCTCCGAGGACCCGCGATCCCAGAACGTAGAACCCGTAATACAGGGGGATGATGTCCAGAGGATTGCATACCAGCGTCACCCCTGCCGCCAGTAAGTAGTTGAATCGCAACAGACTTCTCAGCACTACCAGAGACGTCAAATGGGTCCCCATGGGGAAGGCGAAACCAACGAAAAACCCGAGCGCCACCGCGCGGGCATCGTACCACGGCGGGTGCTTCGAGGTGACGAACGGCTTGACCATGGTTTCGTAAAGCGATTCCCGGCACCAGGTGATGAGTCCGCGACCCCGACGAGGCGCTCGTTCGGCAACCGTGTCACCCTGCACGGCCGCAGCGGCCTCAGGCTCGCGTCGGGTTGACTCCCCGGGGCGTGGCGTTTCGTTCACTCTATCGTTCACGTTGCTCGCGCCCCTGTTGCCGCGGTTTGCCTGGATAATCGATGATGAACTTGAATTCCGGGAACGTCCTGGGCAAGGTCATCACGTTGAAGACCATGACCCCGATGGACAATCGATCCAACCAGGAGGAGAGCGGCCAGCCAAAGTGTACACATACGTCACGGTCCGGGAACTCGTACTCCACAATCTTCAGTATCTGGATCATGTGCTGGTACACGCTCCTGCGTACCGCAGGAAATCGGAAAAAATTGGGCGCAAGTTTGACAGGCGCTCCTTGCCTGGGGCTGTAGAAAGAAACGTACGCCTCGTTGGGCTTTGTGTGGGCCAAGGCCTCTTCTCGGGGCCGCCGAAACAATACATGGATGTCCGGTTCCGATGACTCGGCCAAATAGAGCACGAGGTCCATCTCGCTGTCCGCTTGGGCCAGCTCCTTTATTTCCGGAGCCCTCTTCTGCGCCACTAGTAAGCCGGCCACCAGCACGATGCCCGTCGTCGCGGCCCACAACTCGGTCCCGTGGGGTTTCATCCAAGCGAGAAAGAAGAAGCAACTGACAAAGATCAGAAATATCACGAGCGTGACCACGCGGCTCGTGTTGAAGTGAACCACTTCCTTGGTCCCCATGAAGTAGCGATAAATCAAAAGAGACCCCATGTTGATACAGAAACTGGCGATCAAACCGAGCGCGTACATGTCCGCGAGGATCATCTGACTCCCTGAGGTGATCAAGATGATCGCCGAGAACGCCACCGCGTTCATAATATGGATACGATACAGCGACTGCCGCCGGTTCGTTCTCATAAGCCAGTGAAACGCGTACCGTTCCGCAACGCGTTCCAGGAGTTCGCTGGAGGCGACAAACGCGGTGTTGACCGCCATGGTCAACGTGAGACTCGCCAGGACCGCAACCGCAACCCCGAAGGGTATCCCGTTGATCAGGGTTGCGTAGTGGGTGATGAGATCGCCTTCGTGCGCAGGGAAATCGATGGGAGCCGACAGAGCGAGGGCAGCGATAACAGGCGTCACAAGCCCGACCGTCAAGGCCAGAAATATGTAAGACCGTCCGATTTCTTTCCACGTGCGCACGAGGCCCGCGGTTTGCAAGACCGACTCCACTCCCGAGTAGGCGAGCACGCAGCTCGCCACGGATGCAATAAAAATCCCGTAGCTACTGAACCAGGACCCCGTGTGCATGCGCTCGGACGCGTGTCTACCGGCCTCCTGCAGGCGGTTCAGCGCCTCCGCGTCCAGGGCGAGGATCCCCGAGGCGATCAGGTTCAATAAAATGAACGCGGCTAAGACGAAGATACCGAATACGAAACGGGCGTTCTCCCTGATGCCGAGTATATTCAGGCCGGCAATGGCCCAAATCAGGAACATCGCGATGCCCATCTTGCCGTAATGGGGCAGGCCAACGAACGATGCCGCGTTCTCCACCGCGCTCACTGCGGATATGCACGCGGTAAGGATATAGTCCACCATGATCGATGCCACCGCCACGAATGAGACGAGAGGCCCGAGGACCAAATACGAGAACGAGTAGACTCCGCCCCCGTATACTTTGTGGTGTTCGAGGATTTCAGCGATCTCTACGAGGCGGGTCGTCATGTAATGTATGAATACCGCGGTAAATGCGATGAAAACGATCGCGCTCGGGCCGATGAACCGGAAGGCCTCCGCCGGCGCGTAGAACACCGAAGTCAGCTCGTCCATCAACGTGATGATCGCGACCGCAAACCAGGTCAACCAGATGCGCCCGTCGCGGAAATAGCTCAACAGGCCGCGACTCCGGATGAGCAGAAAGAAGAGCCCGCAGAGAAACAGATTGAGGCAGAGGAGTACTGTTAATTTCATATCAGGTAGATTGAGAGAGCCCTTCCTGTTGTTTCGTAACCGTTCACCGAGACAAACGCGGCATCTGCCGCAAGGTCACGTGTGGAAGGTCAGCAGCACTTCATCGGTTTCCACGGCATGGCCGGGTTTAACCAGTATCTTGTCCACCTGCCCGTCGCGCGGAGACGCGATGCCACTCTCCATCTTCATGGATTCCATGCGAAGCAACTCCTGTCCGCGCCGCACTTCTGCACCTTCCTGGACCCAGACCGCGGTGACCAGACCCGGCATGGGGCATTTCAGCACGTTCTCTTGAACCACCCTACGTTCTCTGAGCATGTATCGGGTGGTCCTCCACTCACGTGGCGAATAAATCTCATAGATACGGACGATGCCGCAAAAACACACCCGTATGTGATCTTCCATGTACTGCAGCCGAAACATGTGAGAAACGCCGTTGATCTTCAGTTTGAGACGCCGTCGGTAGTACTCGAACCGCGGGGCAATAACCGTATACGGTCGGCCATCCACCCGGATGGTCAAGTGGTGGGGCCACCTTTCCCGTTCAGCGTCCTTCTCCGGGTCGTTCCCTTGCTGCCCTGACTGCTCCTCGTCTCCGTCATCACGCAGTTGCACATCGAACACGATGTCGTCGGTTGTTCGCACCGTGTAATCATGTTGAGTTGGACGATCAGCAGCCGCTCCGATAAGCGGGCTCATGGGTTTCAGCGACTCCCGCACCAGGTTTTGACGCATGTGATAGACGAGGACCGCTGCCATTGCCATGTAGTGAAGATTTTCCACCGCGGGTTTGGCATTGCTCTCCCCTTCGTGGAAATGTTCCTCGATGAAGTTCGTCGATAGATCGCCCGCAATGAACGCCGGCTGGTTGAGAACCGCGTTGACGAAATCGACGTTGGTCGTGAGCCCTTCTATATGATACCCGTTCAGGGCTCTTACCAGGGTCTTTCTGGCAGCTTCGCGGTCTGCACCCCAGGCCGCCACCTTGGCCAGCAGCGAGTCGTAATAGATAGTGATGAGGCTCCCCGCGTCGATGCCGCTGTCCACCCTGACGTTCTTGCCGCGGGGTAGCGCGTATCGGGTGATCATACCGGTGGTGGGAAGAAATCCCCGGGAGGGGTCTTCCGCACAGATCCGCGCTTCGACGGCCCACCCTTTTCGGGTGACATCCTCTTGTTTCAGAGGCAGGGGTTCGCCGGCGGCTACTCGAATCTGAAGCTCGACCAGGTCCAGCGACGTCACCTGCTCGGTAATGGGATGCTCGACTTGAAGTCTGGTATTCATCTCCAGGAAATAGAAATTCTTCTCTGGATCGAGAATGAACTCCACCGTCCCTGCATTGGTGTACCCGACCTCCCGGGCAAGCGCGCATGCCACCGCACCCATTTCCGCGCGGAGCGATTCATCCACCGCCGGAGAAGGGGTTTCCTCAATCACTTTCTGATAGCGGCGTTGGATGGAACACTCCCGTTCGCCGAGATGGATCACGTTCCCGTGCCGATCGGCCATGAGCTGGATCTCGATGTGGCGAGGTCTCACGATGTACCGTTCCGCGAATATCCTCTCGTCTCCGAAGCCTTTTCTCGTTTCCTCCCTGCATGCGGCCAGCGCTGAGAGGAAGTCTTCTTTGCGCTCGACAATCCGCATGCCCCGCCCGCCCCCGCCGGCAGCGGGCTTGAGCAACAGCGGGAAGCCGATTCTCTCGGCAATGGCCAGGGCTTCCTTGGCATCCCCCAGAGGTTCGTTGTGGCCTGGCACGGTCGGCACGCCGGCTCGGATGGCAAGAGCCTTCGAGGCTATTTTGTCCCCGAGCGTAGCGATGGCCTGCACCGGGGGCCCGATAAACGCTATTCCAGCGTCCAGGACCATCTGGGCAAATTCGGCATTCTCGGAGAGGAAGCCGTATCCCGGATGGATTGCGTCGCATTGGTTGGTCAGTGCTGCAGAGACGATTTTTTTCTTGTCCAGAAACGATTCCTCGGCTCGAGCCGCACCGATGAAGCAGACAGCATCCGCGGCCTGCACGTACGCGGAGCGAAAGTCCACCTCTGAGTACACCGCGACCGTCCGGATACCCATCCTCTTGCACGTTCGGATGACCCGGACCGCTATTTCACCTCTGTTGGCCACAAGGATCTTCTCAAACACCTTCGCACCTCACAGCGGAATGTTCCCGTGTTTGCGTTTCGGTCTGTCCCGTTCCTTGCCTTCGAGGAACTGCAAGCTCCTGATCAGCCGGCCGCGGGTATCCTGCGGGAAAATGACGTCGTCGATGTAACCTCTTCGCGCTGCGAGAAAAGGATTCGCGAACGTCGTCCGATAGACCGCTTCCTTTTCCGCCAAAACCCCCGCGGGATCGGGGGCGTCCTTAATCTCCTTGCGGTAAATGACCTCAGCTGCGCCTCGCGGTCCCAGCACGGCAATCTCCGCGGTCGGCCAGGCGTAGTTGATGTCGGCTCCGATGTGTTTAGAGTTCATCACGATGTAAGCGCCGCCGTAGGCCTTGCGCACCACCACCGTAATGCGCGGCACGGTGGCTTCGATAAACGCGTAGAGCAGTTTTGCGCCGTGACGGATGATCCCGCCGTGTTCCTGTTCCGGACCGGGCATAAAACCGGGCACGTCCACCAGGCACACTAGCGGGATGTTGAAAGCATCGCAAAAGCGGACGAAGCGTGCACCCTTGACCGACGCGTTCTTGTCCAGCACTCCCGCGAGAACCGCGGGCTGGTTCGCGATGAGCCCGATCGTCTCACCGCCGAGGCGTCCAAATCCTACGATCAGATTGCGTGCGTAGTGGGTATGGATTTCGAAGAACTCCGCCCCGTCCAGGATGCTGTGGATGAGCACCTTCATGTCGTACGGCTGGTTGGGATTGGCCGGGACGAGGTAGTTCAGCGCCGGGTCGGTACGGTCCAGCGGGTCCCTCAAATCCAGGATCGGCGGCTTTTGCCGGTTGTTTGACGGTAGATGGTTGATAAGCCGCCGAACTTTTCTCAAGCACAGGATG
>JACRDG010000029.1 GCA_016218715.1 Desulfomonile tiedjei | reverse complement strand
TGCGAAAACTCCTTATGAAAACAGCTCGGCATCGAGCCGACTGTTGCGCGTTAGAAGGAATACGTCATGGTGAACTGTCCCGCTATGATCGGATCGATGCTCTTGGTGGGACGAGTCCCCCAATTGTTTCCGGGGCCCGCGCCTGTGAACCAGGCCGGCACGGATCTATCGATGCAAGCATAGCTGAACCATTTGCCCGGCTGCCAATAGCCGGTCAAGAAGCCTATGGTAAAGCCCTCGAGAAGATTCCAATCGACGCCTGCATTGACTTCCCACCCGAGAGAGCGGTCCGGAATGTTGGGCGATGGCGTGCCGGCGAGATCGGCGAAGAGTGGGCCATTGACGCGAAAAGTGACACTCCCGTCGGGGGCGAAGGGGAAATTGGGGAATATACAGCCCCAGCCGTACCCGTTGGAGGTTCTTTCAGCCCACATGAAGGTTCCGTACACATTCAAGTTGGCCGCCACCGCGTAGTCTAACCTGCCGGCAAGCACCCAAGCGTCTCGCACGTACCCGTCGAGGGACAAGTTGTACGCATTGAGTCCGGAGCCGTAATTGTAGCTAAAAATAAAGCTGTACGGCCGGAAGACGTCGTAGTTCCCGTAGAAGACGTCGGCCGCAGGATGCAACACGAACAGAGCGGGTTGCCTGTCGATGAGCGCACCGGCCCTCCTGTCCGGGCCCGGAGACCAAGAGGCCAGCACCGAGAGTTTGCTCGGGCCGGCCATCACCCCTGCTTCCGCCATGTACCGCCACTGCTCAGTGTACCGGGGACCGGGCGTAAAGGGTCCGATACCGGCGAAGAAAGGCACACCACTCGGAGAGAACCCACCAACGGTGAACAGGTCGGCACCCATCAGCCGGTCGGTCCAGTAGACCCACGCGGCCTCTGCGTTGAAGAAGAATCTGCCGTTGTTGTACTTGGTGAAGGCAGTCCCGTGGAAGAAATCCGAGTCTTGGGCCAAATTCAGGGCTGATTTGGCACCGGTGAACTTTAACGTGGCTTCAGGTCCACGGTGATAGGTCCCGTAAGATCCGAGAACCCCCATCTGAAGCGGTCCATTGTTATACACGCCATATGCGACGAGGTCCATCCTCAGCGCTCCACTCTTGTCCGCGTGGTTGAAATACGGCGCAACAACCGGGACAGGGCCGACCTGGCCGATCAGAGCGGGGTGGGAAGCAAAGAAATCGCCGCCGAGACTAAGGAAATTCGCAACGGGATTCGCGACGGGAGCCGGCGGGCTGTATGTCGAGACGGGACGGAGATCCACGGAGTAGGGATCGAGCGAGACGGTTGCCCCACCCTTGGCCGGCCTATGGGCGTACACACCTACCCCGATGTCGAACGGGCCGTACGGCGCATTCAGCACCGCGGATTCGGTGGTGAGCCCGTCGGAGCCGTCGTACTGGAGTCCGGTCCCGAACTTCCAGGGCCGCTTTCCTATCCCGAACGTACCCCAGGGGGTCTGAGCCGTTGCCCAGAACATCGTCCACTGGGCTTCACTCATGGCGTTGTCGGTACCGGGCGAGTCCTGGGTGTTATAGTAGCTGGCCTGCGGATTGCCCCATTGCCCGAGGCGCACTCGGCCTTTCATTCTTACCGCCGGGTTGATCTTGATCGTCGGGTCCAGGACTACGTAAAAGTAGGCCCTTGAGGCGTCGTGACCGGTGACCAGGTTCTGAGCGATTCTCGGCCCGTTCCACCAGTAGTTGAGATTGTCGGTAGCGGTGATGTCGTTGTCAAAATCCCAGGGGCCGAAAAAGCCCTGGTTGCCTTGCTGGCTGTAGAATTCGTACGTCCAGGTCATCGAGCCGGCCATTTCGAATTCCCACGCCAGGGCAGGAACCGCGAGCACAGGGACGCAGACCAGGCACACTAGTGCGGCGAGCAGTTTCTTGAATCCACGCATGTGACCTTATCCTCCTGATTTCATTACACTATATTGCATTGTATCGAACCAATCGATGATGATACCGCCCTCGGGCAGCTCAGGCCGACCCAGGGCCCCATCCGTGCTCGTCGCTCACGCGAAGCACACACCCTCGCTTGCGCCACGCTAAGGCCTGCCCTCCGGAAACCCAGGGACGTACTGCGGCGGAGAGCGCCTGGACGGAAGCGGAAACATAGTACGGGGGGATACCCACGCCGAGCGTATCATAATCGATGTCGAATTCTCAACGCAAACTTGATGCCAGTAGAAAAAAGAGCCGAGGTTAATTGATACTTAACTGAGATCGTGGCGGAAACGAGACACAGTACGCGGCACGTATGATTACTATGTTACACTTTTGTCATACAAATAGGAATGAAATGCATCATCTCGGACATTGCGGTACGAAAAGGGGTGGACGCCGAGCACTGTCTGTCCGCTGCGCGGAGCGAGCGGCGCGCTGGCCCGGGATCTTGTCAGGCAATCGTGATACCAATGTGCAGTTCAATTTGTAACATCCGAGGACTCTGCTCTGGGCTTTTCCTGGGAGGTCTCCTCCGCTACGAACGGCACAGCCTGACTGCGCTCCGGAGATCTCCCAGGAGCGCCCTTCAGCAATATTACTTATTGAATCGCACATTGGTATGAGAAGTGGTACAAGGAAAGGAGCGGCGGTTGACCGTTGCCGTGTCGCTCTTTCAAGTTGGCGGCCATCTTCAAGTTGAAAGGCAATGAGCCCAAGACAGTGGCCTCGTCAAGACCGATCTCGCATACTTGAATGGGAGGGCGCTTGCTTTCAGCGCCGGTACGATGGTAGAGCGCAAAAGGCCGACTGGTGAGCCTCGGTACGGGGTACTCCGTAATTTGAAGCTTCCACTCGCTTGAACGCGCTCCACTGTACATCCGGTAAGGACACCATATTCCCCCTACCCCAGGATAGAAGGACTATCCTGTTGCTTAATCCACCACTAAGGACGAAGGAGGAATCATGTCCAGCTCAAAAGTGAATTTCGAGGCACTGACTCCCGTGAGCTTCCTGGCGCGTACTGCGACGGTTTTTCCGGACAAAGTAGCTGTGGTCTATGGCGACAAACGGTACACCTACAAAGAATTTCAGGAGCGTGTGCATCGCCTCGCCAACGCCTTGACCAACGTCGGCATCGGTCGAGGAGACAAGGTCGCATTCATTTGCCCGAATATTCCGCCAATGCTGGAAGCGCACTTTGCCGTCCCTTTGATCGGAGCGGTACTGGTCTCCGTCAATATCCGGCTCTCACCGCGTGAAGTTGCCTACATCATCAATCACTCCGAATCAAAAGTCGTGTTTGTTGACAACGAATTTGCCGGCCTGATCAGCCAAAAACTCGATGAATTGGCCAAGGGGCTCAACTTCGTGAATATCTGTGACGTGAGCGACGCAAGGCCACTTGAGGGCACGGAATATGAAGAGTTCCTTGCCTCCGGCTCTAATGCTCCTGTTCCGTGCGCAGTGGAAGACGAACGCGACGCAGCATGCCTCAATTACACGAGTGGTACCACGGGCGTACCCAAAGGGGTGGTGTACCATCATCGCGGAGCGTACCTGAATGCCCTGGGCGAAGCCCTCGAGCACGGCATGAACTCCTCGTCAACCTATCTGTGGACCCTTCCCATGTTTCACTGCAACGGGTGGTGCTTTCCGTGGGCGGTCACGAGCGTCGGGGGCACGCATGTTTGCCTGCGCAAGGTGGTAGCGGAAGAGATTTACCGCCTCATCGAAGAGGAAGGCGTTTCCCACCTGTGTGCCGCGCCGACCGTGCTGATAGGCATGGCAAGTTATCCGAAAGCGAAAGACGTTCGTATGAAGCGGCAGCTCAACGTCATCACCGCGGCCGCGCCGCCGGCCCCGACCGTGATCAAGAACATGGAGTCCCTGGGTGCGCTGGTGACTCAGGTCTACGGTCTTACCGAGGTTTACGGTCCGCACAGCATATGCGAATGGCAGTCTCCATGGGACGAACACCCTGCGGATGAGCGTGCGAAACTCAAGGCTCGCCAGGGGGTCCCGTACATCACCGCGCAGTACATGGACGTTGTCGATCCGTTGACCTTGGAGCCCGTCCCTCGTGACGGCCAAACCCTCGGCGAAATCGTCATGCGCGGGAACAACGTTATGACGGGCTACTACAAACAGGATTCCGCCACCGAGGAGGCTTTCAAAGGCGGCTGGTTCCATTCGGGGGACGTCGCAGTAATGCACCCCAACGGGTACGTCGAGATCAAGGACCGTTCCAAAGACGTCATCATCAGCGGTGGGGAGAATATTTCAAGCGTTGAGATCGAGAACGTCCTGTACAGTCATCCGGATGTGCAAGAGGCAGCCGTCATCGGTGTCCCTGACGAGAAGTGGGGCGAGGTGCCCAAGGCGTTCATCGTGCCTAAACCGGAGACCAACCCGACCTCGGAGGAGATCATCGCCTTCTGCCGCGAGAATCTGGCCCGGTTCAAAGTGCCCAAAAGCATCGAGTTTGGAGAGCTACCCAAGACCGGCACGGGCAAGGTCATGAAACACGCGCTGCGGAATAAGGAATGGGCGGGCAGGGAGCGCAAAGTGAACTAGTGGCCTATCCTGAAATGGCTTGCAGAACCACCGGCCTGCGAAGTGAGTCAGTCGGCAATGCAGTCTACGATGAATTTGCGGGACATCCTATTGGGAGGCTATTGCGAAACGCAATGCTTTCCCGACAGCGCGGCACGATGGCTTCGAATGGTCCAACACCTCATGGAGGCTGCCAAACAAAACAGCTTAGTATGTCAGGCCCTTAGAAGGCCATTTCACAAATACGGTCGCGGATTCGCGCTGGACGCGGTTTGTGTCAACCATCGCGGACTCTCTGGCTGTATTGGTGGGACAGGCGTTCCGCCTGTCACTTCCTCATGGACCGGCAAGATGCCGGCCCCACTCAACAGCAAGGGGCAGGGCCCCCAAGGGAGACACGGTATTTGCGAAAAGGCGTAATGAGTGGGTGAAGCCGAGGACGGCGAGCCTGTGACCTCTTGAACGTCAGCTCTGTCAGAAGAATTCCGTACAGGAATCGCGGGCTGACAACACCTTTCGCAAAAGGTCTCTGCTGAGAGGATTCAGTTACCCTCTCGGCGAAAGACCGGTTTGGGATAGACCTTGATCTGGCACCGGCCGCTCTCTCCGCCGATTTGGAAAAGATTCGAACGGCTAAGCTCATGGAGTATTTCACAGATAGGGTACATCAAGCTGTCCAGCGCGTTGAGCTGGACCACTTGGCCTTCCCCTGCCGCCGATTCTCCTTTGACACGAAAGATTCCGGAAATCAGGAGATTGTTGGCCAGTTCCCCTTGAATGAAGATGTTTGGATGCGACCGAGACTTACTCGCAGACCTGAGTTCCTCTACGGTTGTCACAACGATACCGCTCATATCTGATCTCCTCGCGAGAGCGTTTGATCCTATTCCTAGCAGAGACCTGCGTATTAGGCCAGCTTAATCTTCCGGGCATATGAATCTTTTGGCTGCCCAGAGCAAAGGCATCCTGACCGTCCCTTTATGCATGGGATATGTTACTGGTATAACATAGTAAGTTGGTAACACCTCGTGGATTATTGGCTCGTTGGCTGGTTCATTGAAGTGCTCCATCCCATGTTGCTTTACTTAATAAGTAATATTCACTATATACCGTCACGAAAGAGAACGAATCCTGACATCTTCCCGAATTCCGCCCGCACCGTCAGACGAGTATCAGGAAACGAGGTCTTTCACAAAAGCCCGATCTAAACTGACAGTACTGGGAGTGGCACGCTTTTTAGTGTTACTAATGAGCGTGGGATGCAGAAAGGCCTGATTTGCTAAGGGGTTATGGTGTTACCTGTGAACCGCAATCCAGCCTTCGATGTTGAATGCAGGCGCTGGATCGAAAGCTTTGGCATTGTCTGTCACGGTCACTGCCGCAAGTCCACGAATGGCTGCGTCAAGAGCATCAGCGTTCCACGATGCGAGTTCGGTGAATTCACCAAATTCAACGTACGCCGAGACGACCCTCTCCCGCTGGGAGAGGGTCGGGGTGAGGGGGATGGGTCCCTCCGTATGTCTGCTCGTGTGAAGGCTATCCCTCACCATTGAGAAAAGCGACGGCTCGTCGTTCGGACCAATACTCCCCGTCACGACCGAAAGTAACGAACCCGACGTGCCCGCCGTGCGCGGGGATTTCCAAGAAGAAGGAATTACTCGCTTTCGCCTCTTCGATGGGATAGCAGGGCTCGGCCAGAAAAGGATCGTCTGCGGCATTGACCAGGAGCGCAGGGATGGAGATGCGAGAGATTCCAGGTTTGCTGGAAGCCTTGGCCCAGTAGTCTTCCGCGCTGGCAAATCCGTGGATCGGAGCGGTATAACGGTCATCATATTCCCTGAAGGTTTTGATGTCCCCGTACCCCTCGTCCGTGATCCGACCCGGCACGATTTGCATTTTCATGCGGATCTTCTCATGCAGCATTCTGAGAAACCGCTTCAGGTAAAGGCGGTTGGAGGGGCTGCTCAATTTCATGGCGCCGGACGTCAGATCGCACGGCACCGAGAAAACCGCGGCCTTCTTCACCACCGGGTGCAAGCGAGTGCCCTGTTCACCGAGGTACTTGAGGATCACGTTTCCTCCCAGACTAAATCCCACCAGCGCCGCTTCCGCGTAATTTTCCCGTTCGAGAACATGCATCAGTACCGTGTGAATATCTTCGGTCTCACCACTGTGATAGAAACGGAGGGTCCTGTTGCATTCCCCGCTGCAACTTCTGAAATTCATCGCCACAGCATCCCAGCCTCTTTTGTTCAAGGCTCTCACCATGCCGCGCACGTACGCCCTGCCGGAGTCTCCTTCCAATCCGTGCAGGACCAGGGCCATTCGCGAAGAGCCGATTCTCGCCCAATCCACATCGACGAAATCATCGTCCGGAGTGCCGATCCGTTCCCTCTGGTAATGAACGCCGTTCACAGTGCGGAACACGCTGGGAAACACGGTCTGGACGTGCGGGTTGGAGAACAGCGGCGGAGGAGAATAGGTCGATTGCATGACGATCGGCATGGTTTGCAACTCCCACGAATTATAATAGAACTCCACGAAGGTTATCATCGTCCCAGTGGTTGCCAATAGACACACTGGGAAAGCAAATGAACCCCTGAAACCTCCTCTTCGGTGAATGACCCGACGCCTATCTGTTGACGTCAGCCCTCTGTCGGCCCATAGTGAGACATTCCCGTGGGAGGTGAGGGATCATGTACGTGTTGGTTCTTTATTACTCGAAAACCGGCAATACCCGCAAGCTGGCCGAACGTGTTGCAGAAGGGGTCGGCCAGGTACCGGGTGTAGTTGCGGTGATGAAATCGACGCAGGAAGTCACCAGAGACGATTTTGCCAACGCTGCCGGCGTCATCGCAGGCTCACCGGTGTACTTCGGAGGCATGGCCGCGGACCTGAAGCGAATCTTCGACGAATATGTGGGAGTGCGCAAACAGATGGAGAACAAGGTCGGCGCGGCGTTCGCCACCTCGGCTTTCTGGGCCGGCGGCAATGAAACGACGATGATGTCCATCATTCAATGCCTGCTCATTTATGGGATGATCGTCGCCGGTGACCCGATGTCCGCCACGGGGCACTACGGGGCCGCCTCCGTCGCAGCGCCAGATGAGAAGGCAATCGACACTGCCCAGAAACTGGGCGCACGGGTGGCTGAACTCTGCAAGAAGCTCGCGCCGTAGTACGGCGTTTTCTAAGTACAGGATTTCGTTAATACGGTGCTGCTCGTGGGCCAGCTCTTGGCTGTTCAGTGGGGCCGGCATCTTGCCGGTCCAGTAAGAAATTACCGGGGCGAGACGCCTGTTCTACCAGGGTCCCCGAAACGCGTCCTACAAGGGCCTTGATCATGGCCTCACCGGAAGTGCCGGAGAACAGTCCAGAATCGAACGCGTTCGTCGAGATCTTCGCCCTCGAACCCAAAGGCTCCGGACCGCTCGACGGTCTCGTCTTTGCCGCGAAAGATCTCATCGACGTGGAAGGTCGTAGGACTTCCTGCGGAAACCCGAGCTGGCGTGACACTCACCCTGTCGCAGCTGCAAATGCGGTGTGCGTCGATCAGTTACTGTTTGCGGGAGCGAGATGTATCGGCAAGACGATCACCGATGAACTCGCATTCGGGCTCAATGGTGAGAACTTTTTCTACGGAACGCCACTGAATCCCAGGGCTCCCGAGCGGGTTCCCGGCGGATCGTCCAGCGGCTCGGCCTCTGCGGTCGCGTGCGGTCGCGTCGATTTTGCGCTCGGGACAGACACCGGGGGCTCGGTTCGAGTCCCTGCGAGCAATTGCGGCATCTTCGGGTTGCGCCCTTCTCACGGTATTGTTTCCGTTGCGGGCGTAAATCCTTTGGCCCCGAGTTTCGACACGGTGGGGGTGTTGGCTCGCAGTAGCGCTGTCCTGAATAAGGCAGCCTCCGTGTTATTGGCCTGCGAAGTGCCTCGCTCCATTGAGGTCGGGACCGTTCACTTGCTGGAAGAAGCGTTCAGCTCTTCGGACCCTGAGGTCGATCAGGCCCTGCGAGAACCGGTCGAACTGATCGAGCGGACCTTCCCCGGGAAACTCAGAGAGACTTCGCTCAAAGAGCTTGGTGAAGAAGCCTCGCGAAGGGGTCTGGCCGGTTGGTACGACACCTATTGCCAATTGCAGTGGGCCGAGATCTGGAGCTGCCTCGGCTCCTGGGTGACCGAAACCCGTCCGCGATTCGGTCCCCGCACCGCGGCCAATTTTGATCTGGTCAAGAATTTCGACCGGCAGCACACCGTGGACGCCATACGCAGGCGTGAAATCTACTACCGATCGCTGAAGAGGTTCCTCGGGCCGAACGACCTGATCTGCATTCCCACGACACCGACGCTGGCGCCCATCAAGGGGACCCTCGGCGTGGACCGCACGCAGGGTGATTATTATCCGAGAACGCTCGCCATGACCGCCATCGCGGGGATTGGCCGGTTGCCTCAGGTCACGCTCCCCGTGGCGAGCGTCGGCGGCGTTCCCATAGGGCTTTCGCTGCTCGCTGCGCAGGGGATGGACGCATTTCTTCTCGCCGCGGCTCGCATGATCAGCCGGCATCCTGAACATGATACCAACGCGTAATCAACCGAATAACCGGAAGACCTGTAGCCCTGTGATGAGCCAGGGTGTCAGTACACGGTTGCATAAATTCGGTGTCGTATTCCCGTGGCACGCGTTCTAATACCAATTCGCTTCATAGCAGGTGATATTCGAGGAGCCTACCAAGGGCTTCTCCTGGGAGGTCTCCTCCGCTACGGACGGCGCAGCCTGACTGCGCTCCGGAGACCTCCCAGAAGCGGCCACCGGAAGTACCGCCTGTTTAACCGCGAACTGGTATAAGCCCGGATTATTCGTCGGGTAAACAAAGAAATGTGTGTTCTTCCGGCCAACCATCTGATATGGTGCAGGAAATGAAGTAACGTTGAGGGTAGTCAGATGGTCGGGAGTGGTGAAGATCAAGGAGAGACAATTCGACCCGAATTCAATCCTGCAATCATGATAGATTTTCAGGGGGCCAAGATCACGTCGGACACGGGTTTCCTGTTGCTGCGAGAGATAGACCACCGTTTCGGCATCTTGGGTCCAATCGAGAATGAACTGGAGAATACGAGGTCTTGGGTTCACAGCACACACACGCAGCTTCAAATGGTTCGCCAGAGGGTCTATCAGATAGCGGCTGGGTATGAGGACTGTAATGATGCCGATTTTCTGCGAATAGATCCTGCCCTTTGGCTTGCCATCGGCAAGGAGGACAAGGCCGGGGCAGGTCAGTCGAGGCTATCGAGGCTTGAGAATGAGGTCTTAGGGACTGAAGGCGGATTGAAGTCTCTCGAAGATTGTCTCATGAGGTCCAACGACGCACTGATAAGGAGAAAGAAGAACCAGCGTCTCATTGTGGACGTTGATTCGACCGAAGACCCTGCTCACGGCAAGCAAGAGAACGTGGCGTTCAACGGTCATTTCGGAAAAACTGCTTTCATCCGCTGTTCGCCTTCACCAGTTACGGGGACTGCCTGAGGGCCAGGCTGAGGCCCGGCAACGTTCATTCAGCCGATGGAGTCCTCGACTTCATCGATCCGATTGTTAAGCGGTATCGGTCCCGATTCATCCTCTTCTGGCTTCGGGGCGACGCGGCGTTTGCCGACCCTGGCGTGTACGGGTATTGCGAGGGTGAACGAGTCACGTACTTCATCAGGCTGCCGGCCAATGCGGTGTTGAACAGACTCATAGACCCGTATCTGACGCGTCCGGTGGGGAGCCCTCCCAAGAGTGGGATTCAGATCAGGCTGGTTGATCTCCGGTACCAGGCACAGACTTGGGACAAAGAACGCAGAGTGGTCGTCAAGATCGAGTGGCACGATGGGGAACTCTTTCCCAGGATCGGATTCATTGTGACCAATTCCAAGCTCCCTGCTGGGAAGGTGGTTAAGGTGTACAACGGTCGTGGCGATGTTGAGAATCGGATCAAAGAAGGGAAGAACACTCTGCGTTGGGATAAGACGAGTTGCCACCGCTTTGCCGCCAACCAGGCCCGCTTGCTTATGGGAGTCCTGGCCTATAAACTCCTGCACATGCTCAGACAACTCCGCCTCATGCGCGAGGAAGTGAGGCGGTCAATGGCGTGGCTGATCAAGCGTTTGATCAAGGTGGGGTCCAAAGTGGCGTATCACGGCAGGAGGTGGCAAGTTCATGTGGCTTCAGCCTTCTCCTTGGCTGGATACTACCGCGCCGTGTTCGGCTGACGAGCGCGGTGGAATAATCGGTTGATGGATTGACGGAACGTGAAGTACGCTCAGAAAGAGGGAAAAGGGGGCTTTTTCATCAACTTGACGACGGTTTTGCTTGCGTCAGGTCGTGTGGGTTTCCATACGGCGACCTTTTCGGGGCCAGCGGAACCATCCCCCGACCCCTCAAGGGTGGCAAAACGATCAAAATGGCAAGACCGCGGCATAATTCCGGTTGATGATTTCGCCTCCATGGGGGGTCCTAGTTCGGAGGCAGCAACCCTGGGTTGTGCCTTTGGCGGGTTGTCTGAACCATGTGGATCTGTTCTGCATCAAAGTTGGGCAAAGGATTGCGAGATCCGATTCCAGTTGCCTTCCTATGCAGACTGTATAATCATTAGCCAGCCTGCGTCGGGTCCGCGCAATAACGAATCAATGGAGCTGGCGGCGCACTACCCGCAAACAGAAAGAGGTCAGTCATGATCACACGCAGCATGAACCCATGGGCCGCTCTTGCTGTCATCGCCCTTGTGCTATCGGGATCCCAAATAGCGTTTGCGCAGGGCGGTGCAGAGCAGAAGCAGCGGTCTCTCTACGATCGGCTGGGCGGCCTCGCGCCGATTTCGGTGGTTGTCAGCGACTTCATCGACGCCCTCGTCCCTGACGCCGTTCTCAATGCCAATCCTGCGATCAGTGCCGCGAGGAAGCGCGTGCCGGCGCCTTATCTGAAGTACCACGTGACCGCCCAGGTCTGTCAGGCAACAGGCGGACCATGCAAGTACCACGGACGGGGGATGAAGGAGTCTCACGCGCACCTTAACATCACCAAGAGCGAGTGGGATCGCATGGTCACGATCTTCAAGGAGATACTCGCCAAGCACGGCGTCCCGGCGAAGGAGACTCAGGAGCTTCTTGCCATAGTCGATTCGACGGAGGCTGAAATCGTCGTTTCCGGTGGTGGCAAGTAAGGGCTCCGGGCAGCTAACAAGGCGGTGAAGGGTCCGAGCTGCGCCCGCAGCTATCGCCGGGCCGTTATGTGGGTGAGTTCCTGCAAGGGAACTATGAGCACTCAATCTGTTCACGAAAGCAGGGGTGACCACTCTGCTTAAGGCCGCGGGATGCAACCATGTAGCATCTATGCCACCTTTCCAATCTTTTGACATGTTCCTCGTTGCATCAAAGGATTTCTTGCGCTTACAATCTGTCGAAGAATATATTCCCGATCAAATGTCTCACACATCTCCTTGCTAAATCCCTATAAGTTCATCACCGCGGCCTCACTGGCTGTAGTGGCGGGATAGGCGTCCCGCCTGTCATTTCTTAAGGGACAGGCAAGATGCCTGGCCCACCGTGCTTCCCGAAATACGTGACCGCGCTGCCTTCTGGAACGGGCAGTGCAAGCCCTGCCCCTACTCTGGCTACTCCTCTCATGGGCAGCAGTTCCAAGTCTCCCAACAGGAGACCGAATTTATGCAAAAGAGTAATTAGCGGTTTTGGTTAGGCCATGCCGTCCACAGCGGAGAAGCCTGGCAGGAGAAGGACCACAGATCACTCAGGCAGCTGTCCCGGGTTCACACAATAGCGTGGCGTTTTGCCTGCCTTGAATGCGAGGATGTTCGCATTCACGATGGCGGCGATCCCCTCGTAGGTTTGTTTCGTCGCGCCTGCGACGTGCGGTGTGGCAAAGACGTTCCGCATGGTAAGGAGGGGGTTGGCCGGATCCACCGGTTCCACGGCGTACACGTCCAGCCCCGCGCCTGCGATGGTCCCGTTCCGGAGGGCCTCCACGAGGTCCGGCTCGTTCACGACAGGCCCGCGGGAGACATTCACGATACACGCGGTCGGCTTCATCGCGTCGAAGAGGCTTTTGTCGAAGACTCCTCGGGTTTCTTCGGTGAGCGTTATGGCGGACACGACAAAGTCAGCCCTGGAGGCCATCTCGTGGAGGTTGTCGAGAGAGCCTGCGGCGAAGATGCCCAATCGGCTTTCTTTTTCCGGATCGGGCCTGCGACGGATCGCTTCCACCCTCATGTCGAGCCCTCGTAGCTTTCGAGCAAGTGCTGACCCCACCATACCGAGCCCCACGATCAGGGCGGTTCGGCCGAAGAGAGCGTTCCCGAGCGGAGCGCCCCACAACCCCGTCTGGAACGAGAGGAAACAGTCGTGAATCTGTCGCGCCACACCGAGCATGAGAAAGACCGCGTGTTCCGCGGTAGAGTCCGCGTTGGCCGTCGCGTCCGCAGGCACGTTGCACACAAGGATTCCTCGTGCGGTTGCGGCCGGGATGTCCACCCCTTCGAGGCCGACGCCCCACTGATGGATAAGCCGCGCTGTCGTGTTCGCGATGAGTTCGGGTTCGAGCCGGTGCATGAGCGGGACGATCACGTCCACATCCAGCCCCCGCTGCTTCACCTCGGCCTGCGGGCAAGCGATGATCTCGTCGCCCGGCAAGAGCTGCCTGAGCATTACCGGCGCGGCCGGGAAGGTTTCGCCACAAAACAGGATTCTCATGTCACCACCTTGCTGCGAGGGGCGGAATTCGGGGGGAGAAACTCGTTTCAAATGTGTTCTCGCCGAAATCACTTGTTTGAATCCGGGACACGATTGCGCTGTCAGTACTGCATGACCACCGCAACGCTCATGCCGGGACTGCCGTCAATGGGGCAGACGTTTCGCTCCAGATAGGCCGAGATGGGGAAGAGCGGACACGTATTGCCCGGGACGAGAAACCGCGGGAGTTTCAGCCCAAGCAGCTCTGACTGGCCGAAGCCGTACTGCCTCGCGAGGAGCCGCTCATCTTTCACGGGGAGCTTGGGGTCAAGCGGCACGGTGATTGTGCGAATCTGGTTCGCTCGTTCGCACACGACGATCACGTGCTGTATGTTCCGCTCCACATCGCCCGGCTCGCACCCCTGGAGAAACCGCTGCCGGTAGCCGCAGGACTGGCACTGGAACTCCAAAACTTCTGCCTGCGGAAACGCCGCGGACGGCAAAAGCGCCACTGCAGCCACGCAGAGTATGATACGCCACGCTGCCGCACGGGTCGAGACGGTCCTGTGGAGCCGCGCTGGCGAAGCTTGCCGGATCGAGATCCGCTCCCGAACGCCTTTCCGGGAGCTGCCATGTTTCGGACAGTCGCGTTTGGTTCCTGCAGCCATGCGTTTCCTTCACGCCG
Organism: Desulfomonile tiedjei; assembly: GCA_016218715.1. Lineage (GTDB taxonomy): Bacteria > Desulfobacterota > Desulfomonilia > Desulfomonilales > Desulfomonilaceae > JACRDG01. The sequence goes on along the minus strand of JACRDG010000029.1, from coordinate 13,456 downwards.
TCGAAGGCGTCTCGGGTTTCTCGTAAGCGAGCCGCTATTCGGCGGCGACGCTCGGGCGAGCTTCGTTCTTAGCGATGCCGGCCCATAAAATCAAGGCTTTTGTGAGGAATGGCTTACCTGGTAAGGCCGAGATAGACTGACGCGTTGAATTCAGTGTTTGGGAGTGAAAGAGTCCGACCCAGAGAACCTTATGCCAGGGAATCGAATTCCGTTACCGAATCAGCCTTGGTCCACAGACCGAGGTATCCCTCCGAGGATCGGTTCGCTTCATAATCGATGAGCAGCCTACCATCGAGATAGGCTTTCACCTGAGTCCCAGCGGTCTCCACTCTAAGGTCGTACCAAGTGTTTGACGCTACAGGAACATCCACCGTGGCGAGCTGAAATCTCTTCGAGTGCCTGAATTCGAAAAGGATGGCGTTGTTTTCGAGGGCATTGATTCTGAAGACGAAGTAGTTGCCCACGTCCCGGATACCGAACGCGATGCCGCCCGCCTGATCGATAAGGCCGCCAAGCAGCTTTACCCTCGTTCTTACCGTTCCCTCATTCATATAACTCCCTTTTCTGACGGCCAGTGGAAAGTAGTAATAGGCCCCTATATTATCGAGGAATTCTTGATACTTGCTTCCTAGAAATCGTCCCATGACCCCCGCAGTCCGGGAAGATAACCATGTACCGTATTTTGATCCATCCGAGAGACATACCGGGCGTCCATCAGCAACAGCTTGCCTCCAATGGCCTGTGCTGATGTAGAAATCGGGTGGTTCGTCCGGCCGCTTTCTTTCGAGGAAGTTATAGTCCTCCTTGAAAAAGGATTCGGTCAGTTTAGGGATCTCGTCCGGATTGGCGATTCCCATGTCCATGAGTCTGCTGGTCCCCAGCAATCTACCCAATTGGTCCAGGGCAGCCTCCATGTTCCTGCGGTCGATGCGTCCGAGCGATGCCTCGATGAGATCTCCCTTGACCTGAACTGTAAATCCCAGTCGCTGCAGCACTTCTCCGAGGAATCGGATTCGTAAGGACTTGCCGTAATAAGATCCGACACCTCCAGCGAATTGAAGGGTCACGTAGTTTTGGTTGGCATCTTCGCCGCACAGTGAGTCCACAGTCGCAAAATGATACCCGAAGCGTGCGTTGAAGTTCATGTAGTCGCCGGAGATAAGGGCATAACTGGGACTTCCCAGGACATCCCCCGTCTGAGGACCGGCGCCACCGGCAACCAGATCCATGAGATTCCGTGCACTGATGCCGATGGTGGCCTTCCAGTTGATCCCTGGGTGATACAGGCCGCGCAAAATGGCTACGAATGGGATCGAGTTTATGCTCTGGGCATCGGGAATGTCGTTGGAGGCAAGGTCTTGCCGGAGGCCGCCTCCCAAATCGATAACATAGAGCCACAGAGGAATACTCAGTTTCATCTTGAGGGCTCCCGTCACCCGTTCGGCCACATCTCCATATCCGAACATTTCCCGCATGGCCTGTTCATGAGTGAATCGAATGATGTCGTGAATGCTTCGACATCCCTCCGGAGAGAACGCGGGGTCCTCCGGGTCGGTCAGGTTGAGAGGAGAGATGCTCTCCAAGACGGCCTGCATCTTCAGGTGTGTGGGACTTGCGAAGACGGGACGTTTTCCCTGGCGCACGGTCTGCAGCAGGTCATTCACCACACCTCTATAGACCCTGGTTTGGCTTGCCCATAACGTGATCGCCTCACCGTCTACGAGTGTTAAAGTGGCGTGCTGGGTGTCGAAGAGAGCCGGAACCCCAAATTCACGCGCCACCGAAGCGAGGTGGCTGGTGATACTGCCGACATCCGTGATGATGCCTTTGACTTTGGCTATGACCTTGGCATGCTGCGGTGAAGCGGTTTTCGTGACTAGTATTACATCCTCGTCCAGGCGCTTGGCATCGTCCAGGTTGTCATCGCCCCGGAGAAAGATGACCTTGCCCACGGCTGCTCCTCCTGACACGCAGGTACCGCCCTCAAGCAGCACGTCATGGCCTGGGTAATTGAGGACAACTTCCTGAGTTGACGGTGCGCCTTCTTCGTACAGGTGCAGGGGACGGGACTGGAGCATGTACAATTTCCCAGACTGGTCCGCAGCCCATTCGATGTCCAGGGGACGGCCAGAATGCTTTTCCAGAATTCTACCGCAATCCCAGAGTCGTCGAAGAATCGTATCTCCGCCGTCTTCTCCCGCCTGAGAGGGCGACGATGATAAAGCTGAACCCATAGGGTTTTCTGCCACGGTCTCGTGCTCCAGGACCGAAAACTGGCCTTTGTCCAGCAAATACGTGGAATGTGCGGAGGATTCTCCTCCCACAAGCGCTTCCCCAAGGCCTTTAACGGCATTGATCTTCATCCGGCGCACATCTCCGGAAACCGGGTCAGCTGTATAGAGTACTCCGCTTTCCCGTGCGTCGACCATTGCAAGAACCAAAACGCACATGGGAGTTTCCCGGTCATCGAGCCCGTGGAGAAGACGATAGGAGAGCGCTGACGCAGAATACTTGCTCGCAACCACGGTCTTGTACGCTTCGAGAAACTTGTCCCTTGTCACGTTCAGTACGGACGTATACTGTCCCGCGAAAGAAGTTTCGCTGTCTTCCCCAACTGCGCTGCTCCGTACCGCAACCGCAACTCCCGGACGAGTTCTCGTCTCTAGCTCTTCGTAAGCCCCAATCAAATGTTTCACAACTGTATCGGGTACCCTCTCTTCCATGATACGTGCCTGAATAAGCCTTCCGGCAGCCTCCAGCTTCTCCAGGTCGTCCGGATCAATTTCGGCGAGGGTGGCATCGATCTCTCCAACGAGTCCTGTTTCCGTAACGAAATGCTGATAAGCGGCAGCAGTCACTGCAAAGCCTTCAGGCACGCGGAGATCGAGTTCTCTTGCAATGATGGCTAGATTTGCCGCTTTGCCACCTACGGCTCTCAGGTGATCGGAACTGATCTGCTCAAGGGGCAGAACGAAGGAGTCACTCATGGGCAAAATCTTTGGAGCAAGCTCGTCCCGTACGGACCGTTGAATACTTGCCAGCACGGATGACAGCATCGGGCGATCTTTCCCGGACAAGCCCTGGAGGCACTGGATAATAGCCGCCACTTCTTCGTGGATTGCATCGTAATGAACCTTAATCTGCTGGCTGGTAAGAGGACGGTTGGAGTAATAAGTCTCCTCCAAGTCCGCCATGAGCGTCAAGGCACTGCGATTGTGATCCAGAAGCTCTTTGAAAAATTTGTACTTGCCCGCATACTTCGGCCCCATAACTCGCGATGGGGCACCCACTGTGCCATCCAAAGGAGATTTCACGGAGTCTTCCATAATATCTTACCTCACGCACCACCGTACCCCGTGGCCAGGTAGCAAGCGATGGACGTTTCAGGGGGCAGGAAGGCCAGCAAATCCGATCTGAACAAGGGCATATTCATTCAGTATTTTCCCATTCTTCCTACCCGATGAGCATCCTGATAACGTGGTACGCCACTCCCAACCCGGCACAGCCCGCGATGGTGTAGATCATTCCGATCTTGAACCGAAAGAGGGCCAGCAGCGCCACTATGGCTATGCAAAGCGACGGCAGATTGGCTGTCTCCAAGACAGGCACCTGCAGGTGAGCCCCCAAAACATACACGTCACGAAGAGACCCGAAGATCGTGTTGAGGGCGAACCAGACCGCCAGGTTGAGAACCACCCCCACTACGGCTGCTGTGATCGACGACATTGCCGTCTTGAGTGACTTGTTCTCGCGCAGTGCCTCTATGTACGGCGCTCCGAGGAATATGAACAGGAAGCACGGCACAAAGGTCACCCACACTGTGAGCGCCGATCCCAATACTCCGGCCAGCATGGGGTCAAGTCCGCCGGGGTTCCGGTATGCCCCCAGAAAGCCTACAAACTGCAGGACCAGGATGAGAGGTCCGGGGGTGGTCTCTGCCAGGCCCAAGCCGTCCAACATCTCACCCGGTTTCAACCAGCCGTAAGAATCGACCGCCTGCTGAGCGACGTAGGCCAGGACGGCGTAGGCCCCTCCGAAGGTTACAACCGCGGTCTTACTGAAGAAAGCCGCTTCCTGGAAATACACGTTCTCTGATCCGAGATAGAGGAAAATCAGGAGTATCGGGCCAAGCCACAGGATTGACCAAACAAACAGCACTCCCGCAGACCGCACGAGCGAGGGACGGACATGCTCCAGGCTCCCCGCATCCAACAGAACATCTATGGCCGGTCCATCGCATGTTAATTGACCTTTCCTGTCCGCCTGGGACACAGCGAAAGCATCGGGCCGGAAACGGCTTCCCAGGAAGCCGATGACCGCGGCAGACAGCACGATGATGGGAAACGGTACATCATAGAAGAAGATCGCCACAAAAGCCAAGACGGCCAGTGTGATCATCAGCCTGTTTTTCAGAGCACGTTTGCCGATCCGAAGGACGGCTTCCAGGACGATTGCCAATACTGCCGGTTTGAGACCAAAGAAGAGCCATTGCACGACACTCAGATCCTGATAGCCGGCATAAAGGATGCTAAGCACGAGCATGAAAAGAAAACCGGGTAGTACGAACAGTGCCCCTGCCACAATCCCTCCCCTAGTCTTGTTGAGGAGCCACCCGATGTACGTTGCCAACTGCTGAGCTTCAGGTCCGGGGAGCAGCATGCAATAGTTTAGGGCATGAAGGAAGCGCTCTTCACTGATCCATCGCTTTTCTTCCACCAAATACCGGTGCATCACAGCTATCTGGGCGGCAGGACCGCCAAAACTGTTGAGCGCAACCTTGACCCAGACCCAAAACGCTTCCCGGAACGTGACCATTTTCAGCGGGACACCTTCACAGACCGGTTCAGGCAGAGGGGTCTTGGTTTTCCCTACGGCTTTCACTCCATATCTCCTACACTTCTCGGTACCAGTACCGTCTGGTCCGCAGAGAGTTCGGATAATCCCTCTCCCATCTAATCTTCCAACGTCTCGCCCAGTTCCGACCAGGCTTTGATACCGCCTTGGAGAAACTTGACATCAGGATGGGTTTGCTGAAGGCGGTCCGCGATTGACTGACTCACGGAACCGCCCTTGACGCAGTACACGACGATTGGCCGGTCGTGGGGAATTTCACCGCTCCATTCATCGACTGTTTCCGGATCGAGCCGCTCAGCACTGGCGATCTTCTTTGGGGCAGCCTCAAAGTCGGTTTTTCTTCTTACATCGAAGAGGGCCGGTTTCCGGTCACTGCCCAGAAGGGCTTTGAGTTCCTCAGGGGTTATCGCGTCCGCCATTTTCACGTCTCCTTGTTTCACAGAAGATGAGGCCGTTCTTCCGACGCCCTCATTGACATCTTGACAAAAGATACAACTGCATCATAATGATGTCAAGTGTTGCACGGAGGTGCCGCGATGACCGAATGCCCGGACGGAAAATGGCTGTTGCTCATCCACCAGATCCCCCCGAAGCCCGGCTACCTGAGGGTCAAAATTTGGAGAAGGCTGCAAGGTCTTGGCGCGGTCGCCATCAAGAATTCCGTGTACGTCATCCCCAGGAATGACCAGACCCTGGAAGATTTTCAATGGGTCTTGAGGGAGATCGTGCAAGCAGGAGCCGAAGCGTCGATCTGCACCGCGAGCTTTCTCGAAGGTCTCACGGATGAACAGGTGGAGGCCCTGTTCCGGACTGCGCGTGACGCGGATTACGGGCACATTGCCGAAGAAGCCAAGGCAGTCCTCGACGCCGCGCCGCCCAGCGCGTCGATGACCGACGAGGATCGCTCTGAATTGCAGGCTGCCCTGACCCGCCTCAAGAAGCGGTTCTCGGTCGTGAGGAAAGTGGACTTCTTTGGCGCCCAAGGCCGAGAATCGGCTGCGACTCTGTTGGAAAAACTTGAGTTCAGGCTAGCGCAAGCGCGGAGACAATCGGTTAAAGAACGCAAAGAACCGGACACCTGGGACCTCAGTCAATTCAGAGGGAGGACATGGGTCACCCGCAAAGGAGTCTATGTGGACCGTATTGCCTGCGCATGGCTCATCCGACGCTTCATCGATCGTGACGCCTCCTTCAGGTTCGTGTCTGAGCGAGGCTATCGCCCTCGCATCGGCGAACTGCGGTTCGACATGTTTGAGGGGGAGTTCACCCATGAAGGCGATCTCTGTACCTTCGAAGTCCTGATCTGGCGCTTTGCCTTACAGGACAAGGCCCTCTTGGAAATCGGGCGGATTGTGCACGACCTGGATCTGAAGGACGCGAAATTCAAGAAGCCCGAGATCGCGGGAGTGTCCGCTCTGCTCGAAGGAATGGTGGCGTCCAGCAAGTCTGACGAGGCGAGGCTGGAACGGGGCTCAGCTCTGTTCGACGACCTCTACGAATACTTTCGGAGAAAATAATTTCCTGGGAGGAACACACCATGCCAAAGATTGAAGAACATGTGGAAACGAGTCGCCAAAGAACCGGTAAGGACTATTTGGAATTGCACGAATGGATGGACGCCGATCCCGGGAAAAAGGCCGAGCGGCACGACGTAAAGCGAATTTGTGAGTACGGCCAGCTCATGAAGGCAAAATACGGTAGAGAAGGCCTTGAAGAGTATGTCCAACACATTTACGAAGACATTACGGCAAGATACCTTGAGGACCAAGCCGACATCACGGGCGCCATTCAATCTCAAGTTGCCGTGGCGGATCTGCGAGCTCAGCTTGCCGGAGGAGAAGGCGATGCATGCCCGATTCCGGTTTCTGATGTTGACCTGCTGAGGCGGAGCGGAATGTCTGAAGAAGACATCGCTCACTCCATCCAGGTTGCCCAAAAGGCCATGGAACTTGCCGAGCGCGCGGGCGTGCCGTTGGACATGGTACTCGTGGGGAGGGGCGGCCTTTTCCATGATTTGGGCAAAGCCCGAAGCCGAGGCGATGATCACGGCGTTGTAGGTGCGAGGATCGGGAAACGTCTCGAGCTGCCTGGTGAATTACTCGAGATCATGGAAAAGCACGTGAAAGCAGGGCTGACCGAGGAGGAAGCTCTCGCGGCGCGGCTACCCGTAAAGGATTACAGCGCCAAAACGCTTGAAGAGAAGATTGTGATCTATGCGGATAAACTCGTGGACATTGTTTCTCATCCGGACGGAATCGTGTCTTCCGACGCCGAGGCAGAAGCGGGATTCCCGGAGATCTTGGCAAGCCATCCCAGATTCGCAAAGGGGGACAAACCCATGGCACGACTCATTCGCATTCACGAGGAAATCCAGGGTCTGATGGGTGGCAAGGGATGACGCGTGCGGAAGGAAGTTGCTATGAGCGGATCTGACACAAAGGCTCTCGCTGAGACAGTCAGCGGTGCAACCGAGGCCCAGGGCTTTCTGGCTACCTTCAACGGCCTGTGCGCGGTGGGGTTTCTCGCGCGCGCGTCCTACGGCCTGGCACGCACCCCGGTTCTGGCTCTGTTCGCCGCTTCACTGGGTGCAGGCCCTGAGGCGGTGGGTTTTGCCGTGGCCATCTCCACGGTAACTGGGATCTTCTTCAAGATGCCCGCGGGGGTCCTGTCCGACGTCATCGGTCGGACCCGGACGCTCTTCATGGGACTGGCCGTGTTTGCACTCGTGCCCTTCGCGTATTTGTTCGTTTCGTCCTATGAGGCATTGGTCGTCGTACGGTTCCTTCATGGTTTTGCAACCGCGATTTACGGCCCGGTGGTTATGGCCGTGGTGGTCGGCGTGGCAGGAAACAAGCGAGGGGAGATGCTTTCGTGGTTTTCTTCGGTAACCATCATGGGAACTCTGGTCGGCGCGCCGCTTGGCGGGTTCCTGTTGTCATGGCTTTCCGCAGGCCAGGAGCCTACTCTCAGTGATTTCCACATCATCTATGGGGTGGTGGCAGCGATGGGCGTGGCTTCACTGCTGATCGCCCTGTGGGTCATGCACGGACAATGGGACTCCCCTACCCACAATGACGGGCGGACGCTACGGGCAGTATGGACCAGGTTCCGCGCCGGGGTGAGAGAGATCCTCCTGGACAGGAGAGTCTTGCTCACGAGCAACATGGAAGGCGTCCAGAACCTCTCAGTGGGCGCTTTGGAGGCATTCCTCCCCATCTACGCGGTCTTGGTTTGCGGATTCAGCGCGTTCCAGGCGGGACTCCTCTGGGGTGTGCAGATGGCCGCGACGGTCGTGACCAAACCCCTCATGGGAAGAATCTCGGATCGGCACGGTCGCCACAGCCTGCTCTTCTGGGGGATGTTCGTTTGTGCGGTACCGTTTGCGCTCATACCCTGGTTCGACGATTTCGGCACCCTTCTCTTGCTGGCCGCGTTCTTCGGTTTGGGCGAAGCCGTGGTGACTTCTTCCGCAGCAGCTCTGGTAGCTGATTTCTGCAGAGAAGACCACTTAGGATCGGCCATGGGCACCTTTGGAACGATCTTCGATGTCGGACACGCCTCAGGTCCGCTTCTCGCCGGATTTCTCATTGCAGTTGTCGGTTCAGGCACCGACTACCGCATCCCATTTGCGGTCGTAGCCGCGTTGCTGATGATCGCTGCTCTAATCTTCCGAGTGGGGGTGAAGCTTGAGACACACAGATAGGCGGTGGACGATCTTCTATCAGGCGGCAACGCTCGGGCGAGCTTCGTTTTTGGACAGGACAGGTCATAAAATCAAGGCTTTTGTCAATGAGGACCACGTGAGGGCTGATTTCAAGGGGGCCTACACGTCGCGCAGAAGCTTCAGGTATTCCGCGTGGGAGCCGATCCAGAACCACACGATTACATCGTCAACCTTCAGGCCCAGCGCGCGCCAACCGATGCCGACGCGGATGGAATACACCGGGGAGCGCTTGCCGACGAGCTTGAACTGCACGCTGGGATGCGATGGATTTTCTTTCCAAAGCTTGTAATTCTTGCGGGCGAGGCGTTGGATGCGGGCAGGAAGCTCCCGAAAGCAAGAGACGAAGTCTGGGGTAAGCTGAGACCTCACAGGTCGTCGAATCCCATTTCTTTTGTTTTGCCGGCACGGTATTCCTGCACGGCTTTCTCCGCCAACCGCTCCAGCTTCTCCTGTGAGCCTTCCAGCGTACTATCCCAGCGGGATTCCCATTCGATTTCCTCCAATAACTCTTGGGCCAATTGATCCTGGAGGTCGTCGGGAAGCTCTGACGCCTTCTCAAATGCCTGTGACAGAAGCTTGGTCATGGCACGCACCTCTTTCCAGAAACCTATCATTGTCGCCATATTGCGTCAACACGCAAGACACGATGAACGTTCGGCTTGCAAGACGTGCCTCAGCCGCTCAGAATTCGTCAAAGGCATGTGAGCCACCGTCAGGAAGCCAGGATTCTTGCCCCAGGTTTCTCCATGATCTATTTGGACGAATAACTCTCGGGCTCTTCTGCTTTTGAACACGATCGGCATACTCTTGACTCTGGCAACTTCCATTGTGCAATTCTTCGAAGGGTTCCGATTCCAAAGCAAAGACCGCAGGTCGGTCGGCCGCATTTCTTGCAGAGACCGCCGCCTGAAGTGCCAAACTCTCTTCCACAGCAATGGCATTTCCAAGGAATAATCAATTTATTCATGACCTCGGCCCGTGATGGGATTTCGGGCATCATCATACCACGTTTTCCTTTTCTTGGCTTTCCGGCAGACGGATTGGCGCGGTAAAGCGGTCAGGCAAACCATCAGGCGCCGTGGCCGGACAATTCCTTGACGGGGGCTTCTCCCCATGTAGAATTACCTCAAACTCGCGGAGAGGATTCCCTTGCTCAACCGTCAGCGGATCATTCTGTATATGCTGGAAAAGGCGGGAGGTTCGGCGTCGCGCATCCAGCTCATGCAGTGGACCTTTCTCCTGAGACAGGAAACCCCCTCTCGTGGCGGATCTGCGTTCTATGATTTCCTGCCCTACAAATACGGGCCGCACTCGTTTCAGCTCGATCAAGATATGGGGAACCAGGTGAAAAGCGGGCTTGTGCGGGCACCCGATGACAAAACCTGGTCATTAGCCGAGGGCAGCCTTGTCCCCCCGGCACCTTCCCAGGAAATCCTGGATGCAGCCAACGTGATGCACCAGTACGGGGAGATGTCGCCTCAGACCCTCATCGACTCTGTTTGTTCGCGTTTTCCCTGGTTCACCATCAATTGCGAAAATCCGGGGAGAAGGATGCTTGAGCGGCCGACGGCCGATCCTGCTGTTTATACGATCGGGTATCAAGGGCTTTCGATTGATTTCTTCCTGAACTTCTTGCTGCAATCCGGGATTACGGCCCTGGCTGACGTGAGAGACACGCCGTGGTCACGTAATTACGGTTTTCACCGAGGAACTCTCTCTCGCTTGTGCGAGAGTATCGGCATTCAGTATTGGGGATTCCCCCAACTGGGTGTCCCGTCAGGTGAGAGAACCGGTGTCGATTCCGAACAGGATCGGGAAACCCTATTTTGCCGTTATCGGGAACGAATCCCGCGCGAACAATCTCAGTTCCTTGCATCGTTAGCAGAGAAAGTGAGGGACAGAGCGACAGCCCTGCTCTGCATGGAGTCAGATCCGAGCATGTGCCACAGGTCGCAACTCGCCAATTTGGTTTCGGAACGCACCAACCTGCCCGTCGCACATCTGAGAGGGACTTCCTAAAAGGGTAGTTAGGAAAGAGGAAAAGTGAATTATGATTGGTCGATCCCTTCAGGGTCGTTTTCGAATCATCGTTGGAAGCCCCGTTCCACGGGTTGAAACCCGTGGCCATTCAAGGTGCGCCCTTGTCGGGCGCAAGCACGGGGATCTCGGTGCGCAGCACGGCGGTTGCTCTGAAGGAGCAAGCTGAGGAATCAGGTTCCTGTGTCTCGGCAACCGAACATTCTCGGGTGTGCCCCGCAGGGGCACACTGTGAATAGCCGTGGGTTTCAACCCACGGGATCGGGATCACCATAAACAGGTACGGACCCTGAAGGGGTCCACCAACAAGGCAAGGAGCAGTCTGACCATGTCGACATACACGCAGGTTTACTACCATATCGTCTTCTCGACCAAAAAGAGAGCTCCCGTCCTGGTTCAGAGTTGCCGAGAAAGCCTATTTCGGTATGCTTGGGGCATCATCCAGAAGAGAAACAGTCGCTTGTACCGCATTAATGGGACGTCGGATCACGTCCACATTCTCACAAGTCTGCATCCGAGCGTCTCCCTGGCCGATCTGGTGAAGGAAGTCAAAGGCGGTCTATCGCACTGGATCAAATCGAACAAGCTATGCCCAGGCTTTCCCAACTGGCAGGATGGATACGGAGCATTCACCCATTCAGGGTCGGATAAGGACAGATTGATCGAATACATCAAGGGGCAGGAAGAGCATCACACAAGAGTTTCCTTTGACGATGAACTGCGAGCCTTGCTCGTCGAAGCAGGTGTTGAATTTGATGAGAAGCCTCTGATCCCGAGTGGATCGTGATTGGTCGACCCCTTCAGGGTCGTTTTCGAACCATGGTTAGACTCCTCGTTCCACGGGTTGAAACCCGTCGCTATTCATGGTGCGCCATTGCAGGGCGCCATTTGATCTGCATCTCACTTTGAAGATGGGTTATTGCCCTGACGGGGCAACCTGTCGATTCAGTTTCCTGTGTCTCGGAGACCGAACATTGCCGGGAATGCCCCGAAGGGGCAAACGGTGAGTAGCCGTGGGTTTCAACCCACGGATTCCGAGCATGTTTTCCACCATACCCGGACCCTGAAGGGGTCCACCGATGCTGGAATTGGACGACCCCTTCAGGGTCGTTTTGAACAATGGTTCGCCCCCTGATTCCACGGGTTGAAACCCGTGGCTATTCAAAGTGCGCCCCTCCAGGGCGCGATTCGATCGAGTTGTCAGCGAGCAGCAGGGTTATTGCCCTGAAGGGGCAAACGGTGAGTAGCCGTGGGTTTCAACCCACGGGAACGGGATGGTCGCGATTGGTGGGAGTCTCATTTTCCCCTGGGATATGGTGAGGCTACAATCAAACCCTCCCTTACCCATATGTCGATCACATATTCTTCAAATCCGTCGACCCGCTTTGAACCACATATTGGTGCCAGTTGCCGACCCGTTCGGGTCAGTAGGACTTGACCAGTTTTCAGATCGTTGTCCTCAGCCTGTGCAAATTCCACGAGCAACGGAGTTCCATAGTACAAGATGATACCGCGCTGAGGCTGCCCCTTAAGCACAAAGGACGCCGGAGAGTTCTGGAGGCTTATCAGGCCAATATCGTCCAAATGGATCAATGACGCGTAGTTCACGCCATTTTCTTTGTAAATTGGCGCGTCAATTTCGTAGATCAATGGAATAACCTCACTACCAGTCCACCAAGCAAATCTGCACAAGGTAGTAAAGAGAGCCGCGTCGGCCTTGTCAAGGGAAGCTAAGAAGTTGACTGTTCGTTTTGAAAAAGTACCCGGAGAGTTGGCTTCACCGGAAAGAACCTTGGCCCACAATGATTGCATTTCCTCGTCCGAAACGATCCGACACTTGTCGAAAAAGTTCGTTATCCAGTCGTCCTCCATGTTTTCGGGCGCGGCGGTGTCTGTCAGCTGCGGAATCGCCTTTTCCGTGATTCTTTCCATGTTGTCTTGCTTCTTCGCCTCTTCGGCCACGAAACGGTTGACCGCGCGGCGCTCGATATCTCTGATTTCAATCTCCCCCTGTTTTTTTATCAGTGCTGCTTCAGTTTTTGCCTGGGCTACTCGCCTGATTTGCCATGGTTTGCAGAGGCCGCCAACAGCTTCGGATATCTTCTCGATGAAAACCGTTGCCGCCGGACCCCAGTCTCCCAAGTCAATTAACGAGATATCGGCTGACATGCCATCTCCTCCGGGCATTTCGTTCTGCGGTCATTCGACTGATCTTTCTTCCGCAGCAGGTTTCAACCGCTCGCGCAGCTTCTTCAGCGGATTCTGCATAATCACGTAAAGCACCGGGGTGAAGAATACGCCGAGGATCGTTACGCCGAGCATGCCCGCGCAGACCGCGGTCCCCAGCGACTGGCGGCTCACCGCACCCGCGCCTGAGGCTACGACCAGCGGGAAGACGCCGAGGATGAACGCGAACGCGGTCATGAGGATCGGGCGGAACCGCAGTCTGGCCGCCTCCGATGCTGCTTCGAGCACCCCTTTCCCCTGGCCGCGCAGTTCCCGCGCAAATTCGACAATAAGGATGGAGTTCTTCGCGGAGAGGCCTACAAGCAAGACGAGCCCAACCTGGGTGTAGATGTTGTTGTCCATCCCGCGCGCCATAAGCGCCAGTACAGCGCCTAATACCGCCAGCGGCACGATCAACACCACCGAGAGCGGATCGGACCAGCTCTCGTATTGCGCGGCAAGAATCAGGAAGACCACGAGGATCGCCATGCCGAAGACCATGATGGCCTGACCGCCGGACTTCCGGGCGCGACGCGCTGGGTGATCGAGCATCACGCGACGACGGGTGAAGACGCCGAACGACTCTCCTCCGGAGCGGACGACGCCTTGGAAGTT
>JACRDG010000028.1 GCA_016218715.1 Desulfomonile tiedjei | reverse complement strand
TTGAGTTTAGCCACCACGCGCGAAATGATCTCCTGATCCGAGGCTCCTCCGCTTGCTGCGGCCTCGGCGCACAGATCAAGCGGATTACAGTCGAATTGCGGGTAAAACGGCAGCCAGCCGAGCCTTGCAGAGATCGCGTTGTAGTCCGCGGTATGTGCCGGCATGTCCGGAGATGCCAGGGGAGAGCTGAGAGATCGCGGGTCCAGAGGGTCGTACCGCCACTGGTCGGTGGCGAAGTAGTAGAAAGACGTGCCGTTGTGGTGACGGGGCGGCCGGAGCCAGTCCAGACCGAACGCAAGGGTGAACCATCCCGCCAGAGGACGCACCTTCTCCTGCCCCACGTAGTGAGCCCAACCCCCGCCATTGACCCCCTCGCAGCCACAGAGGCTTGTGAGGTTTAGAATCGCGCGGTAGGTCATATCACAGTGAAACCAGTGGTTGATCCCCGAGCCCATGCATATCATCGATTTGCCGCGGGTCTTTTCTGCGTTTTCCGCGAATTCCCGGGCCACTCGGATGACGTCCGATCGGGGGACGCCGGTAATCTCTTCCTGCCACGCGGGTGTATAGGGTTTCAGATCGTCGTAACTCGCCGCGACCTCACCGCCTTCACCTCGGTCCACCCCAAGGTGGGCGGCCATTAGATCGAATACCGTGGTCACGAGGATTTCGTCTTCGCCGACCTGGATCTTCCGTACCGGCACAGCACCGATCTTCTCCCGAGATCCTTGCATGTCGAAAAGAGGAAATCCGACCGAGACCCAGCCGTCATTGTCTTCACCGAAGGTTAAGAGCGGGTCCACCGCCGCGCCGGTGAGGGAGTCTTCCGGCTTCAAGTTCCACCGCCCTTCCTCGTTCCAGCGAAAGCCGATGCTCCCATTGGGCACGACGAACTTCCGCTCACCCGCATCGAAATAGACGGTCTTCCATTCCGCGTTGTTCACGGAAAGGCCCAGATCCGACGCGCGGAGGAAGCGGTGCGAAACGTAGCGTTCCCCGACCCCCTTCAGGACGACTGCGAAGGGGAGATCCGTAAAACTCTTGGCATAGGAAGTGAAATAGTCGGACTGGCGATCTAGATAGAATTCCTTGAGAATGACGAAGGTCATGGCCATCGCCAGGGCAGAGTCGGTCCCTGCCTTGGCGGGAAGCCACGTATCGGCGAATTTGACGTACTCCGCGTAGTCCGGTGACACAGCGGCCACGCGTGCCCCCCGGTACCGAGCCTCGACGAAGAAGTGAGCGTCCGGAGTGCGCGTCATGGGGAGGTTGGTCCCCCAGACGATCAGGTACGTGGCCTCAAACCAGTCCGCGCTCTCGGGAACGTCCGTCTGCTCCCCCCAGACCTGGGGTGAAGCCGGCGGGAGGTCGCAGTACCAGTCATAGAAACTGGCCATGGACGCGCCGATCAGGGAGAGAAACCGCGCGCCGGAGGCATAACCGACCATGGACATGGCAGGTATGGGGCTGAACCCGAAGATGCGGTCCGGCCCGTACGTCTTGATCGTGTGGATCAAGGAAGCAGCTATGATGTCGACCGCTTCGTCCGTCGACGCGCGGACGAAGCCCCCCTTGCCGCGGGCCTGCTGATATTGCCGCCGCTTGACAGGGTCTGCCACGATGCTCTGCCACGCGGCGACCGGGTCCGGGTCGGCCTTGAGCGCCTCTTTCCACATCTGCAGCAGCGTCGAACGGACGTACGGATACTTCACGCGAACAGGACTGTATGTGTACCAGGAGTAGGTTGCTCCCCGAGGACATCCCCGCGGCTCATGATCCGGAAAATGCGGACCGCAGTCGGGGTAATCGACTTGCTGGAGTTCCCAGACGATAATCCCGTCCTTGACGTACACCTCCCATGAGCACGATCCCGTGCAATTGACTCCGTGAGTGGACCGAACCTTCTTGTCGTACTGCCACCTTCTCCGGTAGAAATCTTCCCAATCCCGATGCCCGCACAGCACCTCTGCCCAGTCTTTGGAGAATGTCTCAGGCTCGCATGAGTTAGTCCGGCTCCTCGGTCTAAGCCATCTCAGAGATGCCAACAACCCCTGCTTCAGCATAATTCCCCCCGGTAACGTTCGCTGCAGTGTCATCAGAAATGATCGACGAGGTTTCTGTCATCTGTCGCGCCTCTTGCGGAAAGGGCGTTCCCCCCAATTGTGCGGAACACGGGAGGTCTCCGCAGCCTGCCCTCAGGATATGTGCCAATGGGTTGCCACGTCAAGAAGGGAGCGGGGTCCGGCAAATGGAGCGGCTGTGGCAAAGCCGCGGACGGCTTCGCCGCGAATGGGGCGAGTCTCTTGTGCTCTGCTTTCGAGAGGCCTGCTCACCAAGTCCCGCTGGTTGGAGAACGGTTCTCGAGTGTGTCGTTCCGCCGATCCGCGTGCCATGCATCGCCGGTTCCCTGAAAAACCAATCTTCCCCCGTTCAGGATTGCTACGTGGGTGATCGAAGGGACCAGTTCGTTCCCGTCGTGGGTGACGTAGACCAGGCTCGCGCCATTCTTTGCCGCGTGCTCCATCCCCGCGGCCACCATGCCTCTTGCGTCGGTATCCAGTCCGGACAGCGGTTCGTCGAGCAGGAGTATCTGCGGGGCGAAAACGATGCCTCTCAAGATCAAGAGCAGGCGAACCTGTCCGTAGGAGAGGGTCCTGACGTCACGGTCTTCCAGATGCTCGATTGCCAGGCGGCGGAACCAGCCGCGTGCCGTGTCCATCTGCGCCGGCTGCGATTCCTGGTGCAGCCCGACGCTCCCGTAGAAGCCGGAAAGGACCATCTCGAGAGCGGTTTGGTTGCGCAAATGGCTTGCCTGCAGATCCGGGGTGACGAGGCTGACGCGGCGGCGTACCGTGCTGATGCGCTGTGGATCTTCCTCGCCGAATCGCCGTATGCTCCCACCCCATGCCGGGCGGAGTTCCCCGACCACGAGTTTGAGCAGCGTGGTCTTGCCCGAGCCGTTTCTGCCGAATACGGCCCAGTTTTCACCAGGCTTCAGATTCCACGTGATCCGGTGCAGGATCTTGTTGCCGTTGACTGTGACGTCAGCATTCTCGATGCGAACGAGGAAATCCCGCGAAGCCTCTTTCTTGAGAAGGGGAGCGGTCTCGCGAGCCCTGAAAGGGGCTTTGATGCTCGATGCCGGGAGCGCCGTCGGAAAGCGTTTCTCCATTGGCTCTTGATGGAGGATTCGACCGGCTCGAAGCGTCAGCGAGTGGGTGAGGGGAAGCGGGAACTCCTCGGGATCGTGTGCAGCATAGAGTATCTGCGTGCCACCTTCGGCCACTTGCCGGATCAAGCCCAACACCGTGGCCTTCGATCCCCTGTCCAATCCGATGCTGACTTCGTCCAGGAAGAGCAGCCGAGGTTTGCGAACGAGCGCCCTCGCGATGAGGATCTTATTGGCTTCACCCAGGGACATGCTCAGGATGCGTCGGTCCGATAACTCCTCCAGGCCCAGCAGCGACAGGAGCTCTCGGGCACGATCCAGCATAACGTCGGTCGGTTTGTCATAGAGAAACGCGGTACCGTGGAACCCGGTGCACACCGCTTCGAGACCCGAGACATTCCATCCGGTGAGCTTGTACCGGTCCAGAAGCTCCGGTGAGACTACCCCGGTCTGATCGCGGAATCCGATGGGGCTTTCTCTCACGATACCGTTCACGTGATACAACCGCTTGCCAGAGCCAGGTGCGGGCCAGACGTCTCCCCGGACGAGGCTCATGAAGCTCGTCTTCCCCGCGCCGTTCCGGCCCAGGATTGCCCAGTTTTCGTCGGCACGCAGCATCCAGTTGAGGCCGGATAAGACGACATGGTTTGCAATTCTCAGCGACGCTTCGATGAGCTCCACCAGAACGTGTTGATTTTCCATGCACAGTTCCAACCGACGAGCAGGGTCGCCGGGTTCTATTTTCACTTTTCCCGTATGAATCTTAATAACAGCGGCCCTCGACATGGTCAACAGCCCGATGCTCGCGGAAAGTCCGTTGATTCACTGTTGACATTGGCTTGCATACTGCTTATTGTGGCCTTCTTACGTGAAGAATCCAGCTCGCCTAAAAGGTTGGTGCCGGGAGGCTCGAGAGGAGGAGTCTCTGCAGGGGCCGATCTGTTCGGTTGGGCATGGAATGCGCGTGGGTCCTCTTGTTTTTGTATATGCCGAGCGGCGGTTGTTGTGCAGGTGGGAGTGGGTATGGTTTCGCAGCGGGGTTGTGCGTGGTTGGTCGCGGCTCTCGTGCTCGTCGCGAGCGTTGCAGTGGCCGCCGCGCAAGACATTCCTATTATCGGCAGTCTCGCAGCATCAGGGGCTCGTCTTGCCGAGCTGACCGAACCCGATTCGGGGTGGTACGCGAGCCGCGGGGTGCAGAAATTCATCAATAGCTTCTGCTCGTACGAGTTTTCCGACGCCACCGGGCAAGACCCCTTCAGTCGCTCGGAGTTTCCCATCGACCAGTGGTTCATTGGAGGGCAGTCGTCCCGCGCCTGGAGCACCCTCACGTTCAGCGTTGACGGCTGGAGCCTGCTCAATCGGGAGAGCGCGCTGAAGTTCCAGAAGAGTCAGTGGACGTTTCCTGCCGATCCCGACCAGAAGACAGTAATCAGCGAATCTAACTGCCGGATGCTGGAGGCGTACCTGGTGGACATCAGCGTGGACTGGGCCATGGTTCCCGGTGCCCGTACCGGCCTGAGACCTGTCGGCGGATTCAGATGGCATACCTTTCGTTTCCTGACCTATGACGGCTATCGAGGGTCCATCGATCCTCAGGCGCCATCCGGCCCACTGCCCGGAGACGGGATCGACGGCAGATTTACCTTTCGCGACTGGTGGTACGTTGGGGTGAGATCGTCCTTCAACCGGGGGCCGGTTCGTTGTCGGGTTCATGGAGACTACGGCTGGCTGAGAGCCGACATGGCCGATCGTAATCTCCTGCAAGGGGATATGAGGGCAGAGCTGCATGGGAGCGGCCATGCCTGGCGCCTTTCCGCTGGGCTGGCGCTGATGGCCCACGAATCACTGACCGTGCGTGTTGACGGTGATTTCACGCGGATCAGCGTGATCGACACCACCGTGCAACAGTGGGACGCGAGCGGGGTTCTTCTCGGAGGTCGAGATAAGGGGAGGATATGGTCCGATCGGCAGTCTGTCGCGGTTTCCGCGGAACTGCGCTTCTGATCCCGCTACTTACTCAAGCAGACTCACGAATTGGCGACTGAGGGACGGTCCAGAAGGACCCGAATTGTCTCTGCCATTTGCCTCTTGATGACCGGCTTCATCACGAACGCCTCCACACCCGCTTCACTCAGGCGCTCTTCCGTGACCTGGTCGCTGAAACCGGTGACAAGGAGAATGGGGATGTCCGGCCGGAGTTGTCGCAGTTCTCTGGACAGTTCCATCCCTGTCAAGTTCGGCATAGTCATGTCGGTGATCACCAGATCGAAGTGTTCGTGTCCGCCGCGGAACAGTTCCAGCGCCTCGACACTGTCGGTTCTCGTCACCACGTCATAGCCGAGGCTCGTGAGCATCTGTCTTTCCAACTCAACAATGGTAGGCTCGTCGTCCACAATGAGCACGCGCTCGGTTCCGATGAGTATCGATCCGTCGGCTGGTCGATCTTCAACCGCTGCTTCTGTAATGACCGGTAGATAGACGCGGATCGTGGTCCCTTCGCCGACTCGGCTGTCGACCTCGATGGCCCCGCGGTGGCTCTGGACGATCCCGTGCACCACGGAAAGACCGAGGCCCGTACCCTCACTCGGTTTCTTGGTCGTGAAGTAAGGCTCGAAAACCCGTTGCCGAAGCTGGGGTGCGATTCCATTGCCGGAATCTTTGACCGTGAGTTGGAGATACGCTCCGGGAGTGGTCCCTGGATTTTTCACGGAAAACCAAGGACCAAGCTCAACCTGCCGCAAGTCGACCAGCAGTTCGCCCCCATGCTCACGCATGGCATGGGCGCTGTTGGTGCACAGGTTCATGACCACCTGGTGGATTTGGGTTGGATGGCCCATGATCGTGCCGAGATTCGCGGCAATACTCCGGTGCATGGAGATCGTGGTGGGTATCGACGCTCTGAGGAAATTGAGCGCCTCCTTGATTATGGGCCCGATCTGGATGGGATGCCGCTGCTCTTCGGTCTGACGGCTGAAGGTGAGGATCTGGCGGACAAGCTCTTTCGCCCGGTTCCCCGCGACCAGGACCTGCTGCAAATTGGCCTCGGTCTTGCTCCCCGGTGCTTGTTCCTCCAGAACAAGCTCGGTGAAACCCATCATAGCGAAGAGGATGTTGTTGAAGTCGTGAGCGATGCCCCCCGCCAAGGTCCCCATCGCTTGCATCTTCTGGGCCTGGAGTAACTGCAATCTGAGGGCTTTTTCCTGGCTGACATCGACGACGAAACCGAGCAGCGCGGTGCCGGTTCCGAGGTCGATCGATCTCAGCCAGACCGATGCATCCAGGAACTCCCCATCGCTTTTCAGCCCTCGCATGTCCAGGAATGACACCGAATCGGCAGCCGCCAGGGCTTGGCCTGCTTTTTCCTGCAACAGGCCCCTCTCCTCGGGTACACACAAGGCCTCGATCGGCAGCCCCACTATCTGATCCGGAATTTCATAGCCTAACATGGTGACGAACGCGGGGTTCACATAGGAGTAGATGCCGTTGACCCCGATCATGATTCCGATGGGTGAAGATTCGATGAGGGTTCGTGTCCGGGCTTCAGACTCTCGGAGTGCCTCCTCCGCGCGCTTTCGATCCGTGATGTCTCGAATGATGCCCTGATAGCCAAGAAACACGCCGTGTGGATCCCATCGACAGGACGCGGTCAGCAGACAGTATCGTTCCGCACCGGTCCTGGTCCGGGCCTGCCAGCCGTATTCCCTCACCGCGCCGCGTTGCCGCAGGGTCTCTTCGAATACAGACACATCCTCGGCGTTCGCTGAGAGGTCCCTGATGTTCATCCCCATGATCGCTTCGGCCGAGAAGTCGAACACGGTAAGGAATGCGAGATTTGCTTCTGCGATTTGCCCATCTTTCGAGACCATGATGATGGGGTCCAGGGAATCTTTGAACAGGGTCCGATACCTCATTTCGCTTTCACGGAGCGCAGCGGTCCGCCTTTCCACCATATCCTCGAGTTCCGCCTGATAGTGCCGTGTGGCATCCTGTGCTTCCTTCATCTTCAGGAGGGATTTCAGGCGAATGCGCAGTTCCACTTGATCGATAGGCTTTGTGATGAAATCGTTCGCGCCCGCTTCGGCTGCTCGAAGTCGATCCTCTCTACTCGCCAAGCCGGTGACCATGACAATGGGCACGTCCGAGCATTCTGACTGCGACCGAATCGTTCGCGTGACTTCGAAGCCGTCGAGCCCCGGCATCATCACGTCGAGCAAGACGAGGTCGATCGTCGGCTGGAGCACTTCGAGAGCTTCGTACCCGTCCCGGACGATCACCGGCTCGTATCCCAGCGTTATCAATATGGCTTCCAAAAGGCAGCGGTTGGCCTCTTCATCGTCAACGACGAGGATACGTTTGCGCGCGTGCATAGTGGTTCTCCCGTCTGGCCCCCGCGAAGCGATTGCAGTACCCCGGAGAGGTTATTATTGGACGGACTGTGGCGGCCTTGCACCACTCAAGACAGACGGAGCGGAAGGGGAAAACCTCAGGTCGCTCCCCCCAAGGTATCTTATACCACAACCACTCCTTCCCGTCTCCCCACGTTGAAACCGCGGGTCGTCATTCCGAGGAACGCGCAAGGTGCAGGTTTCCGAGGGAAATCGCGCTTCCGACTGCCGCCACGCAGCTGTCCCGGCCCCGCGGTCGGCTGTGCTACATTTCGTGCGCCCATGTGTCAGATACACACACCAGCGGGATGAGTCGCGCGATTTTTACACTCTCGATTTCGGGTTAACTCCCTGAAATTTCGAAACGGAGGCATGAAAGAGGAGTGATTTTGACGCATGTGCTTCCCTGGTCGGCGCGGCTCCCGGGTCGCTGAGAGCACGGCTCGTTGCGGCAACGCTCCGGAATCACCTGAGGTTCTGATGCCCTATTCCGGGGATGGGGTCGTGGTATGGAGGTTGCATTTCTTTGGCAAACGCAAGGACCACCACCCAGGATCGATGTGGCATTGAGCGTGCGCCTGAGGCCCATTCGAGCATCGATTATCCCCCCGTGCTCGATTCAGGCGCCCAGCCGCAGGGGCAGGTTGTGACTGCCCCCGCGGCCCACCATGCAAACGCGCACCCTGCGTGTTGACCGGGAGCCCGGCGGAAAACGCCTGTGGTTCCGCTTTCGGGCGAAAACTTCGCGGTCCTTCGCGGGAGATGGCATCGGGCGACTGCCCTTCCGCCCTCGAGAGAGGGAGCAGGCCCATGGAGGTTAGCGTCATGTCAGTAAGAAGATTGTTGAAAGAAGCGGACGCCGGAAACCTGGAGAACGTGAAGCAACTCCTCGCGGGACCGGTGGCTGTAGATGCCAGAGACGAATATGGGAGCACGGCTCTCATGGAGGCGGCCTTTTCCGGTCACGTGGACACCGTGAAGCTCCTCCTTCTTAGCGGAGCTCGCCTCGATCTGAAGGACGGTGACGGCGCGACTGCACTCCTTCGGGCTTGCGTTCACGGGCATGGACAGGTAGCTGAACTGCTCCTGGAAGCGGGGGCGGACGTCCATGCGAGGGATCGTATGGGGCTCAATCCACTAATTGAAGCAGCCTTCTGGGGACATGCGGATCTAGTCGAATTGCTCCTGGAGCACGGCGCGGACGTGAACGCGGAGGATGAGGGTGGCATGACTGCGCTCTCCTGGGCCGCGTCCGAAGGGCATCGTGAGGTCGTGGAACGACTGATCAACCGCGGCGCGCGGGTCAACTCGGAAGACAGGGACGGCAATACGCCGCTGGGTTGGGCATGCTTCGAAGGCCATCACGAGGTGGCTGCGCTCATCCTGATGGCCGCAGGAACGGTCAAGGACGGCAAGCGAGACTCGGTAACAACGCAAGAGGCCATCTGCGAGCGGCCCGCGTGTCACTAGAACAGGCCCGGAGCACGGCCTGAATCGAGGCTACCGCGATCTCCTTCACGGGGTCGCGGCAAGGGAGATTTGTCTCAATCTCCCCATGCAGCCGCTCCGTGGGATTACTTATCGGCCTGTGCCGCTTTATCCTGTGTTTCTTTCTTCTTGTGCTCCTGCTTGTACTGCTTCAGCGCCACATCGCTCTTGAGCCAGTCCAGAGCCGTTCGAAGAACCTGATCCTTTGCAAGGTCCACCGTGGGTCGCGGGAAGCGATTCGGTTTGGCTTGATCCTTGTCTTTGCTCTTTGATTCTTCCTCTTGCTCTTGTTCTTTTTGCTTCTGCAGTTCTTCTTTTAAATCCACATCCGGTTCGATGCCGGTCTTCTGGATGTGACGCCCCAGTGGTGTGTAATAGTAAGCGGTGGTCAGGCGCAAACCGGTACCGTCTTCCATCGGAATAATGGTCTGTACGGATGCCTTACCGAAGGATTTCGTGCCGACAACGAGAGCCCGGTCGTGGTCCTGCACGGCTCCGGCTACGATCTCGGACGCGCTGGCGCTCCCCTCGTTGATGAGAACGGCCAGCTTGAACTTGTAGTGTTTGACTGCAGAGTTTGCGCGAAACTCCATTTGCTGTTCTTTGACCCGCCCGTCAGTGTACACGATGCGGCCCTTGTCGATGAAGTGTTGGGAAACCCGCACAGCCTGATCGAGCAAACCTCCGGGATTGTTCCTGAGATCGATGACTAGACCCTTGATTTTCTCGTCCCCGCCGAATTCCTTGATCGCGCTGGTGAGATCCTCGTCGGTACTCTCCTGGAAGTTTGCAACTCTGATGTACGGATAGCCTGGTTCCAAGAGTTCCTTCTTGATCGCGTGCACGTGAATGACGTCGCGAGCGATCGTGAAGTCTTTGAATTTCCGAAACCCTTCACGCATGACGGTGATAGTGACGGTGGTCCCCTTCGGTCCCCGCATGAGTTTCACCGCTTTGATCAACGTGATGTTCTTGGTCGTCTCACCGTTGATTTTGACAATCTTATCTCCGGATTTGATACCGGCCTTGTCCGCAGGCGAGTCTTCGATTGGGGAAACTACCGTGAGGACGCCACCATCCAACGTGATCTCGATGCCGAGGCCGTTGAACTCTCCCTTGGTTTCCACCTGAAGCTCCTTCAGGCTCTCCTGGTTCAGAAAGGACGAGTGAGGATCCAACGATTGGAGCATCCCGTTGAGCGCGCCCTGCATCAGTTCCTTGCCGGTCACTTCCTTCACGTAGTTTTTCTGAACGATCTCCATGACCTTACGAAAAAGGCTCAACTGCTTGTAATCGGGGGCCGCCTGTCGGCTCTCCGACCATACGCAGACGGTCCCCAGCAGCATAATTGCCATAATTGCAAGCACCAGAAAGGCGCGTCTATTCAGCTTCATTCTTGTCATCGGGATTCCTCTCGTGCGGTATATCGATGAGGGTTTGCTCCAAAAAACCTCGGTTATCGACCTCTCGAATGCTATCATACGCGTTCGGGCGCCACAAGGGAAGATGCCTGAGGAAGGGAACAAGAGATGCAAGCCTGTTTGTATCGAGTCGACGCTCGTATGATCCCGCCCGTCGTGGTGGCAATGGTGTGCGCGGTTATCCTGTTGATCATGGAAGGGCAGACGAGTCGAGGATTGGTCCTTCTCCTCGTTTTGGTGCCGTTCTTCTATCTGGGAATCGAAATCCTGGCAAGAAAAATACATGTGGACGACCACGGGATCACGGTCTCCAAATTCATGAGGTCGGTCCAGCTGGCCTGGTCGGAGGTCGAATCACTGGACGCGGTCCAATCCAGCAGCAAACTGTTTCTGA
>JACRDG010000025.1 GCA_016218715.1 Desulfomonile tiedjei | reverse complement strand
GTTTCGGGTCACCGTGGGGGATCGAGTTCATCTTGAGGGGACACAAGTCATCGGTTGGGACCCTGTGGCTAAAAAGATTCGCTCGTGGATATTCGATACGAAAGCAGGGTTCGGGGAAGGCGAATGGTCCAGGTCAGGCAATCGGTGGACTGTGAAGGTGAAAAGTACCCTCGGAACCGGTCAGAAAGCGTCATCCATTAACATCTATACCTATGTGGATGCGAACTCATTCACGTGGCAGTCCGTAAGCAGAGAAGTGGACGGAGATCTGCTTCCGGATATCGATGAGGTTACGGTGGTGCGCAAGAACGCCCCAAAAGCACAAGCAGAATCAGGGAAATAGTGGAGGGGATCATGAAACGGCTAGCTGTCTTGGCCCTGCCCATGTGGTTCGTATTTTTCCTCCTTCTAAGTGCCGAGGACGGTTTCTCACGAGGAGGCGGCCGCGGAGGTATGGGAGGCGGCGGATTCGGAGGTGGCGGAGGAGCTGCTTATCGGAGTGGCGCTGCTTCCCGCAGTCCTTCCATGAGTTCGTATTCCCCCTCCCGGTCCCAGGTATCGCAATCGAGACCGAGCCAATCCAGGAATGTTGCCTCTCGCCCACAGCATCCGTCGACTCCCAGCCGTACGGTGTCTCAACGACCCAGTACCGCTGGTCAAAAACCCTCTTCGGCTGCCGGTTCAAGAGTGGAGTCAAGGCCTCCCGGCGCTGGAGGGCAGAAACCGAGCCAGGGTCAACTTCAGCAGTTCTTGAATCTTCCTCAACAGGGAGGAAAAGGTCTGTCGGATCTCGGGAAGGTGGGTGTTGGCGCTGCAGCGGGAGCGCTCGGATATGCCGGCGCGCAGCAATTGCTAGGAGCGGGCGGTGACAGGCCTAGTGTAGGTGACAGACCGGGTCCGGGAGATCGTGGGCATGCGAGCACGCTTCCTGCCGAAAGACCGGGCGCTGGCGGGCGCCCCGGTGTTGGAGACAGACCCGGAGTGGGGGACAGACCGGGAGTGGGAGATAGGCCTGGTATAGGTGATCGTCCGGCTCAGGTCCCGTCACGCCCAAACGCAGATCAGATTCGAAATAATGTTCAGGACAGGTACGATAATCTTTTCACGCCCCAGTGGTGGAAGGACCACCCCCAAATGGCCCAGGCCTATTGGCAGAACTTTGGAAAGTATCAGTACGCGCGCAATCATTGGTGGAAGCACGCCGCATGGGGTGCGGCGGGTGGTTGGGTGGCGGGCACTTCCGGGGAGTCTCCCACTTCCTATGATTACGGCGAAGGCATCTATTACGAGGACGAACAGGTCTACATGAACGGAAAACCCGTGGCAAGCGCGGAGGAATATTATCAGCAGGCGAGTGACCTCGCGACCAGCGCTCCAACGGCTCAGGCAACGGAAACCGAATGGCTGCCACTGGGGGTTTTCGCGGTCTCGAGAGACCAGGCCACCGATTCCAACGTCCTCTTGCAGCTTGCAGTCGACAAGGACGGCGTCATAGCCGGGACATATTGCAACACGACGACAGGCATTGCTCGACCCGTGAGAGGCAGGGTCGACAAGAAGACACAGCGGGCTGCGTGGGCTTTTTCGGACGGCAAGAATACGGACGTCATCATGGAGACCGGCCTTTTCAATCTGACCCAAGATCAAGCAGAAGCGCTCGTGCATTTCGGCAGAGAGAAGACACAGCAGGTGCTGATGGTTCGGCTTGATGAGCCGAAAAACGATCAGAGCGCGAAAGAAGGCGGAAAATAGGCTTACATTATAGACGGTGGGTTGAAGAAATCCGACAGCGAACAGGGGGCTGAACGTGACTGACGTTGCAAAGGCCCCTGAGTTGGGGCTCGTGAACACCAGGGGCCTGTTCATTTGATGATGCAGGTAATACCCTTTTGGGTCGTGACGGGGTAAAGGACCAACTCAGCGAAGTCCCGGATCGCTTTGGCGCGGGGAGCATCGGAGAGCATGGCGACGCGGTAGTCGATCGTTGGGACTGTACGAGTCCGGCCCTCTTGCTTCGTTTTGTTGTAGCAGGTTTTTCCCTAGAATTCCGGTCCATTGCGCCTTATCAGCGTTTGCGATGGTCTCCGTTCCTTGTATTCCAACCCGGCCGCCAGTTGCTTGACCGTGACCCACGTTTCGCCGTTCCGGTCAACAATCTCGAAATCGACGTCATGCCCCTCGCAGCGGTCGCGGATTGCTCCGTTGACGCTCCCTCATCCACAACCCAACGGCCAAGGCGCGCCAGAATCGAAAATGACCCGGCTCGGATCGTCCGTTCATCCGCCCCCGCGGTATCTTGATCACAAATCCGACCTATAGGAGGGCTGGGTGGATTCTTGCCTCCCAATGGCTGAACGAATAGTGTCACAACAGATGCTTTCTTGACATCCCCGCCCGTACCTGGTACAAATACGCGGATTTTATTATCTCCATGCAATCGCTTTTCTCATCTGACCAGCTAACCGGCTCAAGGGAACGGGGATCAACTCACCCGGATATCTCCGTTTGAACGTGCCGGAGCGAAGAGGGAAAAGACCGCCCAAAGAAGGGCCCGGGCGAGCAGGTGCCCAGTTGGCCGGTTTTGGAATGCGTTGCAGCCATCGCGTTGGCTCGGAGTGAAGGGACGGGCCCGTTCGGTCCCGTGAACTCAGGAGCAGACGTTATCACTGCGTAATCATAAGGAAGGAGGAACCGACGGTGAAGGTCCTTGTCTCGGATAATCTTTCTGAACTGGGTGTGCAGATCTTTCGAGAGGCCGACGGATTAGAAGTGGATGTGAAGGTCGGCCTGACCCCCGACGAACTCAAAGCCATCATAGGCCAGTATCACGGACTGGCTGTCCGGGGTGCTACCAAGGTCACCGAGGATGTTCTTGCGGTCGCGGATAACCTCAAGGTGGTTGGCAGGGCCGGCACAGGCCTCGATAACGTCGATATTCCCGCCGCCTCCAAACGAGGCATCGTGGTGATGAACACGCCGGGTGGCAATACGGTCACCACGGCGGAGCACGCCATTGCCATGATGATGGCTCTCGTGAGGAATATCCCCCAGGCGACTGCCTCCATGAAGGCCGGTAAATGGGAAAAGAAAAAGTTCTCCGGCACGGAGATCCTCAATAAGACCCTGGGGGTCGTCGGACTCGGAAAGATAGGGTCGGTAGTCGCGGATCGAGCGCAGGGGCTCGGCATGAAAGTCGTAGCGTACGATCCGTTCCTTTCAGAGGAGCAGGCACGGCAGTTGGGCGTGAAACTCGGCACCATGGATGAAGTTTTCAAGCAGGCTGATATCATTACGTTGCACGTGCCGCTCACCGAAGATACCAAGGCCCTTATTAACGCAAAGAATATCGCCAAGATGCGTGACGGCGTGCGCATCGTCAACTGCTCTCGAGGAGCCGTAGTAAACGAAGAAGACCTCGCCGACGCCCTGGAATCGGGCAAAGTCGCCGGAGCCGCTCTCGACGTGTACGTTACCGAGCCTCCTGGCCTGTCTCGTCTCGTCGGGCTCGACCGGGTTGTCTGCACCCCGCATCTGGGCGCATCCACCAAGGAAGCTCAGGAAAATGTCGCTGTGGCCGTGGCGAATCAAATCAAGGACTATCTTCTCTACGGCACGATCCGCAACGCAGTTAACGCTCCGGCGGTCTCCGGGGAAGCTCTCGCGACGCTGGGACCGTACCTGGAACTCGCTCAGAAACTTGGCCTGTTCCTGGGACAGACCCTCCAGACCGGCATCAAGAGTGTTGAGGCCCAGTACGCGGGTGCGGTAAGTGAAATGGAGATCAAACCAATCACCACAACCTTCCTGACCGGGCTGCTCAGGCCGATCATGAGAGACGATGTCAACATGGTGAACGCACCCATGGTCGCAGCGGAGCGCGGCATCGTCGTGTCCGAGACGCGGGTGAGCAAGTCCGAAGACTACCTTTCTCTCCTGCGCTACAAGGTGGTGACGGAGCGGAGCGAACGCGTGATCGAGGGAACGCTCTTCGGCAAGTCCGAGCCGAGAATGGTGCGACTCGGGGCTTTTCGCGGTGAGTTCGACTTGTCCGGTGAAATGCTCGTGATCGATGCAGTGGACAAACCGGGCGTGATCGGCAAGGTTGGGATCACGCTGGGGGGCAGAGGCGTCAACATCTCTCACCTCCAGTTCGCGCGAAGACAGGAAGGTGGCGATGCCCTGCTGTTCCTGAACACGGACTCCAGGGCTGATGATGAGGCCGTGCGGGAGCTGCTGGCCTTGGATAACGTGTCCAAGGTTCGCCGCTTGACGATCTGAAAGGATAGATCGCTCAGACGGGGCGTTCCCATGTGGGTGCGCCCCTCGATGCGCTTTCAGGATATCCATACCCAGGTCCAGACGGAAAACCGGCGATGCTGAACATCAAAGATCTCTCCAGTCCAGAGCTTCCGAAGCAGGACAATTACGAACAAGCATTGCGACTGGCACTTGAAGTCTTTTCTCGGAGGGACCCGGGCAGAGTGGCCGAACTGGCAGCAGCGAGATTCGTCGGACGCCGCGTGATTCTTCCCCACCTGGACAGAGAAATCGCGCTCGATCTGGACTCGCAACAGTTTGCCGTGCTCCCGGGCGGACAAGAGGCCCCCGTCTGGCTGGCCATCCTCGCGATGCACTACCTCAACGCGGCTGACGGGGGTCAGCCCAGGGGTAAGTTGAAACATTTCAGAGAGTTCAAGGAAGGTCAATTCTACGAACCGGCCTTCAACCGCAGGACCAAAGAGATCCTCGTTGCGGTTTTCGGCGATAATCCTGAGGGAATGATCGAGGCCGGGGAGCGACTCAAAGGAAAGATCGTCCAAACTGGCGACGCCGCTGTGGAGCTGGCGTACTTCCCCTGCGTGCCGATCACCTGCATCTTGTGGAAAGGAGACGAGGAATTCCCGGCAGAGGCCTCGGTGTTGTTCGACGAGACTGCGGACCGGTTCTTCAGCGCCGAAGACATGGCGGTAGCCGGGCAGATGGCGGTGCTGGAATTGCTGAAGGCTTCTCGAGGATAGGCTTCCTTTCGCGCGGTCCGATGACCAATCTTAGGGGAGATTGATCGCTCGAATGAAGCCTTGACGAGGAGTAGTATGAAGATCGCGGTTTCAGGCAAAGGTGGAGTCGGCAAGACAACGATAAGTAGCCTTCTGGCGCGGTACTGGGCCAGAAAGGGATATCGCGTCCTGGCAGTGGACGCGGATCCTGACGCGAATTTCGGCTCCGCTCTTGGGATAGACACGTCAGGCATCGTGCCTGTGGCCAAGATGGAGCAGCTCATAGCCGAGCGTACTGGCACCAAGCCAGGGACGGTGGGCGGCTTTTTCAAGATGAATCCGAAGGTGGACGACCTGCCGGAAGCGCTCGGACGTGAACGAGACGGTGTTCGGCTGCTGGTCATGGGAACCGTCAAGAAAGGCGGAGGCGGGTGCATCTGTCCGGAAAGCGTCTTATTGAAGGCGCTGGTGAGCCATCTGGTGCTCTACGAGAAGGATCGGGTGATCATGGACATGGAGGCAGGCATCGAGCACCTGGGTCGCGGGACGGCTCAGGGGGTGGATCGCCTGCTCATCGTGGTGGAGCCGGGCCGTCGCAGCATTGAAACTGCTGAGAAGGTGCGGCAACTCACCAAAGATATCGGGCTGCACAAGGTTGCCGCGGTGGGCAGCAAGGTCAGGAATGCCCACGAGGAAGAGTTCCTCAGAAAGAACCTCGATGACATTCCCCTCGTCGGTATTCTTCCGTTTTCCGAGGAGATAGCCGCAGCGGACCTGGAAGGCCGGCCGCCTTCGCTGGACGATCCCGAGATCCTGCCGGCTATCGAGAAAATCGCAGCGGCTCTCGAACCCGAAGCCTAGGGTAGGCGGCAAGCAGAGAGGCTTCTCACGGGGGGGGCGTGGAGGCTCTGTTTTCGAAGTTCACCGGTATCCAGCCAATTCTCTGATTCGCCGTGAAGCCGGTCACGGCCCGTGTTTGAATAGATAGTCTAAAAGGAGGCTTTGAATGTCGGCAAAGATTATCAGCGGAAATGAAGTATCCCAACAGCTCAAGGAAGAGATGAAGGAAGAGGTCGTCGGGCTAAAGGCCAAAGGTCTGCAACCGTGCCTGGCGGTCATCCTCGTCGGCGAGGACCCCGCATCCAAGGTGTACGTGAGCAACAAGAAAAAGGCCTGCGAGTTCATCGGCATCAAGTCGCTGGAGACGAGGCTGCCCGCGGAAGCGACCACGGAAGATCTCCTGAAAGTGATCGACGGGTACAACAAAGACGCGAGCGTGCACGGTATCCTTTGCCAGCTCCCGCTGCCCAAGCACATCCCCGAAACCAAGATCCTGCGGTCAATCCTGCCGGAAAAAGATGTGGACTGCTTCCATCCCTATAACGTCGGTCTGATCAGCATCGGCGAGGTTCGCTTCCTGCCGTGCACTCCCGCAGGCGTGATCGAGCTGATCAAGCGCGGGGGCTTCCAGACCGCCGGCGCGGACGTGATTATACTCGGCCGGAGCAACATCGTGGGCCGTCCGCTTTCCAACATGTTGGATCAGCGTGACATGAACGCGACCGTTACCATGTGCCACACCAAGACGAAAAACCTCAAGGAGCGTTGCCTGGCCGCAGACATCATCATCGGGGCAATCGGTGTGCCCGAGTTCCTGAAAGGGGACATGGTCAAGGAAGGCGCAGTGGTCATCGATGTTGGCATCAACCGCGTTGAGGCGCCTGGTACGGAAAAGGGCTTCAAACTGGTGGGTGACGTGGCGTTCAACGAAGTGAAGGAAAGGGCCGCGGCCATTACACCGGTTCCCGGTGGGGTCGGCCCCATGACCATCGCCATGCTCATGAAGAACACCCTCACGGCAGCAAAAGCAACCATGGTCTAATCGAATCTCGACCGGTTCGGCACCGTTGGCGATCTTGCACGTGGTCGCATCGGAACGAGTCATTTCGGAGTGAACTTCTTAGTGTGAAGGGGTTCACTCCGCTCACCTCTCAAGAAACTCCATTCGCCAAGGTTCTTAGACCAATGCGCTTTCAAAAAGGTAATATTCGAGAAGCCTATTGAGAGCTTTTCCTGTGAGGTCTCCACCGCTACGGACGGCACGGCGTGACTGCGCTCCGGAGACCTCCCAGGAACGCCCATCAGCAGTACCACTTATTTGATCGCGCATTGGTATTAGACCACTTCCTGGTCGATCGAAATATCTTGATGCTCACCCCTGCCATATCCCAGAGGGAGAGAGTAATCGCGGGCAAGTTGCCGGCGCCACTGAACGGCCAAGCGCAGGGACCCCAAGCGAAACACCGTATTTGCGAAAAGGTGAACTAAGGTCTCCGGGCGAGAAATCGGATGCGAACGGGCTATTCTCTGCGTCGCCGGGAAGTTCCGCGGATGACGGCCTTCCTCTGTTCTTCGGAGATGCGAAAGAAGTGGTCGACCGCGGCAATGACGAGAAATCGGGGGGATTCGTTGATCCGCGCGGCGAGTTCCGCGACCTGTTCAGCGAGGTCTTCGGGGAGCACAAAGGCTTCGGGGCTGGTTTGTGATGACTCCATGATCGTTCTCTCGCGATTTCCTGCGCTGCAGTCAGCAGCTTTGTGCCGATTGGCCTTTAGAAGAGCAATCCAGGGCGGATCTGCTTTGAACAGGATTTTTGCCGCAACCCGCTCTCCGAAAAATTCCCCCCAAGATTATTCCTTTGCAGGCCAACGGTGTCACGGCATCTTTGGGCTATCGGTGAGGATCTCTTTTCCGCGTTCGATGTCTTTGCCAATCTGCGCCTTCAGTTCTTCGATACTGTCGAACTTCAGTTCCGGTCTGAGTCGATCGACCAGGTAGACCCGAATGATCTCACCGTAAATCTCCTCGTTGAAATCGAGGATATGGACCTCTGACGAGACCCGCCGATCCTGAAACGTCGGCTTGTAGCCGATATTCATCACCCCGCGATAGATCAGGTCACGTACCCGGCAGTAGACAGCGTACACCCCCTCGGGAGGATGCAGCTTGAGTTCGGGTTTGATGTTCGCGGTGGGGACCCCAAGCTTCTTGCCGCGATGGTGCCCGTGTATTACCCGCCCCTCGATGGTGAACTCCCGCCCCAACAGCACGTTGGCCTCCCGAATCTCGCCGCGTATAAGATGGTCACGCGTCCTGCTGGAAGAGACCACCTGGCCTCCCATCATGACCGGCGGCACGATGTGCACGGTGAACCCCATCTCGGGGGCCATTTTCTTGAGTGTATTCGGGGTTCCCGCCCTCCCCTTTCCGAAGCGGTAGTTCTCCCCGATAAAGATATTCCTGGCTCCCAACTCCTCCACCAGCACGTTCTC
Organism: Desulfomonile tiedjei; assembly: GCA_016218715.1. GTDB lineage: Bacteria > Desulfobacterota > Desulfomonilia > Desulfomonilales > Desulfomonilaceae > JACRDG01. Next base: position 160,246 of record JACRDG010000025.1, on the reverse strand, counting down.
GACAAACTCCTCGGGAGTCTGCTTGGCGAACTCACGGGTGAATTCCGCTAGGATCATCACATCCACGCTGAGATATTCCAGGAGGTCCGCTCTTTCACGAGGTGTGGTAATCCGCGGTATGTCGGACGCGGAATGCAGGACGAGTCGCGGGTGGGGATCGAAGGTGTACACCACAGCGTCGCGCCCCTTCGCATGGGCCGTCTCCACGGTGCGCCGGACGATGGCCTGGTGGCCGAGGTGCACGCCGTCGAAATTACCCAGAGCAACCGACGGCGCATTGAAATGCTGATATATCTTTTCGCGAACGCGAATGATTTCCATCGTGACTTCCCGACTCACAATGTCTCGGGGCGGACCCGACTCGAGCACGTATCGGGTGTGGTGCGGACCTCGCTGCCAGCTCTTTCCAAGTACTCTATTTCATAGGTTCGGTGCCGCATTAGTGCTTCAGCTCAGACGTTCCGGAGCGCGGGGTGCCACTGTACATGAGACCCCGTGCTAAGTACTCCTTATCGTAAGTACGCTGTCTCCCTGGAGTCACTGCTCTGGGCTGTTTAGTAGGGCCGGCATCTTGCCGGTCCATTAAGAAATGACAGGGGCGGGACACGCCTGTCCCACCAATCCAGCCAAAGAGGCCGCTGTGACGAACACAACCTGCGTGCCGTGGGAATATCCGCGACCGTATTTACGAAATCCTGTCCTAAGGGGTCTTCGATTCACTCTTGGCCGGTTCCGCACGGCGGTCCTCGGCCTTCTCCTCGACGGCTGGTTTGTCCTTCATGGCCACGAGTGCCGCGTTCCGGTTCGCCAGTTCTTTGGCCATACGGTCCCTCTCAGCCTCCAGGGTCCGGATTCTTTCATTCAGCCCTGCCACTTCACTCTGGTGCTCACGGTCGGTCTTGAGCAAGCGACGTTTCTCTCCGAGCCACCGCAACTGGGTGATAAAGTCACCGATCGCTGCGATTATGATCCCGAGCGATACGCAAAAAAGGACAAGCTCCCAAAAGCTGACATGAATGGGTTGAGGGAGTCCGTAGTACTTGATATCGAGAGCGACATCCATATTCTTCCCGAAAAGGGACAAGAGAAACACAAAAAAGGCCAGTTCTATCAGCCTCTTAATAAGTCTCATCCTTCACCTCGTTTGCAGTCTCAGGGAATAGGTGCATGAAACCATCCCGCAATTTTCGGAAGGTGCTGACCAGGTGCTCGGGGATCACCCGCACGTCCGCCAGGACCGGCATCAGGTTCGTGTCTCCGTGCCAGCGCGGAACGATGTGATAGTGCAGATGCTCCTCGATCCCGGCTCCGGCGACAACCCCCATGTTAATCCCCACGTTGAAGCCTTCAGCGCGCATTACCGCTTTCAGGACTTGGACGGCACGGCACACCTCCTGGATCACGAGACCGTTCTCTTCCGGAGTCAGGTCGCATATGTCGGCCGCGTGTTTGAAGGGAGAGACAAGCAAGTGCCCGTTGTTGTACGGGAACTTGTTCATCATGGTAAACGCCCCTCGACCCCGGTGAACGATAAGGTTCCTGTCATCGTCGTCCGACGCGGGCTTCGTGCAGAAGATGCAGCCAGGTTCCTTTTCCTTGTGCAGGATGTAGTCTATCCGCCAAGGCGCCCAAATTCTTTCCATGATCTCCTTGTCACGCTTCGGCGGAGTCCGTGCTCCCGTACGGCCTGCAAGGCCGGTAGCGCGGCGTCCGGCCCTTGCCGGCCCCGAATCACTTTCGCCGCGGCGTGGTTCAGCGTTTTAAGGGGAGATGGCTTCCGTGAATTTTACCGTCCCGGATCTCCAGGATCCCTACAGTACCGAGGCCAGTGTCGCGGTTGCGACTTGCCGCACCCGGGTTGAACATGGTCACCCCCTTCACTCTACCCCAGAAGGGAGCGTGCGAGTGGCCGTAGACGATCACGTCCGGAACCTCGGCACCAAACCGGGCAACGATCCGCGCCTCCAATCCTTCCTTCGAACCCCAACCGTGTATCAAACCGATGCGCACGCCGGCCGCGGGAATGACCCTTACCTGCGGGATCGCATCTGCAACCCCGTAGTCGTCCATGTTGCCGCAGACCGCGATCACGCTGCTCTCCTGAAGACGCTCCAGGACGCTGCGAGCGACGATGTCCCCGGCGTGAAGGATCATGTCGGCATCCTTGAACAGGTCGTCCAGTATGAATTCGAGTGTAGGGTCAGGCGACCTCAAATGGGTGTCGGACATCACACCGATTATCATCACTCGGTCTCGCGGACGTTTCCTGCACCGGAGTCTCCGTCGACGGATCGCAGGATCATATCGCCTCCGAATACCGCAGTGCTCCCCGCGATGAGCACTACGCCGCCCACGTCGGTGTAGCTTGCGGCGCGGTCCAGGACCGCTCCCAGGCGATCCCCCTTGAGCAACCGATCTCCGATGTCTCTGGCAAAGGCCGATGCCCAACACGCGGATCTCGACAGTACCACGACCGCGTGAACCCCTCGCCCCGGAACGTAGGTGGAAATACCCAATGGCTTCTTGAAGGCAGGCAATACCACGGCCAGCTTGTCGTGCAAAGGAGATCCCTCCGCGTACAGGTGAACCTCCAACGGGAACGAGCACCTGATATACGTGTCGCCTCCGCTCGAAACGATGAGGTTGGTCGACTCGGAGCCGAGATCCCGACCGACGAAATCGGCGATGGCTCCGCCGATGCAGGACATCGGTGCGACCCCGGTCAACCGGCTCGCCAGATCCGTGTATCGGACGATTTCGGGAGCCACCGCGAAGATCTGGATCGGGGACGTGGTCTCTCGAAAAGCCGGATGCTGCCGGAGGTATTCCTCTATCTGGTACCGGTATCGGAAGACCGAGTCTTTGGCCCTTGCGGTCAGGTCGCTTTCCGCCTGTACATGGAGCTTGGTTTCTCGGACCTCGATCTCAAAGTTCACCTCTCCGGAAAAGGGAATCCGGTTACGGTAGTTCTTCCGCTCGTAGATGTCGTAGATAGACGTCATGGCTGACCCGGTGCTCAAATTCAGGCTCGATTGTTTTCCGAATTCTATGGCTCACTTAACGGGGATTATTCATCGCCCTCGGAGACCATGTCAAGCGATAATTTCTCGGCCGCCCCACCAGCCGGGCCAGACAACGGACTGCTCCCCGGCGGTGAACCGCGAACGTGGCTGTGCATCACAGCCATTGTCCGGGAACTGCAACTGAGGTATGACTATGAGGCGCTCGGGGGAAGACACGAGGCCGAGTACACGCGATGAAGCGGTCGCCGGTACCGCCAGCCCCCTGCTGGAAGGCAAATCGCTTGAGCGATTGTGTGAAAAAGGATTCCCATGACTGACCTGCACAGGAGATTTCGATCCCTTCTCCGGTCCAGCCCCGTGGCGTACGCGTTGGCCGGCGCAGTCGGGGCCGCAGCCGGATGGGCAGCACTGGAACCTTTCTTCCAGGAAGGAGGGTGCTCCGGCCGCGTGGGACTGGCCAATGCTTTTTTCTTCCCCACCGTCATGGGCGCGATCGCCGCGGCTCTTGCAGCAGTCGACTCCGGATCGGGGGGTCGCTTTCCTGACCGGCTCTGCAGAGCCATAGCAGCGTTCGGCCCCGCGTTCGCCGTCGCTTACGTCCTCCTGGGGCCTTGTCACATCCTCTTCACGGACGTCAACCCGTCGGCAAGACACGTGGCGGATTTCCGGTATCCGGCAGGCGCGGTCTCCGCGATCATGGCCCGGAGTCTGACTTGGGGGCTCATCGGCCTCTCGATAGGAGTTGGGGTATGGGTTGCCGGGGGAGGAAAGGCCAAGTCTCTTGGCGCCACGTCCGGGGCTCTTGTGGGAGGGATCATGGGTGGCATGCTCTTCGATCCAATACAAGAACTGCTCCAAGTCATCTCCATCGAGGCGCCGTGGGGGAGCCGTATCACGGGATTCGCTCTCGAAGGAGGGGTCGCGGGCTTCATGGCGGGAGTGGCTACGGGGATCGTGTCGAGCGGCCGGGTTGCCGTTCTCTCCGGCCCGCTGTCAGGCCGAGTGTTCCTGCTGGATTCGCGGCCTCGATCGATCGGTTCGTCGCAGTCCTGCGACCTGATGCTGGGCGGAGACCCTCTTGTCCAGTCGATCCACCTCGTGATCCACAAGGCCGGCTTCGCAATGGAACTACAATGTGCATCTCCGGAAGCCGTGACTACGGTGAACCACCGCGTGACTTGGAGAACCTCGCTCCTCGACGGTGACCGCATCAAGGTGGGGAAAACCGAGCTGGCCTTTTTCTCCTGCGGGTCCGATCGACGGTGAAGGTGAGTCTACCCAGTCCCCTTGGTGCTCGGTTTCGCAATTAAGGTTCTTACCCCCCGGTCCGTGTCTCTGGTTGGTCAGTGGGGCCGGCATCTTGCCGGCCGCTGCAAGGAGAGATCCTCGACCGAGATCCGTAACTTACGAATACGGGACCGCATTCACGCATCAAAGTACCTCGTGCTCGGTTTGGCAAATACGCTGACACGCAACTCCAGCCTTGGTCCACGGCGATCAACTCGCATGGGTGGACAACCTTACTGCTCGGTGGCGCGGGGGCGCTCGCGCATGATCGCTTCAAGGTCGTATGCCTTGACCTGACTCGCGGATCTCAAGAATGACAGCCAGTCGGTCTTTTTCCGCTCGAGGACGATCAGTCGCTTACTCGCCATTCCTGGCAGGTAATCTATGGCGAAGTCTGTAACCATCCCCTGGATGTTCGGGGTTCGCCATTGCTCCACCAGCGCGTCGGAGTTCCACACGAGGCCGACCACTCTCCCCTCGTCGAGCATCTTGGAACGGCCCATGTAGCGGCCGGTCTTGGAAGAATGGGCAATGGCAAGGATCTGAGAGACCGGGCTGTCCGGGACACTGATACAGGCGATCCGCGGGCGAAAGTAGATCAAGTCGGCATCGTCGCGCATTGCCGTTTGCTTGCGCTCCTCGGGCCCACCCCACCGCAGAATGACGTCCGACCCTCCGTACCAGTCTTTCGACACGTACAGGCGCTTCCCTTGAGGGTTGTAGATCCTTAGGTGGTCACTTTTGTCGTACACGGCAATGAGGGGTTTGCGGTTTCCGGCGAGATCACCCACAGCGAAACCAAAAATCGGGATTTTGAGGGGAATGCCGAACCGATCGCCGACCGCCAGTTCGTTGCCTTTGTCCTCCACCCGGTAAATGGGTCCATCATACATCCGATTCATGCCCTTCTGCTGGGCAAGGAGCACCGGTCCGCGAGTGGGATAGTCTATAACGCGCAGGAAGTAGCGAACATCCTGAATCACCGGTGTGAGTGCACCATTCGCGTACTCGAGAACCAACGACGCCAGAGTGCCTCGATTCTGTGCGCTTACATAGATTCGGGCAGGACCGTGTTTCCTGATTTTGGCCACATCGATGCTTTTCAGCTCGATGCTTCCCGAGGAATACTCGGCCATGAGACTCAGTTTATCCGGATTCACGCGATAGACGGAGACGCTGCTGGGTCCCGCGATCACGATCTCGTTCTGCCCGTCTCCATCCACGTCTCCCACGCCCATACCAATCCCGAGAAGACTCAGATCTTCACTTCGCCAAACCTTACTTGCATCCGCCCCTCCCCGCTTCCGGTCGGTTCCTGACTTCGGTGCATCCTCAAGGTCAGATTCCTTCGCCAACCGCTGAACGGCTTCGTCGCGCGGAGCGTTCGTCGGAGTCACCCTCCGCGCACTCGGACCGGGGCCGGCTCCCATGGCCGGAGATCCCGCAAGAGATGCCGTGGTGCCGCCCAGGGAGCGGCTTTCCGCACACGCGGACCAGTGCAATGGGTCTGTCAGTACCGCATTTTGGATGAGCAGCAAGAGCGCCGCCGCCACAACGGCCCCACACCTGTGCGATCGGACTTTCATAGATGCCCCCTGAGAGCGTAATCTCCGCAGAATCGGCTTTCCCCTTAAAGCGGTGCACGAGAACCGTGGTGAAGACACGGCCCGGCGCGTGTACGACAGGCATCATAGAGAGAGGTGGCAATCAAGCTGATGGTTCGGGTCCGCAAGGCGTCGAGCCTGCAGTATCCGGCAGGTGCAAGACAGGACTTCACCGTAATTCCCTGCGACGAGATCGGATCCCCGGCAACGCCACTGCGCATGAGGCTCCCCGAATACCGAAGCCGGGCATCGCCCCAGTTGTCCGCAGTACGCGAGCGTCACGAGCACGCCACAGCACCGAGTCTGCCGGTGCACCTCTCACCCTTTCTCAGTTCCGGAGTCTCCACGCTCCCACTCCTGCCATCCTTGTCTCCGGACCGGCCGAGTCTATCAGGAGAGGGCACCGCGTGCATGAGAAAAACACAAACCAAGGAAAGAGGCAAGAGGCTCTCGCACAGGATCAGATGAAATACATGTACTTATGTTCCAGGTCCCGCGAAACTCCTTGACGTCGAGCGAGCGCACACAAGTCGGCCACCGACACGGAATCGTAGTAATCGACCAGCATCTTTTGGGTTTCCCGCCACACGTGCCTGGTGATGCACGTGTCATGAATCTCGCATTCTTTTTTCTTGCATTCGGGCCCGGAGAGGCACTTTACGGGGACGATTGGGCCTTGTGCAGCATTAATGATGTCCCCGACACTAATCTCCGAGGGATCCCGGGAGAGCATGTACCCGCCCCTTGGGCCTCGTCTGCTCCTGAGCAACCCTGCTTTGAGGAGTTTGTTGAAGATTTGTTCCAAATATCTCTGGGAGATCTTCTGGCGCCTGGATATGTCCTTGATCTGTGTCGGCTGTCCCCCCCCGTGGTAGGCCACGTCGAACATGGCTCTCACGCCGTATCTGCTGGTCGTAGTAATCCGCATGTCAACTTCCTCGGAAAAGACGATTCGACTAGGGAGAATATCTCTACATATTTGATAAATAAGTTTACTGGTCATGTCAAGATAATTGCTCCCGTATCCCGAAGAAAGTCCGGAACAGGCTTACGGATCCTGCCGCTGAGCCTGGGCGCCCGTGATGGATTGATTCACGCATATGCCGCTGTACCCTGCGCCCTATGGAAAGACGACTGATCCAATCGGTTTTGCCCTCTTGACGAATCGTTGCGAAGCATTACCTATGCAGTAGGGGCAAGAGTAAGAGCCTTGCCCGGAGGAGATCGAGGACCGGATAAAGAATTGGGCGGTGTGGACGACGGGTGAACCGATGAACCGCCCCGATCCCCGACAGGCCCCGCGGTGGGCGCGGGTGTTCCGTCCGTGATCCCCGAGGAGGATTCACGACGCTGAAAACTTCGTCGGACGCTAGTTTTTTTGGGAGAGTGTTTGACACCGGTTCGGTGGCGTGATACAGGTATATACTTCACAAATTCTTGAGAGGTGTGAATGGGGAGCGTAATAAAGAAACGTCGAAAGAAGATGCGCAAGCATAAGCACAAGAAGCTCCGGGCGAAACAACGTCACAAGAACAAGTGAGCGGGTCTTCATGGGCGCGGCGGGACTTTTCACAAAGTCCGATCTGGTAACCTTAGGGAGAGCAGCTTCGCTGGCCGAAGCGCTCACAGAGGATTTCTTTGGTCTCACTCTCGGCGAGTGGCGACGGAATCCGTACGGCGTTTTCACCCGGAAGGAAAGCCTCAGCACCCTCCACGAGACCAACGTCTTTGCCAGTGTCATCCGCTACCCGGCAAGATGCGACTCAGAAAGAGTGAGAGACCACAGATACGGCATCGTGCTTCAGGACCCGAACATTCTCTTGGCCCTGTTACGGTCCGCGGAACACGATTTGTGGGCTCTCGGCCTGTTCATTCTGACGCATGAACTCGTCCACATAGTCCGCTTTCGAAGATTCGGAGTCGATTTCTTTGCTACGGTGGCGGACCGCGACCGAGAGGAGCGAGTCGTCCACCAGGTAACGGGAGAGATCTTCTCCGGCGTGACCAACATGGCCCATATACTGAGCCTATATCGGGACTATGACGATGCATTCAACCATTGTCCCAACAATCGATAGCTTTTTGGACGGAGGTTTTTTCGCATGCCCATCTACGAATATCGTTGCGAGAGCTGCGGTAGGGAATTCGAAGAATGGCAGAAGTTTTCCGACGCCCCGGTGGCCCTGTGCACCGTCTGCGGTGGTGCGACTCGCCGTCTGATTTCCCAGAGCACCTTCGTGCTCAAGGGGACCGGCTGGTATGTAACCGATTACGGTCGTGGAAGCGGCACTCACGCGCCTAAGAAGTCCGAGTGCAAGGCATCGACGGGCGAGAGTTCTTCGTGCTCGACCGAAAGCAAAGCTTCGGACTGTAGTTCCTCGTGTGCGGCGCGAACCTCTTGCGGCGACGAATGAGAAGGCACCCATGAAGATCAAGCGAATCGCCCACCTCGGCGTGGCAGTTCAGGATCTGGACGCAGCCCTGGCATTTTTCACCGGGGGGCTGCCTCTGGAGCTGATCCATACCGAAGACTATCAAGGCATGAAAATCGGATTCATCCCTGTCGGGGACAGTTCGATAGAACTCCTCCAGGACCTGTCCGGCAGTTCCGCTATACGGAAATACCTGGACAAGAACGGCGAGGGGATTCATCACATCGCCTTCGAGGTGGACGACATCCATCAGGCGGTGGAAGAGCTCAAGGCAAAAGGGATCAAGCTGATCGACGAGACGCCCCGACCTGGCGCTCATGGGATGAGCATCGCCTTCATGCATCCCAAGGCGACTCACGGGATTCTCATGGAACTTGTCCAGCCGATGAAGGATCCCCATTAGGATTCGGTTTCCGGCAAGAGTGTCGACGGTACGGCAAGTCCCGTCATGCACGGGGTTTTCGGGATATGTCGCCGATCTTCGTGCGGTCAGGCCTGTCTGTACCGAACTTTTTTTGTGGGTAGTGCTCTGCTCTGATCCGGCCAAGACCACGTTTTCTTCGGGCAGTTCGCAACAGCAGAGAGCGTAGACCCGGGAGCCGAGGCTCGCTGCCCCCAAATCGTCCTTTGACACTCGCCGGCTGAAAAACCACGAGCTTTCGGATCGACCGATTCCGTCAATCCCGCAGTGTTGTCACGTTGATAGCGGATCAGGTCGTCTTTGATGAACACGTTGTATTCGTTAGAGGAGGTAACAGAGATGGCGGAGTTGACCATGCCCATGAACGGCAAAGTGCTAGCTGTGAACGTGGAAGTGGGCCAAGGAGTGGAGGAAGATCAGGAAGTCATCATCATCGAGGCCATGAAGATGGAACTCCCTGTCGTAGCCACGGAAGCGGGAACCGTGAAGGCAATCAACGCGAAGGTCGGGGAATCTTACCAGACAGGTGACGTTCTCGTCATCGTAGAATGACAGTCACGGTTCAGCCATGTATTGGTCACCACCATTGGTCGGTGACGGGGTGAATGACTGATGGGATAGCTTGGGGCACAGGCTGGGCGCGGGTTGCCGCGCTTTTCTGGTCCCCGTGGTGACGGAGAGAGACGCGGACACACAGCACCAGGTGAGGTACCCGTGTGGGGCGAACTTCAACGCTCCGCTTGCTGTGGATGTGATCCCTGAAGCGGCTACCGAACCCTCAGTCCGTAGTACTCGGTTTCGCAAGTGCGATGACGTGAAACGACGGCCGCTGGCGACGGGTCGGTTTTGAACGGCGCAGGACCATGTGCCTGCCAAGCGCAGGCACATGACTCTCCGCCATACCTTTCGTGCACCGCCAGGTGCTGTAGTTCCAAGCTCCCGACTTACGTTACCGAGATTACGAAAGCGCAATTACTCCTTTTTTGAGTCCTGAGCGCCTCGCACGCATGGTTACCGTGCCGTGACAGGATGAGGCAATCCCCATGAAATCACCACAACGTGGCCAGCAGTCAAAGTAGCGGTCGAAGTTCCGGTAATCACTGCCGGTGGAATCTGAAAACCTGAAGACCCTTGAAGCGATCCTTTCGGAAGGCGAAGCAGACTATGTCGCCACGTTCCGGTCTTGCAGCCGTCAACCTGGTCCGATGTATTGTTGGGGAGCGGTGACGCCTACGGAGGTGCCTGTGTATCGTGCACCGGATGCATCGATAAAGGGCGTCGCCGGTAGGGCATTTGATGCAAGGCAGAAAAGGACAGGCGGGCCGTGAGCGATGAGTCGCCCCACCCTTGGCCTTTCGCAGGAGAGCAGTATCCGTCAACCATGATCTCGCGTGAGTGCCGCAGGCTCAGATGAGAATCAGCACTATTGAGGCGTAGCCTTGGAGGTGTGCCGTGTCAGATGATTTCAAGGACAAGGTCTCCCAGTGGGAAGAGCAGGTTCGGAAGCAGTGCGAAAAGCGGCCGGAACGCCGGGGTGAATTCTCTACTGTTTCGTGGCTCCCCGTGGAGCGCGTTTACTGGCCGTGGAGCCTCGGAGAGTTCGATTCGAGCAAGGATCTCGGGATTCCGGGTTCCTATCCATTCACGCGGGGTGTCCAACCGACGATGTACCGCGGTCGGTTCTGGACCATGCGCCAGTACGCCGGTTTCGGGAGCGCGGACGAGACCAACGCGCGTTTCAAGTACCTCATTTCTCAGGGCCAGACTGGACTTTCAGTCGCTTTCGACCTCCCTACCCAGATCGGGTACGATTCCGACCATGAACTCGCCGCGGGAGAGGTCGGCAAAGTTGGCGTGGCCATAGATTCCATGGAGGACATCCGACTCCTCTTCGACGGTATCGATCTCTCCGCTGTGAGCACATCCATGACGATCAACTCACCCGCAGCGGTCCTCCTCGCTATGTACATCAGCGTGGCCGAGGCTCAAGGTGCGAATCTTTCCAAAATCAGAGGCACCATTCAAAACGACATTCTGAAGGAATACCCGGCTCGCGGGACGTACATCTTTCCCCCAGCGCCGTCGATGAGGATCATCACCGACATCTTTGCGTTCTGCAATGACCACCTCCCACAGTGGAACACGATCAGCATCAGCGGGTACCACATTCGTGAGGCCGGTTCGACCGCGGTGCAAGAGGTGGCGTTCACGCTTGCCAACGGCATTGCCTATGTCCAGGCCGCCATCGATGCAGGGCTGGACGTGAATTCCTTTGGAGAGCGGCTCAGCTTCTTCTTCAACTCGCATCAGGACTTCCTCGAGGAGGTCGCCAAGTTTAGGGCAGCCCGCCGGATGTGGGCCAGGATCATGAAAGAGCGATTCGGCGCCACGAATCCTCGAGCCATGATGCTCAGATTCCACACCCAGACTGCTGGGTGCACGCTGACGGCCCAGCAGCCCGACAACAACGTGGTACGCGTGGCGTTTCAGGCACTTTCCGCGGTGCTCGGCGGTACTCAGTCTCTCCACACCAATTCTCGAGACGAGGCGCTGGCCTTGCCAAGTCAGGAATCCGTCCAGATTGCGCTCCGCACACAGCAGGTCATCGCGCACGAAACCGGAGCTGCGGACACGGTGGACCCCCTGGCCGGGTCTTACTACGTCGAGGGGCTCACCAACGAGATCGAGAAAAAGGCATTTGACTACATCAAGAAGATCGACGACATGGGAGGCGCGGTCAGAGCGATCGAATGCGGCTTCATCGAGGAGGAGATTCAGGACTCCGCGTACCGATTCCAGAAGGAAATCGAGTCCGGCGACCGGGTGATCGTGGGAGTAAACCGCTTCCAGACCGACTCCGAACTCCCGTCAGGGCTTTTGCGGGTTGATCCTGCCGTGCAGGAAGCACAGATCAAACGCCTGGAACAGGTGCGAGCGGCGAGGGATTCGTCGGCGGTTGCCTCTGCTCTAGAGAAATTGAGAACCGCCGCTCAGGGTTCGGACAATGTGGTGCCGCCGATCATCGACGCGGTCAAACAGAGGGCAAGTCTTGGCGAAATCTGCGGTGTGCTCAGGGAAGTCTTCGGGGAGTACACGCACGCGGCCCGGTGCTGATTGACGCCGGATGCCGATCGTATTCGGAACCCGGGTTTTATCCCGGGTTTCCTTTTTTCCGCCGATTCGGATTGGACGTCTGACGCACTTGGGACCGGGAGGAGAAACATGGATCTTACCGAGTACACAAGACATACGCTGCAGGGACTCCAAGGCGTGGTCGTTGTCGTTGAATCCATTAAATCCGATGCTGAAGCGGACGGGCTCCTGGCAACGGATCTCCAGGCCGAGACCGAACTCAAGTTGAGTCAGGCGGGGATCGCTGTCCTTGCCCAGGACCAATGGAGCCAGACTCCTGGCAGGCCGTGGCTGTACGTGAGCGTCAACACGATGAAGTACCTCGCGAGCTACTTTTTTTCGATTGACGTGCAACTGAAGCAGGAGGTCAGCCTGCCCCGCGAGCCTTCTCTCGTTACCAGCAGCGCCACGTGGGAAGTCGGTTCCATCGGGTTTGTCATCTCTCCGGATCTCTCGCAGAAGATTCGGGACTCCGTGAGTGGATACGTGAATCATTTCATCAGAGATTTTCTGGCCGCGAACGGCAAGTTAACCTGAGTTCCTCCGCTGTCTTCAGGCAGCCTCTCACCCTCCCCTTTAGGGGACGATATTGAATTTCACGCGGAACGCGGGTAAGGTCAGAATCGTAACGTCATTACGCCTCTTCGCACGTTAGCTTCCGCTTGTCGGGCAGCTCTGGCGGGAGCGGCGTTTTGTCCTGCGAAGCCCGACGGAGTTCCGGAGAGCATGTTCGATGAGTAAGTCCAAGAAGTCCGATCCCTCTTCTTCGGGGGTCGGTTCTCTTTTCCTGGGGTTGACGTCTTTCTTCACTTCCGTAAGAACCACGATCGGCGTCCTGTTTCTGTTGGCCGCTGCATCTGTGGTCGGCACAATCATCCCGCAGGAGGTGGCCGCTGAACAGTTTCAGAGGGGCTGGTCTTCCTTTGCCTACCGCCTGATCGTCATTCTGGATCTGAACAGCATGTACCGGAGCTGGTGGTTCGTGTTGCTCCTCGTGGTGCTGGCCCTCAATTTGATTGGGTGTCTCTTCAACCGGGTGCCGATGATCTCCGGGGAATGGCGCGGGATTGGGCGGAAGCATTCCTTCAGCTTTGATTACCCGGATGCCGGGGCCGTCGACGCAGTACGGGCGTCGGTGACCGATCGCATGACCGGTCTGATGAGGACTTCCCCTCAAACCACCACAGTGGATCATGGCGTGAACCTCGTATGGGTGCGCGATCGCTTTCAGCTTTTCGGTTTTCCGCTGATTCACCTTGGGATTGTGGTCATACTCCTCGGTGGCGTGATCGGACTCTTTTACGGGGTCAAAGGGCATGTCCAAATCAAGGAGGGCGAAACGAAAGGGAGCTTCACTGTCACCCCGTCGGGAGAGACCCGGCCTTTACCTTTCCAGATCGCTGTGGACAAATTCACTCTGACTCGGTACTCGACGGGCGAGCCCAAGGAATTTCGCAGCGACGTCCGTTTGCTCAAGAACGGAAACGTTGCGCTACAGGGCTCCATTCTGGTGAACCATCCGTTGACCTACGAGGGGATCTCCTTGTATCAGGCCGACTATCGGCCCGTCGGGCTCAAGGATGTCACACTCGTCGCAACAGATGCCTCGGGTGAAGAGACGAAACTGGCGCTGCGCCCCGAGGTTCCGGTGCAACTTGCGGAATCGCCGTATCAACTCCGTCTGCTCAGCCCCAACCCTCGTCCCACCGGTCAAAGTACCGTCCCGGAGATCTCCGTGGAAGAACCGGGACAGAAACCGAAGCGGATAAGCATCGTTAAGAAAGACCAGACCCTGGCAAAACTGGGGGACAAGGAATTACGATTCGCGGGGTACTCGTTGCTGTACGCGACAGGGCTCCAGGTAGGCTACGATCCGGGGACCCCGGTAGTTTGGGCCGGGTGCGGTTCTCTGTTGGTCGGTTTTGTTCTCGCACTTTTCACCAATCATCGGGGGGTCGTGGTCGAGATCAGGCGCACCGCGTCCGGCAGTTCCGTTCACGTGTCGGGACGCAGCAAGAGATTGCGCAAGGAATTCAGGGAAAAAATCGAACTGGCGATCCGAGACGGCATGGAGAAGCCGCAAGGCCGGTAGCCCTCAGCCCGCTCACGGCTTTCAACCGTCACACACCTTTCCAGGCAGAACGATGATAAGCACAGATCTGAACACCTATGTCACTTTCGGCTACCTGTCTTGTGGGGTCGGGTATCTCATCGCGTACATGACCGGAGCCCTTGCATCTTCCGTGAGGAAATGGATGCTCGCGTTCCTGATCCTGTTGTGGTGCGTGCACACTTCAGCGATAGGTCTCCGCTGGATCGAATCCTACCAGATGGGCATCGGCCACGCTCCTCTCTCCAATCTCTATGAATCCCTCATCTTTTTTGCATGGTCGATGGCGCTGGCCCTGATAGTGGCTCGCTTCAGATTCGGGGCCGACGTTCTCGTGCTTCTCGGGCTGCCCCTCGTAGTTTTCACGATGGCCTATACCTTTCTGTTGGACCATAGCATCAAGCCTCTTATCCCGGCCCTGCAATCCAACTGGCTGGTGGCGCACGTGATTGCGTGCTTTCTCGGGTACGCGGGGTTCGCGGTCTCCTTTGTGGCCGCGCTGCTGCTATTGGTCTCCCGGGCTTCTACCGGTCTCGAGAAACGCCTGCCGAGCCATCATCTGCTTGACGAGATCGTGTACCGGTCCGTACTCGTAGGTTTCCCCATGCTCACCGTCGGGATCGTGACCGGAGCCGCTTGGGCCGACTATGCTTGGGGAAGCTATTGGTCCTGGGATCCCAAAGAGACGTGGTCATTGGTCACGTGGCTGGTGTATTCCGCGTTCTTGCACGCGCGCCTTGCCCGCGGATGGACGGGGCGCAGGATGGCGCTCCTGTCGGTGCTGGGTTTTGCAGCGGTTCTCTTCACGTACTTCGGGGTGAATTACCTTCCGGGACTGCACAGTTATTTCTAGCTTTAAATGGCCGGCAAGATGCCTGCCCCACTGAAAGACCCAAGACAGGCACCTAAGTTTATTTGGATCGGACGACATTAACGGGGACGGCTGATGGATCTTCGAGAAGTCGGCAATCTGTTTATGGTGGGGTTCTACGGGGACCGGTTCTCCGCCGAAGTGAAAGCCCTCATCGAAGATCTCAACCCTTGCGGCGTGATCCTTTTTTCCCGCAACATCCAGGATCCTGTTCAGATAGCCCAGTTGACCCACGACTTGCAGCGTTTTTCTCTGGAACGAGGCCACAACGGGCTGTTCATCGGGGTAGACCAGGAAGGCGGCAGAGTACGCAGGCTCAGAGAGCCCTTCTCCGAATTCCCACCCGCGCGCACTGTGGCATTGTCCGCGGACGCGGAGGGCTCTGCACGCGAGTTTGCGCGGGTGACGGCGCGGGAATTGCGGCTCGTCGGGTTCAACCTGGATTTTGTGCCGGTTCTGGATGTCTTGGGTCACCCGGACGCCCTCGAACAGTCGGTTATCGGGGACCGATCCTATGGTTCGGACCCTGCGCTCGTGTCTCGGCTCGGCCGGGTCGTTCTGGAATCATTCCGCTCCGAGGGTGTGATCCCGTGCTGCAAGCATTTCCCTGGGCATGGCGGAACGCAGGTGGACTCGCACAAAGAACTCCCTATGGACGACCGTACCGCGGAGGTCATCGAGCAGAACGACCTCGTCCCTTTCGTTGACGCAGTGGAGGCCGGCACCGAGATGATCATGACCGCTCACATCCTCTATCCGTTCCTGGACCGCGATCACCCCGCGACCCTGTCCCATGCCATCATAAGCGGCCTCCTCCGACGGCGAATGGGCTATGACGGCGTTGTGGTGAGCGACGACCTCGACATGGGGGCGGTCGCCAACCAATTTTCGACGGCTGAGTGCGCTCTGATGGCGATCCAGGCCGGCGTGGACATTCCGTTGATCTGCAACAAACCGGAAAAGGCATTCGCCGCCGCGGCCCGGATCGTCGACGCGATCAAGGACCGCGACGTGAGTAAATCGCGCATGGCGGAATCGCTCCGGCGCATAAAGACGCTCAAGGGGAAGTACGCGGCCTCCATGAACCCGTCCGATGTGGCCGCGGTGCACCGCCGGTTCGGGGCTAATGCCGAGGCTTGAAAAGCCTTGACTGGTCGGGACATGCACGAGAATCTTGTTGCCCTATCCGTCGGACCGGGAACAAAGTACAGGATTTCGTCAATACGGTATCGCTCATTGGCCGGCTCTTGGCTGTTCAGTGGGGCCGGCATCCTGCCGGTCCATTAAGAAATGACAGGCAAGATGCCTGTCCCACCAAGGCCCCCGAAATGCACGATCGAACTTGCGACAACGAGTAATAAACCAGGGTCGCAAGGAACAGGAGAGATCATGTCCAGACGGCAACCGTACGACGCCATCTCCGCACTATTTACGGGAAAGGTGGCACTTGTCACGGGGGCAGGCCAGGGGATCGGTCAGGCCACTGCGGTGCGCCTTGCACGTGAAGGCGCTGCTGTGGGGGTCCTGGACCGGAACGAACGCACGGCTGAGGCAACTTCAGGGGCGATTCAAAAGATGGGTGGCCGCAGCCGCGCTCTCGTGGCCGACGTCGCGGACGCGGCCGCGGTGAGTCGTGCGGTCGAGCGCCTGTACGCGGAATTCGGCAGGATCGACGTCCTCGTGAACAACGCGGGGTTCGACCGACCCGGCGGTTTTCTCAAGCTGGAACCGGATGACTTCCAGGCGGTCTGGTCGGTTCATCTCCTGGGCGCAGTCAATTGCTGTAAGGCGTGCGGCTCCATCATGATGGACCAGCAAGACGGCCGGATAATCAACGTCTCCTCCATCTACGGCAGAGTCGGCTCGAAAGGGGAAAGCCCGTACTGTGCGGCGAAAGCGGGGCTGATCGGGCTGACCAAGTCGTTGGCCCGGGAGTGGGGCGCCAGGGGCATCCGCGTGAACGCTGTCTTGCCGGGACTGACGGATACGCCCACCATCCAGGAGTTCATGCTCCCAAAGTACCGGGATATGATCGTCCGGGAAACGCCGCTGGGGAGATCCGCAGACCCTGCCGAGATAGCCGCTGCGATTACCTTTCTCGCATCCGACGACGCGAGCTTCATTACCGGAGCCACCCTCGAAGTAACCGGCGGATGGAGTCTCTGACGCCGAGTCGCATTTAATGAAGGAGGTTTGCGAGTCTCGCGGGACCCGGGATCTGCAAAAAGGAGTTTCCCCCCAAATTACCCCTCGGATTGCGACTGAGTATGAGGCATCAGCGGGACCCGGAAGACGCAGCGATAGGTTGCCACGAGCCGAGTCGCGGAGTTTTGAAATACCACGTCAAGCTCGACCTGCTCTTCAATGCCGCGTGACGGTTCCAGATGCTGGGTTACCTCCCCCACCGTCACGCTGCCTGCGAGGGTTTCGCCGGGAACCGGGTCGAGGAAGTGCTGACACTCCTCCTCCACGAGGCGGACCCGGAGCGGGTCAATCCCGAGTTCTTCCCACACCTCCATCAGGCACGCAGTTCCATGGGCAGTGAGCAGCGCAGGCCAGCTCGACGGGGGCGGCCACGGCGGCAACGGGGGCAGTTCAGGGATCTTCGTGAGGTCCAGCAGTTCCTGGACGAAACTCTGGGAAATCCGGACTGAGAACGGTGGAAACTGCTTACCGACAAGCTCCCGAGAGATCACTTCTTAGCCTCTCTCGCAACCCCTGGCAGGGGAGGAATGATGGCGAGCCGCTTTCAAAGAGGTAATATCGGGAGGAACGTCTTTACACAGAAATGTTCCCCCCGATATTGCTCGTTTGAAGGCAGCCGGGTATCAGGCTATTCCTGCAACGGCGTACGTGCGCCAGGCCTCGACCGTGCAGGGAGTGACCTCGAAGTCCCTACGCATCTGCTCGACGCGGGCAGGGCTGAATTCTCTGATTCCTGTGAGGGAAGGATCCAGTGTCTGGACACTGCGAAAGGCCTGCACGACGAAACGTCGAGCGTCGCCCAACGCTGCCCGAATTCCCGCAAGTTCAGCCTCTTCCACGAGACCGGGCACGACCGTCGTTCGGAAGACCACCTCGATCGAGGAACCCTTCAGGATGTCTATCGACCGCCTTATGAACCGTACATCAATAGGCACGCCTGCCACCTTCCCGTACTGATCCCGGGTCAGCGGCGCCTTGATGTCCATGAAAACCGCATCGACCAAGCCCAGGTCAATCAGTCTCCGGATCATGGCGGGATGGGAACCGTTGGTGTCGAGCTTGATCAGGAATCCGCTGTCGCGAAGGGCTCTCAGCAACTCGGGGAGGTTGTGATGGATCGTCGGTTCCCCTCCGCTGACCGTTACCCCATCGATCCAGTTTCGACGGGTCTCCAGGTATCGGAGGATGTCGGAGAACGGATAATCCGGGACCTCTTGCGGGTCCTCAACGAGCTGCGCGTTGTGGCACGCAGGGCATCGAAACCCACAACCTCCCAGAAACACGACCGAGCAGATCTTACCCGGCCAATCGATAAAAGAGCTTCCGATAAACCCTTTGATGTGAAAATCGGTCATCATGCCCAGTCCGTCTCCGACATTCCGAAGTTCAGTGCCGGGATACCAACTCGCAATACAAGGGGCAACGTTGGGGAGAAACCTTTTTTCAAGAACGTTCTCCCCAGATTACTCCTTTGAAATCGAGTTCCTATTAGCTGGCGTTCTCCTGTAGGTACCGGGTGATGTTCAGAGGCCCCACGATCACCTCCCGGGAATCGGAGACCAGGATGGGGAGCTGTTTCTCGGACAGGGAAACGCACTCGTAGTATGCCAACAGAGCCAGAGCTTCCGGGTCTTCGCCGTCGAGCGTCAGGACTCGCAGGCTTTTCATGTTTGTCAGATCCAGGCTCTGCTTGATCTGGTCACACGCTCCGCAGCCCGTCTTTGTGAATAGATACGTCATCGCTAACCTCCATCGTATTGCACTGTAACCCATGCAGCCACGCACAGCCGAAGCGACCGCGCGGCATCGGTTCGCCATTCATTCGGCTATCGCCGATACCCCCACGGGGTAGAGAAAAACGGATGCGCCTGCCGTGATTCCGGAGCTTCCGTCGGGTTCTCCGAGGCGCCTGCTTGCCGACGCTTCTCTGCGCACTGAACCGGTCGAAGATCGGACAGCTCGTGGTCGCCACCCAAAGACTCGGAGACCTCGAGGTCAACGTCCCAACCGTGAGAAGACCACCAGTATCCGTAAGCGGGCCGGTAGATCAGGTTGCCAAAGCCGTCCTGCCGCCAGAGTTCGGGGGCCTGACCTCGAAGGACACATCCTCTATTCCAGACCCGCTGAATGGTGATCCAGTCCCAAGTCCTCATGCGAGATTCCTTTCACCGATCCGACGGCAGCGGCCTCCTCGGGACGCCGTACCGCTACTTTCAAACAAGTCATTCCCGCGCCATGAAGTCTCCATTTCGGTAACGGTCTCGCAATTCGCCTCTCTTGCCCTTATTCCAGCTCGAGATCTTCGTGAAGTACCCGGTGATCCTCGTAATCTGTTCGACCTGGCTCGACCCGCAGTACAGGCAATCCTGGTGAAGGCCGCGAGTCGTGCGGCCGCACTCGACGCACGTGGTCAACTCGGGAGAGAACGCGATCTGGTCGTTCTGCGTCATGCGGAAGGTCTTGACCACAAAGTTCGCCAGCGATTCCGCAGAGGGACGGTTCTCTCCAAGCCAGACGTGGGTGAGAGAACCAGCCTCGATCAAGGGGTGGAAGAGCCCCTCACGCTTGACCCGGTCCACAGGATCCATCTTCGCACCGACATTGAACAGCGTCGAATTGGTGTAGTAGATCTCGTCAACGGCCAGGTTCCCCTTGACCACCCGCTGGGCTTCCGGAAAGAGCTTCATGTCCAGCTTGGCAAACCGGTATGCGGTGCTTTCCGCAGGGGTTTGCTCCAGCACGAATCGCATGTTGTGCTTGCGGCTGAGCCGTGCCGCGACCAGGTTCATGTGCGCGATCACCTTGAGCCCGAACTTGATCGCGTCTTCGCTCTCATGCAGTTCCTCACCGAGATGGTACTGGACCAGTTCGTTGAGCCCCACCATACCGACCAGATACGTGACCCTGCGCAGTCGCAGGTACGCCTCGCCGTCCCGATCCATCGAGAGCAGCGCCAGAGGACCGGACTCACCCAAAGACAGGAGCCTTTCTATGAAGGTGCGCTTCTGCGTGTGGGCCTCCGCAGCCAGGGTTACTCTGTCGGTAAGCAGAGAAAAGAGGGTCGTATCATCCCCCTGGGCCTCATAGGCAATTCGCGGGAGATTCAGCGTGACGTTCTGCATCGCACTGTACCGCATCTTCCACGGGCTCACCGCGTCGTCGAGATCGCTCTTTTCCAGCTTGAAGGAAAGCCGGCAGCACTCCGAGATCTTGGCGGTCTCCCCCCGGTCGAAAACGAAATACGTATTCCCCTTCTCACCGGCAATGTCGCAGATGTGATGGAGGAATCCCTCATGCCCGGGAGTACGGAAGAATTTCTCCGTAATATGGACCAGAGGCTTCGGGAAGAAAAACGGCCGACCCGCTCCATCCCCTTCTCTGAAGATGTCGAACAGCGTCCAGACGAACTCCTGCGCTTCCGGGAGGTAATCGGAATAGGTCAGTCCGGTGAAGGTCCCGCCCGGTCCGATGGCCGGAACGTTCTCGAAGTGTTTCGGGATTTCCCAGTACAGGTTGATGTCGGTGAAGATCGCCTGGCCTCCGCGGGCCACTGCCTGCTGGGAG
Source organism: Desulfomonile tiedjei (assembly GCA_016218715.1). Classification (GTDB taxonomy): domain Bacteria; phylum Desulfobacterota; class Desulfomonilia; order Desulfomonilales; family Desulfomonilaceae; genus JACRDG01. The sequence continues at coordinate 139,597 of JACRDG010000025.1, read as the reverse complement.
AACTCGAAGATCAGCATCTGAGCCAGTTGCCGCACTTCGCGTTTGGGCAAGCCTCGCAGATACGGCGCGAAGAAGAGGTTCACCGCATCCCACCCGATGGCCCCGGCAAAGTGGCTCTGGAGCGCCGCGGCAAATTTCACCATGTGAGCCAGGAGAACCTCGGGGTGCTTGGCAGGCTTGGCCATGGCCAGCGAATTCGGCAGATTCAATCCGAACTTCTTGATGTATTCGAGGGACTGCCCCGAACAGTAGGGCCTGTCGATGAACCCGAGATCGTGCAAGTGAATGTCGCCTCTCATGTGCGCGTCCCCCACGCGCTGGTCGAAGACATTCAGCAGGGCGTATTCTTTCTTTATATTCTCCGCGAGCGTCAGGTTCGTTGCCTCAGGCCCGTGAGGAACGTTGGCGTTCTCCTTATTGGGACGCGTTATGAGCTGATCCACGTCGTAGAGCGGGACACCGAGTCGGGTATGCAGGCGTCTCGCGCCTTCCAGCCCACGCTCCACGAGCTTCGCGTTGACGATTTCACGAATGAGAGGAGCGGTGACGACTTTGATACCGCTGCGCCGCACCTCGTGCTCCACTTCGAGGCTGATATCCTCCGCGGTCCCCTCGTCGATGAACGTTTCCCGAAGGAGCGCGTCGACGATCCTACTGCGGTCCCATCCGTCCATGGCCTCACTGGACGTGCGGACGAACAGGGCCATGTCCGTTGTTTCCAAGCGGAGCGGCGCCTCTCTTCTGTGACCTTTCATTTCAGTCAAGCCAGCCATTGCAATCCCCCTGTAGTCATAGAGCCCCGTCTGTACCAGGGCTTGTTCGAGCATTCCCTACGGCCATTGCACCCGTGGCAGGTTCCTGGAGCGTCCCCAAAGGTTCGTAATTTTCTCCAGTAACCCCGAATTGATGATCGGATCGGTTCATCCGATTGTCTGCGTTTCTCCAACCACCACGCCGTTGCCACCGCCACGTGTGGGTTCACGCTCATTCATTCCGTTTCATGATGATTGCCGGTAGGTTGTCCGCAGAGTCTAGAATACATTCAAGACTTGTTCCGAAACTCGGCGGACTTACTCACAAGATGAGTCGCGACCATGTGGCTCATCTTGTGGGTCACAGTCATATCGCCCCAACATCTAGTATGTCAACAACAAAGATTCGAGGGGACATTAGGCCGGTGAAATCGTGGCTAAATTTTTTCACAGCAATGATATCAATGAGTTAACGCAAAACCCTCTACTTACGCCGGTCAGGACGGAACAGGTGTTCCGTCCGCCGGGGGGAGTGCCCTTCCGGACGAGACCGGGCCGAGTACCGGGGCGTCCTCAGCCAGTTACACGTATGCTATCAGAATTACGGGCGATTATGTACACAAACTCCATGTCGGTATACGGACTTGCGGGGAGCGGTCGATTCCAGTGTCGGAGCGCCTGCGCGACCAGATCCTCCAGAACCATGCTCCCGCCGTGTTTGGCAAGCAGTGCAAGGATCACGGTCATCAGAGGAGTTCTGCCGGCGCTTGCTGGCCCGGAATTCATCTGTATGACCTCGTCAAGATCGGGCGCATTGGAAGGGTCATCCAGAAGCGCTACCACGGCCTTCTCGATCTTCCCTTTGGTGTGGAACGCGAGCGTGGTTGAAGGTCTCGGGATGTTTTTCCCGAGCGTCAGGCTACGCGGCTCAGGCTTGACGGCTTCGCTGCCGGCCTCGGTGGTCCCTACGTTGCTTTCCTCTTGTTCGGGCATTCGACTCTCCTCAAGAAACGCCTTTTCAAAGCGATTCGAGCCGGACATGAGGGTCACCCGAGCGAGAGTCTCTGACTCCACAGACCGGTCGTGCCTTCGTGCAGGCTGGACCTGTCGTCCTCGCTCGCCTCGGTCCCCTTCGGCCCAAATGCTGTATAACTGTTCGATTTTATGCTTGAAAATCGCCTCTGTCAACACTTTTATGGCGCGGACTTCACGGGATGAAGCAGGACGGAGTGCTCTGAATTGCGTTCCATTACCTCATAAACTACTTTAATAAATATCCATAACATTTTGATTGACAAGATCTTTTTATGATGTTATTTCCCCAACCGGTAATCGGGAAGGAGGGAACAAATTGCCCACCCGTCAGATTTCCAAGAAATGAAACCGCTCCTCAATAGGAAACAGTTGTTGAAAGGAGATACGTGCATGGGAAGAATTCTATGGATAGCGGCGGCCATCGTTGTCTTGACGGCCTCGTGGGTTGGCGCCGGCAGCTTCGACGTGCTGGCGGGCGCTGCGGGATTAAGGCCGTCGACACCGTTGTATGTCCAATCTCCAAAGTTGGTGAAGGCAGGGTTTTCCTCTGACATGAGAACCTCTTCCGACATGGAGCTGGACACCGACTCCCCCCCTGCTGGAACGGTGACACCCGCCGCCGCTTCCCAGTCTCAGGCAAGGCCTGCCGTGGCTTTTCGAGAGAGGCCTGCAGGCACCATGGCGCCTCCGCCCAAGCCCGGTAAGCATGCGGAATCGGATCGCTCCACCTTCGCTCAATTGAAAGACGACGTGAACAGCCTCGAGTCCGATCTGGAGAAGGATCTCGTGATTTCTCCGCCGCCTGCCAAGACGGAGGAGAGCGAAGCCGTGCAAAGCAAGCCGCCGGTTGTGGAGAGGAAGCCTGCTGCGGAGAAATCGGTTCTTTCGGCTGAGAAGGCTGACAGACAGAAGGTCAAACAACGCGCGAAGAAACCCGCCCCTGATTTCGGTCAGTATGCGTCCAACGGCAAACCGATCCGGAAGGTGCGGCCGGTTTCTCAGGGATCGTGGAACTACGCGGCTGGATCTCACCGGCCCGCGCCCGTGCAGGAAAACGGCTACCGGCCTGCCATGGCCGATGAGATGTACGGCCCCAGCGCTGCGTTTGAACAACGCCGCTATCCGGGGAACCGGCAGACCATGTCTTCCGATCCGCGGCGCACTATTGCCCTTCCGCCCACCGCGGACCGCTTCGTCAGGGACGGCGTGACCGTCAAGTTGGCACCGGCCTCGGCTGGAGCGTCCTGTCCCCCCGAGTACGGCTACGGGGAGGACACAGGGGCGGATATACTCGGCGCGGCCGCGGAGATTATCGGGTTGCCGTTTGCCTTTATCAGCTCTCTATTCTGATCGGCATATCCGAGCGATGGTCCACGACTCCCTTCGGGGAGCTTGTGGACCATCCATTGCTTTTGCAGCCCGTGAAGCCCTCCACGCAAACAAGTCCCTTTCTCCTCAGCTCACCCTGTCCCCACATGCATCAGCGTTCGGGACATTCCTGCGTAATTTCATCCAGTCGTCTCAAGACGAGCATCGCCACTCCGGCGCAGGCCGAGGTCCGGAGGTCGTACCTGCAGAGTTGGGAACCAGTCCGTCCTCCTGGAATCCGGTTTCTGCAGGAATGACAGACAGCGGAATATCTCACCCTTGAGTCTGCGCCTACGATTTTCAGCGAAGAAGAACTTAGTGGGATTTCGCAAACACGGTCAAAGTCCCCTGCAACACGCGGTTTCCCTTCATGTGCGCGGCGTTTTTGGCTGTATCGCTGGGACAGGCATCTTGCCTGTCATTTCCTAAAGGACCGGCAAGATGCCGGCCCCACTAAACAGCCACGAGCAGAGCCCCCATGGGAGCCCGTATTTGCGAAAAGGAGTTCTGAGCAGGATGCAGGCCGAAGACAAATCAGGCTTTGTCCGCGACCCTCTTGTCGGCTGTCGCTTCGAGAGATTTGATCAGGAGCGCGAGAGTCCGATTGACCTCCGCTGAGATCCCCAGCGCAGCCGCTTCTCGGGCGATCGCTCCGTTGATGTAATCGATTTCGGTGGCGCGTCCCGCGAGGATGTCCTGGAACATCGAGTTCAGGTTCTCCGCGGTCCCTTTGCACACCTCGATGACTCTGGCTTCGGGATCGTCGAAGATCAGGGCTATTCCCTTCTCTCGCACGATATGGAGACACTCCTCTACGACCCTGTGGATAAGTTCACGCCCCGCGTCCCCGGTGGGGAGATCGCCGTTACGCACCCTCAGCAGGGTCGCCGGCGCGTTGATGGCCGCGTTGATAATGAGCTTGGACCAGACACATCCCACCGCGTTGTCCACCACATGGACCGGCCCTGCGTTCATGCCTCGCAGGGCCGCGGCTACCGCTTCGGTTCGCTCGCGAATACCGCCATCCAGCTCCCCGAGATGGGTTTGGCCGAAACCAGTGTGGCGGAACTTCCCCTTTCCAAGGGTCATGGCCCCAACGGTGGTAGTCCCCAACAGCACGCGTCCGGGGAACGCGTCGTTAAGCGTCTCGAAATTCCCGATCCCGTTCTGAAGCGTGAGCACTACCCCATCTTTCGATAGGATGTCGCGCACCTGTGCCACTGCAGACGAGGTGTCGTAAGACTTGACCAGGACGAGCACGAGGTCCGCCTCGATCTCTTCGGTGTGGGGAGAGACGATCTTCGGTTGGAGCAGGCGTTCCCCGGAGACCCCTTCCAGCCACAGGCCTTGCTGGGAAACCACCTGCACCTCGTCGGCGTCGCGTTCGACCAGAACCAGTTCGTGCCCTGCTTCGAAAAGCAGTCCGCCGAGGATCGAGCCGAGCGCCCCGGCTCCCACGATTCCTATGCGCATGATGAACCCTTTCTACGCGGTGGGCGGATACAGCTTCTCCAGCTCCTCTGCAACATCAGCTGGCATCGGATAACAGTGCTGGGCAGCGGGGAAGGCGCCTTCGGCGACCTCCTTTTTGAACTCGGTGAGCCCTTCGACGATCTGTGCGCCGATCTCCTTGTACTTCTTTACGAATTTCGGAGTCCGGTCGAACATCCCGAGCATATCGTGAATGACGAGCACCTGGCCGTCACAATGCGGTCCAGCTCCTATTCCGAAGACCGGAATCGATGCCCGGCGGGTAATGATGCGCGCAACCTCCGCAGGAATCGCCTCGAGGAGCAGGGAGGAAACTCCCGCTTCTTCAAGAATGGCCGCGTCTTCGATCAGCCTTTTGGCTGCCTCAATGTCCCGCCCCTGTGCCTTGTATCCACCCAACTGGGCGACCGATTGCGGGGTGAGACCCATATGGCCCATGACGGGAATGGTCGCGTTCACCATCGCCCGGATGGTGTGCGCCATCTCTCTCCCCCCTTCCAGTTTCACCGCGTCGCAATCAGCCTCCGCCATGAATCTCCCCCCATTGCGGATAGCCTCCGGTATGGAGACCTGATAACTCATGTACGGCATGTCTCCAATCAGGTAGACTTCAGGCGCGCCGAGGCGGACCGCCTTGACGTGGGGTATCATAAGATCGACGGTGACCGGCAGGGTGGAATTGTACCCGAAGATGACCATTCCCATCGAATCGCCGACCAGAATGACGTCTATTCCCGCCTTCTGTTCCAGCATGGCGAAAGGATAGTCGTACGCGGTGAGGAACGTCATCCGTTCCCCTCGGGCTTTCTTTTCTCGCAGCGTCAGTATGGTGGTTTTCGGCATCTCTACTCCGTACGGTAAGATTTGTGCCGCCATGCGCTGGTCTCGCGCATGGGGTGCCCGCCAGATGTGTCCGCTGCGCGGATCCCCGGTCGAGCCCCCTCTCGAGGTGTGTATAGAATACACGAAGCTGTCCTCCTGGGACAACCGCGTTTATTCGGGGGTAGCGGCGGAACGAATCCTCAGGGGCAGGTCCAAGCACTTGCCAGAAGCACTCCGTGCAGTTCTCCTGCAACGGGTGTCGCTGCTGGCTTGTCCAGCAGTGCATGCTCAGGAAACACTGCTGGACAAGCCAGCAGTGGCACCTAAACCATGATACCCAGGTGCCGAAGGCCAAATCCAAACAGGCAGAACTCATGGTAAATGCTAGGAGTGTATCTACGGATCCAGAGCGGTTAAAGTTGTAGTGAGCGGGTCAGAAAGGAGGGACCGGAAGGAAACCTTGTACGCTGGAATGTTTCCTCCCGGTAGAGTTTCGCGCGAGTGGGCCTCGCCGCGTGCGAATCGGCTCTTTCCCCGAGTTGCAGGAGGAAGGTCTTCACGACTATCCGAAGCCCCAGCCTCATTTCTACGCCTGGCACTCCTCGCGCCAGAGGCACTTGAACTCCCAGCAATTGGAGATGCCTTTGAAGCATGGAGAATTCCCCTCCAGCTCCTGGATGTTCCTAATCAGAGCCTCTTTGCGGTGCCGTGTAATGTTCCTGACTCCCATCACCCGTGCCTTGTCTCGGATTTCTTTTAAAGTCATGGTTTAACTCCTTTTCGTAACTATGCTCAACAAGCGATCAATAGTCTCTGAAGGCTTCTTATGCAAAACCTGCTGGAAAATCAAGCGAAAACTTCCCGCGGGTCTATCCCTTCGCTTGGGTAAGCCAGTGGCAGGTGCTCGGTTGCATACGTTCGGTGGCGGTGTCGGGTAGCTTTGCTGGGACAGGCGTCTCGCCTGTACTCAAACAACGGACAGGCAAGATGCATGTTTCACCATGCTCCCGGAACTACACAACCATACTTGCGAAAAGGAGTGCGACGCTCTATGCTCCGTCCCATGGAGGCATAGCGGTTGACACATGATCGCACCCCGGTCGGATCAATCCCTTAGCATCGTCCCACGGCGACATCCGCTGGCATTGACGTCGTTTATCATTGCCGTGGCCGGGATTCCTTTCTTCGGCCTCCTGACCGGGATGGTTGCAGTTTTTCTCGGCGGGGTAGCACTGGGGCAGATCAGCGCGGACCCTCTTTTCCGTGGGAGACGCTGGGCTGTCGCTGCGATCGTACTTGGTATCGCCGACATGGCCCTGTGGGTGGTGGCGATCGGCATTCTGTTGCCTCGGGTCACCCGTCCGGAAGAGTACGCCGTGAAGCAGAGCATGGTCTATTCCTTCAAGGCCGCGCCGCATGCTCCGGAGAAGATGCGGCGAGCATTGGAATCCAACGTGCTTGTGGCAGTGGAAACTCCGCGACGTATTGCGTTCCTTGGCTCCGAGAAGTCCAGCGGCTCCGGAGTGATTCTGGGAAGCAGGGACGGAGCATTCCTGATTCTCACGAACCGGCACGTGGTCGACCCGCACCACGTGGCAGATGAAGTTGGTTCGGTAGGACCGCGACCAGTCATTCGCACCTACTTCTACGACGGGGTGGAGATGGACGCTTACACCTGGTGGGTCGATCCTGAGGGGGCCGATCTCGCGGTCCTGGCTACCGGAAAGGACCCCGAGTCGATCCCGGTACCGGACGCGGACAACCGACATCAGGCCCAGATCGGGGAAAAGGTGTTCACCGTGGGCAACCCTGTAGGGCTCACCTGGACTTACACGGAGGGAGTTATCTCGGGGTTCCGAGAAATCGGTCAAGGGCCGGGGAGGTTGCAGATCCTTCAGACACAGACACCGATAAACCAGGGAAACTCGGGGGGCGGCCTGTACACGATGGACGGCACCCTGTTGGGTATTGTTTCGTGGACCAAGGCAAAAGCAGACGCGGAGGGGATCAGCTTCGCGATCACCTACCAGGATTTCGCTGAACGGTTCAAACGAAGCCAGGCCCGAGTGGGACAGAAACCGTGACCTCTCGGAGCCGGCGCGTCGCACTAGAAGCTGCGCGAGCTGAGCAAAGCCAAAGGCAGTAGCGTATCTTGAAGAAGGTCTGGGGGGAGCTTCTTTGCACAGAGAAGTCCCCCTCAAAAATACTCTTTAAGATTGCGACCTGATATCACTTCTTCTTCAGGTGCGTCTCGATATAGTTCACAATGTCGTCGCTCCTGGAGCCCGGACCGAATATTTCCTCGATGCCGCTTTCTTTGAGCGCGGGAATATCCTCTTTCGGGATGATTCCTCCACCGATCAGAAGCACGTCGCCGACCCCCTGCTCCCGGAAGATCTGAGCCACTTTCGGAAACAGATAGTCATGGGCCCCGGAAAGAGAACTCATGCACAAAACATCCGCGTCTTCCTGTATACACGTCTTGAAAATGGCTTGAGGCGTCTGACGCAATCCCGTGTAGATGACCTCCATCCCGGCGTCACGCAAGGCCCGCGCCAGGACCTTGGCTCCTCTGTCGTGGCCGTCCAGACCCGGTTTGGCCACAACCACCCTGATTCGTTTCTCCATGCTAAGGTCCTCTCTACCCTATGCGGCGCCGCCCCATCGGGGCAAACTCCCCTGCTGCGGCATCGCGTCGGTATGCTGCGGAGAGTCACGAGAGATCTTTCTGAGGAAGTTCCTCGCACCTCTCCAGATACTCCAGAGTCGTGACAGCAGCTCCCTCTAGAGCGGGATGTTTCCGTGCTTACGTCCGGGTCGCTCCTCTTTCTTGGTTTCCAGCTGAGCGAACGCCTTGATCAGCACGGCCCGGGTGTCGCGTGGGAAGATCACCCGATCGATGAAGCCCAATTCCGCCGCTCTATATGGGCTGGCGAATTTCTCCACGTAATCGTCGATCAGCTCGGCACGGCGGGCCTCGGGATTCTCCGCTTTCTGGATTTCTCTGCGGGACAGGATCTGAATAGCTCCTTCAGGGCCCATGACAGCGATCTCAGCCGACGGATACGCAAGGTTGATGTCCGCCCTCAGGTGCTTGCTCGACATGACCACGTAGGCGCCGCCATACGCTTTGCGCGTGATGAGCGTCACCTTGGGAACCGTGGCCTCTGCATAGGCATAGAGGATCTTCGCGCCGTGTTTGATAATCCCACCATGTTCCTGCTGAGTTCCCGGGAGATATCCAGGAACGTCCAGCAAGGTGAGCAGAGGAATGTTAAACGCGTCGCAGAATCGCACGAATCTCGCGCACTTGACCGAAGCTTCCGTGTCCAGGCACCCCGCGAGCGCATTCGGCTGGTTCGCCACGATCCCGATGGTTTTTCCGGCCAGGCGCCCGAAACCGACGATGAGGTTCTTCGCATAGTGGCCGTGGACCTCCAAGAACTCCTTGTCATCCAGGCAGGGAACGATGATCTTCTTCATGTCGTACGGTCGCCGGGAACTGTCGGGAATCACCGCCTCCACCTCGGGTACCAGCCTGTCAACCGGATCGGTGCAGGGCGCCACCGGTGGCGCAGTACGATTACTGTCAGGAAGATAGGAGAGGAGTTCCTTCACCTTTTCCAGCGTCAGTTGCTCCGTAGGATAATGGAAGTGGCACACTCCCGAGACGCGTCCGTGGACCTTGGCGCCGCCAAGACTCTCCGGGTCGATCTCCTCGCTCGTCACCTGTTTGATGACCTGGGGGCCTGTGATGAACATGTAGCTGGTCTTCTCGGTCATGAAGATGAAGTCCGTCACTGCGGGCGAGTAGACGGCGCCTCCCGCGCACGGGCCCATGATGACCGAGATCTGCGGGATCACTCCGGACGCGCGAACGTTGCGGTAGAAGACTTCGCCGTACCCGCCGAGACTCTCCACTCCTTCCTGAATACGAGCGCCTCCCGAGTCGTTGATTCCGATCAGCGGCATCCCGTTCCGGTACGCGAGGTCCATCACTTTGCAGATCTTCTGCGCGTGGGTGAACGAGAGGCTGCCACCGAACACGGTGAAATCCTGAGCAAAGACATAGACGCCGCGACCGTTGATTCTGCCGAAGCCGCAAACAACGCCTTCACCAGGAATGTGGGTCTTGTCCATATCGAAATCGGTGCACCTGTGCACCACGAACTTGTCGATCTCCTCGAACGAACCCTCGTCCAGAAGCGCCAGGACTCGCTCTCTCGCGGTCATTTTTCCCGCTTTGTGCTGTTTGTCGACCTTGTCGGGACCTCCGGCCCCGTCCGACTCGGCGAGTCTCCGTTGTAATTCCTCGATCTTTTCTTGCAACCCGGGCATGATGTCTCCTCTTCTCGCACCTTTTTCACGAGATCTTTACTTGAGCATCTCTCTGACCACCGATCCCACCTGGGTCAGATTCTCGATAACCGTTACTCCTGCGTCGGTGAGAGCCTCGATTTTGCCCTGAGCCGTCCCGCTCCCTCCGTCGATGATAGCGCCTGCATGGCCCATGCGTTTTCCCGGAGGAGCGAGCCGGCCGGCAATGTATGCGGCGACCGGTTTGTTGAACTCCGCCTTGATGAACTGCGCGGCCTGTTCCTCCGCGGACCCTCCGATCTCGCCGATCAGGACGACCAGTTCTGTTTCCGGGTCGTCGCGGAACATCTTGAGGCAGTCGATGAAGCTCAATCCTACAACCGGATCTCCTCCCAGTCCAAGGCACGTGCTTTGACCGACGCCGTTTCTCGTGAGCTGATCGACCACCTCGTACGTGAGCGTACCGGACCGGGAGATAACCCCCACATGACCCGGCTTGTGTATGTACCCGGGCATGATCCCCACTTTGCACTTCTCGGGCGGCGAGATGACCCCGGGCGTGTTGGGGCCGACCATGAGTCGCCCTTCCTGGCGAACCACATGGAGGGCCTGGGCAGTATCGAGCGGCGGGATTCCCTCAGTAATGCAGACGATCAGCCGAATTCCCGCGTCTACAGCCTCGAGTATCGGGTCTTTCGCGTGGGCAGCGGGAATGAAGATGAGTGATACGTCGGCCCCGGTCTCCTGGACCGCTTTCCACACTGTATTGAACACCGGAATGCCGTCGACGGTCGCTCCTTCTTTTCCCGGCGTGACCCCCCCGACCATGTTGGTCCCGTATTCTTTGCAGGCCAGAGAATGAAATGTCCCGTTTTTCCCGGTTATCCCCTGGCATATGACGCGTGACGTTCTATCGATGAGAATTGCCATCGTGACCCTCCATCTAAAGGCTTCGAGTTTCTAAGCGGATTGAGCACGTTCGACCACACGTTTCGCTGCCTCGTCCAGGGACGAGACCATATCGATGGGAAGACCCGACTCCCGGAAGAGTTTGTGCCCTTCTTCGAGGTTCGTGCCTTCTATCCGTGCGATCACCGGCAATTCAACGCCTCTCCCTCTGAACGCCTTTATGACCCCTCTGGCGAGAACGTCGCATCGTAGGATTCCGCCGAAGATGTTGATGAACACCACCCGGACCCGATTGTCGTCCAGCAAGATGTTCATTGCATCGGCAACGCCCTGCTCGCTGGCACCGCCTCCCACATCGAGGAAATTCGCCGGGGAGCCGCCGTGCAAGGAGATGAGATCCAGGGTAGCCATCGCCAGGCCCGCGCCGTTGACGATGCACCCGATGTTCCCGTCCAATTTGATGTAACTCAGCTCGTCCTTCCGCGCGGCAAGCTCGACCGGGTCCTCTTGCGAACGATCGCGCCAGCGTTCCATCTCCGGATGCCGAAACAGGCCGTTGTCATCGACATTGACTTTGGCATCCAGGGCCAGGACCTTGTCACGCGAAACGATCAACGGGTTGATTTCCGCAAGCGTGCAGTCATAGCCGACGAAGATCTGGTACAAGGCGGTGATGACGTGGGTGAGTTGCGATGCAATCCCCTTGTTCGAGGAGAGACTGTATGCAAGACCCCTGGCCTGATACGCGGTGAGCCCTGTCAATGGATGCACCGGAACGGTAAAGATCTTGTCCGGGGCCTCCTTGGCGAGGGTTTCGATCTCCATTCCACCTTCAGGACTGGCCATGATGGTGACCCGACCTGAACCGCGGTCCAGGATTACGCCGAGGTAGATCTCCTGATCGATGGGGACAACCTCTTCGACCAGCAGGGCACTCACCGGCTTCCCTTGAGGCCCTGTCTGGTTCGTTACCAGCCTTTTTCCTAGGATTTCCGCAGCTTTCCCTCGAACGTCGTCATCCAGGGACAGAACCGCTACTCCGCCTGCCTTGCCTCGTCCTCCCGAATGGACCTGGGCTTTGAGGACCACCTTTTCGCTTTTCAACTGGCGGGCAGCGATCAAGGCCTCGAGCGGATCGTAACAGACCGATCCCCTCGGAATTGCTACCTTCTTCTGCGCCAACAGCTCTTTGGCCTGATACTCATGCAGATTCATAAACGCTTGCCTCCGATCCCCTGCCGGGCCTACCGCCTTACAGCGCGCACCTTGATAAACAGCGTGTCGGGATGACGCCCGGTCTTTGAATGGAATATTTTGAGGAAATTCTGCGGGAAGCTCCAAATTTACCCCGAGCCGCCCCCATTTGCAAGCGAAAACTGAGAGGGAGTATGAGCATTCGGCCGCGCGCCGGACTCGAGGTCCCGAAGAACGAGGGCTTCTGAGAGCACTCTTGCACAAATACGGTGGCGTATTTGCCGATATCTTTGAAAGGTATGGTGAGCGACGCGAATCGCACCGCTCGCGGTATTCGCGGCAGGCAACTCGGCCACATAAACACCGACCGGTGCGGTTCGCTCGACACTGCCGTGCTCATCGGCACCCTAAGAGTGCAGGCCGGTTTGCTCGCGATGTGGCGACTCTCTGGCTGTCCTTGCCCTTGGCGGTTCAGTGGGGCCGCCATCTTGCCGGTCCAGCGAGAAATGACAGGCAAGATGCCTGTCCCACCTTAACAGCCAGCGAGGCCGCGGTGCTTGACACAAGCAGCGTCCCGCGAGAATCCGCGACCGTATCTATGAAATGGGCGTACTCAGCCACGTCGCCATCGTCTGCACCGCGATTCATCACTCCCGCAGCCTGAAAGGGACCCCACGAGATTTGTTCCCGATCGTCATCTTTTCGCTTGTCCGAGAGGGGTTCGAGCGGCTAAGATCGCTGTCTTATGGATAAAGCACGCATACTCATAGTTGACGACCAAGCAGAGATTCTCGATTCACTCGGTGCCATCCTTGCCGACGAGGGCCATGAGGTACTCCGGGCACAAGACGGCCAGGAAGCTCTTCATATCGTCCAAAGCGACTCGCCCGACGTGGTGTTCCTGGACATCTGGATTCCTGGAATCGACGGCATGCAGACGCTCAGGGCCATAAAGAGGATAAACCCTCAGTGCTCCGTGGTCATGATGAGCGGCCACGGGACCATCGAGACTGCGGTGAAGGCGATCAAGCTTGGTGCCACCGATTACCTGGAAAAACCAATCAATCTCGAAGATGTTCTCCATATCGTTCAGAAATCCATCAGGTCGCGGGAGGACTCGGCCAGATCCCAGGAACCAGCCCACGTCAGGCCCACAAAACTGATCGGCATTTCCGAAAAAGCCGTCGCCTTGCGCGGCAGTCTCGGCAAAGCGGCACAGGAAGCCGGATCGATCTGGTTGACGGGCCCCAAGGGAACCGGAAAAGAGTTTCTCGCCCGAATGATTCATTACCTGGAGCGAAAAGACCGCGACAACCTCATCAAAGTGCGCTGCACCGACCTGGACGAACAGGGCTTCGACCAGGCCCTTGTGGGAAAAATGGCATTGCCCTCGGGAGATCGCAGCGACCGAACCGCGAAGTTGGCGGCCGGCACCCTTCTCCTGGTGAGAGTTGACCGGCTCGAACCATCCCTGTGCGCCCGGCTCGCGTCGTTCCTCCGGAAGCACATGAACGCCGAATCCCGGACCCTCCGGGTTCGCGATGCACGGCTGCGCATCGTCTCCACCGCGACCAACGATCCGGAGATCCTGGTCAAAGAAGCCGGATTCCCGTCGGACCTGGCCGGTCTGCTCGCGGACAGGCTCGTCAAGATCCCGCCTCTGGCGGAGAGATCGAAGGACATCCCTGTTTTCGTGGACCATTTCCTCAAGGAAGCCGTCGAAGAGTTCGACCGCGACATAACCGGGATAGACGGAGAAGCCATGGCCAGGCTCATGGCCTATTCATGGCCCGGAAACGTGAAAGAACTCAAGATACTTATCGAGCACATGGTCATGACCGCACCTGGTCCGCATATTACGGTCAACGACCTTCTCATTCCCGCTGAGGATCAACCTCCCGGTGTGAGTGCGAACGTGCGCCTCGCGGCTCCGCAAGCTCCCGTTTCACGAGATTCGGGGGCAGCTCCCATAGGCTCGCGGCCCGTGACCGTAGCAGCACCGCGGTCGAGTGCAGGGACCTCAAGTGTGCAAGAAGAGGAGAGTTTTCGCCACCAGAAGACCATTCGGTCTCGCGTGGTGATGTACGGGCAGGGACTCCATTCGGGCATCAAGACGGGGCTTACTCTGTCTCCACTCGCTCCCTCGTCGGGTATCATTTTCGGTCACATCACCTCGGGAGACACGGTTCAGGCGGTGCTCGAAAACGTGGATTCCACGGATCTCTCTACGTGCCTGAGATCCAACGGCTCCTCTGCTCGCACAATCGAGCACCTCATGGCCGTATTCCACGCCTACGGGCTCACCAACGTGCTCGTAAAGATTTCCGGTGAAGTCCCCATCATGGACGGATCGGCTCTGGAGTTCTGTAAGCTGGTGGAGAGCGCTGAAACCATACCTCAAGACGAGCTGATAGAAGAGATCCGCATAGTCGAGCCACTCGAATTGCCCCTCGCGCCAAACGGACCGAAACAGATGCGCATTGAGCCGTCGGACGCGTTCGAAGTGGAGTATTTCCTGGATTATCCCCCTCCCATCGGTAAGATGCAGCTGCACTACCGCTTCTCCGGGCCGGAAGACTTCAAAGCGCAGATAGCTCCAGCTCGCACCTTTGGGTTCGTGCGAGACATGCGCATGATGGACGAGATGGGGCTCGCGGGGGGCGGGAGATTGTCCAACGTGATCCTCCTGGATGACGAAAAAGTCGTGAATCCACCGCTGAGGTTCCCCGACGAGTTCGTCAGGCACAAGATTCTCGACATCGTCGGCGATTTCTACCTGTTGGGACGACCGATTCGCGGCAAGATCATCGCCAAACAGACCGGACATACGGAGAACATCGCGCTGCTTCGCCTGATCGCTGAGAAACTGTGACCCACCGCGTCGGCACTGGTTTGCCGTGAACGCATTGAGTGCACCCGGCGCTACTCGGCCTCGCCTCCCCCTGCAATGACGAATACTACCGAAATTTACCTGGGAAATCGTTTACTTGCGGTCGCTGGGTTTCCGCGTAGGGTCAAGAAAGACTTTGAAGCAATGAATTCCCAGAAGCACCGAGCCGCCAAAGATCAGGACATTGCGCCCCTGAAGTTCGAGGAATTGCATTAATTCTCCCGGCATGTCGCCCAAGGCATACATGAAATAGAACAGATCCCACGCCTCTGAGAACGACCAGACGGCCGCGCCCGTGAGAAGCACCGTGAAATAGAGATGCGCCCAGCGCCGGCCCCTGAGGCTCCGCTGCGCCCAGACGACCCCTCGCACGCACTGGACCAGTAGGTACGGCGCGACGAACTGGAATACCAGCCCGAGCGAAGGACTCCCCGCGCTCCATGTCCTGGAAAACACCCCGCGAAGAACGGCCGCCACGCCGGCGCTCGCAGAATCGCCATGAACGAGAAACACTATTATGGCAAGGGGGAAGAGCGCCAGAGACAGAACGAGGATCAGCGCTTCCCGAAAGATTATCCAGCACATGGGGGCATTATAACACCTTGGGTCCACAGGACATCCAGGAAATCGTTCTCAGCTCTCCGAAATCCCCCGCTCCCTACTATCGACGCCCTGCAATGGCTCTCGCTGCTTTTTTTCCTTTGGAATCTCATGCGAATGGTGTAGAATCGTTGGTCCGGAGTATTTCCAGCCGTTCGAGGCTATGGAAGACGACTACCCGTCGTGTCATTCGGTTTCAGGGAGGAAAATACCCGCTTTCACGTGTGCGGCCTTTGAGAAAAGCTGCGTGAATGCAGCGCTTCTCAGGGCATTCTTGTCTGCCGGGAGGCGATCGTCGGATCGCCCCGCCCGAACAGGCTGTGCTTCTGACCTTTCCACATTGCCCGAGGAAGATTTCATGGAAAAGATTTGGCTGAAGTCATACTACGGTCCCGTCCCCCGCGAGCTGGATTTCGAGAAGATCACTCTTCCCGAAGCCCTCACGCGCACAGCGAACCGATTCCCCGACAACCCTGCGCTTCATTTCCAAGGAGCGAAGATAACGTACCAACAATTGGACGACATGGCCTCCCGATTCGCTGGTGCGTTGGTGGCCATGGGGGTCCGGCCCGGCGACAAGGTGGCGCTTCTGCTCCCCAACCTGGTGCAGACCGTTGTCGCGACCTACGGCGCACTTCGAGCCGGTGCGACGGTGGTCATGAACAATCCGTTGTACACGGATCGTGAGCTGGAGCACCAGCTCAACGACTCGGGCTCCAAGTTCCTCGTCTCCCTCGATCTGCTCGTGCCGCGGATGATTAACCTTCGTCAGAAAACGGGAGTCACCAAGATCGTTTCGTGCCACATTCGGGATTACCTCCCCTTTCTGCTGAAGATGCTCTTTCCCTACGTGAAGAAAGAGATGCACCGGAAGACCCCGGCAGTTCCCGATGTGGTCGAGTTCACGGACCTGATCAAGGCCCATGCGCCACTGGCCCAACCCCACAAAGCCAACTGGGAGGACACCGCGGTCCTCATGTATACCGGCGGCACGACAGGGGTCTCCAAGGGAGTTCAGCTCACCCACGGAAATTTATCGAGCAACGTGCAGCAGTGCGGCGCTTGGTTCCCTGATTTCGCACCCGGCAAAGAGGTCGTGGTTGGATGTCTGCCGTTCTTCCATTCGTTCGGTTTGACCACTGCGATGAATATTTCGGTCTTCCACGGCTGGGCAAACATTCTCGTCCCCAAACCCGAGCCTGCCCCTATCCTGGAGGCCATTAGCAAGTACAAGGCCACGTACATGCCAGCGGTACCGACTTTGTACAACGGGCTGATCAACTTCCCCGCGCTGAAGAACTACGATCTGAAGTCACTGCGAGGCTGCTTCTCCGGCGGTGCACCGATGCCCCTGGAAACAATACGCCAATTCACGGAACTGACCGGAGCGCAGATCTGCGAAGGGTACGGCCTCACCGAGACGTCTCCTGTCACGCACATCAACCCGTACGGCGCGCAGACGAAGGTTGGCACGATCGGAGTCCCGATACCCAACACCGAAGCCAAGCTGGTGAACGTTGACGACTACAACCAGGAGATCACCGAGACGGGACAACCGGGTGAGCTTTGCCTGAGGGGACCCCAGATCATGAAGGGGTACATCAACCGACCCGAAGAAACCGCGGCGACGCTCCGTGACGGATGGCTCCTCACCGGCGATATCGCTACAGTAGACGACGACGGCTACTTCACCATCGTTGATCGCAAGAAGGACATGATAATCTCCGGCGGCTTCAACGTCTACCCGCGGGATGTGGATGAAGTCCTGTTCGCACATCCGAAAATTCTTGAGGGGTGCGTAATCGGCGTTCCTGACCAGTATTCCGGAGAGCGTATCAAAGCCTTCGTGGTCCTCAAGGACGGCCAAACCGCCACTTCCGAAGAGATCATCGCGTACTGCAAGGAAAACCTCGTCAAATACAAGGTTCCGAAGTACGTTGAGTTCGTCGAGACGCTCCCGAAGAGCGCAGTCGGAAAAATCCTCCGTAAAGAGCTCAAGAAAATGGAGGAGGAGAAATCAAAATAACCCTGACGCCACCGAGGGGGGAACGTGCACCTTCCTCCCTCGTTGCGCGCCAGGCGGTCTCCTTCAATCGGCCCTCCCTCCAGCCTCATCGTTCCCGCGAAGGGTACCAATCAAATGGTAGAGCGGTTTCCCGCCCGTGTTCTCGGTCGTGTAGGGATTTGGGGAGCGCTCCTTTTCGGCGTATTCTTCCTGGCTACTGCGCCCACATGCTCGGATGCGGAAGGACCGGCCTCCCGCAGAGTGGTTGTCTTCTCGGGTCACACCGAATCCCTCACTTGCCTCGGTGGTAACCGCGGTGCGAAAAGCGCGTCGGGACGAGACGAATATCGATTCAACGACGAGGTGGTTCGCCTCTTCGAGACTTCGAAATCCCCTGGCATCGAGTTCATCGTGCTCCCGGCTTCACTGAACCTCCCTCTGGAGAGCCGAGCCGAGCTTGCCGACCGGTTAGGCGCGTGCCTCCTCGTCGAAATCCATCAGGATAACGTGCAGCCGGAAAAAGTCGCGCAGTTGCTCAAGGCGCCGGAGAAAAGCCCCCTACTCGATTTCTACCGTGGGTTTTCGCTGCATGTGCTTGGTGGCGAGGATTCGTTTGAACTCGCTCAAGCCATCGAATCCGCGATGATAGCCGCGGGCCTTCCCTACAGTACGTTCCACAGGGAAGAGATCCCCGGTGAGGCAATGAAGCTCGTCCCCGGTACCCGAGCCATATACGAGCGGCCGAATTTGATGCTGCTGAAGAGGGCTCGCGTGCCCGCGGTCATCATCGAGTGCGGATGCATCGCAAACCCGAAAGAGGAGCAACTGCTTCAAGATCCCGCGTACCGACAAAGAATCGCTACAGCGATCCAGCGAGGCATCGCCGCCTATTTGAGCCGGCCGTAGGTTGGTGTGTGAAGAACTATGCTATCCGCGCGCTTCATCCCTTGAACTTTGCGCCGGTCAACTCTCGGATAGCGTCAGAAGCGACCCAGCGGGCCGACTTCGAATCGATCCCTTTGATTTTCTCCGCGGCTTCGAGCGCGGCCCGGTTCAAGGCCAGGTTCCGTTTGCCTATCTGACGCAAGGCCCAGTTGACCGCCTTCTTGACGAAGTTCCGGCTGTCAACGGATTCGCGTGCGATCGCCGGCAGATACTTGAGAAAGACTTCGTCCGCGGCCGTCTTGTCGTGGACGGCCAGACAGGCGATCATGACGAAGCCCGCGCGTTTGACAAATTCCTCCTGCCGGGAACTCCATTCGAGAGCCTTCGCGTGGGCGACCCGCGCCTTGCGGAAGAGATTGTTGCAACACTGGTCGCAGACGTCCCACGAGTTGAAATCAGCCACCCAGCGATCCATCTGCTCGGCGGTCACGAGGTCGGAGACTTCGACCATGGGCGCGAGAAGGCGTGCTTCGTGGATGCCGGAGTGCCAGAGTACCGCGGCCAGCTCGTGATTCCTGCCGGTCCGCGCGGCGATCTTCCTTAGGGTGGGGATCGATACGCCGTACGTGGAGTCGGAATTAATCCCGAATCGGGCCATTCCGGCCACCGCCTCCGGGTTGGCCTGGGATCGGATCTCGGCGAGAATCTCCTCGCAGAGCCCTGCAGCGCCCTTTGTGACCTTCTTCATCCCACGGCTCGTTTCTTTGGCGCGGAACGCACCGGACGGCTCGCTGCCGGGGTGGCGGCAGGCTCCTTGCCGCTTGGAGCGGCCTCCACAGATGCGGTAAATGCCGCTTTCACTGCGTTCACGTCCACCTTGAAGGGGTGGTACCCTTTCTCGTTCTTGAGCACTTCCTGGAGATATAATCCCGTATACGATCCCGAATTCTTCGCAACCTGTTCGGGAGTGCCGACTGCAATCACCTGCCCCCCCTCGTCACCCCCTTCGGGACCGAGATCGATAATGTGATCCGCCACCTTGATGACATCCATGTTGTGCTCGATCACCACCACCGTGTTGCCGGCCTCGACGAGGCTTGTCAGGACATCGAGGAGCTTTCCCACGTCGGCGAAGTGGAGACCGGTGGTGGGTTCGTCGAGAATATAGAGCGTACTCCCCGTGCCGCGCTTGGACAGTTCCCTGGACAGTTTGATCCGCTGCGCCTCGCCTCCGGAGAGAGTCGTTGCCGCCTGGCCGAGTCGAATGTATCCGAGGCCTACCGACTGGATAGTCTGGAGCTTGTTGTAAATCGCGGGAATATTTGCCATGAACTCGGTGGCCTGGTTCACCGTCATGTCGAGCACATCGGCAATGTTCTTCCCCCGGTATTTGATTTCCAGCGTCTCACGGCTGTATCTTCGTCCATGACAGACATCGCACTTGACGTACACATCCGGGAGAAAGTGCATCTCGATCTTGATGATCCCATCTCCGCGGCATGCCTCGCAACGACCGCCTTTTACGTTGAAGCTGTATCTTCCCGGTCGGTAGCCCCGCATGCGCGATTCGGGCAGATTGGCAAACAGCTCCCGCATGGGAGTGAACAATCCCGTGTACGTGGCGGGGTTGGATCTGGGGGTGCGACCGATGGGGCTCTGATCGATGTCTATCACTTTATCTACGTACGAGATCCCCTCGATGGAGTCCACCTCTCCGGCTCGTTCGTGAGAACGGTACAGCCGCTGAGCGAGGGCCTTGTGGAGAACGTCCACCACGAGGCTGCTCTTCCCCGACCCGGAAACGCCGGTCACGCACGTGAAGAGGCCCAGAGGGATGGTGACGTCGATGTTCTTCAGGTTGTTGGCTCGGGCGCCGCGAATGACCAGCTTCTTCTTCCCCGGTTTGCGCCTCTTTCCCGGGATGGGAATCGACTCCCTCCCCGAGAGGTATTTCCCGGTGAGCGAAGCCTCGGACTCCAGGACATCCTCCGGCCTTCCCGAGAATACGATCTCCCCGCCCATACGCCCCGCGCCCGGTCCCATGTCGATCACGTGGTCTGCAGCCAGGATCGTCTCCGGATCATGCTCCACCACGATAACCGAATTCCCCTGGTCCCTCAGGTGCATGAGGGTTGCTAGCAACCGCTGGTTGTCTCGTTGATGCAGGCCGATGCTCGGTTCGTCGAGAATGTACAGCACCCCCACCAGCGAGGACCCGACCTGGGTGGCAAGCCTGATTCGCTGAGATTCGCCCCCGGACAACGTCGCAGCCGACCTGTCCAGGGTGAGATAACCGAGACCGACCGTTTCGAGAAATCCGAGACGATCCCGGATCTCCTTTATAACTCGCCTCGCAATCTCCATGCGCCTCGCGTCGAGCTCCAGCCCCGACATGAACGCCAGCGCGTCCCGTACCGAAAGGGCCGTGAGCCTGTGTACCGGCATGTCCCCTATGAGGACGTGCCTGGCCTCTCTCTTGAGGCGTGCGCCCCCGCATGAGGGACAGGGGATTGCGGCCATGTAGCGGCCCAAATCCTCGTCGAAGCTCTCCCGATCGGCCTCTTTGAAACGGCGTTCCAGGTTGGGAATCGCTCCCTCGAAAGCTTTGCGAAAGATTCGCCTCCTGCCGTCCCGTTCGTAGTAGAAGTCAATCTCTTCGTCACCCGAGCCGTACAGCAGGACGTGCTGCACCTCTTCCGGCAATTGCCTGAACGGTTTCCGGAGGTCGAAGTGATAGTGGCCCGCCAAGGCCTCCATCATCTGTTCGAGAAAGACCGAATTCCGCACGTCCCACGGCCCGATCGCACCTTCAAGGAGGGACAGGTGAGGGTCCGGCACCACCAGTTCCGGATCGAAGCGAATCTGAACCCCAAGCCCTCCGCACGTCTCGCAAGCGCCGAAGGGGTTGTTGAAGGAGAAGAGCCTGGGAGAGATCTCGCCGAAAGAAACCCCATGGTCAGGGCACGCAAATTTTTCACTCAACAGATGAGTCTCGCCCCCCTGCACTTCCACCATTACGGTGCCTTGTCCCATGCGGGTCGAGGTCTCCATCGAATCGGCAAGGCGTCTTTCTATGCCGGGTTTCACCACCAGCCGATCGACCACCACCTCGATGGTGTGCTTCTTGTTCTTCTCCAGCCGTATCTCTTCCGACAGGTCGCGCAAAGTACCGTCGACCTTGACGCGCACGAAACCTTCCCGGGCCAGGCGCTGCAGTTCCTTCTGGTATTCTCCCTTCCGGCCGCTGATGATCGGCGCCAGCAGGTGAACGCGCGAGCCTTCCGGGAATTCCATAACGCGATCGACCATCTGCTGAATCGTCATCGAGGTTATAGGGCGGCCGCACTCCCAGCAATGAGGAATGCCCGCACGCGCGTACAGCAGGCGCAAGTAGTCGTAGATCTCCGTAACGGTCCCGACCGTGGAACGCGGATTCTTCGAGGTGGTCTTCTGTTCAATGCTGATCGCGGGAGAGAGCCCTTCGATGAGATCCACGTCCGGCTTGTCCATCATCTCCAGAAACTGCCGCGCGTACGCGGAGAGAGACTCGACGTACCGCCTCTGGCCTTCTGCGTAGATCGTGTCAAAGGCCAGCGTGGATTTGCCGGAACCGGATAAACCGGTAATCACCACAAGCCGATCGCGGGGGATGTCGAGATCGATGCTTTTGAGGTTATGCTCGCGCGCCCCCCGAATGATTATCTCTTTTGAACTCACTGCAGATCCGATCTCCTTCCGGGCACTCGCCCCGTACGCGGCCGAGACCCGTGGTTTCGCTCGGCCTATCAAGGGACTCAGGGTATCACTTAACTGGAAGATACCGTGAAAGTAAAGAGCGACCCTGCGTTGTCCGTTCCCCCCTCCCCGGATCCTCAACCGCGCGGTCGCGCTCTCTGATCCTCTATAATAATCACGCAGCTCAGAAACTTCGGCAAGGCTGATCCGGCCTGTGCGGGGCGGCCTGTGTCATGGGATTCAGGAAGGTCTACAGAGCGCGGTGATTGCTTGATTTTGTCTTTTTCATCAATATAATACGTCAAGAGCATAAACTATTTCTTGACTAAGTGTTTGGGGCGTGTTACGTGGCCATCGTTTTCGAGAGCAGGGCGCGTCGGACCCCTCTCGTATTCAACTTTTCCAGTAGGAGGTATGGTAATGTTGTTCTCTTTTTGTGATCCGGCCGCCGGAGTTTCTGCACCTCCCGGAGACTTCGACAGCAACTACCGTCACCTTAAACGCATCATTAACAAGGCCCTCAAAGAAGGGACCCCCATCGAAGACCTGCACCTGATCCCCAAGAACAAAGCCGGCTCCGATCCCAAACCCCTGTCCCGGGACGATCTGCTCAAACTTCTGCGCGTCATCAGAAGAATAAGGAGTCGATACCAGCGGCTTCTGCAGCCACCGGTACCGGGAGAACTCGAACGGGACATCCTGGCGAAAGCGCCTTCTAAGCGCCTCCCTTGGGAGGTTGAGGCTTTGGAAAAGGCAGAGCAGTGGCGTGGAGACGTGAAAGCCCTGCGTGCTCAGGTGCGGAAAGAACTGAACGATCACCTCAACGGCGAGTTCTTCCGATGTAGATGATGGCCACCGTCGTTCGCGGCGTGGAATGCACTATTCCGGGTAACTATCGAAGAGCCGCCCCCACTTGCTCGTTTTCTTGAAGGCTTCCATTTGAGGCTGGGCCTTGATGGGCCAGTAGATGAAATCGTGGTAGAAGAACGATCCGAACACGAAGAGATACACCAGGGGAGTACGGAAGAACAACTTCTGCAACGGCTTTAGCGGGCCGAACCAGATGAACTTGCCCACTAGGGACGCAGTGTTGTTCCCTACGGTAAAGTTCCAATTCTCCCCTGCTATCTCCTCCCCTTTCACGTCGATGTCTTCGAGGCGCCCCGTCCCCAGCCCCGATTCATGGGCAAGACGGATGAACTTGAGGTCCATCGGATCAAATCCCATCATCTTCGCCGCCACCGCGTCGATCGCTGTGGAATCCGCTGCAGCCAGGATGAGGTCTTTTTCCACCGGGATCATCGTCCGCGGTCCCGGGCCGTTACCGCAAATCGTCCCGTCCATTACCGTGAAGATCCCCGCATGAATCTCCCGCTGAATCGCGAGCAGGTCGTTGAGTGTCTCGTGGATGACCGAGTGGGTGTAGTGTCGTCTCGAATTCAGCAGTCCCCCGAACGCGTTTTTCATGGAACCGGTGGTGCCGGTGTAGATGTGGCATTTGACCGTCGGAAGGTGGATGATATTCTTGCCGATAAAGTATTCCGGAATGCGGATACCCTCGGGGAAGATCTCGTCCAACACCCGCATCTTTGCCTTGGGCGTGTACTCGACCCAGCGGACATCGGACTCTCTGAAATTGTAGAGCACCGGGATGTCATATTTCCGAAAAATCCCGATGTACTTGTTCAGCTTCTCCCCTTTGAACGCGTTGGTAACCACGGTTTCGTTTTGCACGCAGACGATGTCTTTGTACCCTGAATCCTTGAGTGTTCGAATCACTCCCTCCAGCTGCCAGGGGGTGGTGTTTGCGCCAAGGAAGGGAAAATGCCAGGAGATGTTGTCCTTGAGAATAACGGGAGCGGATGGGTCCAGGTGTTGCCTGAACTGCGCATCCTCCATTGCGGTCTGTATATCGTCGAGTACGGTTTCCGGGCGGGTTCTCTTGATAGCGACAATCGGTTTTTCGGTCATGCTCTCCTCAAGGTATTTGGCGGGCTACTTGAACAGACGGTACAGGTCGTGGAGTAGATCGGCAACGGCTATGACCTCGCGGCCAGCGGCTGCGGAGCTCCACGGGCTCGACTCATCCGGAACCCGTCCGCCGATGTTTATGTTCCTGATCTTCTGCCTTTGCTCTTCGGCCTTCAGCTCTTCGAGCTCTGCGGCCCTGGCTTTTTGCAGTCCTCCACGCGCGATGAAATTCATTACTTTCTCAAGCTCTTCCCCGTCGAACCAGATCCCGTGGACTCGGCAGGTGTCGACGATGACCCCGGAGACCTTGGCAAAATTTGTCCGGTTCATCAAGTTCCGGCAGACCGGGCACCTCACGTACTTGACGTTCTGATCCGGCGTCACGCTCCCGCGTGAGGCGGGGTTGGTGGGCAAGATCGTTCGCTTGGTGTTTTCTTGCATCATCTCGAAGGATTCGCTCGAAATGAAGAAACCGCCGCATCGCGTGCAGCCGATCAATGAGAACTCTCCCACCGTCTTGCTCTGCATCGGAACCTGGCACCGAGGGCAGAGGCGGTCATCCATAATCTGACCGTCCCGCACCACCCCGGTGAGCGGTTGCGCGCAGCGTACGCAGAAGCGGCCGTGAGCGGGAGTGTCGGCAAAGCAGTGAGGACAGGGGACGGTTTTTCCTTTCAGGTTGAAATCAAGAGCGGCCTTGCAATACTCGCAGTTGGTTTCCCCCCGTTTCACCGCCGCACCACAGGACGGGCAATGGAGAACGAGCCCGGTGTTGGGATCGACAACCGCTCGCTGCTCCCCTTCAGTGTCAGGCGGACCTTTGGGCTCGCCGAATCTGATTCGAAGGTTCTCCTCGCGACGGGCGAATTGCTCGTCGGCCAGCGATCCATTGGCCTTGAGTCGCTCGACGATAGCGGCGAGCTGTGACGAGGACAGCGAGAACTTGCCCCTCAACTCTTGATCTGAGGCTCCTCGTTCGAAGTCCCCGATAAAGGTCTTTACGTTCACTTTTCGACTCGTTCCACTCGGTTCCACGTGCCACCTCAAGGCAGGGCGATCTACAGTAGAATAATAACGCTCCGCGTCTTTCTATTCAAGTCGGGATTTGTCGTGCAGGCAGGCGACGCGCTCTTGACAAAGATCCCGTTGGAGGGTAGGATCACGCTTCCGTGTGGGCCGTTAGCTCAACTGGTAGAGCAACTGACTCTTAATCAGTAGGTTTGGGGTTCGAGCCCCCGACGGCCCACCAACAAGAGGAAATAAGACGCTAGGTCACATCATCCGACCCGGCGTTTTTTCTTTTTGAGGATCACGAGTGCGGGACTTTTGCGGGACTCATCTCCGCAAACCTTGTTGGTAGCGGAAATTAGATGTATTACTCGTCGGGATCATCCTTCGTCATTCCGGGGGAGGCCGGAATCCAGGACTTCTGGACCCTGGCCTTCGCAGAATCATAATTGAGAGGGCTGGGAAGGGGAGATGGTCTCCCCCCGCCCGGTTCGCTGGGAGCCGGGCTTCCTTAAGCCCCGTGAACGACCACTGGACCGCCAGGCTACCGCACCCTGATTATATTGATGTTGACGACGTCGCTGTCGGTCATGGCGGGAGGTGGCGTATGACCCAGGTCACTGGTACCCATCGTGATGGTCGCCGGGCCGTTGTACCAGCTATCAGGGAGGTAGGTCAGTCCGTTGAGCGCCGTGTTGATATCGGCCTGGGTCCCTACGATGTGCACGGTCCCTGAGCCGTTCCCGGTTATCGTCAGGGTGGCAGAAGGCCGTCCTCCGAGAGTCAGCGTGCCGTGCGTCGCCGTCAGGTCCACTTGGATCGCTGCTGTCCCTGCGTCCGCATCGGTCACGGAGATCCCGTTGGTCCCGGTGAAGATCAACGACTGGCCCTGCGTGACGTTCTGAATCGCCAGCGGGACCGTGTTCACCGGTGCATCATTCGCTGAGCCCACGTTGACCGTGACGGTTGCCGCTGAAGCACTGGCGTTGACGCCACCGTCGGCTGTGCCTCCGTTGTCAGTCACCAAATAGGTGAACGTGTCGGTCCCGGTCCAGTTGAGGTTGGGAGTGTACGTCCAGTCTCCCGCACCGGAGCCGGTATGGGTTACGGTCCCATGGGCAGGACCGGTGCCGACGGTCACGGATTGCAGAGCGTCAGGTCCTCCGGCAAACGGAGCATCCAGCGGGTCGGTCATCCCAAGGGTGACGGGAATTGCAGAATTCACGTCGCCCGAAACGACGATCCCTGCGGTGGCGACCGGCGCATCGTTGACTGCCTCGACAGGAATGGTCAACGCCGCGTTCACGGGAGCATTCCGGCCGTCACTGACGGTGACGTTGATCCCAGAGTTTCCGTTGAAATTGGTGCTCAAAGTGCCGTGGAGTGTGAGCAGCGTGTTCTGCACATCGACCATGGAACCCGCAATGCGCAGCGAGGTTGTCCCGTTGCCGGTTACCGTCGCGCCGCCCGATCCGATGGCGTTCAAGGCGCTCCAGCCCGACCCGACCGGCGCGACCAGATTGACCGTCAGCGCGTCGCTGTTCGGGTCGGATACGGTCACGCAGGTCCCGAGATCCACCGGGTTGCCGTCTTCATACACCTCGTATCCCGTGGCCCCGATGGTCACCTGCGGGGGAAGTTGGCCCGGTGCCACGTTGATGATCACCGTGCCGGTTGTGGAAAGACCCGCCAGGTCGGTGGTGGTCACCAGGACGGTTGCCTGGCCGGCAAAACCGGGCTGGATGTTCGCGGCGATCCCTTCCAGTAATGGATTCAGGACGGTCTCTGTCCCGACGTACACATACTCGGGTGCGAACGTCGGCCTCGGTCCCCAACCGACACCCGTTACGCCCGTCCCGGCCTGGACTCTCACCGACAGGAAGTCATTTGGGTCTTGATCGTGCACATGGATCCCGTACGGCGACAAGGTCAGCTGGGCCGTGCCTGCGGGGACGCTAAACGTGCCGAGCGTATTCACCGGAGCATTGTTCGCGTCGGAGACCGCGATGGTGAAGACTTTGTCGTACGTGAGCTCCGGCGTACCGCTGTCCGTTACCCTGACGGTCACGTCGATGGTCGGTGTCGCCTCGTGATCGAGTGGCTTGGCAGTCTGCAGCTCGTTTCCCACGATCTTGAACGCATCATCAGGGTTGCTCACCAGGGAATAGGTGAAAGTCTGACCCGTATCGGGATCGGTCGCTCCGAGCGTGCCTACTACCGTATTGGCAGGCTGATTCTCAGCCACGGTCGTACCAGTGAGAGCAATGTCCGTCGGAGCCTCGTTCACGTCGGCCACTGCTATGGTGAAGACCTTGTCATAGCTCAAGCCTGGCGTACCACTATCAGTAACTCTGACTGTCACATCGATAGTTGGGGTGGCCTCGTGATCCAGTGACTTCCCGGTCTGCAGCTCGTTCCCAACGATCTGGAAAGCTCCGTCGGGATTGCTTACCAGGGAATAGGTAAATGTTTGCCCGGTATCCTGATCGGTTGCCCCCAACGTGCCGACCACCGTATCGGCAGGCAGGTTCTCCGCTACAGTGCTGCCGATTAACGATATGTCAGTGGGAACCTCGTTCACGTCGGTTACGGTGATGGTGAAGTCGCTCTCAAAGCTCAAGCCCGCTCCGTTCTGGTCGGTGACTTGAACACGAATGGAGTAGTCATTGGGAAGGGTCTCGTAGTCGAAGCTTGTATTGGCAAGCAACTGATTGCCCGAAATGGTGAACCACTCCTCACCCTGCACCAAGGCGTACACGAAGGTATCGCCGGCATCGGGGTCGGTCGACGTGAAGGTCCCCACCAAAGCATTCAGCCCTGCGTTCTCTGCTATGGTGCTGTTGCCCAGGGTGATGTCGGTAGGGGCGTCGTTCACCGCATCGACCGTGAGGTAAACCGTGTCGGTGTCTGTCAGCGCAGGAGCCGGGTTGTTCCCCAGGTCGCTCGTCTCCATCACGATCTGAGCATCGCCGTTGTAGTTGAGATTCCCCGTGAACGCCAGCCCATCGAGCGCATCGTTCACGTTTGCGAGTAGGCCGGAGAAGCTCAGCGTGCCGTCGCTCCCGTCCGTGTCCCCGGTCAGTCCCGTCGTGCTGCCAGTCAAAGCAAGCGCTCCGTTCGAGGCATTGAGTGTCACCTGAACCGTCCCGTCACCTTCGCCGCGTGCGATGTCCACATCGTCGACCTGGACGACGTCCGTTCCAAACAGATGCTGCACGTCCTCAGTCACGTGGATGCGATTGATCGGATCGCTCACGGGGACCGTATTGACCGGTTCATCGTTTACCGGATCAATTGTTATCTGAACTGATTGAACGTCCGAAGAGATGGTTTCACCACCGAGATTCCAATGGACGTGTACTCCGTCGGACTGCCCGTATAGCAGATCCAGGTACCCGTCGTTGTTGACATCGGCCAGATGGACTGCCTGGCTATAAGTGGAGGTGGACACAGGACCGTCGGCGAAGTTCCCTGAGGCGTCGTTCAGATAGTATACATTTCCCAGTCCACCGTAGTCACCGGCGATCACGACGTCCGAATATCCATCGCCATCGATGTCTCCTGAATCAACATCGCGACAAAAAGATAGAGTCCCAAACGTTGTCCAGGCCCCATACCCGTCACCTTCGTTCTTGAGGTACAAGACTTGGTTCGGCCCAATAAATGGCACCAGAACATCTGCAAGTCCATCGTTGTCAAAGTCGTCGAGTACCATACACTCCTCGTCAATGAACTCCGGTGGTCTCGGAAAATTATTGACTCCCGAGAATCTTCCGTCTCCCGGATTCGGCATCCAGCCCTCCGCAGTCCAGCCCCACGCGTCTACAAAGGCAAGGTCGACATACTCGTCTCCATTGATATTTCCCTGGAAAAGGTCAAAAGTCGGATACGTGTCGCTTCCCGGAATCGTGTAGGGAGTGAATACTCCCGTCGAGTCATTGAAATAAACGATATCGGACCTCAGGTCGCCGTTCACTCCTCTGCCAACAACAATATCCAGGTCGTTATCATTGTCTAGATCAGCAACCGCAACGCAGTTGGATGGCCCTTCTGAACCACCAAGCCATGTTCCTTCTACCAGCGTGCCATCTCCCTGGTTGAAATAGACGACATCCGGTCCCAGGTTGTTGGCTACAACCAAGTCCAAATCTCCGTCACCGTTCAGATCACCAAATGCCATGTAGGTTGGGTTGGGAGACGATATAAAGACAGGGTTTTCGAAACCTCCGTTACCGTCATTATAATAGACAGCGAAGTTGGGGGCGGGCTGAGAAAAAAGTCCCTTGGTGAAAACCAAATCCATATGCCCGTCGTCGTTCAGATCACCGGTGAAAATACCTAAAACAACGGGTATGCCATCGCCGAAGCCCGCTACAATCAAGGGGCCCACCCCCGCAGCGAAGCCTCTCCATCCACCATCTGCCGGTGTCTTCATTGCAAACTGGAAGTCGTCCGGCCCGGAGTAATCGGAGGTGGGCTTGTATAGAAATTCCTGGGAGTAATGGCCAGCCGAGGTTTTGACGACCGAACCGAGGACGGACAGGGTGCCGTGATCCACTGGGCCAGTCACCTCAAACGTCACCAAGCGGACATCAGGATCGTCCGCATCGCTCCCGGTTACGGTGATGGTCAAGGTGCCGTCTTCGTTCACCGATATGTTCTGACTATCGACAACGGGCGCGCTCGTTAGGTAGATGTCCATGCCGGTGAGACCGGAGGCGTCAATCAACGATCCCATTTCGCTGGGTCCGGTCTTCACCTCCAAGTCCCAATCCGCTCCGCCAAGATTACCCGTTGCATCGCTGCTTGCCCAGACGGTAGCCCCCGCCGCCTTCGCTATAGCACTCAGCAGATGCAAGCCCTGGTCGCCGCTGCCCATCTCGCATGCGTAAAAGTCTATTCGCGCTCCTTCGTCGAACAGGCCGCCCAGCGCGGTCCAGGGAGCGGGGTTGAGCTCCACCGTGAGCGCATTGAAACTCTGGATGGTGGACAAGCTCAGATGCCCGGATTCTCCATGGCTCAACACTGCCAAATGATCGATCTTTTCACCTGACGTGTTAACCAGCTCAGCCAATTCTCCGGTAATGGTCTCGATGGTATCGTGGTGAGCGTCGTACACGATGACGTGCGCGCCGGGAACCACAGCGTTGGAGATCGCGTCGATGTCACCGAGTGCGTTGGAGATGAGGACCACGTTGAGATCCTTATTGAACACGTGGCCCAACTGACTCGCTGAGTCCGCAGCATCCGCAGCGCCTCCCTGCACTCCAGCGTCCGCGTGGCCTGCAGCGCCGAGCGGATCCATCTGGTCGGTCGGATTGGTCGCGGTGTTGTCCTGATTCTGCTGATCGGTCGGCGTTATGGCCGCATCGAGGACGATACGCTCCTCGAGCTGTTGCAGAAGCATGGTCGGCCGGCAAACTTTCGGTTTATTCCAGAAATCGAACACTCCCACGTGACTCCCCTCCGTAGTTGAAATCGTCTATCGTGCAATCTTATGCAGACTTGTCTGTCACCACATCAGTTGTGCGAACTCATTCCAACGGGCTCCCACCCGTTTGGTCACGATGAGCCACAGGCTCTTCGCGGCCGCGTCTATGCTCCCGTATCCTTCTGTCCCACGGTGAACGGAACGTCAGGCGTCCCTCTATTTGTCCGCCAACACCGCTCACGACAACCGCATTTCGAACGGAAATACCTGCCTCGGCGACTGCCGCCTTACGAGTGAGCGCGTTCGTGGTGACGATGCGCCATAGGTAGGGAACCACAAAGATGGTCTTCTCCTAAAGCACCGTCTGCAGCGCAGAACAACACTCCCCCTCGATCGAGACGTGTTTCGCCGCGATACGTATTTGGCTCACCGATGCTGCATGTCTGTGGGATTCTAACCTTCTGAAGCAAACGCATAGTCCAACAAGACCCGGTCAGGAGTCAAGCCAAATCTGCTTTCGGACCCAAGAATCTCTCGGGACCACGAACCGAGAACCCCCGATCGAACCACATTACGGCTTGGGTGATGCGGTCACGGAGCAGGGGTGTGTCCCCGTCAGAAGACGCGAACGGTGTAAGGATGAATCCACATAGAGGTAGTGCCCCTGAGTCATAACCGGATGAAACACTTTGCTCGCAAACGCCCGAAACTCTGGCCTCGAGGAGCGTCCGAAAGCATCGAGGCCCGGATGACATCCACGCAGTCAAGGATGAGCACGGAGCTACTTTGACCCTCCATCATCATTTTGATGACGCAGGTGTTCCTTGGGCAATTCAGGTAATTACGATTAATTAGGTTGATGAAGGCCCGATGGTCCTCATACCCGCGCACCTCGGCCAGTTGTTTGAATGTAACCCCACTCCCCTCTTGGCAAGGGAAAGGCAAGGTGACGCGACCTCGCCGCTTCATACACCCAAATACTGTCGCATTAAATCGAGGTCTTGTCGAAGGCCCTCCACGCTGCCGTCATAGACGATCGTTCCCTTGTCGATGACGTAGACTCGGTCAGAGATGTCGAGAGCGAAGAGCGCGTTCTGTTCGGTGAGCAGAATAGTGAGCTTCTCCTGTTTCAACTGTGTGATCTGTGTCTTTAGTAACTGTATGACTATCGGCGCAAGACCGGTAGTAAGTTCATCGAGGAGCAGCAGGTCAGGATTTCCCATGAGGGCCCTGGCGATAGTAAGCATCTGCTGTTCGCCCCCGCTCAGCGTTCCGCCCTGGCGGTCTTCAAGGTTCTTGAGGCGTGGAAACAGATGGTACACCTTATCGAGCGCCCCAACAAGCTCGGACCGTTGTTTCTTCCTGCAACCCAATTCCAGATTGTCCCGTACGGTAAGATCCTGGAATATGAGGCGGTTTTCCGGCGCAAACCCCACACCCAATCGAGCGATTTCATAGGGCCGCTTGCCGGTGACGTTCGTCCCTTTGAAGGTGATGGAGCCGGAACGAGGCGAATTGAGCCCCACTATGCTGCTAAGTGTTGTGGTTTTACCCGCGCCGTTTCTCCCCAACAAGCAGACGGCCTCACCTTCTTCGAGGCGCAACGATACGTCGAAGAGGGCCTGGAACACCCCGTAGAAGGTATTGATGCCCTCGATCTCCAGGAATGCCATCATCCCTCTCCGAAATAGATACGTTGAACCTCGCCGTTTGCCCGGATTACTTCCGGAGGTCCTGCAGCGATGACCCTCCCGAAGTTCATGACGGTGATGTGAGATGAGATGGAGAAGACCACATCCATCTTGTGCTCAGTGAAGAGCACCGTCAGCGACGTTTCGTCCGCGATGCGCTTGATCAACTCTATAGTGGCCGATGTTTCGACCGGCGACATTCCACACGTGGGCTCGTCCAGGAGGAGCAGGTCCGGCTTGGTCGCCAGGACGATGCCGAGTTCCAACCGCTTCAGGTCGCCCGCAGAGAGCACGCCGGCAGGTTCTTCACGTTTCTCGAGCATGCCGACCATATCGAGGACCGTTTCGGTCTCCTCGATCCCCAGAGCGTGCGCTGCCGCGAACAGACTGAGCCCTTTGCCCTGTTGAAAGAGCACGGTGGACTGGATATTCTCGAAAACCGTGAGTTTCGGGAAGATGTTCGTCACCTGGAACGACCTTCCCATGCCCATCCTGACGATGTGCTCCGGCGCAAGGCCGGTAATCTCAATCCCCTTGAAAAAGACCCGGCCGTGATCGCAGGGCAGACGGCCGCTGAGTAGGTTGAAGAGCGTGGTCTTGCCCGCACCGTTCGGCCCGATGATGCTGTAGATCCGGTTCTCCTGCACCGCGAGGTTCACTGCGCTCACCGCGGCCACGCCGCCAAACGCTTTTGTCAGTCCTTGTGCTTCAAGCATAGCCATCAGGTGCGTTTCTCCCTCTTCCAGGCAACGTAGTAATCCCGTATGAGGCCGCCTACGCCCTGCGGAAAGACGAGCACGATCAGGATCAGCGTGGTGCCGAGGAAGAGCTGCCAATATTGGGTGTACGACGTAATGAATGAGTTGAGCAGTACCATGATTGCTGCACCGAGCGCGGGCCCGAGGAACACATCCATGCCGCCGAGCAACCCTATGAGGATGACCTCACCGGAGGTACTCCAAAACAGCACGTCAGGTGAGATCGACGTTTCCAGAAAGGTAAAGAGCGCTCCCGCCACCCCCGAAAAGAATGCCGAGATCGTGAACGCGATGAGCCGGTAGTGCTGCACGTTCATCCCGATGAAGGTAGAACGCTGAGGGTTGTCTCGAAGCGTACGGAGCATGAGGCCGAAGGGTGAGCGCGCGATCCGCCACAGGAGATACACGCAAACGAGGGTCACCGCGAGCGCAAAGTAGTAATACCCAATATACGAATCCTGAGTGGAGATGATATCCGGAACCGGGATGCCCTGGATGCCGTCGTCGCCGAAGGTGAAGCTCCGCCACTTGAACGCCACGATGTAGAGGAGCTGCGCAAACGAGAGCGTGAGCACGGCGAAATAGAACACCCCCTTGATGCGCACGCTGAAAAAGCCGATCGCGAGTCCCGCAATCGCCGCAGCTACCGGCGCGGCGAGGAAGGCCAACGGCATGGGCCACGATGCTTTCACACTAAGCAATGCCGCGCAGTAGGCTCCCACGCCGTAGAACGCCGCGTGGCCGAAAGACATCATGCCGCCGTATCCCAGCACGAGGTTAAAGCTCATCGCGAACAGCGCCCATACGATGATCTTGATCGCGATGTACAGGTAATACTGCGAGACGCCTTTCTCCAGAACGAACGGCAGCGCGACGAGAACAATCCCGACCGCGAGCCACAAGCCCCAGTGCTTCGCGCTGTGGTCGGCCATCGCGCTCAACCGCCTTCCTCAGTGGATTTGCCGAGCAGTCCGCTGGGCCGAAAGATGATAATAAGCGCTGCCAGTGCAAACAGAAATGCCATGGCGTACTTCTCGAGGACGAGAATGCCGAACGCATACAATTGGCCCGTGATAAGCGCGCCGAGGAGTGCTCCCCACACGTTCCCCAGGCCGCCGATGATCACCACCAGGAACGACTCGATGATGATGTCCATTCCCATACCAATTGAAATACGGATTGTCGGAGCGATGACCACTCCCGCGAGCCCGCCCAACCAAGTCGCCACCATGAACACGATCGTAAAGAGGCCACCCACGTTGTATCCAAGCGCGTCCACCATGTCCCGGTGCTCGGCCGCGGCGCGGAGGAGCTTGCCGAACCGGGTCTTCTGCAGGAGGAACCAGATCCCTACCGCCACTGCCAGCCCCACCCCGATGATAAAGAAGTAATAGATCGGAAACTTGTGTCCTGCAAAGTCTACGAAACCGCTGAGCGCGGCCGGAGTGTTCACCATGCGTAACTCAACGCCCCACAGCATCTTTGTCAGATCGTTGAGCACGAAGATCAGCGCATACGTGAGCAATATCTGCAGCAAGTGCTCCTTGTGGTAAATCCTCCTCAGCAGGGTATACTCCACCACCCCGCCGACGATCGACACGATGGCCGGGGCCACGACGAGTGCGATCCAGAAGCCGCCCGAAACGGTTGAAAGCATCTGAGTGATACTGAACGCCAGGTACGCGCCAAGCATGTAGAATGAGCCGTGAGCAAAGTTAATGACGCGCATGACCCCGAACACCAGCGTCAGTCCCGATGCCATGAGGAACAGGATCATCGCGCGGGACAACCCGCTGACCAGTTGCACCGCCAGTATGGATGGATCGAACGCCATGATTTGCACCTACCGACCGCCAAATCAAAGAGAGGTTGAACTACCCCGTACCATCCCTGATCGCCGGTCCGCCGGACGCGAAGGAAAAGCCTAATCCTGACTTGGTTTCCGCCATCACCCGTTTGATAATGGACTGGTAGCCTTTGGTCGCGGACGTCCACCCCGCCATCGGCGCTCAGGTGTCGACGAGCCATCCTCGCTCTGTGCTGTGCTGTGCTGTGCCAAGATCGCTGAAAACCTCTCCTGTCTCCCCTTCATTATAGGGGAGGACGGGGGACCGGCCTTGGACAAGGGAAGACAGGCAGGATTTCAGCCCGGCTCGACTCTCAATGAGGTCCTTTACAACAGCGGGAATGATCTTCCCACGCCAAGCACCTGTTCGAAGGGTCTACTTGGAGGACTTCCGCGCCTCCGCGATCTCCTCGCAACTCGGCATTACTTTGTCCGGCGGAGTTATCACCGGGTTCTTGATGACGGGGAAGGGGTAGCCTTCCACCTTCTCGATCTTGCCCCAGAACGCCGGAGTCGCGGCCTGGTGGTCGCACTTTCTCATGGTGATCGGCCCCACCCCTGTCTCGATGGTCAACCCTTCCAGGGCCGCGATCACTTTTTGCGTGTCGGTGGTCCCTGCCTTGAGGATCGCGTCGGTCAGGAACTTGGCCGAGCAGTACCCGCCGAACATACCGATACCTGTCGGATAGGGGTCCGCTTTGCCCGCTTTTCCTGTGTATTCCTTGTATTTCTCTACGAAGCTTTTG
The DNA here is from genome assembly GCA_016218715.1 of Desulfomonile tiedjei. Taxonomy (GTDB): domain Bacteria; phylum Desulfobacterota; class Desulfomonilia; order Desulfomonilales; family Desulfomonilaceae; genus JACRDG01. The sequence goes on along the minus strand of JACRDG010000025.1, from coordinate 104,143 downwards.
TTTGCCGGAGTGTCGGGGAAGTACCACAAGTAGTTATTTCCGCCGTACACGCCGGTGGGCATGTCATCCTTGAGCACCTGGGGAAAAAGTGAGTCAGCGAGCGCGAACGCGAACACCGGCACCTTGTCGAAGAGTCCGAAGAGCTTCGCCTGTTTCACGAACGTGATAAGCCCCGATGCGCCGAATGCCACGTACACCGCGTCGGGCTTGGCGGCCTCGAGCGCGGTCAGGTAGGGTGCGTAATCGGTTTCTTGAAGTTTGGGCCATGCCTCTCCGACCTTTTCCACATCGGGCTTGTTCTTGCTGAGGCCTTTCCAGAAGTTGTCTGCAATGGAATGGCCGTACTCGTAGTCTTCGCCAATGACGTACCACTTCTTCAAGGGCTGCGTCGCGGCGTACGCTCCCCCCGCGAGTCCCTCGATGGCCGCATTGGGGCACCCTGAGAAGACATATTCGTGGCCTTTGTCTCCGGTGATGCGGTGGCTTCGGGCGATGTGGACCATCAAGATCTTCTTCTTGGATTTGGCGAATTCCGAGACCGCGAGCGCTGAACTGCTGCTCACTGTGCCCGCAAGAAAGTCCACGTTCTCCTTGAGGATCAGCTCGCGCGCGTGAGCGAGTGCCTCGTCCGCCTTGAATTTGTCGTCCCGCGTGATGAGTTCGATCTTCCGGCCTTTGAGGCCGCCTTTGCTGTTGAACTCATCTGCGACCATTTGCCAGCCCACCAGGGCCGGCTTGCAGAAGGCAGCTGCCCCACCGCTGTATGTGTCGATGAGTCCGATCTTGATGGGCTTCTCTGCCGCCGGCGCGGGCAGCACGGCGAATCCGACCACGAGAGCCGCGGCTACAATGATGCACAGAAGCGAGCGATGAGATCTGCTGACCATGATCCACCTCCTTGAGAACGGATTGATTGTTCCGGAGTTCATCGGTTCACCCAAACGATACCAACCGGAATTATGCTGCGGTCTTGCCATCCTTCGGTCTTTGGGACGATAACGGGCAGAGTGAGGTGCCCGGGAAACGGAAAAGCCTCCATGTCTCCTCCCACGAGACCCGACAGAGACAAAAGCGTCTTCGCGTCGCCGAATAAGACATTTTCCCCCTGTTCATGAGCGTACCTGGGAGGCTGTTGCGTACCGCAATGTTTTCCCGACCACGTGCTACGATGCCGATCGATTTGCAGTATTTTGGTACAGGGCAACCAAACCAACCCATTAGTCTGTCAGACTTTCGAGGAGCCGCTGTTTGTCCTGACAACACTGCCGATTTCACCTTAGGAGCACGATTAAGGATGATTCTGGGGTTGCGCGACGGGCTCGTGGCCGCACGCCTCTTGGTTAAGCAAAATGTTCTCGCTGGCCTTCAGCCGCACACGGCTTGGCAGGATCGGGCCAACGGGAAAGCTGACCCCACATGAACCTGCCCCCTCCGACCCCCAAGCCACGATAAGCCTTGCACTGGAGACACGTCAACTGGTTTCTTGAGAAACTTCACGGGTCTCTTCGATCTGCGTCCGACTTGTGCAGCGGCATACTCGGAGGACCTCCCGTAAAGGCAAAGAGCCGCGGCCGTGGGGGAATAAGAAGCGCCGCCGCCCTTGCAACGGTAAGCCACTTTCTGATAGCGGAATCGGGCGAGGCGAGGCGCCTGTAAGGCCAATTTTGGGCAGCGTAGCACGGTCGCAGGCGTAACGGTGAGGGAAAAGCGTCTGTGCTGAGTTCGGCCCCGCAGCAAGGCCAAACTCCAAAGTTCGGTCGGCTCGTTTGCAGCCGGGATGCGAAGAGCGGTAATCCTTCACCGGGACAAGCCCGGTCTCTTCGGAATCATAATCGAGGAGGTTGGGAAGGGGAGATGGTCTCCCCTTCCCGGCTCGCGAGGTACCGGGCTTCCTGAAGCCCGGTGAACGACTGTCGGCAGGCCGAGCTACCTCACTCGAATCACATTGATGTTGACGACGTCGCTGTCGGTCATGGCCGGAGGCGGTGTATGACCCAGGTCACTCGTACCCACCGCAATGGTCGCTGGGCCGTTGTACCAGCTATCAGGGAGGTAGGTCAGCCCGTTGAGCGCGGTGTTGATATCGGCCTGATTCCCTACGATGTGCACGGTCCCTGAGCCGTTTCCGGTTATCGTCAGGGTGGCGGGAGGTCGGCCTCCCAGAGTCAGCGTGCCGTGCGTCGCCGTCAGGTCGACCTGGATCGCTGCCGTCCCTGCGTCCGCATCGGTCACGGAGATCCCGTTGCTCCCGGTGAAGATCAGCGACTGTCCCTGGGTGACGTCCTGAACCGCGAGCGGCACGGTGTTCACCGGCGCGTCATTCGCTGAAGACACCTGCACTGTGACGGTTGCCGCTGAAGCACTCGTGTCCACGCCTCCTCCGGCCGTGCCGCCGTTATCGGTCACCGTGTACGTGAAGGTGTCGGTCCCGGTCCAGTTGAGGTTGGGAGTGTACGTCCAGTCTCCCGCACCGGGGCCTGTATGGGTGACGGTCCCATGGGCAGGACCGGTGACGATCGTTACCGATTGCAGAGCGTTAGGACCTCCGGCAAACGGAGCATCCAGCGGGTCGGTCATCCCAAGCGTGACGGGAATTGCAGCATTCTCGTTGCCTGAAACGACGATCCCCGCGTTCGCCACCGGCGCGTCATTGACTGTGGTTACCCCTACCGTGATCAGGCCGTCTGCGGGACCGCTCCCAGCCGCGTCCACCACGTGCGTGGTGACGGTGGCAGTTCCATTCCAGTTGGCCGCAGGGGTGAAGGTTGCGTTGGCCAAGGCGGTATTCACCGCACTCACGATGCCGTTGATGGTCCACACTCCCGTGGCCGGGTTGTAGGTTGCCCCGTCGTTCGCAGAGAGCGTGCCCGCGGCCGTCTGATTGAGCGTCAGGGTAGCGGTGATCGTATCGCCCGCGTTCGGATCCGTTACCACAATGTCGGTGAGGTTGAACGGACCCGAGTCTTCAAGGATCGTGTGGCTCTGCGTTAGGTCCGTGGCGATTGGAGGCGTGTTGATCTCACCGCTCACGTCAATGGTGAAGGTGGCTGGAGTCCCGCTCGTATCCACGCCGCCGTTTGCGGTCCCGCCGTTGTCTCGAACGTTAAACGTGAAGCTATCCGGTCCTGAATAGCTCGAGTTCGCGGTGTACGTCCAGTCTCCCGGGCCGGGGCCTGAATGCGTCAAAGTCCCGTGTGCCGGACCGGTCACGATGGTGACTGCCAGCAGGCTGTTCGATCCTCCCGGACCGGCAGCATCGATCGGGTCGGTCATCGCCAGGGTGACCGAAACCGAAGCTCCCGGTGCGACGGTGGCACTATCAGGCAGAGCAGCCGGCGCATCGTTTACCGAAGCCACATTGATGGTGGCGGTTACCGGCGCCAGGCTGGTGTCCGCGCCACCGTCAGCGGTCCCTCCGTTGTCGGTCACCGTGTAGGTGAAGGTGTCGGTCCCGAACCAGTCAGCGTCGGGGGTGTAGGACCAGTTCCCCGGACCGGGGCCCACCTGGGTCAAGGTCCCATGCGCGGGTCCGGTGACAATGTTTACCGATTGCAGGGCATTCGGGCCTCCTGCGAACGCGGCATCCTGCGGGTCGGTCATCCCGAGGGTAACGGAGATTGCCGAGTCCTCATTGCCCGAAACCACGATCCCTGCGGTTGCCACCGGCGCATCGTTGACTGCCTCGACAGGGATGGTCAACGCCGCGTTCACGGGAGCATTCCTACCGTCGCTGACGGAGACGTTGATCCCCGCGTTCCCGTTGAAATTGGTGCTCAAAGTGCCCTGGAGGGTGAGCAGTGTGTTCTGCACATCGACCATGGAGCCTGCGATGCGCAGTGAGGTTGTCCCGTTGCCGGTTACGACTGCTCCGCCCGATCCGGTGGCGTTCAAGGCGCTCCATCCCGATCCGACCGGCGCGACCAGATTGACCGTGAGCGCGTCTGCGTTCGGGTCGGATACGGTCACGCAGGTCCCGAGATCCACCGGGTTGCCGTCTTCATACACCTCGTACGCCGTTGCCCCGAGGGTCACCTGCGGGGGAAGTTGGCCCGCTGCCACGTTGACGATCACCGTGCCGGTTGTGGAAAGACCGGCCAGGTCGGTGGTGGTCACCAGCACGTTCGCCTGGCCGTAAAACCCGGGCTGGATGTTCGCAGTGATCCCTTCCAGCAAAGGATTCAGGACGGTCTCTGTCCCGACGTACACGTACTCTGGTGCGAACGTCGGCCTCGGTCCCCAACCGACACCGGTTACTCCCGTCCCTGCCTGGACTCTCACTGACAGGACGTCACCTGGGTCGATATCGTGCACGTGGATCCCGTTCGGCGACAAGGTCACCTGGGTCGTTCCCGCGGGGACGCTGAACGTGCCGAGCGTATTCACCGGAGCGTCGTTCGCGTCCGAGACCGCAATGGTGAACACCTCGTCGAACGTGAGTTCCGGAGTGCCACTGTCAGTCACCCTGACGGTCACGTCGATGGTGGGGGTCGCCTCGTAGTCGAGCGGTTTGGCCGTCTGCAGCTCGTTCCCCACGATCTTGAACGCATCATCAGGGTTACTCAACAAGGAATAGGTGTAGATCTGCCCGATATCCGGATCGGTTACTCCCAAGGTGCCTACCACGGTATCGGCAGGCTGGTTTTCGGCGACGATGGTATTGCTCAGAGAGATGTCCGTTGGCGTCTCATTCACGTCGTCTACGGCGATCGTGAACACCTTGTCGAAAATGAGTTCCGGCGTGCCGCTGTCCGTCACCCTGACCGTCACGTCGATGGTAGGCGTCGCCTCGCGGTCAAGTGTCTTGGCGGTCCACAGCTCGTTCCCCACGATCAGGAAGGCTCCATCAGGGTTGTTCACCAGGGAATAGGTGAATGTTTGGCCGGTATCCTGATCGGTAGCCCCCAAAGTGCCGACCACGGTGTCGGCAGGCTGGTTCTCTGCCACAGTAGTGCCACTCAGAGAAATGTCCGTGGGAGCGTCATTCACGTCGTCCACCGTGATGGTAAAGACCTCGTCTCGCGTGAGTCCGGGCGTACCGCTATCCGTTACCCTGACGGTCACGTCGATGGTCGGCGTTGCCTCGTGGTCGAGCGGCTTGGCAGTCTGCAGCTCGTTCCCGACGATCTTGAACGCACCATCTGGGTTGCTGATTAGAGCATAGGTGAAGGTGTCGCCTGCGTCAGGATCGGTTGCCCCGAGGGTACCGACCACGGTATCGGCAGGCAGGTTCTCAGCCACGATGTCGCCGGCCAACGAAATGTCAGTCGGAGTCTCATTCACGTCGTCCACGGCGATAGTGAACACCTTGTCGAAGGTGAGTTCCGGCGTGCCGCTGTCCGTCACCCTGACGGTCACGTCGATGGTAGGCGTTGCCTCATGATCGAGCGGCTTGGCAGTCTGCAGCTGGTCGCCGACGATCTGGAACGCTCCATCCGGGTTGCTGATTAGAGCATAGGTGAACGTGTCACCCGAGTCAGGATCGGTGGCACCCAAGGTGCCTACGACCGTGTCGGCAGGCAGGTTCTCAGCCACGGTGTCGCCGGTCAAGGAGATGTCTGTCGGCGCATCGTTCACCGCGGTCACGGTGATGGCCGCGGTCTCCGTATCCGTGCTAAACGGACTGGTCCCTCCGGTGGCCGTGATGTTGACCCCGGTCCAGCCGTTGAAGTACCCTCCGGTCTGGTCCCACGCCCTGAAGGTTATGCCTTCATTGACCGTTCCGTTCCAATTCGCGTTGGGGACAAAACGGATGTACGTGCTCACGTTCGGCGTCAGCAGCGTTGCCGAGCTGTCCGACACAGCCCCGAACGCGGTCCAATTACCTCCGCCGTTCGTCGTGAACTGCCACGTCCCGTTGGTGTTGTCCACTCCTATGACCGCTATTCCCTCGTAAGAGCCGTTATCCACGTCAGTGAGCCGATCCGGCGCGGATGCGGAATCGAGAATCTGACTTACCGTGTTGCCGGCACTGGTGAAATTGTCTTCGGCAATGGATGAGAAGACCATGTTTCCGGTGTTATCCAGCACCGGAGCATCATTCACCGCGGTCACCGTGCATGCGGCGGTACCGGAGGCGTTGCTGAAGGCGTGCGAGCCGCCCGTGTCGCTTGAGCTGACCTTCGCACCCGGCGTGGAGCCGTCGGTCTGATCCCACGCCTTGAAGACTACCCAAGCGTTGGCCAAGTTCATCCCGTCCGGCTCGAACCGTAAGTAGTCGGTGCTCCGGAGCACCAGAGTCTGGCTAGTTGTCACGGTGCCAACGGCGTTCCACGTCGTCCCGTCAAGGGAATACTGCCACGAGCCGTTGCCGGCTGTATTCCAGATTCCGATCCCCTCAAGTGCTCCACTGTCAGCGTCCGTAATACGATCGCCGCTCAGTGAAGCGATGATCGAGGCAACTGTTTGACCGGGATTCGAGGCCAGGCTGACGTCATCTTCCGTAATGCCCGTCAGCGTGAATGTGCCGGTATTGTTCAAAACCGGTGCGTCGTTCACCGGGGTCACCATGATGTCCGCGGTTGCGGTCGTACCCCAGTCCCCAGAGATATCTCGCACCTGATAGGTCAGGCTAGTGGTTCCATTCCAGTTCCCGTCCGGATCGAACATCACATTCTGATTGGTGAGCGCGTCGTCCCACGAGATCCATGTGCTCATGTTGCCCGGGTCGAATACGCTGACCAGCGTATCAGTCCCCGCATCGTACGCGTCATTGTTGTTCCTGTCCACGAAGAGCTTCCCGTTGCCGGGCAGCACGGTTACACCCACCCAGGCAGCGGAATCATTCTCGGCATCCGTGAAGTTCCAGCCATCGATAACCAGCACCGTGTCTTCGGTGCTGGACTGTTGGAATGTCCCGGCTATGGGAGGGGCATTCGGCGGTATGAGGCTAAGCGTTGTGGTTGTATGGCCGGTTGCGCCCATTTGGTCCATCACCGTGAGACTAATTACCAGTGTATCCCCAGCAGTGCCTGCCGGAGTAAATGAATACAATGGCCCACTGCCCTCAAAAGACCCGTCGTCGTTTACGTCCCAGGTATAGCTTACTATAGTATCCCCCCAGGGCGCGTCCGGCTCGACGCTCGAGGAGCCATCGAGTGTAACGGTTCCCCCAACTTCGACAGTGTACGGACCGCCAGCACCCGCAATGGGCGCTTCGTTCACGTTCGTCTCGTAGATGGTGAAGTCCTTCCCGAAATTCAGCCCCCCGTGGTCGGTGACTTGAACACGAATGGAGTAGTCATTGGGAAGGGTCTCGTAGTCGAAGCTTGCATTGGCAAGCAACTGATTGCCCGAAATGGTGAACCACTCCTCACCCTGCACCAAAGTGTACACGAAAGTATCGCCCGCATCGGGGTCGGTGGTGGTGAAGGTCCCCACCACTGCGTTGGTACCTGCATTCTCTGCTATGGTGCTCTTGCTCAAGGCAATGTCGGAAGGAGCATCGTTCACCGGGTCAACGGTCAGGTAGATCGTGTCTGAGTCGGTCGAGGCCGGGGCCGGGTAGTTCCCGAGGTCGCTCGTCTCCATCACTATCTGGGCATCGCCGTTGTAGTTGGGATTCCCGGTGAAAGCCAGACCATCGAGCGCATTGTTCACATTGCCAATCAGACCCGAAAAGCTCAGCGTCCCGTCGCTTCCGTCAATGTCACCGGTTAGATCTGCCGTGCTGCCGGTCAACGCCAGGGTCCCGTTGGTCGCGGTCAGGGTCGCCTGGACCCTGCCATTACCCTCTCCACCGGCGATGTCCACGTCACCCGCCTCGACTGCGTCTGTTCCAAATGGATGCTGCGCGTCCTCGATAACGTGGATCCGATTGATCGGATCACTCACTGGAACTGTATTCACCGGAGCGTTGTTGACATCCAAAATCATGTCAAAATAGCCCCAGGAGGGATATCCAGTATCTCCCGTGTTGCCTGCCCAAACCTCCAATCTCAGCACGTGCCCCACGTACGCGGCTACTGGTATCGTGACCTGACTCCATCCGGATTCCCGTAGTCCGAAGCCTGGTATGCCCGAGGCATTGATCTGGTAATAGGCCACCTGCTGCGCTGTGGTAAGATCGGTCAGTCGGTATCCGAAAGCATCAATAGCTGCAGGCAGCTCTCGCGTAACCCAATCATACGCGAATTTGAGATCGTCCGGGCTCGTAATCGTGAAATCCTGGCTTAGTCTAGCCGGGACGCCGTCATAACCCGGCTGACCAGAGGTCACGTCGATCCGAACCATGTAGTTGCTGGTGGAAGCGAAAGGATTGGGAGAAATCGTGAATGCGCCGTAGGTGTCCGTGTCACCGGACACGACGCTCACCGGCCCCTGGACGACGGTCCATCCGGTCAAGTCGCCTGTTTCGAAGCCAGGGTTGGTGACATAGTAGTTATCAAGAAAGACGGTGCTCCCCTGAAGCGCTGAGGCGTCAATCAAGAAAGGCAGCAGACTTTCGCCGGTCTTCACCTCCAGGTCCCAGTCCCCCCCTGATACACTACCGGTCGGATCGTCGCTGGTCCATACCGTCGCACCGGTTGCGCAAGCAACGGCGTCCACCAAATTGAGGCCATCCGGCCCTTTGCCCATGTCGCATCCGTAGAAATCGATCCTCGCGTCAGCCGCGAGCAGACCTCCCAGCGTCTGCCACGCGCCGGGGTGTGACGCGACCGTGAGCGCGCTGAACGCGTCGGACTGCGCGAAGTACAGGATACCGGGGTCGCCGTGGCTGAGTACTGCCAGGTGCCCGATTTTTTCTCCCGACGCGGTGACGAGATCGCTCAGTTTCGCCACTACGCTGTCGAGGGTGTCATGTTGCGCGTCGTACACGATCACCTTTGCGTCTGGACTCGCGGCATGGGAAATCGCCTGGACGTCCGAGAGCGCATTGGAGATGAGGACGACGTTCAGGTCCTGATTGAATACGTGCCCCAACTGAGCCGCGGATTGGGCTGCATCAGCAACGTTTCCCTGCACACCACTATCAGGGCCGCTCGTATCGCCTCCCGGATCGGTCTGGTCGGTCGGATTGGTCGCAGCGTTTTCCTGATTGTGCTGATCGGTCGGCGTTATGGCCGCATCGAGGACGATACGCTCCTCGAGCTGCTGCAGAAGCATGGTCGGCCGGCAAACTCTCGGTTTATTCCAGAAATCGAACAATCCCATCGAAATCCCCTCCCTTGTTTAAATTTCTTATCGTGCAATCTTCTTCAGACTTGTCTTTCACCACAAACCTTGTGCGAACTCATTCCAACGGGCTCCCACCCGCTGGGTCACGATGAACCACAGGCTCTTCGTGCCTGCATCGATGCTCCCGGTCCCCTTCTGCCCCACGCTGAACCGCGGCGCGTCCCCGGAGAAAACCCCCCGGACGCGATACACGTTCCCCAGCCGAGCGATTGCCTCGGCCTTGGGAGCCAGGTCGGTCACCTTGAGCGCGTATCTGCGCAAGGGGTCGCCGTTCAAATAGAGCCCGGCTTCCTGCCCCTTCTCCACGTACGCCATGCGGTCCTCGGGGACGTAGATCTCCGCACAGAGATCCCCCGGCGTGCCGATCTCACAGAAAGGCTCGCCCGCGGTAAACTTCTTCCCCACCAGCGTCTGGACCTGTTTCGTTACCACCACGCCGTCAGCCGGTGCCTTGATACGGAGAAACTGCTGCTGCCACTCGAGGAAATCCAGCTCCGCCTGGGCTCGTTTGAACTTCAGGATGGAGAGGTGGCTCTCCGCGAGCTTCGCGTTGTTCTCGAATGAGGCGCGTTGCAGGATCTTCGCCTCGTTGCGCCAAAGGTCCAGCTCACGCCGGGCCATGGTTATCTTGTGAGTCAGCTCGGTGGGGTCCAGCACGGCCACCACCCGGCCTTTTTCCACCCGAGACCCTTCCTCGACGAGGATCTCTTGCACGATCCCCTCCACCTGACAGAACGCCACGTGCCGGTGCCGGGGCACCACCTCCGCCTCACCCCCCACGTTAAAGGGGATCGGGAGCAGGAACAGGACCGCGAGCAGTATCCCCGCAATCCCCACCGCAAGCTTCAGCGTGGCGAGCCGCCGGTCCACCAGGTACCTTCTCTTCCAGGAGGAAGCCCTGGTGAGGGGGACGAGCCGGGTGCTGCGTGACAGGACCCAGCGCTTGGCAAACGCGCTCCCGAAGAACGGGGCCACGTTGATGAGGCTCATCACCGCGGCCTGGTCGGGCATGCGGCCGTCCAGGAATTCGAAGACCAGGTGCGCGAGCACCTCGTTGTCCGATTTGAGCGGGACGATGAAGATCCCCGTGGCGCCCGAGAAGTCGAGGAAGGCCATGACCGCCTTCTTGATCTCCGGATCGAGCAGGTCAGCGGTGATCCCCTCGATGTCCTGCTCTTTGGCGAGGAGCAGCGGCTTGCCGAGGCCTTTGACCCTGCCGGCCAAGAGGTTGAGTTCTTCAAAGAACTTCGACTTCTTTTCCACCAGGGGCTGATTCCCCATGGCAGCCACCCGGGACGATCCGTCCACGTGGGTGAGGAGGAACGAGCGGTCGAATTCGACGACGGCCCGCAGGTCATTGGTGAGCAGGTAGGAGAGGTCTTCCATCGACGCGGCATCCTGTGCCCGCCTCGACAGCTCCAACCCTGCTGAGAGCAGCGCGGTGCGCCGGTCCGGTAAGGCTCCGGCCTGTGCGCTGCGGCTCATATCGACTGGTCGTGGTCCGAGAGTCATGCAACGGTACCTTTAGCGATCGTCCCGTAATAGCCGCTGCTTCTGTTTGGAGCAGACGGACCGATAACAAAGATCACTGCTGTACAAGCCAGCATTGTCACCCTCTGTCAAAGACTTTCTTACGGACGACCCGTTAGAAAAGTCGCTCACGGTGAAACTCCCGTGCTATCCGATCGAATGCCCTCCCGGCCAGGCTGCGTGGCGCGGACGAGAGGAAGAACTTGCCCGTCATTCCCAGCGGAATCCCGCTGGTATTGGAAAGGCTGACGAGTCCGAGGTACTGCGCATCCAGAGGCACGTCGGTCCGCTGGTCCTCCCGGGCCTCGGTGGCTACGTCTCCGCCAAAACGGCTGGAAAAGGGCGAATCCCGCAAATCCTTTTCGCTGTACGGCCGAACTTCGGAGACAACCCCCGGGAACGACTCGCCGGTGCGTCTCCGAAACCAGACGGTCCCCTGGTCTCCCTGCTTGATGCGGTGCAAGTCATCCTCGGGGATCAGCACGTGCACGAGGCAGTCGGTCGGCGATTCAACTTCACCCACCACCACCCCTTCGCCCGGCTGGTACCCGTGCTGCACCCGGTAGTCCAGCCTCGTAACCACGCCGTCAAAGGGCGCTGCAATCCCGTCCGCGGCAATGGTGAGGTCCCGCAGGATACGATTCGTCTGGTCCTGCGCCTTGCGGAGCTGGATCTCCTTGCCCGAGGCCCAGGCCATCTCCTTGGGATCGAGCGCGACGAATTCAAGCTCTCTCTTGACCCGCTCGCTCTCCAGCGTCTTCTGGAAGACGACGTTGCCGAGACGATTGGTGTCCAGGGTGAAGAGGATCTGGCCTGCCTTGACGGGTGAGCCCTCTTCCACGAAGACCTGATCCACGGCGGTGTGGAGGGGTACGGTGAGCTTCTGGCTCTTGGCCGAGGCGAGGTAGCAGGGAAACGTAGACTTGCGCTGCACGGGGACGAGGAGCACGATCACGATAATGGCGACCAAAGCGCCAAGGCAGAGAGCACCCGTGCGTTGCACCTCGATCTGGCCCCGCTGAAGGAACACCGATTTCGCGCTTCGGACCAAGGGCCGCACGATGAACAGCGCAAAGGCCATAACCCCGAGCGCGAAGCCCACGAGCTTGTCAAAGCGGTAATACACGCCGATCACGATGGAGGAATAGAGGAAGATCCGGTAGAGGAACGCGCTGACCCCGTACACCGTGAAGATGGTCTGTTCCCGGAACGTGGTGGCCGTGGTAGCGGCCTGCTGAATCCCCAACACCCTATTGGAGAAAAGGTAACGGATGTGCCCCAGTGATCGCGTGTACAGGTTCGGCAACCGAAGCAGGTCCATCAACACGAAGTACCCGTCGAACCGCATGAGCGGGTTGCCGTTGAAGAGCACCGTGGAGATAAGGGAGATGGCCATGAGATAGAAGGCCAGCGAATTGACGATCCCCGGCTTCGAGAAATACCACACGAACACCGCGATGGTCGCGAGCGCAGCCTCTGCCAGAATTCCCGCAAGACTGATCAGCATCCGCTGCCGGCGATCCCCGAGCTGCCACGCGTCCGTGGTGTTGCAGTACAGGCAGGGAAAGAAGATGAGGAACGCGACCCCCATGTCGGGCACGCGAATGCCGAAGCTCTTGGCCGTGTACGCGTGAGCCAACTCGTGAATGAGCTTCGTGAGCGCGAGCATGATCCAGAGGTAGAGGAGATTCTCCAGGTTGAAGAAGAACAGATACTCCCTTCCCAGGCGTGCGCTGTCCGACAAGAGGAGGTACAGGGCCACCGGCGCGGCCAGCGCCAGAAGGGTCAGAGTCCATCGGTTCACCACGAGCCGCACGAACCGGAGGGTCTTCTCCAGGAACCGATCGGGATTGAACAGCGGGATGAAGAGGAAATAGACGCTGGAGAACCGTTGGGCCTTTCTGGCCGCGTCGATTCTCTGCTTCAGCTCTTTCTGGTACTGGGCGGTGCCGTATTTCGTTCCCAGGAGCAGGCCGGATTGGGCCGCGCGGCCGAGGATGGCCTGAGCGTCTTCGGGAGTGTAGTGGTACCCGTTGCGGGAAAGCGTAACGAGAACCTCTTCCAGGGTCAGCGTGCCGTCGAAGCCCTCCAGCAGGCGATACTCGTACCCCGAGAGATAGTAGAACTTGGCCGAAACAGGATCGCGGACCACCAGGGTGCGCCGATCCTTGCGATCGTCATATCTGGAGACTTCCAGGTCCCGGCGGAACGTGAGCCGTCCCTCCGAGTGTCCGTCAACACTGCCCACTACTACCTCGTAACGAACCGACGTTCTCGTCGCGGCGACTCCCCCCGTCTACGAGTAAGGGAATTCCTTCGGGAGAAGCGCTCCACAAGGAGACCACAAAGCTAGGCCTCTCCCCGTGCATCGTCTGCAGGGCAGAACGACACTACCCCCTCGATCGAGACGTCTTTCGCCGCGATACGTATTTTGCCCACCGATGATGTGTGCCTATGGGATTTTAACCTTCGGAAGCAGAGGCATGATCGGGCAAGACTCGGTCACGTGTCAAGCGAAAACTGCCCTCGGGCCCAGGAATCTTTCAATGAGAGGAACGGAGCAATCCGGATCTGTCCACGCCCCGGATCGGGTTTCGGACATGATGCAAGGCGTGTTCCCGGCGGAAGACGCACACGGTGTCGGGATGATTACAGGTCCATAGGTACGATCCATCCAGGAATCCACAAAGTGGGGCACAGCAGGTGCTTCAACACTCGTCTTTTCATGACTCCCCGTGGGGCCACCGATATATAAGTTTCGGCTGTTAGTGCTTGCGTCCTCCGCCCCGATAGGGGCAAGGCTGTTGGCCCGGCAGGGCCGCGACGACAGAGCTTCGAGCCGACCGACCAGCCCCATGCGAGAGACCGGACCGTCCGCCGGTAGCCGCAAGCGCGGATCCACATGGATAAGCCATACCCATTGCCTCTGCTGTATGGTATGTTCCACCCGGCCCAGAGATCTCTCTCAAGGTCAAGTTGCTCGGCGGGAGGTGCAGTGTGACGCGGCGACTCAGTTCAGGCTTCGGCATCTTTCTCATCTTAATGGCGGCGTGCTCAGCGTCTCAAGCTCAGTCTGGAGGGCCGACGGAACAAGAGGAGTGCTTCCTTCAGGCAGAATGCCTGCGCCTAAAGGCAACGGCGCACTATTATCTGTCTGGTCCCGCCCTCAGCGAAGAGATCGATCGCATCGAACGGGATTATAGAAACCGCATCGGTCAGCCTTTCCATTTTGGTAGCAACCGACTCGCAGACCTTGGCCAGCGGAGGAAGGCCTCCGAGTTATACGAGCTTTACGTCACGACTCGTGATCCCGAGGTTTACAAGAAACTCCTCATGTTGCTCCAAGAGATCCAGAGCGGTTGTTACGCTCCCAGGTGATGACCCGTCGAGCTGATGTGGGCTCCATCATTCTACCGGCCGTAAGCTGAAAGCAGTCACGACGGTTTGGGGGCTGAGGGGCCATCCCAGCGCCCCGATGGTCAAAGGCTCATTGGCTTTCAGCTTGAGAGGTGCCGCTCATTCCGAAGAGCGGAGCGGCCGCCTCGGTCATGGGGTCGGTCCGGTTATCTCAACGAGCTCGATGGCAAACGTCAGGGACTGACCCGCCAAAGGATGATTCGCATCCAGCGTGATGCTCGCGTCGGAGACCTCAGTCACCATGACTACCATCGAACCGCCCGATTCTCTCGTTAATTTCAGTCGTTGCCCTACCTCGGGATCGAGGTCCGGCGGCAGATCGCTGCGACCGACTTCCATCGTGAGTTCCGTGCGCCGCGGGCCGTAGCCTTTCTCCGGCGCAACCACCGTGGTCCTCGATTCTCCCGGCTCCATCCCAACTACCGCTTCTTCGAATCCGGGAATTATCTGCCCTGCGCCGATAGTGAACTCCAACGGTGCACGCCCGTCCGAAGAGTCAAATTGAGTACCATCTTCGAACTTGCCCGAGTAATGGACTCTCACTGTGTCACCAATTTGTGCTGCCGACATTGTTGTTTCCTTTCATTGTTCCTGCCTCGGGCCTGACCAGCAATGATTCTCCTCTAGTGCGGAGAGGGAATAATAACCCGTGCAAGCAGTCACGATCATCATCAGGGACGCACCAGCCCCACGCGAAACCGTGAACGAACTAACCGTTGCTCCCCCGGCTAGAGCCGGCTGGAAATGAAGCGCTGCGCCCTCGATGCAGACGTAAGAATTCGGTTGTCCGAGGGGAAATCCCCTCGGCCCCTCTTGAGACAGCGGGACAAAGGGATTTTGAAAACGCTTGCGAATATGCCTCCGCCATGAAGATCCTCGTCTTCTCCGGTCGTAACCGAAGGATGGCGAAAATCTCCCAGGTTGCTCTTGACACGCGAGCCGATCGAGCCGGTCACCCCGCGCGGATCCCCAACGACAGGGTCCCGGAGAGGTCACCTCTCCCGTATCTCCACATACGCGGCAGTCTCGCCTCAGAGGCGTCAATACCGGAAGACACGTGGAGTCGTCCGACACGAAAGTTCCCGTTATGAATCAAGGGGCCAATTCAATCGCCGCGGTTCACGTCAGGCGCCACCATCACGCGTTGGCTCCGGCTGGTTTTCCGACGCGAACGATTCACAAGAGCCTTACCAGCGCGAACGCTTATCCCGTTTCGGGTCCCGTCGTGAATCCCCGCGTGGCCGAGCCTCATTGACCTTGATGCTCCGACCGTCAAGTTGCATCGAATCCAGGGCTTGGATCGCACTCATTCCTTCCTCGCGGTCCCCCATTTCGACAAAGCCGAACCCCTTCGATCGTCCGGTGAACTGGTCTGTTATGATCTTGGCTGACAACACGGTGCCATGGGCTTCGAAAAGTTCCCTGAGCTGTTCCTCGGTGCTGTCAAAGGACAGGTTTCCCACGTAAATATTGATGCTCATTCACTCCATCCTTTCGCAAAAAATGCATGGCACGACCGTGGACCATGCGGTAGCAGAGGCACTGGCCCTTACCTTTTCGAAGACATCGGGGGCACGCGTGAACGTTTCGACGAACCTCGACTCGGGCGCTGGGTCTGGGGTTAACGGTTTCCGTATCGCACCCATAGTCCTCGGCGGGATGACAGGGGAAATACTGCTCCAAGCATCATTTTCACTATACCGCGGGGCAACTCGCGGTGTCAAGCGATGGAAAGCACATCGCATGGGGTAAGATGCGTGTTCCAACCGAGCGCCAAAGCGGAGGTACGGCGCTGCCCTTTGAAATGCCGGGCACCGCCGACCTCGTTCGATGGTCCCCCGGTCCGTCTCGGTTTAACAGCCGGGAATATTGGCAAGGGCTCTCGGTCTGCTGCCATTGTCAGGACGCTCCACCATACGTGCGGCCCACCAGGCGGTATTTCTTGAGCGTGTGGAAGTACACATGAACGACCATGCAGGACAGCAGCACGTATGCGCCAAATACATGCACCGCATCCACCACGCGAAGTCCTCCCACCGCTTCGATCGCCGGCATCATGGTCCGCACGTCGAAAAGCAACACTCCGGTGAGCATCTGCACCGGGACGAAAACCAGCATGGTGGTAAGGAAGAACGTCCGTTCCAATGGATCGAAGGAAGGATACCGGCCGTGAGTCTTCGGGTATCCTTCACCGACAAAGATGAGATAGCCGTAGTAATGGAGCATCTGTGCTGAGTCCCTGAAGAAATCTCCGGGAGAAACAAAAAAGCGACTGTGGAATTCTCGTTTCCAAAGGTGGTAGCCCAGCCAAAACAGATAGTCCACGATCACGACAGCGCCGCAGAGATTGTGGAGATTCACCGCATTCAGGAAGGTAGCGAAGACGGGTAGAACGTCGGGGAGCCGCAATTGGAGACCCGTGAGCAGCAAGAAGATGACACACATACCATGGAGCCAGTGCCATACCTGGACCGGCACCGGCAGTTGCTCGATCTCGGCCGAGGGGGGGCGAGTCCTGAGCTTTCTGGTCACAAACATGAGCAGTGCGTGGAAGCACACTCCGACTAGCGCCAAAACCACGATGAAGGCCCCGGCCAGGTCCAGCCATTTGAACCCGATCCGCTTCACCGCCTGCAGCACCTCGTCCAGGTCTTCCTTGCGGATCTTGGACTCCCCCAGCATGTAGAAATCGACCAGGAACGGCAATTGCCCCGAGCGGCCGAGGACTTCCCGTTCGAGGTCAAGGGTGCGCACGCCACCGTGTTTCTCGGGTATCATCAAGAGCAGCTTGGAATAGAACGCAGCATCGCGCGAATGACAGAGCGTGCAGTCTCGGGCTCGCTCTCCTTTGCTGGAGAAGTCGTGCGAGGGCTTCAAGACCAGGATACGAACCTCCAGGCCCGCGGTTGGAATGCCGTGGTCCTGCACCGTCTTCATGAACGTGTTGAGCTCCGCGGCAGACACTCTGCCTTTTCCGTCCCGATCCAAGGTCTCTGCCAACCCGCCCTTTCCCGGTTCAATAAAGGGCTCCAGCTGGGAGTAGTCCAGGCTGGTCTCCTTGGAACCTGCAGGCCTGTCCACCATGAAGAATAGCATTCCCACCTGAGCGTTCAGCGCGTGACACGACGTGCATTCCAGGTAGCTGAAATGAAGATCCTTCTGGGGAAGCCATTGGTGGGTGTGCTGAACCGCATGGCACTTGAGACAGATGTTCTTCCTTTCTTCACCGGACATACCGCGAAAGGAGGTGCAGTAGTGAGGGTTATGGCAGGAGTAGCAGATGTTCTGTGAGACGCGGGCGTGCAGACTCTTTGAGTATTCCTCATCGACCTTTGCGTGACATCCGCCGCAGGTAGGTTTCAGGCCAAGGCGATGGGGGACCCGCTTCTCCCGGGAGGTGACGGTCATCCCTCCATGGCAGGAAGTGCAGCCCATACCCTTCATGCCGTGGGCTGATTTTGCAAAACGAGTTTTGTCGATAAAGCGGCTCTGTCCCCGGTGGGATCGGAGATCCTCCCGGCCGTGGCACGTCATGCAGTCTTCGTCGGCAGAAACCGCGGCTTGGCATGGGAGGGCAGCCATCATCAGTCCCACCACGAGCCACAGGCCCAGGCCCCATAGGGGTGCAGCTTTCTTTTTCATGCCACGCACTTCCGCACGCTTGTCGAAGACATGTCCATTAGAGCATGCTCAGCGGGAAGTCGTCAAACGCGAAAGGTGGTGGAGGGCTCTCAGCAAGGGGGATCACCCCCTCGCTGAGAGACGGGCGGAGGGTATCGTCACTTCCGGGAGTCAAGACAAGGAAAGACCGAGGACAAGATCCACGCTGCTTCCCGGTGAGGTCCGTGGCAACCTCGCCGGGGAGCACGGAATCTCAGAACGCCTATGCGGAACCTCTTTCGTCGGTATTGGAGGCCAGACTGCCGGGTGCCAGTACCGGCTTGCTCGCAGTAGTGGGGGGAAAGCACTGCTGGGCAAGCAGGCACATCTGAGGAGCGGCACCCATCGAAGCAGTCTGCATTACTGCAGGGCGTTGGCCGCGGTGGACGAGCGCTTCACCTAATCAGCCAGGCCGTGTACCAATTACTCTACTTCACAAATACGGTCGCGGATTTTAGGTTTCTTGGTGGGACAGGCATCTTGCCTGTCACTTCTTAATGGACCGGCAAGATGCCGGCCCCACTGAACAGCCAAGAGCAGAGCCTCTAGGCGAGACCGTACTTATGAAAACGTGCATTAAGCGCTCGTCTCGCGCTCCTCGGCCAGATCGGCTCGTCCAGCCAATCGCTCTACCATTACGGACGCTGCGATCAGCGGCAGCCATACCGCCATAAACAGGAGCGGCGCACACAGGAGGAGACCACACACTGCCCCGACGGCCAGGTTCGAAAACTTCATCGCAAAGGCAAGCCCGAGCAACAGGACAAAACCTACGGGGCCCAGGAGAACAGCCCAGGACAGAAATACCCAGGCTCCCACTTTCACCGCGGCGCTGTCCAGGAAGGATTCGTTGTTTTTCATGGGAAAGGCTCCTTTCTTGATTATTTATTCCACAACAGCTCACACGGGGTGAATTCCTCAGGTTGCCGTATCAAAGATCTCTCGTTTATACTTCTTCACCCGCCGTGCCCCGAGTCGGCACGATGCAAAACCTCGTGGACTCTGTACCCTATAGATGCAACTCATGTGCCATCGGATTCGACGCCCATGTCTCGTGGCTTCCAGAGGACCAGTGGGCCACTCTCCGCATTTCGGTGCACTGCTTGAAATCGAAGGCCACCGAGCCGTCGCAGGTATCATTATCGTCACGGCGCGGGCGGGCTGAACGGATGGACGTGGGGTTTCCGGCTGAGGACGAGCGGTGGGGAGAGGGACAAGAATCGGGAGGAGTGTAAAGTTGACGTAAACCACTTGACATATCTTGACGCAGCTCTTACCATTGATGTAAGACCATCGCTTCAGGAGGTCTCTTTGCTTCCCCCGCACGCCAGTCCCGTTTTTTGGCAAGCCGTGCTCGACATCATGACCGAAGGGGTCATGGTCGTAGAAAACGGCGGTCGAATCCTATTTGTCAACCGAGCCATGGAACAGTTGACCGGTTACACTCGCGAGGAGCTTACAGGGCAGAGATGCGCTCTGCTCAATTTCGATTGCTGCGCGAGGCCTCCCGGCCAGAACAGGCTCGGTCCATGCCCGCTTTTCCAGCAAGGGAAGTTCACCAACAAGTACTGCTCGTTGCGTCGCAAGGACGGCGAGCACCTGACGGTACTCAAGAACGCACAGGTGTTGCGAGATGGTGAGGGCGAGACGATCTGTGCCGTAGAGATCCAAAGCGACTTAACGATCCTCCAGCAGCGAGAAAGGGAAATCTCCCAGCTCCGGAGCGCACTCAAAGAGCGGCATGGTTTTCACGGGATCATTGGCACCTCCCCGGCGATGAAGAACCTGTTCGACCTCGTCAAGAAAGCCGCTGCATCCGAAGCTCCGGTGCTGATCTACGGGGAGAGCGGAACCGGAAAAGAACTGGTGGCCGCCGCGATACACAATCTTGGTACGAAGAGCAAAGGACCCTTTATTCGCGTCAACTGCGCTGCCCTGAGCGAGTCGTTGCTCGAAAGCGAACTCTTCGGGCACGTCAAGGGGGCCTTCACCGGGGCGACGCGAACTACGAAGGGGCGTTTCGAGGCAGCTCACATGGGTGACATCTTTCTCGACGAGATCGGGGACGTCCCCCTCTCCACCCAGGTTAAGCTGTTACGGGTCATCCAGGAGAAGGAGTTTGAACGCGTCGGCGACTACCGACCAGTTCAGATCGACGTTCGAGTGATCGCTGCGACCCATCGGGACCTGAGGTCCATGTCTGAACAGGGACTGTTCCGTGACGACCTCTTCTACCGACTCAATGTCATCCCCATTTCTATTCCCCCGCTGCGCGAGCGCCCCGGAGATATTCCGCCACTGGTGGAGCACTTTATCGCTCAAACGGCCGCGAGGACCGGCAGGCCTATCACCAGCGTCGATCGGGAAGCCATGGAAGTCCTCATGCACTACACTTGGCCTGGCAACGTGCGAGAGGTCATCAATGTCATCGAGTATGCTTTCGTCGTCTGTAGACGGAATGTGATCACGAGCTCCGATTTGCCGGACATGACCTTCAGCCGCTGGAACGGGGCCCCCAAATCGTACACTCGTCCGCCACAGGACGATCAAGAGAAGCGCCTTGTCGCTGCCCTGATCGACGCTCACGGAAACAAGGCTGAAGCGGCCCGGCGACTGGGAGTCAGCCGTCAGACCGTGTGGACCTGGATGAAGAAACACGGAATCGACGAGGCGAAGTTGAACCTATGATCGCTGATTTTGCCGGAAGGGAGTGTGTGCTAAGTACCCATTTTCGCAAGTTCGGTCGCGGATTTCAGGACCTTGGTGAGACAGGCATCTTGCCTGTCATTTCTTAATGGACCGGTAAGATGCCGACCCCGCTGAACGGCCAGAGCTGGCCCATGAGCGGCACCGTATTTACGAAATCCTGCACCAAGGCGCTGGTGAATGGGTGACGCCGAGGGAACTCAGTTGAAAAAGAATCGGCATTAGCTGATCCAGTTGGGACGTTCGGCCATCCACCGATCGGCTGTCTCCCGTAGCCACTCCCCAAGTCCCGGCGTAACGTAAAACCTGGGCAGGAGCAGATCGTCGTCGTCCTCAATCATCCCATGATCCACTGCCGTTGCCGCGAGCGCGGTGTACGGGTAGATCCGGATTCCTACCGTTACCTTCATCGTTTCCAGCCCGAGGGAGTCCGCGAAGGCAAGACTCTCCAGCGCGGTCTCTCTGGTTTCTCCGGGTCCCCCCAGCATCAAGAATCCCATGCGCCGAATTCCCTGGTTCCCCAGCACGCGGCACGTCTCGCGGACTCCTTCAGGAGAGAATTTCTTGTTCAATCCGTGGAGGATCGGCTGGGCCCCGCTCTCGAATCCCACGCTCACTTCCGTGCACCCCGCGGCAGCCATGGCCTTCGCGAGCTTCTCGTCAAATTTCCCCGGATACAGGATGCATCGCCAGGTGATCCCGAGTCGTGCCGCTTCCAACTCGGAGCAGAGTTCTCGCGCATAAGATGGGGGGAGGTTGAACGTGTTATCCACAAAATAGACGCGCTTCACTCCCAGTTGAGCCCAAGCGGTGAGCCATCGCGTCACCGTGGCCGGCGACCTCTTGCGAAACGCGCATCCCTCGATGGTCGCTGTCGAGCAGTAACTGCACCTCATGGGACATCCGCGGCGGGTCTGCACGGGAAACCAGAATTCCGGATCGTCCAAGAGTGACGCAGAGAGGAAACGCGTGTCGGGAAGAGGCAGTTCAGCGAGGTTCTTTTCGAACTTCCGCGCGCCCTGCAGCCCGACACCTGGCAGGTACAAACCCGGCACTCCTTCCAGGGACGCATTATGGGCCAGTCGGTCAAGCAAGGCGAGGAACGCTGCTTCCCCTTCGCCTTGAATCCCCATGTCCGCGGCTAGATATTCCAGGCTGCTCTGGGGAAAAATGCTGTACCCGGCTCCGCCGAGGACAATAGGGGCTCCGGTGAGATCCCGACAATCGGCAATGAAGGCTCGGACTTGATCCAGGAAGAACTTGGTGTCTCGCATGGTCTGGTCGTCGATGTTTCTCACGGAGATTCCGATCACGTCAGGACCAAAGCTCTCAATTGACCTGGCAAGCTCAGATCGGGGATTGGCTGCAAGCATCAGGTCGAGCAACTCGACGTCGTGACCGGCCTTTCGGGTTGCGGCCGCAACGCAAGCCAGACCCAGCGGCCAGGTACGCATGTTGATCTCTTCCCTGTTAGCGGAAATCAGGAGTACTCTCATGGTCAGGCCTCACATTCGTATCCCATCCTACCGGGCGCAATCTTTCACCGCGGTCGCGAACCATCTCGCGAAAGGAAAGCAAGGGCATTCTAACAACTTCTCGGCCTCGTACCAACGCCCCATCTGCCCCGGCTCCCACCAGTCCCAGGGGGCCGTTCCGTCAACGGACTGAGGCCTTTTTCATTCATCCCTTTGGTTCGTTGGGTCCTGGTAGTTGGCAGAAGACGGCCTCCTCTTCTCCGATTCCCTTGATGATCGCGAGAGAATCTGCAACCATGCAAGGTGAAAGGTATCAGCAAATAGAGGAGCTGACCAATGATTCAGAGGCCCCTGACAAAAGGCGTGCTGTGGCTGGCCGGCGTTACCGCCATAATGGCCGCGCTGGCTGTGGCTTGGGGGAAATCCTATTCGCCGGGGTTCGATCCCACAAGCCCCCTGAATCCGGATTCGTTTCTCCGAGATATCTGTTCTCAGGAGACCATCGAGCCCCCTTACGCGATTTCAGTGTGGATCGCCGGTCTCCACGGTGAGAAGCGGGAAGCAATCACGACCCTGCTCGAAACCTGCTTGAAGGAAAACCTCAGGGGACTGGGGGACGTCCGTTTCGTTCCCGCGGCCAGCGGGGGCGACCAGCCGGCTTTGCTGAGGCTCCGTGTGTGGTTCTCCTACACGCCGAAGCCCGACTATTACGAGTGCTTCGATCTGACCGTCGCGGCGGTGATCGGGAGAATCAGACCGGACAACCCGCAAGAGGAAACAGTTCTGGACGCCTTTGCCGTGGCCGGCGTGGCCATGAAGGATCTGAACCTCCTCTGTGAACAAATATCGTCGAGGCTCAACCTGAACGTGCTCACAGCGCTGCGGAAAGCCGGGAAGAAGCCTTCCTCCCGCAAGTAGAATCGCGTGGGATGTGCCCGGACGATGGCGGAGCGATGGGATTTCGTGACGCGCGCGGCAGTCGGGTGTTTTCGGCCGTGACGTAGGACGTGGTGAGCGAAGCGAACCGCATCTGTCGAGACGAAACCTCGAACGATGCGGTTCCCGTTGATCACGACATCCTAGTATGGAGTCCCGTAAATGACTTTCAGAATGGAGTGGCAACCGTTATTACCGGAGCAGTCACTCGGCCGACAACTTCTGAAATCTATTTCTGGGACAGCACACTAGTACAGGATTTCGTAAATACGGTGTCGCACTCTAGCTGACTCCATTCTGCCGTTCGGTAGTGCCCGGCGTCCCTGCCGGGCCTCTTTGAACGACCGGCACGGAGGCCGGTCGCTACCATGGACGTCTTTTGCCGTCACCGTGGGAACGAGAATCCGTGACCGTATTTATGAAACCCAGCACTTAGTCCTGCTTATCCGCCCTAGAGGGATGAGCGGACAAGGGTTCGCTCTGGACGACCCCGCGCTGCGAGCCGGAATTTGTTAGCGCGACCCATATCTGCCGACGGGTTCGCGAATCATTGCAGCTTAAGTGTAAGGATCTGCTAGAATAGTGGTCACTTCACCACTCGTGGAGGTACCGTGTCACCCAAACGGAAGATCAAGGCCTCCGAGATCGTGCCGGACATCCGGAAAGGGATGGGCAATTCCGAACTCATGGAGAAGTACAACCTCTCTATAGACGGATTGCACGGCGTCTTTACCAAGTTGGTGCACGCGAAGGTTCTGGCGATGGACCAGCTTGAAGATCGGATATCGCTGCCCGATGACCCTACCGTGATCGAGCAGATCAGGAAAACACCCCGCGCGTACCCTCTCGTGCCATTCCCCATTTACGACATGGACAACATGGAAGAGGTGTACTTCGTGCGCGACGTTTCCGAACAGGGCATCCAGGTGACCGGCATAAACGCCGAAGTAGGTCAGAAGGTCACCTTCCTCATTCAAGCCCTGGCATTTGATGAGGTCGATCCGTTCACCTTCGAGGCCGAATGCCGGTGGACCACCGCTCCGCCGGAGAGTGTTGACCCGGAACCGGTGGCCGGATTCGAGATCACCCAGATTTCGGACGACGATTCAGCCGAGTTGATGAAGCTCGTCCGAGCGATAAAAGAAGAGTCCCCCCAACCTTCGGAACTCGTGTAGAGTCGGACCCGGCCGGCGAGAGGCACTCCCAGGCCTTAGGACCCCCACGCTCCCGCGAGTTCGGGAAACTCATCCCTTTGTCCAAGCGATCGGCGTAACCCGTCCCCTCGTCATTCCAAATGACCGGGTTGGTCCTGGCGAACCGTTACCGATCGGTCAACACGTATAATCGTTACCCAGCAAGTGCAGGTTCCCAATGCTGATGCGCCGGAGACCCGCGCGTTCCGCTGCAGCCCTGCAGCATTCCGCATGACTCTTTGACGTGGGTGGAAGATCGCGGAGCTGGAATTCCGGATGAAACGCGAGAAGCCTGTACGGGATCTCCCGGTTCAAATCAGCCAGGAATGTCGCAATCGCCGTGACTTCCGCCTCGTCGACGTAACCGGGAACGAGCAACGTGCTCGCCACGAGGAGAGGCAGTTCCGGTCGCCGGGGAATGAGCGTACTCAGCCATCTGAAATTCTCGATGGTCGCGATATTGGGGACTCCGCAGAGCGCATGATGAATCCCCGGGTCCCATGCCTTGAGATCGAACTTGATGCAGCCACCGGATTCGAGGGAAAGGTCTGCCATTCTCTGAAGAAATGGCCGTTGCATCGCACCGTTGGTTTCCCAGCAAATCCGCATCACTCGATTGTCTGCATTGCGTACGGCCAAGGTCGATGTCTTGAGCGCGTGAAGGATCTGAGGCGACGGGTCACCACCGAAATAGCAGATACACGTCGTTCGGTCGTCCGCGGCTGCGGCCAACTCTTCCGCGGTAATCCTATCCGGTGACGCGGTCCGTACGCGAAAATGGTAGTTCTGGCAGTAGAGGCAATTGAACGAGCATGCCTGATAGAATACCGCGAGGTTGCGGTACCCGTACTCCGGGCCCGGTGCGACCGAGTAGCGTGGGTACCCGCAGTCGCTTCCCGCGGGACACACGAAGTCCGCGACGCAGTTCGTGGGGAGCGGATCGTGGTAGTAGCTCAGGTTCCCTTCGTGCGGACGTCCGCCGATGAGCCGTCCGTTCGCGACGCGGCGCAATCCGCAGTACCCGCGGCCTCCCTCCGGGATAAGGCATTGATGGTGACAGAGGGGACACGCTTTGCCGTCTGCGGCGCGGGGAGGGTCAGTGGGCAGGCCATGAAGCCTGCGGGTCTCGTCGTGAACTCGCTTGATATCCGGCCAGACTTCGTTGAAATGCCCGCGGATGCACTGCGCGCAGTACCCGATAACGTCCGAAACGGTCTTCGCACTCTTTCCACAATGCTTGCACGTGCCCATGGCCCGACCCAGCGCGACAAGTACCCTTGAGCGCTCTTTCTTGGCGCAAATCAGTTCCCCTCCAGATTACCACTTTGAAAGCGAACTCGCATGGGCCAAGACAGGTCAGCCAACGCGGAATGGCGATTGCTTCCATTCGTCCATGTGGGACACACATTTTCCCCTCGGGAGATCAGGCCGCTCATCGAACGCGTGATTCCTCGAAGCGTGGCGGCAGGTCGGGTACCAGAGGCGGGGAATGATCCTCCAAGACTTTGCCATGCCTGTCAACTATCCTCTTAATTGAGGCCTTGGGTCGGCTGATTTCCTCTTGGGCTGCTTCGCTATGGGCGAGATCAACAGTCGTGTAAACTTTCAGACCATCGTTGAAAAGTGTCTCCGCGCCGTATTTCTTCTCGATATATCGGCGCACAGGCTCAATGGAGGCCCCAGCCTCTCGCTTGTTATTGTTCGCCTCATCAACGAGGACTATTTCTTCAGCGCTTGCCTTGTCGTATTCGGCCCGCGTTATCTTGCCGTCCTTCCACATCCGTGCCAACACGCAGTTGCGTGCCTTCAACGCGGACTTCATCTTACGTCGCGGCGAAAACTGGCGGGGCGATCGCGCCAGAGCGGCAATCATTGCACATTCGGCAAGCGTCAAATCTCTGGCGCTTTTTCCGAAATAGGTTCGAGCAGCCGCTTCCACGCCATACGCACCGCTCCCCAGATAGATCTGGTTCATGAACCGGCAAAGTACTTCTTCTTTCGTCATGGCCTGCTCAAGGCGATAAAAGCCCAAGGCTGCTTTTGCGTCTTCAATCAACTGAACCGTCGGTCGGCGAGGCCCCATTACCGATAGGGACCGCAGAATCGACTTCTTCAAGAAATCCTCGCCTTCCGCCGCCAAAATCGCATCCCGAAGGGCCAGCGGTATCTCGTCGAGAGAAACAAGATAACGCCGCTCGTGACAAAATTCAGCGATCAAATCCCCGTTATCGTCAAATACCTGAGTTACCAAAGCAGGTTCGTAATGCTTCAGCTTGTCGACGCTTGGGAGCCGTTTGGACAACATCAGGTACCCCTGAACCGCAAAGCCGCCTCCGAACGCCAAGCAGGCAATGCACAGGAGCAAAAGAACGCGCGCGAGGCCAGCGAGAAACGATCGTTTCCTCGGGCCAGACGGGGGATTGCCATCAATCACTTTGGACGAGGCGTTGGCGGTTTCTTCCGAGGCCGACAGGGGAGTCACGTTCAGCCTCCTCAGGCAGTATTTCTTTATCGGGACCCCAATATCATGGACTTCCCCGCCCGTCCACCTTCATGAGAAAGGAAACGTGTTCACGTGCTGACGGTCCTTCAAGCAAGGAACTGCGGAGGCAGTTTTTCGGAAAAGAATCCCCTGCCGGGAGGAAGCTACTCAACCAGCGTAATCGCCCACCACGGTCCGCGGCTCCTGCCGAGCAGCGCAGCCCAGTACCACGCGGAGACGTCGGTCCAGCTCTTTCCGTTCCCATCGTACATGCGCTCCTGCACGCGGGCCAAGCGGCCCTCACGGGTCGCGTCGAATGTGCTCCAGAGCCTCCCCTCCCCGTCTCGCTCGAGCGACCCTGGGACGACGCGATACCCCATCGCGCGAAAACAATCCGCCGCGGAATGGAGCTTGCGGGTCTCCGTCGTCACCCACCTGACCAGGAGCGTCCGGTTTCCGTCCGTGAACTTGGCGATGCGGCCGGGGAAGTTCCGCGCGAACGCCTCTTCTCGTGCCGATAGCTCTGTCTGGTTCAGGGGCCGGCCGTCAAAATGAGTCGGCCAGCCCAGAAACGAATCCTCCAGGGCAGCGACAGCCGGACTGTGCGGGAGAAACGGCACCAACGCGGCCAGCAAGCAAGGAATCAGGTAAGAAGGAAGGAGGATAAGATACGAATGTGCCATCGAATGAGCTGTTCTGATACCCTCACCCGCACCCACTCCCAGAGGGAGAGGAAAATCGCCGGCAAGATGCCGGCGCCACTGGGAGTCCCCACTCCCCCTGAGAGAGGGTGAGGGTTGCCCAAGATTACCGTCCAAGAGCGAAATCGGTCGAGGCGTCATTGCGATGGCTTCCTCAAGCGAGAAAGCCCCCGTCTTATGGCTCCTTTGCCGTCCTCCGATCCGATTCGCGAGGCAGAGCACGAGTCCCGCCACGAAGGCGAAAACCACCAGGCCAACGCCGTCGTGACACCAGGCCGGCGCGTTCACGATGCCAGCTTCCAGGTGAAAGAGAGCGGCGGTCCGCAGGACATTGCCAACCAGCGCGGCGAGGAGCGAGCCCGCGGTGACGAGAAGCGTCCTTGGCGAACTCAGGTCCCGAAGCGCGGCCAGAATGAACGCGAGGAACATGCAGGCCCAGAGCATGCGCAAGCCGCTGCACGGCGCGTCGATGGAAACAAGCTCCGCACCCCAGCGCAGGCATGCCGCTTCGTGAACCACTGGAAGCCCGGAGAACCGAAGCAAAGGAGCGGCCAGCATTCCCGACAGCACTCTGAACGGATAGCCGAGATAGAACTGGAGCGTCGGCATTACCGGCAAGGAGAGCAAGCAGAGACCGAGCAGACCCGGATGAATCACTCTTCCGAACTTTATCGCGCTCAATGCGCACGCGAGCGAGGCGATCCCTATTGCGGCCCTGAGCAGGGGCGGCGCGAAAGGATGGGCGGCCGCATAGACGATGAGGAGCAGGCTCGGCAATACCAACCGAGATTTTCGCTCCGCATCCCCCTCTGGACGGCCCAGACAAAAGAATACCAGAGCCGCGACCAGAGCCCCAAGCCCCCACGGTTCATCCGAGCCGTCGCTCAGTCGAGCCGCGTACCAATACCAAACCGGATGAAGAGCCACGACCTGAATCGCGATCGAGCAGAATTCCGGACTTACCGGGCTACGCATAGGTGCCTCCGTCGGTAGACTGCCCAGAGAACGAGCGCGAGCGCTATCACGATCATGGCCCACGTTTCCGGTTCCGGTACGGCCGGAACCTCGGTGCGTGAAGCCGGCGTGAGTCCTTCCGCGTCATACTGCTGCTGATTTTCGAGGACAACTCCGCCGCTGACCGGTGTCACGAGGTGATAGGCCGTGGCGAGTTCGATTGCGTCCTCATGCGCTTGCTGGGTTTCGATCGCACCGAGGCGGGCAACTTCGTCCTTGGCCCAGAGTCTGACCAGATGTGCCGACGTCTTCTTGCCGCTGTCAGTCTTCTCCACGCGGTCCTTCTCGATTCGCTCCCTGACCGCGGCCAGAATGGTCTTCTGCCTCCAGCGCGAAAAGAGTCTGTCCAGATCCTCTGTCAATGCTCCGAGCCGCGGAACCGGCCGGACCGCTTCCAGCCCGTCCAGCTTTTCCAGCACGCGATCCGGCCCCAGGCTCGTTTGGATCGAGTAGAGCCGCGGGCCACCCGGCCTGCGTTCCCACTTCTGGCGAAGCACCTCGACGCTCTGCATCAGGACCGGCTGCGTGCCATGAATCCAGAGGATCACGCTCTCACGCCGGCCGGATGCGATATCCCATGCCCGTGCCAGCGCGGGAACGTTGTCGCATCCGCCCGCGTACGGGAACTCGGCCAATCGAGCGGTGATCTGTTGGCGAACTCGATTCTCCGCCTCCCCGGCCGTGCCGGGAATCTCGATGAGATCGTCCCCGGCAATCACTGCCGATACCTTGATCCCTGCCGGAATCCTCGCGATCGTCTCTGCGACTTCCGACCGAGGGCGAGCGAGGCTTTGCGATCCGTCCACTACAACCACCACCGCTTCCGGAGCATTGGCCGGTTCCTGGCGGATGGTCTGGAGCACGATCCCGTCTTTGTCTCGGGACGGATCTTCCGCCCAGCACATGGAAGCCGCACGGGATCGTTCTGCCTCAATCAGACAGCCGGGACCAGCGAGTTCGTTTTCCGTGAGCGTACCTCTCACCGCGTAAAGCTCTGAGGACGGCTGCTCCGGCGTCAGAGAAGAGACTCCGGATCGCACCTTGCTTCTGGACTCGATCCAGACCAGGTGCTGCGGTTCCGATCCGACCCGGAAGTTGCGCTCTACGAATCGGGGCAACTGAAGCAGCGCCCGTTCTTCGCGGTCAAGAATGAGTGGGACCGTCATCCCCAGCCGTAGTCTCATGGTCCCTCCCTGCGGCGGTATCGGGAAACACTGGACAAGAACCCGGTCAGGCCCGCACGTGGTCACGAGGAGCGGGTCGCGTCGCTTACGGACCACCTTCTTGTATGCCTCGGTCGCCTTTCCGCGGCCCGCGAAGGCTGCCTCACGCTCTTCTCCGTTCACCCACAGGGTCACCCGAGAGACCACGCTGCCGTGCGGCAAACCGATCTGTGCCCGTGCCTCCTGATCGAGGGGAGAGTCATTGCGAAATTCCAGGGTCCATTCCACGTACGCCAGGGCAGCATCCGCGTCCACCGACCCGTCGATCCGGGACGCGGCGAGCGACAGATCGCTCTGTGCTCCGCCGACACGCGCTCCACCCACATCCGGATCCGCGTCAAACGCACGAACCGGGCCGGCAGCCCCCCATCGCGGAATCCCTGGAGGCGCGGGGACCGCGTTATAGGGGACACCGGTGACGCGAAAATACATCTCCTTGGCCTTCTCAGGGGAGACAGGATCGGACCACAGGGAACGGATGCTCCCGATAGGGGCCATGTTTCGTCCCGAGGGCAGGTAACACGCACGAAGCATCACATTGCGGCTCCCTGCGGCTCTGAGAACCTGGATGGCGGTCTTGCGAGTCTCGGGATCGGTGGAACAGGCCGCGCTCAGCGCGACCTGGGTGAGCGTGCCCGGGAGTTCCAACAGGAGCACCACAGTCAGGAGAATGCCCAATCCCAAAGCGGTCCCTGGAACTTTCCAGAGAGAACGGGCACCAGCCAGGTTCCGAAGATAGTAATGACCTCGAATCCCCGCGATGAACGAAAAGATCGGCGCCATGGGCAGGAAGCCGAGTCCCAGGAACATGATCGCCAGCACCGCGAGCGGGAGAACAGGCAAGAAGAGGAGTGCATAGAAGAACGACACCCCCATCGCGATGCCATTGGCCATGCCCAGTGCCCTGAAAGACCACACATTCCCCGTTCTCCCCGCCACCCAGATCGCGAGATTGGCCGCGGGGACGAGCAGTATCAACACCACGTGCCAGACTGTCGGTATCGGATCGAACAGGTCAACTGCGCACATGCGCGTGGTCAGCTCAACGAGCAGAACAACGATCGGGAAGACCACCCCGAACGCCAAGAACAGCCATTGCGGCGGTCGAGCCCATTTTTCCGACCGAGTGGACCGTAGGAGTTCCGTTCGCGGCCCGGAAAGCCTCTCATCGCTCTTCTGGAGTTCCCCGTCGTTGACTGACATAGCCGTGCTCCTTCCGTCTGTGATGACCCGGGGTCCGGTTGGACCCCCTTCAGTCTGGGAGGATCGTACGGCACGTCCGTGCAACGGTTATGGAAGTCCTGTGGAGAGTTGGAGAAGATTTCGTGCAGATTTTGTGCAATACTCGTTGTTGCAGGAACCTCGGCGATTCATCGAAGAGCCATGATCATCGACCACCTCGTGCTCATAGTGGACGACGACCCTCACATCCGGGAGATAGTTCGTTTCTCGCTGCAGACCGCGGGATTTCGGACCGTTGAGGCTGCGAACGGGCGTGAAGCGCTGGCCCGATTCGCAGAACTACATCCGGACTTGATCGTTCTCGACATCCTGATGCCGGAAATGGACGGGATCGAGGTGTGCACGTCCATTCGTCGTCACGCCAGCACTCCTATCGTCTTCCTCTCTTCTCGTGATGAAGAAACTGACCGCGTGCTGGGCTTGGAACTGGGAGGCGATGACTACGTCACCAAGCCGTTCAGCCCGCGTGAACTCGTTGCCAGGGTCAAAGCGGTGCTCCGACGGGCCTCGGGAGCCACCGAAGCCACCGCAGCCGCGGATGACGTGCAGCACGCGGCCGAGTATGGCCTGCTGCGACTGGACCAGGACCGGTTCCAGGCCTACTGGGGGGACCGCGAAGTGGTGCTCACCGTGACCGAATTCGGTATTCTCAGGACGCTCATTGGATTTCCCGGCAAGGTGTTTACCCGAGACGAATTGATGTCCGGCGCGTACGCTTTCGACAATATCGTCACGGACAGAACCATCGACAGTCACGTTCGCCGGGTCCGGAAGAAGTTCGCGGAAGTGGGCGGATCGCCCATCGAGACCGTTCACGGAGTGGGATACCGGCTCGGCCCTTGCCGATAGCTTTCTGAAATGGACAGTAAAGGCGGCATACAACCCTTAGTACGCCATTTCACAAATAAGGTCGCGGATTCCCGCGGGACGCTGTTCGTGTCAGCCACCGCGTCCTCTCTGTCTGTATTGGTGGGACAGGCGTCCCACCTGTCATTTCCTCATGGACCGGTAAGATGCCGGTTCCACTGAACAGCCCGAACCCGGACCAGGGTTAAACCGAATCTGCAAACCGAGCACTTGGCTTCACTTTGGCCCGGGTGAGGCTGCTTTCCCTGCGTTCAGGGCGTCCTCGCTGAGGATTGCTCGAAATTGTTCAAATGGGGGAATGTGCTGGATCACATTGAGTTCGCGAAGCTCCACCCCGACGCGGCGATAATCCTGCTCCTTGAGCCGGCCCATGCCGCGAGTATCGCCGTCGGGGAAGATCAAGTCCAACATGCGGGCGAGCATCCATCGCTGGTGAGCCCGGTTGGTTCCGGTGTGCGCAGCGTCTGTGTACTTCATCACGATTTCCAGTGCCTCGTCCCGGTGATCGCGGCAGTACAGCCAGCCCCGCAAGGACGCGGCAACCAATTGCTCGCATGCTTGCGGATTGTTCTTGTACGTCTCCTCCAGGCAGTACATGCCGTCCTCGGGGAAGTTGAGTCCCAGTTCGCTGAAGGGCATGACCGTCAGCTCCTCGGGGTTGAGGCCGCTGTTGAGGATGATGTGATACTCGTTGTACCACATCGCGGTCGCGGCATCGACCGCTCCCTTCAGGAACAGGTTGCACGTGCTGTACATTGGTACGATGGAAACATTGAGTCCGTAGATCCGGAGTAGTGCGTCAGGTTGGATGCGGAAGTCGTCTCCCCAGGAACCGAGCTTGCGGCCTTCCAGATCCGCAACTGTGGTAATACCGCTCGACTTCTTGGCAACCAGCAGGAGCGCGGAACGTTGCATGACCTGGGCAATGTTGATCACCGGATCCCCTTTCGCCCTCAGCTTGATCGCAGTGGAGAGCCATCCCGTGCAAAAAGTCGCTTCGCCGGAATGCAGCGACTCGAACGGGGGCTTTTCTGGGCCGCCGCGCATCAGGGTCACATCGAGCCCAGCGTCTTTGTAGAATCCTTTTTCCAGCGCCACCATGTACCCTGCGAACTGAGCCTGCGGAAGCCAGTGCGGTAACAGAGACACTTTGTGGCGCGGCAGGTCTCCGGCAAGACACACGACGGGCGCCAATAGCCAGAGGATGCACACCAGTCTGCCAAAGCGCGCCATGCGCCTCCCTCCTGAATTCACGGACGTTCAAGGCTTGATGAGGTTCTCCGGCGGCAGATAGCCCTCCCGCACATGATCGGCAGTAACCTCGATGGAAATACCGCCACGGGGATTCATTCTTCCCACCACGCGAGCCCATCGCGGCATGCAGGCCGCCACGAAGTCCTCAAGAATCTTGTTGGTAATTTCTTCGTGAAACATGCCCAGGTTCCGAAAAGAGAACAGATAGAGCTTCAACGACTTGGACTCGACGCACCTTCGATCCGGAATGTAGGTTATCGTGATTCGGGCGAAGTCAGGCTGCCCCGTGACTGGGCACAGGCTGGTGAACTCCGGACAATCAAATTCGATGAGGTAATCCCGCGACGGGTACTTGTTGGGAAAACTCTCCAGCCTGGCCTGTTCCGGGCGATCGGGATAGGCTGTGGCTCCTTTTTTCAGAATGCGGAGTTCCTCGAAATCGTCTGGGGTCATGATTGCTCACCAAAACCGTCTGCACCGCCGCGGGCACGGGGATCTTTCTCTGGAACAGGCGTGGCCGCGTTTCTCCAGCGGCCGCCCGGTGAGGAGCATTATACCCGAAACCGCGGAGATCACAAACAGAGCGCCGAAGGAGGCCTCGCGCGTCGGACGACTCGATCGAGCCGAGAACCTGTCCCTCACCGTCCCTGAACAAGCTGGCCGCACTCTGCAGAGGTAAAGAATCTGATATAATGACTGGCTGATAACAGGAGTGGGACCTCTCACGCCGGCTCTCGACAGCCGGCAGGCCGCTCCAAGTCTCAAGAAAGCGATTCCCCGTATTCGAGGACCCTCCATGTCGCGCTCGATCATGGATCTATCGATTGGCGGCTACGTTCCCGGGGATTCGTTTCTCCATCGTCTCGATCCGCGGACCAAACTCTTGGGGATGCTCTCCATGCTCGTCGGGGCGTTCTGCTCGGAGTCCCTGGAAGCCGCTGCGATCAGCGTGGCGGCTGCTGCAATGCTGGCAGCCTTGACCGGCGCGGGCTGGCGGATCTGGGCATGGGGGCTCTGGAGATTCAAGTGGATGCTCTTGATCGTATTTCTGATGAACCTTTTCTTTCATTCCAGCGGTGCCGCTCCGCACATCGGACCTCACCAGGGGCCCTTCAGCGGTGAAGTGGTTCGATCGAGCCTGGCTCTGTCACTCCGGCTGATTTCCGCAATCATGGTCTCTCTGGCGCTGACTTTCACCACAACTCCCCGCGAAATGACGCTGGGATTCTGGCGGCTCGCCTCCCCTTTGAAGCGCCTGCGCGTACCGGTCGACGAATTCGGCATGATCATGATGCTGGCCATGCGATTCATTCCGCTCGTCCAGGAAGAGCTTCGGAACACCATCGATGCGCAAAAGGCCCGAGGGGTGGACTTCGGTCACGGGCCGATCGTCTCTCGCGCCCGGAACCTCCTTGCGCTTCTTGTTCCTGCCTTGCATGGAGTCCTGAGGCGTGCGGACCATCTGGCGATCGCGATGACGGCACGGGGTTATCGACCCGGTCA
This sequence comes from Desulfomonile tiedjei, assembly GCA_016218715.1. Lineage (GTDB taxonomy): Bacteria > Desulfobacterota > Desulfomonilia > Desulfomonilales > Desulfomonilaceae > JACRDG01. The sequence continues at coordinate 69,766 of JACRDG010000025.1, read as the reverse complement.
ACCTCGTACCGAATATCGGCCGCTTCGATTTAGCCTCCGTGACCTCATCGCACTCCTCTTGCTGCTCGCCTTTACAGCTCTTCAATGTTATCAACCAGTTTTCATATTTCCAGCGATTAGTTCTTTAACTTAATATGATAATCATCCGTAATATTAATGGAAATAATGATTGCATCATCCTGAAATTGTGATATAAGGACCCCCTACGGGGGACTTTTCCCCTCCTGTTTGTGGGTCGCGATTAGATCGACCCTCAACCGGTCTGTCGAGGGAATGGAGGCTTACACATGGCAAAACGGTGTTTGGGACTATTCACGATGATCGCCGCGGCGGCGCTGGTTGTTCTGCCGGCGACCCCGGGCTTCACCGATAGTTTCGTGGTACAGAGTTGCACGGAACTGCTGCGCATGGCCGATGCTTACCGGGATGATTTCAAGACGGCCAATGTCATCCTCGGATCAGCCATCGACGCAGGAGACATGGAGAAAGTCAGGGCGTACAAGCTGAAAAAATCGGCCGCGAAGCAGAGTCTCGATACGGTCGTAAAGGCACTCGAACTCAAGGGCTGCCTCAAGGCGAAATGACAGCCCCTCCGGAACAAACAGTGAGTTCTGGCTGCTACTCTCCGAACAACTGGTGCGCTCGGTAGATGACCGGCCGGATGACCCGGAAGACGTTGATCTCACATCTGGTGGAGGGGAGAAGGATCGGCTTGACCGCGCCGACCTCCAACTCCCTGAAATCATCCTTGTTTCTGAGGAAGATCCGGGCTAGCTGATCGTCGGCAATAAGACAGAATAGTTCCTGGGCTTCATTCTCGACCCACTCCATGAGGTTGGCCTCGTTCTCAACAAGCCGGGCGGCGAGTACTGCCTCCGCGTAGCGTACGGAGCGTTCGGATTCCACCCCGAGCTGGCGCATCACCTGAGCCAGCTTGAACATCAGGATATCACCCACCAGAAATCGTTCACCTCTCGGCCCCTTCTTGGCCACTCGCAGCTCGCCTTTAGCACACGCGTCGGATATCTCCGCGGCTCCATTGAGATCCAGCAGATATGCAGCGTCTTCGGCACTCACTAGGCGAGAGTACATGACTCCTCCTTGCGCCAAAAGCTATAGCGCCGTTCCTTGAAGTTCGCGGCCCTTCTCACGTTGAAGGCCCAAGGGTCTTCAGTGATCGGATCGCGGCCCCGCGACGCGCTCGATGGGCTCCACACATTGGTCTGCCGAAAAGCAGGTTCCCGTTCGGCGCGCTCGGACTCGGGCTCATGTCGGGGTTAGCAAACGGATAGCACGGAGCCTTGCGGTGGTCAAGGGGTGATTCAGAAAGGCCCACGCTACGGTTTTCCCCTGCTGGGTGCCGGCTCCAGAGCAATTCCTCAATCAGTATCTCGAATAATTAATCAACTTTTCGTTATAAGAGAACTTATTGACAATCGACATTCACTATGATATGTTACTACCGTATATCCAAATAATTATCAGATTAAACTGATAAGTCTTGTAACCCTACCGAGGAAGGAGCTGGGTATGACGAAAATATCAGCAATCGGTCTCTGTTTGGTCCTCGTGGTCGCGCTGGGCGTATGTCAAGCGGATGCGTACGTTGGCGGGAAGGGCAAGCGCGCCAGCTACAACATGGGCGCAGCGGCGTGCCCTCCCGAGGGTTGTCCCCCGGGGCAGGTTTCCATGGGAGCCCCGCCCATGGGTATGCCGCCCATGGGAGCGCCGCCGATGGGTATGCCCCCCATGGGTATGCCGCCGATGGGTATGGCAATGCCCGCCCAGACCGGACCGATCAGCAAGTGCAAACCAAGAGTGGCCCAATGCGGCCCGATGCCGTGTCCACCGCCTTGCGGCCCCATGCCGTGTCCGCCGCCCTGTCCGCCTCCGTGTGATTCCGGCATGATGGCCTGGTACTGATACCCGCTGCTTCCTGCTGGAGCGTTGAGAGATCGCCACGCCTGGTCGCTCCTCCGTCCCAGACCTCGGCGGTCTCTCGATTGCTCAGTTTCGTGTGCGGGTCAGCGGGAGTTCGGGCAGGAATCAGGGTTTGAGCGGCCGGTAGTTCGCGTGGACTCAGGGACAGAAGCTACTGCAAGCTCGAGCGAGCGCGTCGGCTTGCGCGTTCCTATCGTTCCGTGCCCGCGCGTTTGGGTCCTTTCTTCTGCGTCTTGGACTCTTTTTTCACGTCCTTGGACGCGCCCACGACTGGTGGTTTCCCTTCGGGAGAAAACGCCGGGCCGCCCAAGGTGTCCAGGCGTTCGTTGAATGCTTTCCAGGTGGAGGCGAAATCTCCAGCCTGTTCTCTGACGCTGTCCAGTGCGCGACGGGCCTCGAGAAAGGACCGGAACGAATTGAGGTCGGCCCGGAGATCCACATGCCACTGGTCGCTCGGTTCTTTCTTGAGTAATCGAACCACATTGTTCCCGCCTTTGAGTGTTCTCACCTGCAAGAGAGCGAGAGTATCGGTAGTCTGGAGTATGGTTGGAGGGCTCACCGGATCCAACGCATTGAGAAGAGCCAGATCTTCAGGGGTTTGCTCCAGTTTGTAGCTCGATTCGAGCGAGACTGCCAGGTTTCTCGATTCCTCGGTCAGGAGCGTTCGGGCTTCCGAAAGATTTCCCTTCTTCATCCGGTCTCTGTACAGGGCAAAGACGGCGTCCGGTCTGTTGGGAACCAGCTGGCAACCAAGGATGCAAGCAGCCGCGGTGAGAAGCATGAGGCACGCGACGCGCCGTGCGTTCCCCCCGGAGGATTTCTTTCGCATCCTGAGTGCTTGCACGTATGCTTTCCTTTCGGGGCTCATAGGTCGCAGCGGGTCTGTCGATTCCGCCAAAGACACCTAAGGCTTAAGGATTATTAGCACGTGCACCGAAAGCCGGTCAATCGGGCCATCAGGTGCCGGCCCCGTGGTATTGGTGTGTTCGGGATTCCTGGCCTGCCCACCGCTTCGATTCGGAACTCGGATCCTTTGCCTTCTCCTTTTCGGATTGGGGAAACCACGCGGCGATAAGGGTGCCTGGCAGACTGCGGTCCACGACTTCGATGGTTCCACCGTGAAGTTGCAGGATCTCCTTGCAGATTGCCAGCCCGAGTCCCGTCCCTTTCTCGCCGGAGGTACCCCGTTCCCGGCCTCGATGGAAGCGCTGAAAGATTTTCGCTCGCTCTTCAGGTTTGATGCCGATGCCGGTGTCTTCCACGCTGATTTCAGCACCCGGTCTGCCGTTTCTCGATGAGGAGCGCGTGCGCACCGTGACGCGGCCCCCACCGGGCGTGAATTTGATCGCGTTCGTTATCAGATTGTTCACCACTTGCAAGATCTTTCCGATGTCCGACTCCACACGCGGGAGTTTGGCCTCGAGGTCAACTTCCAGGGCTATACTTTTGCGCTGTGCGAGGACCTGCAGGCCGGCAAGAGACTGATTCACAGGAAGATTCAGATCAACGGCCGAACGCCGGATGCTCGTCCCCGCTGACTCGAGCCGGAGCAACTCCAGCAACGCGTTGATGAACTCGAGCTGATCTTTGGCGCAATGGAAGAGCTTTTCGACATTTCCAGCCGCTGCCTCAGGAATATCGCTCTTCCGCAGCAGTTCGATGGTCCCGAGAAGCGCCTGGAAAGGAGCGCGAACGTCATGCGACAGCACCGACAGTAGTTCCGCTTGCCTTCTGTTCGTTTCTTCCGCCTGGCGCCTCAGACGATTGCGCTCGACGAGGCTCTGCACCATCAGTTCGATCTTGCGCGGATCGAGGCTCAGGAGTTCCCGTTTCTCGAGGTACCCGTCTGCGCCTGCTTGAAAAGCCTGATTCCACGCGTCGACACTCTCCATGGAGGAGGTGATTACGACCGTGCTGTGCGGGTCGCGTGCCTTGATTTCGCGACAGAGATCGATCCCGTTGCCGTCAGGAAACACAATGTCCATGAAAGTCGCGTCGTACTGCGACATGTCGGCCTGCCTGGCTGACGCGGCAGTGGTGGCCTGATCGATGTCGAACCGATCGCCAAGCATCAGCAGCACTTTGCTCCGGACTATCGCCTCATCGTCGGCGAGCAGAATGCGAAGTCGAGGAGACATTCAAACCTCCGTCATCAACGGCAGGCGTACCGTGAAGCATGCCCCGTTGCCCGGTTTGCTTTTCGCTTCTATTTTGCCGTTGTGAGCCTGGACGATCCTGCGGGCGAGGTACAAGCCGCGGCCCGTGCCGCTGGTGGTGAATCCAAGCTGAAAGATTTTTCCCAGATTTTCCGGGATGATGCCCGGCCCCGTATCCTCCACGCTCAAAGTTGCGTCGAGGTTGTCTTCACCCACGGAGATTTTGATTTCTCCCCCCTTGTTGGTGAACTTGACGGCATTCCGGACGATGTTGTCGAGTGCGCGTCTCAGGAACCGTTCCTCCCCACGCACCTGAACCGCGGAAACGTGAAGGTGGTTCGATTTGATCGTCACTCCTTTCGCCAGCGCGGGTTCCCGGTAATTGCCGATGCACTTGTCTACCACGAGATTCAAATTCACGGGGGTCGGCCGTATCTGAAACGCGTCGGAGTGAAGCCGGATGAAGTCGATCCGTTCTTCCAGCATGGAACAGAGTTCTTCTCGTTTTTCTTCCGCTTGTTCGAGGAAGGTGAGCCCCTCTCGATTTCGACCCTCGGCCACGAGCTGCCTGGCGGTGTCCAGCCCCGCGGCCATCACATCCAGTGCGGCCTTCAATTCGTGGCGGTAGAGTTTGCCGATCTCCTGGTCGATGAGGTACCGGTCGGTGGTGTCTCTGATAAGGATCACCTGTGCGCCCAGTTCCACTTCGAAGCGTTTGCCTCCCACGGCAATCGCGACTCGATCTCCGAACACCTCCGTGGTGTCGTCCTGCTCTTTCATACCTGCGGTGACGCGCGCGAGCACATCGTCTCTCGAGTATCGCCTCAAGGCATCCGCCAGCGCACCCGGGCCGAAGAGTCGCTCTCTCAAGCGTGTGCTTTCGTTGAGCAGTGATTCCGCTGCCGGATTCATGTAATAGAGGAAACCGCTCCGATCGACGCAGATGATGCCGTCTGAAACCATCTCGAGTGCCTGGCGGTCAAGTTCGCTGTTGCGAACGCGCCTTTCCCTGTCTTCCTTGATTCGTTCCGCGCGGTGCCTGTGGATTGACTCCTTTGCCGGCGTGTACGATTCGTACAGAAATTTCTTCAGCACGTTCTGCTTCGTCGTATCGGTAGAAAGGAGGAAACCCCCGTTGTATGGCTCTACCATCCCCGCGAGCCGCAGCCTCTGGAAGAAAAGCTGATCCGTGCGACCGAGCCAGAGCGAGCGCCACTCCTTCTCCGCCAACGGCACGTAAAACAAGGAGAGAAGGTACACGGTGCGGGTCAGGGACGACAGGTCCCGCATGTCCTGCACGGACCGCACCAGTTGATGGAAATCGATGGCCCCCCTCACCTCTTCCGCATTCAGACCTACCCCTCTCCCTGGAATGGATGGGCGCCACTGGCACAAAATCTCTACACCGGAATACCTGGTCCTCAGCGATTTCAACACGTCCGGGGACACCCCCGTGTCCAGCAATCGAAGGACGCACAGGCGGGAAGTGGTCCGAAGCTCTTCAGGGATCTCCTTCCGGGTGAGAAACCGCTCGAGAAGGAATGGTACCGAACGCGCGGGATCGGTCTCCTTCATGAGGAGGATCTGCATGAATGCCATTTCGGAAGAGTCGAACTCGACGAAGAGTTCGTCGGCATTCCCTCGCGCCTGGCGGTATGCCCAGAGGCATGACGGGCTGACGAACCCCCTCCGAAGGATTGTGTTGCGCAGCATCACCCGCTGAGAAGAGTCAGACCATCTGACCCCGGCCTGAACCGCGACTCCTTGGAAAGAGGGTTCGCCTTCTTCCAGGAATTGAAGCAGATGGGAAAAACTCTCGTCGGTAAACCGTGGCTCATCGGGAGCGCGTGAGTCGAACAGGTCTCTGAACCTCGACATCAAGGTTGCCACCGGTACGCGCTTCTCAAGCTGTTTAAACATGCTCTTCAACATGATGGACTATCTATTCGATATTACGTAAAATGTCAAGGAATATGGCTGCGGTGATACGGGAAACAAAGCAAGGTCGGGTACCCTCCCGAACTGGCGAACCGAAACGGGTCATCTCCAGGCTCGCACGCCTCGGCGTCACCATGCCTGGTCGCTTCATGCGCCGAGCGGCCGGCAAGATGCCGGCCCCACTGAACAGCCCAGGACGCGAAGCGCGGGAAGGTCGGCTCATATGCGAAGCGAAGAACCCAGCAGACCTGTCCGAAAGAAGTGGTGACGAGTTACCCGTGTTTGGGAAGAAACAGCCGGGAAACCGCCTTTGCTTAAAAAGGAGGTTTCCCGGTAATCTAAGGGAGTCAGCGCGATTCGGTGGGTCTCATGATGGCACTGCGAAGTTCGTCGAGGATTTCAGCTTCTGCGTCCTTGAATTGGATACGCCACTTGTCCGTTTTTGCAAGAACCTCTTCCTCCCACGGAAGGAGACTCTTGGGATCTTTTTCCCGCAGGGACCGCTCCAGATCGACCGGAACGGGGGGCGTCAGTACCCGGCTGAATCGCTTCAGGACGGTCCGAACCAATCGGCTCCGTTCCATGGCTTCCTTCCGAGTGAGCGACGGGGTGGGAGGGACAGGGCGGACCTCGCTTATGAGGCCGAGGCTCTCGATATCCCATCCGTTCTTCTTGGCCATGCTGACGACCGCCTTGAAGTAGTCGTAGTTACTCGATGGAGTCGCTTCCGACGCAGCGTCGGCTCGTTGAAGAGAATCTCCTTTACCCATAACCATACCCCCATCCAAGAAAGGAAATTTCAGTCTTGTCCACCCCAGGAATGCTGCGGCAAATCGTGTCGGACAAAGAGAGAACATAGAACCATTTCCGACTATGATGACAGCCGGTTACGTCTAATGGTCCGTAATCACGGAGGTCGCTATATGTGGGAATTGGCCGGCTGTCAAGTGTTTTCCGACATTTGGGGTCGATTTGTTCTAGAGTTCATGGAGATTAATCGCATTCGCAATGCGCTCATGTTTCTGCCGACCTAAAACCTCTCATCAGAACAATGCCTTAAGCTCAGAACCGAATCTCCCGAACTCGCAGCGTTTGTTGGATTCTCCCCCTGAGGTCTTGTGGAGTGCGGGAATGCCGTGGAAGCTCTGGAGGGCCGGGGCCTCGCTTGTTCTTGAGCCGTCCCCGAGCGATTGCGCGCGTACTATGCAGTGTGACCGCCATCTTGCCGGTCTTGTCGATCAGCCCTTGGCCTCGTGATGATGACCGTGATGATGCCCCTCTTCATGCGAGTGGCCATGGGTGTGCTCGTGGTGGCCGTGTTCGCGCTCCTTCTCATCCGAGTGGCCGTGCGCGTGCTCGTGCGTGTGGTGATGAGCGTGTTCGTGCTCGTGTTCGTGGGAGTGAGTTTCGGCTTCTTCCCCGTGCCCCCGAAGCGGACGAACCTCGCTCGGTGCTCCGTCGGACAACCGCGCCACGGCCTGTTGGAAGTGCCGGTTGGCTTCCTCGACCGACTCGACTCCGCGACGAATCGAGTCCGCCGCCTCTGTCTCTCCTGCTTCCTGGAGCGCGGCAGCAACTTCATGATATCCCTTCAGGTGGTCTACATTATGGTCAATCCAGTGCGAAAGCCTGATCTTCGACTTCTCGATTTCGTTCATGACGCACCTCTCTCATTGGGGATCGTTCAACCAAAACATGGACACTCGGCCCTGGATGGTCAAGTTCGTCAATTGAGCGGGACCATTCTCAGGAAGTTCGCGAGGATCAGCCTTCCATCAGGCGAGAAGCTTGCAGGATCTCCGGCTGGGTCCCATCCTCTTTCCGGGTGGAAAGCGACCCCGTAGACGGTCTTTCCAGGGATGCGCATCAACTGTATCGCCGAGGTCTCGCTCTTCGCCAGATTGACGAACGGCGGGGGAATCTCCTTCACTTCTTCGTAATGGCTCTCGACAACCCGGAAGCGGCCGGGGTGGACCACGAGCCCATCAAAGATCGGGTCATCCTTCACCGTTTCCAGAATCACTACCCCGCGCTCCGAGAGTGCCCCTTTCGGGTAACGCTCGGGGGGAATCTCGTCCAGCTTCGGATCTATGAACCCTAGCCTCCCGCCGAAAGCCAACGCCAGGAATTGATGGCCTCCGCAAATACCCAACACCGAGCGGTTCTGACCCAAGGCCAGGTCTTTCAAGAGATCGCCCAGCCGTCTGAGCTTGTCGGCTGCATCGCCGCGGTACATGTGCCAGGGGGTGCTTTGAGGGCTGAGAAGGATAAAGTCTACGCGGTGGCTATCGAAGAACGCGCGATCCAACGCGGCAAAATGCTCGTACTCAAGCGTCACCCGGAAATTGCTGACTGCGGGGACCTCTTGAGGCAGGCGTCTGGTGAACGCGTCTCTGAGTTCACGGTATCGCGAGGGATCAGGTCCGTCAAGTTCGAGGTCTACCAGTAAACCGTTCAAATTCAAGTACCTGGGCCACATATCAAGAATCAGTACGACCGCGGCCGCTGCCGTTAACGCCAGAAGTGCGACGAGCAGCCAGCTGCGAAAATGTCGGTTGTTCTGATTCTTAGGATTCATTACGGGAATGGAAGGAGTCACAGGAGCCGAGGAATCGCTTGAGATGAGGAGCGGTCCGCAGGACGCGGCGCAAATCCCGTTCCGGTCCACCGGCGGACGGTCTCGGTTCCTCGGTGCCGGCAATCTCGGGAGAAGAGATCCACGGGATCACCAATTTCCCCCGTTGGGCGCCCCCCAATAGGAGTACTGCCTCCGCAGGAAGACTTGATAGTCCTCCCCGTCAATCGCCCTGAAGAGCCCTCTGATCGATCCGTCGGCGTACAGGGCGCCTTGGAATGTCATCCGGTCGTAACTCCCGGAAATGATGTTACCCCGAATCCTCCCCGCAAAGTTGAACTTGGCCCGCCCGAAAATATTGCCGCCTTCGACGACTCCCTGGATCTCCTCACCGGCTTGCTGAGTGATGACCACTGTCCCCTCGGCTCCGAAGATGGGGCCCTTGGCGTTTCCCACCCATTGTCCACGGATGTCGTAGCTTTGGGCGCGGGCCGCGTCCGCGGCAGCCATAGCAAAGCACACCACCAAAGCCGACAGGAATAATGCCATGATACGCATCTTTATAATCTACCACATTTGTTGAAGAAAAGACAGATAAAGTGTAGAGTTCCTAAGAAAAACGTGAGAGGACCGTATCCGGGCAAGCCGTGTACAGTCCTTGAAGCTTGCCTTGTGGCCCGCACCGGCCTTATGCTGGTTCCAGCACGAGGACGAGAACTCTCACGCGGAGGCAACTGTATGAAGGGCCTTGACGTGTCACCCGTACAGGGTCGTAGGGAAATGGATGAATTCCTGAACTTTCCGTGGAAGATCTACGGAAACGACCCGAACTGGGTGCCGCCGCTCAAATGGATCCAGCGGCGTCTGCTGGATACCGCAAGACATCCGTTCTGGAAATTTTCCGAGCGCGTGCTCCTGTTGGCCCGCCGCGGAGGTAGGACCGTCGGCAGAATAGCCGGCATCGTAGACCGAAATTACAACCAGTTCCATGACGAGAAGATGGGCGCGTGGGGTTTCTTTGAAAGCGAGAACGACCCCGAGGTGGCTGCCGCTCTCTTTGCCGAGGCGGAGGGATGGGTCCGCGAGCGCGGCATGACGTTCTTCCGCGGACCGCTCAATCCGTCTACCAATTATGAGGTCGGAACGCTCATCGAGGGGTTCGAGTCACCGCCGGCCATCATGATGACCTACAACCCGCCTTACTACATCGACCTGATCCAGGCATACGGCTTTCGGAAAGAGAAAGACCTTATCGCCTACATTCTGGAGCCGGACTTTCGCACCTCCGAACGGGTCCGTCGCCTGGCCGGCCGCGTACTGAGGAACGGCAATATCCGTCTCCGAACCATCAACCGGCGGGATTTATTGAACGAAGCGCGGCTGATCAACGACATCTATCGGGAATGCTGGGCGGAAAACTGGGGTTTCGTGCCCCCGACCGACGAGGAAGTGCGGGAAACTGCAAGAAATCTTGGTCTCATAGCCGACCCCGAGCTTGTGTTCTTCCTCTATTACAAGGACGAGCCTGCCGGCGTCGCTGTGGTGCTCCCCGACATCAACCCTTTGCTGCAGCGATTGAATGGGCGTATCGGTTTCTCGGGGCTGTTCAAGATCCTGCGCTTCAAGAGTGAAGTCAAAGCGTACCGGGGGCTCCTCTTCGGCTTCAAGAAGGCATATCAGAAACTGGGCGTCTCTCTGGTCGCCTTCGACTATCTGAATCGCAAAGCCACCGAACGGGCGTACAAGTTTATGGAATTGAGCTGGAACCTGGAAGACAACGACGCGATCAATCAGTACGATCGGGAGGTGGGCGGCAGGGCGTACAAGAGATACCGCATCTACAGGAAGGAAATCACTTAATGCGAATCCATGAATACGGTCGGGGATTTCTGCGCGACGCGGCTCCTGTGCATCTCAGCGGCGTTACTGGCTGTATTGGTGAGACAGGTAAGATGTCCGTCCACCAGGCTGCCTGAAATACGTGACCGGACCTGCGAAAGAGGCCGCCGAGTTCCTGGTTCCACGCCGAACCAGCGGTCAGAGATTCTCCCCCGCTTTCTGTTCGAGGACCGCGAGACTGCTCTTGTCACCCATGGCAATGAGCGTATCGCCGCCTTCGATAACCGTGTACGGGCCCGGATTGAATACCATCTGGCCGTCCTGCTTCTTGATAGCGATGATGATCAGGTCCATATCCCTTCGAATCCCCGTGTCAACAAGCCTCTGTTCGGAGTACACCGAACGCTCGGCGACCCCTATCTGTTCCAGCTCGAGGTCCAACTGCTTGTGGTCAAACGCCACCTCGAGGAAGCTCATGACCGCGGGCTTGAGAATCCCCATGACCAGTCGTATTCCGCCGATCTTGTACGGACTGATGACGCGGTTGGCACCGGCTCTGAGCAGCTTCTTTTGGGCCGACTCTTCTCCTGCCCTGGCAATGATTTCCAGCTGAGGGTTGAGTTCCCTGGCGGTCAACACCGTGTAAACATTGGCCGCGTCAGAGTCGAGCACTGCGACCAGCGCGCGAGCATGTTTGATCCCCGCTTGAAGCATCACGTCTTCTTCCGTGGCATCGCCCGGAGAAAGATTGAAACCGGCCTGGAGAGCCTTGTCCTGCCGTTCCGGCTCGTGTTCGATCACCACGAACGGAAGGCTTCGTTCCCGCAATTCCTGGCAGATAAAGCTGCCCATACGGCCGAATCCGCACACGACAAAATGGTTTCTTAGCTTCTGGATCTCTTTCATGGTGCGCCGCCTTGTAATTATCCTTTCGACGTCACCTTCGACGAGCATACGCGCCACGGCAAGCGCCGAGTACCCCACGATACCGATCCCCGCGAAGACGATGAACAGGGTGAACAGAACCCCGTTCCGACTCAGCGGGTGAAGTACCTCGAATCCGATGGTGGTAATGGTTATGACCGTCATGAAGAAGCTGTCCAGGACAGACCACCCCTCGATGAAGACATAACCTGCCGTGCCGATTACCAGGACGAACACAACCGCCATCAAAGCCCTGATGACAGTCTGGGAGCGATTGATCAGGTCAGGCTGTATCATCTTGGTATGTCCCCGTGGACGCTTGGCTCTCATAGTGCCGCTCTGTGAATCTCGCGGCACGCCTGAAGTTGACACCTAATGGGCTGGAAAAGGACAGGTCAGGATCATGGCCCCCCTGGAACATCACCTATTCGAGGACACAGATGGAATCCAAGTGACGAAACTGCTCGTTGCAGTCCAGGCCGTACCCGACCAAGAAACCTTCATCAATCTGGAAGCCGCAATAGTCCAGATTCACATGCTTGTCCCTCCTCGCGGCCTTGTCCACGAGCGCTGCGACTTCCAGGCATCGCGGATCTTCCTGCTCGATCCGCTTTCTGTATTCGCTGAGGGTCAGGCCGGTGTCCACAATGTCATCCACCAGAATGACGTCTTTGCCTCTTATCGGCGTCTGGACATCCATGATGATCTCGAGGGTGCCACTGCTGACCGTTCCAGTTCCGTAGGAGGCGACCCTCGCAAAATCGATCTCGCAGGGCACGGTGAGGTGTCGAACCAGATCAGCGAGGAACACGAACGAGCCTTTCAGTAGGCCGATCAGGAGCAGGTTCCCATCGGGGTGATTCGTCGAGATCTCCGTCGCGAGCTCTTTGACTCGTGCACCAATCGTCTCGGCGTCAAAAAGGATCCTTTTTTTGACCTGCGTCATAGCATCCTCCACGATGTATTCGGCCTGCACGCTCGCCTGACACGGTTGTAGTGCCGTGCCGCGAGATTCGCCGCGCTCAACCAATCGAGACCCAATGAGCCCTCGATGATAGAACCGCTTTCAGTGAGCCCCACTTTACCACCGACTCAGGGCACCGAACCCGAGATCATCGGTCTTCCCGGCCGCGAGGAGCGCGTCGGCGCGAGCCGCTACCATGGCAGCGTTGTCCGTACACAACCTGATCGGTGGGAACACGGGTTCGATACCCAGCCGGGCGGCCTCCTCGGTCATCCTCCGCCGCAAAGTCCGGTTGGCTGCGACGCCGCCGCACACCACCAGCTTCTCGGAAGCATACTTCTCCGCGCAGCGTAACCCCTTCACCACCAGCGTCTCGACCACTGCTTCCTGGAACGCTGCGGCAACCTCCCGAATCTCGTTCCGCGCTTCCTGCAAACGCACTGGAGGTACGAGGGGATGGAAGCTTCCAGACCGATCGTTCCGTTGTTTGACTTCGAACAGCCCTTCCACACGCTTCAAGACGGCGGTCTTGAGGCCGGAAAACGAGAAATCGAGGTTATTCTTTTCCATGAGCGCACGAGGGAAGCGGACCGACCCTGGATCGACGCCTTGGGCCACTTCCTCGATAATCGGTCCGCCAGGATACCCCAAACCGAGGAGTTTGGCCACCTTGTCAAAGGCCTCACCGGCCGCGTCGTCCCGCGTCTTGCCAACGAGTTGGATATCGAGGGGACTCTTCACGTGGAAGAGGCTCGTGTGGCCACCTGAAACCACCAGGCCCACAAACGGAAAGACTACGTCCGGCCTGTCCAGCAAGACAGCGAAAAGGTGAGCGTGGAGGTGATGCACCCCGCACATCGGGATGTCGAGTGCCAAGGCCATGCCCTTTGCTGTTGCGATTCCGACGAGGAGACAGCCGATCAGCCCGGGTCCTCTGGTAACGCCGATCGCCTCAATTCGTTGGGGAGTGACGTTCGCCCGAACGAGGGCCTCTTCCACCACGAGCGATATGGCCTCGATGTGCTTCCTGGAAGCCAACTCCGGTACCACTCCGCCGAACTCCCGGTGAATTTCCATCTGAGATACCACCACATCCGAAAGGATGCGGGTACCGTCCAGCACCACCGAGGCAGCGGTCTCGTCGCACGAGGTTTCGATCGCCAGCACCAGCATCAAACCTGCCCTGTCATGGCCTTGATCTCTCGAACCCTCATCTCGACCTCTTCTCGGGAAAGCTTGGCGTAACGATCCGGGAGAAGCTCCCGGGATGTGCATTCGAGAACCGCGAGGAGTTCCTGGTACTCCCTCTGGCGGGCCACGTCGGCCGGGATGAAGTCTTTGACCTCTTCGACGATCATTTCGGGGGAAAGGCTTCCCTCGACGAGCCTTCGCCGTTTGACCGCAGTGATCAGGTGATCGAAATCCGCGGGGAAATAGCCGGAAGTCAGTTCCAAGAACTCCGCTTTCTGATCGGTCGTAAAGGCATCCAATTCGATGACGGCCTGCTTGAGGATGTGGTGGAGAAAGGCCTCCTTCTCCTCCCCTTCACTGTCGAACACCGGGAGATGCTCGCCTGCCCTTCCCGAGCGTTTGATGTCCGGCTCGAGGCGATCCGGCCGAGCGGTGATAATGATCCAGACGATCCTTCCCCGGTTCCTCGGTTCAGACATCATTTTGAGGATATTGCCGAAGAGCCTCCGGTCAACGTCGTGTGTCTGGGCGCTTCGACCGCCAATTTCGGTGTCAGCCTCGTCGTAGATCACCATGACGCTCCCCATCGACTCGAGGACGGAGCGTATGCGTTCCCAGTTCTTTTCCGTCTGCCCGACATACGGCCCCCTGACGTTCTTGAGCACCACCGCGACCCAGCCGCACTCCTTGGCAAACGCTCGGTAGATGAAGGTCTTCCCTACCCCGTTGGCGCCGGGAACGAGAATGCCCACCGGCATGAGTTCCGGATCCCCACCCTGCAAGCATGCCTTGAGTTGGTTCAGTTTCTTCACGAGTCGAGACGCTCCGATGACCTTCTCGAACCCGTAGGTGAGATCCGGGAATTCGATGTGACCTTCCAGTTCCTTTTCGATGATCTCTTTCGTCTTCTCCGCGAGGAGCTGCGGGGTGATTGTTTGGGCCTTGTACCGTGCCTGACGGAAGATCTGTCGCATCGAGAGGAGCGTCAATCCCGCGGAACTGAGCACCACTTGCGAGACGGGGTCTGCTACTTCCACCGTTTCCGTCTTCATCACGTAATCCATGTAGGAGCGTCTTTCGTCTTCGTTGGGCCGGTCAATCTTGATCGTCGATACGTAGGGCAGATCGACGACGCGGTCACTGATTCCGCTGAGCGTTTCGCCGATCAGGAACAGAATGTCGGACGAAGCGACAAACGCGCTGTCGGAAAACCAGTTCTCCAGGGTGACGACCCTGACGCGATCCGCATCGAACAGAAGCTCGTCCCGCGACGCCGGCGCGACCGCCTCCCCATATCGTATGATGATAGCGAAGTCCTTCCTGATCTTGCGTGCGGGATCGCTGGAGGCGGGGATCATTAGGTTGAGTCGGGTGAACTCCCGCAATGCCGCGCATGCGGTCCCGACATCGGTTCGGGAACTGGAAACAACCTTCTCCAGCCGGCTCTCACCGATCTCACGACCGACCAGCAACTTGTCCATCGGATTGAGGAACGTGATCCCTTCGGCAGGATCGTAGATGATGACGATGCGGGGTGCGTCGGGCCGCGTCGGCTTGATGAGGGCCTCGACGAAGAAGTCTACGAGATTGACATACCGATTCGGTTCGACGGGATAAATATCCTTCGTGTTCCCATAGACCAGGAAGATGTTGGACTGAGCGGAAACGTATTTCTCGATAATTCTTTCCGCAAACGCAGGGCGTTGAGCGTACGCTCCCGCTTCCGTGCCCGCGGTCGGTACAGCGGCGATGGGATCTTCTTGGGTTGTCATGTGAATCTTGTGAGGGGTCTCCTTGGAGCCCTGGTCTTATCCGAGATCTCGTTCCTTCGTTTCCGTTCTGGGCGCGGTGCGCGCTTTGAGCAACTCCTCAAAGCGTGCCGCGGCTTCCTTCTCTTTGCCCATCTTCTCGTAGGCCGTGTCCTGGCTGGGGAGAGTGGAACCTCTCATTTCGGCAGCGATCTTGGCCCTCGATCGCAGGCCGGCCACCTTATCCCGGATCGCGACGAGAGATTCGTCGACGGCCGTGTCGCCGAGTCCCTTGAGGCGATCTTCGAGCTGAACCATTTGCTGAGCGGACACGAATTCCGCCACCATCTCCCCCTGTTCCCGTTTGAGCCGTTCGATCTCGTCCATGAAGCCCCGAAGCTTGCCCTTATACTCCTCCACTCTGACTTGCTGCCCTTCCAGATCCGTGGCAAGTTGGGCCTGTTTCTCGTCGATCTCTTTCAGGCGGGTGATATAGCGGGCTCCCGCCTCCTGATGCACGGTATTTCCCGGTTCGGCCTGCGCCGCTGCCAGTGCTCCTTCGAGCTTTCGCTGGAGGTCTGCCTCCTCCCGGTCGAGTTCTTTCAGCGCAGTATCGGTCTTTTCTCGCTGAGTGGCCAGGAGCGCCACAGCCTTTTCCATCTCTTTGTACCGTTTTTTCGCGTCGTCGATGGCAGATGCATAGGTAGCCTTGATTGCCTCGGGACTTGCCGAGACGATGTCATCACCGACCCCTATGAAGAACCCTCTGATTCGCGCCCAAAGTTTCCCGAAAAAGCCCATCTCACTCCTCCCTGAGTCTCATTGGCAGGTCGCGACCGCGCATTTCCCCATCTTTTCACAACCTTATTGTATATACCGGCCCGCAGTACCGATCAAGGATATTCTCCTGCGCGACCTTCCTATGATTGCTCCCGCAATCCGCTGAACCACAGTTCCACGTCTTGCCACCCTTCAAATCTCCTGGTTACGCTCAATGCCGACTGGCGATTCCAGGGCCGAAGCATCAGACCCACGCCGAATCCCGCGTCAAGGTAAGCCTGCAAGTACGCGGGATCGTCCTCCACGATAAAATCGACCGCTCGTTCAGCGAGGTAGGCGCGCTTGTCCCGCGTACCTCCCGTCACCACCATTTCCGGGACCGTGGGATTCCAGGGGAGTACTTGCAGTTGGCGTAATGCCGTTTCCGGGTCCGCACGGCCGGTAATGAACAAGAGAGGATCTCGGGTTGTCTGATAGATTCGGGAGAGGACCTCCACGGCGCCGGAGTAGTTTTCAACCGACGGCTGAGCGTACATGTGTTGCACCGCGGCATGAAGCGTTCGGAGGTCAATATTCAGCGGCTCGAGGTCCCATGCCGTAAGGTCGTCCACGCGGAGGTTTCGATTTGCAACTCTGTTGATGTAGTCCAGGATAACGTCGATCGATCTGAGAACGACCCCATCCACATCGAAGGCTATTTTCATTGTCGGTTCGCTCCTGCTATATTAAGTAGTATGGTATCAGTTCTTCCGGAAAATGAAACCCCGGAAGCAGTCAGCCCGAAAGGGTGCGAAGCAAGCGTCCCGGTCCCAACGCTCGCGCGGGTTGCGCGCGAGCCCCGTCCGTGGAGGCGGAGACGAGGACCTTTGGACTTCGATGATGCATGAGGAGGAAAGATACCCTCTTGTCGAGGGGTTAGTCCTGCGTCTTTCCCGGATCAGCGACGTCCGGCAACGGAGCTACGCCCTTGCCCAGCGGTTGAAAGAGGTGGAAAACGAGCTGGCGGTGGATGTTCTGGGAGTGATCTGGGAAAGAGTTCTCAAGAGTGACGAGGACTTTGTCAGGCTGTACAACGGACTGATTGTCACCGGAATTCTCGCCGCGATCCTGGGCAGCGGTCGAATGTCGCAACTGGTCGACGAAGCCCAGTCACGGGGCGAATATTCTCTGGTAGCGATTCTGCTGGATCTCCCCCACGAAGGTTCACGCGAAATCCCGCATCAGCCCTTTCTCGATGGTGCCCTGAAAGAGACCCCGTTGGGAATGCGCAAGGCACTGGCGCGGAGACCGGACTTCAGGCTCATTCAGCGGATCGCCAGGGATCAGGATCATCGCGTGATTCGTCAACTCCTCGACAACCCGCGGCTGACGGAGAAGGACGTGGTGATGATCGGCGCGACCAGGCCGACCTCGCCGAAGGTTCTCGCAGCGATCTATGACCATCCGAAATGGATCAGTCGGTACTCGGTCAAGAAAGTAGTGGTGCTGAGCCCCTATTCTCCTCTGTCGCTCGCTCTCCGGTTGCTCGCATTCATGAGCTTTGAGGATCTCGAACAAGTCCGAGTATCCCCGGAATTGCATGAGGTGGTTCAGCAGCAGGCTGAGAGAATTATTGAGCAAAAGAACAAACTGTTTTCCCGCTGGGGAGAGCTGCGCCTTTCGCCTGACTTCAGCCCCTGCGGAGAAGAGACCGGAACGCCGATGCAATAATGGTACAGGCCAAGCGGCCTGAAACGTCGGGCATCGGTGAAGTCCGCATCGGAGGCGGCGATGCTGTGGTCAATCTTTGAATCGATCCTCCTCGGGACCGTCTATTTGTGCTTGATCGTACTGGTCTTTTCCCCGACGCTGTATGTACTGTGGCTGTACGTCATCGGGCGTCGGGTGTCGATCAAAGCTAACGGACTCCTCAAGCTCACCGTGACGACCTTCATCATCAACGCGATCGTCGCCTACTTCATGGCGCATCTCGCTTTCGACTACCTTCTGACGGCAAAGATGGCCGAATGGCAAGGAATGGCCAGAACGAGCTTGGACAAGGCGATCCTGTCGCAGGAACGGTTTTTCAGCTCACACCGCCGCTACTACGCGGTCGGCCCCGTGCGCGGGCCGTACAAAGATGAATATGGACTCCTGGTGGAAAAGGACGTCATCCTGGAGGTCGTTCCTGCTTGGGACTCCCATTCGAATAGTGAGACCTTTCAAGCCTATGCGGTGCACATTGTGTCGAGGGATCTCCTCCACGCCACCAAAGACGGGAAGGTTCGCCAATCCCTTCGCGACTCCGAGGAGTCCACCCGCATCAAAGCGAAGCTCTTCAACAGCGTCCGCTGAGCCGGCCGGATCGAACGGCCGCTCGGACAATTCCCGCATTGACACCAGACGCTCGATTGCCTAGAATTAGGCCCTTGCAACAGTCACAACCCCAATACTGAGCGCCACTGAGCCTTGCGGCAGCCTCTGTGAGGCCGACGCACGGTCGGGACCGTTCCACAAGGCCGGGAGGAGGGGCGAACCGTTCTGCCCCCTGAATGAGCATCGTCTCGCAAGAATGGGCACGCACGATTGAAAAGCCGCGTGTCTGATCGTCCGGGTAAGTGATGAGAGGTTTCCTCGAAAAATACCTGAAGGTCTATGTCCACGAGTCATCCAGATTCCTTTGGATGACCGCGATCTTCTTCGCGATCTTCCTGGTGACCGCGGTTTTCCGCAACTATGTGGATACGGCCTTTCTCAAACGTTACGGCCCCCAATACATCCCGCAGATGTTGGTGATCAACGCGCTCTTGACCTTCGTGATCTTCGGGATTGCCGACCGGCTCGGACGCCGCTTTCGCGATCATCATCTTCTGACCGGGTTCCTGATCTTCTATGCGGTCTCTTCCGCTGCCTTGTTCCTCATGGTGAGGGCCGATATCAGCATCGCATATCCGATACTGTATCAGCTTCTCTACCTCCTTGACGCCATCCTCCTCGTGTACCTGTGGAACATCGCCGGCGATCTGTTTGACGCGCGCCAAGGCAAGCGAATCTTTCCGCTCATCACGGCCGGCCAGGTGCTGGGAACCACGCTCGGGAGCTTCGGCACCCAGCCGTTCACCAGGACGTTCGGGGAAAATGCAGCGCTCCTTCTCTTTGCTGCGGTTTGCATGGCGGTCGCCTTCTTCGTAGCCCGCACCGCGTTTCGTGTGGTAGGCGCAACCGGCCCCCGCGGCTCAGCGGAAAAGACAGCGGCCCGCACCGTCCGACTGATCGAAGTGCCCGGCATCATGAAGACGTACCCCATTGTCCGGTACCTGGTCATCACGGGCCTGATCCCGAACATCCTTCTCCCCATATTCCTCTCTCAGTTCAGCGTGATCGCCAACCATACGTTCGCCTCGGAGCAATCGCTGATATCGTTCCTGAGCATCTTCCGCGGCCTGACCACCTTGACCACATTCGTGCTGCTGTTCTTCATGGGCCGTCTGTATTCCACGATGGGACTCACGAACGCCTCTCTGGTACACCCGCTCAATTTTACGATCCTTTTCTCTGGGTTGGCTGCATACTTCAACATATTCGTGGCGTGTTACGGCCAGTTCACCGCGATCCTCATTCAGCGGGCCGTGTCGGGTCCGGTGAACAAGATTCTGTTCAACATCGTACCTGGCGAACTGCTTGTGTGGAGCCGGACATTCATCCGCGGCACGGTGATCAAGGTCGGTATGCTTGCCGGCTCCCTGGCCATGATCTTTCTCAAGCCCGTTCTGGATGCTCGGCTGCTCTCGTATCTGGCGCTGGTCCTCGCGATCTATTGGGTGGTGGAGACCCTTTTCTTCAGGAAGCACTACAAGCGGATCCTCAAGCAGGTAATTGTAGAAAAACAAATAGATTTCGATCAGATAGAGTCAGTTCGGACCTTCGACAGCGGTGGAGCCGCCATGGAACTCGGCCCTGTGGACGTCGAGAGCCGTGTGGAGGATCAGACCCCCGTCGAAACGCGGGTGGTCCCGACCCTGGCGCCCGATGTTGCACTGAAGCTCCTTGAGGACCCAAACCCAGCGACCCGCGCGGAAGCGGCAGTGTCATTGGCCGCGCACAAGGATGTCCGGGCAGTGAGAAAGCTCATAGCGCTGCTTGCGGATCCTGACGACGATGTCCGAAAATCCGCGATGGACGCATTGATGACCTACCGGGAAAGCATTCTCCCGTTCTTGGAGCTGTCACTCATTGAAGCCCCCCCTCGCGCCAAGCAGGGGATACTCGAGGTGATTAGAGTCTCGGGCCTGAAGGAATTCGAGATGGTCCCGTTTCTCGGCAAAGAACTGGCCCAGGCATACAGCAATCTCCTGGCCATCCAGTGCTTGCAGCCAATGAAGAACGCACCCAGCGTGCAGATGCTACGCACGCATCTCGAGGAGTTGAACGACGAAATCCTGAGTCTCGTGTTCTACGCGCTGTGGGTCTACCATGCGGACATGCGGCTCCTCTACCAGGCGCTGAGATCCGAGACCGCTTCCATTGCGGTCGAGCTTCTGGAAACCTCGGTACAGAAGGAGCTGGGAGCGTATCTGATACCGCTCCTCGAAGATGTTCCCCTCGAACGCAAAATCGAGGCAGGCAGAAGACTCTTCCCGCTTATGCGAAACGAAACCCTCGAACGAGTCTTGAGCCTGCTTGCCGGCGCGGAAGACCCGGTGACACGACTCCTGGCCGCGTACGTCATCGGGGACCAGAAACCTGAACGGTCGTTCGTCCCCATATTGGAATCCAGACTGGAAGATGAATCTCCATTCGTCCAGGAGGTCGCCAGGTCTGCCCTCAAGCGAGCTTTCAACGAGGTTGCGGAAATGCCAACGCCTACTATCATAGAAAAGATCAATAAACTTAAAGAGTTCTCCATCTTCGAAGGGATGGGAGTGCGGGAGTTCCACGCGATCGCGTCGGTCCTGAACGTAGAGCACTTTCAGGCAGGGGACGTCCTCATAAGAGAAGGCGAGGAGAACGCCTCCATCTATCTGATGGTCCGAGGGAAGATCACCGTGTACGAGGGGTTCGGAACCAACCTTCAGAAGGAGAAGGTCACCCTCGGACCGGGTTCTTTCGTAGGAGAACTCAGCCTCTTCTCACGTATGCCTCCGAACGCAACATGCGTGGCAGCGGAACCCGTCGAGGTTTTCGTCCTGCGCCACCATCAGTTCCAGGAAATAATGCGGGTCTACCCACAGATTGGCATCAACCTCTGCCGGTTCTTCACCATGAAGCTCCGGGCTGTGGCATACTGATAATTGGGTCTCCGGCAGGTGCGCTTCGGGTCTCGGTATCTCGGTCTCACTTCGAGCGAAGACGTACCATGAGAGCACTGATTGCTGCAGGGGTGATCCCCGGTACGCGGGAGGCCTGCCCCAAAGACCGAGGTGAAATACTTCGCAGCCGTTCACGCAGTTCCCGGGAGAGACCCTGCACCGAGTCGTAATCGAGGTCTTTCGGGATCAACACTTCCTCTGTCTTGCGAAATCGTTCCGACTCCCGCTTCTGGCGTTCTATGTACCCGTCGTATTTGACGCGAATCTCGATTTCCCGCACCGCATTCGGAGACAGATCTTTCGGAAGTATGCCGAGGTTCACGAGATCCTTTGCGCTGATCTCAGGCCTTTTCAGGAACTTCGCCGCGGGCATGGCCTCACGGATTTCAGAGGCTCCCCGGGAGGCCAACAGCTCGTTTACCTCCTCACCGTGCCGTATCCGGGTTCGATCCAATGTCTGCAAGGCACTTTCCACCTCCTGTAGCCGCGCTTGAGTCTCTTGCGCCAGGACATCGGGGATCAAACCCAGATCCCGGCCTTTTGCCAGCAGACGTTCCGCCGCGTTATCTTCCCGGAGCAACAGCCGGTACTCGGCTCGCGAGGTAAACATGCGGTACGGCTCTTCAACCCCCCTGGTCACCAGGTCGTCCACCATGACCCCCATGTAGGCCTCGGATCGGTCCAACACGAAAGGATCCCTCCCCCTGATGCTCATGACCGCGTTGATGCCCGCCAGGAGTCCCTGGGCCGCAGCCTCCTCGTACCCTGATGTGCCATTTATCTGCCCTGCAAAGTACAACCCCTCGTATGCCTTGGTCTCGAGGCTCACCTTCAAACAAGTCGGCCGGATGAAATCGTATTCGATGGCATACGCAGGCCTGACTATTTCTGCTTCTTCCAACCCCGGAACCGAACGGATCAGGTCGAACTGGATCTCGGGGGGGAGGGAGTTACCGAGTCCCTTGAGGTAAACCTCCGATGTATGCAGGCCCTCCGGTTCCACCACGACCGGGTGAGTCTCCCGTTGCGGGAATCGGGCGATCTTGTCCTCCAGTGACGGGCAGTATCGAGCGGGCGTACCCGTGATCGTGCCGGAATAGAGCGGAGACCGCAGGAGGTTCCGGCTCACGATCTCATGGGTTTGCCTGGACGTATTGGTTCTGAAGCAAGATCGCCTCGGTCCGGCGATCCGGGCGGTCCGCAACGAAAACGGACGCATGACTTCGTCCCCCGGGTCTTCCTTCATCACGGAGAAATCCACGGTAGACCCCTTGAGCCGTGCAGGGGTGCCGGTCTTGAATCGGCCCCACGGGAATCCGAGGTCTCTGAGCTGCAGAGCCAGTTCCCGCGCAGGGAACTCACCGGCCCGGCCCGCGCCGTACGAAACCGAGCCCACGTGCACCACGCCGTCGAGAAAGGTTCCTGTGGCAAGAATGAGTGCCCGGGACCGCACGTCGTACCCGGAACGCTCCCGTATCCCGACACACCGACTGCCGTCGAGGAGCAGGCCCGTCACCATCTCCTGGCGGATCAGGAGATTCGATTCTCGCTCCACCGCTGATTTCATGGCCAAGGAATAGGCAAGGCGGTCGCACTGCATGCGCGAGCCCTGCACGGCAGGCCCCTTGCTCGTTCCAAGCAACTTGTACTGAATACATGCGGCGTCCGCGGCCCGCCCCATCTCGCCGCCGAGTGCGTCGATCTCTTTGACCAGGTGCCCTTTTCCCAGGCCCCCGATGGATGGATTGCACGGCATCAATCCGATGCTGTCCGCGTTGAGAGTGTACATCCAGACGGAGAGGCCGGTTCTGGCGCAGACCAGCGCCGCTTCGCATCCTGCGTGACCCGCTCCCACCACGATTACATCGACGTCATGCCATCTCATCAACTCTTGTCCTGTCCCGTCCTTTCACGGGGAACGGGGCGTCTTTCAAGAAGGATGGATTAGTTGTCCCACACGATGTCCGGCCGCCCTCCTGAGGGGCCTCGCAAAGCGCTCGGAAAGGTTGACAACTACCGCGTCCGATCCGTTGCTTCAGTATAAGCTTGTATAGCGGAAAATCAAGGCGGGTCCCCTGTCCACGGGGGTGTGGCGCGGTCGCCGCTCCTGATTCCGCAGGACCGTGTGTCCCGGTCGACGGCCACGACGGAGGTCACGATCGCGGAGACGGGGGTGGTTTTCGTCGATTACGATGAAGAGGAGCGCGTTGAATGACAGGGGGTTGCGCGCATGGGTTAGGAAATTTCGTGAGATTCCCAGGAGATGGCCGCCTCGCAAAACTTAATAAACTAATTTAGGTTCTTTTTATAAGATTACATAATCAAAGTAATTTCCGTTACACTTTTCTCTCACATAATTCCCGATCCCCGCGGTTACACCTGACCCTTTTTCTCATAAAAGTTCTTCATCACACTAAATATACGGCTGTAATGTGTTGACTACTCCAGTGCAAGATGATAGTATAGCTTCATAGCAGCATTGAAAAATTCGTTTTCATTACTTTTTTTCCCAAGGAGTATGGGTATGGTTCTACGATCACTCTCCATTGCTATCGGTTTCGCGCTTTTGGTTGCGGCAATTGGTCCGGCTGTGACGCACGCCGCATATTGCGGCCCGGACGGGAACTGTGTGCCTCTCAAGGTAAGGGTTCCCATGTCCGGACCTGCGATGGTTCCGCCCGGGTCCGGTCAGTTGTTGGGAGCTCCTGCAATGGCCGGTCCCAGGCCCCTTTCTTGCATGCCGGCATGTCCGCCTCAATGTCCGCCTCCGTGTCCGCCCCCGTCGTGTGAGCCTTCGTGCGGCACGGGCTTTAATCCGCTTTCAGCGGTTGTGGGTATGGTCGCCCTTCCCTTCAAACTGATCGGCAATATGGTGTCCCGCTTTCGGGGTTGCGACACGCCGAGCTGTGCGCCTGGGTGTTGCGTGCCGATGATGCCGCCGCCCTGCATGCCTATGTGTGCGCCGCCGGTGGCGAAGTGCAAGCCCCAGGGCATGCCCAGGGTGAGCAACAACAGACCGTCACTCAAGCCGATCTGGCAGTAGCTGATATTCCTTCGGTCCCACAAGGGCCGAGATTGCCCAACGGCTGAACATCCGGGCGGCTGTGGAAACACCCTCAGAGAGGCTTTTCCCTGGACCCGGAGTTCGTTGAGACTGGCAAGGGCACGGAAGCACGTGCCCTTTTTCTTTTCGAACTGTCATCTTGACCAAGTGGCCTATCCAGCCCTGATCCGATCAGTCTTCCCCGCTTGTTACAGGACTACGATCCTCTTGATTGCCGCGACCGCTTCCGCGGGATCGTCGGTCACCTTGAACAGGTCAAGGTCGTCGGGTTCGATCATGCCATGTTTGCTCAACATGGTCTTCTTGATCCAGGAGACCAGGTCCTTCCAGTAATCTTTCCCGAGCATGACGACCGGAAATGGGCGTATACGGTGGGTTTGGATCAGGGTGAGCGCCTCGAATAGTTCGTCGAGCGTGCCAAACCCACCGGGAAGGATGATGTACGCCACCGAGTGTTTGACGAACATGACCTTCCTCAGGAAAAAGTAGCGGAAATATACTTTGATGTTGGCGTAGGGGTTCGCGGCCTGTTCCTTCGGGAGTTGGATGCACAGCCCCACCGATTTCCCGTTGGCCTCGGCCGCTCCGCGATTGACCGCTTCCATCGCTCCGGGCCCGCCTCCCGTGATAGCGGAGAAGCCGTTCTCGGCGAGCAGTCGGCCGACTTGACGTCCCACATCGTACAGTGGATCGGGTTCTCGGGTTCGGGACGAGCCGAAAACCGCCACCCCGGGGTGAACCACGGAGAGAGACTCAATGCCGTCGACGAATTCGGATATAATCCGAAAGATACGCCAACTCTCCTGAACACTGAAGTCGTCGATGAGGTACTGCCGTTCAGGCATGTTTGATTCCTCTTGTTGTTATGCCAGGTTGTGAAATTATGGTGATGCATCACCTGCTGAAGTGGAGCATCGCTGGCTCGCGGAAGGGTCAGACCGCTGCAGCGGACCATGACCGGGCTCGCCAGTGGCTCACGGAACTCCATATCTTACCAGCCCTAAGCCGAAAGCGAGCACCACGCTTCTCAAGTCTCCGATGCAGATTTGGCTACGCAATGATCGAAGGCTCAACGGCCTTCTGATCGAGCACTGCCGCGCTTTTGAAGGGCAACACGGCAGATGCGGCGTCGTCCGATTCTAGGGTGCACCTATATCCTTGTCAATGGGAAAGGCCGGATGACCGACCGGCCAGTCGTTTCTGCACTAAACCCTTTTATCACACGGATTTCCTTGTAAAGAAGGATTCTGCGGAGTGACTTTTTGCAGGGGAGCTTCTTCGCAAACTCGTTTGCATGCGATTTAACATTCGAGCAGCCGGTGGGTCTTTTGTGCCTCCAGGGGAAACCACGCATCCGGCACACTTTTGACTTGCCACAACCGACTGTTTTTGTTACTATTACTGGCATAGACCGATTCGAGGAAGAGCCCGACCCCACGTGGGCTCAGCTTCGCCTGTACAGGGCGTTTTCCTGATCCGAGGAACGGCTGCGGAGCACCTCGCGCGGGAGTGGCAGGCGTTGGACCGAGCAGCCCGGGCCTTCGCAACACGGCCGATGATCCTCGGAGAGACGCGGTCGCCGGACACTCGCAGGTCCGTCCGTCTGAGAATCGTTCTCGACACAGGGTCTGAGAACCTCTGCAGACATCCACAGGACGGGATCCACAAATTCCTGTAGGACCGCCGACCCTCGGCAACTTGGCAGGACAGACCCATGGAAGGAATGTACACTCCTCAACAGCGAACCCTCGCGGAACAGGGAGACGCCGAGGCCCAATTCCATCTGGCCGTTGCTTACGCAAAGGGACTCGGGGTACCCCAGGACAAGACGGAAGCGGTCAAATGGTGCCGCCTGGCTGCAGAACAGGGCCACCCTCGTGCACAGTTCAACCTGGGGCTTATGTACAAATCGGGAAAAGGTGTCCGCTCCGATTATGTTGAGGCAGCACGATGGTACCGGATGGCCGCGGAACAAGGAGACGAGCGAGCACAGGTCAACCTTGGATACATGTACGAGAAGGGCCAGGGCATCGCACAGAGCTATCAGGAAGCGGTGAAATGGTATCGGAAAGCCGCGGTGAGGGGCTTGGCCGAGGCACAACTCAATCTTGGCATCATGTACGAGAAAGGGTTGGGCGTCGAGCGGGACGAGTCTGAGGCCGTAAAATGGTACCGGTGGGCAGCGGAAAGAGGGAATGTGGACGCCGGGAGGAGGTTACGGGAACTCGCCTTGTAAGTCGCGGCATAATCGACAGCCGTCGTTCAACTGCCCCACGATTCTCGGGCTCATCACGTTAGCGCAATATCCGTCCAACCATCGAAGCCTCCATTCACCACGTGCTCCCTGCAGGTTCAGTGTCCTCGACCCTCCGGATTGCTGCGATCTTCAACGATCGGCACCTTATGGGGACGTAATCTGCCTGAGGCGATCTCCCATCGCTTCCAGGGGCTGAACGCCGACGATTATGTGTTTCGCGTCGATTATGAACGTAGGGACAGCCCTCACTCCCAGCCCCTCCCCTTCTCGCCGCGCCTCCGCGAGCCGTTGGGCGAAACGCCGGCCTCTGAGGGCCTCGGCGAGATCTCCCCGGTCAAGGCCGTCCTCCCGTGCGAGGTCCAGCACCACATCGAGCCTGCCAATGTCCCTGCCCTCGGTGAAGTAGGCGCGGAAAGTCCGTTCGTGGAACGACGCGAAGTGTCCGTGATCCCGGGCGTACTCGCCGGCTTCCAGAGCGAGATGCGAATTGGGGGTGACGGACACCTCTCCGAACACAATCCCGAGCGGTGTTCCGGCTCGCCGGAGGTTCTCGTAGATTCGTTTCAGTTCGGCCTCGGGAAACCGACTGGCCAAGAGGACTCCTTCCTGTGGGGTCTCCGGCCGCAGTTCAAAGCTTACCCAATCGTCTTCAATCGGGAATTCCTGTTTCAATTTCTCGACAAGTCCCTTGCCGATGTAGCAGTACGGTCAAACAAAGTCGGAAAAGATGCGGATGTGCATTTCGGCGTTCACCTCTCGTTTCTGCGGAGTTTGCCGGGACCGGGTCATGCCGCACGGGGCAGTACGGCCGAGTGCCTGCGGACGAAAAAAAGCCCCTCTCCTTTTCGGAGAGGGGTACGGTAAAGGTTTAGTTCGCGGAGAACTTCTTGGCAGCCGCGACGTGGCTCCCTCGAGCACCCAGCCCCGGGTTTATAGTCGGCGGGTCTCCTCGCTTGCTGTTTCAGGCCAATCAGAAAGAAATGGGCACCGATGCGCGAATCAACGGCATCCCTATTGCGAGGCGGGTGGTGGCGTCTGCGTTGGTACCCTCCGCGTGCTCGACAAAGGTGTACTTGGCGTACCCGATCTCTACATCCACCTGCCCAAGGGTGACCGACCCAATCACTGACACGGGGCTCCCTGCGCTCAACACGCGTAAGAACAGCTCCCACTCCCAGTAGTTCATCTGGCCGCCTCCGCCGGCGGCGGCAGCGCCTATCAGACGGGGCTTGATGGCCGCATGCCGGCCGACCCAGTCCAGCCCGGTCACGGAAGCCAGGTCGAGCGATCCCCAGAACCCGAGTCCAAACATGGTGTAACCCGCGGATGCGTCGATATCCCGACCGACGTCCGCATCACTGATCATGAGCGTATCGCTATAAATAGCCAATTGGACCCTCGGTCCCCCTTTGATCCGGCTTCCACCACCGATCAGCGATGCGAGGCCGACGTCGAGGCTCACGGTGTTGAGCAAGACGAAAAACTGGGCATCGACGGTGTCTCCCTGGCCAATAATCGGATGCAGCGGCCCCGCGTAATAACTGGAACCGTGGCCCATGGAGTAGAAATAGTCCCACGTAACGCCCAGGCTCACGCTACCGAAGTCGGTAGGGTTGAGCTTCATCCAACCATAGTTGGTAAACCCAGTGTGCAGCCCAAGGAAACTCAAGTTCGACCCCGGGGTCCGGCTAGAGGCCCCCTCAAACGTGGTCCCCCTACCTAGACCGCCTCCCGCAGTCAAGCCGCCTTGGCCGTCACATTCGGACCCTGTGAGTCCAAACGGCCCCCCGCACCATCCTGCGGAGGCGAACACCAGCGCAAAGGCAGCCGCCAAAAACACGTGCGCCACGTGGCGATTCCGTCCCATACCAATACCCTCCCGCACTTCCAATTGCACATGAACATCAATCTGACGAGCTTCCACAAACAATTTTAGCATGATAGAGAGCCTGGAACAACCTGTCAAGCAGGAAAATGCGGGGCGGCGCAGAGGTGTTCTGACCTCGAACGCTCCTCGTCACGTCGCGTCGCTATCACATGCCGATCCGTTCCGGGTCGCCGTAATCTCTTGCCCTCGCAACGTTCGCCGCGATAATCCTCGTGGGCTCGGGAGATAATCGACAAACTGGGCCTGACAAAAAAAAGACCCCCTTCTTCTTCAAGAAAGGGGCTTAGTAGAAGTGCGGCTCGCGCCACGATTATTGGGAGCCATACCCCGGCCCCCTTGAGCATTCGTTATGTTTGTCTCGGGGGGAGAGGTTCACTCCCCCCCTTCAATCATCTATCGCCGTCAGTCGTCATTAAAACACTATGGGAACATTCACCCGGATAACCGGGATTCCAACCACCATGCGGACGTTCCCCTCTGCCTGACCCGCGCCGGAGATTTGCTGAATCTTCTCGTTGAAGTAGTACCTGGAGTATCCAATCTCCACGGCCAGCGGCCCGATGCCTACCGAGTTGCTGGTGTAGAGGCTGCTCGCGGTCTTGGCTACCTGCAGGAAGGCCTCCCATTCCCAGTAGTTCATCCCACTGCCCGTGCCGTAGACCACCGCAGCGTTGAGGCGCGGTTTGAACACAGCCATCTCACCATTGTAACTCAGCCCGGTCATGTGAGCCAAGTCCAGGGTGCCCCAGAAGCCGAACCCGAACATCGAGAAGCTCTTGCCGGCACTCTTGCTCAAAGCCGGAGCGGTGGTGTCATCCACGACAAGCAGGTCCGAGAAGTTGGTGAACTGCAGCCGGGGACCACCGACGATCCACGACCCCCCCCCGATGAGCTTCGCTGTGTCGATATCGAGACTCAGCGCATTCATCGTGAGTGTGTAGGTCGAACTGAGAGAATCGTTGGCGTTAAAGGGACCCGCCGGTCCACTGTAGTTCCCGGAACCGAAGAATTCCGTTACGTTGTAGTCCCAAAGGAACGTGAAGTTCATATCTCCGAGGGACATAGGGTCGTACTTCAACCTATCTCCCTTGGTAATTCCCGAGGTTATTCCGATCGATTTCAGATCGAAACCCGGGCTACGACCATTGCCGCCGTCCGCACCGCTGCTTCCACCGTAATTGGGGCCTACGCTGACGCCGCCTTGGTCGGCAGCTCCAGCAGGTTGCTGGGATCCGCTATAGGACTGACCTACCGAGCCCTGGTCCGCCGCCCCTTCACCGGGTGCTCCTGCTGCACTCAACGCTGCAGAAGGCCCCGCAGGCGGTCCACCGCACCAGCCGGCCGCGGCAAAAATCAGCACGCAGATCGCCACTATGGACAATCGCAAGATATCTCGACTCCCGCGCATAACATTACCTCCCAAACTTTATTGCACAGGCACATTAAAAACAAAAGATTGTACGTCGGTGACTATGATGTTAGGTCAGGGCATGAGGGAATGTCAAGCAAGAAAATGCGGCCCCATTCCGCCGTGTTTTTCCATAGTATGCTAGTTATTTACCAATAATCCGTATGTTATAACTAATATCTATTACAACACAGTATGTTTTCAAAAATACTGTTAATCAAATAACCGTATCATATTGTTTTCATTACTTAACCTTGTCACATAAATTGTCAGCATGTGACCGACACAAGCAGCTGCCAAGCCCCAGCCATGTTTTACCAGATGCCCGCACCATGAGAACGGGCATCCCGAACGATTTTTTTTTCCTGACTCGGCGCGCAAGCACGCGTCAGGAAGCCCGGAATCTTCCACAAGATCTCCGTTCCCACCCCTCGCCGCAAAGCCCCCGTGGGACTGTCCCGAGGACCGCGGTACCGGACTGATGACAACGACCCGTTTGATGACCGACGTCGATTATGTCTTCAGAGCGGCATTCAGCGCGACGCGTCGATTATGCTGCGTGCTTCCAAATTCCCCAAACTCCTGACGTTGAATGAAGCGGATTGAAAGCCACATCCCGTGGCAAGAGACGGTGGCCTGAAATATCCGGTACGCCGCGTGGTCTATTCGCCTGCTTCCGGTTACAAGCTCTGGGTCTTTTGTACCTTGTCCCTCGGCCCCTTCGTGCTATATAGTACGGTGAGGAGAGTCTACATCCGGGTATTCGACACAGCGGAATTCATCGAGCTTGCCCGTGCTAACCAGCGGATTCCGCGGCGGGCTAGGCTGGCGGGGCTCAACGTCCAAGCCGAGCGATACAGGGAGGGGATCAGCTATGGGAAAACGTTTACTGTCGATCATGGCAGGGCTCTTTGCATTTCTCGGCATAACCCTGTTCGGGTGGGGGGCGGTATTCGCTGCAGACAACGAGCAGGTCCGAGATTTGAACCGCGAAGGCCAGCGGCTCATGGACCAGGCACGATTCCGTGAGGCGATCGGGGTTTTCACCAGGATGCTCCGCGTATGCGGCGATGATGAATTTTGTCAGGGGATTGCCAAATTCTACCTCGGGAGGAGCCACTTCGAGGTCTCCGACTTCGATCTGGCCACCGGGTTTCTCCAAGACTCAGGGAATCTTTTTTCGAGACTGAACCGACCTGTGGAAAAGGCCAAGGTCCTCCACGTGCAGGGGCAGCTCTTGGCTGCCAGGACTGCTTACGAGCAGGCGGTGTCAGCTTTCGATCAATCAGCCTCCGTGCTCGCTCAGCAACGCGGGAGGGAAGACGAAGAACTCTTCGGGGTCTTGATGGACCGGGCCGCAGCAAAGGTCCGTCTTTACCAGTATGACAAGGCGGAGAAGGACCTGAACGAGGCCGAGCGGATCCTCAAGGGCGGGAAGGAGCCCAGAAAGACGGGAGCCCTCCTGCACACCCGCGGGCTCATGTACCACCAGAGACAGAAATACGACCAGGCGCTCACGGATTTGAATGAGGCACTGAAGATTTACGAGAGCGTCGGAGATCGAAAACGACAGGCCTTGCTGCTCACCGTGATCGGTCACGTCTACGAGTCGAGGGCCCAGTACAATGAAGCCCTGGAACGCTACAACAGGTCCCTCGAGCTAGCCACGCAGGTTGGCGATCCTGCCACTCAGGCGTTTGGGTACAACAACCTCGGCTCGGTGAATTGGAAGAGGGGGAACTATCCGGCCGCGCTCAAACACTACAAGGCCGCGCTGGAAATACGCGAACGGCTCGGCATACCACGGTTCCGTGCCAATCAGCTCAACAACATCGGCCTGATCTACCTTGCCTATGGTGACTACACGGAAGCCTTCAAGCTGTTCGAGCAATCCCGGCAGATCGCGAAAGAGGTGGGAGCGAAAGAGGTCGAGGCATGGGCTCTGCACGACGAAGCGTGGGTAATGAAGGAGCAGGGGCGCTTCATCGAGGCGCTCAAGGCCTCCGAGCAGGCCATCGAACTGGCCGAAGAGATTAGAGACCGGAGGTTGCAGGCAACCGCGATCCTGAGGCTCGGGAATCTATACGAGCACTACGGCAACTTCGACGAAGCGGGCAAGCAATATCAGCATGCCATCAAGATTCAACGGGATATAGGAGACAGCCTCTTCGAAAGCAATACGCTCGGAGATTTGGCGAACTTGCTCACCCGCACGGGGAATGCAGATGATATTCGGCAAGCGGAAAAACATTATCAGGAAGCACTCAAGGTAAAGCGCAGGATCGGCGTGCCGCTCGGCGAACTTCTGTGCAAGTTTGCCCTGTTCTATCTGGAACAGTCGAAATACTACGACAGCTCCGACCGGAAGGATACAGAGCGAACGGCAGATCTCAAGAAGGCCGACGCGCTCATCAGAGAAGCGGAAGGTATCGTCAAACCGGAAGAGCGAGAAGACTTCATGCTCCTCACGTACGTTCGGGCGAGATACCTGCTCGACGTGGAGCCGGAACAGGCGATCGTCAAGTTCACCGATCTCCAATCTCTGGCAGATACGTCGGGGAGTCTCAAGTATCGCTTCTTGGCTCTGGTAGGTTTGGGACTGGCGAACGAGCGGTTGAAGAGACTGGCCGAGGCTGAGAAGGCCTACGAGCAAGCCGTGACCGCTTCCGAGGATATCCGGGACACCCTGGATCCCGAGGCTCGACGCACGTTTCTTCACGGAGAAGAGGTGCTCGGCGTCAAACATCTCCTTCCTTATGAGGGACTTGCGCGGGTTCGCCTGCTGATCGGCAAATTTCCGGCTTCCTGGGAGGCCGCGGAGCAGGCCAAGGCTCGATCGTTCGGTGAGAAATTGGCCGGGCGGATCGGATCGGCAACCTATGGCGTTGACAAGGATATGTTGGAGCGCCTGGTGGTGTTGGAAAACCAGATCGCCAGCGCACACCAGGAATTGGACCGTTGCAAGGCGAAGGAAGGCGACAAACAGCGTGTTCCCTTACTTCGCGAGAAGATAGATAAATTGAGAACCGAATACCGCCGGCTCCAGGAGACGATCAAACAGCAGGCCCCGAGATTCCACGATGTGCGATTTCCGCGTCCAATACCCATCGATAAGACAGAACTCAATTCGAACGAGATGGTGCTGGCCTACAAGGTCACTGACAACGGCGTCCTCGTGTACCTCGCGCACGGGAAAGATATCGTAAAAGCGGTGTTCAAGCCCATTGAACGACCGAAACTCTACCGTCTCATCCGGGCGTTTCGCCAACCATTGAAGATGGAGAGCGAAGATGCGGACCTCGGCAAGTTCAAGAAAAAGCTTGCAGCCTTCGATTTCAAGGCGTCAGAGACGCTACGCGACCTCCTCCTCGTAGATGCTCTCGGTGAGGTGTCGGAGAACCAGCCGGTCATTATCATGCCCGACGACTTACTGGGCATAGTTCCGTTTGAGGCGCTGGTGTTAAGCGGCGTCGGCAAGGTCAAGACGGACAAGGAGATACCGTACATCGACCCTGGCCAGGTAAAGTTCTTCGGCGATCGCAATCCCGTTTCGTACTATCAGTCCGGCACCGCGCTCACACTGGCTCGCCGGTGGTCCAAGGATAAGGGTCACGGCGCAAGGCTCCTGGCCATGGTGGACCCGATCTTCCCGGGCGATCCCCGGGCGGAGAGAGCCGTCAAAGCGGAAGAAAAGGACAAAATCGGTGCTCTCCCCCGCGACCTCCTCCAACGTAGGACAGAGGGCAAACCGCCCGTACAGAAAGACAAGCTCGCGGCAGAAAAGAAGGCCAAACAGGTGGTGGAACTGATGGCCGCGGAGCCCGAGCTGAAGCTTCCCCCGCTCCACGAGACCGAGCAGCTTGGCGAGTCATTGCAACAGACCTATGGCGATCGTGCAGAGATCCGGCGTGGTGGACACGCGACAAAGTCGGCATTCGTGGACAGGGATCTGACGGTGTACTGGTCTCTGGTCTTCGGCACGCACGGGCTGGCAGAGGGGCGGTGGTTTCCGGAGCCGGTGATTTTTCTGACCTATATGGACCCAAGCCGGCAGAGCGACGGAGTGCTCGGAATGAGCGAGGTCATGTCACTGAAGATGAACCCCGATCTGGTGACACTTATCGCGTGCGAGAGCGGTCTCGGCAGCAACGTCTCTGGTGAGGGGACCATGAGTATGGGGAGAGCGTTTCAATACGGAGGGGCCGGTTCCGTGCTGATAAGTCTGTGGTCGGTCCACGTCGACGCGTCCGTAGTACTGGCGGAGAGTTTCTTCAAGTCCCTGCAGCAACGCAAAACAAATCTGGAAGCGCTGCGGGAAGCCCGGGCGACAATCCGGAACAAGGGTTACGAGCACCCGTTCTTTTGGGCTCCGTTCATCCTGGTGGGTGAGGCGGAGACAAAATAGCCGGGATAAGGAGGATCCCCCTTTGCCCCGCGGCATGGGGCGGAGAGCACCGAAGGAAGCCCGCTGCCTCCCCTTAATCCTGCCAGGTGTGGGCTTGGAAGTGTCGAGTCCTGGACTTGACCGTCTTCCTATTTCTGCTTGAGCCAGAACCAGACGGATTTGGCTGCATCGAGTTCGCAGGAATCGATTACATGGCATGCCAGTTCGTGTGACTTCCCGGGCTCAATGCCCACCACCGTCACGTCTTTCGGGGATTTGGCCTTCTTCACCTGTACGTTCGCCGGTGCCATGCTCTTGAGATAGATCTCTAAATCGCCTTGTGCCGCTTGGACGAGGTTCGCCCCTGCCTCGGTTCTTGCTCTCATCCCGTGGATTTCCGCGTACAGATCCTCGAGCACTTTGTTCCGGCTCCGCGAGGCCACGACGTAGATCTTCTCTTTCCCTTCCTGGCCTCCGTGACGCAACCATGCATTTTTCGACGGAATCCAGTAGATTTCTCCTCCTTTCAATGGGTTGTTCATTCTATTGTCCTGGGGGGTGAACTCGTCCCCGGGGAAGAGCTTGTAGACATCCCCTTTCGCATCGACCTGATACACGTACACGTACCCGGTGGTCGAGGGTCTGAACGCGATCTGGTAGTTTTGGCCGAGATGCATCGTTGCGCCGTCGGTGATCCCCTGGTCCTGGCAAAGGGGATCATTGCAGACAGCCGCATCACTTGGCGGATCGATGCAGTTCCGGTCGGTGCATCTCGGGTCCTGGGCGATGACCCACATCTCCAGCTGTGCGGAATCTTCCAGCGTCCCCAGGACCGCCAAAGGCATCTTTCCCTCTCCTGACCTTTCCAACTGAGGGTGCTGTGCCCCGGCAGTTTCGCCTTTGGTGCGTTCGTACACGTAATCGTACAGCTCCTGGAGGGTCACGACTGCGTTGCGGTCCGCGTCAGCCTCTCCGCGGAGGCCTTTCAGGAGGTAATGGGTGAACACGCTGTTCGTCAGCCCTGGTTTCTCCTGGGATGACTCGGTCGGCTTGCTCGACGTCATGAACGCCAGGCCGGACGATTCGCGCAACTCTTTCATCAGCAAAGTCAACGGGGATTCCACTCCCTTGGTCCTGATCTGAGAAAACGCCCCTGCGTGGCAGGCGTCGGCAACGAGCAAGACCCGTCGGGCATCCTGCCGCTTAAGAAAGCCCAATCCGCTCATTTTGACCGCAGTCGCTTCAAGGTAATCCGGGTCCGCGTCGTAGGTAAGGAAATAATAGTCCCCCGGCCGAGACACGTCGCCGGAACCGTGACCACTGAAAAAGAGAATTACCGTGTCGTCCTTGCCTGCCTTGGGGAGTTCGTAGTTCAGGTACTTTTCCAGCGTCATCTTGGTGGCCTGTTCATCCAGCAACAGGGTCACGTGAATATTCTTGAATACCTTTGCTTGCGTTTGGAGGAACTCGGCAAAGCCTTTCGCATCAGCGCACGAGAGATTCAAGCTGGGAACTTTCGGATGGTGCTGGTATTTCGAGACCCCGACGACGAGCGCGTACAGGTCGCCCTGCCCGAGCGCCGGCGTCTCGGCGCGGCTGACTTGCCCGGCACGCCTGATGGCTTTTTCCACCGCCTCGCGATCCTTGGCCGCTGTGTCTGATGGAAGCCACAGGGTGGCCGCCACTGTCAGTATGGTCACCAGTGCGATGAACACAGCGTTACCTGTTGTCGCTATACCTCCGCGGGCTCGACCATATGGAATGTTGTCCTGCTCCACGACTCCCCTCCCGCCATCAACGTTGGCTCATCCGTTTCCTCGTATGGGCGGGAGGAAACTTGCCTTCTTCTCTCCCCGCCCTTATGTATTGCCCAGCACGCTGGCACACAAATGCAGTGTCTTAACGCTTTCTTCTCTGCTTTCGGTCCTCCGGCGACGCCACCACGGCAGCCGGCCCGTTTACCGGCCCTTTTACCGGCCGGGCGACACGTTGGTCTTCTTGAACTCCACTCGCCGGTTCAGGGCGTGCCCCGAATCATCCTCCCCGGGCGAATAGGGCCGGGACGGACCGTATCCCTCGGTTACCACCAGGGACGGGTCGATCTGGAAATTCTGCACCAGATACTTCTTGATTGCTTCGGCTCTCTCTTTGGAGAGTTGCATGTTTCTCTCCAGAGGTCCGCGTCTGTCGGTATGGCCTTCCACGATCACTCCGACCTTCGTGCCTGCCTGGAGCTCTTGTTTCAGGGCTTCTCCCACTGCCTTCAACTGCGGCAGCGCATCCGGCCGGATCTGAGCAGACCACTCGTCAAAGTGCACCTGATTCGTCGCGAGGGCGTTCCGAACTTCCACTTTGCGGATCGTCACTCCCTTCATCGGAGCCATGAGGCCCGTCTTTAAGAGCTGCCGAACATCGGCTTTCTGGATCGGTTTTCCCTGCCGGTATTCACTCAGCATCTGTTCGGCTGTGGCCAAGGCCGCCCTGGAGTCTTCGTCATTCTTGACTTGGAGTCCCTTCTTGTAGGCATCCACTGCCATTCCCACCTGTCCGCGCTTCATGTACACGTCTCCCAACCAGTGGTATGCGGTCCCTGCCTGGGGACATTGGCGGGCAATACTCTGCAGGTAGAAGATCTTGTCCCCGTCGTCGACCCGCTTCTTTGCCGCGTCGAGCATCTTCTCCACGGTCTGCGGATCGCAGTTCGGTTGCTTGCTTGTAAACCAGAGGCTCTCTTCCAGCCTGTCGGCAAGGTACCGGAACGATTGCTGCGCGTCACCGGATTCTGCAGCCTTTTCCTTGATTACGGCAAGGCACTTTTCCGCCAGTGCTCGATTCTTCTCGACCAACCCCGCGAGAGGCTCAGCCTGCGTCCCCTCTGCTTTGAGCGCGTCGACCGTGGCCTGGTAGAAACGATTGATCTGTGCCTCTTGGTCTGCAGCCACGGGAGTCCCGCTTCCGATTGACGCACAAAAGAGAGTGACCGTCAGGACAGGTATGAGGTACCTCGCTCCCATGAATCCGGCCTCCTTTAGAATCCGCGTGAAAATGGCTGGCAGCCTCGCCGGTCGCCGTGACCTGGTAACCGGTCTTGTTTCATCGTCCCCGATCGTCATTGCGAGAGACAGCATTTGTCCCGGTGAACGGTTGCTCCTCATGAGCATTAGTGGAAAAACGGGACTTCTCATGACACTATCCGCCAGACGAAATGCAAACCCCCATGACGTTTCTTTCTCTCGGAACTTTCTCGCGACTCTAACCGTTCGGAGTTTCTACGCCGAACGAGTCCTGGCACCCCTGAGGGGGAGGAAGAAATCAATCTCGTGTCACGCGGCACAGTGCCGACATTCAGCAGGGGGCCGCAGCTTGATCTACGCAGTCGCAAGAATCTCCCGCGACTTTCAAGGCGCTTTCTTATAACTATATCAGCCGCTGGTCCCGCGGTAAATCCAAAAAGAGACCCTCTGGCAAAGTTGCGCTCGTTGAAATTCGAGGCAGTTGTCTTCTTGACAAAAATGTTGGCCTCAGCCATAAGTATTCAAAACTGCTCCACCTATCCCAATGTCAGTCGTCTCCCGGAGACCCCGTGAAAAGCATGTCCTGGTGGACCTCGGTCCTGGTAGTGATCCTTCTCGCGCCGGCAGCCGCGTCGGCCGCACAAAAGCAGGTGGTGGGCGGAGTGGAAAAGGCAGTGATCCTTCCGGAGAATATCGTTCTTGACGCCAAAGTGGACACCGGAGCGGACAACACGTCGCTCGACGCGCGGCACATCACCGCGATCGATCGTGACGGGATCAAAATGCTCCGGTTCACCGTGGACACCCGCCAAGGCCGTACCGTTACCATCGAGAGCGAACAGGTGGGTATCGAGATCGTCCCGCAACACGACGGTGAGGACGTGGAGCGACCGCTGATCGTTCTGGAGGTCTGCCTCGGCAAGCAGTGCAGGCGAACCCTTGTGAATCTCACCGATCGATCGGGGCGAAAATATCCGCTGCTCATCGGCCGGAGTTTCATGCTGGACCGCATTATTGTGGACCCCTCACGCGAGTATCTGACCGGACATGGCGGCAGGAAGGGATCCGAGCAGTGAAGCTGTTCACCACGCGCAGAGAAATGGAGCCGGACGGATATTGTGCTCGTGATGGCAGGCGCCGAGCAGCTAGGAGCCTGTGGTTCAGTCTGCTCCTCCTTTTCGTAGCAGCGTTGACCTCTGCGGTTGCCGCGGCCGAGGACCCCAGACCCGTTGTCGGCGTCGTGGAGAAGGTTCGGATTCATCCGGGAGCGCTCTTGCTCCCCGCCAAGATCGACACTGGAGCGGACAATTCATCGCTGAACGCCGCGGACGTGACACGTTTCAACCGCGCGGGGGAGAAGTGGGTCCGTTTTGACGTGGTCGATCCGGACGGGCACTCGATCACGCTCGAACGTAAGCTCGTTCGGACTGCGAGAATCAAGCGCCAGACGGGACAGGCTCAAAGGCGCCCGGTGGTAATGCTGGGCATCTGCCTCGGCAACATCTATCGTGAGGTCCAGGTTACTCTCGTGGACCGCAGCCGGTTCCGGTACCCCGTGCTCATCGGCCGCAGCTTCATGAGCGGCTCGCTTCTGGTCGATCCGTCCCTGAAGTTCACCGTGGAACCCCGGTGTCCCGACACTCCGGCAGGCGGTGACGAACGCGAGTGACCCGAACTGTCGTACCGGAACCGGGAAATGGATCGCGGCGGATCTCACGAGCACGGTCAATTGTACCGGGCGTCAGAGAGAATCCGACAGACGCTGCAGGATCGGGTGGTTCGTTTCTCCAGCCAATGCATTGTTCTGATGACATTTTTGGGTCGCCTGATGCTGAAGCGCCATTGCGAACGGGAACAGCCTCAAGGTGCTTCAGCATACGTCCGTGGGGACGAATATGCGTCACGAGGCTTTACACACGCTCGCAATTTAGGGTATTTTCAAAGTTCGAATTGGGACACACCGCGGAGTATTGATGCGGCTCAACGGTGGCAATACAGGAGCCCCCAAATGAAAAGCACTGGACCCATTCTGCTGGTCGACGACGATAAGGTCGATGCTATGGCGGTCAAGCGGGCCATCAAAGAGCTGAATATTCCCAACCCTCTCAAGGTTGCCAACAATGGCGAACAGGCTTTGGAGTACTTGCGGGATAGCAAGAACCCGAAACCGTGCCTTATCCTCCTCGATATCAACATGCCGCGCATGAACGGCATCGAATTCCTCAAAGTCGCCAAGCAGGACGATAGCCTGAGGCCGATTCCCATCATTATGCTCACCACGTCCAGAGAGTACGAAGACAAGTACCGAAGCTTCGATCTGGGGGTGGCCGGCTATATGATCAAGCCTGCCAGCCATGTGGAATTCATTGAACTCGTACGGGCGATCGATTCGTACTGGACCGCGAGTGAGAGCATCGCGGAGGCCTGAGGTTCCTGAAGCAGTCCCGCGTTACCGCTGCCCGTGAGCCTTCAAACGAGGAGTGATGGTCTCGGGCTTTCTTCCACCGAGCGTCCGGCCGGACGTTTCCTCGACGTACCCGATGGACTTAATACACCTTTTCACAAACACAGAGTCTCCCTCTGGGTCCCTGCCTTTGGCCGTTCGGTCTGGCCGGCATCTTGCCGGTCCATGAGGCAATGACAGGCAAGATGCCTGTGCCATCAAGGCCCCCGAAATGCGCGAACGAACTTGCGAAAACGTGTACTTAGGTCAGCGCTTTTTCACGATCTGGGCTTCCCGCAAGACGCTGGGGGGCAACCTGATCCCGAAAAACTCCATTTCCTTTTCGTTGAGCGCAATCCTCGGGTCCGGGTCCGTTTTCACCGGTACCTGAGCCACCGGCTTCCCCTTGACGACCACATCGACCACCGAATCCGCCAGCATCCGGCCAAGGACGTCGCTTCTCGCTGCCAGGCCTGCCAGCGCCCCATTCTTCACCGCAGCGTCCGAGTAGGCGAACAGCGGGACTTTGGTTGCATGACTGATTTCCACCAGCAGGGGCGTGTTGTCCTCACAGAGGGCGGTGCTTGAGGCAATGAGCAACTGCACCTTCGAGGCCAGTTCCTTGGCCCCTTTGGCCAGGTCGTCACGATTTGCAGCCACGAATTCCTGATACTCAATTCGCAGTTTTTCGCACTCCGTGCTCGTACCCTCCTGGTCGATCGGTGTCCCCGGGTGGTCTTTTTCGAGGAGCAATCCTACGCTCTTGACGTTCGGAAAGATGGTCTGGATCGCGGCAAGACGTTTGCTGTACGGCACGTAGTTGGTCACGCCGGTGATATTTCCTTCCGGCTTCTCCAAGTTGAGCACGACTCCCAGTTCCCGAGGATTGTTCGTGTCTCCCACAAAACAGGGGATTTTCGGCTTGGCCTTGCCGAGGAATTCAGCGCCGCCGGAACGGAGGAACACGATGCCGTCCATCTGGGTCTCAAAATCGTGGAACAGTTGACCCGCAATTTGAAAATCGGGGAGCGCCATCTTGACGGTGACCCTCATGTCCGGGGCCAGTTCTTTCAGTCGCGGCAGGAATCCCTTGATGACGTTCGTTGGCATTTCGGACTCTCCCACCCACATGACCGCAATTTTCTTTTCGGCAGCCAAGCTGTCGGCGTGAATCAGAGTGACGGCTGCCACCAGGAGAGCTGCCAACAAAGAAACGAACATCGGGGTCATCAGCAATCCTCCTCGCACCGATCTGTTTCGCGGTCTCTGACACACGTTCGACACTCCCGTCGCGCGACACATTTCCGCAGGGTAAAAGCCTTTCCAAGAGCCGACTCTATCCAAGCCCCGCGGCGAAGTCAACCCCACAGTCCGTGAGAGCTCTCGGCGATTCAGGAATTCCGGACGCTGAAAAAGCGGGAACGATGTGCCGGTTGTTTTTCGGAAAAAGATGTGCAAAAATATAGCGGTATAAATTGATCTATGTGACGCTCAGAGGTCTTGTGTTCTGGAAAATGAACGAATAGCGGCGGATCGCATATCGACCGAATACTTAGAAGGCAGTCGAAAATGGCGTCCCCGAGGGACTGACACAGTTTCCCTAGAACGGTTCGCTAAGATTCCGTGATCGGCGTTAGGGAGGGTCGTCCGGAGGCTTCCCATGCGTGAGGGCAAGCGTTCGCGGCATTCGGCCTCACGACCCGGATACCGCTCATTGTCAGAACTGGCCTCGAAGGAAACCGAACTCGCTGTGCCGCGATCCTGCTCGTTTCCGGTCTCTTCGTTACAATTTCAGAGGCAACTGCCGGTCGAGAAGAAGAATTCAGGAGTTTGCAATGCCAACCTTTTTCCGTAAGAGCCTCATGGCCAAGCTTGTTGGATATTTTCTGCTCGTCGCTCTCGTACCGATCGGAATAGTCGGTTACCTCTCCTTCAGTAAAGGGACCGCGGCACTGCGGGAAGCCACCGTTGCGTCTCTCACTGCCAGCCGGGACCGAGCACGTGATGACGTGAACGACTACTTCACGGAAATGCTGGGTGATATGAATTACCTTGGCACCAGTTCCGCAGTTCAATCGTCGTTCAAGACGCTGGCCGATTATCTCACTTACGCGTCCTTTCTCGATTACGGCAAGGCTCACCCGGACGCGCCGGTCGATATCAATTCCACCGAGTTCAAGAAGACCCTGGCCGAACTCGATCCGATGTTCGTGAGGTTCGTGGAGAACTTCGAGGCTGGGCGAGGCTATCAGGACCTTCTCCTTGTGGTCGGGAAAGAGGAAGGGCTCATCTTGTACTCGGTCAAGAAACTCCCCGATTTGGGCGCCAGTGTTGCGTCCAGTGGGCTTAAGAGCACAAAGCTCTCGGAATTATGGGCAAAAGTGGTCAAGACCGAGAAGCCCGCGCTCGTGGATTTTAGCCAGTACGAGCCGGCCGGATCGATCGGCGGCTTCATGGGAGTGCCGGTATTCCGGGATGACAAGAAGCTCTACGGAGTGCTGGTGCTTAGATTCAGCCCCGCGCAGATCGGCCGATCCATGGCGCGAATGAGCCAAATCGGACGTACGGGTGACGCGTTCCTCATAGGCCAGGACCAACTCCTGCGGTCCGGTACCCGGACCAGGCCAACCGCGAGGATCCTCGCATTCAAGATAGAAACCCCTGGCGCGAAAGACGTGGTCGCGGGGAAGGCCGATGTCCAAGAAATAGTCGGGATGAGAGGGGTACCGACGTTGTCTGCGTGGACTCCCCTGGGGCTCGCCGCACGCGACAATCTCGGCGCGGACTTTGACTGGGGCATCATCGCGCAGATGGACTCGAGCGAGGCCTTCGGGTCGGTCCGTGCCATCGGCCTTTGGATAATGATGGTAGCGGTGCTCATAGCATCGGTCGTGGCCGTATCGGCGTTCCTCCTCGCGAGAACCATCGCGCGGCCGATGGCCGCCATTGCCGAACAGGCGAGCCACATTAGTGAGGGTGACCTGACCGTCGAGATTCCGGAACTCAAGAGAGCCGACGAACTGGGGGACTTGGCGCGGGCGTTTCGGCTCATGGCCGGCAATCTTCGGTATCAGATCAAGCAGGTGCTCGAAGGAGTGTCCGTGCTGAGCAGCTCGGCTGCGGAGATCTCCACCACGGTCGCCGAAGTGGCGGCGAGCACGTCGCAAACCTCTTCCGCGGTAACCGAGACGTCGGCCACCGTGGAACAACTCAAGCAAGCTGCACGGATGTCCGGCGACAAGGCGAAAAAGGTCGCCGCGGGTTCCATTCAGGCGGTGAAGATCTCCGAGTCAGGGAAGAAGGCCACGGACGATACCATCGAACGGATGGGGCTCATCCGCGACCAGATGGAGTCGATCGGCGAAACCGTCGTAAAGCTCAGCGACCACAGCCGCGCCATTGAAGAGATCATCACCACGGTGAAGGATCTGGCCGACCAGTCGAACCTCCTTGCGGTCAACGCGTCCATCGAGGCTGCACGAGCCGGGGATTACGGGAAAGGTTTTGCCGTGGTGGCACAGGAGATCAAGGCCCTAGCGGACCAGTCCAAGCAGGCTACGGATCAGGTTCGGGCGATTCTCGAGGAGACTCACAAGTGGGTAAGCGCCGTGGTCATGGCCACCGAGCAGGGGACCAAGGCAGTTGAGGCGGGTGTCGATCAGTCTGCGGCAGCGGGTCGATCCATCGACGAGTTGGCCAAGCGCGTGGCAGACTCTGCCCAGGCTGCGGAGGTAATCGACACGTCGGCCGAGCAGCAATCTGCGGGGGTGCACCAGGTGTCCGATGCCATGTCCAATATCGAAAGCGCGGTGAAGCAGAACCTCGACGGCGCCCTGCAGCTCGAAAACGCAGCCCGCCGCCTGGAGGACCTTGGCTCGATGCTGAAACAGCTCGTCGAGCGCTACAAGGTGTAGTGCTTAGAGGTAATTCACTTGCGCAGGAACCACAGCACCAGGTTGGCGATGAGGGTGAGCACGACGCTGATCAGGATGCAGGTCACGAGCGGGAAGTTGAAGGAGAAGCCGGGTCGTTCTATGCGAATGTCACCAGGCAGGCTGCCGAACGGGATGCCCGCCTTACCCAAGAGCCAGATGGCCACGCCCACGACCACGAGCCCCAATCCAAGAAGAACGATCCATTTGCCCAGCGCTGAAAAATCCATGTCTTGACGTCCACTCATCCGCGGTGGTTTGGATCACTTGATCATGTCCAAAGAATAAGACCTTCTTCACGGCCGGTGAGATCCCCGACCGCCGAGGTCCAGCTCAGATGCTTTGGCACCGTAGGCTTTCAGCAATTCTGCGATTTCCCTGTAACCTTTCATCCGAGCGGATTCTAAGAGTGTGAAACCGGGTTTGGCCTCCGGATTTGGGTCAGCCCCTTTCTCCAGGAGGATTTTCACAACGGCCAAATGCCCTTGCCCGACCGCATCCTTTAGCGCCATCCAGCCATTCCTGTCCTTGGCGTTCACATCCGCTCCTTTTTCGAGGAGCAGCTTGACCACTTCCGTACGCCCACTGTATGCGGCAGACATCAGGGCCGTCCTGCCGCTCTCGTTTGCACCGTTGACGTCCGCTCCGTTGTCTATAAGGAGCCTTGCCACCTCTTCATGGCCGACTGAGGAAGCCACGCTCAATGCCGAGGAACCGGACGCGTCTCTCCTCGCATTCACGTCTGCTCGTCTCTCGAGGAGCAGCTTGACAGTACGCAGGTCCCCTTTCCTGACAGCCCGTATGAGGGCTGTCTCGCCGTTTGTCTCCTTAGCGTTGACATCAGCCCCTCTGTCGAGAAGCAACTTCACCACGTCCGCCTGCCCGGAGCCTGCGGCCCACATGAGGGCCGTCTTACCGTCTTGCTCTTGAGCATTCACATTGGCTCCC
The DNA here is from genome assembly GCA_016218715.1 of Desulfomonile tiedjei. Lineage (GTDB taxonomy): Bacteria > Desulfobacterota > Desulfomonilia > Desulfomonilales > Desulfomonilaceae > JACRDG01. Next base: position 25,084 of record JACRDG010000025.1, on the reverse strand, counting down.
TTGTCAAGGAGGAGTTTTACCACTTCCCCATGGCCAGGCCTGGCAGCGCTCATCAGGGGCGTCGAACCCTTCTTGTCCCGGAGATTGACATTAGCATCCTTTTCCAGGAGTATTTTCACGACTTCCCGATGGCCCATCATGGAGGCCACGTCCAGTGCCGTAAAGGCAAGTGCACTATCCCGTGCGTTTGGATCGGCACCGCCTTTCAAGAGCGTTAAGACTTCTTCGACGCGACCCTCCCTAGAGGCCCGTATCAACTCCTGGTTCTTGTCCTTGCCCCCAGGAGCACTTCGCGAACCTGGCTTCGCTGCTGTTTCCCCCGCGTCGCGAGCTGCCAGCAGTTTCACGATGTCCTTGCGGTCGTTATCCTTGGCAGTCTGCAGCGCTGTCTCGCCGTCATCGGCATGGGCATTTATGTCCGCGCCCTTGGCCAGCAGCAATGTCACGACCTCGGGGTCGCCTCCCGCGGCAGCACTGTTCAGGGGCCTCCATCCGGTCGCGGTCCTGGCATTCACATCAGCGCCTTTTTCCAAGAGCGCTTTGACCACATGAGGGTGGCGTTTCCACGCGGCCGTCATCAGAGCGGTTTGTCCCTTCCGGTCTTTCCCATTGGCCTCAGCTCCCTTTTCCAAGAGGAGTTTCACCACCTCCGGGTGGCCATTCTCGGCAGCTACCATAAGAACCGTCGTGCCATCGGGCAATTGAGCCTTGAGGTCAGCCCCCCTCTCGATGAGGAGCTTGACCACGTCCGGGTTCCCGCCTTCAGCAGCCCTCATGAGGATCGTTCGTTTGTCCCTGTCTCTCGCGTTTACATCAGCACCCCTGTCCAAAAGCAAGCTCACTAATTCCAGGCTCTTTGTTTCTGTCCCTGCCTTCGGCTGCGCCCTGAACTCCCTCATCGCCGGGTGCCAGCCGAGGACGGCGCACATCAGCGCCGTGAAACCATCGCTGCCCTTTACATTCAAATCAGCGCCCCTGTCCAGAAGCAGCCTCACCGGTTCCACGTTATTCTGGGCAGCCACCTCGAAGAGTAGTGGCAGGTGAAATATTCCCTGAGCATTGGGATCGGCCCCCTTGTCCAGAAGCAGCTTCATCACTTCCACGTGACCGTCCATGGCAGCCATTTCCAGGGCCCCTCCGCGTCCTGAGCTGACCTCAACGCCTTTGCCCAGTAGGAGCTTCACCACTTCCAAATGGCCCGACCCGCTCGCGTACCTGAGGGCACTGCCGCCCTCAGTCTTCAGATCGGCACCTCTCTCCAGAAGGAGTTTTACCGTCTCCGCGTGGCCTTTGTCAGCAGCCCGGGTCAGCGCTGTCCAGCCTTCTTTGTTCTTCGCATGGAGGTCAGCCCCTTTGTCCAAGAGCAGTCTCACTACGTCCAGATGGCCCTCCGCCGCCGCCATCATCAGGGGTATCCAACTGTTCTTGGTCCTTGCATTGACGTCAGCACCATTGTCCAGAAGCAGTCGCACCACCTCGGCGTTGCCTCCCCAGGCCGCGTCCCACAACGGTGTAGCGCCCTCTTTGTCTCTCGCATTGACATCAGCTCCTCTCTCCAGCAACAGCTTGACCACGGTAACATGACCATGGGCTGCAGCATTCATCAGCGCAGTCCCGCCTTCCTTGTCCTTTGCATTCACATCCGCGCCCAGATCCACGAGCAGTTTCACGGAATCCAGGAGACCGTGACTGGCGACCAACATGATCGCGGTCTCATCTCCTGGTCCTCGCCGTACATTGACATCAGCACCGTTGTCCGCAAGCAGTTTCGCGACTTCTAGATGACCCAACCTGACAGCCGCCACCAGGGGCGTCACACCGTTCCTGTTTTTGGCGTTAACGTCAGCTCCTTTCTCAAGGAGTAGTCTTGCGACCGCTAGGTGGCCTGTCCCGGAAGCTCGTAGGAGGGCCGTTTCCTCTGCCTCGCCCTTTGCATTCACATCAGCGCCGCCGTTCAGGAGGCGTGTGACTTCGTCCAGACGCCCTTCAGCGCTGGCCCGCAGCAACAGCTCCGGATTCTGTTCTTTCGCACAAGAGACGAAGACAACGACAAGCCCAATGGCCAGCAACCGGCCGAGGACTTCAAGACTGCGGGCGTTGATGGTGAGCATGAACCCCTCCTGTTGCCTGACTGATTGAGGTTTTGCGGCACTTTCACCTGAGGACCGGGGCCAGCATAACACAGTGGTTACGCGGCGTGCTCGTTTCTGTTCGCGTCTTTGAGCCGCGTTGACGCGGGACTGTTATTTCCACCGCAACAGGCGAGATGCCCACCAATGCAGCCAGGCTCCGCAGGGTGTGGTGAGCGAAGCGAACCGCACCGTTCGAGTTCAGCGCACGATGGCGAAAGTACGGTTACGTATTCGGGGTAACCGCCAAGCCCCGAAGGGGCTGACCAACAGTAGCCACGGGTTTCAACCCGTGGAAAGAGGCGTCCAACCATAGTTCGAAACCGACCCTGAAGGGGTTGAGCAGGCACGAGCCCTGGATTGCGGGATTGGTGGACTCTTTCAGGGTCCAGACCGTCTTCATCGGGGCTTTCGTTCCACGGGTTGAAACCCGTGGCTATTCAAAGTGCGTCCCTCCAGGACGCAACATGCAACGCTCGCACGTTACCTCATATACGCTACCGTATTTGTGCAATAGTCCACTTAATCCCGCGTCTGACCCCATTCCGCCCGCGGGGCGCGGCCTGCGTATCTTGCGGCAATCTCCGACAGCGTCAGCGATTCGACGTGGATGTCGTCCCGCAGCCAGGCAAAGAACGCGGCCAGTCGCTCCAGGAATCTCTTCACGTCGTCCTCGGTCCGGTTCTCGGGGGAAGCGCCGGGCATCAGCTCGGAGGAATGGAAGAAGATCGTCAGGCACTCCCCTCGCCGCTTCCGGTGGAGCCGCACCGCGGTCTTCAACCGTTCCAGACCGGTCCACAGTGGCTGTGCGGGGAGCGAAGCGACGTACTTGGCGACCCACGATGCCATCGAGTCAGCCCGCGGCCCGAGGCGGCTGAAACGCTCCAAAATTACTGCAAGGCCGGGCGTGACCGGCAGGATGGTCATGGGAAGTTCGAGGATGTGCGACCCTCCAGGCACATACGGATTGTCCGGATCGGGAAAATACGGATCGGTCGGAGCCCACAACTGCTCGGGGCCGCCATAGTATTTGCGCATGGGAGCGATGCTCGTGTCGACCCGGATGGGGCTCTGCTCCAGGACCGAGAACATCTTCGGTCCCATGTTGAACCGGCCCATTCTGAAGGAGACCGGCTCGACGCCCATCCCGGCCAGAACATCGAGGAGTGTGTTCAGCTTGGCTGCAAGGAGGCTTTCCGGCATGAGGCCGGACGGCACGGGTTCCGCGTACGGCAACGGCTCCAGCGGCGGCGTATTCCAGTGGTGCAGATGGCAGCCGATCTCCCCCTTCCATTGATCCCTGAGCTTGAGAAGCAGTTCTTGATTCGCGGGATCGCGCGCAGCCTGGTACGTGACGAGCAGCGTAGGACGTATGGCGAATTCGCTGAAGACACGGTCCAGAGCCGTCAGACGCTGAACGTTCGTCGCACGAACGTTGTTTGCAGCATAAGCGCCGCCGAAGAGGCCTTCCTCTTCCACGTCAATCGTAACCGCCAACAGCATGGGATCTCCACGAGCCGGACTTCTGCTCCCAACCCAGACCGATGATGCGGACCGTACACAATGGTGTTCGAGCTGTCAATGCAGCGATCTTTTCTCCCTGAGTCGAGAGCAAGGCCGACCCGCATCGTGTAGCCGTTCCCGCTCGGAAGGCCGTTCAGACTTGACAAACTCGGCTGCGCGGCGCTAATCATGCAGAAGGCACAAGATGTCCGGAGGTATGGGCCTGTCACAAGAAAGATCCACCAACGCTGACGACCTGCGAGCGAAAGAGAATCTCTGGGCCGGCCTCATCACTTTTCTCCTGGTCTTCTCCTTCTGGATCAGCTTTTCCTCATTCTGCGTGACCTTCTACCGGGACGACAATGTGATCGCTACGGGGCCTCTCATCGTCGATGCGGCCAGGCAGGTCAAATCGGGCCGATTCCCGTGGCACACCTCGCTCGTCGGTGGAGGCGGCGGGACTCCGCTCGTTTCCATCATGCAGCCGGGAGTTCTCAACCCGTTCTCTCTGATTCCTGCGCTCGTACTGGAGCACGATCCCGAGACCATGACGAATGTCGTCGTATCCTTGCATCTCGCACTCTTTGCTCTGGGAGGCTGGTTCCTCGCTGCTACACTCGGCGCTCCGGCATGGGCTCGATTGGTAACCGGGTTTTCGTTGGGATTCAGCGGATGTTTTTCCATTCAGGCCGGGAACTGGGCCTGCAACTTCCTCCCGTACGCCTTCCTCCCGTGGACGGCTGCAGGAGCAGTTCGATTGATCGATGCCACGGCGACCCGGGAAGTGGTTTTAGCTCACATTGTGACGGGCTTCGCGGTTCTGTGCATGTTCTATTCCGGAGGGCCGACCGCAACGTTCTATTCCGCACTGGTGGTCTTCTTCTGTCTCGTGAGTAGAATCGTCTCCGCACCGGTGACCTGGTCTTTGCTTGCCCGGCGCTTCGGCCTGCAGGCTGTCCTCTGTCTGGTGATAGTGGTTCCGCTGCTCTGGCAGGCGAGTGCGGTGTACGAATACTACGGGCGGCGGCACGAAGCGGTCAAATGGGTACAATTCAGCGTGCCGCTCCAGGCCTACCTCGGTCTGTTGTTTCCCCAAACCTACGCTGTCTGGCAGCATTTTGGGACTAAGATGCTGCTCACGAACTTCATGCTCTTCTGCGGCGGTGTCCCGGCATGGTTTGCGCTCGTGGGCTTCGTGAGGAGACCGGATCTGTTGAAGCAGGCTGGTATGGTGGTTCTTCTCGCCGGGGTCGGGTTGTTCGTGCTCGTGCTGTCGCCCGCGTCCTTTGGTCTTTCCGATTTCTTCGCAGAGACGCCAGTCCTTACTTTGTTCAAGTGGCCGTTTCGCGGGGTGCCTGCGTTTCACGTCCTGTTGGTAGTGATCTTCGTTCGGTTGACGAAGGAGTTGCACTTTCCGCGGAGCCACGGCGCGGGGATGTTGCTGGTGGCTGCCTGTCTCGTGATGTCTGTCTATTCCGTAACCAACGAGTTTCAGTTGACGCGCGGGGCGGATCTGACCACGAGTTCGTTTGCGACGAACCGCATCCACGATGACCAGGAGACCTGGAAAAGGTCCACGATCGACCGGCTGCGTTCCGGCGGATACCTGATGAACGTCTCCCAGCGGCAGGTACGCGGTATTTTTTGGGAAAAGCCGCGACTCTTTTTTGCCGGGAATCTGGGAGCCCAGTATAAGGTCCCCACGGTGCACCGGTTCCTCATGGGCTCGCAGTCACCGGCGTACGAGCAGCTCGGCATGCACTACATGGGCCAGACCGGCGACTTCGAGGCGGTGAAGGCATTCCTGTCAGCGTCACTCCAAGCGCCTCCACCCGCCGAGCCTCGCTGGGAAAACGGCATCGGGCCGAAAGACCTTACGGAGCTCGCTCAGAAGACCTTCGTCTCATCGGTGGTGGTCGAAGCCGCATTGAAGGAACCGGTCGAGTATTTTCGCACCTCCCCCGCATGGGAACAGGTCGAAGCGAGAGACACTGCCTGGCTCTTCATCCGGAAAGGATATTGACTCTATTCGCTTGTGAGTGCGACGCATCGCGAGTCCGGAGCTGATCGCGCGTCGAGGAAGGTTCGGACCGCGGCCAACGTCTCCAGCAAGGCATTCTCCTCTCTCAACTCCAAGACCCACCAGTCACACCTGGAGAGTCGCGCCAGGAGCGAAAGACGTTCTTCAACGTCGGAGACCTCCTTCGGAGGCGTATGGCCGTGATCGGTCTCCTCGTGGTAGATATGCGCGTTGAGGACTCGGTCCGGATGCGGCGCGACAAAATCCTCAATGAGGTAAGCCCTGCTCGTCACTGAAGAGCTGACCCGCGCGTGGCCTATGTCGAAGGTGCCCCAGCAGCCGGATTTTCTGAGAAGCTTCTCGAAGAGTGGCGGACGGCTGGTCCAACCCCACGCGAGATTTTCCAGGCACACGCGTACTCCCAGGCTTTCCCCAAACTCCACCAATCCGCCGAGTCGTTCGACGGTTTTGTCCCAGGAGAGATCGGCCGTGGACTCACGCCCTATACCTATATGGACGGTCAGTATCTCGCCTCTCGCAGCGGAAACCACCTCGCAGACAGATCGGAATACGCCCGCGGCGCGGTCGGCCTCGCGGTCCTCGACATGGCCCAGGTCCGTGTTCTCCAGAAAGCAGTGATACCTGACTTCAAGAGGTGAAAGCTCGGAGACAGAGTCAACGAGTGCCGCAACCTGCTGACGGCTGCCGGGAAGATTGTCCCGGTTGAAGCTCCAATCCACTCCGTCAAATCCGTATTCCAGGGCAAATCGGCGTAGGCGCCTCGCATCCTCCATGAAATTGCAGACAGCCAGTTTGGGGGATCTTGTCAATGGCTTGCTCCTGCGCTGCTGTCCCGCGAACGTGATGTCAGTGTTCGTCTCAGGCTCCATTTGCTCCATGCGGACGAGACGTTCGACTGCTCAAAGAATTGGCTCATCCGATATCTCTCATAGCTATTCTCTATTATACCTGCCTGTCCTGTCAAGTGCGGTTTGTGTTTTTTCAAAGAGCGCCGATTTGGCCAGGCTTCTTGTGGGGCAAGAAACGGCTCGGCGTATCATGCATCGTCTGGAAGGCCATTCTTGACGCTTGTGGCATTGGTGTGCGAGAATCGGGTACTTGGCGGATCAGATTTGGACCGCAGCGACGGCCACGCGACGCTTCACCGAAACGGCACTGCGCGGTCGCTCGGCTTTCCAAGCGGCTCTTCAAATGGAAATCACCGGCGGAAGCGATGTCCCAAGGAGTTCGCTTGCCAGCTCAATGGTTCAGCCGCCGGACAGATCAAGAAGGAGGCGATGGAATGAAAGGGTATGGTAATGGGATCGCCAGAATCCTCCTGATTGCCGGGGTGGTGGAAATCGTTCTAGGGCTATCCCATTTCGTCATGCCCTACTTTGCCTATCAATCAAAGGGATTTGCCTTGTTGAATCCTCATGAGATTAATCTCGTTACGCTTGCCGTTGCCGCTATCGGCATTCTCTTGATAGCATTCGGAGCGGTAACAATTCTCTTTTCGCTGAACACACAGAATGAGCTGCTGTTTGCTTACGCCATCATTCAATCGATCTTATGGTCGGCCAGAATTATTCTCGAAATTTTGTACCCAGTACAGGTAAGTCTGTTCTTCATCGACAATCCGGCGGGAGTGGTGATGGCGTTATTGATTGCAGAATGGTTGTTGTTCATTCTTGCGGCCATCTTCATTAGAATGGACAGGAGGACGTCCGACGAAGGCAATGCAGCCGGCATAGCAAGCCGTTCGCCTGACCCCAAGGGCCTGCAAGGCGAAGCCTGAAACGCAGGAGAGCTGGTTCACGGAGGGTGCGGAGGTGAAGGAAAAGAAACAGGTGTCAGCCAAAGAAGTCGTTGCCGACATCCGCGACGGCATGACGGACGAACAACTCATGGCCAAGCACCAGCTGACGCTCAGAGGCCTTGGAAGTTTGAAAAACAAGCTTCTGGCGGCCCGGTATCTCAGTCAGGAGGAATTGGACCGCGGCACCCCTTCTGAAACGCCGCCGCCTTCATCGTCCACGGACAAGAAAGCGTTCGCAAGAGCTGTCACCGCCGATATCAAGGCCGGCGCCTCGGACCCGGAAATCGCAGAGAAGTACAGTCTCCCGGTGACGAAGATACCGGGCCTGATCGATTCATTGACCCGGGCGGGGTATCTGACGGTCACAGAGGTACGCGGGCGCGGAACATCGAGCTCGGTGGAAATCGGGGAAACCCCTCCTGCCACGGGGTCGCCCGGTCACGAAGAGGCTCTGCCGCCCGACCGGGAGCAGACAACGCAGCCGGACGACCAAGGCGCTGAACTCGAGCTGGATGTCGCACCGCAGCAGAGCCTCAGCTCCGAGGCAGCACCGATTCAGAACCGGGAATCCTTCGGAATCGACACGGGCGAGGCGTCGCAATGGAGCGCTGAACTGCTCGAGAGGGACTATGAGGTCGATCCCGTGGGATACCTCAAGCAGGGATGGGCCATTTTTCTCCGGTACCTGGGCGGCTTCATCGGCGCAACAGCCCTGTTGTTCGTCATACTCTTCATTCTCGGCTTCATACCGGTAGTCGGCCCTCCGGTAGGCTGGGTGTTGTCTACGATCGTGCAGGCCGGATTCTTCGTCGTAGCGCTGAAGATCAAGAGAGGGGGCACGCCGGAATTCTCAGATTTCTTTACCGGGACAGAATTTCTATTGCAACTGGTGCTGGGGAGTCTCGTTTCCGGCGCCTTCATCACCATCGGCATGTTCTTCCTGCTGCTCCCCGGCATCTACCTCGCCGTGGCGTACCTTTTTATGGTGCCACTGCTTGTGGACAAGAGGATGTTTTTCTGGAATGCCATGGAAACGAGCCGGAAGCTGATCACCCGGAAGTGGTTCCCGATCTTTGGGTTCTGCCTGCTCCTATTCGGGATTCAGATTGTCGGAGCGTTGCTCTTCGGATTGGGGCTTCTCGCCACCATACCCATCGCGGCTTGCGCGACGGCCGCAGCCTACGATAACATCAGAGAACAGTTGGACACGGAGTACGAGGACGAGTGAGTCCGACAACCGTGCGTCTAGTGAGTGACCGAGTTCTCTTGGTCTCCACGTCGTTGACAAGAGACATCGCAATGCGGCCCTAAATAGTCAAAGGTAGACCTGATGCGTCCCAAACCGAGACTTCAGATCAGTGTCAAAGATTTCCTCGCGGACGTGCGGACAGGCATGACCGACGCGGAACTGATGGAAAAGTACGGCCTCTCCGCGAGAGGCCTGACGCGAACGTTCGAGAAGCTCACTGCCGGGGGATTCGTCTCCCCGGCCGAGGTGGAGAGACGGACAGCTCACGCGGAGGACACGGTGCGCATCGACGTCCATGAGATAAGCCTGGAACCGCGTGAGGAGCTGTCCTGCCTCGTTCCGATCTACGAATTGGGAGTTCCCGAACAGAACGGCCTGGTATGCGCCATTTCCGAGCAGGAACTCAAGGTCACGGGTATCGAAACCGAAGTCGGCGAGACTAAGCGCCTGGTGATCTCGGCGGATCTGTTCTTCGCGCTGGAGCCGTTGACGTTTGAAGCCCGCTGCGTTTCGGTCAAACCAAAGACATCGGATGACGAGACCGTCTACGGGCTCCGCATAACCGACATTTCGGAAGCCCATCGCGAGATGCTCAAGAAACTAATACATCTGGCGACCGCTTGAAGGTGATGTCGCTGTGGCGCCCGCGGACTGAAGGATCTACCGCATTATGGCGGCGGAGCCTTCAGTCTTGGCAATCGATCATCTTACCTGCCTGACAGAGCAGGCTTTCAAGTCAGGACTACTTGCATTCCTTGCAGTTCTCGACGACCTTGCCACCTTCCTTTTCACACTCGGCTTTCGTGTGCAGCTTGTCGCACTTCCCCTTGCCGTGACAGCAGTAAACCCTCGGCTCCTTCGCAGGTTTCTCGCCCCATACCATCACAGCGCCGGCTGCCACTAATGCACCGACGGTAAGAAGTATCACGATCTTTTTCATACGTACCTCCTCGATTATGATGCGTTTGTCCCAGTCTGAATGCCGGGTTTACGACCCTATAACGACCAAACCTACGGCCGATGTAGCCCTCCGTCGAAAGCATGCACGGTTAGCGGTCACATCCCTCGCCCAATTCGCCTTCTCCCTTACGGATTTCGACGAGGGCATAGAGCGCGGGGAGGACCATCAAAGTGAGGAGCGTACTGGAGATCAGTCCGCCGATCACCACAGTGGCCAGCGGTTTCTGGACCTCTGAGCCGGTGCCCGTTGCAATAGCCATGGGCACGAAGCCGAGCGACGCGACCAGCGCGGTCATCAGTACCGGCCGCAGCCTCGTCAGCGCCCCATGGACGATCGCCTCCACAACTGGTTTCCCTTCCTCCCGCAATATGTTGATGAAGGTAATCATAACCAGCCCATTCAATACCGCGACGCCGGACAGGGCGATGAATCCCACCGCGGCGGAGATGGAAAGCGGAATATCCCTCAACCAGAGCGCGGCAATCCCACCGGTCAGGGCGAGCGGGACCCCGGTGAACACCATGAGCGCGTATCTGATCGATCCGAACGCGACGAACAGGAGGGCGAGGATAAGGAACAACGCGAGGGGAACGACGATCTCAAGGCGTTTTGCCGCGGACAGGAGCTGTTCGAACTCACCGCCCCATGCGATCCAGTACCCGGGAGAGACCGTCACCTTTTCGCGGACCGCGGCTTGAGTTTCCGCAACAAATGAACCGAGGTCCCGGTCCCTCACATTGGTGGTGACCACAACCCGTCGTTTGCCGTCTTCCCGGCTGATTTGATTGGGGCCGGTGACGACCACGAGGTCGGCGATCGAACTGAGGGTCACAAAGAAGCGATGCTTGCGATCTTCAGCCCCGACGGCCGACAAGAGCCGAGAATCGACGACGTTCTCCTGGCGGTGCAGGGGGATAGGGAGCCGTTTGAGCGCTTCCAGGTTGGTGCGCAGATATTCGGGGAGCCGGACCACGATGTCGAAACGTCTGTCTCCTTCAAACACCTGACCCGCTGTCTTTCCTCCGATGGCTATCTCGACGATTTCCTGAACGTCAGCAACATTGAGCCCGTATCGGGCCATGTCTTCGCGTTTCAGCTTCACCGTCAGGATCGGGAGGCCGGTAACCTGCTCGACCTTCACGTGGGCGGAGCCGGGAATCTTCTTCACCACTTCGGCGATCTCTTCGGCCTTATGGAGCATGACGTCCATGTCGTCACCGAAAACTTTCACCGCGACATCGCTGAGAACCCCTGCCAGCAAATGGTTGAACCGCATCCGAATGGGCTGGCTGAACTCGAAGTTCGTTCCGGGAAGTTTGTTGGCCTCCTCCTCCATCTGCTTGACAAGTTCAAGCTTGGGGAGGTCCGGATCGGGCCACCGGTCACGCGGTTTGAGGGTGATCGTCTTGTCACCGATGCTGGGCGGATGCGGCTCGGTGGCGATCTCCGAGGTCCCTACCCTGCCGAAGACCGTTTCCACCTGCGGGAATTTCTCCAGAATGGTCCTGGCCGCAATGGATTGAAACTCTATGGATTGCGACAGACTCGTTTCCGGCACGCGCAGGGTGTGAACCGCAATGTCACCTTCATCGAGGCTGGGCACGAATTCCCGCCCCATGCGGGTCGCTGCGAGTGCGGTGACTGCAACAAGCACCACCGCAGTCACCACGGCAAGCTTCCGGTACTTCAGCGCCATGGTCAGTGTAGGGACGTAGATCCTTTTCGCGCAGCCGGTAAGGAAGTTCTCGCGGTTGGACGTTCTCCCCGATAGAAACGCGGTCACGGCCGCAGGAACAAAGGTGAACGACAGAATCAATGCCCCGGTCAGAGCCAGCAGAACCGTCAGGGCCATAGGCGTAAACATTTTCCCTTCCACGCCGGTCAGGGTGAGGATAGGAAGGTAAACGATGATGATAATCAATTCACCGAACAGCATCGGTTTCCGGACTTCCTGCGATGCTTCCCAGACGACGTGGATGCGCTCGCTGCCCGTCAGATTGCGGCCAAGTATGCGCTGAGCTTCATTCACTTTTCTCGTGCAATTTTCGACGATGACCACCGCGCCATCGACAATAATGCCGAAGTCCAGTGCTCCCAGGCTCATGAGATTCGCACTCAGCTTGTTCGCGACCATCCCTGTTGCGGTGAAGAGCATGGACAAGGGAATGACCAGGGCTGTGATGAGCGCGGCTCGCAAATTCCCGAGAAACAGAAAGAGCACGGCTATGACGAGGACTGCCCCTGCCGTGAGACTGTGCTTGACCGTGTCGATCGTCTTGTCCACCAAGGACGTGCGGTTATAGACGACCTTGGTGACAACCCCTTCAGGCAAGGTACGATTAATCTCCTCAAGTTTCTTTTCCGCTCGTTGGGCGACAATGCGGCTGTTCTCGCCTATGAGCATAAAGACCGTCCCCAGTACTGCCTCTTCGCCGTTCTTCGTTGCCGCACCGGTTCTGAGTTCCTTTCCCAGGTGAACGGTGGCGACATCCTTGATGAGGACCGGTATCCCCTGAACGTTCTTGACGATAATATTCCCGATATCCTCGAGGCCGGCCACTTGACCGGGAGCCCTCACCAGATACTGGCCCCCGCTGCGTTCTATATATCCCGCTCCCACGTTGGCATTGTTGGCCTGGAGGGCCGTCATGAGGTCCCCAAAGGTCAGGCCGAGCGAGATGAGCTTGAACGGATCCGGAGTAACGTGAAATTGCTTGTCGTAGCCCCCTATGGTGTTGATCTCGGTTACACCGGGAGTATTCCTGAGCTGGGGACGGATGATCCATTCCTGGATGGTCCTCAGGTCCATCAACGTGTACCGCGTGCCGTCAGGCTTCCTGGCTTCGGGCAACGCTTCCACGGTCCACATGAAGATCTCCCCAAGGCCCGTTGAAATCGGCCCCATGGCCGGCTCGATGCCGGGCGGAAGCTTTCCCTTGATCTCCTGGATACGCTCGCTCACGAGACGCCTGGCGAAATAGATGTCGGTCCCCTCCTCGAAGATGGCGGTTACCAGCGCAATACCGTACTGCGAAATCGAGCGGGTTTTCACTAGGCCTGGGAGTCCGGCCAATCCGGTTTCGATGGGGAAGGTTATCCGTTGCTCGATTTCCAGTGCCGAAAGTCCCCGCGCTTGGGCGTTAACCTGCACCTGCACGTTCGTGATGTCCGGTACTGCATCGATGCTGAGACGGCCCAGATTATAAACCCCAAGCACGGCCATCAGGCCGGTAAGGGCTATCATTAACCAGCGATGATCGATGGAGAATTTGAGAATGTGACCTATCATTGCTCTCTGCCTAGTGTTGGTGGGACATTCCGGTCTTGCCCAATTCGGACTTCAACACGAAACTGTTGCGGACTACGTATTGCTCGCCTGCTGAAATACCCTTGAGGACTTCGGTGCATCTGCCGTCGCTCCGTCCCAGTTCCACGGGACGAGCCTCGTATTGATCGCCGTACCGGACGAAGACTATTGGCCCATTGCGGAGGCTCTGAATGGCATCTGTCTGCACGACCACCGGCACCTCTACCTGCTCCCGCACCAATTCGACCTTGGCAAAGAGTCCCGGGCGCCATTTCCCATCCGGGTTGGCAATGACGACCCTGGCTCTGGCAGTACGGCTGTCTTCGCCAACGAGCGGTCCGAGGTAGAACACCTTCCCTTCAGCCTCCAATCCTGACGCGTCAGTCTTCACCGTGGCCTTTTGCCCGATATGGACCGATTCCAGGTCCTTCGCGTACACCACGATGTCAGCCCATACGGTGGAGACGTCGGCTATTACAAAGATCTCGGCGTCTTCCTTTACCCATTCGCCGGGGGAGAGGTGTTTCTTGACGATTAGCCCGTTGAACGCCGCACGAATCGCGTAGTGCGTCAAGGTGTTCACTGCCCCGTCCGCGAGCTCTCTGATATCCTGCTCGGTCAGTCCCATGGCCACAAGCTTGCGGGCTGCCGCATCGAGCTCGATCTTTTCCTCCAGATAGCCTTTCTGAGCTATGAGGAATTCCTTCTCCGGAACCATCTCCTTTTGCCAGAGGCGCTGGGATCGCTCAAAGATGTACCGCGCCAGCTTCTCCCGTTCCGCTGCCACGAGATACCTGCTCCGCGCTTCGCCCAACTCCCGGCTGTCTATGACCGCCAGTATCTCGCCGAGCTGCACCGTGTCTCCCAGGTTCTTCCGGCATTCCAGGGCCACACCGGCAACCCGAGGGACAACATGCGAGACCAGATCCGCGTTGAAGGCAATCTCTCCCGGCAGTTCCAGGATGGATTTTATCGTTCCCGGCCCGGCAACCGCGGAAGTGATGCCCATCTTCGCTCCCAGATCAGGAGACAACGTCAAGCGGCTTTCAAACTGAGAATATTCCCAGTCGATCTTCTCGCCGCGCCATTCAGCAAACACCTTTACAACGAAGGAGTGCGGCTCGTCGATCTCCTCTTTACTGAAAAGGAACTCCGCGTCGGGCCTGAGATCGAACACGGTGACCTTATCGCCCAGCCGTTCCAGCTCGACTGTCACCTTTACCTCGCTCGGGTCCACCGGCTTGTGGTTGTGGTACGCGTATGCCCGGAAGTGCGGTGGCACCCCTTTTTCGTAAATCGACAATTCCAGCTCAAACGGCCCATCTTTCAGCAGTTTGCCACCATGTGGCCCGTTTTCGGCATCATGAGCGTGGTCGTCGCCAACCGCGCCGTGGCCGTGGCCGTGCTCGTGGCCGGAAACCGAGGGCTTTCTGTCGGTCAGCCCAACGACGACAGCCGCCGCGAGCCCGACGATGAGGACCACACAAATCGCGATAAACTCTTTCTTGATCATGGCTTGTTCTCTCAAAACTCTTTACTCGACCGAGGGACTTCCTTGAACGCTGCGAACGTTTGCCTCAGTGCCTCGGCACTGAAAGCCGGCCTGTTCGCCACCGCTCCCCGGCATCGTGCTGAAAGGCCCTACGGCTGCTGCCGGTTTGTCTGGGGAGATCCTGACAGCGCCGGAGCTCCGTTTCCGGAGCGGTTGACACGTGGCGAAGACGATGGCTTTGCGTCGATTCCTGGAAATGAGCATTCCGCCTCGGCTTCAAGCGATCGCAACTGCGCGGCCTGGTCTGCCTGGCAGGCTTGTTGACGTTTCCACTTCTCATTGAGGGCGAATCGGCCGTTCTCTGCGGCGACAGCCGTGTAGAACGGAAACATCGCAAAGAGTCCTGCAAGAACCACGATGAATCGCGACATACTGATATCTCCTGTCGTGATGAACCGGTTTTCCGAGCCCACAAGCAACGCCGCTCACGGTCGGGTAATCGCTCGCCAGGTCATTCCGGGGCGCTGCGTTTGTGCCGGTGAACGGTTACCTTGCGACGAGAGCACGCCGCGACGAATCAGGGGCATAGAAAGACCCCTGAGCGGGACGCTCTCCGCGGGCGGTAGACCGCCTGGATCGGCTCAAATCAACAGGGAGACAGAACGAATTGATACAATGGTGGCATTGTGTTCCCGAGGTCCATTCAACAAGCGGAAGGAAGGTGTCTGGGACTCTGGGCCAAAGGTAGGTGAATTGACATAGGCTGCAAAATGGTGAGCTGCGAAGGTCTCGGGGACCGGTCGCTGATTCCTCACTATGTGGGCTGCTTGGATATCCTCTCCCGGGCTGGAAGCGAGACAACAGCAGTGGTGGTCTACGATGGCCGAATATTCAGCGAGAGACAACGCGTGCAAGAATGCGTGCAGGCTCACCTGGGCCTTGGAATGATGGTGCTGATGATCGGTATGCTCCGCTTCCGCGGCGGTCGGCCGGTCCATACAGCATCCTGCCGCGGCCACACCGCCGCACATGCTGAATGCGTAAATCAGTACCATCGACCAAGTTGTGAGCGCCTTCTTCACGGCAGGACCCCGTCGGCCACACGTTCTTGAGGTATTACTTTAGTGCTATCGACCCGCCCTGTCAACCATTTCTCGGTATTGAGCGCATCCATTCCTTTACGGGCGGGTTGGTCCCCGATAACTCCATGGCACAAACATGGTGCCTTACCGGTAGTCCCTCGCCAGGCTCGTTCGCTAAGTACATCTTATCGCAAATACGGTGTCTCCCTTGGGTCCCTGCCTTTGGCTGTTCAGTGGGGCCGGCATCTTGCCGGTCCATGGGAAAATGACAGGCGGGACGCCTGTCCCACCAATACAGCCAGAGAGGCCGCGGAGGTTGACTCAAACCGCGTCCCGCGAGAATCCGCGACCGTATTTATGAAATGGCGTACTAAGGCGGATCTTCCCGCCTCTACTTTGCTGCCTTCGCCACGTAGATATTCTTGGCGTTCACAATCAGGATATTGGTGTCCCGCTTTACCACGGTGCCCAGGACCACGACATCGGCCATGGGATTCAGGCCGCTGACTCCTCGAAGCGGGGCCTTCAACAGCTTGCCGGCAGCATCCACCACCTGGATGGTCGCCAGATTGGCCATGACTTTTTCCCGTGGTTCGCAACAATAGTCCCACGGCGTCTGGGTGCCGCACGCCGGGAGCGTCAGTTGACTGTCCGCCAGGAGGAACATGGCGTACTTATCGGCAAACGGCGAAGCCAGGCCGCCGATTTTCCCGCGAACTACCACAGGCTTTCCTTCTTCGGCAGTTTTTCGGGCTTCCCCGACGTCGAGGGCATTGGGAGGCGCTGCGCTCACGAACAGGTCCGTGGGGAGCGACGTGGCGCCCTGAGCCCACACCGCATCTTGACCGGGAGCGGTGATTGCGGCCAGGAGGCCCAGCATCGCAGCAAGCAGCCAACGAGATCGACAAAGATTCAAAGTTGGTTTCATTTATTTCTTCCTTTCCTGTCATGCAGCCTTGAGGGCTTCCGTTATCGGCCTACGCAGGCACCGCCAGGCCGGAGGCAGTGCACCGACGATTCCCATGATGACCCCTGCAATCACGCCAAAGAGCAGGACCCGGTAGTCGATTACCAGTTGAAAGACTCCCATGGAAAAGCGGACCGCGAGCCCGTCGATGAACCACAGCCCCACCGCGGACCCGAGGAGCGTCCCCGCAGACGCGGCCAGGAGCGACTCCTGGACCAGGCTCGCCACAATGGCGGGTCGCGAGTATCCCAGAGACTGGAGCATGCCCAGTTCCCGGATTCTGGCGGCGAAGGCCGCGTACATCGTGTTCAGTCCGCCGAGGACGCCGGCCGAGGCGATCAGGATCGCGGTGATCCAGATCATGGCATGAACCGGCTTGTAGAATTTCATGATGGAGGAGTAGTATTCACTTTCCCGAATCGCGACCAACCCCAAATCGAACCGCTGTTTGGTGAACGCGTCAACGTCCGAGAAGTCAGCGTCGTCCAGGGTGACCACCACACACGACACCGTGTCCCGCTTGGTCGCCACCTGCAAATCCGTGTACGGCACCCACACCTCCGCGTCCATCACCGTTCCTATCGCGCGGAAACGGCCCGCAACAGTCCACGGACGATTGTCAAACCACAACTTGCTCCCGATTCGCAGGCGCTCGTCCGGCAGCCCCATCATCTCCGGGGCCAGGCCTCCCACCATAATCTCGTCCTTCCCCGGCCTCGGGATCCGCCCCTCCACGACCTGCACGCGGGGATGCACGAGAAACGCTTCAGGCGCGAAGCCTCGTATCATGGCTCGCAGTTCGTCACGGCTGTCTCGGTCGGCCCGAACAATGAGCGCTGCCTCGATTTCGGGCGACACGTAAGGTACTCCAAGCCGAGTCTTGATTCCGGGGAGATCCGCAGCGAGGAGACTCGCGGTATTGCCCGGAATCTGGCTCCGTTCGAGGCTCTCTTCGCTCCCCGCGGCCAGCAGGATCACGTTGGACGAGTCGGTGGTAACCACGAGAGAGCGTGCCATCCCCCGAACGAACGAGGCCGCGGCCAGCACGAGACACACCACGAGCGCACTCGCCAGCACGGTCGCCGCCAGCCGAGCCGGCGACCGCCCGAGATTTCGCACGCCATAATCAAAAGGCAGTAGACGCATACGGGGTCCTTTCATGCTTTCCTGCTAAACAGCCCTGAAGCACGCGGAGATCTCTCGTTGCCAGGTCAGCCACGCGGGGAACAGACCGGCGGACACCCCGGTGAAAGCGGACAATGCCAACCCCATGAGGATGGAGCCAGCGCTCGCGTGCACGTGAATGCTCAGTCCTTCCATGGAGAGGCTGAAATTTCCCCAGTGCGTGAGGGCCACGCCTGCCATCACGCCGATCAACCCGCCGGTCAAGCTCAGCGCCATGCTCTCTGCGATGACGAGCTTCGCGATGAGCCCCTGGCTGTATCCCAGGGTCTGCATGACCGCGTGGTCCCGCATGCGATCGCGCACTGACAGCACGATGGCGTTCCCCACAAGGGCAAACACGCCGACGATACAGCCCCATCCCAGCCAGTGAGCGAAGTTGGCTATCTCTATTATGTCCGTGGCCACCCGCGCGACGAACATCTTTTCCGACCACGTCGCCGTCGGCTCCTGGGCATTGCGGAACTCGTCATCGATGGCCTTGGCCACGCTGCCGAGTTGACCCGGCTCCTGCACTGCGACGTTGAATTGCGTGACGATCCCGACCTTGTTCCCCGATGCCCTCTGGATGAAGTCGATGTGCGTGTACGCCGCATTCTGGTCCTGCGGCTCCGCGGAATCGAGTATCCCGGCCACCGATATGGTGATGCCGCCGATATCGAGACGGTCGCCTGGTTTGAGCGAGCGCCGTTTCGCCAGTCGCTCGCCGACG
Organism: Desulfomonile tiedjei; assembly: GCA_016218715.1. Classification (GTDB taxonomy): domain Bacteria; phylum Desulfobacterota; class Desulfomonilia; order Desulfomonilales; family Desulfomonilaceae; genus JACRDG01. The sequence goes on along the minus strand of JACRDG010000025.1, from coordinate 6,661 downwards.
AGCGCCGCGTCGTTGCGACTCTTCCAGCTTTCCAGCGATCCCTGCGTCAGGCGGACCTTGCCGAAGAAGCCGCTCTCAAAGGCATCCTTGGGAACACCCCGGAACGTAACCACGTCCAGGCCGGTCCGGCAGTTGTTGACCGCAATGCTCACCGGAACCACGGCCTTGACTCCGGGAATCGCTGCGATACGCCGCGCGTAATCCTGGGGCAGGTTGCTCGTAAACGGGCAGTAGCGGTCCTGACGGTACACCACGAGCCTCGTGTCGTCAGCGGTCACCCGCGTGGCGTCGCGAACCCCCTGCTGCATGGCCTGCACCGAATAGAACAGGAACATCGCAGCGGCCACCCCGCCGAGGGTGAGCAGGCTGCGGGCCTGATGCCGGAACAGGTATTTGAAAACCAGCGGTAAGAAACGGAACGAGAGCATCTTTGTTCTCCCTACGTTGCGGTCAGCAATGGGCCGCTACCCCGCGTGCGATGGCCGCTTCGAGTTCAAGCAGCTTGCCCTTGTCCAGGTGCAAGGTGCGCTGCGCGTACTTGGTGGTTTTGGGGTCGTGGGTCACCATGATGAGCGTTCGGCCCAACTCCTGATTGATCTGCTGCAGGAGCCCCATGATTTCGCCTGCCGAGCTGCGATCGAGGTCGCCCGTGGGTTCGTCCGCGACGATTATCTTGGGATCCGAGACGATGGCGCGCGCAATAGCCACCCGCTGTTCCTGGCCGCCGCTCAATTGATTGGGGAAGTGGTCGTGACGATCCGCGATACCGACCAGTTCAAGGGCCGCGGAGACCTTCCGATGGCGCTCTTTGGCAGAGAGTTCGTGCAAGAGGAGCGGTAGTTCGACGTTCTCGTACGCAGTCAGCACCGGGATGAGGTTGTAGAGCTGGAAGATGTACCCGATGTTCTCGGCACGCCATTGCCCCAGTTTCGATCGCGGGAGCGTGGCGATGTCCACTCCTCCAACGATCAGCGAACCCGCGCTGGGGGTGTCGATTCCTGCTATGAGGTTGAGCAGCGTGGTCTTCCCGCTCCCTGAAGGACCCATCAGTGCGGTGAAGGTCCCCTCCTCGATGTCTATATCCAGGGCGTCCAGCGGAGTGATGGTGTTGGTCCCCTTCTGGTACGTCCTCGTCAACTTTCGGCATTCGATAAGCGCCATTATGATCTCCCTCGGTCTCTCGAACTGTCTCGCTATTCCCCGATAACCCGGACTCGTTCGCCGTTCTTGAGTTCGCGTGGCGATCTGGTCACGATAAGATCTCCAGGCTGTAAACCTTCCGGCACTTCGACCCATCCTTCACTCTTGAGGGTGCCCACCTGAACCGGCCGCGCCGAGGCAATTCCCCGGTCTCCGTTGAAGTCGCGGATCACCCAGGCTGTAGTTGTTCCGCCGTTTCGCCGCAACGCCGCGTCCGGTGCGAAGACTCGCGCCTTCTCCTGATCCGCGGCAGGATCTACCTTGGCGAGAAATCGGACCCGTGCCAGCATTTCGGGCCTGAGCTGAGGTTCCGGATTCGCGATGGCTACCTTCACTTCCAAGGTGTTTTTCTGAATGTTTGCCTCGTGGAGCACGCGGGTGACCGTGCCGGAGAAGGTGCGGTCGGGGAGAACCTCCACAGTAATCTCCGCGAGCTGTCCGACGCCGATCTTTGCCGCGTCGCCCAGCGGAACGTCCACGCGCACCTGCAACCGATTCGGGTCGTACAGACTCAGGACACGGGCAGAAGCCGCATTGTCCACGGCAATCAACACCTTGGAACCAGGCACGGTCAGTCGCCTCATGACGGTGCCGTCCATGGAGGAGCGAATCTCCATCCGTTCCAGGCGCAGTTTTGCTTCCGCGAGCGTAGTCTTGGCCTGCTGCAGCGTCGCTTCGGCTTTGATCACCGCGGCCTGAGAGTGATCCAGCTTGCGCCGTTCCTCTGTCCGCAACCTCATCAGTTCCTTGGCTGCCAGCAGCTCTGCCTCATATTTGGGAATGAGTTCCTTGACCGCGATCTGACGCGCCTTGGTGGCCGCGAGCTTGGCCTTCTGGGCATGGTATTGCGACCGGACGCGAATCAGGTCCGCTTCCGAGATGGAATTCGACTGGAATAACCCCTCGAAACGGTCGTTCTGGCTTTTGGCGTGTTCCAGTTGAGCGGCCTCCACGTCGATCTCCGCGGTCAGCTGTTCCAGCGTGGCCTTGCTTTCCGCCACTTGAGCGTCGAACACACCGATGGAACGGTTCCGCTCGACCGGGTTCTCCCACTCCTCCTTGGCTGCCGTTAGGTCGGCCCGTGTCGACAGCAACGCTGCCTCGAGTTCACGAACCCGGGCTTGGGTCAGTTCGTGGGCAAGTTTTGCATCGTCATCCACGAGACGCGCGACCACCTGGTCCTTTTGCACCGGATCGCCTTCCAGCACCGGGACTTCTTTCACGATCCCATCGGTCAATGCGGTCACGTAGGACTTGTACGGGTCTGCTTCGACCCATCCCGCGGCCTGGACGGTCACAGCTCCCGCCACCGGCCCGCTGACCTTCTTGGCCACCACAGGGCTCGCGTTCACCGCCACGGCCGGCACGACTTCGCTGTACCCGGTCACCAGAAGGAGCGCCACGAGGCCGCCCAGGAGGGCGCCAGGGAGCGCAACGCGGGTCTTCCAGCGGAAGGGAGGGCTGGGAATACCTACTTCCGGCTCTTCGACCTGCTCGTGACGGGACGGATTGCGCAGGTCCATCAATCGGTTGTTTGCCAATTCTTCACCCGTAACCTTTCGCGCCGAGATGCAACCTCGCGATGCGCCGGGACTGCCGGGCAAGCCGGCAATGGCACCCGGTATCAGGCCACACGTGTGTGGCGAGAATACCTCAGTGCTCGATGGCGCAAGTACGGTTGCGTATTCGCGTGTTTCCGATCTCGGTCGCTGGATGTCTCTCGGCAGCGGCCGGCAAGATGCCAGCCCACGGCACAATCCAGGACAGGGACTCCGGGTAACACACCCTATTTGCGAAAGCGAGTGCTAGGCCTGTGGAGGGCGGAATATGGATTGGGAGAAATCGGAAGCAGGAAGAAGAGGGGTTGCCTCGAACAGAGACGGAGACTCATCGAGCCTCAGCATGACGTCGGATGCCTTCGTCAGAAAAACCGGAGCCTGGAACGCCTTGCAACAACTGCTCGAGCAACGGCCCCACCCGTCCTGAGCGGCGGAGTGGGTGTCGTCCCCGTCCGTCGAGCAGCAGGCCTCCGCAGGAGACAGACCGCCACACGGTCGGTGGAAACAACAAGCCTGGTCAGGGGAAGCGGAGACAATACCGAGAGGCGAGCTTGACTCTTCCCACAGGCACCCTTCCCCTTTCAATAGTGCGAGAGAATAGGTAGCTGTAGTAAAAACGCAGAGAATAACGCACAGAATGCGAAATATGGTAGACCTCACCGTCACGGCTGCCCCTTATTGGTACAGGTTTAGTTATCCCGAACCGCGATGTCAAGAGGCCGCGCGACGACGTCGCAATTTAGCTCCAAATATTAGACAGTTGACTGGCCAAAAAGTGCCGCGCTCCACAATCGCAGTGGTTCTAAACCTCTGCCCATAACTGGCATCTGTACGGTCGAGGCCCCAGGCGTGAGAGGGCGATGCAGCTGCACAGTAACCAGGAACAGAAGCATGAAGGAAGGTCCTGAACTCAGGAGCCCATTTCATCGATTCTGTCGCGGATTTGTGTAAGACACGGTTTCCGTTTATCGCGGCGCCCTCACCGGCTGTTCGGTGGGACAGGCGTCCCGCCTGTCATTTCCACATGGACCGGCAAGATGCCGGCCCCACTGAACAGCCAAGAGCAGGGCCTCCAAGGGAGACACCGTATTTGCGAAAAGGAGCACTCGGTCACCGACGGGTTTCACTCTTCCGGAGGTATCGCGTCGGGGCTGAGCTGCTTGAGGTGTCGATACAGCGAATCGCGCGAAATGCCGAGAAGCTCGGCCGCGTGCGTCCTGTTGCCTTTCGTTCGCCGCAAGGCTTCGAGACACAAGGACAGCGTCACCTCCTGAGTGATATCGCGCAGGGTGCGTCCCTCGCCAAGAGAGACCTGGATGGAATGACCCGGTGAAGCGGCCTTCCGCTCCTCCGTCGGAACGCTCTGCCACGGCAGTTCCCCTGTGATAATCCACCGTTCCAGCACGTTCTTAAGCTCCCTGACATTGCCGGGCCACTGGTACCGCTTGAACCAGACGACCATGGCAGGGCTCACTTCGGGGATCTGAGCCACTTTCAGGTCAGCAGCCAGCCGCGGAAGCATCTGGTGGACGAGCGGCACAATGTCCTCCTTTCGCTCTCGCAGGGGAGGAACCTCGATCACCATGACGCTCAGGCGATACAGCAGGTCTTCCCTGAAGTGCCCTGCCTGCACTGCTTCGTTCAAATCGCGGTTGGTGGCGGCAATGATGCGGCAATTGACACTTATTTCCTGATTCCCGCCCACGCGGGTGATCTTCTTCGTGTCAAAGAAGGTCAGGAGCTTTGCCTGGAGCGGGAGCGGAAGGTCGCCGATCTCGTTCAGCAAAAGGGTCCCTCCTTCAGCCACTTCCAGGAGCCCCCGTTTGCGGGCATGTGCGCCGGTGAAGGAGCCTCGCTCGTGGCCGAACAGCTCCGACTCGGCCAATTCCGGCGGCACGGCCGCGCAATTGATCCCCACGTACGCGCCTGCCGAGCGTTTGGAATGATCGTGAATGAACCGCGCCATGTAATCCTTGCCGCTCCCCGTCTCGCCCTGGAGCAGCACGACGGTGTCCCATTTTGCGGCATACATTGCCTGCTTGAGAGCCTCCCGCATTGCAGGTGATTCGGAGGTGTCCGCATCCGCAGTCGGTACCGGCCGGAGCGGCTCTCGCTCGGTGATGTCGCGGGCAATCCCGAATAGGCCGACAATTTCGCCCTGGGCGTCGCGGAGCGGGGCCCTCACTTCGTGGATCCTTCTCGCGGTCCCGTCGACGGTCCTTGTGCGCTGTTCTTCTAAGGTTTCCCCCGCGAGGACGCGGCTGTCCACATCCGTTTCGTAATCCGCTCCCTCGTCCCCGAACAGCTCATCAGCGCGCAGCCCACAGATGCTTTCGGCGGTTCTGTGGAACAGTTGTGCGAAAGCGGGGTTGACCAGAGTGTACCGGAAAGATCGGTCCTTGAGAAAGATAGCATCGCCGGCACTCTCGAAGATCGCGCGGAATCGGCCCTCGCTCTCGCGCAGGGCCTTGTCCGCGAGTTTGAGCCGCGTGATGTCCTCCCACACCGTAATCAGGCTCTTGCGGCTGAACAGCTCCAGGACCGTCATGCGCACATCCGCGTCAAAACAGGCCCCGCTCCCTTTGCGGCCGCGAACTTCTCCGCGCCAGTGACCTTGGGCAATCAAGTGCTCTCTCAGGTCGTTGAACGTCGTGCCCTCTTGGTCATCGAGGAGGTCGCTCAGACGAAGTCCCTCGTAATTTCCCGGTCTCGGCCCCTCGATCTCGAACATGCTCTCGAAGGCCGGGTTGATCGTGGAAATGTGCCCGTACTCGTCCGAGACGCAGACCGCTTCCCCCATGCTCATCAACACCTGGTGCTGAGTATTCAAGACCGTTTCCTGTGCAACTTTCAGTTCGGTGATATCGGAGACAGCAGTCCGGCAGAGCGGGTCCGACTCGCTCTGTGCTCCCAGAGACAGGCTTTCCAGCCTTGCGTGGATCTGCCCGCCGCCATGTTGGTCGAGCCGGATTTCACAAGTCTGTTGCCCGCCGGTCTCGAAGACCTTTCTCAAGTGGGCGTAGAATATCGGTCGATCGTCGCGGGAAACGAGGGTCATAAAGGGTTTCATAAGCAGATGCTGTCGTTCGTGCTTCAGCATACGTGCGCCGGTCAGGTTGACCTTTCTGATCCGGCCGGGCGGGTCGAAAGAGAAGTAGCCTACCGGTGCAAAGTCGTAGAGGTCTGCGTAGTTGTCCCGCGAGGCTCCCAGCTCCTGTTGCGCGCGGCGGAGTTCCTCATTCTGTATCTCGAGTTCCGCCTGGTAGACTTGCAACTCGTGGATCAAGCCCCTGACATCGTCGGGGGAGACATTGAGCGTGTCTCGGTCCGGGGCGAGTTCCCGCACCAGCTTCTCAGCACGTCTGCGCAGGTCCTCCGGAGATGATTTGGATTCCTTATTCCGCTCCATACTTTCCTTATGTCGGGCGAAGGGGTTAGGCGCCCATCGCTGGAGACCTGAGCATCAATCGGATAGGGGACGACAAGGGCCTTTGTCGGAAGCGACATCGCTTATGTCCAGGTTGATGCCGACCCAGGACGTCACCTCGCCCTTTTCGTCCTTGACGGCAGCGCCTCTGCTGACGATCGTCCGCTCTTTCCCGTGTTTGTCCGTTATCGTGAACCGGTGACTCCAAGACCCGCTGGTTTCGACACAGCGTTCCCATTGAGCGAGCAGTTCTCGAGGGGTACCTATTTGCATCTTCTGGATCCAGCGGTGCCCCTCATAGTCTTTCCAGGTCAGACCCATCAGGTCCATGAAGCTCTTGCTGAGGTACGTCAAAACGCACACACGGTCACAAATCCAGACCGACGACACAACCTCGCAAATAATCCGAAAGCCAAGCTAGCTCTCCCTCATCACAATCTCTGCACGCAAGCGCAACGATATCTACACCACGGAG